>CAZFNN010000005.1:0-190753 GCA_964520555.1 uncultured Ignavibacteria bacterium
CAAAGACGCCTTTGCCGATACCGCCGACCTTGTTGTCGCGGATCAATTCCAGTGCCTGATAGGCCGAGTAATTCGCATCGGGCGAGCGTACCAATTCCCAGCCGCGCACTTCAATTCCCGCCTCGTTGCCGGCTTTGAGGATTGACGCCTCATCCCCGATCAGCACCGGTTTGACGAGACGATGCTTCATCGCACGGTCGATCGCCTGGATCAACTTCGGTTCATGCGGCTCGACAAATGCAACCAGGAGCGGATCAACCGTCTTCTCCCGCGCCAGTTGTTCAAGCGCCGCAAAATCCTTGATCATGCGCGCCCTCGCCGATAGGAATTGGCCAACAAGCAGGCAATCGAGATCGACGCCAGTTTATTGCGCGCCGTGTCGGTACGAGACACCAGACTGACTGGGACTTTGGCGCCAACAATCACGCCGGCAAAGGTTGCCGGAGCCAGCAGGATCAGGACCTTCGAGATGATGTTACACTCTTCGATCGAGTCGACGAGGAAGATATCCGCATCACCGGCGACGTAGTTTTTGATGCCGCGACCCAGCGCCACTTCGCGATTCGTGGCCGCGTCAAACGTCAGCGGGCCGTAGACTTCGCAGTCCTTGATGAGACCGTCCTTACTCATGGCGGTCAGTTGGGCGGCTTCCGTCGTCGCCGGCAGTTTTGGGTGGATGTAATCGACCGGGGCTGAGACGGCAACTTTCGGTACGTCATATCCCAGACAATGGAAAAGTTGCACGGAGTTGTTGATCATCTGGAGTTTCTGCTCGAAGTTCGGCTTGACGACCATGCCGCCGTCCGTAATACCGATCAACTTGTGATAGCCGGCGAAACCAAGCACCGCGACATGATTGAGCGTATCCGACGCGCGCAGGGCGAAATCACGCGATAACACCGTCTTGAGCAGGCCGGAAGTTGAGATGAACCCTTTCTGGATCAGATCGGCTTCACCTTTGTCGGCGGCCTGGGCAGCCAAATAGGCTGACTCGTTGGCGTCTTTGGTGCTGACAATCTTGAAGCCGCTGAAGTCGATCCCGTGCTTTTCGCCGATCTCGCGCAATTTGGCTTCCGAGCCGTAGAGCGCGAAAGTCGCCGTACCCAGCCGAGCGGCTTCGGCGCATGCCTTCAGGACATCGTCATCCTCAGCCGCCGCCACCGCTACCCGAAACGGGCCATGCTTGGCGCCCAGGGTCCTGGCTGCATCAATGATACCGTCAGCGGTAGTGATCGTCCCGTACTCGGTTGCCATGCGGTGAATGTAGCATTCTTGAAGATCAGAGTCAACCATTGCGCTCTGCTGTTACAAAATCGACCGAAATTGGCTTCCGTGCGGCTTGACTTGCGGTGCGCCAGCATCTATCGTTGACATTCAGGTAGGGAAAGTGCACATCCTCGTTGACGCGACCACTGTAAACTAATGATAAGCCTGCGGAGGGACCGTGAATTTCAAGAAGATCGGACTTGTCGGATTCGGGCAGATGGGATCAGGTATCGCACAAGTGACGGCGGCAGCCGGATACCAGGTCATTGCCCGCGAAGAGAAGGATGAGCTGCTCCAGAAGGGGGTCAAGGGGATTGAGAAGCTGATGGATAAGGCCATCGAGAAAGGCAAGGCAACGGCCGAGGACAAGAGCAAGGTGCTGGGCAATATCAGGACCACCACCAAATTGGAGGATTTGGCCGACTGTGATTTGGTCATCGAGGCGGTGACGGAGAATCTGGAAGTCAAGATTCCGATCTTTCGCGCGCTCGACAAAATCTGTAAGCCGACGGCGATTTTCGCCTCGAACACTTCGTCGCTCTCGATTACCGATATGGCGGTGGAGACTTCGCGCCGCAGTCAGTTCGTCGGCCTTCACTTCTTCAACCCGGTACCGGTGATGAAGCTGGTCGAAGTCGTGCGCACCGTGATGACCGATGACCAGAGTTTTGCCGACGCGGCGGTTTTTGCCGAATCGGTTGGCAAGACCGTCGTGCGCGCCAAGGACTCGTGCGGTTTTGTCGTCAATCTGCTGCTGGTGCCGTACCTGATCGACGCTATCCGCTGGTACGAGGCCGGGCTGGCGACCAAGGAGGACATCGACAACGGCATGAAGCTGGGCTGCGCCCATCCGATGGGACCGCTGGAATTGACCGACTTCATCGGGCTCGACACGATCATGTACATCGGCGACATCATGTTCGAGGAATTCCGCGAACCGCGTTACGCCTCACCGCCGCTGTTGAAACGGATGGTGAAGGCTGGATATCTGGGCCGCAAGTCGGGGCGCGGGTTCTACGAATACAGCAAGAAGTGAGGACTGAATGACTTACAACAATATCTTAGTCGAAGTCGACGGCGTAAAGGCGAAGATCACCTTTAATCGTCCCAAGGCGCTGAATGCGCTCAACTCCGAGACGCTCAAAGAAGTCCGACACGCGTTCACCGAGTTGGAGAATGGCGGTCAGGTTCGCGTCGTCATCTTCACCGGCGGCGGTGACAAGGCTTTCATCGCCGGTGCCGATATCGCCGAACTGAAAGAACTCGATGTCGTCCGGGGCAAGGCTTTCGTTGAACTAGGTCACGCGGTGCTGGCGCAGATCGAAAACTCGAAGATCGTGTCGATCGCCGCGGTCAATGGCTTTGCACTGGGCGGCGGCTGCGAGTTCATGATGGCGACAGACATTCGCATCGCCTCGGAGGCCGCCAAGATGGGCCAGCCGGAAGTCAATCTCGGGATTACGCCCGGCTTCGGCGGAACACAGCGGTTGCCGCGCCTGGTGGGCAAGGGCCGGGCCAAGGAACTCACGTTGACCGCGCGGATCATCCGAGCAGACGAGGCGCTCCGCATCGGACTAGTCGAAGTTGTGGTTCCCGCGGATCAACTTCTGGCCGAAGTCGACAAGATGGCGGCTACGATCTTATCGAAGTCGCCGGTGGCGATTGCCTACGCCAAGGAACTAATCAATCGCGGCATGGAAGTCGACCTCGACAACGCCAATGCATTCGAAATTCAAGCCTTTGCCGCCCTGTGCGCTACAGCGGACAAGAACGAGGGTCTGGGTGCATTTCTCGAGAAACGCGAAGCGGAGTTCTCCGGTAAGTGATTTTTGACAGCAGTGGTTGTGGTTGGCAAGTCCGTGACCACTGCTCTCAGCGTTCGCGGGAGGAACGCAGCTTGATTTCGCAACAGCGAATCCGTTATACTAAATCTGTATGATTGTCGGACTGATCGGGCTCGGACTTTCGGGCAAGACCACTATCTTCAATGCCGTGACGCGGGGCAATGCCGAGGTCTCCAGCTTTCAGTCGCAGAAAGGCGCGTTCAATCGCGGCCGAGTGCTGGTACCTGATCCGCGCGTCGACTGGCTAGCGACGCTTGAGAATTCGAAGAAGAAGACCTTCGCCGAGGTCGAGTACATCGATGTTGCGGGCTTCTCGGGTGAAAAGGAAGCCAGCGTCGAGAATGAGATTCCGCAAGTTTTGCGTGAGTGTGATGCGTTGGCGCATGTTGCGCGCGGCTTTGCCAACGACGAAGTGCTGCATCCCAAGGGCTCGGTCAATATCAAACGCGATATCGAAACTTTGGAGGAGGAACTCGTCTTCGCCGACCTGCTGCTGATCGAGAAACGAATCGACAAAGTCGAGAAGCAGGCGAAGCTGGTTAAAGACGACAAGGTCAGGCACGAGTACGAAGTGCTGAAGAAAGTTAAGGAGGCGCTCGAAAGTAATCAGCCGTTGCGTGCGGCAGAGCTAACCGCCGAAGAACTCAAAGCGATTCGCGGTTTCCAGTTTCTGTCCCTTAAGCCGCTGTTGGTCGTCATCAACATCGGCGAAGAAGACCTGCCCCGGCTTCCGGAGCTTAACGCCGAACACGCCGCATTGTCACAGCGTCCGAACACCGATTTCGCGGTGGTCTGCGGCAAGATCGAAATGGAATTGGCGCAACTCAGCGACGACGACCGCAAGTCGTTTATGGCGGATTTGGGCGTCAGGGATTCGGCTCTCGATTTGTTGATTAAGAAGTCCTACGACTTGCTTGGTCTGATCTCGTTTCTAACAGCGGGCGAGAAAGAGTCGCGCGCGTGGACGGTGCGCAAGGGCTCGACGGCACCGACAGCCGCCGGCGTAATCCACGCCGATCTCGAACGCGGGTTCATCCGCGCAGAAGTCGTGCATTACGACGACCTGCAACGCCATGGTTCGCAGGCGGAAGCCAAGAAACACGGCCTGGTGCGGCTCGAAGGCAAGAACTACATCGTACAAGACGGCGACGTCATTCTGTTTCGTTTCAATGTCTAAGACGCCGCGCTTTCCTGCACTTCCCATTAATCTCCTGTCGGTGCTGGCCCTCTTCCTCTTGGCTTCACCCTGGCAGTATCCCAGCGCATGGTGGGGGCTCAATCTGCTGCAATTCCACGACTGGTCGGTGCGGACAATTGTCTTGATCGCGTCCGTGCTTTGTGCGGCAACCGTGATACTGGGAGCCGAGAATCTGCGTCTCAGTGAGCTGCCGCGAAAACTGTTGATCTATCTCGGTGTGCCCGCGCTTCTAACCGTTCTGTTCATCGCCCTCAGGGTGCGTGCGCATTTTCTCGGCGACGGCCTTCTGCGCGCCCGTGAGATCGAGGTCGGGGTTTCGTGGTTGCCGACTGAGCCGCTGGCGCAACTCGTCAACTTCGTCATGTATCAATTGACCAATGCTCCACTCGGATTCATCGGCACCGATGCCGTTCGAATCGTGTCGTTTATCGGCGGCATCGCCTATTACTTGGCCTTGCTCTGGTTCGTGCGTACGGCTTTCGTCGGGCCGGCGCTGCGTCTGCTGATGTTCATCGTGCTGTTCTTCTCCGGGACGACGCTGCTGTTTTGCGGTTATGTCGAAACCTATATGCTGATACCGGCGTTGATGGCCTTGTTCTTTACCGCCGGTATCAAGGCTCTGCGCGGCGAAATTCCGCCGTTAGTGGCGTGCGGGTTCTATCTCCTGCTGGTGCTTTTCCACTTCAAGGCACTGATCTTCGCGCCGTGTTTGCTTGTAGGAGCTTACTTCGCCAATCGCGACGGCCGCAACGGAGCAACGCTTCTCTACAGCGCTGCCGTCGTGCTCTCGGTGGTCCTGGCGGCGGTCGTGCCACGACTGTCGACGCTGCCGACCCTGGGAGTCAGTCAATTGATCATGGGGCTGAGCCCCTCCGAGAGCAGTTACACGCTCTTGTCGTCTCAGCATTTGATTGACGTCATCAACGAGTTGTTCCTCACCGCCGGCGTGGGGCTGATTCTAATTGTGGCCTCCCTGGCAGTCAAGCCGCGTACCTCCTGGCGCAAACAACGCCCGCTGTTGTTGGTTGCGGCTGCACTCCCGGGTGCAATTGCGATGCTGCTGCTTCTGCACTCCCGATTGGGCTACGCCGTTGACTGGGATCTGTTCTCCGCCGCCGGGTTGACCGTAACGTTCTTTGGCGCAATGCTGTTCAGCGAGTACAAGGAATTCCGCGTCTGCCGGATTGCGCCCATCGCACTCGCGGCGGTCGCTTTCGCGCTGTTCTTCTCTTTTGCGGCCGTAAACGCCAGCTTCGATAAGGCCACACAGCGACAGATTCAAATCTTGAGCTTGTATGATCTCGAGGGCGCGGTGGGATTCGAGATGATGGGCAATCACTTGCGTAACGAGGGCGACATGGTGCTGGCTGAACGGATGTGGAAGCGTTCGTTGGCGCTGCGGCCGCATACGCGCATTTACGCCAACCTGGCACAACTCAGTCTGAATGAGGGCCGTTTGACCGACGCCAAGTACTATTGCGACAAGGGGCTGGAACTGGACAGCACGGCGGCGGCGCTGTGGACTCACCTGGGACAGGTTTACACACGACTCGGCGACTACGAACGGGCGGTCGATGCGCAGCAAAAGGCGATTCGTTACGAGGCGCGCGATCCCGTGTACTATCACAACTACGCCATTACTCTCGGATTGATGCAGCGCTGGGCCGAGGCCGAGCAGTATGAGCGCGAGGCGTTGACGCGGATGCCGAACGACCTCAAGGCGTTGCTCGGACTTTGCGTTTCATTGATCAACCAAGCCAAACTTGACGAAGCCGAGAGGATCTGTAACCAGATGATGGCAATCAATCCGATCACGCCGGATCCGTACATGTATCTGGCGCAGATATTCGACCGGCGCGGACAAATCGACCGGGCGCGCGCCGTACTCAGCGGGTATCTCCAGAACTATCCGAGTAGCCCCGCGACTGCGCGCATCAGCGAGATTCTGGCAGAGCTCAATCGCCGGCCCGGCAGCTAAGTCCTTATCTGCAAATGGGTAGTGAAGCTTTTCGGGATTTTTACGATAAAGTACATGTAGTCCCCAGTTTGGGAGTGAATCACCGGGATGCAACGTTTCGCTCTCTTGACGGTTGATCTATAGGAGGTTGCATTGCAGGCGCCAGTTATGACGAAGAATGATCAAACCCCGATGACAGAAAAGGTCATGCCGATCCTGCCGCTGCGCGGAATGGTGGTGTTTCCGTACCTGATCATGCCGCTGATGATCACCGATCAGCGCCAGGCAAAGCTCGTTGATGATGCCCTGATGGCAGGAAAGACAATCGGTCTTTATACGCAACGGGAGAGTCAAGGCGAGACCAGTGACCCTCAGGACGTTCATTCGGTCGGCACAGCGGCGACTGTCTTGAAGATGCTGCGCTTCCCCGATGGTTCGGTGCGCTTCCTGGTGCAAGGGCTCCATCGCATCCAACTAAAATCGATCCGCGAAACGGAACCGTTCATCATGGCCGAGATCGATATCCTCAACGATATCGATTCTTCCGGTGTCAAGATTGAGGCCCTGAAACGCAACGTGCTCGAGTTGGTCAAGACCGTGGTCGAACTGGCTTCTAACGTCTCGGAGGAGATCTACATCACGGCTATCAACCAGGAGAGTCCGTCCAAGCTGGCCGATTACCTGGCCTCCAACATCAACCTGAGCATCGCCAACAAGCAGGATTTGCTGGAGACGCTCGACGTACAGCAGCGGCTCGAGAAGCTGATTCAGCATCTCAACAAGGAAGTCGGGGTGCTGCAGTTGTCGAAGAAAATCCAGAATGAAGCGGCCCATGAGATGGGGCGCATGCAACGCGACTACATCCTGCGCGAACAACTCAAAGCGATCCGGAAGGAACTCGGAGAGGACGATGATCGCAGCAATGAAATCGAGGAGTTCCGCAACCGGATCATCGAGAATGGATTGCCGAAGATCGCTCGGGAAGCGGCGGAAAAGGAACTGGACCGGCTCGCCAAGATGAATCCTTCGGCCGCCGAGTACATCGTCAGCCGCACTTACCTCGATTGGATGACGACTCTACCGTGGAACCGGTCGTCCGATGAAGCTCTCGACATCAACAAGGCCGAGAAGATTCTCGACGAAGACCACTTCGGTCTGGAAAAGGTCAAAGAGCGCATCCTGGAGTTTCTCGCGGTGCAGAAGCTCAAATCAGAACTCAAGGGCCCGATCCTCTGCTTTGTCGGTCCGCCCGGCGTCGGCAAGACTTCATTGGGACGTTCAATTGCCCGGTCGATGGGACGGAAGTTCCAGCGCATTGCCTTGGGCGGCATGCACGACGAGGCAGAAATTCGCGGTCATCGCCGCACCTACATCGGTTCGCTGCCGGGTCGGATTATCCAGGCGATCCGCCGCTGCGACACCAATAATCCGGTGATCATGCTCGATGAGGTGGACAAGATCGGCAAGGACTTCCGCGGCGATCCATCCTCGGCGCTGTTGGAAGTGCTCGATCCGGAACAGAACAACAGCTTCTCGGATCACTACCTCGATGTCCCCTTCGATCTATCCAAAGTGATGTTCATCACTACGGCCAATATTCTCGACACGATCCCGTCGGTGCTGCTCGACCGGATGGAGGTTATCCGTATCCCGGGTTATACCGACAAAGAGAAACTGGCGATTGCCAAGCGCTATCTCGTTCCGCGGGAGATCGAAAACCACGGGCTCAAGAAGACTGATCTGCAAATCGCCGATGATGCGATTTTGAAGGTGATTCACGACTACACTCGCGAATCGGGACTGCGCAATCTTGATCGCGAATTGGCGGCGATCGCCCGCAAGGTTGCCAAGAAAGTCGCGACCGGGCACAAAGGACGCGCCATCGTCAAGGCCGGCGATGTCTCCGATTATCTCGGCCCCGAGCGCTTCATCTCCGATCGAATCCCGCGCGAGGGTGAGGTTGGAGTCGTGCCGGGACTGGCTTATACCTCGGTGGGCGGGGATATTCTCAACATCGAAGTCACCAGAATGGCCGGCAAAGGCCAGTTGACCTTGACCGGTAGCCTGGGCGATGTCATGAAGGAGTCCGTGCAGACGGCGCTGTCGTGCGTCCGCTCGTCTGCCGCCGATCTTGGAATCGATGCCGCGTTGTTCGACAAGACTGACTTGCATGTCCACGTCCCAAGCGGTGCCGTGCCGAAAGATGGTCCGTCGGCAGGCATCACGATCGCCACCGCGCTGGTCAGCCTGCTGACTAATCGTCCGATTCGCCCCAGAGTGACGATGACCGGTGAAATCACGCTGCGCGGCGTAGTGCTGCCGATCGGCGGCCTGAAGGAAAAGTGTTTAGCCGCTCTGCGCTATGGCTTCAGAGAGGTCATCATTCCGCGTGACAACGAGAAAGACTTAGTCGACCTGCCGCCGGAAGTGAAAGCGCACATCAAGTTCCACAGTGTCGAGCGAGTCGGCGAAGTGTTCCACATCGCGTTCCCATCCGCAAAGCCGGCGCGTAAACGCAAGTAACCTGTAGAGGGCGGAGGCCTGACCGCCCTCGATTCGTGACCCGCTAAGAGCCACCGTTCCGACGACGACATTTCGTTATTGCCTACCCAAATTCACGTTGAACCTTCCGTCGACATTCGCGTATTATCTCTCCATGCTGGAAACTACTGAGCGACAGCGCACGGACTACACCGAAGGCTCTGTTTTGGGCTCGATTCTCAAGATGGGACTGCCGTCAATGATCGGCTTTTTGTCCCAGCACGTTTATTCCGTGGCCGACATGTTCTGGGTTTCGCGGCTTCCCGAGGGTGAAAACGGCGTGGCGGCGATCACCTTTTTCACCAACCTGATGTGGATCCTGTTCGCGTTCAACAGCCTGATCGGTCCCGGTTCGGTGGCGATTATCTCCCGCCGATATGGAGAGCGCGATTTTGACCGGACCGAAACGGCGATCAAAGAAACACTGATCCTCAAGCTTTTCTTCGGCCTACTCGTCAATATTGTCGGTTTGATTTTTCTCCCCGTCATGCTGCGTCTGCTTGGCGCCGAGGGCGAGGCCTATGCCATGAGTGTCACCTACGGCCGCATCGTCATCATCGGGTTACCGGTGTTCTATGCGGCCTATTCGATCTTCACGGCGCTACGTGGCGTCGCGAATCCCAATTTGGCAATGGCGCTGATGATCGGCTCGAACGCGCTGAACGTCATCCTCGATCCGCTGCTGATGTTCGGCTGGTTCGGGCTGCCCGCGTTCGGGATCGCCGGCGCAGCCTACGCGACCGTGGCCAGCTTCGCCATCTGTTTCATCGCGGGGATGCTGTTGTTCTTCTCGCCGTATGTCAATGTCCAGTTGCACTTGCGCAGCCGGGTGCCGGTCTCGGTCGCGTCGATGTGGAAGATGCTTTGGCTCGGTGTGCCAGCCTGGATCGGGGAATTGTCATGGTCGCTGTCGCGCTTGTTGATTACGCCGATTATCGCCACCTTCGGCACCGGCGTGGTCGCGGCCTATGGCGCCAGCATGCAGGTTTTCGGCTTCGGCATCGCTTTGATCGTCGGCATCGGCCTCGGGCTCTCGTCGCTGATCGGTCACAATCTCGGCGCGCTCAAGCATGCACGTGCAAAGACGACAGCCGACCACGCGATCTGGCTCAGTACGGGAATCATGGGTGCTCTGGGCCTGCTAACGTTTGTTTTCGCCGAGACCTACATGCGAATCTTTTTCGACAATGCCGAAACCATCCGCCAAGGCGCAATTCTGCTTCGGATCACGGCGGTCGGCTACCCGTTTTTTGGCGCATTCATCATGCTCGAGCAGGTACATCTGGGTGTCGGTCTAAACACACCCTTTATGATCGTCAGCATCATCCATTCGTGGGCGCTGCAGGTGCTGCCGGCGGTCATCGTCACGCAAGTATTTGGCTTGCCGCAGTCGGCAGTCTGGTGGGTGCTGACAATCTCCGGCATGATCACAACCGTTGCGTTCTACTGGTATTATCAGCGCGGCCGCTGGCTCACGGTCAAAGTCTGACCGCCGCCTTGTCATTTGACTCCAACGTTGTTACCGCATACCTTGCCGTTGAATGTACGAAAAACGGATTATCGGCATTGACTACGGCCGTCGACGGATTGGCATTGCCTATTCCGATCCGCTACGGCTGACGGCGCAGCCGCTGACAACGATCGTGCTGAAATCGCCGTCGGAGGCTGCCGAGCGTGTCCGGCAGGCACTGCTCGAACTCGACGTCGAGCTCGTCGTGATCGGCCTGCCGGTATCCCTTTCCGGCGGCAGCAGCGGCCAAATGGCCGAAGAGGTCAAGCTGTTTGCGCGGCGGATCGAGGAGTTCGGCTATCGCGTGCGTCTGGAGGACGAGCGCTTTACCTCCAGTCAGGCCAAGGACGCGCTGCGCGCCGGCGGGAAGAGTGAAAGACAGATGCGCGGCAAACTGGACACCATCGCCGCACAGTTGATTTTGCAGGACTATCTCAATGCCCATCATCCAAGATGATTGATGCGAACTGCCCGCGAAATTCTGCTCTGGCTCGTCTCCACAGTATTGCTGTTGCTGATCTTGCCGCTGCTGCCGCTGCTCCTGGTGATCGAAACGATGGCACGTAAGAAAGTCTGGCTGAGACTTACCGCAGTCATCCTGATTCTGGTTGGCGTCGGCGGCATTGTGTTCTATCGATCAGTCATGGAGCCGATCGGATCGGCGGGGGCATCTTACAACATTGTCCTTCATCCGCAGGATGACGCCGGCGACCTGCGGCAGCGCCTGGCTGAAGCCGGGCTGCCGGTGAATCGGCGGCTCTACAATTTTTTCATGAGCTCTACCGGCGCCGACAAACACCTGCAGCCGGGAAGATATCAGGTACCGGGCGGAATGTCACACTGGAAACTGGCGAAGTTCTTCCGCGAGACAATGCCGGAGCTGAGTCGCGTAACAATCCCTGAAGGCCTGACGCTAAAAGAGATTGTACCGATTCTGGTACACGAAATTCCAACCGATTCAAATGAGTTGGTAACGCTGCTCGAAGACGCGCGTTTCCGCGAGGAACTCGATATCCCCGCGCCTTCGTTTGAGGGCTTTCTATTCCCCGAGACGTATTCGTTCTATCCCTTTCAAGAGCCACATGAAGTTGTCCGCACAATGGTTGCAATGTTTCGGGAGAAGTTCACTCCCGAGATGGAGCAACAGCGACAGAGGCTGAACCGCCCGCTTCTGGAGATTGTGACGCTGGCGTCGATGATCGAAGCCGAAGCTGCCGCCGGCTCCGAGCGGGAACTGATTTCGTCGGTCTTCCACAACCGCCTGCGCCAGGGAATGAAGCTCCAGTGCGATCCGACAGTGATCTATGCGCTGGGTGGACTCGACCGACCGTTGCTGCGGGATGACCTCGACTACGACTCGCCTTATAATACTTACGTATACTTCGGCCTGCCGCCCGGTCCGATCGGCGCGCCGGGGCAGGCGTCGCTGCACGCGGCACTATTTCCGGCAACCACCGACTACTACTACTTTGTGGCCACCGGCGACGGACACCACATCTTCACGTCAACGCTCGCGCAGCACAATCAAGCGGTTGCCCGCGCAAAGCGGATGTGGCGGGCACTCCGTCCGCGATGAACGCAGCCAGGGGCGCTATTTGCCCGCATACCCCCGTAGTTCATCGTACTTCTTCACCTGCTCGGAGCTGAGTACCGTCTTCATCTGCAGGTGAGCGCGCAAGTGGGCGAAACGCAGGTCGCCGCGTAGCTGCGCGATCTTTTTGACGATCTTCTCCAACTCACTTTCAGTGATCTTGGCGCTGGCGCACAGCCGGTCCAAGCGCTGCTCTTCCTTGACGATCTGCTCGCCCAGTTCGAGCGCCCGGCGTTGCTGTTCATTGAAGATTTTCTTGGTCGCGGCAATCTGATCATTCGTGAGCTGCAGTTCCCGGGTGTACTCGAGCACATGTTTGGGCCCGGGGTAGTGGTTCAGCTCGGCCGCGTTGGCCAGTCCCATGCCATAACCGTTGAGATAGCCGTCGATTTCCTCCTGCGTTAGAGCCTTGATTTTCCCGCTGCGTGACGATCCGGCCGCGGCGGTCGAGGTCGACTCGCTTCGCCCCGATTGCAGCGGCATCAGCAGCGCCATGCACCCCGCCAGCACAACGGCGCGAATCATCGCGAAATTGACTCCGGTGATCATACGTCTCCATACCTCTTGCCCAGTAGTTACCAAATTTCTTCTACTGCGCCGGCCGCGCAAAGATTCACTTTGAACCCGAAAATCTTATTCGATTGATTCAACAGCCGCTGATCGATAGATTCCGAACCGGGATGCGAAACGGCACAACAATCTCTGAGGAAGCCCGATGAACCTGCCCAATTTTCTGACGATGGTGCGCATTGTGCTCGCGCCGGTGTTTATGGCGTTGTTCATCGTCGACAATGCGTGGGCCAAGTTCTGGGCGATGATCATTTTCATCGTAGCCGCGTTGACCGACTTGTTTGACGGCTACTATGCCCGCAAATACGGCATTTCCACGAGCTTCGGGAAGTTCTTCGATCCGCTTGCCGACAAGATTCTGACCTCGTTGGCCTTTATTGCCTTCGTCGCCCTCGGTTACGTACAGATGTGGATGGTGCTGCTAATCATTCTGCGCGAATTCCTGATCACCGGGCTGCGCACGATCGCTGCCTATCGCGGCGTCCTGATCACGCCTTCGTGGTCGGCCAAGGCGAAGACGTTTCTGCAAATGACGTCGATCACTGTGATACTTCTCGTGATCAATGCGCGCACGTTTCTGCCCTTGCTGGAGATCGAGTGGGCGTGGTTGATGTCGCCGGCGCCGGAACGCCTGATCTTCTGGCTAATGTTTGCGACGGTCGCAATTACCGTCGGTACCGGCATTGACTATCTGTGGAAGAGCCTGTATCTTCTGCGCAACACAATGAAGTAGGTTGCGTGCGAGACTTTTTGATCAAATGCGTCGCTACCGGGCTTGGCTTCGGCCTCTCGCCGACGATTCCCGGCACGACCGGCACGATCCCCGGCGTCGTGCTGGCCTGGTTCTTGTTTCCTCTGGGGATTCCCACCCAGATCATCAGCACCGTCGTGATGTTGGCGCTCGGGGTCTGGGTTGCGACCGAAGCCGAGCATTTCTTCGGTCACGACGGCAAACCGATCGTCATCGACGAAATCGCCGGCATCATGGTGAGCTATTGTTTCGTGCCAGTGACCTGGCAGAACTACCTGGCCGGATTCGTTATCTTCCGCATTCTCGATATCATCAAACCATTTCCGGGACGCTATTGGGAGCGCACCTTGCCGCGCGGTTGGGGTATCATGGGTGATGACTTCGCCTGCGGCGTCTACACGAATCTGCTTTTGCAGGGACTCATCTACCTTAAGCCGTGGTCATGAACGCGGAGCTCATCATCGTCGGCGAGGAAATCCTCTCCGGGCAGACGGTCGACTCTAATTCGGCCTATGTTGCACGTCGACTGGCGGATATCGGCATCGAGGTCGCCCGCAAGACCACGGTCGGCGACCGGCATGACGATATCAGGGAAGCGATCCAGACAGCCTGGCAGCGTTCGCCGGTAACGATCATGACCGGCGGCCTTGGGCCGACGAAGGACGATGTCACCAAGAATGCCATTTGCGCTGCATTTGACCGCAAGCTGGTCCTCAATGACGAAGTGATGAGGCGTCTCGAAGCGCTGTTCCAGCAGCGCAATCGCAAGATGCCGGCGATCGCCCAAAGCCAGGCGCTGCAACCGCAAGGCGCCGATCTGCTCGTCAATCCGATCGGCACTGCCCCCGGGATCGTTTTCCAGGATTCGGATCGTTTCTTTGCGGCGTTGCCGGGCGTCCCGGCAGAGATGGAAGCAATTCTCGATCAGTCGATTATTCCGTACCTCTCCAAGCGCCCGGGGCGCGGGGCCATCATAATTCGACGCATTCGCACCATTGGCATCACGGAGACCGAGATCGCGGAGACCATCGCCGACCTCGAACCGGCCGGCGAGAGACTCAGGTTGGCATACCTGCCCAGCTACAAGGGTGTCGATTTGCGCGTGACGGCCACGGCATCGATTCTGGAAGAGGCCGAATCTGCCGCCGAGCAGTTGGTCAAGGCGATCTGCCTCAAGTTGGGCGACTACGTCTTCACCATCGGCGAAGAGTCAATGCCGGAAATCGTCGCCCGGCTGTTGATCGCACGCGGACAGACGCTCGCGACGGCCGAGTCGTGTACCGGAGGATTGATCGCAAAGCGGTTGACCGATATCGCCGGCAGCTCGCAGTTCTTCGTCGGCAGCGTAATAGCTTATTCCAACGCTGTCAAATCCGCTGCATTGAAAGTGCCGACGGAACTGATCGCCGGATATGGCGCCGTCAGCCACGAAGTTGCCGAAGCGATGGCGCGCGGCGTGCTGCAACTGACCGGATCCGACTACGCCGTGTCGGTAACCGGTATCGCCGGACCAGGCGGCGCGACGCCGGAGAAGCCGGTCGGGCTGGTGTACGTCGGCTATGCTGACCGTAAGGACACTGTGTCCGCTCTGAAACTCAACTTGTTCGGCACGCGCGAGCGCATTCGCGAGCGCGCAGCCACTCAGGCGCTCGACTTTCTGCGCCGGAAATTGCAGCCGTAGTATGCGCCTCTTCATCGCCGCCCGAATTCCAACGGATACGCAAGATCAAGTCGGCGATTTCATGGAGCAATTCCTGAAGCTGCCGGGCCGGGTCAAGTGGGTCGAGCCGCACAATATTCATATCACTTTGAAGTTCCTCGGGGAGACCGCTCCCGAATTGCTTGAGTCGGTGAAATCTTCCATCCGCGTTGGTGCAACCGGATTTGGCCCCTTTGATGTCACCCTGCGCAACTGCGGCATGTTCCCGAATCCGCGGGCACCGCGCGTGTTCTGGGTCGGAATTGATGATCCGCAGATGAGGTTGGCTGCGATCGCCGCTGCCCTCGACCGGGAGTCTACGCAGCTCGGTTTTGAGTCGGAAAAGCGGGCCTTCTCACCGCATCTAACCCTGGGCCGCGTCAAAGAACCGGAACGACTGGAGGCGCTCAAAGCCGCCTTCGCCCGCGCTTCGTTCGGACCGGTACCCGTGCATGTCGACGCAATTCACTTAATCGAATCGCACCTTCGACCCTCCGGACCGATCTACAAGGATCTTGCGGAATTCAAGCTGTAGCCAATTTCTTGCCGTCGCCAAGCTGACTTCGTTTTCACATCGCCAGTCTCCGAGCCCACAAGTGCACGCAAATCCTAACCGCCGCGTGTCCATGTTTTGGTTGACTAGCTCCCAGGGCCTTGCTTCTTTGAAAAACGGGAATGGACATGTTCGCATTTGAGTGTATGCTCGCACTGGCTGTCTTCGCCGGATTCTTCGGTGTAGTCTACCTGCTGGTCACGGTGCAGAATTTGCGCCAACGCATCGGCAGGCTCGAGAAGCTGCTGGCGGATGGCGCAATCTCGGCCACTGCGCGGCCCGCCGCCGCTGCGACACCACCAGCGACACCGGCTGCCGCCGCGGGTACTTCGCGTCCGGTACCGTCGGCCGTGCCGCTGGGCTCCGGAACTACCTCGGCTGATCGGCTGATTCGTTGGTTGCGCGAAGACTGGCTGCTAAAACTCGGTGCTCTGTTGCTGCTATTTGGCTTCGCCTGGTTGGCAACTTACGCGTTCCTCAACAACTGGATCGGCCCGATGGGTCGAATCGCTCTCGGGCTGGTCGCCGGCGCGGGAATCCTCGTCTTGGGCTGGTGGCGTATTCGTAGATATCGCCATCAAGGCGGTATCTTTCTGGTTCTCGGCTCTACTACGATCCTGATCACAGTCTTCGCCGCGCGCACCTATTACGATTTCTTCACTCCGCTAGCGGCGTTGATCGTGATGTTCATGAGCACAGCCTTTGTTGCCTTGGCGAGCGTGAAGCAGAAGAGCCGGCCGCTGGCTGTCTGCAGTTTGATCCTTGCCGGAGTCGCGCCGCTGTTGACGCACCCGCCGCAGACCGACCAGATCGGATTATTCTCATATCTGCTGGTCGTGACACTGGGCGTCATCTGGGTCGTCTTCCTCACCGGCTGGCGCGAATTGACGCTGATCGCGCTTGCCCTGGTTTCTGCCTACAGTGTGCCGATCTTCTTTGATTCGCCTTATGCCGATCACAGCCGCCTGCTGCCTTTCGCCTTTGGTTTTGGCGCGATATTCTACCTGACGAACTCTGTTGGAATTATCCGCGCACGCATCGGTCGAAATATCACGGACTTGATTGCCGCTGCCGGCACTGGACTGTTCTTACTGATCTGGATCCGAACCTGCGCGCCTGACGACTGGCAAAGCCTGATCATCTGTGCCTGGTTGGTTGCCTTCGTGGTTGGCGCTTTTCTCCTGACGCGTGCCACCAATCGCCGTGAACCGTTCTACGTCTACACCGCGGTCGGCGTGGTCTTGCTCGCGGCGGCGACGGCGGTCGAGTTGGATGGCGCGGCGCTTACAATCGCCTACACCATCGAATGCGCGGCTCTGTGTGTGGCCGGCTATTATCTGCGCCGGGACGTGCGACTGGCACAATGGTTATGTCTGCTGTTTGTGGCCCCGATGGCGCTGTCGGTAAGCAGCATCACTTCCAACTCCTGGCTCTACAGCGTCTTCCACCGCGACTTCTTTGTCTTGGCGGTGCTGGCCCTGACCATGGTCGGGTTGGGCCTGTTTTTCCGGCGGCTAACCAGCGGTGTAGTCGAAGCTGGCATGCCGCGATTTGGACCGGCGCTGCTCGTCCTCGGCTCCGTCTATGCGTACACCGCGCTTTGGCAATCGCTGCATGCGGCGCTGGTCAGTCCCGACCGCGCCGTCACGCTGGCTTTGGTGATCTACACGATCATCGGGCTTGCGAGTTATCTCTATGGCCGCAGCCGCGATCGTCGTGGGCTGGTGATTTACGGGGGGGTACTGCTCGCGTTCGTTGTCGGTCGGTTGCTCGCTGTCGACGTGTGGAAAATGGAGTTGTCTGGCCGGATCATTACCTTTTTTCTGGTCGGCGCGCTGTTAATGAGCACTGCATTTTGGGCACGCCGCCGACAGAAGTCTGAGTCCGGCAAGTCGGAGAAGGGAACAACATCATGAATCTACCCCGACTGCTCTGGTGGTTCTCCCTCCTTATGATCACGATCGTTGCGAAGGCAGCGCCGCTGACCCAAACTCAAGTTGACAGCATCACCAGCGCCTACCGGAGCCACAAGACGCCGCAGATACCCGCACTTGCCGTTCCCACGGTCGTTGAGCTGTCGTTTGCGACCGACGTGGCCGAGCGCTGGGAGTTTGCCGTGCTCGATACCGGGAAGCGCATATTCGAGCCGTCATTCTTCAAGGCCACTCCGATCATTAACCAATCCTGCCTGAGTATTGACGCCAACACCTATTATCAAGACGCACAGCTGATGCTCGACGATGATCTCCGCACCTTCGCCGATTTCTACTTCACCGCCGAAGATCGCGGCGAAGCGAACATCACCCTGACCTGCTCCGATTCGATCACCTGTTCCGGCGTGGTGCTCATCCTGGATGAACATGTCGCCTTGCCGCAGAAGATCTCAGTCAGTGTTCGCGGAGAACACGGCGAATTGCAGGCACTAACCTCCGGCGCCAAACTGGACTCGACTGTCGTTCGCTTTCCGAAGGTCCGATCCGACTATTGGAACTTTGTGATTGAATTCATCCAACCGCTGCGGATTTCCGAGTTGCGTCTGATTACTGAACAGGAATCTCGCGATACGTCACGCGTTCTCCGCTTCCTGGCGCAACCCGGGCATGGCTACCGCGTCTATTTTGACCCCGACCGTCATATCTGGCCACCGGTGGCCGAGCCGGGCAACCTAACAGACGACCGCGGCGTCGTCCGGCTCCCTGACGTGGCTGCTCAAGCGAATGCCGGATACGTCTTCTCTGATCTTGATGAGGATGGCGTTCCCGACATCAGCGACAATTGCATTGAGCTTGCCAATCCTGATCAGACCGACGTCGACCACAACGGCCGCGGGGACGCCTGCGACGATTTTGATCGCGATGGCATTATCAACGGCCTCGACAACTGCCCGAATGTCCCCAATCGCGACCAGTACGACCGCGATGGCGACGGTATCGGCGACGCCTGTGACGACCAAGAGAATCGTCTCACCGAACGCCACCGCTGGATACCCTGGGTCGGGATTGCACTGGCGGCGTTGGTGCTGGGCGTATTGTTTGCGCTGACTCTGCGCAAGCCGGGGCAGCCGTCGGCTTAGGTGTCGGGGCTTTGTCCCCCTTCGATGGATACGATATTATCTGAGTTTGCGCTTCAGCACTAACTTGTACTTGGGATCAAAACGTGACGGCGAGCACTTGCCGCAGGAGGCTGAGATCAGCCGCTTGCGCCGAGGGTACTCCGTCTTGCAGGCACGGCACTGGTAGACATACCGGGGCTGCATTCTAAGGGTTTGATGGGTCTTGGCTTTGACCGAGGCGCCAATCCGCGCGGCTTCCCGTTTGAAATCGGCGCTGTGATTGAAGTGAATAATGTGAATCATCTCGTGTTTGAGCGTGTCGTCGATATCCTGCGGAAAGACCTCGTGGTACTTGCGTGACATCACGATTTCCTGCCGGCTGCGGATATATTGCCCGGCGCACAACATCCGCTGAGAGTAGCGTATTCGCGGCGTCGGCAGTTTGCCGGCAAAGTACTTGATATTGTATTGCTGAAAGCGCCGGTAGAGTTCATCAACCGACGGCAACAGCCCCGTCTCCACCGTCGCCGGTCCGCGTCTTTTCGACTCGGCCAGAAACGGCTGTTCGAACAGGTCGAGCGTGGTGGGCAGCACGCCGGATGAGCTTTTTTTCCTGTTCATGGCCGCCAAACTTAATTAGGTTAAAACCATCTCGCAAGCGGAGGAGTTATGCGTTTTTTGATCGCCGTCATTGCAATGTTTGCGGTCGTCCTGACCTCATGTGCCGAGCAATACCGGCCGCAGTTCCGCACGATCTTCGCGCGCGCGGATGCTCCGCGCGGCGGCGACGGCTCCTATCGAGCGCCTTATGCGGATTTGCAGACCGCGATCGACTCGGCGCGCTCCGGCGACAAGATTATCCTCCTCCCGGGCACCTATCCGGCAGTATCGGCGAAATATCCCGAAGAATTATGCGGTAACTGCCTCGAGCCCCGCACTATGGTAGACGCAACGCATGGCTTTCTTGTCCAAGACAAAGCACTGGCGATCATCGGCGCAAATGCCGACTCGACGATCCTGGTCACTAACGCCGGTTACGGCGTGCTCTTTCTTGACAGCTGGGGTTCGACGCTTGAAGGCGTCACGATTACCGGCGGGATTCGCGATCATGACGGCAATGCTACTGACGCCGCCGTTGTT
Source organism: uncultured Ignavibacteria bacterium (assembly GCA_964520555.1). GTDB lineage: Bacteria > Zixibacteria > MSB-5A5 > CAIYYT01 > CAIYYT01 > JADJGC01. Next base: position 19,673 of record CAZFNN010000005.1, read on the forward strand.
GCCAAGTTCTCACGCGTCACAATCCGAAACTGCAACATCTTTGACAACAACCAGCGCGACACAACGGTCGTCGTGGGCATCGGCGGAATCTTCGGCCGCGAGGGCTCCGAATTGTATATCGAGAATAACCGCATCAGCAACGGCGGCTGGGACGGCATCGCCCTCTACCGCGGCGCCAAGGCGTTCATCGCCGACAACGTCATCAGCAAGGGCCGCGGTGCCGGAATCGGGGTTACGTGGGATGCCCAGGCGACAGTCTTGCGCAATCGGGTGAGTGAGTTCTGGAAGGGAATCGGCTCGTTCGGGACCTCGCGAGTCGTCGCGCGCAATAACATTGTGATGGATTGCCTCGGTTGGGGCATCATCGCGACCGGGACTTCATTCATGGAGGCAACCAACAATCTGGTCTACCGCAACGGCAATTGCGGTTTTGCCAACTGGGGTGATCGCGCCGAGAAAACGGGGCCGCGCGGGGTCTTTGCGAACAATATCGTGTACAACAACGGCTGGCGGGCGCAATGGGTCTGCCCGTGCGTCGGCATCTGGATGCTCGGCAACCCCAACGACTTCATTGTTGCCAATAACTGCGTCTGGGTTGACTCGAACTTGGTTTCTGTCGAACGGACAACGCCGACCACCGAGCCGGGCAAACCCCTGAAGTACGCGGGCAATTATGAGGAGATTGCTGATTTGACGGGGAAGTTCGGCAATCTGTCAGGCAATCCGCTCTTTGCCGATACCCTCACCTTCAAGCTGCTCCCCAACTCGCCGTTGATCGACGCCGGCGATTCAGTGTTGACCGATCTTGACGGCAGCCGCTCGGATATTGGGATCTGGGGAGGAAATTCGGCAAGCAGATAGCGGGTCAGTCACTATTCGTACCGCAGGGCCACGATTGGATCGATTCGCGCGGCGCGCCAGGCCGGATACAAGCCGGAAATCATGCCAGTTCCGGCTGACAGCAGCAGTCCAATTACCGCCCACACCGGCGAGAAGAAGTAGCGCCATTCCAAGACCGTTGTTACCAGCCAACCCAAACCGGCGCCAAAGACGATTCCCACCACACCACCGATCATTGTCAGGGTCGCGGCTTCGACAAGAAACTGAAACAGGATATTGCGCTTGCGGGCGCCGACGGCCTTACGCACGCCGATCTCGCGGGTCCGCTGAGTTACGGCCACGAGCATGATATTCATCACACCAATGACTCCAACCATCAAACCAACGCAGGCCACCGCCGTGGCACCCAGTTGCACTTTGGAGGTGATCCCCGCAACCTCGTCTTTGAACCGATCCTGCGTCAGGATACCAAAGTTGTTCTCCTCGTCGGGACGCACCTGCCGCACCCGCCGGAGCGCGTTGATCACCTGATCCATTGCGTCGCCGAACTGCGATCGCGAGACGGCACTGCACATGAGAGCCACTTCCGTAGTGTTCGGATAGAGTCGATCAAAGGTCGTCATGGGGATGAAGATGAAATCATTCTCGCTAATCCCGAAGAGGTCCTCAACCCGTTCCTGCACGCCAATGACCGTGAATTTCCAGCCGTTGATCCGAATTTCCTTGCCGACAGCCTCTTCATACGAATCGAACAGCGCCTCGGACACTTCCGGGCCGATAACACACACCATCGCCTCGCGGCGCATGTCGTTTTCGTCGATAAACCGCCCCTGTGCCATCTCACGGTTGGTGACGATCATCTGAGTCGGCCAACAGCCGCGGAAATCATCCGGGTTGCGGATTGAGCGATTTCCGTTCTTGGCGATATTGTTGTAAGCGCGCTTCTGCGGCGCCACAGCCTTGACCAGCGGACACATTTCTTCGATAGCGGCCGCCTCGATCATAGTGATATCCTTGCGGCGGCGCTGTTCCTGTGTCAGATTGTCGAAATCGGTGCTTTCGTCCCACTGGGTGATATACAGCACGTTGCTACCGATCTTATCGATAGACGACTCCGCATACGCCGTAAATCCATCCATGATCGTATTCACTAAGATCACCGCGCCGACGCCCACCATCACGCCGATGATCGTCATCAGACTGCGGAATTTGTTGGCGCGGACCGCTTCCAGCGCCAGATGCATCCCCTCGCGGGTCTCCCAGAGCCCTTGCGACCAGCTACTCATAGCTCAGTGCCCGAATCGGATCGAACCGGGAAGCCCGATAGGCCGGATAGATGCCGAAGAACAGCCCGACGGCGGTGGAGATGCCGAAGCCGAGAATGATCGCGAGCGTCGTCGGCGCGACATTGATATCGAGCAGCGAAGTCAACACCATCTTGCCGATCCAAATACCGAGGAGAATTCCTGCCGATCCGCCCAGAAGTGACATCAACGTCGATTCGAAAAGAAATTGCGTCAGAATGTGGCGCCGTCGCGCGCCAAGGGATTTGCGAATGCCGATTTCACGGGTGCGTTCGGTCACCGAGATCATCATGATGTTCATGATCACGATCCCGCCGATCACGATCGACAACAATGGCAGCGAAATCATCACAATGCGGAAACCGGCGGTGAAGTCGTTGATGAAACTCAAAATCGCGTCGGGAGTGACGATCGTGAAGTCGTCTTCATCGTCGTAGGACACGTGCCGGGCCGAACGAAGCACAACGCGCACTTGATCCATGGCCGGCTCGCGCCGCTCAAGTGAGACCGCGCTGATTACCAGATTGACCGGATTGCCCGGCTGCTGATAGAGCTTCTGGTGCGTCGCCAGCGGGATCGAAATGAATTCATCCATGTCTTCGCCCAACATCCCACCCAGTTCTTCCGCCACACCGATGACGACAAACTCATGCTTACCGATGCGAATCTTCTCGCCGATCGCGTTCATGCCTTCGAACAGCCGCTCGTAAACCCGGTACCCCAGAAATGCCACCTGGCGGCGCCGGGCATCATCTTCCCAAGAGAGGTAGCGGCCGACGGCCACATCCAAATCGCGCATGTCCAGAATATTGGGAGTGCTCCCTTCAACGGAAACGTGCCCCATGCGACGCGAACCGTACTTGACCGGATCGGAAGCATAGGTCTCGGCGCCGACCTCGGCGCAGTCGGGACATCCTTCCTGAATCGGCTCGATCAATCCCCGCGTCAGCTTGCGCCGATGCATCCGTTCAAGATACTCCTGCATCGACAGCCCGAAGCCGAAACGGGTGACCATGAAGGTATTCGAACCAAGCGAGGCAAACGCATCTTCCAGATTGTTTTGCATCCCCTCGACGGTCGAAACAATGGCGATGACCGATGTTACGCCCAGCGTCATGCCGAGCACGGTCAGACCCGACCGCAGACGATTGGCCCAGAGAGCGGCCAGTGATTCGCGAATCAGCGAGAACAAGATCATCCGGCTGCTCGCGACCTTTGCGGCTGAATCCTATTTCTCATTCATCTTCTCGAGGGACGACGGTTCAATCGTCACGACATCACCCTCTGCGAGCTTGCGCAGGGTCTGGTACGAACCGGAGACTACCGTGTCCCCCGGTGCGACCCCGGAGAGAGCCACGATGTTGCGTTCGTCGGCGATGCCCGTGGCAAGCTCCTGAAATTTGGCTTTTCCAGCGCGGATCACAAAGATCCCAGTCTTCTTCACCTTGTCGTCTTTCTTGCCCTTCCCTGCGTCCGATGGTTCCGGTTCGGCTTGCGCGGCATTGGCGGTCTGAATCAGGCCACCGTCTGACTTGGCGGCGACCGTCTTGAGCGAGTCGCGGTCAAATTCGCGCGTTACCAATGCGGCATAGGGAATCAGCAAGGCATCCTCGGCTTTGTTGGTCGTGATATCGACAGTCGCCGACATGCCCGGCCGAAACGTGACCTCCGCCTTGTCAAAACGCACTTTGACACGAAAGCTCGTTGTGTAATTCTCCGAGCCCTGGCCCGCGATCAGCGCCGAATTGCCGATTTCAACTACCGTGCCGACAAAGGTCGTGTCGCGAAAAGCATCTACTTCGATTTCGGCTTTCTGCCCCAGCTTAATCTTGGCGATTTCGCTTTCGTCGACGTCAATCTCAACCTCGAACACCGCCAGATCGGCAATCGTCATCAAGGTTGCCCCCTGCGTGAACGCCGTTTGTGCCTGGGCGATTTCCCCGACTTCGACGCTGAGGAAAGTCACCACCCCCGGCATGGGCGCGCGAATCGAGGCCTTGGAAAGATTGTCCTGCGCCTTTTCCAGTCGTGCTCGGGCGGTCTCAACCTGTGCCAACGCAGCGCGGTAATTGGCGGCGGCATTCTCCAAGGCAAAGCGTGCATTATCGGCCGCTGTTTTGGAAGTCAGATTCTGATCAAACAACGACTGCTGGCGTTCGGCTTCAAGCCGGTCGATCTCCAACTGCGCCTTGGCAGCCTCGGCGCGCGCAGTGATCTCATCAAGTCCGAAGTGCGCCTGCGCGACATCCGCCTGTAACTGAATCGTGTCCAGCACGATCAGCATCTGGCCGCGCTCGACGACGTCACCCTCCTTGACAAAAATGCGGATAATCTCCGCCGAAACTTCGGCCGTGATGTCCACCTTGGTCTGCGGTTGAATACGCCCTGAGGCTGAAACCACCTCGGCAATGTCATCCCGATAGGCCAGATCGGCCTGCACCATCTTGGCGTCATTCCCGGAACCGGAACTGAGTGCCGCGATAACGACGATGGCGATGACGATACCGAGGGCAGTCAAAATGACTCTCTTTGATCGCCACTTGAATGCCATGAGTACTCCCTATGCACGTGCTTGTTTACCGAATCATAGCAAGACCCCGAAGTACAACTTCGGGTTGTCGCCCTGCAGCGCCCCCTTCTGGATTGCGGCGGAGACACTGCGACTACTGAGTTTTGACTGGAAATCGCAGCCGATTGTTTCAGGAATGATCGAGAATCTTCCCGGGTCTGCTTCGCGGGACTGCTATTCGCTGCGCAGCGCGTCGACTGGATCAAGCCGGGCGGCACGACGAGCGGGATAATAGCCGGCAATCAGGCTGACGGTGATGCCGATTGCCAGCGCGATCGCCACTAACCAGAGCGGCAACGCGAAGAGATCGAGTGGATCGATCCCCTGTCGCGCCATTACGAATTGCGCAATCGCCGACGCAACCCGTGCGATTGCCCAGCCGACAAGTATCCCCAGTATCGCCCCGGCCGTGCCGATGGCGCCAGCTTCGAACAAGAAGATACGGCGCACGTCGGAGTCATCCGCGCCCAGCGCCTTGAACACTCCAATTTCGCGCCGCCGTTCGAGCACCGACATGACCATCGTATTAGTGATCCCGAGCGAGGCGGTCACCAGCGCAATCAGACCGACCAGACCGAGCGCCATGTCAAAAAAGAGCAGAAAACGCTGGATCTCGGCGAATTGCTCAGCGAACGAGTATGGCCGAAATCCCAGTGCCTTGACGGAGTCACGGACCGCCTGGAAGGGCACGTGCGGATCGAGGTCAAGAGTGATCTTGGGGTAATTCCGGCTGTCGGAAGTGGAGAAAAGCGCGGGCAGTTCTCCGGAGCTGACCGTACTGAGGAGGGAAGTTGGTGTCAGAGCCATGTCGCCGGCATTGAAGCGGCGCGCCGTTGCCAGCGGCATGATGACATGCTCAATGCGCATGGGGCTTTCGGCACGTCCGGCCAGCACACCGCAAACCGTAAGTGTCTCGCTGACGACCTCGCGGTCGTTGAAAAGGCCGTCAAGAAACCGTCGCATCGCTTCCAGAACCTCCCGCCGCACCAACCGCTTGCTATAGTCCCAGTAGAATAGCGAGTCCACGTCGGTATTCGACAGTCGACGCCGAATCGATCGGTCGGGATCGCGAACTACGGCCAGCAGGGCGCTGTCGACCCGAATCAATCGTGCCTCGATAACCAACTGCTTCCCGATCAGCGAATCCGCAGACTCGACTCCGATTCGCGGCAAGAAATCCCGGGTGACCATGACCTGCGAGGCGCTGTCGGACTGAAACCGCCCGCCGGCAACAAACTGCGACAGCGCCCGCGTTGCAGTTACCTCCATCGGAATCGCCTGTGCATTCACATTGGCTGCGCTATCACCATAAACCGCGCGGATTTCGAACGATTCAAACGGGTAGGCCAGCCGCACTCCCGGCACCGCGGCCAGGTCGCGCAGCGCCTGTTCATCCAGCGGCCGCGGCGGAATCGTATCCACCGCTGCTTCTTCCGCCGGCTCCGGGTGCATGTGTGGATCGCGTTCCGCCTGCCCACCCTTGGGAAAGACATGGATCGTCGAGAACAAACCAAACTTCTCAAACTGGTCGTTGACGTACTTCTGGTTGCCGGCCCCGAACGACAGCATCGAAACAAATGCGGCAATCGCGATCACGATCCCGGAAACCGTCAACCCCGAACGCAGCTTCATACGCCAGAGATTTTCGGCTGCGGCCGCGGCCAGGTCACGCCACGTCATGAAAGGACTCCACTTTCGGCTTCGCCGACCAATTTTCCGTAGTACATCTTCACGACGCGATGAGCAATCGCGTTGGCCATTTCCCGCGCGTGAGTCACCATGATCACCGTCAACCCCTGGCGATTCAATTCTTGCAGTAGCGCCGCGATCTGCCGGCTGTTGTCCAGATCGAGATTGCCGGTCGGTTCGTCGGCGAAGATCACCTCCGGTTGCTTGACCAGCGCCCGCGCGATCGCCACTCGTTGTTGCTCGCCGCCCGACATGTCACTCGGCTTGTGCGTCAGCCGATCCGCCAACCCCACCCGTTCTAAGATCTCCGCGGCCCGACGCCGCCGTTCGCGCGCGGGTACTTCCTGAAAGTAGAGTGCGATTTCGACATTCCTGAGCGCTGAGTGATGGGCCAAGAGATTGAAGGTCTGAAACACCATCCCCACCTGCTGCGCGCGATACCGTGCCAGTTCGCGCCGACCCAGCGAGCCGAGTTCAAGTCCGCCGATGTGAATCTGCCCGGCCGTGGGTGTATCCAGCCCGGCCAGCAAGTTGAGCAGCGTCGATTTACCCGATCCGGAAGCTCCCACGACCGCAAGAAATTCTCCGCGCGTTACTGCCAGACTTACCTGGTCAACCGCTCGAATTTCCTGCGGCCCGCGACGATAGAAGCGGCAAAGCGCTTCGGTCTGAATGTAAGAGTCGTTCATTGACGCGCTTCAATTTCTCGATTTCAAACGCCCGCGCAAGCGACGTTCATCCGCGCTTTTCTCAGCGCTGATGAATTGACTTCCGCAGGCCCGATGCCTATACTCCACTGAACCTCTAATCGCTTTATACGCCGTCTGGGAATCGCTTGGATGCGTGTAAATCAGAAAGTGAGTCCCTCATGGCCGCCGCTAAATCGGGCGATACCGTCCGTGTCCACTACACCGGTCGACTATCCGACGGTACCGTCTTCGACAGCTCCGAGGGGCGTGAGCCGCTCGAATTCACTTTGGGCGAACAGCAGGTAATCTCCGGCTTTGACCGCGCCGTTTCCGGCATGCAGGTCGGGGAATCGGTAACCGTGACCATTCCCGTCGATGACGCTTACGGCCGCCACCGTGACAACCTGGTCATTCAGGTCGATCAAACGCAGTTCCCCGCCGATATCAAACCGGAACTGGGATTGAGCCTGCGCATGCAGCAGCCCGACGGCTCCACAGTCCGCGTGAGGATAACCGCGCTGGAAGCAGGCAAAGTGACACTCGATGCCAACCATCCGCTCGCGGGCGAGGACCTCGTGTTCGACATTGAGTTGGTGGAGATTCTCGCAGCATAGTCTGTCAGAGCTGCTACTGCGCAGAATATCGCGTATCGGTTCGACAATTCCACGTCTCGTAACCCGTTGTCTCAGAGCATTTGCAAGGTGCTAACCCCATCTGTGGAGCGCAGATTCTGCGCGCAATGCACGCCCACAATACTCGTCCGGTAACTTTTTATTCTATAACAACTTAAGTGACCACAAATCTTGATTTTCGGCACGGAATTTGTGAAACTCGTAGGAAGGCGCATTGGGCCTGATCGGATGATTGGAGCGGAACGTGTTAGACCAGCCGGGAAGAAATTCGTTGCCCAACTGTATAAATTCTCGAAGAGATTAATGTATGGCAGCGGTTGAGAAATATATCAGTATCGCCTCCGTGGCAATCGTCTCGATCGTCGGAATTCTGGTGCTTTCCGGGTATGTCGGTATTCTCGAAACCCCGTACCGGATCGGCTTCGGTGCGGCGATTCTGGCCTATGCCGCGCTGCGGTTGTTTATGATCTTTCGCCCCGGCCGGGATGAGCGGGAAAGACCTTGACGCTCGCTTGGAACAGGGATATATTTGCAGTCTTTGGTTTTGTCGCAGTGACAATGATGGGAGTCGAACTCTTATGAAAATAGCCCTGACAATCAGCGTGCTTCTGAGCCTGCTGCTGGGCGTCTCAGCGCCGGCGTTTGCCGATGCCGCCGCCGACGCTGCAGCGATGATCAGCCAGCGCAGGCTCGATGAGGCAATTCAGTTTATCAACGATCAGGTGGCCAAGGATCCCTCGTATGCGGATCTCTATTACTGGCTCGGCCGTGCTTACATCGAGAAGGAAGACTGGCCGGCCGCCGAAAAGGCCTTCAACAAGTGCCTCGAATTGAAGAAGAAGCACGACGAGGCCAAGGCGTACCTGGCGTTGGTTTATATTCATGACCAGAAGTGGGAACAGGCCAAGAAGATCTTAGATGAAGGCGTCGCCAAGAGCCGAACGGCCAAAGGTCGCTTCTTCAACCACCTTGGTCACTACCACGTCGCCCGCAAGGAGTTTACGGAGGGCGATATTGCCCTGCGCAAGGCTCAGCTTGAGGAACCGGACAATATCGAGTATCTGCGCGACCTGGCCGACCTCAATTACGAGAATGGCGTCTATGCAGTAGCCATCCAGGGTTATCAAGAGGTGCTGGCGCGTGATTCGATGGACGTTCCGACCTACTACCGCATGGGCCGCGCCTACTACATGCAGAAGCAGTTCACTGAAGCGCTGCAGAACATCAACAAGGCGATTGGTCTCGATTCCAACTACACTCAGGCCTATCATCTCGCGGGCGACATCTTCATGCTCAGCGGCCTCTCCAAGGTACAGGCGGCCCTGGCACAGGATCCCTCCAACGGCACTTCCAACGGCTACACCGACATCTTCAAGAATGCCATCTGGGCCTACGAGCGCTATCTGACTACCGGCGGCCCGGAGACCATCGATGTTGACTATCGTTTGGGCCAAGCTTACTACTACGTCGGTGCCTACGAAGTGGCTATTGAACGGTTGTCCAAGGCAATCGAAATGGGCACCGACAAGTCGGTCGCCTACGACTTCAAGGCCAAATCACTGTTCCGTCTCAAGCGCTACGATGAGGCGGTCGCCGCCTACAAGGCCTACGAGGACAAGATCACGCAGGGTGACTCCAACTATGTTTGGGGCAAGGAACATTTCGAGTTCTTCCGCGACCGGGCCTTGACCTATGACCAGCTTTACTATGACTCCAAGAAGGAAGGCACCGTCGATACGACGTTCCTGGTGGAAGCGATCCCTTACTACGTGAAGGCGATCGAACTAAATGATAAGGAAGTTTTCCTCTGGAATCGTCTGGCGCTGGTCTACTACAATCTCGGACGATACAGCGAGGCCATCCCTTGGCTTGAGCGCCGCATCGCGCAGGACTCCACGCATGTGCCTTCCTATCAATACCTGGCGTTCTCCTATCTGAAGATGACCGACTACAACCGAGCCACCGAGTATCTCGAGAAGATGTTCCAGTTGAATCCGAAGTCGGTTTTTGTGGTCAAGACGTTGTCGACGACCTATCTGTTCCAACTGAAAGATCGCGAGAAGGGACGCAAGTACCTGCTGGAGTGGGCGGAACTCGATCCCAAGAACTATGAGCCGTTCAAATGGCTGGGCTATCTCTATATCACCGAGAAGCCGGTGCAGAAGGATCGAGCCATCGAGTATCTCCTGAAGTCTTACAATCTCATGGAAGCGAACGGGGTTGACAAATGCAAGGAGATCGACGTCATTATATGGTTGGCACAAGCCAATAGCTTTTATGATGATATCAAGCACGACGAAGAAGCGTTGAAATGGGCCAGAAGAGGGTTGCAGTGCGATCCGAAGAATGAAACGCTCAAGACGTTGCTGGAGAATCTCGAGTAGATAAAACCTGAGGAAGTACCTGATGGCTGATCAACAAAATCTCGACCCGGTCGACGAGCGGTACCGGTTTATCGGTTTTGAAGTCTACCCGACCAAGACCGGGCCGTTCTGGAAAAGCGAGGACGAGCGCAAAAGCTACGTCGCCAGCATCAAGCAGCAGATCGGATCGATTTACCGCAATTCGGTGGTCTACTCCAGCGTTATCACGCGGGTCGACCGCCTGTTTATTATCATCGCCTCGGTGGTAATGATCATTGCGCCCTTCCTGCCCTGGATGCGGGCGCACACGCTCTACGGCCCCGTAAGCTTTGGCGGCATTACCGGCCTCTTCAACCTGGGCGGCTTCTGGTTCTACGTCGACAAGATGGGCGGCTGGGTAATCCCATTGACTGTTTATCTATTGGCTGCAATGGCAGTTCTGTCGGTGGTCCTGGGCGTGCTCGTGCTGATCACGATTTTCGGCAAAGCTCCGTCCGAGGAAGCTTACGCCAAGAAGCTCAAGAAGGTGCTGCGACTCAACGCCATCGGCTTCCTGCTCTTCCTGGCGATCGTCCTGCTTGGCCTGATCGGCCAGCGGATCCCGTTCGGCCAACATCTGGGCATCGAAGAACTTGGACCGCGCTACAGTATCGTGACTTTTGTGCAGTTGGCGCATATCGGCATGTGGCTGTCGGTCTTCGCCTTTATCATAAACTTTAACAAGTCCAAAGAGCTGTAAGCTGTTGCGGGCTGCGGAAATCGGAATTAATTTCTCGTCATAAACTGAAATCGGAGGAAGAAATCAGTGAAACAGTCGCTGTTTGTAACGCTCAATGCCCTCATCGCCTTTATGGTGGGCTACATCATTTATAAACCGATTTTGGGCTCTCAACCGAAAGGCACGATCGCGCACTCGGTTTATCAGGGCGGCCCGCTGGTCGTCATCCTGATCGCGATTTTCTTCATGCTGATGGCCTTCGTTGTCGAGCGCTTCCTGTCATTGCGCGTCGCCAAGGGCAAATCGTCGGTACAGGTCTTCTTCAAGAATCTTATCGCCATGCTGCGTAAAGGCGACTACGAAGGCGCCCTGGCCGCCTGCGACAAGCAGCGCGGCACGACCGCCAACGTCCTCCGCGCCGGCATCGACCGCTTCATGAGCGTCAAGGACGATCCGAAGCTGGACGCCGAGAAGAAGATCGCACTCACGCAGGCGGCGATCGAGGAAGCCAACGCCCTCGAAGGACCGCTGCTTGAGCGCAACCTGATCGCCATGTCCACCATCGCTTCGATTGCAACGATGGTCGGTCTTCTGGGTACAACCATTGGTATGATCCGCGCCTTCGCCGCGACGGGTCACGCTTCCGGCGGTGTCATCGACGCCACTCAGTTGGCCGTCGGTATTTCGGAAGCACTGGTGAATACCGCAGGCGGTCTGATCTCCGGTATTCTTGGTATCTTCTTCTATAACTTTTTCGTGAACAAGGTCGACTCGTTCAACTACACGACGGACGAAGCCACCTACGAAGTGTTGCAACTCTTCAAGACGGCGGCGGAGAACAAGTAAACCATGGCGATCAAGAAGAAACGGCGGATTGCCATCCGCATCGATATGACACCGATGGTGGATATCGCGTTTCTGCTCCTGATTTTCTACATGGCCACCACTCAGTTCAAGCCACCGGAGCAGAAGGCGGTGACGTTGCCGTCGTCGCACTCGCAAATCGAACTGCCGTCCAAGGACAAGATCATCGTCACGGTGACCCCCGATGACTCGATCTTCGTTGACTACGTCGAGCGCGTCGAGAAAGAAGTCGAAGGCCGCATGATCTCGACCCTTGAACGCTACTACGAGGAAGCGACGCCCTACACCGTTGGTAACACCATTAATGCGATCCGCGCCAGGAACTTCAACGCCCTGGTCATCATCAAAGCGGACAAAGACGTGAAATTTGGGACCATGCAGAAGGTGATGGATACCATGGTCGAATCCAATCTGTCGCGATTCCAGATCATTACCGAACTGGAATCGGAGAAGATCTGAGGAGGTGACGCTCTGTGGCCGGTGAAGTAATACAAAAAGAAAGTAGTGGTAAAGGCAAAGGCCTGCGCCGGAAGAAGCGTCGTCTCGGTATTCGTATCGATATGACGCCGATGGTCGACATCGCGTTCCTGCTCTTGATCTTCTACATGGTAACCACGGTATTCGCGATGCCGCAGGCGATGGAGATCAACCTCCCGCCCAAGGCCGACGAGACCGAGGAGCGCGGCAAGGTCAAGCAGTCGAACCTGCTCAACATCCGCGTCGACAAGTACGGCGATGTTTACTACGATATCGGCAGTAATCTTGAGACGGGATCCGAGAAGATGGATCCGCGCGAAATTCCCATCGATTCGGTGCGCAATCTCTTCATTCGCTATAACTGGGATCGCCCGAAGTTGAACACGCTGATTCTGATCCATCCCGAAGCCAAGTACTCGCGCATGGTCGATCTCCTCGATGAAATCGAAGTCACCGAGGCGTTGCTGCGCGGGAACGAAGAGTTCATGCGCGCCTACAAAGCCGCCAATCCTGACGAGGAACGTTTCAGTTTTCGCTACTCCATTGACCACTGGAGCGAGCGGGACGATAAGAAAATGGATAAAGTCTACGGCGTAACCGGAGGAGGTAGTTAGCCATGGCCAATGTCTATGTCGCCAAGTTCTCCCCGATCGGCGCGTTCGAGCTGAAGCGCAGCTATCAGAAGAATATGCGCAACGCTGTTCTGTTCGTTCTCGGCGCCTTCACGTTGATTTTTCTGCTGATCGCGCTGGTGCGCCTGTTGACGGCTGAGGATGAAATCCCGACCGCCACGATCGTCATCCGCGATATTTCCGAGCTGGGTCCGCCGCCGTCGGTGGCGACCAAGCCGGTGCAGGTGAAAGTCACGCAGGAACTGGCCGCTCCGAAGTTCACGCTCCCGGAAGCGGTGCCGGACGAAGAGGTCACCGAAGACTTCGTTGTCGTCTCGCAGGAGGAACTGGCGGAAATCAGTTCGCCGGTATTGAGCGAAGGTGACGGGTCGGGTGTCAACGTCCAGGTCGATATACCGATTGAGGAGTACATTCCGACTCCGGACGACTTCATTGCCGTCGAGGAGCAGCCGGTCAAGATCCAGGACGTATTGCCCAAATATCCGGAAATTGCCCGCAAAGCCGGCATCGAAGGAACAGTCTGGGTGAAGGCGCTGGTGGACAAGAGCGGCAATGTCCGCGACGCCATCATCCTCAAGGAGTCCGGTGCCAATGCCGGCTTCGAGGAGGCCGCTCTGGAGGCTGCCAAGCAGATCAAGTGGAAACCGGCTATGCAGAACAAGCAGCCGGTGATGCTCTGGGTATCCTACAAGGTGGACTTCAAGCTCAAGAACTGAGTCCGATCCCCGATTTCAGTCAAGCCCCGGCCCACCAACCGGGGCTTTTGTTTTCATCTGAAACAGCAACGCCAACTCCTGCCCACCCAGCGGTTAAGCTCGCAGTCCATCGTGCCGAATTAGATAATACTGGAGATGATGGGGCGGGCTCGATCAATAGCAATGCTGAACCAATTCGAAAACACATCCACGAACGTCAATTTGACGCCGGAGCAGGAGAACGCCGCTGATCAGCGCGCGCAACCGATGCTGGTGGTGATGCACGGCTCCCTTCTGGGCATGACTTACGCCATCGGTGCTGCGCCAATCCGCATCGGGCGCATGGCCGGCTGCGAGATTCCGATCGATGACGACAATGTCAGCCGCCAACACGCCGAGGTCTTTCAACGTGACGGCGACATCTGGCTCCGTGATCTGGAATCAACCAACGGCACCATCGTCAATTCTCGGCGCGTTACAGAGATCATGCTGCGTGACGGCGATTTGATCCTGATCGGCCGCGTGATGTTCAAGTTCATTCGTTCGAACACCATCGAGAATCGCTTCTTCGGCCAGATGTTCGCGCTGGCGACCACCGACTTTCTGACCGGGATTTTCAACCGGCAGCACATCCTCAGCCGACTCGAGCAGGAATTCTCTCGCTCGCGCCGTTATCAGCGGCCGTTGTCGATTGTCTCCTACGACGTCGATCACTTCAAACAGATCAACGATAGCTTCGGCCACTTGGCCGGAGATCAGCTCTTGATGGAAAGCTGCCGTCTGGTTGCGCAGAATGTTCGCGAACAGGATTTCTTCGGCCGGCTTGGCGGCGATGAATTTTTGATCGTGTGCCCGGAAACTGATCTAAATAATACCGTGCTCCTGGCTCAACGGCTTGGGCAACTAATCAGCAAGTGGAGCTACGTCTACCAAAGCCGGAAACTCGATTTCTCCATCAGCATGGGTGTTGCCGCGCTGGTTGATGGAATTCGCACCCCTTCAGAACTGCTTTCAAAAGCCGACGGGCTCCTTTACCGCTCCAAGCACCGCGGCAAGAATCACGTCAGCTATTAGTCCGCTTTCGAACTCGACCCTATTTTTCCGCCATCATCGCTTCCACGTTGCGGATGTGCCCCATCTCAAATTGGCTAAGATACTCAAAGGTCTTCTTGATGTCGGCTTCGGTCGAGGTTTTCGCCGCCTCTGAATACATCTCGTAGGCTTCCTTCTCCAACTGCAAAGCGATCGCGAGAATCGCCTGCTTGGATTTGGCGGCTTTGACATCAGCGATGCGCTTGACGTGCTTCTCACCCATCGATTCGTCGATCGTCGGCAGGGCGTCTTTGTTCATGATATCGCGATAGGTCACCCACTTCTCCGAACGGACATGCTGGTCATATTGATGCTCCAGCGTCAGGAAATGCTTGCGTTCCTCGCCGGCAAAATGCAGCATCGTCTTCTTAATGGCTTCGTCGCCAACCTTGTCCGCCCCAATCTTGTAGAAGACGTACGCCGCAATCTCGGCTTGGATTCCTGCCGTCAGATAGTTGAGAGCTTGTGCGCTGATAGTCATGATCCTAAACCTCACAAAAAAGATACTAATTGCTCCAGAATATAGGAGCCTCGACGTGGCCGTCAAGTCTATTCAACACTTGGCGCGGATTGTCGGCAAGTCGCTTCACCGATCAAACCAAGCATGGAACGACGAAGCGGGCTCTGCCCACACGAGATCTATTTTCTGGGAGCGAAGCTATTGAAATACAACATATTGTGGAGTACTTTTTCAATCTACCACAACATATTGATCAGAGTTTGTTTTCACAAACTTTGATGGACGCCATCGACAAAAATCCTTTGACATACATGGAGTTCAGCCGTATACTTTACCCAGTGGATTAGAGCTTAGATTCAAAAGAATGGCATCTACATGGATGTAGCGTGTTTTCTCAGTACTCTAGGATTAACAGGCGCAGGCCTAAAGACAAGAGATTGCCGATTTCGATCGGCGTCGTGGTAACCGGTTCCCTTAGCTCATAGGAGGAGGTGACGGCTTTGTACAATCTCATCATCGAGGTGTTGGAGGAGAAAGTCGCCCCAGTTGGTTTCAGCCAGGGTGGCCAGTAAACTCTGACTCACCTAACCGGTTTAACGAGAAGGACCGCCTCACCGCGGCCCTTCTTTCTTTAGGCGACCAGGGCCGACATCTCCTCCAATCGCTCACCCAATCTCAGTTTCAACTGATCGGACAAGTAGAGCTTGCGCAGCGAGCGGCTCGGAACGTAGCTGGCCGTATCGCGGATCAGGCTGAAGGCCTCGATAAAGTACTTCAGGGCACGCTCAAAATCGTTCTTGCGCTTGCTGCATTCCCCCAGGTACATCAGACTCGGCCAGATCGACTCGGGAGTCGCCAATTGCTTGGCGCCAATGACCGCATCGTTGAGCAACATCATCGCCTTGGGCAGATTCTCTCGCTCGAGTTCGAACCGTCCTCGCAACAAGTAAAGTCGCGGACGCAGAGCGTTAATACCGTCGAAATCCGGGAAGTCGATTGCCTGAGTCAGCGTTGTCTCGCAGGCCTCCAGCCGACCGGCCATGAGATGAAAGTCGGCGAGTTCCAACAGGAAGTCGAAGCGCTCGCGCTTGACGCTCAGTTTCGCCAGCAGGGGACGAATCGCTTCATGGGTTGCCGTAACCTCGGTATCGGGCCGCTGCAGGGCTCGTTGGCAGTGAGCGCGCCGAATCAGAAAGGACGCCATCTCGCGCGTGTACGATAATTGCTGGGCGTGTTCAAGCGCGACGGCGTAAGCTTCCAGGGCTGTTTTGTGATTGAGTAAGACCCGATGGTAATCTCCGGTGACGGCCGCGACGTTCATGGTCAGCATCCGATCGGTGATCCGCTCTGCTCGTGCCTTGGCTGCCGCGATGAGCGCTGCGGCCTTGTCGAAGCGTCCTTGCAGCACCGCCAGGTTGGCCAGGTGGCAAATCAGCGTGCCACGGGCGGCATGCGCATCACGTGGAGCCCGCTTTAACCCGTCGATCGCCCAGCGACGCGTCTCGCTATAGTTCCCATGCCGCACTTCGATCTCGCAGAAGTTTTCGAAATTGTACATCAATTCTTCTTCGGCGCCGAGCCGCAAATTGATTTCGTAAGCCTGACGCAAATACTCCTGCGCCGTCTGCAGCTCGTCCTGTTCGAAGTAGGCAACCGAAAGGTTGTTGTAGGTTCGCGCCAACTCGGGCAGATCGTTGAGCCGTTTTTTGATTTCGACCGAGTCCTTATAGAGTCGAATGCCTTCCTCGGCGTGTCCCCGCAAGTACTTGACCGTGCCCAGATTGCTTAGCGTCGAAGCAGTATCCTTCAACGCATTGAGGCGCTTCTGGACTTCCAGCGCGGTCTCGTAGTTGATTTCAGCGCCTTCAAGGTCCCCGGCAATCCAGCAGATGTTGCCGATGTTGTTGAAGCAATGCGACAACTCGAGTTCGTCGCCAAGCTCGCCGAAGTACTTGACCGCGCGATCCAGCGCCCGGTTACCGCGGCGGAAGTCGCGTTTGCCCTTGTAGATGTCACCGAGTCGCTTGTAGGCGTCGGCGCTGGCCGCCTTGTCGCCAATCCTCCGGCTGATGCGAATCGCCGCACTCAGGCAGGTCAATGAGCGGTTGAGATCGCCGGTCACCTTGTACAGCTCCGCTTGCAACAGCAGCAGCTCCAGCATCCGTGCTCGGTCCTGAGTGGATCTTTCCAGCGAACGTGCCTGGCGCAGTACGGCGATCGCCTCATCCAGCGACTGCCGCTGCTGGAACATCCGCGCCAGTCGCACTGCGGCCGCTACAGCCTGCGAGTGGTCGTCGGCGCCGGCATAGTGATGGAACAGAAGCCGCTCGCGTACCAGCGGCTCCAGTCCGTCCGTCTCCTGGGTGACTTTCAGCCAATCGGCGTGATATAATCGCCGCAGTTCAGTCGGCGTATGCTGGGCGATGTACTCGCGGAAGTAGCTGCGGCGTAATCCGCGAATCTCCGGGTCAATCCAGCCGCCACCCGCCAGCTTTGTCAGTTCTTCGTACTTCAACCGTCCCAGATCACCCAGCTCGCTGAAGCGATACAGGCCCGGATCGGCGGACAAGAACTGCAAATTCGGATCGACGGCGCCAGCAACTTCCGGCAGCATTTCCCGGACCAGACGGTAATAGTCGTCATTGGGGAGGTAATGGTACAGCGCGACAGCATCGACATTCAAGCGGCCGCCCTTGATATCTACCAATCCTTGACTCTCCCAGTCGCGCAACACGATTCGCAGCAGCGCCAAATTCCCGGACGTGAGATGGTACAGACGTTCGGAAGTGCTAACACTGAGTTCCTTGATGAAGATCTTCTGCAAGACGGCATCACAGGCAAACCGATCCAACTCAGGTAAATCAATCGTCGTCGCGGGACTGCCAGCCACATACTCCGGCACCAAGACGATCTGCCGAGGCTCGATTCCATCGACAAATTCCACAGCCGCTGGGGTGGATGCCTTCACGTTGCGACCAGACAGGCTGATGTAATCGCTTACCGCCGCTTCGAGTCCAGAGCCTGGCTCTTGATGGTGGTGGATAATCACACCATCCCCCGCTGCCTTCAACTCTTGCCGGCAGAAGCTCGCCAAAAAGCTGTAGTAGTGGTGATGCAGGTAATCGTCGATTGGTCGCTGGTCAAAATCCTTGCGATCGATCAGTTGGTCGACGATCAACGTCTCGGCAACTTCTCGTACGCTCTTGGGCCGATTGGCAGGGTCCGGGTCCAGACATTGTCGTACTACGCGTGCAAACCGCTCGGACACTGCCTGCTCCAACCGCTCGGACAGTGCAGAAGCCAGGGCACGCTTTTGCGACACGACCTGCAACGGATCGCTGGCCGCAAACGGCAATTCGCCGGTCGCTACGCGGTATAAAATCACTCCAAGCGAGTAGATGTCTGACTCGATGCGCGCGCCCAAATTGTCGATCACCTCCGGAGCCATATATTCCAGCGTGCCGCCACGTTCGCGGTTTGAGTCGTGGTGTGATGCGGCCAGCCCCAGGTCGCTGAGCTTCAGGCCCTCCGTCGGATGAACGAGGATGTTTTCGCCCTTGAGGTCGCGGTGTACGATGCCGAGGGCATGCAGGTATTCCAATGCCGAGACAATACCGCCGAGAGCCGTAAAGCGCTCGCATAGCGGCAGGCGGTCGGTATTCTTGTACAGGTCGCCGTTCGGGCACAACTGGGTGACAATGACCGCGCGTCCGTCGTCGAGTGTGTAGTAGGCAAAGGCGCGCAGAATTGCCCGGTGCTGCAGGCTGCGCAGTAGGTTGTATTCGGATACGAAGAGCTGACGATATTCGGCGGAAGAATCGTGCGCCGCCTTGACGGCCACGGCGCCCCAGCGTGGATGTTCAGCGGCGTAAACGAGTCCGCTGCCGCCTGCGCCGATTTTCTTCGCCCCGGTCAGCTGTAGGAAAGCGGGAAACCTGGGCTCCATATGAATGTGCGTCAGCGATTAGTCGGTAGCGTTACCTTAAATTCTGTGTATTCGCCAACCTTGCTCTGCACCGAAATCTGGCCGCCGTGATTCTCGACAATGCGCTTGCAGTTCGACAAGCCGAGACCATGGCCGTGCTGCTTGGTCGAGAAGTGCGGCTCGAACACTTTCTCCAGATTCTCCGGCGGGATGCCGCAGCCGGAGTCGCGCACCGTCGCCACCACGAAATCGCCTTCGCGGCGCGTTGTCAGCACGATTTCCGATTTACCGGTACCACCGTCCAAAGCGTCCGCGGCATTGTACAGCAGATTCAGGAACACTTGCTGGATCTGGCCGACATCGATTTCGATATCGGGTATCTCCGGGCTCATGCGCACGACGAAGCCGACCCGTTTGAAGCGCTGCTGCGACTTGATGGTGAAAAGCAAATCGTCAATCAGGTGGTTGACGTTGTAGTTAACTAATTCCTGATCAAGCTTGGAGAGATCCATCAGGTTGTCCGTGAAGCGCTTGATCTTGCCGATATTGTCGAGAATCGCCTGCACCGAGCGTTCAGCTTTGTCGACTTCGCCTTTCTTCAGGCGGATTTGCAGCAGTTCGGCGTTGTTCGAGATGATGGCGAGGAAGTTGTTCAACTCATGGCCGATCGAGGCCGCCATCTCGCCCTTGGCGATGAGCTTCTCGGAGATCGTGACGTAGTTTTCAAGGATTGTCTTTTCGGTGATATCCTCAATCGCAATGATCAAGCCGCGGCCGTGATGATCGGTATCCTCCAGCGGCGATACTTTGGCCGAAACGACTTTTTCCTCCTCGCCGATCGTCAGATAACAACGCGGCAGATTCTCCGGCGTACCGGTCGCCAGGACATTCTTCATCGTCTGCTCCCAGCGCTCGAGGTTGGAGGAATCGAGCAGTGTCGTTACTGACGTGGTCGACGCCAGTTGCTGTCCGAAGATCCGCTCCGCCGAGGCATTCATCGTCAGAATTTCAAATTGGCCGTTGACCACGACGAGTCCGACCGGCGTATTGGATACAATGTTTTCGTTGAAGCGCTTCAGGCGCAGAATGCGCTCGTACAGCCGCGAGTTATTGATCGCAATCGCCGCCTGCGTGGCGAACAGCTCGAACAAGTAGAGGTCGCTTTCGAAGAACAGCCGGCCTTCGCTCGAACTGTCGAGGTAGATGACACCGATAACCTTGTCCTGAATCTTGAGCGGTACGCAGACGATGGAACGCAGGTTGAGGCTGCGGATTGATTCCTGTTTGGAGAAGCGTTCGTCGTTTTGCGCGTCCGAGGTATATTCGGCGACGCCGGAAGTTGCCACGCGATTGGCGACGGTACCAGAATACTTGAAGTCCTCCTGCATCAGCTCTTCCTTGCACAGATTGTAGACGGTCCGGAACTGGAGCTGATTGGCATCGTCAAGGAGCATCAGGAAGCCGCGCTCCGCCTTCAGCAATTCGATCGCACGCTTCATCACGATCTGCAGGATGTCATCGGTAACGAGCGTACTGTTGACGGCGGCCGCGATTTCCAGGAGCGTCTTGTAATTGGCGATCTCGGCGGTATTCGATTTCTCGGTCGCCAGATTGGGACGCGATTTGAGAATTTGGTCGATGGATTTGGCGCCGCGCGATAAGAGGTCGTCGGCGTTCTCCGGCGCTTCGTCGTTGCTGAATTCGCGGTCGACTGGAAGGATGAATTTATCGGTTCTTTCCAGTCCTTTAGTGTCCTTGTTAAACGGCATACGCTTCCCTCGAAAGACTTCAGCCTCGTACTCTGTCGATGTCTTCATGTTTGGTATCGGCTGATTCGCCAATTAGTTAACCGGGGTAACGGGCCCCTGCGTGCGGATTTCGACGCCCGGTCGAGACCGGGATGAATGGAATTGCAGAACCTGGTTGTTTCAGCCGGGAACAATGAGACTTGGCGAGACCTGGGTAGTTAAGGTCAATCTGGATGCGCTCAGAAACTGCGGCCGATCAACACGCTCGGCTGCAAGTCGCTGAGGTCGCCATTGAAGGGTCGGGTCAGCTCAAGGCGCACGTCTTCCCCAATGATCACGCCGAGCCCGAAGTCGCCGCGCCAGCGGCTTTTGGAAAGAAAGCCCGAATCTTGACCCACTGTTCCAAGATCGAACAGCACGACGAAGTCCAGGACCGTGCGCACCGGGTTGACAATATACTCCAGATTGACCAGTGCAAGGCGTGAGCCGTCATATTCCTTGATCGGGTGTCCCCGCAGCGTGCGGATGCCGCCCAAATAGAACCTGCGGTGCGGCGGCGCCTCACCATTCACTTGCCCGTAGACGGCACGGCCGTTGCAGCTTAGATAGTCGTTGAGAAGCTGATAGCGTCGAACTTCGATTCGGCAACGGTCGTACTTGAATTCCGAGGCTATCGCGGACGAGGAGTGTTGATACTGTGCCTGCAGCCACCAGCCGGAGATCTTGCCCTCATCTTGATACAAATTCGACCGATAGCGATAGCTTAGGTTCAGTTCGGCGCCGTCATGGCTGTACGCTGCCATCGCCGTCGGTCGCTCATCCTCGCCTAACGACGAGAAATTCGAGCGAAACGCGTTCGGGCCCAGCAGCGACCACAGCCGGGGATATGCCGGTAGCGAATCCAACTCCTCGATCGTGTATGACAGACGCAACTCGTGACGCGTGTTGATCTCCTGTTGGACGAACAATTCGGCGCCTTCCCCCTGATAGTAGTCGCGCCAATCCTGCTTGAAGAGCAATGCGTAAGCGGTATTCTCATCACGACCGCAAGTCCACTCATCGTCAGTCCTGGTCTGCCGGTGTACCGATCCGCCATAGCTCAACTGGTTATATTCGAAGATTCGTTGATCGAAGCCGAGCCGGTACTTCCATTGCTCCGATGACATTCCGTAACCGACTTCTCCGAAGAAGCGCGGCATGGCGTTCTCTTCCGAGTGGAATGAAATGCCGGCCTCCAGCGTGACTCCGTCGACGCGATTGTAGGAGAAATGCTGCATCCAGTCGACCGGACGGTGACCGTACAACCGTTTGCGCCGCCGGAAAATATCGCTGCGTTTCCAGGAATCCGATGATTGTAGCGCTCCGTACACGCGCGCCTTGTTGTGCCGTTGCAGGCGTCCGCCGATGGCGTAGACATCGCGGTGGCATGTGGCGGTCTCGGTCAAGTTGACGTCGCCGAACAGGGCGACCACGTAGCCGTTAACCTCGCCGCGAACGATGATCTCGCCGCCGACAGCGAGCAGGCTGCCCCGGACGAAGTCAGTCGCGGGAATTTCCAAAGCAGAGAACGAGTCAAACCGATCAGCCGGCGCGCGCCCGCGCCGCGATTGTGCCGCCGCGGAAGCATCGGAGAGGCGGATAGTATAGTTGCCTTCGGCCTGCTGCGCGTCTGCCACCAACATCGAGCGCAGATTGATGGCGGCATCGCCCACGAGCAGGCTATCGCCAGTGATCAGGAGGTTTGGTCCAGCCGTGATGCTGCGCCCATCGACGCGCACGGCGTCGAACCGGAAACTCACGTCGCCGGAATCGGTCGTGCCCAGGACTGCAATCGTGCACGACCTGCGATCGAACATGATGAGCACATCGGGCTGAGGCTGGGCGACGGCCGGGACTGCGATCAGAACGACAAGTCCAAGGAGCCAGGTGAGTGGTCGGAACATATTGGTAGATTCTACGCGATTGTTGTCCTATCCCAAGAGATTTGGGTAACGGCGCTGCAAATCCTTGAGCGCCTGCCGATGAGCCGCAAAGGCAATATTCTTCGGGATTTCGTCGAGGGCGAAGAACCGCAACTCGGCGGCATCATCTCCCGCCACCGCCTGTCCGCCGGTCACTTCGCAGAAGTACAGAATCAGTACCGCATTCGTGCGCGGATCATCGGTGCCGGAGTAGACCTCAAAGACCTCACCGGCCTTGATGACCAACCCGGTCTCTTCCTTTAACTCTCGTTCGGCACACTCACGCGGCGACTCGTCCCATTCCATGTAACCGGCCGGTATGCACCAATCGTCCTTATAGGGATGCTCCGCTCTTCGCACCAGCAGTAATTTACGATCTCTGACCACGATCGCGCCGGCAGCCGGTACGGGGTTGTGAAAATCGACATAGCCACAGTTTCCGCAAACGCGCCGCGGTCGATGATTATACGTTTCCAACAGCAGTTCCGCCCGGCACTTGGGGCAGAAGCGAAAACTCGAAATCGGGTCCTTGGTCTGCATCCTAATGCACCTTCAGAAGGATCAACGTCATGTCGTCCTGCAACGGATTGGGCGCGGCAAAGTTGCGCACGTCTTCGATGATCCGCTGCTGGATCTCCATGGCCGGGAGGTGCCGATGTTTCTTGATCACTGCGACCGCGCGATCCTCGCCGTATTGTTCATCGTCGTCGTTGTAGGCTTCGTTCAACCCGTCGGTATAGATAAACAAGATGTCGTTCGCTTGCAGTTGCACTTCACCCTCCTCATAGGCAACATCGTGAAATGCGCCCAACAGCAGACCGCCGCGATCAAGCTCCCTTTCCTCGGCCTGCGCCGAAATCACAATTGGATAATTGTGCCCGGCATTGGAATAGCGCAATCGGCGCGTCTGCGGGTCGAAATCCGCCAGGAACAGCGTCGCAAATTTGTCGCCGAGCGCCTCTTGCTGCAACAACTCATTGACATTGACCAGCATCTGCGGGAGCGGCGTTTGATGCTTGATCTCGGTGCGGATCGCCGCCTGAATCTGACTGACCAACAGCGCCGCCGGCATCCCCTTGCCCGAGGCGTCTGCGATTACGACAGTAATGGTACCACGATTAGTTTCAATGAAGTCGAAATAATCACCCCCGACTTCCAGCGACGGATCAGAAAACGCCGAGAAATGAAAACCGTCGCCCGCAGGGAACGCCTTCGGCAACAGCTCTAACTGGATGGCGCGGGCAAAATTCATCTCCTCGACCAGCCGCTGCTTCTCGATCGACTCGAGGTACAACCGTGACGTGTTGATTGCCAGCGACAGCTGATCGGCGATGGTCGATATTGTTGCGACGTCTTCGGAATTCAGGCGATAACCCGATACCTTCTCCGAACTCGCCACGCAACCAAGCAACTCGTCGCCCGAAACCAGCGGCGCAATGTAGCGCACCCGGCGTGCAGCCAGCGCCTGCAGTAGCCCAGAATCGGGAAAGCCGCCCAGCAACTCGTCGATGCGATTGACGCCGCTGCGTCGGACCAACTCCGTCTGCAGTCCGGAGGCGATCGCGACATCCGGCATATCGGCGTCACCGGCATTTGCAGCCATGCAGCGCACGCCGCCGTCGTGCTGACTGCGAACGAAGATATACACTTGTTCCAGCAGCACTTGTCGCGTCAGCACCTCATGCGCCAGGGCAAAAACCTCATCGAGATTGAACACCGACGCCACTTTACGGCTGAACGTCTGCGCGATGTTGCGGACATCCGATTTGTCGCGAATGAAGAATCGCCTGATCAATTCGTCGATCTGGCTCATCACCGGCTGAAACAGAATCAGCGCCACGATAATGAAGATGATATCCAAGCCCGGCACATCAACGCCGAACAGGTATTGCACGACATCCTCGAATTGCCGAATCATCAGCACGTATGCACCGACCACCAGCGCCGACGATACGGTATACACCAACGACTGCCGCACGATCAGGCGCACGTCCATGAATCGGTAGCGCACGATCGACCAAACAATCGCACCGCCGCCGATCACGAGTGCCGCCAAAGTCAGCAGGTTCTTGGCAGCCGGGGGCAGATCCAGCAGCCCGATCGCCGGCAGGATGAAAGCCACCACGTACATTGCTAACGCCGCGATAATACCGAAAATCACCACGCGCACCTGGGTCACCAGTTGCGCCGCCATCACCCGCCGGGTTGAATAGTACAGGATCGCCGCCGCGATAATCACGTACACGAAGTTGACCGCGGAGAACCACTTGATATGCGACTCCAATAACAGCGAGAAACCGGTCGCCAGAAGCGTGAAGATCGGCTCCAATGGTTCGAAGATTGCTTTACCGAACGACCCAAAGCGCTTTGGATCGACTAACTTTAGAAGCTTGTCCGGATCGGCGAATACCGTTGTCAACAGCAGGTGGAAGACGTGCGGCACAAAGATGATGTACTTGAGTCGTGGGAAGCGGTTATAAAAGCGCGCCTCACTGGGAAACACCAGCGCAAAGAACACCAACTGCGGGAAGAACAGCTCCCAGATATAGACGAGATTGTAGACGGGACTCTTGGCGGCAACTGCATCTCCGACAATGATGCCGAAGCCGTAGAAGAGCGGACCGAAGGCCGCGAACGCAAACATCAACGCGGTCACGCGATTGATGCGCTTGCGCGAGTCTTCGCGAAAAATCAGTACGGAGATGATGAACAGCAGGGCCGCGCACGCCAGGTAAATGACGGCTATGGCCAGTTCCAGATTCAATTCCCCTCCCGAGAACGGGATCAGGTGAGCTTCTTCACCAAAGTCACCTGCGTGCCACCGCCGGCAGCCGGCTGAATGTCAACGCGGTCCATCAGGTTGCGAACGATGAAAATCCCACGTCCGACCTCCCGCATCAAGTTCCGGTCATCAACGGGGTTCTCGACGGCACCAGGATCGAAGAACTGCCCCTGGTCGGTGATCGTGATCGCCACCTCGGTGTCCGAAAAGACCATCTCGAGCGTCACTGTCTTCTGGCGATTGTCCTTATTGCCGTGGATGATCCCGTTGTTGACGATCTCAGTGGCGCAAATGGCAATGTCGGCAATGATTGAATCGTCGACCGCGCGGGAGCGCAGTCGCGATTCGACGAAATCATCTACCTCGCCAATCAACGTCTGATCGGATGGGATGATGATCTTGTTGTCATAAATTACGGGTTTGTCCATCCTCGTTGGGGCTCAATCCCGGCTTATTTCGAGGCCGAAATCGCTTCGTCGGTGGAGTCGTATGTGTCGAATACCGTGACCAGCTTGGTGATCGTCAACAGGGACTTGATCTTGTCGGTGACGTTCGCCAGACGCAACTCGCCGCCCGATTCCTTCACCGTCTTCAGGCAGGAAATCATGATCCCCAACCCAGTCGAGTTCATCCAATCAACTTCCTTCAGGTCAATCACTACGCGCTTTTTGTTGGCGTTCACGTAATCGCGAATCGACTCTTTGAGGGCAGTGGCATCCGGCCCCCCCATGATTTTACCCTTCGGTTCGAGGACGACGATACCGTCCTGTTCGCGGCTGTTCAGCTTCATAATATCCTTTCCAACTAAAGATTATTCCGGTTATGGCAGAGTAGTCCCGGCGCCCGAAATCTCCCGATTCGGGGCTTTCGACTGCCTGTAAGATTAAGAAATTTGAGCAGTTGTGTCAATGAATTTGGCCGCTGCCGCTGCGGTGTCTTGACACACAAAAGTGATGTCCAAAATGCTCGCCACGGCGTAACTTAGGGTACGGAGCTACTTGGAGGGGATATGACACAAGCTGATCTGACCCACTTTCGCGAGCTGCTACTGGAGCGCCGGCGAAATCTCAATTCCTGGCTCGACACGGCATCCGGGATTCCGCAAGAGGATATTCAGAAGGCCCGCGGGCTGCTGGGCCAAGTCGTCGAGGCCTTACGGCGCGTTGAGGAGGGCGCCTACGGTGTTTGCCAATCGTGCCACACCGACATTGAACGCCATCGTCTGGAGGTTCAGCCCGTCGCCCAGGTGTGCCTTGGTTGCATCAGCCCCGAGGAACAGGCCCAGCTCGAACAGGAGCTGTTCCTGGCCAGTAAAATCCACCGCGCCTTGTTGCCGCAGACGATTGCCCGCATCGACGGTTTTGACGTCGCGGTCAGGTCGCTGGCGGCGCGCTACGTTGGCGGCGACTACTACGACTTCCTCAGCGCCAACGGTCACGGCATGAACCGGATCGTTATCGGCGATGCGATGGGGAAGGGCATTCCGGCCGGCCTGCTGATGTCCAATGTCCAGGGTGCCCTGCGCATCCTCGCCGAGGATATTGCCTCCCCCGCGCAATTGGTCGAAAGGCTAAATCGCTGGCTCTGCCGCAATGTCCCGATCACCAAGTTCATCTCGTTGGTTTGCCTTGGAATTACGCCGGGCGCCACGCCTGAGGCACGCCTGGTCTATGCGAACGCGGGCCACTGTCCGCCAATCATCTTCCGCACCAGCGGTGAGATCGAGCAGCTTGAATCCACCGGCGGCATCCTGGGTGTACACGAGGACTTCCGCTACACTGAGGGGACCTGCGCGCTTCACCCGCAAGACCTCCTGTTGCTCTACACGGACGGGATTGTCGAGTGTGAAGAACGCGGCGGGGCCATGTACGGTGAGGAGCGTTTGGTCAACTTCGTCTCAAGCCATCGTACTGAGTCGTTGCAGGAAATGCTCAACTCACTTGTTGATGACGTGCTCGCCTATGCCAGCAAGCCGGAAGCAGTCGATGACCTCACCCTGATCGCCATCCGCAAGCTGTAGCGAAGCCGACGGCGCTAATGGCTGCCAATGAAGAGCTCGTAACCTGCCGGTATGTCATAATGCCCCGGCGGCGTCTGCACCTCCTGGATCAGCACAATCTCGTCACGAGATCCGAGTCCGGTCGGTAGAGCCGCTGTCGAGTCGGCCCGTATCTCGACCACGGTCAGGATTGGCAATCCTGTGATCTTGGGCTGCTCCTCCGATCCGGCCTTCATGGCCGGGCGATT
Organism: uncultured Ignavibacteria bacterium; assembly: GCA_964520555.1. Classification (GTDB taxonomy): domain Bacteria; phylum Zixibacteria; class MSB-5A5; order CAIYYT01; family CAIYYT01; genus JADJGC01. The sequence continues at coordinate 47,360 of CAZFNN010000005.1, forward strand.
TGCACCGGCTGCCAACAATTTGCTGTAGACAGCAAAGTCGACTTTCGTGTCTTCCGTCGTCCAAGTGTCCGTAAGCAAAACCGCACCCATCATCGGCATGCTGTCACACTGCACCCAGCGGACGCAGTTCCAGCCGTTAATCAACTGGCTCTCTGAGGTTTTTTCAACGTGCGTAATGAACGTCGGATTCAGAGCCACTAATCCGGCCGTCAGGTCTACTCCACCCGCCGGCTCACCGCCTCCGAACGGGGACAGCAGGCCATGGGTGTAGATCTCGAACTTGTGATACACCATCACGGTCGAGTCTGTCTCGGCATCATAGAGCGTGCTGACACTGTTTACGGCATCCATCCGCGCCTTGTTGCCTCCGAGCCAGATCAGGATCGTGTCGTTTCGTTCCGGAATGACCATCGCGCCAAACTCAATCGTCGGCGTGTGCTGCACAAGCTTGATCAACGTATCGCACGACGCGGCCGGTATCATAGCAACCAGAATCGCCAAGGCAACCGCCAGGCAAATTGGCGCTCCGTGGAATGGAGTGCGACAAATCAACATGATTCTCTCCTTTCCAACAACATTGATATGCTCCATTGACCCCGATCGGCCGAACACGTATTCAACCTTTGCTGCGCCCGTTGGTGCCTGGAAGTGCTAGCAGACATTGCCGTGCCCGCAGCTTTCTTGCGATAGTCGCGGGCACTTCGCTCCACAACTCTTGATCGCGATCAGAACCTGTCAATCAGATACGAAATCCCGCCAACGGTGAATCCTGTGACAAGGATTCCTGAAATCACTACAAACCACTTGTTTCTCAATCGCTGATTCGTTGACACGATGATAACGGCCATGATCGATCCAGCAATGAACCACGCCCAGAAATGCGGTAATTTCTGCGCCAACGCTGTGCCGAGCAAGGCGCCAATGCACCCGGCCGCGACAAAGTAGGCTATCGGCCGAAGCCTTGCCATCCAAAACCTCCGATCACTTTGTCAGGCCAGAAAAAATCCAGAATCATCATAATAATCCCAAATGCGAAACACCCCGCGCAACAGGCGGCGACACATGCAGCATAGCCCGGCCCCGAAAGTACGCATGCAACAGCACACGCAGCGCAACACGCCAAGGCTTCTTTCAACCTGTTGAGCGCAGCCTTCGTGGCAGTTGCATCCTGTACAAGGGCGCCATCGACAATCGAGCCAGCCACTAAAATCTGCGGTTCCGGCTGTGAAATGTCAAGCTCCATAAACACAGTGCGGTTCTGTCCCGATCGGTAGAGAGTCATTAACGTCGTGTGTCGCGCCGAATCTTGCGCAACGTTCTCGAAGGCCTGCCAGATCAGAGTGTCTGCGTTTGCGACAACTTGCTGCCAGTCTGGCCCAAGCGAATTCTTGCCAAGTGGGCCGGTTGCATTCTCACTCGTACCGAGTGGATTTCGCCACTCAAGGTACTCGACAATTAGGATAATCGATTCCGTTGGCAGATAGCTGTAACCCGCCGCAGTGAGCGTGTCCATGTATGCAGCAACCTCAGGGAGGGTAAGATTTGCGGCAAGTAATGGTAGGGCCTCCGGGGCGCTTCCGACTATCACTCTCTCCAGACGTTGATCCGTATTCTCGACGATCTGTCTTGAATCCTTGCCGTTGTCAAGCGGCGAATCTCCACTGCATCCGACCATTGTCGTTGTCAGCCACGAGATAAGGGTAAGTACGGAAACTAGTTTCTTCATGTTAATGTCCTTTCCTGCTTTCGACTTAAGACAACATCTCATCAAGGTAATGAAGTCATCTCTCACCTCCCCGGAATTGCCGTCTCGCTCAAAGTTTTCAATGCCCCCCACGCGCGGGCGCGGGTTACGGTCACTTTTCGAGGAAAGCATCAACCGTCGGCAACGCGCCCGCTTCATTAGGGGTGTCTGCAACGTTTCTCCGAAAGGAGTCACGAACCGTCCATCAAGGTCCGCGTCTGCGCTTTCAGATCCCGATCCCCTTTGGAGAGGTATCGCGTTCAATCCACCTCTCCTCGTTACTGCAATCGTCGTGCCAACTACGATGCAAACTCTGACGGCATGATCAGACTTTGCTAAGTCGTTGTCCCACCGTCAGAGTTTGTGGTGTCAGTAGGAGATTGACAGAGGAAAAGGCATGGATTAACGCGAAAGTGACGAAACCATTTCGTCACCCTTCGTCAGTGGTCGTGTAAGTTGTTGGGGGATAATCAGGAGAGGTGACGAAAACGCTTCGTCACTGTTTCGTCACTTCGTCAGTGCGATCACAGATTGTATTTCTTGAGTTGGGAGTTTAGTGTCGTCCGCGGCAGGTCGAGTTCCTCGGCGACGTCTTCTCAAAGTTTGTCTTCGTGGACCAATCTACTTAGTCGCAAGACTGCTCTTTCAAAATCGGCTTGACTCTCCGGCGTATTATCCGCACCTCGCACATAGATCGCCGAGAAGGTTGAATCATAGATGATTTTGAACGGCATGCTTAGTGGCGAGATTCCGAGATCGGCGAGGGTCGCATTTGAATCCTCGAATGCGATAGGCAACAATGGAATCGAAAGACCCCCATCCCTTAGAATTGCCTGAACACCAATCGAATCGTCAGATTCGCAATTGGCAATCATCCGTTGTCCCCGACTCTCGAGTACAGGAAGCAACCTTCCCAGAATCTCAAGTTCACTGGTCAGCGCCGGACATTCGGTTCTTGAAGATAGAAAGACATTAAGTGTGAGCGGCGCTCTGGCTCTCCTACCATCCGGTCCCTCTGGAACAAGCCATGCACCGAACCCGGCGTACGTGTACAAGCCGAAGTAGGTTGGGTCGATGTCAGTCAGTTGGCTTGACGTACCAGTTGAGATACTCTCGCGCTCTTGTTGAATAGCAAGATGCTGCGACAACAAGATCACGTTACCGCAGATTGATGCAATTAGCAGCAAACCGAGCACTGATTTCTTCATTGACTCCTCCGTGACAAAAGATGGGGCAGAGTGCTCTCTGCCCCTGCATCAACTAGTCCAGTATGACGCCTTCGTCGGACACATAGATTCTCGTCAACGGGATCGTCATCATGATGCACTGCTTCGGAGTCCCCTCGACACATCCATTCCAGTGACCCAGCGAGTCATAAGTCTTCTTACCCGTTTTGAATTTGGGAAGGATGCCAATGCCTGCAATTCTCACATCATTGGCAGTGGTGACTGACTGACTCTCCGGTACGAGGAGGCAATTCCCTACGAGTATCGTCGCCAGGAGGCCGACGCGAACGAGACTTCTTGCGTTCATATTGTTCTCCAAACATAAATCATGAACTCTGCACACAGAAGGAAATTTCCTACGTTATCACGCTCTTGCTTAATGCGACTCGGAGGATCGCGGGCTGAAAAATCTTGTTCTAAGATCTCTGAGCTTCCAGGCACGAAGCACTCCGCTGAAGCTCGGCACCACCGACTTTCGAGCACATTGACTTCCATTTGCTGCCGATTAGAATCGTATCCTTGTAGATGTGAGCCATCGCTTTGCAGCACCAACTGCTTCATCGCTAAGGCTGTACCTCTGTTTTCCATTAGACTGCAATCTGCGTGCCAAGTCGAATACTTCCCCCAGTGCCAGCTTCAGACTTTGCTAAGTCGTTGTCCCACCGTCAGAGTTTGTGGTGTCAGTAAGAGATTGACAGAGGAGAAGGCATGGAATAACACAAAAGTGACGAAACCGTTTCGTCACCCTTTGTCAGTGGTCGTGTAAGTTGTTGGGGGATAATCAGGAGAGGTGACGAAAACGCTTCGTCACTGTTTCGTCACTTCGTCAGTGCGATCACAGATTGTATTTCTTGAGTTGGGAGTTTAGTGTCGTCCGCGGCAGGTCGAGTTCCTCGGCGACGTCTTCTCAAAGTTTGTCTTCGTGGACCAATCTACTTAGTCGCAAGACTGCTCTTTCAAAATCGGCTTGACTTTGCGGGGAGTTGTTCGAACCGCGCATGTAGATTGCCGTTTGTGTCGAGTCGAAGAGGATTTTGAACGGCATGTTCGCCGAGGCAATTCCGATCTGTTCAAACGTGAGACTTGCAGTCAACGGGGACGATTCTCGGAGATACAAAGGGATATCAAGTGCCCACGAGCCGAGTGAATCGGCTATCACGGCCGAGTCGGACCGGTTCGCTACTGCGATGATGCGCTGACCCCGTTGGTCGAACACCGGCAAAAGCCTCTTGTAGACGGCGACCTCGCTTACCCTGAGCGGGCAGGTAGAAGCGGCAGACATGAAGACAGCGAGTGTCAGCGGCGAGCGTCTGGGAAAGCTGTCTTCGTCCAAGGCAGGAAAACACCATCCGAATCCAGGATAGGTGTAGAGCCCGCGCCCATCCAACGCCACGCCATCCTGGTACATGAAATATGACGAGTCGGCGCCCACCACTGCTTCTGCTTGCGGAAGCGGCTCGCCGAATCGTCGGACGAGCAGGGTGACATTGGCGACTACCAAGAGAAACGCAGCAACTGTAATGAATCGGGTGTACATTTTACCACTCTCCTCAAAATCAGTGAAGAGCGAGAACCCGGAATTCTCGCTCAACGACCACTCAGATCAGTTAAGACCGGGGTGGAATCCGTCTGGGGCAAGCGTAACGTCCCAACTTGCCACGACAAGCATCATGCAATCCTTGGGCGGGCCCCAGCAGCCCAAGAAGTTTGCTGCCGGCGTCGTCGTATCATAGTGAGCCGTACTCCATTTGACGTTCATCGGAAGAATGAACGCCTGCTCTGTGGCTGCCCCGTCCGCTGCCACCGGACCGGGGAGTAACGCAAAATTGACGGCCAGCAATAGCACAATTGCCAAGCCGTAAGCGAATTTGAATGATTGTAGTAACATCCTTCTATCTCCTGAATTTCAGTTAGTTTCAGTCGTTTGTCAACTCCGCGTTCTCGAGCCTTGAACCTGGCTGCGGCGGACCCCGATCCGGTTTGGACACCTTTTGATGTTCAATCACGAGTTCACTCCCTGCATTTGTTCCCCCCCCACTCGCGGGCGCGGGTTACGGTTACTCTTCGAGGAAAGCGTAAACCATTATCAACGCGCCCGCTTCATTAGGGGTGTCTGCAACGTTTCTCCGAAAGGAGCCACGAACCGTCCATCAAAGTCCGCGTCTGCGCTTTCAGATTCTGCGTGGTTGAGACTTGACGTTTGAACCACCGCCAGACTACTGCTGTAACCGCTCCGTCAATTGCACTGCTGTGTGTGCTTGTATCCAAGGTCGAGGCAAGAGGTGACGCCGTGAAGTTGATTGCGGCGTCACCGAACGAGAGCTTCTAATAATACTCTCGACAATCGCAATTTACCGCCGGCGGTGGACCACCGGCAAAGATGTAATTGATCAGATACACCGCATCCGAAATCGAAACCTGGGAACTGCAGTCGGAGTCTCCCGAACCGCGTGGATGCGGTGTTGGAGGCGGCCCGCCGGCGAAGATGTAGTTGATCAGGTAGACGGCATCGCTGATCGAGTAGTGCCCGCTGCCATCGGCGTCACCTACCTTCCAATCGCAAGTCGGTGCCCAAGCCAAGGCAGAATCCAGGGCCGCCTTTGCGTTCACGCGACCCCAGCCGTAATAACGGTCCCAGCCAGGCGTATCCGACGTATCGCCGAGCTGATCCTCAGCCGAAACCTTGATGAGTTGATAAAGCTCCTGGACCTGAAACGAAGAGCCATTTTGTAGATCAGGACGCACCGAGAGAATCAATGCTGCGATTCCTGCGACCTGTGGGCAGGCACCGGAAGTGCCGCCAAATCCGCACATGTAGTTATTTTCAGTCTGTGGCGCACACTGATAAAGTGCTGGAACATATCCCGTGTTACGGACTCCATCCAAGCTGAAGAGGTTACCACCTCCATACCCTCCGGATGGTGCCATCACGTCAATCGAGTCACCCTTATTACTGTAGTTCCAGACGCGATCCCATTGATCAGTCGCTCCCACAGCCATTACGTAAGGCAGAGAAGCCGGAAATGAGACCCCTTCGGCACTATTGCGCGATTCGTTACCCGCCGAGAAGAACATCGCCTTGCCACCCCAGTAGGCAAACAGAATCTCAGTCGCAACATCGTCGTTTGGCGGCATACCCCAACTGCATGAAAAGATGTTGGCGTCGCTGCCCGCAGCCCATTCGATCGCCCACGCGATTCTCGAAAAGTACGCAATGGGCAGCCAAGTACATTCATCGAAGCCGGGAGAACCAGCGGCTATCTTGACACACCTTATACGGACACCTGGAGCCACACCGCTCATTCCTTCCGAATTGTTCTGAGCCGCTATGATCAGTCCGGCGCAGGCCATGCCGTGTGTATAGAGATTACAGGGACTTGGATCGTTGTCGGGGGAAGCAATGTATTTTGGATGATTACCGCCAAAATCGTAACCAGGCAAGACCCGTGAATAGTCAATATCAGGATGTTGGTATCCGCTTAGATACTGGATCCCATCGTCTATGACCGCAACAACTACATCGGAATCGCCGGCGGTAATGTCCCAAGCGGCAGCAGCGTCGATGTCGGCACCCGGGGTCCCCAAAGTCTGGCCCGTGTTGCGGAAGTTCCATTGATAGGCAAAGAACTCATCATTAGGGACACCATGTTGTACGACCTCCGCCACAAAGTCCGGATGACAATACATGACTTGAGCATTCGAATAGATTGAATTCGCCAACGCGAGGATCTCCCCTGATGCGGCATTGGTCTTGTTCGCAACATAGACGCCGGGGCGGTGCATCTCCGCCGTGTCCAAGACCAAGGCGTTGGCATCGAGAAGTGAGTCTATGTAACCGGGCGAGACTCCCGCAGCAAACCGCAATACGATCCGGTTGGTCATGAACAAATGTAGGCGATCGAGAGAGAAGTACGCCGGGTGGGCGACAGCGACATCAGGCAGAGCTGAAAGCTCCGCTGCGGCTGTCTTGCCGGACAATCCATCCTCCAGACGAAAACACCAGAAGTCAGGGGAAATGGCGAACGGCACAAAGGAGTCTGTTAGGAGTGGAGTTGTTGCAGCGAAGTTGAACGCGTCGACACGCGACTCGTTTACGAATCGAATTGTGACAAGCGTATCATTGACTGTCAGAAGTTGTTGCTGTCCAAGAGAGTAATAACAATCCTGGCAAAAGCCTGATCGTTGTGTGAAACAGGCCGCGACCAGGGTAAGTGCAACAAAGCACCATCTATTGCTCAGATTCTACTTCCTTCCGATTGTAATGGCCTCAAATCCGACATGCGGACTGAGGAATAGATATCTTGAGATCCTTGGTGGATCGGTCTGAACTACAAGCATCGGCCCCACGTTGCAGAAGTATCCACAGCCTATGAAGGCTTTGCTTGTTCCCGGTAAACCGACACCTTGATAAGCTGGCAGGATTCCTCCAGGCAACATGTTCAGAGAATCGCTCCGGAGTCCTATGGAGTCTACGAGTGCAAAACTGCCGACATCAAAGATTGGCAGGATTTCTGAAGATGGAAGATCTTGACAATCTCCCGGGCTGCTGACAATCACCTTACGCCCATCTTCAACAAACGTGAAACTGCCTCGAGTCCACACCGATTGCTCATGGATCAGTCGACCCGTTTCCAGTTCGAACACTCTCCAGAGATGGAACGGACCATGTCTGTCGCCGTACATATGCAGTTGGCTTCCGTCTGGAGAAAGCACCGGCAAATCCCCACTTGAAATTCCCCCGGAAAAGTCAGTCAGCAGCACGGAGTCCCTCACCAGACGCTGAAAATACTCATAAAAGTAAATGTACTTGGGTGTCCCCTCATTCATGCCGATTAGGTTATGCGTGCCGCGAAGACCGAGTGCATACGCCCAGGGCCTGATGCCAATCATAGTGTCCGAGTCTACGATATCCCCGGTAAGAATGTCCATGAAGTAGATTGTTTGCTTCTCGATCCCAGCAAGCACATAATAGCCTGTGTCAGTCTCGAATATCGGCTCGAATGCTCCTAGCCCTTCAATTCTTCGCTTCTCTGACATGTCCGTTGTGTTCCAAACGACCGTCATCTGCGGTCCCATTCCCCACAGTTCCTTCCCGTCAGGCGTGGTGTGCAGGAACAGGAGATCGTTCGGGTAACGCGTGGAATCGACGACCGAGTCAACATCGGCATCTATCTTGTAGATAATCCCGTAGTTTCTCGGCGAAGACCAATAGCCTTGCGCATAGACATAGTACCCTGCGGCCTTGTCGTCGTCACTGTCGGTACCCTTGTCCGAGCATGCGCCCAGGATCAAAACACAGCCGAGCACTGCGAGTATTTCAATAGTCTTCCGTGTCACCGTTCCTCCTTGTCTCGGAATTACCACTTTTCACTCCCATTCCTCCCGCCTGTAACGACGAGTTAAAAGTCCACCTGTGCAAGTTGTTTCGGCTGGCGACCATTCCTGACCGGAACAGGAATGGTGTCAGCCGTTGCGCCCCGGGTCGACACGGTTGACCGCGGCGGCAGTTCGCCTACCCCCCACTCGCGGGCGCGGGTTACGGTTACTCTTCGAGGAAAGCGTAAACCATTATCAACGCGCCCGCTTCATTAGGGGTGTCTGCAACGTTTCTCCGAAAGGAGCCACGAACCGTCCATCAAAGTTGGTGGCTGCTCTTTCAGATCCCGATCCCCTCTGGAGAGGTATCGCGTTCAATCCACCTGTTCGGACATTACTGCAATCGCTGTGCCAACTGCGATGCAAACTCTGAGCGCGTGATCAGACTGTGCTAACTCGTTGTCACACCGTCAGAGTTCGCCGCATTGGAGAGAGACTGATAGGGGAGTGGGGATGGATTAACGCGAAAGTGACGAAACCACTACGTCACCTTTCGTCAGTGGTCGTGTAAGTTGTTGGGGGATAATCAGGAGAGGTGACGAAAACGCTTCGTCACTGTTTCGTCACTTCGTCAGTGCGATCAGAGATTGTATTTCTTGAGTTGCGAGTTGAGCGTCGTCCGCGGCAGGCCCAGTTCCTCCGCGACCTTGCTCTTGTTCCCGTCGTGGCGCCGCAACGCCTCAAACAGTCGACGGCGCTCTGAGCCTTCGGCATCCGGCGCGCCCAGTTGCTGCCGCAACAGCTCGAACACATCGCTGTTGCCGTTGCCGTCCAGCAGCGCCGCCACCCGCGTGATCATGGCAATCAGCTCGCGCGCATTCCCTGGCCACGAGTACGCCTCCAACGGGTCGCGCAATGCCGACGCAATTGCCTCACGATCGATCGAGATTCCGCACCGCGTCAGCAGCATAATCGCCAGCGGCACGATATCCTCCGGCCGCTCCCGCAGCGGCGGCAGATGGATCGGCATCTGACAGAGCCGGTGGTAGAGGTCGCTGCGGAAGCTCCCCTCCCGCACCATCTGCCCCAGATCGCGGTTGGTCAGCGCAAGAAACCGCACATCGATCCTGCGGTCCTCCGATCCGCCCAGGCGGCGAACCACCTTCGAGTCGAGCAGCCGCAAAAGCTTGGCTTGAATCGCCGGGGGAATTTCACCGATCTCGTCAAAGACAAACGTCCCGCCGTCGGTCAATTCGATCAACCCCGGACGATCCGTCGTCGCACCCGAATAGGTTCCCTTGGTAAAGCCGAACAACTCCGCCTCGAGCAGGCTCTCCGGCATCGCCGCCGAGTTGACCACCCGCAAAGGTCTGGCAGCGCGATTGGACGTCTTGTGGATGTACTCCGCCAGCAGGTCCTTGCCGGTTCCGGTTTCGCCGGTGATCAGGATGGTCAGGTCGCTGTCTTTCACCTTGTCCGCCAGCGCCAGGATCCGTTTCATCGACTCGGAGGCGGCGATGATGGTGGGGGCGGAGGGAGTCTTCAAAGTCAGTCGCTGTTTAGAGGCAGGCTTGTGGTCGAAATGATGAGCGTCCTCTCGTTCCGCGATCACTGTATCAACCTGCGCAACCCGCTTGGGGACCTCCATCTCGACAAACAACGCCCGCGCAATCCGCAGGTGCTCGCCGCGTTCAGCCGCAGTGAACACCTGCGAGCGGCCGGCATCAAAGTGACTAAGCGCCAGCTCGTAGCGTGCGCCCAGTTGCCGCAGAAGTTCGATCGACTTTGTGAAGAGCGCGCGGGCTTCGTCGCGGTTGCCGTCGTGTGCATGGATATGCCCGTAGGCGCGCCACAGCGCGCCCAGTTCGATCCGCTCGGAGATCTTGGTGATCGCGGTGTCGGCCTTGGCCGCGGTCTTGCGTGCAAGATCCCAGTGCCCCTCGGCGATATGGACATCGGTCATCATTCGCAACGTCTGCGCTACCGCCGAGGCGGTCGGCTCCGGCATATCGAGCACTTGTTGGTAGTATTCTTTTGCTTTCCTGTAATTGCCGGCAAAGTACTCGTTCAGGCCGAGGTATTCGAGGCAGACCGCGACGTCGCGGTTCGCGTTCTTGCTCCGGAACTGCCCGTTAGCGCGACGCAGCAAAGTGACCGAAGCTCTGTAGTTACCAAGGAAGACGAAGGCGATTCCCCTAACTTGGTCTTCGTAGGATTCAAAATATCGCCTCCCCAATCGGTCTTCTCCGTCAGAGGGGGCGAGAAGTCTCCCGCAATTCGCGGCGTCACCCATGATAATTCGCACTCGCAAAAGATTCAGAGTGCAAAGCGCGACCTCGCGAGTGGTGTTATGAGACTTAGCATGGTTTACTGCTTGCAGCAAGCAGCTCTCTCCCATCAATAGCTCACCTTTCGCGAAATAAGCAAGCCCAAGATTTGTCATAGCGCCGTACAAACGATCAAGGCAGTTGGCCCGCTTAAATGCAGCATACGCTTCTATGTAGGCTTCGACCGCTCCAGAAGAATCGCCTACGCGGCTAAGCAGATTTCCAAAAGACTGTTTCGCTCTCGCAAACAATATGTGTTCACTCGAAGGTCGCAGTAGTCGAAGCGCGACCCGCGCATGGGAACGTGCTTTCAGGTAATCACTGGACTCTCGATAGCAGATCGACCGGAGTAAGTACCAGTGGGCCAGATCGTGTAATGCCAGCACTCTACGCTGATCCTTACTTACTTCATCGAGCAACTGGCTAGCTCGAGTGTATTCGCCGGACGCGATTCGTTCTTCTGCCAAGGCTATGGCCAGCGCCATTCTTGGATGTTCTTGATTGACCTTCATGTCAGTCAACGTTCTGTCCACCATTATCCGCCAGCACTTCCCAGAGCTTCGGCTTTCTTGGGTCCGTCTGACTCTTCACCGGCCCGTCACCTTTCGGCGAGCTCACCGCCGGTGTCGCGTTCTTTACCTGCGGCGGCTCAAACTGTATCCCAAACCACAGCCCCAATTGCAGCCGCAGCGTCCGGGCCAGCCAACTCAGCGGCGCTGGCCGCTCACTCTCCACCCTCGCCGGCGCTGTTGTCACTGCGGCGGATGTCCCCCTGGCAGTCGTCGCGCTTTGGCCGCCAAGGGCCGCAGCGGAAAGGGCGATCACCCCGCAGAGAACCAGGAGGGTGACAATTTTCAAGTGACGCTGCTTCATCGTCTCTTCTCGTCGTTTATGGTTACGCTTTCCTCGTTAACGTCTCGTCTATGCCACAATCACGCAAATCAATCAGATCCCCGCCCTCCGCTCCGCTGCGGGTGGGCTACCGGCTATGAGTGATTTGACAGAATCGATATCTGGATGGGACCTGGCTTCTCGGCGCATGCTATTTTTCGTCTCCACCGTGATCCGCCAGCACTTCCCAGAGCTTCGGCTTTCTTGGGTCCGTCTGACTCTTCACCGGCCCGTCACCTTTCGGCGAGCTCACCGCCGGTGTCGCGTTCTTTACCTGCGGCGGCTCAAACTGTATCCCAAACCACAGCCCCAATTGCAGCCGCAGCGTCCGGGCCAGCCAACTCAGCGGCGCTGGCCGCTCACTCTCCACCCTCGCCGGCGCTGTTGTCACTGCGGCGGATGTCCCCCTGGCAGTCGTCGCGCTTTGGCCGCCAAGGGCCGCAGCGGAAAGGGCGATCACCCCGCAGAGAACCAGGAGGGTGACAATTTTCAAGTGACGCTGCTTCATCGTCTCTTCTCGTCGTTTATGGTTACGCTTTCCTCGTTGACGTCTCGTCTATGCCACAATCACGCAAATCAATCAGATCCCCACCCTCCACTTCGCTGCGGGTGGGCTACCGGCTCCGCTTGAACGTCCCTCAGACAATTGGATCTCCTCCGGTATCTGCTGCGACTTCCCAGAGCTTCGGCTTTCTTGGGTCCGTCTGGCTTTTCACCGGCCCGTCATCTTTCGGCGAGCTCACCGCCGGTGTCGCGTTCTTTACCTGCGGCGGCTCAAACTGTATCCCAAACCACAGCCCCAATTGCAGCCGCAGCGTCCGGGCCAGCCAACTCAGCGGCGCTGGCCGCTCACTCTCCACCCTCGCCGGCGCTGTTGTCACTGCGGCGGATGTCCCCCTGGCAGTCGTCGCGCTTTGGCCGCCAAGGGCCGCAGCGGAAAGGGCGATCACCCCGCAGAGAACCAGGAGGGTGACAATTTTCAAGTGACGCTGCTTCATCGTCTCTTCTCGTCGTTTATGGTTACGCTTTCCTCGTTAACGTCTCGTCTATAGCACAATCACGCAAATCAATCAAATCCCCACCCTCCACTTCGCTTCGGGTGGGCTACCGGCTTTCGTGCCCGATCGAGCACGACAGAAAAGAATCTCTATCCTACCAATAACATTATCGGCGCGGGCAAAATCGACCCTCAACGAAATGAGTAATCGCCAGACCGCGCCGTGTCATGTCTCTCCCTCAGGCTGAGCACCGATCGCTCAGCTCTGTTTCACGCTTGATGGACCAAAGTCTTTTTCTGATGCTGTTTGTTCAACCTTGTCGGTCTACAGATTAATACGAATTGACCCCCAAATTTGTCAAGTGAAAAAATGCCCCGCGACACTTCAAAAGGTGCTGCGGGACAGCGACTTGCCACTGACAGAATCCGTCAGTAGCGCAGGAGGTTAATACTTGAGTAGCAGAGCTCGGGTCGCAAGACCATCAGGATCATTCAATAAGCGCATACTCCCGGCGCTGGTCCACTGGCAAAGACGTAGTTGATTATGTAGACAGCGTCCGAGATCGAGACCTGACCGCTGCAGTCAGTATCCCCGGTCAACTGCTCCGGAACCGGATTCGGTCCGCCGTCGAAGATATAATTGATGATATAGACCACGTCGGTGACGTTTCGTTGGCCGTCATTGTTGGCATCGCCGTGTTTGACCGCAAGCACCGCCTTGTTAGCGTTGACGCGTCCCCAACCGACAAAGTCGTTCACCCTTTGGTAGCCTGAGACGCCGTAGGGTGCGCGGTCGGCGGAGCGGCGGATCACGTCGTAGATCACTTCCGCTGACTGCGGGTTCTGTTGCGGTCCCATGAAGAAGGGATTCGCGCTCAACATGCGCGCGATGATACCGGCCACCAGCGGCGCGGAGAACGATGTGCCGGTGAGGTTACAGGCATAATTCACGTTGCCGCCGCAATTGTTGACGGATGTGGATAATCCCGCCTCCCCCATCAGATCGAGCGACCACACGTCCTTGCCCGGACCTATGACATCGACCTCCGATCCGACCCCCGATCCAGAAACGAGGGCGTCGTTACGATCCGACATCCCCACCGCCAACACATAAGGGGAGTTAGCCGGATATTCGACGTCCCCGCGATTCCCAGTGGCGGCGACGATTGGCCTGCCGCCATTGTAAAGAATCTTCAGGTAATTGTCTACCGTGGGCGACGACAGGTTGGCGAATACCCAGGTGACACAAATCACTTGAGCACTCGCACCGCCATGATTCGCGCGCGCCCAGGACAACCCGCGGGCGAGGGTAGCCGTACTGCTATACCCCAACGCATCAACAATCTTTATTGGCATCACGCGAGCACTGTCCTCGCCACCCGCGATTCCAAGTGCATTGTCGGTATGTGCTTTCAGAATCCCGAGCACAGCGGTCCCGTGCCAGCACCATTCAGCAGGTCGATCGCAACTCGTTCCGGGATCAGCATCTGGCACAGGCCTGAACACGTCATCGCCGACCGCGTCGTAGGGCCAGATGTTTGCAAGCGATGCCATGTCTTCATGACTAAGCTGAAATCCCGCGTCGATCATTGCCACGATCGGTTTAGTGAAATTCGCGGAGCGGAACCGTCGCGATTCTTCCCAGTCGATGTCAGCTTCAATCGTCCCGCCTTCCTGACCAACGTTTTCAAGCTGCCACTGATGGATGAAGAACGGATCGCTCGTTGCCGGATAACCTTGTGTTGTTATCTCTGGCTCCACGGCGATGCAAAAGCCGGTATTGTAGTAGTTTCGGGCGAGCCAGGTGATATCGAAATAAGTGGGTTCGTTATACTCCAGCACTACGACACGCACAGAATCGTCGATTGTTTCCACTCGCGTTAAGCCAAAGGCCGATTCGAGCGAATCGATCGCCGCCAAGTCCGCATCCTGTTTATAAGTTACCAGCAAGCGGTTGTTCATCCACCACGGGTTGCCGAAGCTGTCCTGTCCGACGGGGTTCGTCATCGCCACCTCCTCGTCGGCAAGAAGCGCAAACATCACCGAGGGCAGGTCATATCCTGGTTCCAGTCTGAAGACAAACGTGCGGTTGCCGACGAACTCGTAGTCGTCGTCGTCCTGCAACATGGTCTGTCTAAGCGCAAACGCCTGTGCGCTTCCGGTCGCGGTCTCTGCGAATCTCACCGCAACAAGTGTATCAATTGGATTGATCTCGATGATTTGGCCTTCTAGTCCATAGTAGAAGAACTCCGGCTGAGCGACTACCGCCCCCGCCAGTAGAATCACGAAAATCAGTGAAGAAAACAGATGCTTCATTATTTGCCTCCTATTCCAGTTTCGGACCGATGCGCATGTTCATCACGGCACGATCCAGATCCGGTGAAATGACTTTGAGAATGTCGCGGGTCGTACGCCCGGCCACCAGCACCGACCCGGTGCCGCGGGGCGCGTACGTTCCCGTCCCCAGGTAAACTTTGTCCGCCGCCGGCGAGAAGATCATCTTGGCTCCCGACAGGGGTCTGAAGGCATTGGGATGATAGCCCCACAAGGAGATTCCTTGCAGATATCCCCCTGATTGAGAGTCGACAATATACACCGTCCCCGGCTCGAATCCGTCCGGCATGATGCCGGGATCCGTCATCCATACCTCCGTTTCATCGCCGGATAACGTTACCCCACCCCAACCACCTATGGTGCGATACTCCCAGACCAGGTTGTTTCCGACGAGATCGAAACACGCCAGGAACGGGAATTCTTCGATGGGCTTCGTCATGCCTTTGAAGTAGAGCCTGGTCCCGGCTCGGTTCAGGCAGTGCTCAAACACCTGTACCGAATCGCCATCCGCTTCAATAATGGGAATCTTCCGTAGTTGATGATTCGTCAAATCGTAGGCGAAGAAACGATAGCGATAAGGCGTACCGCCCAATCCGTCAGCGTAGATCAGATTCCGGTCGGCATCCAGAGTGCGACCGTGCACCCCATCCACTGTGTCCACCGAGATCAGCTCCAGACTCGGATAGGCGTGAACGGAGAAGTAGCTGCCCGACAGGTACCGCCCCATTCCAATCATCCGGTTGTGCTTGACGTCAAAGTAGGGCGCGACGTCATAGGGCAGTTCGCGAATGAACTCCCGGGTCTGGGCGTCGTAAACGTACGTGTGCAGGTGCACAACCAAGGGATCATCGTCCGGCAGCGCTTCCTCCTCTGCCACCACCGCCAAATACCGCCCATCCGCGGAGACGTCCATCCCCCCCGTCGCACGGCCGGGAACGTCGATGCTGTCGACGATCGAGTCGCTCTCCATATCGATTACGTAGAGATCGTAGAGCTCCAGATTGGCGTCCACGTAGTACAACCACCCCTTGTAGGGCTCGATCTTGGTCTCGGTCGGACAGGTTGGACAGTCCTCCGAACAGCCGGCGATTAGCGCCGCCAGCCCGCACATGAGCATAATTGCCGTGATCAGTTGCCGTGACATATTGTTTCTCCTTTCCCTTTCATGTGGCTCACATCTTATTCCAGTTTCGGGCCGATCGCCATGCGGCCAATGGCCCGGTGAAAGTCTGGTGTTATGAATTTCACAAGCTCGCGTTCACGGGGATCAAACAACGCGAGCATCCCCGCCCCCTGTCCCAGTGATCCACCACCGACGTAGAGTTTGTCGCCAGTGGGCGAGAAGATCGGCTCTTCCGCACCGATTGGCTGGTATTGGTTGTCTAACCAGCCAAACGATGAGTAGGCGTGCAACTGCGCGCCGGTGTTGGGATCCAGCACGAAGATGACACCGGTCAGGAAGTCCGGAATGTAGCCGACTTCGTGGACATAGAGTTCCTGGTCGTCCGGCGAGATCCCGATTCCGCCCCACGCGCCGCGGACCTGCTTCTGCCAGATCAGCGTCCGCGAGGGCAGATCGTAGGCACCGACGAATTCATACCTCTCGGTGAAGCTGATCGCCACGGCTGCGCGAAAGAACACACGCGTGCCAGCGGAGTTCAAACACATCCGAAAGACGCCGGCGGTATCCTCATAAATTTGGTCGATGATCGGGTAATGGGTGAACTCGCGGTCCACGTAGTCGTAAGAGTACAACTGATTGCTCTTGCCGCCGTCGCGCCTGCTGATTGCCCCATACGCGGTGTGGCGCGGTGGATCGATGACTTCGACGCCGTAGGCGATCCCCGGAATTTGATCCTCATGAACCAGCGAGAGGCTCGGATACGACAGCACCCGCACCCCTCCGTACTCCCCATTTTCCACCGGCACATTGCCCACGACCAGGTTATTCGTCAGGTCGAAGAACGGCCCCATCCGGTCCGACAGCTCCCCGATGTACTCCCGCGTCTGCGCATCGTACAAGTAACAGTGTACTCCGATGTCCTCCAACGGCGAGGCGGTCACCGCCAGATAGCGGCCGTCCTCCGAGACATCAAGAAAGCCCGTCGGTTCCGTCGGGACGTCGATGCTGTCGACAATCGAATCAGTTTCCATGTCGACCACATAGACGTCGTACAACTGCGGGTTGAGTTCAACGTAGTACAACCACCCCTTGTAGGGCTCGACTTTGGTCTCGGTCGGACAGGTTGGACAGTCCTCCGAACAGCCGGCGATTAACGCCGCCAGCCCGCACATGAGCATAATTGCCGTGATTAATTGCCGTGACATAAAATCGCTCCTTTGGTTAAAGTGTAAGAGCCCTTCTGCATTTGCCGCCGAGGAGACGGTGTCTCGCCCCGCGTTGCGACTTGCCAATGGCCGCCGTTGGCGCACCGTTCCCCCGTAACAGGTCGGAGGAACGGCGGCACTAAGCGTCGCTCCCGATCACAACCACGGCATAGTCTGTGACGGGGGCGACCGTCTCTTCGTGGAATCATTGCTCGATATTTGGCTTGCGCCAGGTACTTCCCATACCCGTGGCGGTCAAAACTGATCCCCCGCCCCGGTCGCTGCGGGCGCGACGGCGAACTTTTGAGGAAAGCGTGCCAATTGCCGCGCCCGCCAGTAATCCGGGTCCGCAACGTAACTCCCGAAAGAAGCCACGAACCGTCCATCAGAGTCTGTGACTGCGCTTTCAGAGTACGATCCCCTTGGCGAGGTATCGCGTTCAACCCACCGCTGCTATTTGATGCAACCTCTGTGCCAGAATGATCACAAACTCTGACGGCACACGTCGGACTTTGCTAAGTCATTGTTACGCCGTCAGAGTTTGCTCGGGATGTAGGCCCGCTTGCGAGGGAAGGGTGACTAGAAGCGACGGAAGTGACGAAAGTACTTCGTCACCCTTCGTCAGTGGTCGTGTAAGTTGTTGGGGAATAATCAACAGAGGTGACGAAAAAGCTTCGTCACTGTTTCGTCACTTCGTCAGTGCGTCGACAACTATCTCGGAATTGGAGGAAATGCTTGCGATGCCCCCTACGACACCGCCTCCGCCTTCTCCGGGATATGATATTCTTCCCGCTTGCGGTGGGTCGACAGATAGGTGTAGAGCGCGGGGATTACGTACAGCGTCAATCCCAGCGAGAATAAGAGCCCGCCGATGATCACGATACCCATTGACACGCGGCTCTTGGCGGCTGCGCCCAGCGCCAGTGCGATCGGCAGCGCGCCGAACGCCGTCGCGAGACTCGTCATCAAGATCGGACGAAATCTCTGCACGGCGGCATCGATCACGGCTTCGCGGACACTGAGTCCCTGGTCCTTGCGCTGATTGGCAAACTCGACGATCAGGATACCGTTCTTGGTGACAATACCGACCAGCACGATAATACCGATTTGGCTGAAGATGTTGATCGTCTGCCCAAACAGCCAGAGCGACAAGACCGCGCCGGCCAGGGCCAGCGGCACCGTAAACATGATGATGAGCGGATCGCGGAAACTCTCAAATTGCGCCGCCAGGATCAAATAGACCAGCGCCAGCGCCAACAAGAATGCAAACAGCAGCGTGTTCGAGCTTTCCATGAATTCCTTCGAGACGCCGGCCAGACTCGTCGAGAAGGAGTCATCCAGCGTCGACTGCGCGATGTCGTCCATGGCGGTAATCGCCTGACCAAGAGTGTAACCCGGCGCCGGATTGGCGGAAACCGTCGCGGAGACGTAGCGGTTGTAGCGGTACAATTGCGGTGGGCTCGAACGATACGACATCGTGACGACGTTGTCGAGTTGGATCAATTCGCCGCGCTTGTTGCGCACATAAATCGAGCTCAGATCGAGCGGCTCGTCGCGGTTGATGCGGTCCGCCTGCGCAATTACCGAATATTGCTTGCCGCCGTAAATGAAATATCCATAGCGCTGGCCGGAGAAGTACAACTGCAGCGTTTCGGCAATATCGCGTACGGTAACTCCCAGCGCCCGGGCGCGATCGCGATCGATCTGAATCGTCAGTTCCGGCTTGTTGAATTTCAGATTCAGGTCGACGACGGAAAACGCCGGATCGGCCTGCGCCTTCTCCATGAATGGCGGAACCACTTCCTTCAGCTTCTCGAACGTTGGTGCCTGAATCACGAATTGGACCGGCAGTCCGCCGCCGCGCCCGGTACTGATCGTCTGTTCCTGCGTCACAAATGTCCGCGCAAACGAGTAATTGCGCAGCTGCTCCGTCAGCATGTTCGCCAGCTCTTGCTGCGATCGCTCCCGCTCGTTTGGCGGCACCAGATTCATGCGGACAAATCCGCTGTTCACCGCTGCCGATGATCCAAAGCCCGGGGCCGTCAGTGACATCAAGGCCGTCTTCTCCGGCAACGTATCCACCAGTGCGATGACGCGGCCGACGTAGTCGTACATCGCCTCATACGACGTACCCTCCGGTGCCGTCGCGTTAATCACCAGCCGGCTTTTGTCCTCCAGTGGGGCCAATTCCGACCGCAGCAGATGACCGACGCCGAAGATGATCACCACCGACGCCACCATGATCGCCGGCGCCAGAACCCGATGCTGCACGAACCAGCGCAGTGTCCGCTGGTAGCCCGCCACCAGCGCATTGAACCACCGCTCGCTCAGCTCGAACAACTTGTTCTCGTGCTCGTTCTTGTGCAGTGTGCGCGCGCTCAACATCGGCGTCAGCGTCAGTGAGACAAAGGCCGAGATCAGGACGGACCCCGCCACGACAATTCCGAATTCGCGGAACAAGCGGCCGGTGAGCCCTTGCAGGAAAATGATCGGCAGGAACACCGATGCCAGTGTGATTGTCGTCGAAATAATCGCGAAATAGATCTCTTTCGCGCCACGGTGTCCGGCTTCCATCGGGCGCATCCCCTTCTCGATCTTGCTGTATATATTCTCCAGCACAACGATGGCGTCGTCGACGACTATTCCCGTCGACAGCACAATACCCAACAAAGTCAAAATGTTGATCGAGAAATCCGCCAGATACATGATAAAGAAGGCCCCCACCAGGGAAATCGGAATCGCCAGCATCGGGATAATCGTCGTGCGCCAATGCCGCAAGAAGACGAAGATCACGAGCAAGACCAGTCCGAACGCGATCAGAATGGTCTCCACAACCTCAACGATCGCCTTACGGATATTCGCCGTTGTGTCCATAGCGACATTGAAACGCAGGTCGGAGGGTAGGTCCTTCTTGATTTGGTCAATCCGATGATAGAACTCATCGGCGATGTCGATATGGTTCGATCCCGGTTGCGGCGTCACTGCGACCGCCACCATCGGCACACCGTCGTTACCGCGCAGAATTGTCCGTTCATTCTCCGGCACCAGCACTGCTTCGCCGACATCCCGCAACCGTACAACCGCACCGCCGGCTTCCTTGATGATCAACTCGTTAAAGTCTTCCGGGCTTGACAGCCGGCCGAAGGTACGGATCGACAGTTCGGTGGTGTAGCCCTCGATACGACCCGTTGGCAGTTCGACGTTTTCGCGATTGAGTGCATCGCGCACGTCCAGCGGTGTCAGCCCGTGCGCGGCCAACTTAGCCGGGTCGATTTGCAGCTTCATCGCGTATTTCTTTTCCCCCCAAATCCGCACTTCACTAACTCCCGCAATCGTCTGCAGCCGCTCTTTGAACACGTCATTGGCGATCGCCGACAACTCCAGCAGGCTCAGCCGGTCGCTCTGGATCGTCACCGAGACGATTGGAGAGGCGTCGGCATCGGACTTCGACACGATCGGCGGATCAACGTCCGGCGGCAAGCTGCGGATCGCCCGCGACACCCGATCGCGTACGTCATTGGCCGCATCTTCCATGTTGATCCCCAACTCGAATTCGACCCTGATTGAACTGCGGCCGTCGCTTGAGGTGGAGGTCAGCGAACGGATGCCGGCAACGCCGTTGATTGACTCTTCCAGCGGTTCTGTGATTTGCGACTCGATCACGTCCGCATTGGCGCCAGTGTAACTGGTCGAAACCGTGATGATCGGCGGATCCACGCTCGGATACTCACGTACGCCCAGAAACAAAAAGCTGATCACGCCAAAAAGCACGATCAAGATCGACAAGACGATGGCCAGTACCGGACGATTAATGGTGACCGAAGAGAGATTCATCCGCTACGCTCAATTGTCCCGCAGTTCTTTGATTTGCACACCCTTACCATCGCCGAGCTGCAGCAGACCGGTAAGGATCAGCGTATCCGCGGCTTTGAGACCGGCAGTAATCTGAATCGATTTTTCCGTGCGAATTCCTGTCGTCACCTGCACCGCCCGCGCCACGCCGTTGTCGCTGACATAGACCTTGTCGCCGCTGAGTTCCGGTATCACCGATTCGGTTGGTACGACGATCGCTTCGGGAATCTCTTCCAGCGTTAGCTCAACTCGCGCAAAGGCTCCGGGAATCAGGCTCTCCTGCGGATTTGGAATTCGCGCTCGCGCTTTAATTGTCCGCGTCCCCTGGTCGATCTTCGACTCGATTGCGTAGACCGTCCCTTCATAAATTGAGTCCAGATCCCCGACACGCACCAGCACCTTTGCACCGTCGCGCAACAATCCGGCATATTTCTCCGGCACGGCGAATTCCACTTTGATGGGATCGAGATCCTGCATGGTGGCCGCGAGCATGTTCGGCGATACATAGCCACCCTCGCTGACGTAACGTAGTCCGACCCGACCGTCGAATGGCGCCCGGATTTCAGTCTTTGCCAGTTGCGACTCGATGACCTCGCGCTCGGCCTGTATCATCTTGTAGCGATTGAGCGCTTGATCGTATTCCTCCTGGCTGATCACCTTAATCTCGAAGAGATTGCGTTTGCGCAATTCTTCGTCCGCCGCCAGTTTCTCTTCCAGTTCTTTGCGCTTGAGTTGCGCGCGCAATTCCGCGTCGTTGACCTTGAGCATCAACTGGCTGGCCGCCACCCGCGAACCCTCCTGGAAATGGACTTCGGTAATGCGACCGGAGATTTCCGAACGCAGTTCTACTTCCTCGTTCGCCAGCAACGTGCCGGTCGTGAAGATCTTGTTCGCCAGCGGCTGCGGTCGTATCACCAGCGCCTCTACTGGTATCGCGGACGTGCCACGGCTACCGCCCGGCTTGCCCTTCCCGTCGCTGCAGCCACCAACGGTCAAAAGGGCCGCCAAGGCAGCCGTCAGGGTAATTGCCAATGGGATTTTTCTCATGGAAGGGTATCGGTCCTGCATTATTAAGTATAGGTCGATTTTGACTATTTAGTTCCCGCTGAGTCAGATGATCCGACCGGTTTTCGCATTGCGTATCGAGCTAAAGATCGAGCAAGCACAGGCGCTCGGCGGCAGCATTTGCGCCGCTGTCAATGTAACCGACCGGCCGAGAAATATAGCGGATCTTGCCGATTTTGATATCAGTATCATGATGCAAATGCCCGAAAAATGTGTGGGTCACCAGCGCGCACCCGGTGATTGCCGCCTCGATCGTCGCCGCGCCGTGGTAGGCATTCCAGTAGTCCCGCGGCGTCCCGCTGTAAACCAGCAATTGCCGCGACGGCACGAAGTGCGTGACGACCATCACCCGCTCGGCGCCGCCGCCGACTGCTTCCGCCAATTGCGCCCGTAGCGCGGACGCCATCGACGCCGTAATCTCGGCATCGCTCCGGCACAATCCAGCCCGGCTCAATCCCTGCGCCGGCTCATGCAGATCTTTGAGCCACCAGACGTTCTGCATGTCGTTCCACATGTGTGTCTGCCCGGTTCGCGGGTTCGTCCAGACTCCGCGGGCGTAATCTGTAAGAGTCGCGGTTGTGTCCAAGTCGGTATTGCGGTAGGAATAGTCGTACCATCCCATGCACCCGGCGATCGCGAGCTTTCCGGTCATCACCGGATGATCAGCCAACATCGTGAACCCGTTCTCAACCGCGATCCGCGGCAGGTGCAAGTTGTACTTACCTCCGGAGTCGTAGCCCGTCAGAAGCGCCCGCTTCGACTCGATCCAGATATCATGGTTCCCGGGTACCATGACTTTGACAGCAGACAGATCGGCAAACTGGTGTAAAGTCCAATTGAAATCCTCCAGATTTCCGGCGATGTCCCCGCCGATCATGAAGACATCGGGAGACGCAGCAACTACAGCGTCTCGCAATACTGGCACAAACTCTCGATTAGCTGCTGAAGAGTCAACGTGCAGGTCGGATACGAAGACGATTCGAGTCATCTTATTTCCATCAGCCTATACAGCTATAAGCGGTATTATGACTATTCAGTCAAGTTTGATTACGCAGTGCAGCTGAGAAATTCTCAGAGAAGTGCTGATTCAGCAAGAAGTTAGTCATAACACGACACTTTCAACCATCTATATGTCGGCCTTTAGCGAATGTGAAATCTTTCACTAAATTTTCGCTTATACGGTTGCAAATCCTTGACTTGGTACTCTTGTTTATCTAATTTGCCAGCTGTCGACGGAGAGCACAAGCTCACCGCATTTTGGGAGAGATAACGAGCCGCGCGATTAGATGCCAGACATAGTCGACAGCAGCGGCTTTTTTTTGTGGGCGGGAACGGCCGACTCGGCGTCCCCCCGAGCTATTTCTGCCGTGAGATACACGGAAGGGAGAGAATTTCATGAAGAGCGATTCGTTCAACGCCTTTGCGATGGCGCAGCAGCAGTTCGACAAAGCGGCTGACTTCCTGAACCTCGACGAAGGCACGCGCGGCCTGCTTAGAGAACCGCTGCGCGAGTATCATTTCAGCATCCCGGTGCACATGGATGACGGCAAGGTCAAAATCTTCCGCGGCTTCCGTGTCCAGCACAACGATGCGCGCGGTCCCAGCAAGGGCGGGATTCGCTTCCACCCCCACGAGACCGTCGACACCGTCCGCGCTCTGGCGATGTGGATGACCTGGAAATGCTCAGTCGTCAATATTCCGCTTGGTGGCGGCAAAGGCGGCGTGATCTGCGACCCGCACAATCTCAGCCAGCGTGAACAGGAACAAATCTGCCGCGGCTGGATTCGTCAATTGTGGCGCAATGTCGGTCCGCTGGCCGACGTGCCCGCTCCCGATGTCATGACTAATGCCCAGCACATGCTGTGGATGCTCGATGAATACGAACACATCACTGGCGAAAAGAGTCCCGGTCTGATCACCGGCAAGCCGGTTGGCATGGGCGGCTCGCTCGGCCGTACCGAAGCCACTGGTTATGGCGTTATCTACACCGTCCGCGAAGCCCTCAAGGAGCTGAACATGAAGCCGGAGAACACGACGGCAGCGTTCCAGGGTTTCGGTAACGTCTCCCAGTATGCCCTCCAGCTCTACCAACGTATGGGCGGCAAGCCGATCTGCGTCTCCTGTTGGGACCAGAAGGATCAGACTTCATATACTTTCCGCAAAATGTCGGGTATCACCTTTGAAGAACTGAAAGGAATTACCGACCGCTTCGGTGGGGTCGACAAGGCCAAGGCCAAAGACCTCGGCTACGAAATCTTGCCGGGTGATGCCTGGATCGAGCAGGATGTCGACATCCTTGTGCCGGCGGCGATCGAAAATCAGGTGACCGCTGAAACCGTCAAGAAAGTCTCCAAGAAGGTGCGGATTGTTGCAGAAGGCGCTAACGGACCAACTACGCCGGAAGCCGACAAGGTTCTGGAATCGCGCGGTATCTTCCTGATCCCCGACTTCCTCGCCAATGCCGGCGGTGTAACCTGCAGCTACTTTGAACAGGTGCAGAGCAACATGAACTACTACTGGGAGAAGGATGAGGTCCTTGGCAAGCTCGACGTCAAGATGACCTCGGCATTCTCCGATGTCTGCGATCTGGCCAAGAAGAAGAAACTCTATATGCGCGATGCGGCCTATATGATTGCCGTCAGTCGCGTGGCCCAAGCCTGCCGCGACCGCGGTTGGGTGTAAGCTTACACTGCAGTGGGTCAATGGAGATGAGCCGGCAACGGCTCATCTCTTTTTTGTGCTCGCGATCGCAGGGGGCTACAACAGATCCGCCGACGCCGCCGGCACCTTCAGCTTCCCTTCTGAGCGTGCAACGTAGGTCGCTGCCGTGATATCGCCGGTCACATTCAGCGTCGTGCGGCACATGTCGAGGAACCGATCGACGCCGAGAATCGCTGCGATCAAGCCCGGATTCACACCGATTGAAACCAGCACAACAATGATAAAGGGGATCGAGGCCGCCGGTACTCCTGCCGTGCCGACACCACCCAGAATCGCCAGGTACGCGACGACGACCTGCTGCCCCAATGACAAATCGACTCCCGCCAATTGCGCCAGAAACAACACGCTGACGCCCTCGTAGAGCGCGGTGCCGTTCTGATTCGCCGTCGCGCCGATCGTCAACACGAAATTGTTGATCTGGCGTGGTACACCGAGATTAGCTTCAGTCACCCGGATCGTCGTCGGCAGCGTGGCATTTGAGGACGATGTCGAAAACGCCGTCAACATGACGGTGCGCACGCGCTCGAAGAACAGCAGCGGCGATATTCGGGACAAGAATCGAACTGATAGCGAATAGACCACAAACATGTGGATCGACAACCCCAGCAATACCGTCAGGATGAACCAACTCAGCGCCTGCAACAGATCGATCCCGAAACGCGCGATCGTATTGAAAACCAGGCATGCCACTGCCACGGGCGCAAACAGCATGACGATGTCGATCACCCGGGAGCAGATCTTAAAGAGCGATTCGCTCAGTCGTACCACCGGCGCTCCCGCCTCGGCCGGCACCAGCGTGATCGCGATGCCAACGATCAGCGCGAAGAACATCATGTGCAGGAGATTCGGCGGATCGGAGGCCACCGCTGCGATCGGGTTTGCCGGAACGAGAGTCTTAACCGCCTGCAGGAATGGCGAATCGTCTTTCGTCGCGGTCTGGGCAGCTTCCACGCGCTGGCTGGCATCACTGCCGAAGCGCTCCTGCAGCGCCTGCGCCGTCGCCGGATCGACCCGCTCGCCGGGGCGAATCGTGTTCGCCAGGCCAATTCCAATCATCACGGAAATGGCCGAGATCAGCAGGGTATAGACCAGGCATTTTAGCCCCACGCGCCCGAGTGTCCGGATATCTCCGATCCCGGCGATTCCCGCCACCAGCGACGAAAACACCAGCGGCACCACGATCATCAACAGTAGCCGCAAGAACAGCTGACCGACCGGTTCGGTGAGATTGCGAATCAACCACCCAATCCGCTCATCACTTCCCCCCAGCCAGAGATTGACAGCGATACCCCCGAGGATTCCCACGGTCAGACCTGCCAGAATCCACCAGTGCAGTTGCCAGCGAAAGATGCGTAGTGATGCCGTCATTGATGGGTCGAATATAGTGCCGTCTTCGTCTCAACAGAAGCGCCAATTTTCCACGGCCCCTCGCTGCAAAATGCTGCGACGTCGTACGGGCTTTTGTATATCTTGCGGTCGATGAACGACGACGCTACACCTCCGTACGGCGACGCCCTCACACCTTTCGATCGGAAGACTTTTGATTCCTCCGGGACCATTTCCGTCATTGGTTCCGGCGCCATCGGCGGCAAGGCCCAGGGGCTGGCTTTCGTCAAGGACGCCGTCGTGCCGCGCGTCGACGCCGCTCGATTTCCCAATCTCGGTGTCAATCTGCCCACGTTGACGATCCTCACCACCGCAGTTTTCGATGAGTTTATGGCCGAGAATCGTCTCTACGATTTGGCTATGCGTGATGATGTCCGTGACGACCAGATTGCGCACGCGTTTGTCGAGGCCAGTCTGCCGGCACGCGTTGTCGGTGATCTGCGCGCACTGGCCGAGAAGGTCCACAGCCCGCTCGCGATCCGCTCATCGAGCCTGTTCGAGGACGCCCTGCACGAACCTTTTGCCGGCGTCTATCGCACCAAGATGATTCCGAACAACCAGGACGACCCCGATTACCGGTTTCGCGCCTTGACCGAGGCAATTAAATACGTCTTTGCGTCGACTTTCTTTCGCGATGCCAAGAAATATATCAAGACCACTAAGCAGGATCCCCGCAACGAGAAAATGGCGGTGATCATCCAAAAGGTCGCCGGTGAGCGTCGCGACGAACGCTTCTATCCTGTGGTCTCCGGCGTCGTCCGCTCCTACAACTTCTACCGCTCCGGTAACGCCAAGTCGGAAGACGGCATCGTCAGCCTTGCCCTCGGACTTGGCAAGACCGTCGTCGACGGGGGCGTCTGCTGGACCTACTCTCCGGCGTTTCCCCGCGCCAACCCGCCCTACAAGACCATTCGCGAGATGATCCAAGGTACGCAAACCAAATTCTGGGCGATCACTCTCGGAAAGGTGCCTCACGACCCGCTGGAGGAAACTGAATATCTGGTCCAATGCGATATCGCCGAGGCGGAGGATCATGGCACACTCGCCTTTGTCGCTTCTACTTATCAAGTCGACAATGACCGCATTGTCACCGGTCTGTCCGGCAATGGTCCCCGGATTGTGACTTTTGCCCCGCTTCTTAAAGTCACCGACATCCCAATTAACGACATGATCCGTTACCTGCTACGACTCTGTGAGGAAGCTGTCGGCCATGAAGTCGAAATGGAGTTTGCCCTGACCATCAATCACTCCGACCAGGCGGCCAAATTCTGGATCCTGCAGGTGCGACCGATGTTCGTGTCCCACACTCGTGTCGATGTTGAGGAGGTGGAGATGTCAGCGCCGGAGGTGATCGCCGCTTCAGAGCGGGTCCTCGGCAACGGTTGCGTCAACACCATCCGCGATGTTGTCTTCATGCACCCCAAGTTGTTCACCGACAAGGAGTCCCATCTGATTGCCTCCGAGTTGGAAACCATCAACCACCGGTTGGCGCTGGAGGGACACCCTTACCTGCTGGTCGTCTTCGGCCGACTTGGCACCACCGACCCGCCCGCCGGAATCCCGGTTCAATGGTGGCAAATCTCCGATGCCAAGGTCATTATCGAGACCTCCCTGCCGGAGATGCACGTCGAAATGTCCCAGGGCTCGCACTTTTTCCATAACGTCATCAGTTCGCAAGTTGGTTATTTTTCGGTACCGCACACTGCAAAATATCCGATAAATTGGGAGTGGCTGCGCGCACAGCATACCGTCATTGACAGTGCATTCGTGCGCTACGTTAAACTCGCTTCGCCATTGCTCGTGAAGATTGACGGCCGCCGCGGGCGCGGGGTGATAACGATATGACCGATCCGAAACCCACTTCTGACAAACTGCTCTGGTTCCTGCGCGAACGCGCCAAGGAACTCAACTGCCTCTACCGCATCGAGGAGTGGCTCAACAAACCCGGTGTCACGCTCGATCAGGTGTGCATGGGCATCATTGAATCGATCCCTGCCGGTTGGCAATACCCCGACATTTGTCAGTCACGAATCATCCTCGAGGACTCCACCTATACGACGTCCGGTCTGCGTGAAACCCCGTGGGCGCAAACTGTGCCTCTCAAGGTCTTCGACGAAGTCATCGGCACCATCAGCGTCTACTACTCACGCGAAATGCCCCATGAAGACGAAGGCCCGTTTCTCAAGGAGGAAACCAAGCTCCTCGCCACCATCGCCGAGCGCCTTTCGAGCTTCATCACTTTCCAGAAGATGCGTGCCGTGTTTACGCAATATCGTACCGCCGCGCAGGAACTGGTCGAGCAAGCGCGTCCGGAGTGGCGGGTTGTTCTCGACCTGCTCAGTCGCACCGATCGCAACCTGTATTACAACATCTCCACCAAGATGCTCAATTACCTGTGCTGGACTGGCGTGGAGGACGCCAAGCGGCTGGCGCAGTATTACGATCCCGAGGATGCCGGTGAAACCGACAGCCTGCTGAAGGACTCCAATGTTCCGCACCGCAAGCGCCTGCTGCTCGAAGGCAGCGAACTGATCAGCGACGAGACTTTCAAGATTGCGGCCGACGAGCTCTCCGCTGCGGAAATTCTCTCGTTTATCCAGCGCTGGATTCAGCAAGACAAGCTCAGTTTCCTGATCAAGACGCTGGCCAACATCAATACGCCGATCTCCGAATTGAACGAGGCCGTTCGCCGCTATCATCGCATGGCACCCGAAGGACACGACATCCCGGTCAACACCAAGCGGGGCCTGATGGTGTCGTTGATCCGCCGCATCTTCTCCGAGTCGCTCGACTACATCAACATCGCCAAGCATTTCGTCGAGATCAACGATGTCTTCGATCTGATGCACAATGTCATCTACTTGTCGGAGTCACAGGGCAAGCTCGGCGGCAAGGCTGCCGGTATCTTTCTGGCCGGCCAGATTCTCAAACGCGCAGGCGAATCCAACGAGCTGTTGGCACAGGTGCAGACACCGCGCGCTTACTACATCACATCCGATGTCGTACTGCATTTCATGAGTTACAACAATTTCGAAGAAGTGATCGAGCAGAAGTACAAGGAGATCGATCAGATCCGCCTTGAATATCCCAACGTTGTTCAGACCTTCAAAAACGCCGTGTTTCCACCGGATATCATCAAAGCACTCTCGGTCGTGCTCGATGATTTCGGCGAACACCCGCTGATCGTACGCAGTTCGAGTTTGCTGGAAGACCGTACCGGCTCCGCCTTTTCCGGCAAGTACAAGAGCCTCTTCCTCGCCAACCAGGGCTCCAAGGAGAAGCGTCTGGCCGCCCTGATGGACGCAATCGCAGAGGTCTACGCCTCAACCTTCGGTCCTGATCCGATCGAGTATCGCGCCGAGCGTGGTCTGCTCGATTTCCACGAGGAGATGGGCATTATCATCCAGGAAGTAATCGGCACGCGCATCGGTCGCTATTTCTGCCCGGTCTTTGCCGGCGTCGCGTTCAGTCGCAACGAACTGCGGTGGTCGCCACGCATCAAACGTGAGGACGGTTTGCTGCGCATGGTAGTCGGACTCGGCACGCGCGCCGTCGATCGCACGAGCGACGATTACCCGATCCTCGTCTCTCCCGGACAACCGGGGCTGCGGGTAAATGTCACCGTCGAAGAGGCCGTCCGCTATTCGCCCAAGATGATGGACGTAATCGATCTTGAGACCAATTCCTTTGAGACCTTGCCGGTCAGCGAAGTTCTGAGCAAGTTTGGCGACGATATCCCGATGATCGAGCAGATCGTCTCACTCGACAAAGGCGACCGCCTCCAACGCCCGGTCGGCATCAATCTGCACCTCGGCAGCGAGCATGCGGTAGTCACCTTCGACGGCCTGCTGGCGAATACCCGGTTCATGAGCCAGATCCAGGCCATCCTGCAGACGCTTGAGGAGAAACTCGGCAATTCGGTCGATATCGAGTTTGCCCACGACGGGAAAAACTTCTACCTGCTCCAGTGCCGGCCGCAGAGTCACTCGGACGACAGTGCACCGGCACCGATCCCCAAGGACCTGCCGGCCGAAAAGACGATTTTCACCGCCAATCGGTATGTTTCCAACGGTCGAATGCCCGATATCACGCACATCGTCTACGTCGACCCCGAAAAGTACAAACGTCTCGGCGATCGACCGTCGCTGCTGGCCGTCGGGCGCGCCGTCAGCCGCCTCAATCAACTCCTGCCCAAACGGCAATTCCTGCTGATCGGCCCCGGTCGGTGGGGGAGCCGTGGCGACATCAAACTCGGCGTCAGCGTCACCTACTCTGACATCAACAATTCGGCAATGCTGATCGAAGTCGCTCGAACCAGCGGCAACTACCAGCCCGACCTCTCGTTCGGCACGCACTTCTTCCAGGACCTGGTCGAGGCGCACATCCGCTACCTGCCGCTCTATCCCGATGATCCCGGCATTGTTTTCAACGAGGCCTTCTTGCACCGCTCGCGCAATATCCTCGGCGAAATTCTGCCCGAATTTGAGTACTTGCAGGATGTGGTGAAGTTGATAGATGTCCCCCGTTCCGCGGCCGGACAGGTGCTGCAGGTGCTGATGAACGCGGATCTCGATTACGCCGTCGCCCTGCTCTGCAATCCCCGTTCGCGCTTCGAACTGCTGCAAGAAGCGCACGCCCATCCCGAATTCTCCGGCGACCACCATTGGCGCTGGCGTCACAGCATGGCCGAGCAGATCGCCGCGCAGCTCGACGCCCGCCGCTTCGGCGTCAAAGGCGTCTACTTGTTCGGTTCGACCAAGAACGGCACCGCCGGACCCAACAGCGACATCGATTTGCTGCTGCATACCGACTCTTCGCCCGAGCAGCGCGAACTTCTGCAGCTATGGCTCGACGGCTGGAGCCGCTGTCTTGCTGAAATCAACTACGAGCGCACCGGCTTCCGCAATGATCACCTGCTCGACGTCCACCTGGTGACCGACGAGGACATCGCCAACCGCGACAGCTACGCAATTAAGATCGGCGCCGTTACCGACGCCGCCAAGCCGCTGGCGATGGGCAACTCGTAGCCCTTACTGCGGATCGAAAATCTTTCCCGGATTGAGAATATTGCGTGGATCAAAGACGCGCTTGATCTGGCGCATCAGGTCGAGAGCGTCGGGGTGCTCGATGCCGAAAATCTCCTTGTGGCCCAAACCGATGCCGTGTTCGCCCGAAATCGTACCACCGCACGCGACCGCCTTGAGAATTATCTTGCGGTTAACCTCCAGCGCCGCTTTCCATTCGGCTTCGTCGTCCCGTCGCGCGAGAATCAAGGCATGAATCAGTCCCATCCCGACATGGCCGAAGGCATGAATCAGCAGTCCGGATTGTTCGGAGAGCTCGCGACAGTATTGCACGATCTCCGGCAACCGCGAAATCGGAAAGGCCGCGTCGTTGCGAATGATCGTGTAGCCGGGGCGGCGCAGTTTGATGGCGTTGGTTACGTAATGCCGGATGTCCCACGGGTTCTGCCCCGATTCCAACACCAGCGGTTCGCCTTCGAGCTCAGCCGCAATCTGCGTTGCCGCTTCGGCATTGCTCGCAAGCACCGGCTCCGGCCCGTGGACTTCGAGGAACAAACACGGTACTTCCTGCAAACCATAACCATTCAGCTGATTCAATGCCTGAATCACGTTGCGATCGAGGAATTCCACAGCCGCCATGTCGAGACCGTAGCGCATGATCTCCGACACGCACTGCGCCGCTTGATATTCGGTCGGGAACTTGAACGCAAACTTGCGATTCCCCTCCGGTATGCCCAGCAACCGCAGTGTCACTGCCGTGATCACACCCAGCGTACCTTCCGATCCCGCGATGAGGTCAATGAGATTGTATCCCGACGACCGTTTGATCGCGCGGTTCCCCAGCCGATGCATTCTGCCGGTACCGTCAACGATTTCCAATTCCAGCACGAAATCTTTCGTCCCGCCGTACTTGACCGAGTAGATTCCGCTGGCGTTCGTCGAGACCATCCCGCCAATCGTGGCAACATCCGAACTTCCGCCCGGGGAAGGCGGAAAGAACAGTGACTCCCGCTTGAGAATCTCGTTCAGTTTCTCATAGACGATTCCCGGCTCCACCTTGACCTGCAAGTCTTCCGGCCAAAAGGCGATGACCTTGTCAAGACCCGAAACATCCAACACGATCCCGCCCGCAACCGGTATCGCGCTCCCTTCCAACGCGCTGCCCGCCGCCCGCACCGTCACCGGCACGGACTGGGCGCAACAGAACTTGATCGTCGCCGCGATGTCCCCGACCGATTCTGCGCGTACGATCGCACTCGGCACCACCGGTGTCAGGGCTGATTCGTCGATGGCAGCCACTTGCAGAGCCGTGGGATTCGTATTGACCTTTGATTCCCCGAGGAGGCTGCGTAGTGAGTCGACCAAATTCATTGCGGGAAGCTACACGACGGCCGCATGAGAATCAAGGACATTACTGGCGTTGCGCTGATGCTCGCAAACACTCCGATCCATCGCCGTGATTCGCGTCTTGATTATCGCCCTAACAAGTTCTATCTTCCCAACCTATTATGATGAAGACTTCGCACATGTTGCCTCCGGATGGATTCTTTTCACCAAGGACCATCGTCCTGACCCTCCTCGTCCTGCTGGCTCCAGCCGCAGCGGCGTATGGGGCCTCCACGGCGGCTGAGTTCGAACAACAGGTTTCGGCACAGGTGTCGGCGCCAGCTTGGGCCGGTCTGCCGCTCTGGAGCTGTATCCCCTTCGTCGGCATCTTGCTTTCGATTGCGATCATCCCCATGGTCGCACCGGTCTTCTGGCATCACCACTTTGCCAAAGTCTCGTTTGCCTGGGGGGTGGTCTTTGCCGTCCCGTTCATCATCGCCTATGGCGGCCTGGCAGCGCACGAACTCGCGCACGAGATGCTGTTGCATTATCTCCCGTTCATCATCCTGCTCTGGGGACTGTTCACCGTGTCCGGCGGCATCTACCTTTCCGGCTCTCTCGTGGGCAAACCGATCACGAATGTACTGCTTATGCTCATCGGCACGGCACTCGCCTCTTGGATGGGAACGACCGGCGCCGCGATGCTTCTGATCCGCCCGCTGATCCGCGCCAACAGGGCCCGCAATCACAAGGTGCATACGATCGTCTTCTTCATCTTTCTCGTTGCCAACATCGGCGGCTTGCTGACGCCGCTCGGCGATCCGCCGCTGTTTCTTGGTTTTCTTAACGGCGTGCCGTTTTTCTGGACTTTCCAGTTCTGGCCCAAGATGGTGTTCGCGACCGTCATTCTGCTGGCGCTCTATTTCGTGATTGACAGCTATTATTTCCGCAAGGAGAAATCGCACGGAGGGACGGTCACCGTTGATTCCCATGAGCCGCTCCGCGTTCACGGTGCTCACAACTTCCTGTTGTTGCTCGGTATAGTAATCGCCGTGCTGCTATCGGGGACTTTGAAGCTCGGTGAAATCAGCCTTTTCCATCTTCACTTCGAGGTCGCCTCGCTGCTGCGCGACGCACTGATCGTGATTCTCGGCATCGTCAGCCTCAAGACCACTGCCGCTCGGTGCCGCGAGGCCAACGGCTTCAGTTGGTTCCCGATCAAGGAAGTTGGATTCCTCTTCATCGGCATTTTTATGACCATCGTCGCGCCGCTGAAGATCTTGCAGGCCGGCGCCGCCGGCTCCGCTGCGCCGCTGTTCTCGATCGTCGGCTCGCCGGCCAGTTATTTCTGGCTCTCCGGAACGCTCTCCTCGTTTCTCGACAACGCGCCGACTTACCTGACGTTTTTTAATATGTCGCTCGGTAATCTCGGTGTCGCGCCCGGCGATGTCACCGGTATCCTCTCGAACGCGCTGGCCCATCCCAACGCGCACCTGTTCATCGAAGACTTGACCGCCCTTTCCGTCGGATCCGTCTTCTTCGGCGCATGCACGTACATCGGCAACGCGCCCAATTTCATGGTGCGCTCGATCGCCGAAGAGGCCAAGATTCCAATGCCGAGCTTCTTCGGCTATGTACTCTGGTCGATCGCCATTTTGGTGCCCCTGTTCTTGTTGTTGACGGTTATATTTTTCATGTAGATCGAGGTGAAATAATGTTTAAGAAAATCCTCGTACCCTCCGACCTCAGCGAGCAATCGACGCCGGGCATTCACCGCGCCGCCGAACTCGCGAAGCTGACGGGCGCCGAACTGGTCCTGCTCAATGTACGCCCCGAGTTCATGTCGAAAGAAGAGATGGTGCTGCTTCGGATCAAATATTACGACTTCCTCAAGCAGGAGAAGGACACCGCCGTGGCCGCCAAAAAGATTCTCGAAGAAGAGCTGCGGCGAGCCGGCGGCGCCGATCTCAAGCATCTGACTTTGTTGCGCGAGGGCGATCCGCACCGTGAAATTCTCGAGACCGCCGACGAACTCGGCTGTGACCTGATCGTGATCACAACCACTGGTCGCACCGGTTTGCTGGAACATCTGCGCGGCAGCGACGCCGAACATTTGGTAAAAGATACCCATGTGCCGATCCTCGTGCTGCCGGTGCCGCGGGTGAAGGCATAGATAGGCGGACAATGCGCCAATTGCTGCCGATTATTGCCGCATCTCTACTGATCCTCAGCTTCGGCCTGAGGGCTCAGCCGCAGCCGGATGAACTTGACCGTCTGAGCACGTCGCTGCGCACTCTCGCCGACCGCACCACTCCCGCGGTAGTCGGCATTCTTGCCACCGGCTACGTCCCCGGAGCCGGTGGCTACTGGTCTGACGAAGGCTTACTGACTCGCCAACAGGCGGGCGGATCGGGTGTCGTGCTCTCGGCCGACGGCTACATCGTCACCAACGCGCACGTCATCGAAGGCGCGCAGCGAATCCAGGTCCTGCTCGCCTCCGAATCCGGCGGTACTGGCCGATCGATCGTTCGTCCACGTGGTCGCGTCGTCGGTGCTCAGGTTGTTGGGATTGACTTCGAAACCGACCTGGCCGTGCTTAAGATCGCCGAAACCAACTTGCCGTTTCTTAAACTCGGCAACTCTGATGACGTCCGTCAGGGCCAGCTCGTGCTCGCCTTCGGCTCGCCGCTCGGACTGGACAACTCTGTCACCATGGGCGTTGTCAGCGCCGTTGCTCGACAATTGCGGCCCGAAAGCCCAATGATTTACCTCCAGACCGACGCCTCGATTAATCCCGGCAATTCCGGTGGGCCGCTGGTGAATTCACGTGGTGAAGTCATCGGCATTAACACCTCGATTCTGTCGCAATCAGGAGGAGCTGAGGGCATCGGTTTCGCCGCTCCCAGCAACATAGTACACACAATCTACAGCCAGATCAAAGACCGGGGCCGCGTGCGCCGCGGCGAGATCGGTGTCAATGCCCAGACCATCACGGCTGCGATGGCGGCCGCGCTCGAGCTGCCGCACAGCCCCGGCGTAATCCTGGCAGATGTCTATCCCGACTCGCCGGCCGAGTCTGCCGGCCTGCAAATCGGTGATGTCGTCCTTTCTCTCGAAGGCAAAACCATGGAGAACGGCCGTCAATTCACTGTGAACCTCTATGGCAAAGCCGAGGGCGCACTCGTTGATGTCGTCGTCCTCCGCGGCAGCGACACGATTTCTGCCCGCGTCGCGGTGGTCGAGAGGCAAGACTATCAGGACTTGCTGTTCAATTTGGTTACTCCCGAGCGCAATTTGATCGCACCACTCGGCATTCTTGGCCTTGACTTGAATCCCGAGTTGGAACAATACGTCGGCAAACCGCGATACCAGACCGGCATAGTTGTTGCCGCCCGTTCACGCAGCAGCCTGATGTGGGAGCAGACGATTCAACCCGGTGACATCATCTATGCCGTCAATCACGAACGCGTCGAGTCCCTCCAACAGTTGCGCGCACTCTTAGCCAGGCTGACCGCGAACCAGGTAGTTCTCCAAGTGGAGCGACACGGTCAACTATTCTACATTCCGATGGAGACTCGATGAACGTCAACCCCGCCAATGTTGAGCGCCTCTCGGCGCTCCTGAGAGTTTGACTATGATGCAAATCACCTTTCATGGCGCCGCCGGGACAGTGACCGGATCGAAATACCTGGTCACCGTCAACGACAAGAAGATTCTCGTCGACTGCGGCATGTTCCAAGGCTCTCGCGAACTGCGTGAACGTAACTGGCTGCCGGTGCCGTTCGCGGTCGAGTCGATCTCTGCCGTCGTTCTGACACACGCGCACATCGATCACATCGGCTTTCTGCCCAAGCTGGTGCGCGAGGGCTACAACAGCCCGATCTACGCGACACCACCCACGGTCGAATTGTCCCACGTTTCTCTGATGGATACGGCAATGCTGCAGATGGAAGACGCCCAATTCCGTCAGAAGAAGCGCCTATCGCGCCATGAAATCGTCTTGCCGCTGTTTGATGTCAACGACGCTGAAGCCACCAAGAAACTCTTCCGCAAAGTCAATTTCCACGAATGGACGTCGATCGGCAAAGAGTTCCGCTTCCGCTATCACGTCGCCGGGCATCTTCTCGGAGCAGCCGGAGTCGAACTCGAGATGAACGACGGCGTCGAACGCAGGTCGATCTTCTTTTCCGGAGACGTCGGCCGTTACGGTAATCCGCTCACGACCAATCCACTGTCGCCGCCGCATTGCGACTACCTCGTCTGCGAGTCAACCTATGGCGGAAAGATGCATCCAGCGGAGGACGCTCACACCGTGTTCGAGGAGTTGATCAATGAAGTCCACGACGCCCGCAGTGTCCTGTTGATCCCGGCCTTTGCCATCGGGCGCACGCAGCAGATCACTTATCTGGTCAACGACCTGATCACCAACGACTTTGTCCCACCGATCCATCTTCACATCGATTCGCCGATGGCCATTTCCGCCACTGAGATCTATATGCGCTACCCCACTTATCACTCGATCGACCTGAACAAACTCGGTGGCGCGAAATCAGTGCTCGATGGCGATAACGTTACGTTACATCGCACCCGCAAATCGTCGCAGACCCTCAACGATCTTCGAGGCCCGGCGATCATCATGTCCTCCAGCGGGATGATGACCGGCGGCCGCATCCTCCACCACTTGCTCAATCGTCTACCCAATCACCGCACGACCGTCGCGCTGGTAGGTTTTATGGCGGAAGGCACTCTCGGCCGGAAACTTGCCGACGGCGCCGAGGAGGTCTATATCCACAAGATGCCGGTCGACGTGCGCGCCCGCATTGTCAAATTCGAGGGGATGTCGGGTCACGCCGACTGGTACGAGCTGTTACACTGGCTTGAACCAGTCAAATACCAACCGAAAAAAGTCTTCATCACACACGGGGAATCAGAGCAATCGGCCGCAATGGCTCAACACCTCAAAGACGAACGCGGCTGGGATACGATTATTCCCAAACTTGACGAAACTCACCCGCTTTAGCTGCAAAGAATTGTTGGCCGTGGGTTCGAAGCGTTGAAGCTCGATTTTCTCTTGCCAAATGGTTGATTTGCCTTATTTTGTGATACGAGCTATTACTACCTGGTTTGGTCTTTAACCCGCCCGAGGACAACGCGCCTGTGTTGTTGGAGATTCAATGCTTAAATCGCTAAAGCTGATCAGCTTATGCCTGCTGCTGCTTACCGCCGCAGCCATGGCAGCCGAGGTCAATCAGTACTATTTCCGTTTTGAAGTACAGGACCGCAAGGAACTCTCGGTTCTGACCAAAATCATCTCGATAGACGAGGCCACCCCGCCAACCGGTACGACAATCTACGCCTACGCCAATGATCGTCAACTGGCTGAATTCCAGAAACTTGGCTACGCGTACACGATGCTGCCAAATCCCGGCGACGTCGGTCCTGTGGACATGGCCGAGAATAGCCGCGATGCCATGGCATGGGATGTCTATCCCACCTACACAGCTTACGTGCAGATGATGAACGATTTCGCGACTGCCTATCCAAGTCTCTGCCAGATCATCAACATTGGCACAACGGTTCAGGGTCGTTCGCTTCTGGTTGCGAAGATTTCCGATAACGTTGCGACCGAAGAGAACGAGCCGGAGGTGTTCTACACTTCATCGATGCACGGCGACGAAACTACCGGCTATGTCTTGATGCTGCGCTTGATCGACTCGCTGCTGGTCGGATACAATGCGGGCAACACGCGCATCCAAACCATGGTCGACAACATGGAAATCTACATCAATCCGTTGCACAATCCCGACGGCACTTATCGCTCCGGCAACACCACCGTCTCCGGTGCCTGGCGCTACAACGCCAACAGCGTCGATCTCAATCGTAACTACCCCGACCCGCAAGATGGCCCGCATCCTGATGGCGAGGCTTGGCAGGTCGAAACGCAAGCCTTCATGGCCTTTGCCGAGCAGCACAGTTTTGTGGTCTCGGCCAACTTCCATGGCGGCACCGAAGTCGTCAACTATCCGTGGGATACCTGGGTCACGCGCCATGCCGACGACGCCTGGTATCAGACAATCAGCCACCAGTTCGCTGATACTGCGCAAGTTGCCGCCGGCGGCGGCTATATGACCGGCTACAATGACGGCATCACCAACGGCTTTGACTGGTACGAAGTGGACGGTGGCCGTCAGGACTGGATGAACTACTGGCGTCATTGCCGCGAAGTCTGTATCGAGATTTCGACCACAAAACTCGTGTCGGGCTCTTCGCTGCCAACTTATTGGGGCTATCTGCGCCTGTCATTCCTGCGTTTCTTGGAGCAGGCGATGTTCGGCATCCGCGGCACGGTCACCGATGCGAATACCAGTTTGCCATTACCGGCGCTCGTAACCGTCACGGCTCACGATGCCGACTCCAGCCACGTGCGCACCGATCCCGATCACGGCAACTACTACCGCCCGATCGCCAACGGCACGTGGAACCTCAGCTTCAGCGCGACGGGTTACATCACACAGACGGTCAACGGCGTGCTCGTCCTGAGCAATGGCGCTACGGTCGTCGACGTCCAGCTCCAACCGGTGCCGACCATCCCCGTGATCAGTTATCTCGATGACACCGCACCGGCCGGCATCGATCCCGGTGAAGCCGTCTCGATGTACATTACCCTCTACAATGAGGGAGGTGGTGCTGCGACAAATGCAGTTGGCGTCCTCTCCAGCACCGATCCGTACGTCACAATCACGCAGAATACTTCAACCTACCCGACCATCGCCCAGAATGGCGGCTCGGCGCAGTCGAACGCCCAGTATGGGTTCACTGTATCGCCGACGTGCCCGACCAACCACGTTGCACCGTTTCGGATCGACGTCGCTGCCGACGGCGGCTACGTCGATTCGGTGTTTTTCTCGCTGACGCTCGGACAAGCGGTGGAAGACTTTGAGGACGGGAATTTCACGGCTTACAATTGGGTGCTCGGCGGCAACCAGCCCTGGACCATTGTTAGCTCCGGTATGTACGAGGGCGCTTATGCGGCCGCCTCCGGGACTATTACTCACAGTCAGAACTCAACAATGACAGTCACGCTCACTGTCACTCAGGCCGGCGATGTCTCGTTCTTCTACAAGGTGTCTTCCGAGTCCAATTGGGACTTCCTCGAATTCTACATCGATGGCGTGAAGAAAGCGTCCTGGTCGGGTACCGTCGGTTGGGCGCAAGCCTCCTATCCTGTCACCGTCGGATCACGCACCTTCCAGTGGAAATATGTGAAGGACGGTTCGCAGTCGGTCGGTTCGGACAAAGCGTGGGTTGATCTGATTGTCTTCCCGCCGCTGCAGTCAGCCGCTCCGCTCGTCATCACTACCGAATCACTGCCCGATGGCGAGGTTGGCGCTGCTTACTCGCAGCAGTTGACCAGCACCGGCGGCACCGGCACGGTCACCTGGAGTGACCTTAATCACGACCTCAACGGCACCGGCCTCTCGCTGTCGGCAGCGGGTCTGGTCTCCGGCACGCCGACCACGGCCGGCGTAATCAACTTCACAGCGCGGGCGCAGGATCAGGCCGCAGTCATTACCGACAAGAATTTCGCGATTAACGTGATCCAGCCGGATATGTGTGGCGATGCCGACGGCAGCGAATCGATTTCGATTTCAGATGCTGTCTACTTGATCGCCTACATCTTTTCCGGCGGTCCGGCACCGGGATCGACTACCGAGGGCGATTCGTCCTGTGACGGGCAGGTAACGATCTCCGATGCGGTGTACTTGATCAGTTACATCTTCGCCGGCGGCCCAGCACCGTGCGCTAACTGCAAGTAGTCCTTCCAGAGGGCAGGTCTCCTCGCGGAAGTTCGCGACGAACGAGGCTCTACAAGGAGAGTTGCCCCACAGTTCCTGATTAGCAGAGTACAAATGAAGACAGGCAGGCTAACGCCTGCCTGTCGATCTTGGATGAGTGCAAAGCCACCCGGCTGCTCAGCGCAACTGGAACTTGAGCGTCGCCTTGACCGTGATTTCGCGGTCGCCGTGACCGGAGAGGCGGGCTTCCAACGCCGCTGCCAGAACCGCCTGCTCGAATCCCCAATCGGGTGCCGAGCAACTGACGATCCGGGCATCTTTCATCTTGCCCTTCTTGTCGAACGTGATGTTCACTTCGACCACACCCTCCTTGTTGACGACGCGCGCCTTCTTCGGATACACCGGGTCGATGTAAAGCTGATACTTGGAGGCGTCTTCAACGGCCGTGGTATCGGTGGTGGTGACGCGGCGAGTCGGCTCGACCTTTTTGATCGGCCGCTCGGTGTCGGGACGTTTGAGTCGGCTCTCGATGTCAACCAACGGTTTGGTTTTGCCGCCCGAAATCTGGGTGGCGTAGAGGTCATCCTTGTCAGTTTGACCGGCGGTGATTGGTACAGCGAAGATCGTGACGGCGACGAATGTGAGGATGGTTGCCATCGCCGGCCAACAGAGTGATTTCGCTGTCATTGCCCTCTCCTCCTCTCACTTTAGTCTAACAGCATCCCGCTACTAATAGTTTCGAACGCGCGGGCGAAAACTTAAGTCGACCTTGCCGGTCTTGGTTCCGGCCGGGCGTCCTTCGAGGCGCTGTTGGACTATCGTTTACATTATAAAATACGCTACTCCCACGGTACGTCAAGAGTAAAATTCTCTGGCCGGTGCACCGGGTAACCGGCCGAATCGCCCTTAATAGCGGTACTCGACCAAATAACTCACGTAAATCGGCTTCGGGACGCCGCCCCACTTCGCCGGCGACCATTTGGCCTCTAACGCCGCGGCTAATGCCGAACGGCTAAATTCATGCTCATCCACGTTTCGCTGGACAACCAGAGCGCGTTTGACCTTGCCGTCGATGTCGACCAGGACTGTCACCCAAACCCTGGTTTCAATTCTGGCTTTCCTGGCCCACTCCGGGTATATGGGAAGCACATCCTTCACTCTTTCGGGCGGGATGAGTGAATCGGAGTAGAGAGCCAGCGTATCCGGAATTGTTGTTAGCTTGACATCCTTGAGATGAGGCCACCGCTCCAAGAATTGCCCAACCGAATCGCTTCCCACCCAGTAGTCCCATCTGCCGATCTGATGAATCGGCTCGCCGTCAAGTTCCCGCACCAACCGGAAGTCAACCTTGTAGTCCATCCAGACAGCCACCCGCTTCCCATCTTTCTCCCCCGGTTGCCATCTGCACTTCCGGACGAGATCCAGCGCGGACTCCTCGAATCCCATCCGCGTTCCCGAATCGCGCAGAATCCGGGCGTAACGGAGCTTTCCCCGATGGTCAACCAGCAATCGCAGGATAACCTCGCCGCTCGTGAGCATCCATTGGGCTTCGTCGGGGTAGGATGGCTTGGAATAGGAGCTGCGTTCGGGAAGGCGATCGGCGGAATCCAGTTCGGTATACTCGATGGCGTTGATCTCAGCGTACTTCGCTTCGTGCCAGAACCACTTGCCGAAATTGAAAGTGTCGAGTTCGGCCGCCGTCCAGGCCCGCGCAGTGTCGGATTGGGCGGCAGCGGAGAATTCAATACCGAGCGCCAGCACCAGTAACATTGCGGCTATGACCATCTTTGAGGTTTGACCAATCATGACATTTCTCCTTGCCACGGTAACGGCTCTGCAGACGTGCAGTCTATCGCAAGCGAAAATTCACAGAATACGAGACCCAGACCATGACCGGGGCGCCGTTGGCAACTGCCGGTTTCCACCGTCCAGCAATGGCCGAGCGTAAAGCGGCCTCTTCGAATCCGCAATCACAGCCGGATTCCCTGAGAACCAAGGCTTGCCGAACGACCCCGGATTGGTCAACGAGTACCTTGACCCAGACCGTTCCCTGCTGCCCTGCCTTGCGCGCATCCTCGGGATATCGGGGCGGTACGTCCTTGATCTTGACCGGCGCTGTCGAAACAGCGACAAAGGCGAACGGGTTGATGCTCGATTCCTCCTCGACTTCAGTCGCTGCATTGAGAGAGTCCGCCTGCTGTGCCGGCACCATCGTGTACGTGTCCCGGACCCGCGCCCAATGCCACTTGCCGAGGGGCCGAAGCTGAACATCGTTCTCGGTGCGCTCGCGGTAGAAGTTGACGTCGTAGACAACCCAGGCAGGAATCCGTTTGCCATCGCGGGTGGCGGGTGCCCAGGAGGTCTTGCGCGCGGCGGCAATCGCCGATTCCTCAAAGCCGAGACGCGTGTCGGAGTCCTCGAATACCATGACCTTGCGAACCTTGCCTTTCTCATCAATCAAGACTTTGAGCTTGACAGTGCCCTCGCCGAGTGCCGCGCTTGCTTCCTTAGGGAATTCGGGGTTCTTCTTGAATAATCGTTTAGGCGGCTTGACCTCGCCGTCCTGAATCGTATCAGGCGCATACGTGTACTTTGGGTCGCTCCAGATCCAAGCGTGATCCGTTAGCGCCGTCAGCTCAGCCTCGGTCCAGGTCTTCGACGATACCGTCGAAACAGCGGCTGTCAGTATGATGACGGCCAACCCGAGTGCAGTGCCAATCTGATTGCGATTGTACATAAGTGTACGTCCCTTAGAATCGACTAAAGGATACTCGTTTGAGATCTGGCTGTCAAATGCATTTGCAACCCGCACCTATTTCAATCCGAACCTCACTTCGTAGGTCACCCAGAGCGTAACAGGCTGCTTGTTCTGCAGCGCCGGCCGCCACTTCGACTGCCATGCCGCCGCAACCGCGGCTTCTTCAAAACCGGCATTGGCGCCGGACTCCTGAATGACGAGCACGTCACGGACATTGCCGTCCTTGCCGATCAACAACTTTAGCCAAACCCGGCCTTCGAGACCCGCTTCGCGGGCGATTTCGGGATAGGCCGGCGCCGGTGCGAGGAGTTTCTGCGGCAATTCCTCGACAGCCATGAATGAATCGGGCGA
The DNA here is from genome assembly GCA_964520555.1 of uncultured Ignavibacteria bacterium. GTDB lineage: Bacteria > Zixibacteria > MSB-5A5 > CAIYYT01 > CAIYYT01 > JADJGC01. Next base: position 90,802 of record CAZFNN010000005.1, read on the forward strand.
TGGAATGTAGTCGTTAAGATCGGTCAACACCTGGTAAACCTGGCCCGCCAATGCGCTGTCACCGATAATCCCGATCGAGTTTATGACGGCAAGACTCTCCTGACTGACGACGACATAATCAACCTGAACCGAGTCGTCAGGGGCGGCTTCCGGCAACGTAAAGCGAATCTCATCGGGCTGGCCCTGAACTACAATTGCTCTCGTTTGGTCGGGGTCGATCGGAGGCGGTGGTGGCAGGATATCGACAATGATCGTGTCGAGCGGGATGTTGACTTCGTGAAACCCACCGCCAGTATCGGCGAGAAGCACGGCGGTGCCGATGGTGACCGCGATGGCGGCAACCAAAGTGACTTCCGCCAGCAGCATGTTGCGCTGATAGCGGCGTTTCAACTCCTGCGGGGAGCTGAATTTGACGAGTGATGCGCTTAAGGTTCGCATTGCGGGTCCTCCCTTCAGTCTGAATTGCCGTAGACGGCGCAATCCCTCACGTGCCTGTACTATGAGGAATACCAGTCAGGAGAGAGGATATTCCCGAGAAACTGCAAATTGGCAATTAGGCTGTGGCCGATGACTTCTTCGCGGGATTTGGATCAGCGAACAGTCTCGATTGGGCGAATCTGCAGTGGAAACTTTCTGTTCGAGCGTAGTTAGTTCAAACGACCTTGCTTTTGAGGATGTCGTGGATATGAACGATACCGACCGGGCGGCGGTGATTATCGACGACCACCAACGCCGTGATTTTGTGGTCCTCCATAATCTTCAGGCCGCGTTCAGCGAGTTCATCGGGACCGATCAACTTCGGCTGCGGCGACATGACGTCGGCCGCGGTCTTCTGCAGGAAATTGTCATTGCGATTGACGAGCCGCCGCAAATCGCCGTCAGTGAAGATGCCAAGGAGTTTTCGTTCGTCGTCGACGATCAAGGCCGTACCGAGCCGTTTGTTGGTGATCAGCACAAGCATATCCTTGACGAGCATCTTGAAATTGGCCAGCGGCAGGTCATCACCAGAGTGCATGAGGTCGCGGATACGCAAGGTCAGGCGGCGTCCGAGCGTGCCACCGGGATGGAGGAGCTTGAAGTCATCCGCCGTAAAGCCCCGCTGCTCCTGCACGACGAGCGCCAGCGCATCACCGAGCGCGATCGCGGCAGTCGAAGAGGAGGTCGGAGCCAGATTGTGGATGCAGGCTTCAGCCGATACGGAGGCATCGAGCGCGATGTCGCTTCGCTTGGCCAGCGGCGACTGCAGGTTGCCGGTAATCGAAATCAAGGTCAGACCGAGCCGCTCGATCACGGGATAAAAGCTCTCGAGCTCATCGAGATTGCCCGACTTGGAGACGGCGATGACCAGATCGTCCTTCTGCAACAACCCGAGATCGCCGTGGAGGCCCTCGGCAGGGTGAAGATAGATCGCCGGTGTGCCGGTGGAATTAAAGGTTGCGACGATCTTGCGACCGACAATGCCCGACTTGCCCATGCCGGTTACGATAACTTTGCCGGTGCAATTCAGGATCGAGTCGACGGCGCGCTCGAAGGAGGTGTCGAGTCTGTCAACCAGTTGGCGCACCGACTCAGCTTCGTGCAACAGAACTTCCTTAGCCCGTTTTAACATTGTTGATCCCGTCCTTGTAGATCTGGACCAAGTCCAGCCCTTTCGCCTGCAATATGAAGGCGATTACTTCCCGGCAGGCGCCCTTGCCACCGTTGCGAGTAGTCTGGTAGTGGCAAACATCGAGCAGTTCCGGCTCGGTGTCGGCGACGCAGACCGCCAGGCCAACCTCTTCCATCGCGACGAGATCGGGAATGTCGTTACCGACATAACCGATTTGGCTCAGACGCAGTTCGTGCTTCGCCGCCAGTTCCTGGAGGGCGCTCACTTTGTCCCATGCTGTGATGACATCACCAACTCCAAGTTCACGGCAGCGCCGCTCGGTGACCTCCGAGCCGCGGGCAGTAATCACCGCGTACTTCAGAATTCGGCCGCTGGTGGCCTTGATGGCGAAGCCATCGGCTGCGGAGAAGGCCTTAGCTTCCTGATTGTCCTTGAGGAAAATCATGCGGTTGTCGGTCATGACGCCGTCGACGTCGAAGACGAGCATCTCGATCGCGGCCGGACTGATATCAAGCTTGCGCGCCAATTTCCGCAAGGCGTCTTACCTCCTCAAGGTACGTTTCCACCTGCGCCAACGGCAGTTGGGTGGCAGCATCCGATTTGGCCTGCGCCGGATCGGGATGCGTTTCGAAGAACAGCCCGTCAATGCCGACTGCGATTGCCGCCCGTGTCAGCGGTCGGACAAAGTCGCGCAATCCGCCGGAGACCCCGCCATGACCGCCCGGCTGCTGCACCGAGTGCGTCGCGTCGAAGACGACCGCATGGCCGGTTTCTTTCATCCGCACTAACGAGCGGAAGTCAACGATCAGGTCGCGGTAGCCGAAAGTGGTGCCGCGCTCCGTTAACATGATGTTTCGATTGCCGGTGTCAACCGCCTTTTGCGCCAAATGCACCATATCCTCGGCGGCAAGAAATTGCCCCTTCTTGATATTGATCGCACGACCGGTGCGAGCGGCGGCGACAATCAGTTCCGTTTGACGGCAGAGAAAGGCAGGAATCTGCAACGCATCACACACTTGGGCGACGGCCTCGATCTCGACGGTTTCGTGGATGTCGGTCAGCACCGGAAGAGCGAAGCTGCGCTTGACCTTCTCGAGAATGCGCAAGGCGGCCTCATCGCCAATACCGGTGAAGGATGCTCCGGACAGGCGGTTGGCTTTGCGATAAGATGCCTTGAAGATCAGCGGCAAATGCAGGCGCTGCGTGATCTCCCGCAACCGTTCGGCCGTCTGAAGGGTGATCTTCTCCGACTCGACCACGCACGGCCCGGCGATGATGAACAGCTTCCCGCCGCCGAATTGCTCCGCGCCGATGGTGATCATGAATGCAAGTCGTAATCTTCGCGCGGTTCCGCAGTAAGCGCCGGTTCCGGTTCGATTTCCAGGTCAAGTGCCGGCTGCTGCGGATTTTCGTGATACAATTTGGCCGCGCGAACGAACTCGCGGAAGAGCGGATGGGCATTGCCAAGCCGGCTCTTCAGTTCGGGATGGAACTGCACACCGACAAACCAGCGGTGCGAAGGGATTTCGACGATTTCAACCAACTTGCCATCGGGGGACAATCCGGACAAGCGCATGCCTTTCGAGGTCAGCAAATCGCGATACGGATTATGGAACTCGTAACGATGGCGGTGGCGCTCAGAGATCTGCCGCTCGTCGTAGGCCTCGTAGGACTTGCTGTTTTCATCGAGGATGCACGGAAACGCGCCGAGCCGCATCGTGCCGCCCATCTCGGTGACGTCGCGCTGGTCGGCCATCAGGTGGATCACGGGATGCTTTAGGTCGCGATAAAATTCGTAACTATGTGCGTCGGCGAGGCCGGCGACGTTACGGGCGAATTCGATCACGGCACATTGCATGCCGAGGCAGATGCCGAAGAAGGGGACATTGCGCTCGCGGACGTAGCGGATCGCTTCAATCTTGCCCTCGACGCCGCGCTCGCCAAAACCCCCGGGTATTAACAAGCCGTCGATTCCTTGCAGATAGTGCTGGGCGCCGTTGGTTTTGATATCCTCTGAGGAGACCCAGACCAGATCGACCTTGACGTTGTTTTCCGCGCCGGCGTGCACGAACGCCTCGATGATCGATTTATAGGCGTCCTTCAGATGCACATACTTGCCGCAGATACCGATGCGCACGTGCTCGTCCGGGCGCTTGATCCTGGAAACGATCGCTTCCCACTCGCTCAAGTCCGGGTCGGGGGCGTCGAGGCCGAGGTAGTCGACGATGAAATCATCCAGTCCCTGTTGATGGTAAAGCAGCGGGACTTCGTAAATCGTATCCACGTCGATCGACTCGATGACGTTCTTGGCCGGGATGCTGCAGAAGAGACCGATCTTTTCGCGGATGGACTCGGACAGCGGCCGGCTGGTGCGACAGAGCAGCACTTGCGGCTGAATTCCGATCTCGCGCAGATCGCGAACGGAGTGCTGCGTCGGTTTGGTCTTGATTTCACCCGCCGTCTCCACCCACGGCACCAAGGTCAGGTGGATAAACAGCGTTTTGCCGGGACCTTCTTCGAGACCGATCTGGCGGGCGGCCTCCAGAAACGGCAACGACTCGATATCGCCGACCGTGCCCCCAAATTCGGTAATGATGACGTCGTACGTCTCGTCACGGCGCGCCAGTTTGCGGATACGCGCCTTAATCTCGTTGGTGATATGCGGAATCACCTGGACCGTCGCGCCGAGGTAATCGCCTTTGCGCTCGCGGTTAATGACGGCCTGATACACCTGGCCGGCAGTGACGTTGTTGTCACGGGAGAGAGACTTACCGGTGAACCGTTCGTAGTGCCCCAGATCGAGATCGGTTTCGGCGCCGTCGTCGAGCACGAACACCTCACCGTGCTGGAAGGGGTTCATCGTGCCGGGATCGACGTTGATGTACGGATCCATCTTTTGCAGGTTGACCTTGAGACCCCGTTTTTGCAGCAGCACTCCGATCGAGGCGGAGGCGATGCCTTTGCCCAGCGAAGAGACAACTCCGCCGGTCACAAAGATGTATTTGGCGCCGTTCACCTGACTGTTCCTCCCTCATCCCTGAGCAATTGATTAGCTATCTTCAAGTCCTCCGGTGAATTCACCGAAAGTAGAATTTCGTCGATAATGGCAACACCGATCGGAAAGCCGGATTCCAGGACGCGCAGTTGTTCGAGCGATTCAGCTTGCTCGCGCGGGGTCGGAGGCAGGTGCGCGTACTTGAGCAGGAATTCCCTCCGGTATACGTAAATGCCGGCGTGACCGTAGCTGCGAATTTCCTCGCCCTTCAGATTTATCGGCTGGCGTGAAAAATCTCTCGCGCGTCCAGCAACATCGACGGTGACCTTGACCAGATTACGATCCTTGTGGTCGATCAGTCCACCCGTGAGTGGGAATGCTACCGTAGCCATTGGCAAGGTCGGATCGGCCTCCAAGAGGCGCACAGCGGCATCAATATGTTCCGGTTCGATCATCACCTCATCACCTTGCACATTGACTATACTATCACAATCGATATTCGCGATCGCGGCGGCACATCTTTCCGAGCCGTTACGGAACGGCTCCTTCGAGTAAAACACATGGCCGCCATCGGCTTGGATCAGTCGCCTGATCTGGTGGTCATCGGTCGCCACCAGTAGGCGGTCAAAACGTTGGTACCTCCGCGCGCGGCGGAAGACGTAAAGCACCATTTCCGTGCCAGCGACCTTCATTAACGCCTTACCAGGCAGTCGCTTAGAGCCGAATCGCGCCGGAATCACGCCGACGATTCTCAATTGTCAACAACTCGCGGTACTTTGAAGTAATTGCCTTCGCGCTCCGGGGCGTTCTTAAGCGCCTCTTCAGTCGGCAACGATGGTTGCACTTCATCTTCGCGCAAGATGTTGCCTGACGGCGTAACCGGCGAATCGGCTTCGACCTGCGAAGTATCAACTTCTTTGAGCAATTTGACATACTCCAGCATTTCGGCAATGTCCTTCTGGAAGCGCGGGATTTCCGCCTCATCCAGTCGCAGGCGCGCCAATGCCGCCAATTTCAGCAGTTCTTCGCGGGTAATCATGTCAGGGATTGCCCGTGTTCAAGACCAAAAAACACGGGCTTCACATTAAGGTTTTTGGGGCGAGCTGTCAACAACAATAGGGAAGGAATTACGAAATGATTTTGCCGAGCCGTTGGCAATACGATCAGCTTGCCTGCGGAGCCGGAATCTTCTATTCTAAGGAATCATCACGGACAGAAATGTCGATGTAACTGGCTCTGACGGGAGAATGAACATGACACAACTGACAGCAGAAACCGCCACTGAAATCAAGGACACTACCGCGAATCCGGCACCGCTTGGACTGCTCGGATTTGGCATGACCACAGTGTTATTGAATATCCACAACATCGGGCTATTCGGGCTCGACACAATGATTCTGGGGATGGGGATTTTCTATGGCGGTATGGCGCAGATCATTGCGGGCATTATGGAATGGCGCAAACGCAACACTTTCGGCACGGTGGCATTCACCTCATACGGACTGTTCTGGCTGAGCTTGGTCGCGCTGCTGGTAATGCCGAATCTCGGCTGGGGCGCGGCGCCCTCCAAAGGCGCAATGGCTGCCTACTTGTTTATGTGGGGGCTGTTCACCGGGATCATGTTCATCGGCACGCTGAAACTGAGCCGGGCACTGCAATTCGTCTTTGCTTCCTTGACCTTGCTGTTCTGGCTGCTGGCGCTCGGCGATGCTCTGGATAATGTTGGCGTCACGAAGCTGGCCGGTGTCGTGGGAATTATCTGCGGTTTTTCAGCCTGCTACACGGGTCTGGGGCAGGTGTTGAACGAACTTTATGGACGCTCGGTGCTGCCGCTGGGTGCGGCCAAGTCGTAGGGCGTTCCGCGGAAGAGAGGCAAATCATGAAACTTCAAAACATTCCATTTGCCGCGATTGACTGGAACACGGTGGAAGCGTCCGAACACTGCGGCGAGAGCGGCATGGCGTATTGGCGGACAATCCAGCTCGGCGAAATTCGCGTGCGGATGGTGGACTATTCACCGAACTATGTTGCCGACCACTGGTGCGAAAAGGGGCACTTGTTGCTTGTCATGGAAGGTCAGTTGATTACTGAACTCAGGGACGGGCGCAGATTCACGCTAACGCCGGGGATGAGTTATCAGGTCGCCGACGGAGCGATGGCACACCGCTCCGTGACGGCGACGGGGGCGCGGTTGTTTATCGTCGATTAGCAGCCAGAGTCATTGAGTCCCAAAAACCACAACGCCCCCGAGAATCTCCCGGGGGCGTTGGTGTTTTCAGAGCAAGTCAGGATCGTTGCCGACCCTGACCTACGTGATTACTTCAGCAGCGTCATCTTCTTGACTTCGGTAAAGCTACCGGCAGTCATCTTGTAGAAGTAGACGCCGGACGCGACGGTATTACCGGTGACGTCATCGCCGTGCCACTTCACTTGGTAGGAACCGGCCGGCTGATATTCGCTCACCAGGGTCTTGATCTTCGCGCCCAGAACGTTGTAAATCGCGATTTCAACCTGAGCCGCGCTCGCCACGGTGTACTCAATCGAGGTTTCCGGGTTGAACGGGTTCGGGTAGTTCTGGTTCAGGCTGAACGAGGTCGGCAGGACGCCGCCCTTGTTGATCGTCGTGAACTCAGAGATCGCGACGCGGTCGCCGTTGTTGGTCCACTGGACCGATTCGGCCGCTTCTTCCCCGTTGACCTTGAAGCTGATCTTGCCGGAGTTGGCAATCGCATCATTGTTGGCGGAGAAGCTGTCCGGACCGTAGACCGGCATGAAGCCAAACTTGCCGTTCTGACGGACAGTGTACTCGCCCACCAGCGCGCCGGCTTCATTGTAAGCCTCGATCACGGTACCGGCCGGAAGGGTCTGCCCGTTGAGGCGGACGTTCTGGCCAAACAGGTTGATCCAGGTATTGCTGGTCTGGACGCGCGGCACATAGCTCGCCGCGGTATAGGTAGCATCCGTACGCGCGAAGGTCGGAGGCATATCGTAGATGAGCGAGCCCGGAGCATTGGTCTTGATCCAGTAGCCGAAGAGCGGCTTCATGGCATTAAGGGTCGCCAGTTCCGGATGAGCCGGATCGTAGCTCAGACCGCCGCCTTCATAACCGAGGACGACGACCACCGAGCCCCAGATCGACGTCAGCGCCGTCGGCACATCGCGCTCATCTTCCGGCAGGTAGCTGACCAAGTTCCAGTTGTTCTCCAGCGCGATCGCGGTGGTAGCGTCGACCAGACGTCCCGTCACGCAGATCGAATCCGGTGAATCCATGCGGAACCAGTAACCATGGAAGTTGTCGACATCCCACAAGGTCGAGAAGTCCGGAAGATCCGGATCGTAGGTCATACCGACCGACTCGAAGCTGAGGATGACATCGGTGTTATCCAACACGTCGGCAAACAGCGCTTCGAGTTCCGAAGTCGGCAGTTCGACGTTGAAGGAGATCAAATTCCAGCCCGCCGCCAAATGGATGCACTTGGTGACGATATCCGGAGTGGCCGGATACTCGAAGCAGGCGGAATAGCGGTCACCGTTGCCAGTCCAGACCAACGGATCGCCAATCAGCTCGACCGGCTCGCCGTTGTAGAGGAGCGTAATGGTGTCACCCAAGACGCAGCCTTCGTCGACGCTCGGTGAATACGGGTCATCGACGTAGACCGGCATGAAGCCGAAGGTGCCCGGCGTAGTAACGGTCCATTGACCGCAAAGTACGCCAGTCGGATCGTAGGCTTCGACCACCGAACCCACCGGGATCGGCAGGCCGTTGTCCAGAGCCTCACCCTGGCAATAGAGGTCAACCCACTCGTAGGTCGGAACGACTTCGCCGCCATCGTTGGACAGCGCCAGCAGGTTATCGTCGCTAGGGAGCGACACGTCGCCCAAGAAGTCCGGATAATAACCCGGCTTGTAGGCGCGCAGCGAGTAGCCATCGGCCGGCGGCGTCATGAAGCAGAACTGGAACGAGCCGTCGGCGCCGGAAGTCGTGCTATTCTCAAGCGCATCCCCATACCACAGTTCAACGATCGCATCGGCAATCGGACTGCCGCTGCCGTCTTCAACCGTACCGGTGATGCAGATTTCCTCTGTCACCAGAACTTCGATTGAACCCGCGCTGAACTGCGGATAGATCGAGTTCGCCATCACATCATTGAACAGCAGTTCAACGCCGGGGGCGATGAAGGTCGTGTCGATAGTCACGGTCTGCGCCGCAGCGCCGCCGTCAATCGAGAACCACAACGTTCCCCACAAACCGCTGCCGGTCGCAACGAGCGGCTCCGGCGGAATACGCAGGACACCCAGCGCCAGCGTGCGGTCTCCGTTATTGATGGTCGTGATCTTGGTGGCGATGTATTCCACCCGCGAACCGGCATATGAAACCGAGTCGAGTGTGACATCAGGCGAATTCCAAGTCAGTCCGGCTGACATACCGGCCAATTCTTCATAGTTTCTGAAAGTGAGCGGAACGGCCACATCGGTTCCGGCATAGCCGGCCACATGGTCGACATATACGGTGTCATCCGAAATCGGCTTGGGGGTGATGGTCAGATCAATGGTGATCTGGACGCCCTCGTCAGCATTAGCACGCGGACGCAGCGCGATCGGCATGACATTGATATAAGCCAGGTAGTTGCCCGGGGCCAGAGAGGCCGTGTTGAACAGGATGTCCATGGCGTCACCCGGGGTCGCGCCGGCTTCAACATCGCCGGAGGTCGGATCGACCGTCACCCACGGCTGGTCGACCGCGGTGGTCCAGTACAAGGTCCCGCAGGTCGCACCGTTGGTGATATAAACCAGCTGATCGAGCGGGCTGTTGCCTTCCTCGGCCACCAGTTCGAAATAGTCATCACTGACCACGACGAACGGAATCTCGGCACAGCCTTCGACAACCAACTGCACCGTGTCAGCATGCACACCGGCGCGGGAGACTTCCGTACCCAGGAAGACCACATCGTAGGTCCCGGGAGGCGTCTCGGCACTGATCGTACCGCTGAAGGTGCTGCTGGCAGCCGGGCCGGTGATTTCGACTGGGTTGAGCGAAAAGTCGCCCGTGGCGCCGGCCGGCAAACCGTTGACCGCCAGGCTGACGGCGCCGATGAAGCCATCGATTGGCTGAACTTCGATATCGAAGGAGAACGGCGAAGCATCGCCGCCGGCAACGTTGACGACTTCGGGAGTCGCATCAACGTTGAAATCCGGGAAGAGAACTTCGTTCACTGTGAAGGTTGCTGCATCGGAGTCAAACAGAGCGCCCGGATCGGTCGCGGTAAACGTGATTGTCTCGGAACCAATGAAGCCGCCCGGATAGGTCACGACGGCGACATTGCCCGTGTCGATGACCACGGTGAGCAGCGTGTTGCCGCTGAACGACCAGGTCAGTTCGTTGTCGGCGTTGTCCGGATCGATAACATAGTCATCCAAATCAATTGTAGCGAAGCTCTCGCCGCTCAAGATCGTCTGATCCGGAATGTCGGAGACAACCGGTGGATCATTAACCAGAGCGTTGACCGTAAACGTGGCCTGATCTTCGTCAAACGCACCCTCCGGATCGGTGGCGCGGAAGGTGAAGACCGCCGAACCGGTGAAGTCATCGATCACGATGGTCGCAACGCGATTCTCATCGATCGTGACCGTGATCGTACCGCGGCTCTTGAATTGCTGGACAGTCCAGATGAGTTCATTGTCTGCGTTGTCAGCGTCGGTAACGTAGTCGTCCAAGTTGATCTGGGCAAACTGCTGTCCCTGATCAATGGTCTGGTCCGGAATGTCGGAAACCACGGGCGCGGCATTGCCGACCGTCACGTTGACGTTGAAGCTGCACAATCCGGTGTTGCCGGCGCCGTCGGTCGCAGTGACGTTGACTGCGGTGGTACCAATTGGGAACGCGCTGCCGGAGGCCGGAACGGCCACGGCCGTCGCGCCTTCACAATTGTCGGTAGCGCTAACAAGGAAGTTTACGATGGCTTCGGTCTCACCGAACGGGATCACGACATCGATGTCACCCGGGCAGATCGCTACCGGATTCTCCGTGTCATTGACCGTAACTGTGAACTGACAGGTGGCATCGTTGCCGGAATCGTCGGTTGCGGTCACCGTCACCGTGGTCTCGCCCACGGGGAAGACTGAACCGGACGGCGGAACGGCGTTGATCGTCACGGAGCCGTCGCAATTGTCGGTTGCCGTCGGTGCAAAATTAACGACCGCGCCACACACGCCGGCATCGTTGCCGACCGTAACGTTAGCGGGGCAGGTCACGACCGGATCGGTAACGTCGTTTACCGTAACGGTGGTCTCGCAGGTATCGGCGAGTTCACCGTCGGAAACAACCAGCATCACGTTCGTGACTCCGAGCGGATACGGTCCGGGCGGTATCTGCGTCAATGTGATCACATCACCGGCATCGGGATCGTTCGAGCCGTTGTCGACATTTGCCGGGGCAGTGCATCCGGCGTCGGCCGCTACGGTAATCGGCTGACAAATGGCCACTGGCGGCTGATTAGTCGGACCGCCGCCGCTGCCGAGGATAATGTCGCCAGCGCCGCAGTCGATAAAGCCGGGAGCAATATCGCCGCCCGCCGCCAGCGAGAAGGTCAGGAAGCCTGCCGGCGGTACAAAGGCGGTGTCAACATTTACCGTGGCATCGGTGGCACCCGGCTGAATCTTGAACCGCAGAGTGAAGACAACTGCTTCACCGGCGCCGACAGCGTGCGGCACCAGCGGTAGGGCCGGTACAAAGTTAATCCAGCCCACGAGCACGGTGTTGGCGGCCGTGTTCTTGTTGAACAAGAACGACCCGAATCCACCGGTTACTAATGCCGGACCGGAGATGACCGAGTCGATTTCGATATGGTCGCTGTTGTAGTTGAACCCGTAGGAAAAACCGCCGAGTGCCGCCGAGTTGGCGATGTACACCGGCACGTCGATAAACGTGTCCGGGGTCAAATCAGTGACGGTCGTCGGGCAGTCAATTCGAAAGTAGTTATTTGTCGAATCGTTCTGACCGAAAGCCGTCCCTGTCATCAGGAAGATCGCTGCCAGAATCACGAGCCCAATCGTGAAGCGAGCAGCCAGGGGCTTTGGTAACATAGAGCCTCCGTAAAAGGTTAATGAGTTTAGGTTCTTTGCGAAGACGAGATAATTCTTCTTCAAAGCGAACTTGTCTCGAATAGAATTGTGCTTATGAGTGACAGGTACAAATAAGTACAGTCCCCCTCGTTCCCATCAACGCGAATATAAAGGTTTAAACTGGGGTGTCAATACGAAAACTGGCGTATTTCCTGTTAAATTTATGTGCAGAAAGGGGTAAAGCCATGTCCTGTCAGGCTGAAGCCCTCCTGGATTCAGTCGGTTCTGGGCCCATTTCGACTTGCAGACTTGCCCCGCCGCCGCCGATTTGCTATTCTCAGCACTTCGTTGCTCCGGGCAAGACCGGATTTAAGTCGCTACGGATTCGACAAATAGCCCCCCTGACGCGGGCGTACTACTTGGGAAATCATTTCTGACCAGATTGGTCAATATTGATGATGGAATTTCTAACTGTAATATGAGGCACTGATGTCGAGTCAACCACCACTGCTGGAGATCAAGAATCTGGGCGTTGCCATCGAGGGCAAGCAGATCATCAATGGACTGTCTCTGCGGGTCAACTCCGGGGAAATCCACGCGATTATGGGACCGAACGGTTCCGGCAAATCCACGCTTTGCTACGCCGTTATGGGACATCCCGAATATACCGTCACCGGCGGCGAAGTGCTGTTAAACGGGAACAACGTCTTTGAGATGGAAGTCGATGAACGCGCCAAGGCCGGCCTATTTCTGGCGTTTCAGTACCCGGTCGAAGTGCCGGGCGTGACACTGCAGAACTTCCTGCGCACGGCTTACAACGCGCACAAGGGCGAAGACGGCAACAAGAAGGTGAATGTCCTGAAATTCTGGGGCTACCTGAAATCGAAATTGCAGATGCTGGGAATCGACGAATCGTTTGCCAATCGCTACCTCAACGACGGCTTCTCCGGCGGCGAGAAGAAACGGGCGGAAATCCTGCAGATGGCGGTGTTGGAGCCGCGGGTGGCGCTGCTGGATGAGACCGATTCGGGGCTGGATATCGACGCGCTCAAAGCCGTGGCCGAAGGGGTGAACAAGTTGATGAACCCGAATATGGCGGTGGTGATGATCACGCACTATCAGCGGCTGCTGAACTATATCAAGCCGCAATTTGTGCACATCATGGCCGGCGGACGAATCATCAAGACCGGTGGTCCCGAGCTGGCCCTGGAACTGGAAGAACGCGGCTACGGTTGGATCGTCGGCGAGAAAGTGACTGCGGAGGCATAGCATGGCCGACCAGAAACCCGCAGACAACCTGAACCTCGGCGATTACAAGTACGGTTTTCACGACCCGGAGAAGTATTCATTCAAGTCCGGCAAGGGGCTCAACCGCGAGATCGTGACCATGATCTCGGAGATGAAGAACGAGCCGGGCTGGATGACCGACTTTCGTCTGAAAGCACTCGACCACTTCCTGCAGCGACCGATGCCGCAGTGGGGCGGCGGCGGATTGCTGGACACGATCGATTTTCAGAATATCCACTACTACGTCAAACCGTCCGACCGCCAGGGGCGGTCGTGGGACGAAGTGCCGGAGGATATCAAGAAGACTTTCGACCGCCTCGGAATACCGGAAGCTGAGAAAAAATACCTGGCCGGTGTGGGTGCGCAGTACGAGTCAGAGGTCGTTTACCATAATCTGCAAGAGACCTGGGCTAAGCTCGGGGTGATCTTCCTCGATACCGATTCGGGACTGAGACAGCACGAGGAGATCTTCAAGAAGCACTTCGGCACAGTGATTCCATATAACGACAACAAATTTGCTGCCCTGAATTCCGCGGTTTGGTCCGGAGGATCGTTTATATACGTCCCGAAGGGTGTCAGCGTCGAGATTCCACTGCAGGCGTATTTCCGCATCAATACTGAGAACATGGGGCAGTTCGAGCGGACCTTGATCATCGTCGACGAAGGCGCGTGGGTGCACTACGTCGAAGGCTGCACCGCGCCGGTCTATTCGACGGACTCGCTGCATTCGGCCGTAGTCGAAATCATCGTCAAGCGCAATGGCCGTTGCCGTTACACAACCATCCAGAACTGGTCGAAGAACGTGTACAATCTCGTTACCAAGCGCGCGCAGGCCTGGGAAGGTGCAACGATGGAATGGGTTGACGGCAATATCGGCTCCAAACTAACGATGAAATACCCCGCGATTCAGTTGATGGGCGAAGGCGCAAAGGGGGAGGTGCTCTCGGTGGCGTTTGCCGCCGACGGCCAGCATCAGGACGCCGGCGCTAAAGTCTCACACTTTGCAAAAAACACTTCCTCCTCGATTATTTCGAAGTCAATCTCGAAGGGCTCGGGGCGGTCTTCGTACCGCGGTCTGGTCAAAGTGGCCAAGGGCTGCACCGGCGTGAAGTCAAACGTCGAGTGCGATGCGTTGCTGCTGGATGAGCACTCGCGCACCGACACCTATCCCTATATGGAGATCGACGAGGAAGACGTCTCAATCAGCCATGAAGCTTCGGTCTCCAAGATTTCCGAGACGCAGTTGTTCTACCTGATGACCCGCGGTCTTTCGGAAGAGCAGGCTTCGATGATGATCGTTAACGGCTTCATCGAGCCGATCGTGAAGCAATTGCCGATGGAGTACGCGGTCGAGATGAACCGGCTGATCGAGCTGGAAATGGAAGGGTCGGTCGGATAATGACTGTCATAATCAAGTCCAAGGAGAAAGCCGATCTTTTCGCGCCGTGGTCGGAGGAATACTTCGGCGACTTTGTTCGCAGCCTCAACGGCCGCGACGGAATCGGCGACTGGCGGCGTAACAGCTTCGAACGGGCGCTGGCCGCGACGACCCCGAGCAATCGCGACGAAGATTTTAAATACGTCAATTTCCGCGCGCTGAAACTGGACGGCCTACAACCGGCGGTTGCCACCTGGCTGCCGCATGGCGGCGGCTCGCCGACGACGATGCTGGCGGCCGGTCTGGACAATGTCAACTTGCTTCCGGAGGAGTATCATCTCGCCGGCGTCGAACAGGATCCAGCCAACAACATCTTTTTCGGATCGTTCGCCGAAGCACATGAACGCGAGCCGGAGAAATTCACGGCGCTGCTGGAATTCTTTCAGAAGCACTTTCTCGAGCGTAAATTCGCGCACTTCGCCCACGCTTTCCTGTCGGCCGGGGCATACCTGCGTATCCGGAAAGACACGGCTGAGTCGAATCCGCGGCAGATTTACACGCGCCTGAACGGCGCGAACAAGCTGACGGCTTTTGCCACCGTGGCCCAGTTGGAGTCCAACTCGCGCGGCAGCCTCGTGTGGGATATCGATGCCGATTCGGCGGCGTCCGGTCTGACCAACGGCACGCTCGATGTCGTGGTCGGCGCCGGCAGCCATCTGAATCTGCTTTTGACGCAGCACCTGAGCGAGCAACTCAGCAGCGTCACCACCGTGCGCATTCATCTGGAGCGTGACAGCATGCTGGAGTTGGCGACGATCGCCTCGGGCGGCCTGGTCCATCAAACTGAGATCGATATCAAGTTCGCCGGTCAGGGCGCGCGGGCACTGGTCAACGGCGTATACCTTGGCCGCCATCGCGAAAATTTCAATCTACTAACGCACCAGGATCATCAGCTGGGCAACACCAATTCCGACTTGTTCTACATCGGTACGCTATCGGGTCAGTCGTCGTCGAACTATCTCGGCAAGATTACGATCGCCCGTGACGCTCAGCGTTCCGACGCTTACCAGAAGAACCGCAACCTGATCTTGAACAAAGGCTGTGCAGTGAACAGCTCACCGAAGCTTGAGATCGGCGCCAATGACGTCCGCTGCACTCACGGTGCGACGACAACCAAGGTGTCGGATCTGGAAATGTTCTACCTGCGTTCCCGCGGCATCGATTTCCTGACCGCCAAGGTGCTGCTGGCGGACGGATTCATCGCACAAGTGACGCCGCGCATCAAGTCCGAGTTGTTGCAGAACGGTTTTGCGCGCCGCCTTGATGCCCTGCTCTATCGGTGGGGCGCGGACGAGGCTGTTTCCGGGTGATTTCCGACTCGTGAAGGCTCTCACGCCGCCGCGGGTGTGAAGAAGGATCCATGCCACTCGACATCTCGAAGATTAAAGCCGATTTCCCGATCTTTGCCCACACCGAGCGCAATGGCCGGCCGCTTACCTACCTCGACTCCGCCGCAACTTCTCACAAGCCGAAATCGGTGATCGACGCTGAAGCCAGGTTCTATAGCGAAGAGTACGGCACTGTCCGGCGCGGTATCTACCATCTCTCGGCGATGGCCACCGCGCAGTACGAAGGCGTGCGCAATCTGATTGCGGAGTTTATCAATGCCGCTTCACCAACGGAGATAGTCTACACCCGGGGCACAACCGAGGCGATCAATATCGTTGCGAGCTGCTTCGGTGAGAATCAGTTCCGGGCCGGCGATCAAGTACTCATTTCGGAGTTCGAGCACCATTCGAACCTGGTGCCGTGGCTGATGCTGCGCGATCGCATCGGGATTGAAATCGTATATGTTCGCTCTACCGAAGACTGGCGGCTCGACTTGGACGATCTGGCCGTCAAACTGAATCGGCGCGTCAAGCTGGTCGCGATCACGGGAATGTCGAACGTGCTTGGTACGATGCCCGACCTGAAGGCAATCGGCAAATTGGCGCACGACAACGGCTCGCTGTTTCTGGTAGACGGCGCGCAGATGGTACCGCATACCGGCATCAACGTGCAGTTCATCGACTGCGATTTTCTCGCTTTTTCATCACACAAGATGCTTGGCCCGACCGGCGTCGGTGTGCTCTACATGAAGCGCGAACTCGCCGATAAGATGCACCCGTGGCAAGGCGGCGGCGACATGATTGAATCGGTCGCCTACGACCGCTTCACCTCCAACGGTCTGCCGTACAAGTTCGAGGCGGGTACGCCGAACATGGCGGGGGTCGTTGCCTTCGGCAAGGCTATCGAGTACATCAACTCGGTGGGACTGGTCAATTTGATCATGCACGAGCGCGAGACCACCGAGTACGTGTTGAAACGGCTGCTGAATACCGACGGCATGCAAGTGTATGGTCCGCATTCGCCGGCCAACCGAGGCGCCGTCTTTGCCTTCAATTACAAGGACTTGCACTCCCACGACATCGGCTCAATGCTCGATTTCTACAACATCGCGATTCGTGCCGGCCACCATTGCGCCCAGCCGCTGATGGGTAAACTGGGCGTAATATCGACCGCGCGAGCCAGTTTTTACCTTTACAATTCGCAAGAAGAGATCGATATTCTCTTAGAGGCGCTCGTCGAATGCGAGCGGTATCTGAAACATGCAGTTAGATGATCTTTACCGCGACGTCATCGTCGACCACTACAACCATCCCCGTAACTATGGCAAACCGGAGAAGTCCGATATCGTCGTCGAAGGCAAGAATCCGGTCTGCGGCGACGAGATCACAATCTACCTCAATGTCAAAGACGGCGTGATCGCCGATGTCCACTTCGAGGGCAAAGGCTGCTCGATCTCCATTGCCTCCGCCTCGGTAATGACTGAGTCACTGATTGGCAAGAACTTGGAAGAGGCAAAAATCGTATTGGACGACTTTAACAACATGCTGCGCGGCGAGGTTTGCGAACGCTGCGAAAACTACTCTGACGCCATCGCCTTCCAGGGTGTCACCAAGTTCCCGGTGCGGGTCAAATGTGCGCTCCTCGCCTGGAAGACGGTTGAAGGCGCGATCAACGGCGACGGCCACAAGTAGTCGCGTCGAAATTCCCCCGAGTTTCTACAAAAAAACTCCGCCAGTGCGACAGTATTTGACGCACTGCAGTTTTACAATTTCTGCCAAGATTCGCATGGAGGAAATCGTGTCCCCGGTGAGCGCAACCGCGATGAGAGTAGACTTACTGTAGAAAAAAGGGTTGGCGATCGGCGGGGCGCGCTGTAGATTCGGGTAAAATGGCGGAGATCACCAAGGCTAATCGCATCATCAGAATTCTGCAGCGGCTGGCGCTGCAGCGCGAAGTGACGGTGGACGACCTGTACCGCCATTTCGAGGGCCAGGTCCCGAAACGCAGTCTTCAGCGCGACCTCGTCGACATCAGTGCGGCCAATATTCCCCTCAGAGAACGCGTCGGTTCCAATCGGCGCATCTTTTGGTCCATCGACCGCGACTACCTCAAGTTCGTGCCCGTCACGCTGGAAACGCGTGAGGTGATTGCCGGCCATATCCTCAAGAGTCTGGCCGGATTGTTCCGCGGCACGCCGTTGGAACGCGATGCCCGGAGTCTGGTGCAAAAGGCAAGACAATTGTACCCGGTGGAGATCGTCGCCGACCTCGACAGCGAAGCGGTCGATCACAGCTTCGGCTTTACACAAATCGGACTCGTCGACTACAGCAGTTTCGGCGAGATCATCGATATGCTCATCGGCGCAATCAGTCGCCGGCGGGCAATTGTTGTCGACTACAAGCCACATTGGCGCGCGACCGCATCACACATCAACGGTCACCCCTACATGTTGGTCTTTCACAAGGGGGCGCTGTATTTGGTGCTCTACTCGCTTTACTATCGACGTTTCATCCTGCTGGCGGTGCAGCGGATGCAGAGCGTGAGCGAAGCAGGCGACCGATTCAAGTGCGATCCGGGATTCTCACTTGACAAAGTACGGCAGGGGCGATTTGGAATCTTCGGTCAGGAGGGGATGCGCCCACGCCGGGTGGTATTGCGGTTTTCGCCGGAGATTGCCGATGCGGTTGCCGAGCGAATCTGGCATTCGAGTCAGAAACTCAGACGCGAGAAGACCGGCCATCTCATCTTGGAAATGACGGTATTGGTCACGGACGAGTTGTTGGGCTGGATCGCCAGTTGGCGGCACTGGGTGGAAATCGTCCACGGGGTCTGAAGGCCGAGCATGTGTGTCAGCCTCGGTAGAAGCGCCTTTCAGAAGGGGCCGACGTGGGAAAGCTCTATGAAGGTTAATCAGGGGCTACAGTTGCTCGCATTGGGAGGTGACCTATCTCACTGCAGAGTGCAAAGCATCAGTTAACCCGCTCTTTGCTGCCTGTCTATGCAGCGAAAGGCTTGACCGACGGAAGACGGGGTCTGCCACTTCACTGCTCGTGCTCTTTCGCTGCGGACTGCTGGAAGGCAGCGGAAGGGCGCAAGCCGGACGCTGACAAACCGGCCAGCCGAATCTCGGCCCCATGGATCGGGAGCCAGTATCAGCATACCAAGATCCTCGCGATTGGCGAGAACATGAACGAGCACGGAGGGATGTTCGCACAATGGCGGCTCTTTCACCGGGCGATGAGCGAGATGATCGGCTTGAACAAACGCAGGCTTTTTGGCGGAAGCCTCAATGCAAATGGCAAGCCCTACAGGGGCACCCTGTTCCATTATCGACTTGCCTGCTACGCCGATGCTCTCCATTCTGCCGTCTGCTCGAACACGTCGCATCGTAATCGCACTGAATCTCAAGAGCCGCAAGTAGCGGGAAAGGCTCTGGACTTGATCGCATTCACGAATCATGTAAAGTGCTCTCCTACGGGGGATAGGAGTCGTCCAACCGAAGCGATGTGGCGCAACTGCGGTGGGCATCTACTTAAAGCGGAAATTGAGGTTCTACAGCCGCGCTGGGTTCTTTTGATTGGCAAGTCCAGCAATAGATGGTTCTTTGAACACTTCGTATGTAGAACTCCCGTTACGTCAGTGCACTATGACGAAGTCGTATCAGCATTTTCCTGCAGTGTCCGTAGCCTGCCTCTGGCAGTGATTGCAGTCCCACACCCGAGCTACTTCAGGATCAGGACACCAGTTGTCATTGGAAGTATATTCAATGCCGCAAATGTCCTCATGAATGAATTTGGCTTCGGCCGAGGAACGTAGAATGTGTATCGCAAACTAGTGTGCTTGTGCATAGTCGACAGGATTGGCCCAAATGGATCGACATCCTAATAATTCTCCCTTGTCATCCCGCCGCCGCATGGTATCTTGTTCTCGGAGTCTGTTCCAACGGTAACTAACGGATCTTCTTAATGCCGCACGAATTAAAGGGAAGCGGGCTCGGAGAGTCCGACTGCCGACAATCACTGTTTGAGTCGTTCGTCCGCCGCGATGCACGCTATCGTTGGCCAGTTCTGGTCAAGCGCCCCCGGGCCGACGCTGCCGATCGGTCCGAACTGAATCGTCGTCTGCGCGACAGCTACGACGTCGCCCGCGGCTGGCGTCACCCACACTTGTTGGCACCGATCGACCTGTACGAAGAGGACGATCGCGTCCATCTGGTTTACCCCTATTTTCCGCCGGAAATCGCCGCACCCCTGACGGCCGAGGTGTTCTGCGCTGACGCCGCTCGAATGCTGGAACAGATTGGCAGCGCGCTTGAATTCATCCATCAGATGGGTTATGTCCACTGCGACCTGAAGGCGGAAAACATCTTGGTGCAGCACAGCGGTGGGCACCGACGGGTGCTCGTCACCGACCTGGACTTTCTCGCTCCCCTCGCTTCTCCACCGCAGGCTAAGATCTTCGGATCGCCGCTGCACATTGCGCCGGAAATCTTGCGCGACGAAATCGTGCTGCCGCAATCCGACTTCTACTCACTGGGAGCGATGCTGCTGCTGCTGACCCAGAACGATTCGGAACAAGCGCGGGCGCGGCTGACGGCCGTCGTCTCCGGCGCGGAGACGGTTTCGAATCTAGCTGCATCCGACCTCCACGAGAATTGCCGAAACTTGGCACCGCTAATTACTGCGCTGCTCGCGCCGCAACACAGCGAGCGGCCGGCACACCTGGGCCGGGCCCTGCAGCCGGTGCTGGCAGGTTTCGACCTGGCTGGTTACGAGTTGAAGCTGCTGCGCTGTCTCATTCGCACGCGACTGCGTCGCTTTGCACGGCCGTTCGACTCGCCGGAGTTAATCTACGATTTTGTCGAGCGCGCGAGCCAGACGTTTGGTGTGCATCCCGACCTCCTCCGCGCCGCTGACACGGCGCACCGGCACCGGCCGCTGCACGTGTTCCGCGTGATGCGCGATTTATTGTTGGCGGCGAGAATCACGCGCGTGGCGCGATTCTGGCAGATCGCGGCACCGTTGTCCGAGCAACTGCGCGCACTGGATCGGTTGGCTTCGACGGTGCCGGAATCGGTGAACGACCGCCGGGCGCTTCTGGCACTGGCATTTCGAACGCGATTGCGCGGGCAGTACCTGGCAGCCGCGCGACTAATGGCGAAACTGCTGGAGCGAACCGAGTGGTGGACACCGGCGCAGCGGGACAGTCTGCGCATGAAGCAAGCGCAGGTGCTGCGCATGGCGGGATTCACCGGCGAAAGTAGCCAGATCTATCGCCTCTTGGCGGAGAGCGTTCTGCTCTCGCCGCCGAAACGTGCGCTCATACTGCGCAATGTGGCCGACGGGTTCGCCATTCAGTCGAATATCCGGGAGCAGAGCGAGGCATTGCACAGAGGTTATGCGCTCGCGCGACGCCACGGTCTTCTCGCGCATCGAATCCGCAATCTCGACCGGCAGATATGGCGCCTGTCCCAGTACGGACGCACGCCTGTTGCTTTGACCCGCATGCGGCGAGTCCTGGATTTTGCTCGGCGCGTCAACTGTCGCAGCATGCTCGGATTCTTGGCTAACGGATGTGGAAGCTTCCTGGCGATCATGGGGAGAAGGGCTGAGGCGGAACTAGTCCTGGCGACCGCGCTTCGCGAATACACCGAGCCGGCGGACCTGGTCCGCATCCCGCTGACAATGAACCTCGCCGCCGCCTGGTGTGATGCCGGACGCTATCGGGCTGTCCTGGAACTCATCAGTCAAATCCGGCAGCATCCCGTATTCCGGCGTGAACTGGGGATGGCGGCGATTGCCGAGGAAGGCACACTGTTGTGCCATGTCCTCCTGGGCGAATTTGAGCGTGCCGAGCAGACGCTGACGCGGATGCTGGCCATTGCACGTCAGCGTTCCGACTTAGGAGCAGTAGCTCGTTTCTTCGCCCTCTCTGGTTGGGTGGGATTGCGGAGCGGCCAGTTTGCACGGGCACTGAAGGACCTCGAAACGGCAAGAAGGCTCGACGACAAAACGTTTCCGAACTACTATCGCTGTCAAGCTTACTACTATCTTGGCTACGTTTACTTGCTGCGGGGCGATCACAGGCAGAGTCTCGCTCTGGCAGCCGAGATTGCGCGTCTGAGCGGGAAGACCGGCTCGGCAGTCGAGAAGCTTGACATTCAGTTGCTCAACGCCCTGGCCGGGTCCGAAGAAGACTCAGGCGAGCAGATTGACGCCCTGGCCGCGATCTTTCGCGAGCATGAGACCAACGGCAATCATTTCCTCGCCTGCTACGCCCTCTTCCACATGCTGACGGAGAGCACAGCTGCGACCGTGCGCACTCTGGTCGCCGACCGCCCGGCGTTTGACGAGTTTCTGGAGAACTCCGGTGCCGTGCTGGCCGATGCGGTCTTGACCCACTTGCGTGCCCTGGGCATTCGTCCCCTCCTGCCGGAGCAATCGCGACTGACGGCGTTGAAACTGGCGCTGGCCCGCTATCGCAGCGGAGGTTTCCTCTGGCCGGCATTCCGCATCTGCCGGGATTTGGCCGAGCACTATCAACGCGAAGGACGGCCTCACATTCAGCGGCGCTACCTTGAAGAGACACACCGGATCGCCGTGCAGATGATGAATCAGGATCTGATTGAATCTTGCCGAGGTCAACTGGAGTCGCTGCGGGAAGGGAGCGCCGGCAAGACCGCCAGTGACGCGTTGCTGGCTGTCTCCACGGTCTTCCGTTCAATCTCGGATTATCGCACGGTCGTACAGAAATTGCTCGAATTCTGCATTACCGAAACCGGGGCGGAACGCGGGGCAATCCTGGTGGCGATCGAAGGCGGTGGCAATCTGCGGGTCGAGGCGGTGATCGATTGCGACGACGACAGCTTGGAGGACATCATTGCCGTCAGTCGTTCAGTGATGCGAACAACCTTCGAAAGAAACGAGTCGTTGTTCGTCGACGACGCTTCCCGCGACGCACGGACCGCCAGTCGCGCCAGCATTCTGCAGCATAATATCCTTTCGATCGCCTGCGTGCCGCTCATTGCCGATGACCGCGTCGCCGGCGTGCTCTATCTCGACCATCATAGCGTCCCGGGTATCTTCCACGACGAAGAGCGACGACTTATCGAAGCGATTGCCAATTTCTCCGGCGCCGTCCTGGCCCATGCCCGCAATCTGCGCACGGTTCAGAAACAACAGCAGGAATTCCTGGCCGCCGCCGCCGCGCGCGGGGCAGCCACTGAATTCATCTCAAGGAACGTCACTGTTCAAAAACTTCTGAGCGAAGTGCCGCTGGTCGCCCGCTCCGGGGCGCCGGTACTGCTTTATGGCGAAAGCGGAACAGGGAAGGAGATAATTGCCAATTTGCTGCACCAGCATTCGCCCTATTCCGACGGCCCGCTCATAACGGTCAATTGCGCAAATCTGCACGGCGACATGTTGCAGAGTGAGTTGTTTGGGGTGGCTCGCGGTGCCGCGACCGGCGTGATACCGCGTGAGGGCAAGCTTCAGGCTGCTGACGGCGGGACGCTGTTCCTCGATGAAATCGGCGACCTGCCGCTGGAGGCCCAGGCGACGCTCTTGCGCGTGCTAGACAAGAAGGACTTCACTGTCGTCGGCAGTAATCGGCCGATCAACATCGACATCCGCTTGATCGCCGCAACTAACCGCGACCTCGCAGCCATGGTCCAAGACCAACGCTTCCGCCTCGACTTCTATCACCGGATCCGCGCCTTCGATCTGCGCATCCCGCCGCTGCGCGAACGCGAGGATGACATCGAGCTTCTCTTCGCGCACTATTTCGAAGTCATGTCGCCCGGCAGGGGATATCACCTGACAGTAGCCGCATTAAAGAAGTGTCTGCAGTACTCTTGGCCCGGCAATGTCCGCGAGTTGATTCGTACCGTTGAGCGGATCATCGGCCTCTTTCCTGCCGGCCCGGTTCGACCGGAAATGTTGGGCGCCGATATCGTAGGCGCCGCGGCTGTTGCCCCGAGCAACGGCCAGCGAGCATGGGAGCAGGTCGAACGAGACGAGCTGATAAGAGTTCTCAAGAAGCACCAGCTCAACCAATCCGCGGCCGCTCGCGAATTGGGCCTTTCACTTTCCACATTCAGGCGCCGTCTCAAGAAACACGGCATCGATCCAGACAACCCGCGTTAAGCTCTCAATCCTGCCGCTTCTCTCCGGCAAACTTGCCGAAAACGGCAACTTGTTAATGCGTTGTCGTGCAGTATGTTAGCTAATTCAAAGTCGCCTTTTACGTCGTTTTCGGCAATATGCTCGGAGACTAGCCCCTCCCAAAAAACGGGATGTGTCATGTAAGATATTATTCAACAATAAGTTATAGAACTTCAAAGGTGCGTCACCACGTGGCACGTCGCGTGACAATGCCTCTCACCGGGGACTGTGTGAAGATCTCTCGGTGGAGGAGTCGTGAAAGCATGCGAAATTTCCAGTCAAAACTGGTGGTCTTGGTGTCGGTTGGCGGTTCTGATCGTTGCGATTGTGTCGGCCATGGCAGTGCCGACGCTGTCAGGTGGTGAGACAATACCGAACTGCCCCGATTGTCTGCCGGTAGACACGATTGAGCCGGAAACCACGATGGTGCTTGATAACGGGTCAAACGACTCCAGCATCTTCGAAGTCGTCAGCCTGATCTTGAAAATCCTTTTCTGAGGCGCAAGGAGAGCTCGACTTGTCAAAATCGGAGAACCTGTTGTTGCTGGTCTACTTGTTGATGTACCGCCATGGTATCAGCATCGAATTGATTGAACATGAGTGCAAAGTGACACCGCGGACCGCTTTTCGTTACGTCAAGGCACTCGAGAAGATAGGACTCCCGATCTACTATGATCGACCGAGTCGAACGTATCGCTTGCTCAATCATTCAGCGCGGCTTTCGCAACTGGTTCCTGCAGAAGCCGCGCTCCTGGTCCTGGCGTTGAATGTCCTGGAATTCTCGATCAGTCCTCGTTCACTCGATCTGATCAAGCGTGTACGGGTGAAATTGGAGAGTTTCGTACCGCCAGAGGAACAGCGCGCCATGCTGAAGGTGCTTGAGGATACTCTTGACCGCAGCGATGGCGATCGGCTTCGGAGCCATGTCATCATCACACTGGTGGAGTACGCTCAGCGTCTGGGGCGCAAGGTGCGCCTCGAGTACTCCGGCCTTGATTCCGGCAAGACGGTTACCGAAATCGAGCGACCGACACTGCGATTCGAACGGGGCTGGTTGGTGCAGGATGCGGCAGGAAGCCTTCAAGGGGCGATTCCAATAGGCAATATCATTGATTTGGAGATCCTTTAAAAAAACTCAGAATTCTGAAAAAACCTGAATTCAAACTGACAAGATCTGACAGTGTCGGTGCCTATAATGTTGATTGAACTCAACAGCCGGAGAGGTCGGCGGATTCAGAGAGTGGGGAACAAAAAAGGGGGAAGAAGTCGACCTCAGAGAGGGGGCTAGGAAACTCTGAGGATACGCGATACCTCTCCCCCCAAAAGCTTAAAAGGGGTGCCTTACCCTTAGCGGAAGGCAACCGGAATTAATACGGCGTCTGTCACGAACGCAAGAGTTTTTCTTTCCCGGACGCAAAAAAAACTCCCTAATAACGACAAAGTCGCTCCGTCATTCCAAGTACTGCAACTCCTTACAAGAATGTAAGTTGCCGTTGATCGACATTGTCCTGTTTTTGAAGCCTCTACCAGCCAAATGAATAGCCGTTTGTGTGCACCGGTGAGCGAAAAGTAGTCCACGTTGGCTACTGATCCGCTCTCCAGGCAGCTGCTGTTTCGGCGACAAAATCGGCAAAACGCCGCGGCAGTTGACCGATGGCCGACTGCACTTCCGCAGCCTCTCGCGCTTCGATCTTGAAGAGGTTTTTCTGAAAAAACCCATACATGATTTTGAGATCATGCACCATCCACCCCGGCATTGACTGCGCGGCGGCCTGGGCCCATTGATCAAGATCATCACCCATATAGTTGATTTCGGTCCCGAGATGCTCGCTCCAGATGCGCGCAGTGTCTTTGCCATTCAGGATATCGGGGCTGCAGAGATTGATCGTCTTGCCGTCGAGTTTGGTGCTCAGCAGCGCGTTGACTGCGGCATCGGCGATGTCGCGGATGTCAATGCGCGGCAATCCGAGCGGGCCGATCGGCTGCGGGTAGACGCCGAATTGCTGCATCGCGTCCTTGTACCACAGATCGTTCTGGAAGAAACTGCTTGGACGCAGGATCGTCAAGGGGACACCCGATTCACGCACCGCCGCCTCGATTGGGACCTTGGCGGCAAAATTCGGGATTACCTGCGAACCGGGAGGCATGATCACAGATGAATAGACGATTTTCCGCACGCCGGCCCTCTTGGCGGCGCGCACGGCGTTCTGTCCATGCACAGTTTCGTCAGGATGCGAAGCCGTGATCAGCATTAGCTTGTCGCAGCCGGAGAAGATCCCCTGCAGACTTGGTGGATCGGCGAGGTTGCCGACAACAGCCTGCGCACCGGCCGGCGCCGTGGCAGCCCGTTCGGCCGAGCGCGTGAGCACCGTGACGGTCTCGCCGCGATCCAACAAACTCGAGACGATCAGACTTCCGACTCGACCGGTGCCCCCGATTACAAGAGTCGCCATGATTCCTCGCTCCTCCTCTGGACGGTGTTTGTGATGAGATAGCGGATTAATGTATCAAACGTGATACGAAAGCCAAGCGTGATCTGAAGTGAGGTCAGAAATGCGAAACAAAGCGTCAGGATCGCAGGGGTCCTGACCTACAGCGCGGCTGGCACGGCTGTGCCAATCGGGGAGAGCTCGCGGACGAATTCGGTGAGCGTTTCCGGGGCTCGCAGATTCAGCAGTTCACGGCGATTGACGGCCAGCTCAGCGTAGCTGAATGATGAGATGCGATTCGGGTCGAGCTGAAGTGGCTTCCGAGTCTCTGCACGGCGGACGAGACCGACCCCCCAGTCGCAATCGAGTACCTGCACGTCCAGGTCGCGGCGCTGCGAGCGCAGCCACAGGACGGCGCGATAAACGTCGCCGGTCCAGGTGCCGTCCCATTCGGGAAAGCGACGGGCGGCTTCCAGTTCGGAAAGCGGAGTCGCTACGATCTCGCGCGTCGGCGAACAATCATGCATCACGATCACGCCGCCGGTATTCAGATAGCGGAGGCAGTTTTCGACGTCGCGCAGGACTTGGCGCCACTCGTGCAGGCCGTCGACGAAAGCGACATCTATTCCGCTGCGCCTGATTAGATCGTCGGCGTGATACTGGAAGAACTCATCCGATGTCATCTGAAAATACTTGAGGCTCTGCGCCGGACGCGGACCCGGCGGATTGAGATTGGAGATGGTCAGAAACGAATCGGCGGCGTCGACCCCAACGTTGAGAACAAAGCGCGCACCGGGGAAGTTCAGGGCGTCGCTAAGCACTCCGGTGGCGGCATGCACGATATTCGGCGAGGGGCGAGCCGGATCGATACCGATGCGGGTGGCGGCGCGAACGCGCAGCAGGGTTTCCGCATGGGCCACGCCGATTTCAAGATACGTACGCGCCTGGGTGGCGCCGACGACAGCTTGAATGATGTCGGCTCGGTTGAGCATGAAAGTTGGTCTCGCTTTCCGTCCTCTGGAATCGACGGTCGAACCTGAATGAGTGAGCGTCAATGAGAGTATCGGTCAGAGTTTGCAGGAGTTTAGGAGAAATAGTCCGAATCGCATAGGTTCGCAGGTACTGTTTGCCCCCACATGCGATTCGATCGCGAAGGGGCGGCGCTTGTCCCCGCCCCAGATTCATGCACCACTCAATAGCAGGCGATCACATGTGTCGCCCGAAGGAGTCTACTCCTCTTTATGCCCGTTGCTGGCCAACCCGACTTTCTCCAGGATCGAAGCTTTGAGTTTCTCTTTGATATCCGGGTTGTTGATCAAGAACGCCCGTGCGTTTTCGCGACCCTGACCCATGCGTTCGTCGCCGTAGGAGAACCACGTCCCGCTCTTCTGGATCAGATTCAGCGTCGTGCCGATATCGAGCAATTCGCCCTCATAGTTGATGCCGGTGCCGAACATGATATCGAATTCGGCCTCTTTGAACGGCGGCGCCACCTTGTTCTTGACCACGCGCACGCGCACGCGGCTGCCGATCACTTCGTCGCCCTCTTTCAGAGAGGAAATGCGGCGGATATCCATGCGCACCGAGGAATAGAACTTGAGCGCATTGCCGCCGGTCGTGGTTTCGGGATTGCCGAACATGACGCCGATTTTCATGCGAATCTGATTGATAAAGACCACGCAGGTCTTCGACTTGGAGACCGTACCGGTGAGTTTGCGCAGTGCCTGCGACATCAGCCGCGCCTGCAAGCCCATGTGCGAATCACCCATTTCGCCGTCGATCTCGGCCTTGGGTACCAGCGCCGCGACCGAGTCGATGACAATGCAGTCAACCGCGCCCGAGCGCACCAGGGTCTCGGTGATTTCCAGCGCCTGTTCGCCGGTATCGGGCTGGGAGATCAGCATGTTGTCGGTGTCGACCCCAAGCTTCTTGGCGTAGGCGGCATCAAGCGCATGCTCGGCATCGATAAACGCCACTGTGCCGCCGGCCTTCTGAGCCTGCGCGATGATGTGCAGGGCGAGGGTCGTCTTGCCGGAGGATTCCGGGCCATAGAGTTCAATCACGCGCCCGCGCGGAACACCGCCGATCCCAAGCGCCAGATCCAGGGTAAGCGAACCGGTCGAAATCACCGGGATCGGTTCGATCGCACCGAGCGCGCCGAGTCGCATGATCGAGCCCTTGCCGAATTGTTTTTCTATCTGTGACAGCGCCGCATCGAGCGCCTTGGCTTTACCGTCGCCGGCCATAGGGTCTAACCTACCTTTCTGGATTGGATGCGCCCCACCGGGCGCAGTAACACATCTCGGCTCTAATAACAGTCGCCAACAATCCAATGTCAAGGGCGGCGAAATCACATTTGGAGGTCTGCTGCGGCACTCCAGGGTCAGCCGGAATATCCACTTGACTCAAGACGACCGGCGGGGTTGATTTTGTCCGATAGCGATGCTCTAACTCAAGGAGAGACAAGTGAATCAGCGCTCAATGACCGTGGCCGTGCTGGCCATCATGTTTCTGACAACGCTCCCGGTGCTGGCGGGGCTGCCTTCGACCAAGGTGACCTTTGAAAACGGACTTCAGGCGATCTTCGTCGAGAACCATTCTTCGCCGATGATCACCTCGATCGTTTTCGTCAATGCCGGCGCGCGCTACGAAAACGAATTCAACAACGGCGCGACGCATTTCCTTGAGCACCTGCTGTTCAACGGTACCAAGACCAAGTCCCAGGAACAGCTTGATGATCTCATCGAACGCCACGGCGGCTACATCAACGCCTTTACGCGCAAAGACCTGACCGCCTACCTGGTACTGATGCCGACGGAGTACATCGACTATGGTCTGGATGTCCAATCGGATCAGCTTTTCAACTCGATCCTGCCGGAAGAGAAGTTCCCCAAGGAAAGAAAGATCGTGATCGAGGAAATCCGCCAGAGCCATGACCGGATCGATGATGTCGTTGACGATCTGCACCAAGCGCTGGTCTACGCCGGAACGCCCTATGCCCGGCCGGTGCTCGGTTACGAGAACCTGATCAACACCGTCACGCGCGAGGAAATCCTCCAATACTACCAAACCTACTATGCACCCAACAATATGGTCGCGCTGGTAATCGGTGATTTCAGCGCACCAGAGATGATCAAGAAGTACCGGCAGTACTTCGGCGTAACCGCCGCCAAGCCGATTCCGCCGGTGCCGGCGTTTGCGGTGTTGATTCCGGCCGAGAAGAAGATCGTCACGCAGGAGATGGAGACCAAGAGCTGCTACCTGACTCTTTCGTCGCGCGGGCCGCTGTGGAATGACCCCGACTATTATGCCTTCCACGTCCTCAACGAGTTGCTCAATTCCGACGGCGTTTCGCCGCTGCGAAAGGTTCTCGTCGATGAGGGCGGCACGTTGACCCAGTCAGTCGGCACCGGCATCAACACACAGAAGGATTTCACGGTGTTTGATATCGCGATCAAGACTGATTCGGTGCAAAACATCGATCGCATCATTACACTGCTGAATCAGACCATGGAGCAGACGATTGCCAACTGGCAGCCGACAGCGGCGGACATCAAGGCAGTGGTGACAAGCGCGAAGACGGCGGAGATCTACTTGAAGGAGAAGCTGCATTACTACGGTTTCCAAATCGCACCGCTGATGGTCTCTACCGGTTACGATTTCATCGACAATCTAACGGGCAACCTCGAAAAGGTGACGCCCGCCGATGTCAAACGGGTCGCCGCGAAGTACTTCAAGCCGTACAACTACATCGCCTCGGTCGTCAAGCCTTACTCGGAATCGGCGGCATCTGGTGCGGCCAAAATCACCAGCCAGTATGCGCACAAGACGCTTGCGAACGGATTGGAGATCATCGTCAAGTCCAATGCCTTCTCGCAGGTGCAGGCGTTTTTGGTATTGGGCAAGGATCGGGCGGCATCCGAACCGGCCGGCAAGGAA
This sequence comes from uncultured Ignavibacteria bacterium, assembly GCA_964520555.1. Lineage (GTDB taxonomy): Bacteria > Zixibacteria > MSB-5A5 > CAIYYT01 > CAIYYT01 > JADJGC01. The sequence continues at coordinate 121,052 of CAZFNN010000005.1, forward strand.
GGGATAACCGACTTCGTAAACCGGATGCTCACTCACGGTACCAAGAACTTTTCCAAAGACCAATTGTCGCGCGCGCTGGCGGAGATCGGCGCCAATGTCACAGCGAATGACAACCCATACATTCCGTACGACGACCGCTATACTTCGCGGCAGTTTTCGTTCCTGAAGTTTGAAACGATCTCTGATTTCACCGATCGCGGCATCGAGTTGCTGTCCGAGATGGTTAAACACCCGCTGTTCACCGATGACGAAGTCGAGCAGGTGCGGCAGGAAGTCATGGGCATCCTCGGCATGCAATCGGGATCGACCTCCGATCAGGCTAAGAATCTCTACTTCAGTTTGCTGTTCAACAACACCGCTTTTGCCAATCCCGAGACCGGCACCATGCGTTCGGCCGGAGCAATCAGCGCACAGGACTTGCGCGACTATCATGCGCGATTTTACGCGCCGGGTAACTTGATCCTCGCAGTCTGTACCGACCTGCCGGCAGAGACGATGATGGCCAAACTCGAAGCTGCCTTCGGTGATATGACCGGAACACCACCCGCCAAGAACCTGGTCACCGCGCCGGCGACGATTACCGGTGTGGTGAGCCAGAACAAGCCGATGGAGAAGAAGCAGGCGTATCTGTACATCGGGAATGCCACCTGCGGCGCTGCCAGTGCGGATGCCGTCGCGCTGCGCGTTGCCACCGACATACTCTCGACGCGGCTGGGGCAGAATCTGCGGGAGAAGCAGGGACTGGCATATCGCGTCGGTGCCGGAGTGAGTTTGGATCGCGACTTTGGTTGGTTTTCGGCGGCGATGGGAACGGGCGTGGAGAATTACGAGCGCGCGAAGAACGGCATCGTGAGCGAGATCGACTCGATGCGCAACATTGAAGTCGCGGCCGAGGAACTGGAACGAGCGGTCAATTCACTCTGGGGTGCGCAGCTGACGGCGCGGCTCTCACGAATCAACCAGGCGTTCTATATGGCGGTGAATCAGTTCCTCGTCGGCCGCTACGATGTCGAAGACGACCTGATTGCGGCTATGAAAGCACTCACACCCGCCGATATCAAGCGCGTGGCTCAGAAGTATTTCGATACGAAGAACTATGTGCTGGCAACGGTCGGAGCGCCGGAGCGGCCCTAGGTAAGCGCTACTGATTTGACCGATCGTCCCACGCCACGATGCGGTAGAGGCTGTCGGCGGGGGACTTGCGGAACTTGAACTCGGCGACGCCGACGGCCTCGTAGAATTCGTAACCGAAGTCGCCGTCGAGGTCTTTCACCGAAAGATTGAAGTAAACGCGGTAGACCTCCCACACCTCGTCGTTGGGGAATTCCCGCCGGTCGAAAATCGGCACCCAGGTATCGAGGCGAATCTCGTCGAACAGCTTGAAGAGCCGCTCGGTGCGGGCCAGATCACCGGAGGGCCCGTCGCGCGGAATCTCGACTTGTTCGATCTGGCCGGTGCGATCCTGATCCACATAGCGGAAGACGAACTGTACATCGAGGCAATTCTCGTAGACATCAATATCCCGATGTTCGTAGGCGTACTTAAGATTGTGCAGCACGGAGTCGGGCGCGACCTGGCGCACGATCGGCACGATGCGCGACGGCCCGACGACCGCCGGCGCAAACGGATTTTGACAGGCCAGCACCGCCAAAACCAGTGATGCGGCCAGCATCAGCAAGATAGACGGTCTTGGGCTACCGATACGCATTCTTGAACTCCGCCCACGAGTTGATGTCCAGATCCTCGTGCAAGTCCTCCCAGCGCCACAGCGACCAGAAATTGAAAGCGCCTTCGACCAGGTCAAAGCGCGCAATCCCCTGAAAATTCTGCTTCACCGTACCGAGGCTGTCGGTCACGCTCAGGACATATGAGCGAATCAGTGTTGCAGTGGTATCGAGCACCAGGTCGGGCTGGTCGACCTGCAGAGCAAACTGGATCGAGATCATTCGCGATTCGTCGGCACTGAAGGCGCCGAACATCTTGGTGGTCAGATTGACCTCCTGACGGTAGTCCCACGCGGTATCGCCGGGAAGCGTCTGGAGAAAATCGAAGCGGTAGGTGAAGTTACTGTCGAGACACTGCACGAAATTCCCGATCACTAACTCGGCGTAAGCGAACCGAAGGTTTTCGAGCACGATCAACGGCGAAGTCGGCGGGATGAACGTCCCTACCGGCTCGGTCGGCTCCTCATTATCGCGGGTCGAAAACGGATTCTTGGCACAGGAGCAGATCGTCAAAGCGCACACGCACAACAGTACCAGCCGCTGCAATCTCATAGGTACCTCTTGAGCGCAATCGTAAACACGTCATACTCCTGCCCGCGCTGGCGTTGATACTCCTGCACGCGCCGTTCGAGACGGCAATCGATGTACGAATTCTGCGACATAGTCCACTGGAATTCAAAACCAATCAAGCGCCGCTGCAACTCGTCCGTCCGTATCCGTCGGCCGAGAGTCTCCGCCGGGTCAAACAGGTGATCGTAGTAAGTCTGCCATTCGTAGGAGGCGTACGGGTAGAAACGCAAGCCTGCCAACGGACGATATTCGACACCGAAGCGCGGGCGGTGGGTGCGTCGATCCCAACTAACCTGCTGCTTCCACTGGTCCTCCCACAGCAGCCGCCCAAAGTCCTCGTAGCGATAGGAGTACTCCAGGATCAGGTCGGTGCGCGCGGAGAGCGTGATTGTCAGCGTATTGGCCAGGTTCGCGCGACGATATAGGGTATTACGGTCGCTGACCGCGTTCTTCTCATACTCATAGTAAATGTAATTGGCGTGCATCTGGTAATTTTGCTGCACGCGTAAGGGCCGTAGCGGCTGCCAAATCAAGGAGGGATTGACGATGTAGACGTTGTTGATCGAGTTATTCGCTGACAGCGAACCGGATATGTAAATACTGTGAAATGTCCGTGCGCTGCCATCGAGCACTCCGGTGAGGAAGTCGCTGAACTTGTGCACTGCGCGAAACGATGCCAGCCGGATTGAACGGTCGCGGTCGGCGAAGAACGCGGAGTTGGTCGGCGCGAAAAATGCGGTTACGCCGATCCGGCCGGAGACCTCCAGCGTGTCGGCTTCCGGAAGCGTGAAGTTTGCCCGCGCTGTGACCTGCCCGGTCTCGGCGAGCTGGTTGGTAAGGCTCGATCCGAAGTCCTCCTTAGTCCGGTTGAACAGATATGCGACACTTACCCCCAGATTTCCAAAACTGCGTTGCAGGGTGACCTGATATTCAAGTACGGACGTCAGGTTGTCGTTCTGGCGAATGAAATCAGAGGTCAATCCTTGATACTCATAGTCATAGCGGTCGTAGCGGTATGCCGCCGCGAACGCCAGCCGTGCAGCCAGCGGCAGATTCTTGGCGGCACTCAAATCCCAGCGTCGCTGTTCGCTGGCCTGACGGGCGGTGGACTCGAAGTTACCGCTGGAAGGAAAGTACTTGCGCAGGGCAAGAGTTTGACTCGCACTGAGGCTGAGTGTGTCGCCGCGATAGGTAAGGCGCGGCAGCTCGTATCCGACTGTGACCGCCCGCCGCGGCGTGCGGCGCAAGGTCGTGACTTCGCCGGTGACGCGCGCCTGCCCCCAACGGCCGCCAGGCGTGACGCTGAAGTCGGCTTCATAAGCCAGCCCCGTTTCGCGATGACTCAGCGGTTCGAACTTGCGCTCCTCCCAGACGACCCCGCCGCGTTGCCGGATCCGGTAACGCGTTTGATAGAAATCGGCGGTCAGAAATGCGCGGTTGCCAATGAAGCGCTTCTCTTCAAGGCGGTCGAAATCCTGAGTAACGGCTACGCCGCCGATGAATGATGAACTGAAGCGGTAATTCAGTGCGCCCTGGGTGATGGCCGTCTTCTGCCAGCGATCGCCGCCGCCGCCGAAGATCGATTCTTGAAACAACGTAGCCGACGATCGATTGAACAGCTCCAACGTGCTCCGCTTGCCCAGTTGCTTTTGCAGCGACAATGAGTCGGCCCAATTGTATGTCTGCCGATCGATCGAGAAATCAAGACTGAGGTAGAGCGCATCCGCGCGAGCCGCAAGCAAGGCTGCGACTAAGAGGGTGAGGACGATGGCGAGTCGGCTACGAGGCATTCCAAGTCATTGGCCAGCGCCACGAAATCCGTCACGGCCAGCTGTTCCGGGCGCTGTGTTGGTCCGATTCCGGCGCGCCGGCAGAGGTCTTCCGCGACTTCGGGCGTTAGCTGATACTCCTGCCGCAAAATACGCAGCAGTTGTTTACGTCGCCACCGGAAACACGCGGCCGTGAGGCGCCGCAATGCCGGAAAATCCGCGTCGCTGACCAGCGACTGCGACCGGCGGGTGAGGTGCACGACGCTGGAACTTACCTTCGGCGCCGGGAAGAACGAGCCGGGCCGCAGGTCAAACGCTCGGGTGGCCTCGTAAAAGAGTTGAACGAACACCGTCAAGGAGCCGAAGTTCTTGCTGCCCGGCTGCGCTGCGATACGCGCGGCTACCTCCTTCTGCACCATGATCACCAGCTCGGGAAACATCCTCCGCCGCTCAATAATCCACTCCAGGATTGGCGACGTGATATTGTATGGCAGATTCCCGACCAGCTTGGCCGCACACTCGCTTCCCAATACGGCGGCAGCATCGAACCTCAGAATATCGCCCTGAACGATCTCTAACCGCGGCTGATCGGCGAAACGCTCACGAAGTCTCGCCACCAATTGCTGGTCATACTCGACAGTGATAACCTGCGTCCCGGCCGCAAGCAGATGCACGGTCAGATCGCCCCGGCCGCCACCTATTTCCAGCACAGTTTCACTCGGATGCAGGCTGAGCAGGTCAACGATTCGCTTGGCTGCCCGAACATTGATGAGGAAATTCTGCCCCAGTTCCTTGCGGGGTTTCATTCGAATTCGAAAAAGCGTTCGGCGTTGGCGTCAATCGCGCTTTCAATGGCGGTGAACTCCTGTTGCCAGACTGCCGCCAGCTTCTCGTACACCAGTTTGATCAACGCCGGCGCATTGCGCTGGCCGCGGTGCGGATGCGGCGTCAGGTACGGCGCGTCGGTTTCGAGCAGGAGCAGGTCAGGCGGCAGCGTCTTGACCAGCTCCGGCAGGCGCGAGTTGGTGAAGGTCAGTACACCGCCTACTGACAGGAACATGCCGTAGTCGGCAGCCTGGCGCGCTTCCGCCGGCGTGCCGGAAAAGCAGTGCAACACAACGTTCGATTCATAGGCCTTTTCGGCAATCAGAATATCGAGCGCTTCAGGATAGGCATTGCGAATATGAATCACCAGCGGCAACCCCAGTTCTCTGGCGAGCGCGATCTGGCGCACGAATACGCGACGCTGTACGTCCCGGGGCGAGTGATCGCGGTAGAAGTCCAGTCCGATTTCGCCGATCGCCACCACTTTGAAATTGCTCGCCAGTTCGCGCAATCGCTTTTCGGCGGCATCGTTGTAGTTTTTGGCGTCGTGGGGATGAAATCCGATTGCGGCGAAGATCTCCGTGTGGCAATTGGCCAACTCGACGCCCGCTTCGGAGGATTTCAAATCGCAACCAATATTGACCATCCGCCGCACGCCGGCAGCACGCGCCTCGGCCAGCACCTGTTTGCGATCGTTGTTGTAGTCGGGAAAATCGAGGTGACAGTGCGTATCGATCATGACGGCGTCTTAGCCGACAGTGGCGCCGGAGGAAATATCGCCGTCTACCGTGACCAGTTTCAGCGCCTTACCTAACTTGGCCGCCAACAGCATGCCGTTCGACTCGATGCCACGGATCTTGGCTGGCTTGAGGTTGGCTACCACCACGATCCTCTTACCGACCAGTTCTTCCGGCCTGTAATACTCGGCAACGCCGGCGACAATCTGCCGCCGTTCCTCGCCGATCGCGATTTGCAACTTGAGCAGTTTGTTGGCCTCCGGCACCGCCTCGCAGGCCAGCACTTCAGCCACAACCAGTTTGGCCTTGAAGAAATCGTCAATCGAGATCAGGCCATTCGGCAGCCCGCTCTCCGGGGATTTCGCAGTTTCGATCTTGTCCTCCTTCGGCGCCTGCAGGCGCGGGAAGATGTTATCCAGCGGTCGGAGAGCCGTACCCGGTTTGAGCAGGTCCGGATTGGCGGCATCGGCGATCGACGGCTGATATGACTCATCGAATCCAAGCATCTGCAGCACCTGCGACGACTTGTTCGGCATGATCGGCCAGGTCAGTGTCGCCGCGATTCGGACCGCCTCCAACGAGCGATGCAACACGCCCGCCAGTCTCTCCTTGTCACCGCGTTTGGCCAACTCCCACGGTTTGCTATAATCGAAGTAGCGGTTGGCCGCACGGATCAAGGCCCAGATGCTCTCAACCGCGCTGAGCACATCGATTGCTCGAATCTGCGCGATCACCTTCTCCGGCGTCGCTTGAATCAACTGCCGCAGCTCCTCGCTGTGATCTTCGCCGGCAGCGCTCAACGGCGGAATTTTGCCATCGAAGTTTGCCAACGTCAACTTGACGACGCGGCTCACCAGATTACCGTAGTCGTTCGCCAGATCGGAATTGTACTTCTCGTAGAGCCGCGGATAGCTGATATCGCCGTCCAGATGGAACGGAAACTGCGAAACCAGCAAGTAGCGCGCGGCATCCTGGCCGAACTGCGCCACCAGGTGTTCGTTGGAAATCACGTTCCCAAGCGACTTGCTGATCTTCTGACCGTTCAAACTCAAATAACCGTGAATAAACAGAATGTCCGGCACCCGCAGGTTGGCAGCCATGAGCATCGCCGGCCAGAAGATGGCGTGAAACTTTAGAATGTCGCGCCCCATCAGATGCACCACCTGCGACTTGTTCCACCACTTGTCGAACGCCGCCTCATCGTCGCCGTAGCCGACCGCGGTGATATAATTGGGTAGCGCATCCACCCAAACGTAAGTCTTCTGCGTCGGGTCAAAGGGAATGTCGATTCCCCAGTTGAGCCGTTCGCGCGAGATCGAGAAGTCCGGCAGACCTTGTTTAAGCAGTCCCAGCACTTCGTTGCGGCGGCCTTCCGGCATGATGTTCATCCGGCCACTGCGAATCAGCTCCTCGACCCGATCGAGGTACGCCGTCAGTCGGAAGAAGTAATTGTTCTCCGAGACCAATTTGGGCTTGGTCAGATGATTCGGGCAGAGCCCATCAGGTGTCAGTTCTTTCTCGGTGATAAACTTCTCGCAGCCGAGGCAATACAGACCCTCGTATTTGCCCTTATAGATCGCCGGCTGGCCGTCGGGCGTGCGCGCATTCCACAGATTCATCAACAACTTCTGGACGCCTTTCTTGTGGCGCTCGGATGTCGTGCGAATGAAGTGGTTGTAGGAAATGTTCAGCGTCTTGAGGGCCTCGACGAACTTGAGATAGTTTTCGTCGCAGAGTTGCTGCGGGGTCTTGCCCTGCGCCAGTGCGGCTTCCTCGACCTTGGCACCATGCTCATCCATGCCGGTCAAGAAGAATGATTCTTCGCCGAACAGCTTGTGATAGCGCTTGAGCGTGTCGGTAATTACCGAGGTATAGCCATGGCCGATATGCAGTTCGGCATTGGCGTAGAAGATCGGGGTCGTGATGTAGAAATTCATTCCGATTTCGGGTTGTTCATCCGCGCCTTCAACGCGGCGGTGAACTGCTTTTTCTTTTCATGCTGGACCCAGTCTTTCCAAGTCAGCCGCTCGGTGCCTTCTTCGAGACGAATGACCATATACTGCTGAAAGACATTGACGGCCTCGACGGTGCCCCGTCCTGTCGGCGTATCGATTTCCGCGCCGACTTCGGGGAATCGGCGGATCGTCTCGGCATAGTGATTTTGCTCGTAGAGCAGACAGCAGAGCAGCCGCCCGCAGTTGCCGGAGATTTTCGCCGGATTGAGCGACAGATTCTGGTCGCGCGCCAGCTGCGTCGAAATCGGCTCGAATTCGCGAATAAAAGTATTGCAGCACTGCTGCAAGCCGCAGATGCCGTAGCCGCCGATACGTCGCGCCTCGTCGCGCACGCCGATCTGCCGCAACTCAATCCGTGTCCGGTAGTGCGAGGCCAGATCTTTCACCAACGCGCGGAAGTCGACACGTTCGTCGGCCGTGAAGTAATAAGTCATCTTATTAAGATCAAACTGATACTCAACGTCGACCAGCTTCATCTGCAACCCGTGCTGGCCGACCAACACCTTGCAGTGCTCGAGCGATTCTTTCTCCATCTCGCGGTTCTTCGACATCTTGAAGCAATCATCGTCGGTGGCGGAGCGCAGGATCGGGCGCACCTTGTTGGGTCGGCTCTTGAACTTGGCCTCCGGATCGATCAGCATGTGGACAAAGCCCATGTCCTCGCCTCGTTCCGCTTCGACAATGACCCAGTCCTTTTCACGCAAAGTGAGGCTGAAGGGATTGCCGTAGAAATCCCGCCGATGCGCCTTAAACTCAACTTCGAATAGAATGTCTTGTGCGTCTGCCATAAGGTTTACGATACGCGCCCGTTCTGCAAGTTGGCAATAAAGCTTCCGCCGTGCCCTGAGTCAAGAACTGAACTGTTTCCGACCGCCACTAATGACAATCGCCGTCGACAGGTCCGCCGACGGCGATTCATTACCACAGGATCAGCTTCGCCTCGAGCGGCCCGCTATTTGGCGGTCGCCAGCATCTTATTGACCTCGTCCCAGTTGATCACGTTAAAGAACGCGCTGATATATTCGGGCCGGCGGTTCTGGTACTTCAGATAATAGGCATGCTCCCAGACGTCGATGCCGATGATCGGGGTCTTTCCTTGGGTCAAGGGCGAATCCTGGTTCGGCGTCGACATGATCTCCAGCTTGCCGCCGGAAGCCACCAGCCATGCCCAGCCGGAGCCGAACACGCCCGCGGCCGCCGCCGAGAACTTCTCCTTGAATTGTTCCTGGCCACCGAACGTCGCATTGATTGCCTCGATGATCTTACCGCTCGGCTTGACATCTTTCTTCAAGATCTTCCAGAAGAAGCTATGATTCGCATGCCCGCCGCCGTGATTGCGCACCGCCGTCCGGATTGCGTCCGGCACACTGCCCAAGTCGCGGACCAAGTCCTCGACCGTCTTTTTCTGCAACTCGGCCTGTGCTGCCAGTGCCTCATTCAGCTTGGTGACGTAGGTCTGATGGTGCTTGGTGTGATGAATGTTCATCGTTTCCTTGTCGATGAACGGCTCCAGCGCGTCATAAGCGTAAGACAACGCCGGCAATTCGTGAGCCATGATCGTTCCTCCAGTCAATAGATCAGATATGACAAAATCCAAACATTTAAAATCGACCAAATGGGTCTCTGCAGACCCCGCAATGAGAAAATACGGCACACTCTGGGCATTTTGTGGATTTTATGGCCAGAATTTCGCCCCGACGATTTTTCGCGCGAGTGCTTGCCATCGAGGTTTGAACATGTATTGTTTTGCCCAAGAATCTCGAGGGGAGCAGACCAAACCCTTTGGCCTGGGCAGGCTTATGCTTCAACTCATTGCACGGCTGGAACGCTTCCCAAAGTGGCTCAGCGCCTCACTGGCATTGTCGCTGGTGGTCCTCATCGCCACCCTTTATTATGCGACCGATGCGTTGCTTGCGGTCTCGATCTTCTATTTCGTTCCGATCGCCATCGCCGCCTGGTCGTCCGGGCGGCTGGCCGCCGTGACGATTGCCCTGATCAGCGCCGGGCTGCTGGCCATTGTCGACATCGATAGCGGCGTTATCTTACGCAATCCCGATTTTACGCCGGTAAATGAGATCCTGCGCTGGCTGTTGTTTTCGCTAATTGCACTGATGCTCTCGGCGCTGAAGGAGACCGCCGATCACCACCGCAACACCGCGCGCGTCGATGACTTGACGGGCATCTCGAACCGCCGCGCTTTTCAGGAGTTTGCTGAACTCGAGATCGCCCGCGCCAGACGCACCGGCAAGCCGATGACGATCGCCTTTACCGATATCGATAATTTCAAGCTAATCAACGATAGCCGCGGGCATCAAGCAGGTGATCGCCTGCTGGCTCAAACCGCCGAGCTGATGAAGAAGAACATCCGCGCCATCGATCGCGTTGCTCGTTTCGGCGGTGATGAGTTTGTCCTCCTGCTTTCCGAGACGGACTCCACTTCCGCCGAGCTTGTGATGAAGCGTCTCAAGGCCGATCTCAGCGACATGGCCGACACCAATTCGTGGCCGGTTTCGTTCAGCACCGGTGTCTACACGTTTGTCCGCCCGCCGGAGTCAGTGGATGACATGATATCGCGTGCTGACAAACTGATGTACACCGTCAAGCAGACCGGCAAGAACCGCCTGCTCTACGGCCAAGATTAACTCGCCGCACAGCCAACATACGCTCGAAATTGACTGAGACTGCTCGGAAATAGCTGGATCGTTATTGGGCAGCGGCGCGCTCGAATAGTTCTTTCAACCGCCGCAAGGTTGCCGGAGCATGGCCGGCATAGTGGTTGTTAATGTAGACTAAAGTCCGAATTTGCCGCGCCATCATCCGTACCAGGAATGAGCTCCAGCGTTCCAGACTCTCTTCCCGGTCGATAACTTCTCTCTCCCAGGTCTTGGTTATTGCCTCGATCTGTTGACGATCACCAAGGAGCCGGATATAGCAGAAGTCACCGGTGACCGGGTCGAACATCTTCTCGACCTCGTCACCGTGAGGCATCCAAGCTTGATCGACCAGCACCAAGCTCACTCGGTGGCGACGGAGCAAGTCGGCAAAGTCGGCCTTCAGCCAGGTCTTGTTGCGAATTTCGACGCCGTACTCGAAATCCTTCGGCAGATCCCCGAGGAACCGGTCGAGTCGTTCCAGAAACGGTTCACGCGACGTAAACACCTTTTTGGAGAAGTAGGGAAACTGCAACACCAGCGGCCCCAAGCGAGTGCCGAGCGCGGCGATCACCTTCAAGAAACGGTCGCGATCAGCATACGTCGCCTCCGGCTTGAGAATTAGATCCGGTGCCGGCGTTGCGCCCTCCCCGCCATGTACAATCGACCGGGGGAACTTCGCCGAAATCAGGAAGCCTTCCGGTGTCTTCTCCGCCCAGCCTTCTACCATCCGCGCCGAAGGTATGGCATAATAGGTGGCGTCAACCTCGACAGTGTCAAACTGCCTGGCATAATAGCTGAGAAACTCCGCCGGCTTGGTACCCTCCGGATAGAATGGACCCACCCAATCCTCCGAAGAGAACGAGGAAGTCCCGAAACGGATCATATCTGGTTTTCGACTGCGCGGCATGGCCGTTAGTATAATACAGGTGCGTCCGAGGACAAAGCCCGTTCTCGCGCGCGAGTTTATGCTTGTATTCGTCGTCGGCTTCGCTGATACTAACAGGAATATTTCACGGACAGGTATGGAATGCTTACAGCCGGCGATACTTTAGCCCACTTCAAAATCCTCAGCAAACTTGGCGAGGGTGGCATGGGTGAAGTCTACCTTGCTGAAGACACCAAGCTCAACCGCCAGGTCGCGCTCAAGACGCTTCGCGACGATTACTTCGACAACGACGATCGCCGCGAGCGGTTCGAACGCGAAGCCAAGACCGCCGCGCAGATTCAGCACGCCAATATCATGGCGATCTACGACATCGGCGTCGGGAAATCGCCCGATGGCAGGCGCGACATCCATTACATCGTAATGGAATACATTCGCGGCAAGCACCTGAACGAATTCCTGCGCGGCAAACCGGAGGACATGGGCAAAGCGCTGCGGGTTGCCGAGAAGATTGCCTCCGGGCTGGCTGCCGCACACAAGTTGAACATTGTTCATCGCGACATCAAGCCGGAAAACGTCATCGTCGATGAACACGAAGAACCGAAAATTCTCGACTTCGGCCTGGCCAAGCCGATGTCGCCACTGCAAGGCGTCGAGCCGGCGGCAAGCCCCTCCGGGGCGACCGTCAAAGCCGATCTGACCAAGATCGGCACCGTCATCGGCACCGTGGCCTACATGTCGCCGGAACAGGCCCGCGGTGAGCCGGTCGATTCACGTTCGGATGTCTTCGCGTTCGGCGTCCTCCTGTTCCGGATGTTCACCGGCGAGATGCCCTTTACCGGTCAGTCGCAGGTATCGATACTGGCCAAGATTCTCGAAACGCCGCACCCGTCGCCCCGCAAGTTCGTCCCCGATCTTGATCCGGAAATCGAGCGCATCATCGACAAGTGCCTGCAGAAAGACGCCAACGAGCGCTATCAAGACACCCGCGACCTGGTCATCGATCTGCGCAATCTGCGCCGCCAGTACGACAGCGGCATCTCGACCACGGTCTCCGGTATCCGCGCCCAGCAGGACTTCAAGCAGGAAGTCAAACAGGAGGTGAGTCGCCAGCGGCGCAAACGCTTCATGATCGTCTTGCCGCTGGTCGTGATCGCGATTGCCGTTTACTATCTCGTCGGTAACAACGGCGGCGACAACGGTCTGCCGACAGCGCAGGCACGGGCCTACACACTGGCAATCCTCAATTTCGAGAACAAGACCGGCGACCCGAGCTTCGACTGGCTCGAATCGGGTCTGCCGGAAATCCTGACTACCGATCTGGCGCAGGGGCAATCAATCAATATCATCAGCCAGAACCGCCTGCTCGAAGCGATGGGGCGCAGTGACCGCGAGCTGAAATCGATCGGTTATGAGGAACAGGTTAAGGCCGCCCGTAAACTCGGCGCGGTCAATATCATGTCCGGAGCAATCTACAAACTCGGCGATCGCTTCCGCATTGATGCGCGCCTCGAAGACGCCAAGTCCGGCAAGGTGTTGATGGGCGAGAAAGTGACCGGGAACGACCCGTTCAATGTCGTTGATTCACTGACCGAGAAGATTGCCGCCTCACTTAACCTTGGCGAGTTGATGAGCCTCGACCGCGGCGTTGCGCAGTTGACAACCGACAATCCCGAGGCGTATCGCTACTATCATTCCGGCATGCAGAAGTTCGGCCGCCAACTCTGGGATGCCGCCGTCGAGGACTTCAGCAAAGCCATCGCTATCGACTCGACTTTCGCGCTTCCCTACATGCGCATTGCGATGACCAAAATGTTCAAGGGAGAAACGCAGGAGGGCGCTGCCTACTTCGTCCGCGCCAAGCGCTACGAAGACAAACTTGGCGACCGCGACCGCAGCCTGATTGACATTTACTCCGACCTGTGGTTCAAGCAGGAATTCGACGACGCCATGAACAAGCTGACTGCACTCGTGCAGAAGTATCCCGATGACTATGAAGCCAAGGGTTTTTATGCGATCTTACGCCTTCAACTGAGTCGAGACACCGTCGGTTGCCTGACCATGCTCGAGGATATCCTGAGCGTCGATCCGAAGAACCCGGTGGCCTTGAATTACATGATCTACGTCAATCAGTCGCTCAAACGCTACGACAAGGCCATCGAGTACCTCAATCGAGTCAAGGACTATTATCCCGATTCACCAATCTCTTATCGCGATCTGGCTTCTGTCTACGAACAGAAGGGCGATCTCGACAAGGCGACCGCCGCCTACGAGGAGTACCTGCGTCGGTTTCCCGATGACCCTGACCCGATTGCTGCCCTGGCCACTAACGCTATCCGCCGCCGAGACTTCAACAAAGCAGAGGAATACGTCGAGCAACTGGCCTCGCGCCACTCCGGCAACACTGTGCAGATGCAGACCTACTATGAGTTGAAGGCCAGCCTCGCCAACTGGCGCGCGCAGTTCCGCAAGAGTCTCGACTATCGTTTTAAGGCCATCGCTGAGGCCGAGAAATCCAACGACAGCGCCCGCATTTATCAGACCTGGAATACCCTCGCGATGTACTATGATCAGTATGGATTTACTGACAGCGCGATCTACTACATGAGAGACAAGTACCGCTACGCGCCGTTTATCGCCAAGATCAACTATTCGATTTCCATGGTTGGATTGGACAAGCGCCTGGCCGATTCGCTGCGGCCGATCATGATGCGCGACCTCAACGATGTCCGCAGTCGTTTGCCGAAGGAAATGCAGAATATCATGGACGGCGTGCCTCAGTTATTCGAAGCCTTCGCCGCCGCCGACACCGCCGCTATCATAACCAGCTTCTCATCCCTGAAGCGAATCGGAGGCGTAAGCGGCGATATCGAGCGCACTCTCGGCGAATTGGCGGTGATGTCGGGCCAGCACCGACAGGGTAAGGAGTACCTGAACGAATATCTCAATTCTGATACGCCGGCCAGCAACGGCTTTTTCTACCCTCAGGCGTGGTACCTGATGGGTATCGCAAACGAAGGTCTCGGACTAAAACAGGAAGCTGTCAAAGACTACGAGGAAATGCTTCGCTACTGGAGCCGCCCCGATATTGAAATCCCGGCAATTCGCGATGCCAAGGTGCGCTTGGCCCGCCTGCGCAGTTAGCCTACTTCGGATAATGTCCCGTAAGCTTGGAAAAGAACCGATGCACGCGATGGATGAACCCCGTGTTCGGCAGGAACATCAATGGGCAGTGGCCTGCCACAACCTCAATGTGGTGTTCCTTGCAGTACGACAACGCATTCTGACTAACGGCGCCGGCGCCGACCGCCCGATGTAGCCAGATGCTCTTCACGCCGGCGGCAACACATTCGTGCACAACGTCTTCGGTGACCTCCGGCGGGGTCAGAATGAGCGCTGCCTCGACCGGCGGTTGAATCTCCTGAAGCACGGCATAGCAGGTACGGTCCTCGATGGTCGTGGCAGCGGGGTTGACCGGAACGACGTCGTATTGGCGTTGCAGCAGCTCGCGGAAAACGACGCGCGAGAAATCGCGAGGGTCGCGCGACACCCCCACCATCGCCAAGCGCTTGTGCTTGAGAAATGCCTCAATCCGATTCAGGTCACTCATTCCCACCTCCAAGAATGCCGGCCATCGCCTTCGGCCCGATTTGCTCTAATTTAGGTATAACGTAGCCACAGTTGTCAAGCATAACTTTGCCCTTGAAACCGTTCAAATCAATCCGTATTACTCCGATGGAATCCAACTGGACCAACGATGCCCTGCAATAACGTAGTTGAACTGATCCAGATCAACCTCGACGACCACGAGCGACTGCGGGACTACCAGTTCGTCAAGAAGTCTTGCGGTCAAGGCGTCGGCAACAACTCGCTGTTGATCGATGTCTTTCGCGGTCTCAATGTTGAAGAACTCCTCGAACTCGACCCCGAGACCTTTCTTGGCGTTGATCCGACCGCGGACGGCATCCTGGAGTTTCTGCGCCTCAAGCATTTGTTCGCTGTCAAGGCTACGCTTGAAGTCTATACCGGCATGGCTCCCGGTGCCAAGGGACACGCCTGCGCGGTTGCCGATGTCGCATATGACGGCGATGAGACGGTCATCAATGCTGAAATCGACGTCGACATCATCACCGAACAGATCAAGTCTTGTCCCGGCTGCAAGGGTTGCGGCATCCGGGCTTGATCGTGCCGAACTATCAAGGAAGTCTTGTTGCTTGTGTTGAGGCACTATTGATTGTAGCGTCATGCGTATTGCCATTACCGGCGCCAGCGGCCTGATCGGCTCGCATCTGACCCAGCACTTCGCGCGCAGTGGCCACGAGCTGACGCTCATTCTTCGCCAGTCGATCAACACGATCCACCATCAATCCATGTGGAACCCCTTTGCCGGCGAAATCACTGCGGCTGACCTTGAAGAACAAGACGTCATCATCAACCTCGCCGGCAGAAATGTCGGCGCCAGACGCTGGACCGATCGCGTTAAGCGCGAAATCCTCTCCAGCCGCATTCTCAGTACAGAACTCGTCGCCAAGACGATCGCGAAATGCCAATCGAAGCCGCGCCTGCTGATTAACGCCTCAGCTATCGGCTTCTACGGCGATCGTCCGGGCGAAACGCTGACTGAAGCAAGCCCTCCCGGCCGCGGATTCATGGCGGAAGTCTGTCAGAAATGGGAGCAAGCGTGTCAAGCCGCGGTTGCCGGGGGAGTTCGTGTCGTTACTCCCCGTATCGGTGTCGTCCTTGCCCGCACGGGCGGCGCGCTGGACCGGATGTTGCCGCTGTTCCGCTCCGGACTGGGTGGGAAACTTGGGTCAGGAAAACAAATCTGGAGTTGGATCGCCCTGCCGGAGATTGCCTCCGCCTTTGACTATATCATCGCCACGGCAACGCTGAGCGGCGCGGTCAATTTGACCACGCCGAATGCGGTCAGTAATGAGCACTTCACCGAGGTGCTGGCCAAGACGGTGCATCGTCCCGCGTTTTTCGCGGTGCCGGAATTCGCGCTCAAGCTGGCGATGGGTGAGATGGCACAAGTCGTACTTGACAGCACCAGAGTGACCCCACAGCGTCTCCTTGACTCGGGCTACAAGTTCAAGTATCCCGGACTGCCCGAAGCGTTGTTCGCGGTTCTGTCCGAGGATTGACCGGTGGCAGCATCTCTACGGCAGCACTTTTAAGCGTTATTCGCGGTTCTGACCGAGGATTGAGGTGGCAGCATCTCCACGGCAGCACTTTTAACGGAACTGAATGTCGGCCGACCCCATGCCGATATCGAGAATCAACGTCAGCCGGCCCGACGCCGAATCCCAATTCTCGGTTTCCCAGACGCCGTCGCGGCCGCGCACTTTGTCGAAGCGCCGCTTGGGAATATCAATGGAATTGAACCAGTTCTCTTCGGTTTCCAGACGCACCGCAATGTCGGTCGGTAAAATGATATCGATCGAACCCATGCCGACATTGATCTGCGCCTCCGCCTCGTAGTCGAAATCGCCGGTGAAATCGAGTGTGAAATCGCCCAGACCGCCATCAAAGGTCAGCAGTTCAAATCGGGCGTTCGCGAGATTGTTGATTTCCAGATCGCAGGCGCCGGCATCAATCTTGAGATCCACAATCCGCGACCTGTTCGGCTTCGCGAAGTCAATGGTGGCATCCGCCGCACCGATGTCGAGTGATAACTCGGAAACTTTCAGATCGGAGAAGTCCAAGATCGTCTCGGCGGCACCGATCTCGATATCGAATCGACAATCGACATCCGGTGAGAAAGAAAACTCCCAGGAGTTTTTCTCACCGTCGATGCTGTTGGCATGCGAGCGCCTCACCTCCGAGCTGAACGTGAACTTGCCATTGTCGTTGCGCTGGTCGAATTCCTGGTTGAAGTCGTACTTGCTTTCATCATACTGTCCCTGATAGGTGACGACCGCACCATCGGGAATCCGCCCCGGATTGATTTCAAATCGCCCGGCTGCCAGGTCAAGCTGCACGTCCAGCTTGCTGATGCCGCTGGCGCTGACTTTGTCGTCTACCTTGGTAAGCCTCCCAGCGAGCAAAACTGCCGAGACGGCCAGGACAGCACCAGCGCAAATGATAACCGCCTTGCGCATTCTTCCCTCCTAAGTCGATTGTTCACTTCTTAAGACGCGGAGTGTGTAGTCGAGGTTTCAAGCGAATCGGAAAAACTGGACAGAATCGAATGGGATAGCGATCACGCTTGTGGCTTTTCTGTGACCACTTCCAGCATCACGCGCACCTTCTCGTTCTTGTAGTCGCGGGTGCCGAAACGGGTCAGGATGACACCGCCAAATCCGAGCGTGGTGATCAGCAGGGTCAGCAAACCGGCAACGATTCCGAAAATCACTGCCAGTGGTTCCTGATCCACAATCAATCCAAAGAAGAACCCAATTGCGGGAGGCTGCAGAATGACAAAACCGACCAGGAACTTGCGGAACCGCCCTTCTTCTCGGGCGGCATCCTTTGGCCGCACAAAATCGGCGATAAACAGCGAGAACGCCGCGCCGCCGAGAAGTCCGGCAGCAATCATCGCCAGGGGCATCCCGAGGATTGCCACCGGCAAGCCGATAATGGTGATGCAGAGCAGAATGAACACCGGCAACAACAGGATCCAAGCCAGGAAGCCTACCGCCAGCGTTTTGAGAATGTTCTGGCTATACAACGTCTTGATCCGGTCTGTCGGCTTGCGGAATAGCATCGCCACGCCAAAGGTGAAGACAAACAGCATCATGAAATAGACAATCGCCCCGACCGCGGCGTCGGATGATTGGTTTGACTGGTAGACCTTCGGCCACGGGATCTCCGCCATCGGCTGCTCGGTCACCTGACCCAGAACCCGGGCACCCGGTTCCTCAATCACTTCTTTGCCGATCACATTCCCGAGAACGATGCCGGTACGCGTGATGCGGACCGTGCCGGTTGTCGTCACGGAACCATCAACCAGTCCTTTGATCGTGACGTTTCCGCCGATAGCAACGACCTCCCCCATCACGTGCTCATCTTCCTCCACCGTGACTGACGACCCCACTTTCCGGATACTCGTGATCTGGACATTATAGTCGTCCGGGTTGAAGTCATCACCCAGCGGCAGCGGCGGCACGGGTGTCCCCGGCAGGTCGCCGTATTCATCACCAGCGCCGGCCGGGATCATCGTTTCATTGCCCGCCGAATCGGTGAGGATGATGCCCCGATCGTCGATTTGAATCTCATAGAAGACTTTGCCGCGATAGTCCGGCCGCTCGCGCTGCGCTTGCACTGCCGGCGGAATTACCGCTGCCAGTGCCACCAAGGCAACAATCGTGATATGGCAAGTTCGGCGAAGCATCGTCAGTAATCCGGTTAGAATTCCTCAAGCACAATGTTGCCGGAGGTGGAACTCAGGTCGATCGGGATACCGCCACCCCCGAGTTTCCCTTCGATCTTCTTACGATTGACCGACCGCACTTCCAGCGCCAGATCGGTGTCGATTGAGCCCGACAGAGTCTCAATCCGGACATCGCCCTTCACTTCGGCCGGCGCTTTGACCCGAATATCCCCCGAGATTGTTTCGATCTCATAACGGCGCCCCTTGGCAAACTCCGATATCACCTCAACATTGCCGGAGGTCGTCGAAATCTGCAGACCACCTTCACGCTGATCGACCGTGATGTCCCCGGAAGTCGCCTTCACCTCGATATCCCCCGAACACTTCTCGGCCCGGACAGTTCCGGAGGTCTTTGTGATGGACAGCGTGCCGGTCAGCCAGAGGATCTCCGTATCGCCGGAGGTTGACTGCAGGTTGATGTTGCCGGTGATATTCTCGCAGCGTGCGTTCGAGGAGGTCGCCTTCACCTCAACGTTGCCCCGGACTTCCTGCAGCATCAAATCGCCAGAGGTAGTTTCGACGTCACAATCGCCGGTTACTCCGGCGATCCGTACATTACCCGATGTTGCGCTCACCTCGAACACACCCTCGACGGCGCTTATCTCGATGTCACCCGACGTCGACGTCGCGCGCAGGTCCACCGTCGTGGGCACTTCAATCTCATAATTGACCTGCCGGGAAGAAACGGAACCGATGCCGAACAACTGCTCGAAGAAGCCCCGCCCCCGCTGCGAGTAACGCGTGTCGATATCGATCCGATTGTCGGCGGCGTCGATGTCAACTTCCATCAGATCTTCCCGCTCTTCCGCTTCTTCGCGCGAAGAGGCGTCCAGGATCTTGGTGATGTGCACTATAACATTGTCGCCGGAGGTCTTGGTGATGGTGAGAGTACCCGAAGTATTGGTGACTGTCAGTTTGAAACCTGCCTGCACCGGGTACTCGCGGGAGTCTTCAAACCGATACTCTTTGGCACTTGCCGCCGTCGTCATGAGCAACCCGGTCAACAGCAGGAGCATCGTGGTTTGCATGCGCGAACACATTTTCGTTCCCTCCAATTCAGCGGACACCCTTGAGCTTCTTCTTCAGAAGCTCGCGCGCCCGGAAAATCCGGGCTTTCACCGTGCCGACCGGTAACTTGAGGATCTGCGCAATTTCCTCGTACGATTGATCGTCACGATGGCGGTAGAGAATCACCTCCCGATACTTATCCGGCAGCGAGTCAATCGCTTCCTGGATCGAGATCTGGCGCTGCTTTTCCCACAGCGTCTCTTCCGGGTTGTAGGAGGTGTCGGGAAGGTCGATTTCGACGGTGCCGTCGTGCGTTTCCACCGGCTTATCGAGACTTAAAGCCTCGATTTTCTTTTTCCGGATCGCATCGATGGCGCAGTTGGCTGCGATCTTGTACAGCCAGGTCGAGAATCGGAACTCCGACCGGTAGGTTCCCAGCGAATGGAACGCCCGCATGAAGGTCTCCTGAACCAGGTCTTCCGTCTCGTCACGATTCCGCACGATCTTCAAGATAATCTGGAAAATCGCCCGTTGGTGACGGTTCAGGAGGGTCTTATAGGCGGTCTGGTCGCCGGCAAGTGCCTTGCCGATCAGCAGTTCGTCCGGTTCCTGCACCAGTTCAACCTAACTCTTAGATACGCCTTCAGTAACATTGTGTTTCAAGCCGGCCGGAAAGATAGCCGCGAACATGGGCAAAACCAAAAGGTTTTATGGCTGCTCCCGCTCCATAGACGTGCTCATTCATATTGCCGTTAAATGAGTCAACGACTTCGTTAACGAGGAGTGCTCTCGTTTGAGCCCCTTTGGTTTGCCGGTGGTACGCTTGATGCAACTTTCCCGCAACCTATGGGTGACAACCCCATATTTGGATGAATTGGCTTCTCGGCGATCGTACCCCGACCCCGCCGTAACTCGTTACTGCGCAGCGCAAGTGAGCAATCGACGTTTCAGTTCGGAACCTCAACAGACACGGCACTATTTTTGCACAAGGTGCCCTCAGGCCGGGATGGGACTCAAGAAACACACGGGTGGCAGCCGAAACACAGCAACCATCGAACGAGCACGGTGGAGGATTACACCATGGCGAAAAAGCGTAAATCGGCGTACAAAATCCCGAAGAAAACCTGCTGGCATCTCTATTCCCTGCAGACCCTTAGCGGTGATAAATTCGTTAAGGTCGTCAACAAGATCCTCCGTCACGAATGGCAGGTCATTAAGTAGGATCGGGGCCCAAGCCAGTCAGGAACTACCAGAGCGCATCTTCGTATAAGTTCAGTCGCCGAATTTTTCACTCAATTTTTCGGTTTGAAACCCGATGAAATGGGTAGAGAGTTCAGACCGAAAAAAACTTGACAACCGTGTTGAACCGGCCTATCTTCGGCGGAAATTTCTGGGGGTCTACTACGGGCTGGAAGCACGACGTGTGGGAAGTTCTTTAGGGATGAAGAAAAAGCTATCGATTTTCATAGTTCCAGATTCGGGGCAAGTCAGGCAATTCTCATTATCGCGCGTTGTAATCGTTATTGCCGCCAGCGCGATCTTCACTTACTCGATCTTGACCATGCTCCTCTCCTACGGTTTCTTCTCGAATCGTATTGAGGCACATAAGGTTGAATCACTGCAGAAGGAAAACGAGTTCCTCAGCGCCAAGCTGGTCGGCATTAATGAATCAATCGAGATGCTGCAATCGGAAATTGCCTCTCTGACCGAAAAGGAAAAGGCAATCCGAACCATATTCGAACTGCCCGAAATTGATCCGCAACAGCGGGAGCTGGGAATCGGAGGACCGAACATCTTGCCGATTGAGGAGGAGTTGGCCCCGAGCCGCTCCAGCGCCTACCAGACGGAAGCCGAAGTCGACCGCCTGGTCGCCCTCACCAACTTCGAAAAAGACCAGTTCAATTTCGTCTACGAAGCCCTGCAGAGAAAGAAATCCGATCTTGACCATACTCCGTCAATCATGCCGGCACAAGGCTACCTAATGCGCGGCTACGGCCAGAAGCGCGATCCGTTCACCGGTCAGATCAAACTCCATTCCGGACTGGACATCTCCAACCAGATCGGAACCCATGTCGTTGCCACGGCCAACGGCACGGTCGAAAGGGTCGACTACGCCAACGGTCTGGGCAAGACCGTGGTGATTGACCACGGGAATGGCTACAAAACCGTCTATGGACATCTCTCAGAATATCGGACACGCGTGGGGCAGTACGTTACTCGCGGTCAGCTCATCGCGCTGATGGGCAACACCGGATACTCCACTGGTCCCCATGTCCACTACGAAGTGATCCGCGGTGGTGTGGCAGTGAATCCGATGGGCTTTATCATCACATACGCCAGCAATTTCTAAGTCTCCCAACAACTTAGTCGATTTAGCTTCGACCTTTCCATCGAATTCTGAGCTTACGGCGAAAAACTATGACTGTTGTAGTAGTATTTTTGTGACCTGCCGAGGAGTCTGCAAGATTCACAAATATGCGGTTGCCAAAGGGGATTTAGGCAGTAGATTATAGAAAATAGCAAATAAGATCAACGCACTTTTCGTAGCGATATTTTGTTTCAAAGTTGGAACCTCTCCGCTACGATTCCGTTACAAATTATATAAAAGATCGTGTTTGACGGTCTACAATGGACACGTACACGAATCCGAGGTTTACGAAATGAAGATAAAGAAGAACAAAGAGTACATCGCTGAGCCGGACGAACTCGAACTGGATGATTCCGTCGCCACCGAGTCGCTCGACCCGGCGGATCAGAGCGAGGCCGAGACGGTAGCTCTGATCAAGCGGATCCAAGGTGGCGAGCAGGCCGCTTTCGGCAAGCTGATGAAGAAGTACAAGAATCAGGTCGCCGGGATCGCCTACCGCATGGTCGGCGACTACGACGAAGCCAAGGACATTTCGCAGATGGTGTTCGTCAAGACGGCCCGCAATCTCGACCGCTTCGACACCACCAAGAAATTCTCAACCTGGCTGTATCGGATCACGGTCAATGCCGCGATTGATTATATCCGCAAGCAGAAGAAGCATCGGCATGAGACGATTGAGAATTATTCGGATTCGATCGAAACTCACGCCGACACGCCGGATATGAGCCTCTATCGCAAGAATATCAAGGAGTGCATCCTGCAGGCGGCCGACGCGCTCAACGACAAGCAGAAGGCAGCATTTGTCCTGCGTGACATCGATGGCCACGAGATTGAGGAAGTGTCCGAGATTCTCGGCATGCCGGAAGCCACCGTGCGGTGGTACCTGCATCGCGCCCGACTGCGGCTACGGAAGGAATTGCTGCGCAAGTACCCCTCCTTCGTTGAGAAGATGGGTGTAGTGCTGGAAGCGCCGAGCCGCGCGTTCTGAGATTCCGTTTTCTTTTCATATTAACCTCCCGAGAGACCGGCGCGCTGCCCAACAGCAGCGCGCCGGTGTACCTTTAGTGTATCGCCGCCGCGATTCCCCACTCGACTTCGCCTGTTGTTTTAGTTGACAACTTCAGTCGACTATCGTTGTTTGCTTCTGTAACAAACCTGTCATTTGGAGTAAAGGTGCAGAAGTTCTGCATGAATCGCCGCGTTCATTGCGAGAGGAGATACAATGAAGTCAACTCTATCGTTTCTTATCGTTCTGTTGCTTGGATTGGTCGCCGCACCGCAGCTCCAGGGAGAGGTACCCGTTACCGACAAGCTCGGTGTTGCCGCTGATCTGCGCTACGGCCTCAATTATATCAACGACATTACGGACAACTTGCCCTATACCGATCACGATCTGCGCACGCGGCTGCTGTTCAATCTGCGCCCGGGTGAGAAAGAACGCGCTCGCATCGAACTCTCAGATTGGCGCACGCTGGGCAGTTCCTCCTCGGGTTCAGGGATCCAGCTCCTGCAAGCAACAATGACCGTCGATGATTGCCTCTTCAAGAACTTCGGCGGAAATATCGGGCGCATGCGCTATGTCGTCGGCAATGAGCGCATCATCGGTGAGGACGACTGGTACGAGGGACGGGCCTTCGACGGCGCCGCGTTTTATCTCGGTGATGTCGAAGTCTTCCGGCAGAACGATCCAACCCTCGCAGCTCAGTACGGCTACGGCGACTACGGCGGGATTATTACCTATCATCGCCTGCGACGCGAGGAAGCCGCCACAACCAAGATGAATGAGCGCGGCATTACCGGGGAGTTTCTGGCGTTCAAAATTGATGAGAACGATTCGTTTGACGACGATGATCACGATTTCATGGGCGTCAATCTGCACCTGCCGCAGTATGGCCTGATGCCGTTCCTCTACTATGATCGCATGAATAACTGGGTCGGCGACCACCGACAGTTGCATTTGTACACCCCCGGCATCTATTTCAATCAGGTTTTCGGCAACGGCACCAAGTTCGTGCTGGAAGGCAACGGCGCCTTTCAAACCGGCAAGGCTCGCATTGCCCCCGGCGACGACAATGAGCTCGACCTGTCCGCCTACTTGATCCAGGCCGATTTCGGCGCCTACTTCCTGAACTACGAGCGACCGCTGATGGTGGGCGGCGGTATTGATATTACCTCAGGCGATGATGACTTCAATGACAATGACTGGAACGTCTGGACTAATCAACTCTATTCGCCGCATCCGTTCCGCGGCTTAGTCGATTACTTCACGGAACAACCGCCGGTGGGATTCAATGACTTCTACGCCCGCATCGGCTACTTCCCGAGCGACAGGGTCCAGGTCGGCTTCGACGCACACCTGTTCCGTTCGAACAAGGAGTTTCAGTCAGCAACCGATTTCAACGAAGACACCAAGTCGGTCGGTACCGAATTCGATTTCTACGGCTCGGCACGGCTGCACGAAAATATCGACTATCGTTTTGAGCTGGGAATCTTCAAGCCCAGTGAGGACTTCGCCGGCGATGACGCCAACTCGCACCTGCGCGGCGTGTTTCGCATTCGTTACCGATTGTAGAGTTGTGGAGCGCGGTGATCGGTCGGTCGCGGAGAGTGTGACCGTCTACTGCCCGCGCTCGTTCTTCATGTTCTCGATCGCGATCACGGCATCGGTCGAGGGCAAGATGATCTTTGCCATCGAGTGCTCAAGAGCGTCATCCACCGTTTCGATCGGCACTAACTCCAATCCGGCGATCACTTCCTTTGGCACTTCCACCAGGTCCTTCACATTCCCGGCCGGGAACAGCACTTTCTTGATTCCGGCGCGAAATGCCGCCAGAGTTTTCTCCTTGAGACCGCCGATCGGCAGTACTTTGCCCTGCAGGGTCACCTCGCCGGTCATCGCAACCGTGTGGTACACCGGTTGCTCGGTAAACAGCGAGATCAGCGCCACGGTCACCGCGACGCCGGCGGAAGGGCCGTCTTTGGGGATCGCGCCCTCCGGGAAGTGGATGTGGACATCCGACTGCTCGAAGAGCGCTGTTTCGATGCCGAGTTCAGGGGCACGCGAGCGCACGTACGAATACGCGGCTTCGACCGACTCTTCCATGACCTCACCAAGCTGGCCGGTGACCATCACCTTGCCGGTGCCCTTCATCCGTAGCGTCTCGATGAACAAAATGTCCCCGCCGATCGGCGTCCAGGCCAGGCCGGTGACCACGCCGACCTCGGGCTGACGGTTGGCGACGTCAGGGATAATCAGCGCCGGGCCGAGAAACTCCTCGACCTGCGGTGCGTCGATCACGAGTTTGGTTGCTTTGCCCTCGAGAATCCGCACGATGCTCTTGCGACAGAGCGACGAGATGTTGCGTTCGAGATTGCGCACTCCGGCTTCGTAGGTGTAGCCGCTGATCACCGCCTGCAGCGCAGCATCGGTCATTTCGAATTCGCCTTCACGCAGCCCCGTGGCCTTCATCTGGCGGGTGATCAGATACTTCCGCGCGATCTGTACCTTCTCCATCATCGTGTAGCCGGTGATTTCGATCACTTCCATGCGGTCGCGCAGCGGCCCCGGAATCATGTCGATCATATTGGCCGTCGTGATGAAGAAGACCTTGCTGAGATCGAAGGGCAGATCCAGATAGAGGTCGCGGAAAGTGTCGTTCTGTTCAGGATCAAGGACCTCCAGCATCGCCGATGAGGGGTCGCCACGGAAGTCGGAGCCCATCTTGTCGATCTCGTCGATCATGAATAGCGGATTATTGACGCCGCAGTTGCGCATTTCCTGGATGATCTTGCCCGGCAGCGCGCCGATATAGGTGCGGCGATGGCCACGGATTTCCGCCTCATCGCGCATGCCGCCCACCGAGATGCGGACGAATTTGCGATTGAGCGCCCGCGCAATCGAACGGCCGAGCGAGGTCTTGCCGACCCCGGGCGGACCGGCGAAACACAGAATCGGCCCATGTGGATCCTCGCGCCGATGGCGCGTCGCCAGAAATTCAAGGATGCGCTCTTTAACCTTTTCAAGGCCATAGTGGTCCTCTTCGAGAATCGAGCGCGCCGTGGTGATGTTCAAATTGTCGGTGGACGATTTGCTCCAGGGCAGATCGACGACCCAGTCGAGGTAGGTATGGATCACGTTGTATTCCGGCGACATCGCATTGACTTCGGCCAATCGTTGCAGTTCGCGGTCCGCCGCCTTGCGGGCATGATCCGGCATGCCGGCAGCGGTGATACGATTGCGCAGTTCGATCACCTGCGTGTCCGTATCGCCGTCATCGCCCAGCGCCTTCTTGATGGCGGCCAATTGCTGGCGAAGGTAATACTCGCGCTGCGATTTCTCGACGTCGACCTTAACCTGCCCTTCGACCTCGAGGGACACCTGCAGTCGCTGCAACTCGGCAGTCATGAGCTTGATCAGGCGATTGTAGCGCTCGCCCAGTTCGACGGCGGAGACCAGGTACTGTTTCTCGCCCAGGCCAAACGCCAGGTAGCTTGAGAGCAGATCCGCCATGCGGCCGGCATCCTCGGCATTTACCCGCATGATCTGCACCATTTCGCGCGGATAGCGATTGTCAAGCATCGTCATCTGCTGGAACAGCGACAGCGCCTCCGCCTGCTGCTTGCGGATTCCCTCACTGACTTCCGGGTCATCCTGCGGCAGGCAAGTGATCATGGCACGCAAGAACGGGTCAAGTTGCGTCAGTTTGTTCAGTTTGATCCGGCGTAATCCCTGAATGACCAACTGATAAGTATCATTGGGAATCTTGACTTTCGAGACAATGCGTACGGCGACGCCGATATCGTGCACGTCTTCCAGCTTCTCGGCGATCGTGACACCCTTCTTGGTGATGGCGGTGGCGATGATTTCATTCTCGTCGCCGTCCAGTTCGAGCAGGGCAATCGAGCGGGGGATGCGCACCTGCAGTGAGACTACGGCCGAGGGGAAGATCGCTGCCGAGATCAAAGGCAACAACGGCAGTTCTTCCGGAATTTCACAACCGATGATATCGTGGTATTCTTTCATCTCTGCATCCACCTTCCGTTGACGTCGCCTTCATCATAATCATCGACCGGCACGGCAGGCAAGGTGAATTGTCGCTGTCACCGGCCTCCAAAACTAAACGCCCCTGCCGCTTGCGCAGCAGGGGCGTATGAGTCTGATCGATGGAATCGATCTTAGAGCGCGAAAGACAACGAAATGCGGTGATTCTCGCCGAGGAAAGTCTCGGTTTCGGTCACATACGCATAGTCAATCGAATAACGCTTCGCCACGGTCAGGCCCGCGCCGATGGAGAAATTGCCATCGGAGACGCCGCCCCGGATCGCGCCGAAGTAGTTATCAGCGAACTGATAATCGTACTCGGAACCGAGATACAGGGTAACATCATCGCGGTGCTGCACCTTCTGGATATCTCCAGCGACGGTGAAGCCGCCGAACGCCATCGCCGCAACGCCCACACGGAACGTCACCGGCACGGCATCACGGCCGACCTTGGTGCCCAGATCGCGAGCGCTCATCGCCAAATAGACGTTGTCGCTCACCATATACTTCGCACCCGCGTCGAAACCGACGCCGGTATTCGAGTAGTCGGCGATCTTCTGATAGGCCACCTTGAACGTCGCGCCGACCGCCAGGTTGTTCATCTTGTTGCCATAGCTGAACAGGAACCCGTGGTCGTCGATGTTGTAGGACGAACCCGACGGGCCACTAACGTCGGCACCCGGGATTTCATCCATCCCAAGGTTAACCCACGAGAAGCCGGCCCAACCGGCTGTCCCAAAGTTGTAGGCCAGAGCGGCGTACATGTACTGCCGATCGAGCCGCATGTTGTCGGATAACATCGCCGTCAGGCTAAACTTCTCCACTGAGGTCAGCCCAGCCGGATTCCAGTAACCGGCCGAGGCATCATCGGCAACCGCCGTATAGGCGTTGCCCATGGCCAAAGCGCGGGCACTGACACCCGTACGGAATACCGGGAAGGCGCCATTGTCGTCGGCGATCGCGGTGCCGCTGACTCCCAGCAGGAGCGTGAAAAGCAGACTAGCGAAGATCACAACTCTTTTTGAATGAGTTCTCATGTCGAGATCTTTCTCCTAATCATTTTGTTTCGTGGTTCTGGGAGGGAGTCCCGGGTGAGCGGGACTCCCCAAAACGTCTTCCCTATTTCTCCACCACACCAAAGCGGATGATCGTGCGGGCCGAGCTGGCGCGCGACTGAGCCGTCACTTCTGCGAAGTAACCGCCCTGAGCGACCATCGTACCGCCGTCGGTCTTGCCGTCCCAGCTGATGGCATGCGCGCCAGCACCAAGGCTGCCGGCATTCATCGACTTGAGCAGCTCACCGCCCATGTTGAAGATGCGGATCGTAACGTTCTCGGCTGCTTTCTCCAGCGTCAGATGGAAAGCAAAGCTCTCCTTCGCCGGATCAAACGGGCTCGGACCGGCCCAGCCGTCATGAATGTCGCCATCGACGAAGGTACCGACGCGCGAGCCAAAGTAGCTGCTCTCGCGACCGGTGTTGTCGGTGACGCGGATTTCATAGCTGGCGCCGCTCGGGCAGTAGTACAGCGTCGCGCCGTTGCCGGTCTCCGCGAGATACCACTCGCCGGCCGCATCGACATCGCTCGCCGAACCCGCCTCGTCCTCAAGGAGGACGCCGCCCTCGTAGATTTCGACTTCAGCGATACCCGAACCGTCGTCCGCAATCTGGAAGACCAGCGGACAAGCATCGGCGTCACCCTGCAGGGTGATCGTCGCGCCTTCACGGTCGACTACGAAGAACTGGACGTGCGGATTGGTGTTGTTGCCAACGCAATCCTCGACGCCGTCGCTGGCTCCGTAGTAGTAATCGAAGTTGCTCCACGATGACGGATCACCACAGTTACCGTAGTAGCAGTAGTAGTAGTAATCCTCATCGTAGGTGAAGTCGTTCTTATAGGTTCCGTCGAAGACCACGACGTACAAGCCGCGCTCGTCGTCGAGATCGTAAGTCGTCGGAATGATGACCGTTCTGCCGTCCTCCTGCAGGTAATCCTGGATTTGGGCCGGGAAGAAGGTCTGAATGTACGCCATGCGTTCCTTCGGCGACGAACCGTCGCCGCCACCGTCGGTGGTGTCCATCTTGGTGACGAAGTAGACGTCGACGAACACTTCGTTCCAATCGACTCCGGAGCCTTCATCATCGATGGTGAAGGTGATCGTCGGATTCGAGGTTACGAAGCCGTTCGGGAAGTCGACATCCGGCGCTTCGCAATCAACCGTGAAGTTATCACGGATGAACTGCGGACGCGCCTGTTCGTCTTCGACACGGATGTACAGTTCATGGTCGCCGCACGGAATCGGCGGATAGTAGGACTCGTCATCGAAATCACCCGAATCCGGTCCGTCGTAGTCGCCGTAGTAGTTGCGGCTGATGTGCAACTGCGCCGAGACTTCATCGACGAAGAACGACCATTGCGGTGAGCCTTCATCGAGAGCCGTCGTCGGAGTTTCTACATCCTTCGGCAAGGTCTTGCCGTCGATGTAGCCGCGCGCGAAGATGCGCACGCCATCAAGGTAGACTTCCAGCGTGTTCCAGTCGATCTGGTACTGCCACGGTTCAACGAACTGGTACCAGATATCCGGGTAACCGCTGGTGTACGGATCGCAATACGGCACCATCTGCATACGCGTGACCAGACCCTGGCCATCGTACTTGGTGCGCTTCACGACCGAATACCACGCATCGGTGGAGTAGTCGCCGTCACCAAAGCAGGTGACTGCGAACTGCACCCAGTTCTGACCGCCTTCGGTGTAGAAGCCGCGGACGGTCGACGGGAAGTAGATGTTGTACGGCCACCAACTACCTTCACCATCCCACCAGCAGACGCTCAGCGACTCGGCCGGGGTGGTTTCGGTGTTGTCGTACTGCATCGTGATGATCGCATACTGCTGATCATCGCCGCAACCGTAGTCGAGGCAAGACGGATCAGAGATGTAGGTCATCATGCCATCGTTGTCACCCACCGGCGTCAGCAACCAGTCTTCCCAGACGCTCGGACGAGCAATCTTGGATTTCCAGATCGCGATCGCATTGGCGTAGGTCTCGGTGTAGTCGGTCCACTCAGCCGGGATATCAACAGTGACATCCTGGAAGGTGACCGGTCCGCCGGTACCAAAGTCGCGGGTGACCCAGAAGGTCGCGTAGTCTTGCATGGTCGACCAACCGGTGGTGCCGGTATAGTCCATGAAGTAGACGTGGCCTTCGCCAAAACCGTCGTCAACCAGCGCGTCGAAGTAGAACGAGCCGGAGTAGCGGTCCACGCCACCCTGCTGGTTCAACGCGTGGAAGCCGACGAGGTCGTATTCGAAGAATTCGCCCGGAATGTTGTACGACACCGCGATCGCCCACGGCATACCGTAGGTCGACGGCAGGGTCGCCAAACCTTCAAGGTTGTCGCAATCATTTTCGAGATTACGCTCGATGCTGCCCGGGCCGAAGTTGGCCGGGTTGCTGGTTGCCGTGCACATTCCGTTCGTAACGCTCACCGACAGGATCGGCGACAGCGACTCATCGTAGCCGTTGCCGTTGTCAGCCAGCATTCTCAGATCATAGTTACCGTCAGCCGGCGCCCAATCAGTGGTGTAAATCGACCACTGTCTCGGCGTGTAGCTGCCGTCCGGATTCAGCAGGTATTCAGAGTTCTGCTGTTCCGCAATACCCATAGTCACCCACGCACCGCCACCCTGGCGATACTGGAAGACCACGCTCGAACCGTATTCGGTCACACCGAACACCTTGCCGCGCCAGCAGCCGGCAACCAGCGCCAGCGTCGGATCGCCTTCGTAAATCTCGAAGTAGACCGTGACGCTGCTGTAGTTGCAGCCAACCGCATCGTAGACCTGGAAATTGTACTGGTATTCACCGGCGCTCAAGCCGCTGATATCCCAATCGATCGAGAAGTAACCTTCATCGTCGGTCGTAATCGGCGTGCAGACTTGATCGGCGCAGATTTGACCAATACCTGAGTTGTAGATCGGCGACGGACCCCACTCGGAAGCGTTATCCCGAGCGCGGAACGTGAAGGTCAGCTTCTGCGTGCCCTTCTTGAAGGCCGGATACGGATCGTTGTACTGCTCAACATCGTAGGTGTTAACGCCGTCGGAAAGCGTGACGGCACGAGCATCCGGAGAGGTCTCGTCATAGAACAGCGTAATCGGCTCGGAGTAGGCATCCTGTCCCGCTTCGTTTTCGACGTAAGCGCGGAACTGGTAGAAGCCTTCGCTACCGAAACCGTCGTATGTCGCAAGTTCCATACACCACGGCGCTTCAAGGTCCGGATTCTGGTAGAAATTGGACCAATCATCCGACCAGAAAGGCTTGTACTGGAACTGGACGTACTCAACCGGTGCGCCGCTGTTCTGATTAACGGTGGCACAGAAGTACTCGCCGTTGCAGAAGAAGCCGCCGTTGGCCGGTTCGGTAAGAACGATGCTCGGCTGGTTGCAGTTTACGTGCACCAGAATCGCACCATCTTCCGGATCGGTCAGGTTATCGGCGATATCGCACAACTCGGCGCCGATGTAGTAGTCACCGTTCGGCGGGTTGTTCAGCGCGATATTCCAAATCGCGCCCCAGTACGGGGACGACGTCGGCTTCGGCAGGAACGGCTCATACGTCACCTCGTCAATCTTCACCTTCGGACCGCCGGCCGCCGGCCAGTAGTACCAAGTCACCTTCTTGAGATCATGACCGTTGAAGATACCGAGGTTGAGTTCCACTTCGCCGCAGACATAGGAGCCGGCACCCGGATCGGTGATCAGGATGTTGGCCGGAGTCGTGTCGAGGAAGTAGACGTCAATGTAGTCCGAAGAGTACTGGCCGAGCTTATCATACATGCGGGCTTCCAGCTCGCAGTCATAATAGTCGTTGGCCACATCTTCGGCATCCAGGACACCCATGGCGAACGGATCGAAGGAGAATTCCCACCAAGCGGTGGCATCCGTGCCGGTACCGACGTAGGTACCGCACAAGAAGTAGTCAACCTTCTCAACTTCGCAGGTGTCGTCTTCCGGAATCGTAATCGTCTGGACACGGATCGTTTCACCCATCTTGGCAAACACGTCGCCCGAGCCGTTCAGCTCGCCGGACGGGTTGGTCCAAGTGCGGGTTTCGTCGCCCGTCGTCTCAAACAGGGAGATGGCCGGATCCGGAGCACCGCAATCCTTGAACATGATCATGCCGGCGCCCATAGCCATGGCATCGTCGAACGTGTAATCGTCGAAGTAGCCATCGCCATCCATGTCGAGCATGGTGTTGCCGGCGGCATCGCGCACCGCGACGCGGATCCGATAGTCGTAACCGCAATCGAGGCCGCTGATATCCCAGGTGCGGGTCCAGATCGAATTGTTGTTAGCGGGATTACCGCGGCCAATCCAGCTCCAGAAATCGCGAATATCGACGATTTCCGGATCGCCTGCCCGCTGGTAGAAGAAGATGACATCGGTGATGTCGATGCCGTCGAGATTGGTCAGTTCGGCGACCAGATCAACCGTTGCAAGGTTGCTTCCGACGCGCCACTTCACTTCCTGACCAGCGCATCCATAGATGTCCTGATCCTTGATGGACAGGGTCATCTCCGGCGCCGTGCCGTCAAGGCACACACGCACGAGCGGCGTCTGGTAGGAGTTGTTGACCTGATCCCAAACGATCGCGTACAACCAGACATAACCTTCGCTCATCGCGGAGTTGTCCCAGTAGAT
This sequence comes from uncultured Ignavibacteria bacterium, assembly GCA_964520555.1. Lineage (GTDB taxonomy): Bacteria > Zixibacteria > MSB-5A5 > CAIYYT01 > CAIYYT01 > JADJGC01. The sequence goes on from CAZFNN010000005.1 coordinate 153,718, forward strand.
CGTGGTGTAGGATTCGCCTCCGAACACTTCTTCACCGATCTTCGTGCCCGGCACGGTGCCGTCCAACGAGTAGAACACTTCCGCGCGAACGGCGTCGTCGCCGTCATACGCATTGTCATTGATTTCGACAGTGATACCGACCTCTTCGCCCGCCGGACGAACGATCGGAATGCACTGATAAGCATCCGGATAGGTGATCATCGCCGCCGGAGAAATCAGATCCGGCACGCAAAGATTCACGCTGGTCTCGCAGTAGTTGCCGCTGCGCTCGTCGGTGATTTCCACCCACATCACGTTGCTCAGCGGGCCGCCCACGGTCTTCGGCCAATCGAGGGCCGAGAAATTGAACGTGTACGGCAGCGCGGCGCCTTCAACATACTCAATGCGCGTTTGCACATTGTCGTACTGCACCCAGACATCGACGGTGTAGAAATTGCCGGCATCCGGGTTCACGATCGTGACCACCGCTTCGTTCAGATCATCGCGCGTAACATTGAAACCGCACGGTGTCTGTGGCGCAAACGCGCCGTTGATCGTGGCCACATCGCACACCAGCTCAATCGGATTCCAGGTGAATTCGAAGTAACCGCAAGCCGCTTCCGCATCCTCGAGGCTGAGTTCGTTGCCGACCTCATCCACGCCGATGATCAGAAGTTCGTAGGTGCCGGCGGTGTTCTCATCCGTACCCAGATCGATGGTGTACTGGAAGGTCTGACCGTCCTGATCCATCGCATCCGAGATCGGGTAGTTGTACCACGGACCCGGATTGCCGTCGCCCTGATCCTTCAGCCGGTAAACGGCATAGGCCGCGCCGTTCAAAATGTCGGCGTCGGGCGAAACGGCGGTGATGGTCAGCGTGTTGTTCGGACCGTAATTGCCGCCGGTATTCGGGAAGACCACGCACGCCGTCGGGGCTTGCGCATCCGGAATACCTTCGTAGATCGACTGGTTGAACTCATAGTTGCCGCAGTCGTCACGAGTCCGAATCGAAAAACGATAGGTCGTACCATGAGTCAGCGGGCCCGAGTACCAGAAGTTGTAAGTCGGGTCGCCGAACTCGTTGTTGAAGGTCGTACCGAAGACATTGTCGTAGTCGATATCGGCGCCGACAGAGTCGACGTAGATATAGAACTGATTGGCATCGCCTGCCTGTGACGGGAAGCTTCTCGGCCAGCGGAGGGCCAGCTCGCCACCCGGCATCAGGATGACATCCACGTCGTCCTGCACGATCGGCGTCGGACGGCGGGTATCCAGCGGAACATTCGCCGTAGCGGCGGTATTCAGCAGGTCATTGGTCTGGACGCTGTCAATATTTCCGGCATCGTCCTCAAAGTAGATCCAAACGTAGTAATTCGCATCAACCGGTTGGCTGTTGGCGTCTTTCGCCTGCAAGCTCGGCGGATCGTCGCTCGGATCATCGGCAATACCGACGGTCCAATCGAGACCCCAAATGTCGCTACCTTCATCGGTCAAAGCCTGGTTGGTAGCACCACCCAGACCGCCGCCGAAGAAGTCAGCCCAAACAGCGACGATGTCGTCGGTGCCGGTGACATCGAGCTCGACCCGGACTTCGTCACCAAGGTTGGTGCAGCCGGTGAGGTCGTTGTCAGCCAGCGTGATGTACTCGACGTCGGAATACGCCGGGCCTTCGAGGTCGACGGCCGGCAGGAAGTCGATCGTGTCAACGACCGAGTTGCAGCCGTTGTCGGTCACTGTAAACACAGCAACCTTGGACGAATCCGCGCCTTCCGGCAGGTCGAGAGCCTTGCTGTCGGTCAGTTCAAAGACCAACCGCCAGACGCCCATACCGGTCGTGACTTCCGTCAAGTCCTCGGCCGTGGCGCCGTCAACGAAGCGCGAAATGTCGGCCGCAACATTAGCGACTTCGAAGAAGCCGCTGGAGGCCGTGTAGACCCACAACACCAACCAATCGCCGATAGCGGCGTTGTCGGCCGGGCCGACGACGTTCTGCCAGATGGCAAACTTCGCCGAGTCGATGACCGGGTAGGTATTGTCGATCAACTGTGTGTTGTAAGCGATTTGTTGAGTCGAGGAGTTGTCGTAGATGTCGGTCATTTCAGCCGTCACAACAAACGGCGGAATGGCCTCCAAAGTCCCTTCATCGACCGTTACAGTGTCGAGCCAGTAGCCGGCACCGGAAACGAACGGCACATTGTGATCGGCACTCATATCGAACGCCGAAAGATCGACCGTCACGTCGGTGGTATCGACTTCTTCACTGACACTGTAGATTTGAAGCACCAACTGGTCGCCAATGCTGAAGACTTCCGGACCACAGTCGGTGGCTTCAAGGTGAATAATGTTGAAGGTGAAGTCAGGTCCTTCCAGGTCAAAAACTGCCTCAAACGGTCCGGTGCAATTGACCGGATCGAAGGTCCAGTTGTGAGCATATCCACCGGTGCCAAGACTGCCGTCCCAGAGGAGATTGACCATGCTGGACAGGCTGTCGTCATCTCTGACGTCGATACCGTCCGGTAAAACCGTCAGACTCAGACCCGTGCCGTGGTAGTCAACGGCATTGGCCAGTGCCTGGGCGGTGTTAATGTTCACGCGAAAGATGAGCGTGTCCGCGTTCACAACCGCCGTGGACAGCCCGGTAATGTACAGTAAGCTGTCTTCCTCGAATGAGGTGGCGATTGGAACGGTCGCGACCGCCGTCTCTGTAGCTCCCGTCTTCTTATAGACGATGAGGCTGTTGACAGCAAATTCTGACTGGATGCAGCTTTTCAGCCGTATCGCCACCAGAGTGTCGGCGGCCCCAAGGCTGTCAACTACTCCCGTGAGGAGCGTGACACCAGTAGCACTAGCGCCTACAGTCACCGATGTCGTGGTCGAATCCACGACTTTGAACGTCCGTAGGGCAAATGCGGAATTTGCGGCCAGGCCGAGCACCAAGGTCAGAACAACTGTCAGCACAAACAGATTTCGAACAGATTTCATTCGACAATCCTTTGCTTCTCGTTGTTTATCCGTTTTCCAATTCACATTGTTTTCGGCATTGAATCGCATCAGCTTCAATACCCTCCTTTCCAATCCTCACCGCGAGGGCTCAGATCCTCCATGAACAGACTCCTTACTCTTAAAATTTGACAGTTTATTGCAATTCGTCTTGATTCCACCGTTAGCTGATCATGCAATATGATCATCCCCCCTTCCGCCCACGTTCGCTTGCATCCCATTCATTTCGAAAATCGCTTTCTTCCCTGTCAGCCGGGAAAAGAAAAAATCCCAAGAGTCTCTTTTCCCTGAGGCTTTGGTTCGCAGTGCTAATGTTTGCTTGAGACCTTGCTTACGGCTTTCTGCCTTTCTTAACCGTGCGCTAGTCTGGAAATCAGGGGAAAGACCTCCCCCGCCCGAGTAAGTCCGGCAATTAAGCAAATTTCTGAACGCGAGCAAGTGAATTTTTGCACGTTCATAATCTGCTCCGAAAAATTTCGGGTCAACGTACTTCCTTTGACCAGGACTGTCAAGAAAAAACTTTGCTTCACTTTCACTTACCAGAGTTTGACACCATCGATTTTTGCGCGACTGCGCGTCCAAGTTTGGTGTCGTCGGGGCCCCGCAAGTGCATCGCGTTTCGACCTTGCTTCTATCGGCAACCTGTTTCAAAATTTTACAGCGCCGGAGGAAATTTTCGGTCCTGCGACCCCGATTCGCTGCAATTGAAAACATCCGACTGCCGGAAAATGAAACTACGTCGCCGTGCGGAATTCGGCTGCGACGTCCCCTCGCCCCTTCCAGCGCGATGCAAACTCTGAGCGCCTGCGACTGCGTCGACACAATAGCCGACTCCAGCCGACTCTGGCTGACCGGGTTTAAAACTGTCACTTTCCTCCGCAAATAAACCAAAAGCATCGTCTGCGGTCGGCAGACTGTGCTATATTTCCGCAGCAGCGGAGTTTCAATCAACAAAAACTTTAGAAAAGTTCGCGAATGTTATATCCGCTTTCGTGTTAATCGCTTGGACATCGGAATTTATTATCGCGGCAGGCTCTCATAGATCTGCCGGTAACTGGCGTACCGCTCCGGAAAAATCACACCTTCAGTAACCGCCTGTTGCACAGCACATTCCGGTTCGTGGAGGTGCGAGCAGCGCCGAAACCGACAGCGATCGCTCAGCGCAGAAAATTCAGGAAAATGTGCCTGCAATTCCTCGCGCTCCAAGTCCCAGATTCCCAAGATCTTCAGTCCCGGTGTGTCCGCCACAAAGCCGCCTCCATTCAACGGATACAACTCCACGTTAGTCGTGGTGTGGATGCCTTTATTCGTTGCGCGCGACACTTCGCCGGTGCGAATCTTAAGTCCCGGTTGAATTAGATTGAGCAGCGATGACTTGCCGGTGCCCGAGTGTCCCACGAAGATAGACTCGCGATCGGCAAGCAGTGTTCGCAGCTCTTCAGCCCCGAGATTGTCAACGCACGAGGTTGTCACCAGCGGCATACCCACACTCCGATAGATGGTTTTCATACGTGAGAGATCGACCTTGTGTTCCAAGTCGATCTTGTTAATCACCACTACCGGTCGCAACCCGCCTTTGAAGGCCGCCACGGAAAAGCGATCAATCAGATGCTGCTTGAACGGCGGTTGCGCAGCGCTGACGACGATCACCATCTGATCGATATTGGCGACGATCACTTGCTCGCTTGCCTCCAGCCCGACGCGCGGCCGCGAGAACTTCGACCGCCGCGGCTGCACCGCTTCGATCGCGCCGGCGGCGTCGCTGACCAGGTGGAAATTAACGATATCGCCCACCGCCACCGGTGTCTCATGCTTGTCCTGCTTCACGCGCGCCAGCACCTCGCAGAGGTATTCGCGGCCCTCGGCGAGCACAACGAAGGTCTTGCCGAAGGCGCGAATCACCCGACCGGTCATCCCGCCGGTGCCGCGGTCATTGCTCGACGTCATCGCCGCCCCCTTCCAGTTCGAGTTCGTGCTCGACCAATTCCTCGATCTCTTGCTGCCGTGATTTGTGCCTGCCCGTCTTCGGACGGTTGGCTTTATCGCGGCGCAGTTGTTTGCGGCGCTCTTTTTCCGCGAGGTAGTCTCGGCTGAGCGCCTTGGTAATTCCTTTGAGCTTGCGTTTGGATATTTCGCCAGTCATGGCTGATTGTCTCCTGTCCAACAAAAAAAATCGCAGACACCCAAATGTCTGCGGAAAACTGCACGACGTCCGGCGCGCTGTTGTCAGCGCATTTAGGTGAGTTAATTAAGCCCGCGTTTTCCCCTCTCCGGCAATCTTCGTCATCGTGCAATCTCCTTTCTGTCGGGCACTCGACCCGCCATTGCTATTACAGACTACATCCCTCTCTACGGCAAGTCAACGAAAAAGTTTAGGCGGCAACTCAGTGCCGGCGATCGCGGATCTGGCACAGCAGCATTTTGCTGAGCGACTTCAAGTAACGCATCGGAGTCCGCCGCCGTGCTGAGGCAATCATCTTGGAGCGATAAATGTGTGCCGGTCGCGTTGACTGCAGTTGCACCGGATGCAACCCACGCGCTATGGCGGCTCGGAGCGGCTCGCCTCCGCGTATTTCCACTTCCGTCTGCACCAAACTTAGTTCCGGAAGCAGATGGGCATCGGCGCCGTAGAAAGCCGGCTTCCTGAGCAAAGCCGCCAATTCGCCGGCCAGCCGATTCAGCTGTTCCGCCAGTCGCGCGTTAAAGACCTCGATCCCGTCGACGCTATCCAGCACCTGGTCGGTCAAATGGTGGTGGCGGTACGGATGCGGCAGGATGGCCAGCCCGCCCTGGGCGTGAATCTCTTCGATCACTTCGTTCGCATTACGCGTAAAGATGTCTTCTTCAATGAACAGACCGATGATGTCCCCGTGGTCGGTGGAGAACTCGGCGCCGATGATGGTCTCAATCCCGTGCGCTGCACCCAGTTCGCGGATTTCACGCGCGCCGCGGATCGTGTGATGGTCGGTCGGTAACAGCACCTGGATGCCGTTAGCCGCCGCGAAGGCGATGATGTCCCGCGGCGCCAGATTCGAGTCAACCGAATGCCGAGTGTGAAAGTGGAAGAGAATACGCTTGCTTATCGTTGCCGGAGGCTGCGGCACTCGTTTCGGTTTGTTCTTCACGTGCTCCTCGATCGGGCTCTTCCTGGCCGCCCGCGATTGACCGGCATCACCTGTCGGCCGGGTAACGTCCTCGTGTGGCCACAGACTGAGACAGCGGTACTCCTAACGCAATACGCCAAGCAGACCGTCATCTGCACTGTCGGCAATCGAACGAATTGATTAACCGCCAATGACGCGATTGCGTTCACGTTGGCGATTGTCTAAATTGCCCCGCACATGAAAAACTACGATGAAATCTATCGCAATCAAAAGCTGTACTGGGGGGCGGCGCCATCGGATCTTGTCAAGAAATTCGCTGAGCTGGCCCCGGTTGGCAATGCCCTCGATCTCGGCATGGGCGAAGGACGCGACGCGCTATACCTTGCCAAGCAGGGTTTCGACGTTACCGGGATCGAAGCCGCTCCAGCCGGCGTCGAGAAATGCATGCAGCTGTCGGCCAAACATCGACTGCCGCTCAAGGCCGTGACCGGAGATGCCCGCCAGTTCAAAATCGCCAAGAACCGCTACGGTCTGATCACCGCGATCAACTTGTTGCAGTTCTTCACCAAGGATGACTCGCGCGCGTTGATCGAGTCGATCGCGGCTGGTTTGAAGAAGGGGGGGCTGTTCTTGTGTGAGACGTTCTCGATCGACGATCCACACTTTCAGGCGCACAAGAAGAGCTCGCAGGAGATTGCGCCGGGGGTCTTTCGTGACGCCAATGGCCGTGTGTATTCGCTTTATGACTATGGCGAATTGATTCAGATGTGCTCGAGCGCGCCCCTGCGATTGCGGACGATCCATTACGCCGAATATGACTATTACGACACTTCCCACGGCCCCGGTCATTGGCACGGCGTGGTCGATCTTGTGGCAAAGAAGCTCTAAGCAAAATCGGGCCGTTCGTGCGTGATCCTGCGGAGCGGCGCTGACCTGGGGCGGCCGATGATAGCCTGCAACTACGTTTGACGCGTGATGAGTTCGCGGATTTTCGCGATGTGGTGATCATCGTGCTCGGCAACGAAGTATATCATGTCCACCAGTCGCATCGGCTGCTGCAGGCGCGGATGCAACGCATTGCGACCAACCAGCGCTTCATCCGCAGTCTCCAGTTGTCGCACGAACGCCGCCCGCTGCTGCCGGAAACGCGCCAGAAGATCGCTCAGGATGGCGGCATTGTGATTGGCCGCTGTCGTCCGAGCGTTGGATAAGTCCGCCGGCCGCAACTCGCGCCGGTCGGCACGGTAATCGTCAATTCGCGCTTCATGCAGTTCGTCCAAATCGAGCAGATGCCCCACCTGCTCCTGAATCGACCATGTGTCATCGAGCCGCCGTGTCAAGATTTGAGGTGTCAGCCCGCGGGTAATGTCTTCCAGTCGTGGCGCGGCACCCCGCAGGCGCTCGAGCAAAAGCGGGAAGTGACTGAGCGGAAAATCGAAGCTGAATTTGCGTTCAATCCACGGCGTGAGAGCAATCACCACGAGCCTCCTCCGAATCAGTGTGACTACTGTTGATACGAGTTCAGGGTTGTTCAGGAAGTACGAAAATCAGTCGCTGAGGAATTCCATCGAGAGGTCCAACCAGGGCGCCGAGTGGGTGATCTGTCCGACCGAGATGAAATCGACGCCGGTTTCGGCATAGGCACGCACCGTCGCCAGCGACATGTTGCCGGAAGCCTCGATTTCCAGGTCGGGATTCAGTTCGCGAATCACCTGCACCGCCTCGGCCGCGCGCTCGACCGGGAAGTTGTCGAGCATGATTCGGTCGATCGGTAACCGCACCGCTTCGTGCACCTGTTCGAGATTTTGCGTTTCGACTTCGACCGTCAGCGCCCGGCCGTCGGTCCCGCGATTCCGGAGCTGTGCACGTTCAACGGCGCGGGTAATTGAACCGGCGGCGGCAATGTGATTGTCCTTAATCAATATCATGTCGAACAAACCGATCCGGTGATTGGCGCCGCCGCCGGAAACAACCGCGCGTTTTTCAATCAGGCGCAAGCCGGGGGAGGTCTTGCGAGTGTCGATGACCTTGCAGGATGTGTGCCGGACCTCGGATACGAATTTGGCGGTAATGGTTGCGATGCCGGAGCAGTGCATGAGGAAATTGAGCGCCGTCCGTTCACCGGTGAGCAGCGCCGCCTGCTTTCCGGTGATCTCGACCAGGTGTTCGCCCGCTGTCACCGGCGACCCTTCTTTGCGATCGGTAAGAAACTCCGATTCGTGATCAAGCTGGTAGAATACCAGCGCCGCCAGATCCAGTCCCGAAAGCACGCCGTCGGCCTTGGCGACAATCACGGCTTTGGCGTGCGCTTCTGGCGCGACAATGCTGCCCGTCGTGACATCACCGGAATCAACATCTTCTGTCAAGGCGCGATCAACCAGATCGATCAGGTATTCGGGTGTGAGGTCCACGCCGTGAGGTTACGCAGAAGCTCAAACTGTGTCAACCAAAAGCAATGATCCGCCTTTGTTGTTGACTCGTCGCACGCCGGTGCCTACCATGAGCGGCGATGAAAGCGTCCGCTTTAAGCTGGCTGGAACTCGACGCAACCGCGCTCGAGCACAATATCAACGCTATCCAGAACAATCTGGCACCCGGCTGCCAAATGGTGCCCGTAATCAAGGCCAACGCCTATGGCCACGGTTATCTGGAAATCGCGCGGCTGCTCGAGCCGAAGCCGTTTCCGTTTCTGGCCGTACATAACCTGGCTGAGGCGCTGTTGCTGCGCTCCGGCGGAATCAAATCGCCACTTCTCATCCTCGGCTACGTGCCTGCCGCCGATCTGAAGACCGCGGTTGAAAACGGTCTCGACTTTGTTGTCTACAACCTCGACACGCTCACTCAACTTGAGAGCGCAGCCTCAGTGCAACATCCGGCCAAGTGCCACCTCAAGCTTGAAACCGGCACTAACCGGCAGGGGGTCACGGCGGACCAGTTGCCAGGGATTCTCGACCAGTTCAAGGCCAATCCGCAACTCAAGCTGGCCGGTCTGTCGATGCACTTCGCCAACATTGAGGACACTACCGACCACACGTTTGCCGACGCCCAGTTCCAGCGCTATGCGGCGATGCGAGCGCAGGTCGAAGCCGCCGGACTGAAGCCGCAATATTGCCATACAGCTTCCTCGGCGGCCTCGCTGCTTTTCCCGCACACGCACTTCAACCTTGCCCGGGTCGGCATCGCTTTGTACGGGCTGTGGCCGTCGAAAGAGACCTATCTCTCGTTTCGCCTCAAAGGCGGCGAAAACAGCCTGCTCAAGCCGGTGCTCACTTGGAAAACGCTGATCGGGCAGATCAAGGATGTGCACAAAGGCGAGTATATCGGTTACGGCACGACCTACCGCGCCACCGCCAATCTCAAGATCGCGGTCCTGCCTATCGGCTACTTCGACGGCTACGATCGCGGCGTCTCGAATATCGGCTATGTACTCGTCAACGGCATGCGGGCGCCGGTGCGCGGCCGTATTTGCATGGACATCTTCATGGTCGATGTCACCGATATTCCCGCTGTCACGCTCGAGACCGAAGTCGTTTTGATCGGACGTTCCGGCGACGAAGTCATCCGCGCCGAAGATATCGCCGGCTGGACTAACACCATCAACTATGAAGTACTCGCCCGCATCGGCGGCCATCTCGAACGCCGCGTGGTGCGCCAAGGATAACCGTATGCCGCTTCTGGAAACCGAAAATCTGCAGCTTCATTACGAGACGCTCGGCCAGGGTGAACCGCTGGTCTTGATCCATGGCATCGCCACTGACAGTCGCTATTGGATGGATCTACCGCGGTACTTAAGCAAGCGCTTCACGGTGATTACCTACGATCTGCGGGGCCACGGACAGAGTTCGGCGCCGACGACCGGCTATTCCTACCGTGATCACGTCAATGATCTCAAGCTGCTGCTCAACGGACTTGGCTTCAAGAGAACCACGATCGTCGCACACTCGCTTGGCGGGGCCATCGCCGTCAAGTATGCCATCGAAGCGCCGGAGCACGTCAAGGCGTTGGCACTAGCCGCGCCGCATATCGTCGGCTACAAGGACTACACCGACTGGCCGAATGTCTATCGCACGGCGCGGCAAATTGATGTTGATCAAGCACGCATCCAGTGGGAGCAGTTCCGCCTTTTCAGCAAACTTGACCGTCAATCGCCGGAGTGGGCGGTCTTCAAGACGACGCTGGCAGAATTTCCCGGCAAGCTCTGGCTCGACCAGCAGGCGGGACGCTACATTGACGAAAGCGACATGAAGCTGCTCGACAATCTGACCATGCCAGTGCTGCTGCTCTGTGGTCGCGATGATCTTGATTTCCTGCCGCTGGCCAAACTCTTCAACGCCCGCCTGAGCAACGGCACGCTCTTCGAGATCCCCGATTGCGGGCACATGATTCATTTGGAGAAGCCGGAAATCTTCCGTCGCGAACTGGCGGCATTTCTGAAACTGTAGCACACCGGGTGCAATCGCCGCGGGAATTAGTTATACTGCTGTTGTGGCGTACGACATCACCCAATTGCAGATTGACGTTCTCAATGAGTTGCGTTCGCATCCCCGCTCATATCTCTCGATCCGACAACTCGCCGACAGCACGAACCAGCCGCCGCAACTGATCGCGCGCGCCCTCAAAGAACTCGGGAACTGGGGCTACGGGTTGCTTAGTAATGCCGAAGGCGGAGTGCGGTACGGAATGTCACCGGACGTGCTCTTCCCGCACGAAATCGAGCATGGTCTCGAAGCACGCCTAATTGCCCAGAGCATCTACAGTCTCGACCGGGTCGGCTCGACCAATACGCTGGCGCACAAGTATGCCGAGCGAGGCGAGCCGGAAGGTACACTGATTATCGCCGAGCGGCAGACCGCCGGCAAAGGCCGCCTGGGCCGCACCTGGCACTCACCGGCCGGCTGCGGACTGTATTTCTCGTTGATCCTGCGCCCGCCGATTCCGCCGGCGCAGGCGCCGGGAATCTCGCTGATCGCCGCCCTCGCGATCGTCGAGGCCATTCGCGCAAGCTCAAAGTTGAAGGCACAACTCAAGTGGCCAAACGACGTGCTTTGCGATGGCCACAAAGTGGCCGGCGTGCTCACCGAACTGGCGGCGGAACTCGACCGCGTGCGCTATGTCGTCGTCGGCATCGGCATCAACGTCAATCATGAAGCCGCCGATTTTCCGCCGGCGCTGCGCGACAAAGCCGGCTCGCTGCGACAGTGCGTCGGGACACCAATTCATCGCATCAGATTACTGCAATTGGTTCTGAGCCGCTTTGAGATCAACTATCTGCGCTTTGTACGATGCGGCCTCAAAGACGCCATCAAATCGATCCGGCGTTACTCTTCCGTTCTCGGCAAGCCAGTCTCTTTCCAGATCAACGGCAGTCACCGGCTGGGGCGCGCTGTTGACATCGACGACAACGGCATGCTGGTCGTCGAAGTCAACGGCAAGACGATGACCCTGGGCTCCGGCGAGATCTCTCTCGCGGAGAACTACTGATCATGTCCGCACCGGCGCGTCGCAACTGGCTCTTTGGATTCGTTGCCGTTGCCTTGTTGATCCTCGTCATCGAGGTCATTCTCCGTTTCGCGGTCAACCTCTCGATCGACTACCTTTCTCGCCGCGAAGATGTCAATTACGAATTCCGGCTCTGGCAGATGCACCTGTTCAACAACTTCATGGGGATGCATGAGCCGGACGAGGAATTGTTCTGGAAACTCAAGCCGAACTATCGCAGCCAGTTCATCACTGTCAACTCCGACGGTCTGGCGGGGCCGGAGATCACCCCCAAAGCCGCCGGTGAACTGCGCATCGTGTTCCTCGGCGATTCCACGCCGCTCGGGCTGGGACTGCCGAACACCGAATCATCCTTCGTGCGGCAATTGGAGACAATCCTGCGCCGCGAACTTCCCGAGCAGCCGGTGACCGTGGTCAATACTGCCGTCGCTGGTTATTCGAGTTGGCAATGTCGCCGTCAACTCGAACGTCTTGGCGAACATCTGCAGCCCGATCTGGTGATCGCTTACGTGGGCAACAACGATCCTTCGATCAACGGCTTCCTCTCTGATCGCGAGCTCTATGAGCAGACCCGCTACTCCGGCTGGCTGAATCGATTCCTCGGCCACTTTTATTCGTACCAACTGCTGAAAGGCATTCTGTTCCACGTCAAGTCAGAGTCGCCAGAGAGCAATACCCTCAAACCGCGCGAGTCCCCCGGGGAGAACCTCGAAAATCTCACCGTCATTGCTGATTGGTGTGCCCAACACCAGTCCGGGTTCATAGTCTGCGTACCGGCCACGCCGGATCTCTGGCCGCCCGGTATCCAGTTCAAGATATTCGCTCGCGGCCAGGACGCCGAAGGCCGCCTGGTCATGGCCGAAGAGCTACAGACGCGTCTGGCAAACTCATGGGCACTCTGTCTTGATACGTTGCTCTTGCCCGGCCGCAGCGATCAGTGGACCGAGCAGGTTTACCGGCTCGGCGAGGTCGCGCTCGACACGGCAGAGATTGGGCTTGCGAGTGAGTCCAGTGATCCCCGCGCCTGGAACAACCTCGGAGTTGTCAATTGGCGGAACAAACTGCCGGCCGCAACGGACTTTGAGCACGCTATCGCTCTCGATTCGCTCAATCCGATTCCGCATTACAATCTCGGCATCGCACTTTATCACTCTGATCGGCCGCGCGCCCGCGAGCACCTGCGTCGCGCCAAGGAACTCGACGACTACTCGCTGCGAATCAAACCGCGTTACACCCAGAACTATCGCGATTTCTGTCGCGACCGCACCTTGCCACTGGCCGATATCGACTCGCTGTTGCGCGATCTGCCGGAAAATGAATACTTCATCGACCACTGCCACCCGACGTTTCGCGGCCATGAATTGATCGCTGCGTACCTGGCTGAGCAGGTCACGGCCTGGTGTAAACGACTATGAGCTTGTCCGCATTGACTCCTGGCGGTAACATGGACAAACTTTTGTCCGCGAAGAGGATGAATAAATCGACTTGGCGCTCCATATCGTACGCACACCCGGCGGTGCGGAGAAAATATCTGTTGACAGTCCAAGGCGATTTGATTAAAGTGCCGCTTCAGATTTTTGCGGTCAGACGAGGAAAACGACGTCGCGTCCGCATGTCCGCCTTCAGCGGACGGTAGCTGTGGATAATGGGATTGTTTTTGACAAATCAAGGAGAAGCTATGAAAAGAATCTGCGTGGGACTGCTTGCGTTAGCCATCTTTCTTGGCATCGGTAGTGCTCAGGTTCTGGCGGGGGAGACGACGTTTGGCGGGGAGGTTCATGCCCATTGGCTCCTTCATCTGAATGATCACGGACAGGGTAAGAATTTCAATTACTTCAACGTCCATCGTGGTTGGCTCATCGTTGACCACCAGTTCAGCGAGAAGTATCAAGCCAACTTTGTTCTCGAAGCCACTGCGCGCGGCGGCGAGGAGTTTACGACCAACTACGACGCCCATATTCGCAGCGCCTATGTCCAGGCCAACGCCGTGTTCAAGTACTTCGATCTTCGCTTCGGTATGCACGACGTGATCTGGATTGATCAGGTTGAGAAGCTGTGGGGACTGCGCTACGTGGACGAAGTGTCCCTGCACAAGCTTGGCTATTTGCCGCGCGCCGACCTTGGCTTTTCGATCATCGGCACTTGCCCCGGTTCTTGGGGTGTGTTGGCACTGCAGGTGATGAACGGCGCCGGCTACACCGCATCGGAAGAGAACAAGTACAAGGACTTTGCCATGTTTGCCAAACTGATCCCGTTCCCGAAAAGCCCCGATTGGAGCGAAGTCGCGTTTATGGGTCAGTACTACTCCGGCAAGCCCAATGTGGCTGACGGTTCCGGTGGCCGCAGTTTCTCCGACAACACGCTCAAGACTCGCATGCAGATAGCAGGTGTCTTCAAGTATCGCAAGTGGGTCACCGGCCTTGGCGAGTATTTCGTTGCCAAGGACGACGCTAATTGGAATAACGGGACTGAGGACGAGTTCGTCGATGAAGCCCAGGGTTACGCGCTCTTCGGTCGCATGTACGTCGCCACCTCCGAAAAGTGGCTATCGCGCGTCTCCGTGTTCGGCAAGTATGAGTGGGTTGACAAGAACAAGAATGCCGAAGGTTTGCAGGCCGACCAGGGCGATCTGCGCTTCCTGACCGCCGGCGTCGCCTACGAACCGGCCGAGAACTTTGAACTGGCGCTGGCCATTCGCCGTGACACCGTGAATGAAATCGAGAATAACGTTCGAATCGCGGAAATCGAATCCAATTCGTTCATGATCACCATGAAGGCACTCATGAAATAGACGCCCCACACGGCTGAGAATATCATAACCCGATCCGGAACCGGATCGGGTTTTCCTTTTTTCCGCGCCGCGGCGGAGAACACCGATACTGCACCACCCCAGTGGCTGTGACCGTGAATGTCGCGTCTGCAATTCCGACCCAGCGTCGTGTGCGAAATCAATCCCTTTCCGACGGATCATCCATGCGGGGGACTTTCACCTCCGGCGCTCCCCGCCCGATTTCTTGAATCGCAGGTTAATCGGACTCGGAATATTGTGACACTCGGCTCCGGATCAACTCCGCCGCCCTCTCGCCGGCCGCCCGTTGATTGCGCAGCAGACTCACGCTCACGGACTTCTTCGCCAGATGCAGCACCAGCCGTGAATACAGAAGCTTGGTTTGGCAGTCCACTGCTTTCACCTCAGACAGCCTGATCGTCTGCTTGCGTATTGTCAGGAAACGCTTGCTGACGAAAAACAGCGCATCGCCGTTCAGACCCAGGAATCCGGCACGGTTGCGCCCACCCTTCATCCCGCTGCCGGAAAAACACGAGAGCACGAAACCTTCCGCGGGCGTCCGCGGCAGATCCGGCAGGTACGGCCGGAACTTCTCCGGCACCGCTACAGTCATCGTCGTCGATCCGCCGGGTTCTTCCAGACCGAACCATACATCCAACAACGCCCCGATGGCCAGTGCTTCGAACTTCAGCACCCGGATCAGCGGCGGCGCGAAAATCGCGAAGAGCAGCACGAAGACGCCGACAATCACCAGCGCCGTCACCGGGTGGTTCATGACGAACACACTACCGCCGATGACTGCTGCATCTTCGGCGGTACTGAGTGCGATGTTCGACACTGGCTCGGGGCTTTGGTTGGCGAGCAGTCTGGTGCCGGCCTTGGCGGAATGCGAAGTGAGCGAGACGCCGCCGCTCAGCAGCACCGCCAGCACTTGCAGCGTCGGATCCACTTGGGCGAATGCCGCTACGGTAATCAGTGCGGCGCCGACCGGGCGAATCACCGTGTGGATTGCATCCCACAAGCTGTCGAGCCAGGGGATCTTGTCGACGAAGAATTCGACCGCGTACATCACTCCGGCAACGATCAGTATCAGCGGGTTGGACAGGACCTCCAAGCCGGACAGCTGTGACGGGAGATCAATGAATCCGAGTCTCGTACCGAGTCCGATGGTGAGGACGGTAGCATAGAGATTGACGCCCGACATCAGGGCAATGCCGAGGGTCGAGCCTAAGAGCTGGATCACCTGCACGTTGTACTCCCGGGCCGAATGCTCGCCGGACCTCGAGTCGTCTCCGCTGGGTTCGTCGCCTGCCGATCGCGGTCGGAACAAGATACTCGAAACCGCGCGCGGTGCAAAGCGGCGATTCGCGGGACGCATCGCCGGTGCATCGTTCCGCTTGTCTTCACCGCTTAATCTGCTTATTCTGAACATGAATAATTGATGAACTCACACCTTGCAGCAGGAATCGTGTGCTAATGACCTTCGTCGTCAAGTTCTGTCTTGCGATAGTGTCACTCGCAACTGTCACCGTTAGCGCGTCACCAACCGAAGCGCTCTATTGCCGTTATCCGGCGCTGTCCCCCGACGGTCAGACTGTGGCCTTCACCTATCAGGGCGACATCTGGACGGCCCCGGTCGCCGACGGTGAAGCCCGGCGCATTACCGTCCATGAAGCGGAGGATATTCGTCCTTTCTTCTCACCCGACGGTCGCTGGCTGCTCTTCTCGTCGCAACGCTTCGACAACTACGATGTGTTTGTTATCCCCGTTACGGGCGGCCAGCCGCGGCAGTTGACCTCCCATACCGGCGACGATATCGCGACCGGCTGGTTTGCGAACGGTGACAGCGTCCTGTTCTTCTCCGATCGCGACGGCAAGGGCGATATCTTCAAACTCGGCATCAGCGGCGGTGAACCGGTCGAGCTCACCGGCGGATATATGGAGCGCGAATACGATGGCAAGATCTCGCCCGACGGTCGCTATCTCGTCTTCACTTCCGGTTCCGGCTGGGCCCGCTGGTGGCGTCGCGATCTCAAGACCGCCGGCAATTCCGACGTCTATGTGCAGGATCGCTCCAATTCTCAGTTCTCAACCTTTCGCCTGACTACCCATCCAACTCACGAGATTTGGCCGGTGCTCGACGCCGCCCGCGCGATGATCTACTACGTCGCCAACTACGATGACGCCTGGGCACAGATTCATCGTCTGCCGCTGATCGGCGGCGACCCGGAGCGGCTTACCGATTTCACCGACGACGGCGTACAGTGGCTCAATGCCACGCCCGATGGCTCCCTGCTCGTCTTTGAGCAGAACTTCCGTCTGTGGACATTGAATCCACTGACAAGAGAGACTAGACAAATCCCGATCACCATCGCTGCCGATGAACATGTCAACTTGGTGGAGAAGAAGACGTTCGACGGCGAGGTTGAGTGGCTGGCACTGTCACCGGACGGCAAGAAGCTTGCCTTCATCGTCCACGGTGAAGTCTTCGTGATGCCGAGCGATGATCCTGATCAGGCCCGTCCGATCACGCGATCGTCGGGACGCGAACAACATATAGCCTGGGGTAAAGACTCGCGTACGCTTTACTATTGCTCCGACCGCGACGGCGAGTATCAGATTTACTCCGCTGATGCCGTCACCGGCGTCGAGAAGCGACTCACCAATTCAACCGAATCGGAGCTCAAGCCCCTGCCGTCGCCCGACGGCCGGTATCTGGCCTTTTATCGCGGCCTCGACCAGATCGTGCGCCTGGATCTGGCCACTAACCGCGAAGCCGTCTGGGTTAAGGGCGCGTTCTACGATTTCGGTCTCGAACCGACCATGGAGTACGCTTGGTCGCCCGACTCGCGTTGGCTCACCTTCGCAATGAACGGCCCCACCTACGAGTCCGATATCTGGGCGGTCGATCTCGATGGCAGGCAAATCAATCTCTCGCGCTCTGCCGGCTACAACTTCCGACCGCTCATCTCCGCGGACGGCAAATCGGTCTACTACACGGCGAGCCTGGATCAGGGAGAGCAGACCTATCGCATCGACCTGTCACCGCTGCCCGTCGAATTCGCCGAAGCGGCCTTCGATAGCCTCTTCTTTGCCAAACCGGCAAAAGACACGTCGAAGTCAGTTAAAGACTCGGTCAAGACCACCCGCATCGATCCCGACCGCATTGAGTCGCGGCGGCGCAAAGCGTTTAGCCTCTCCGGTGCAAGTACCTGGTCGATCCTCGACCCGGAGGGCAAGAGGTTCTATTTCGTTGCATCACTTCTCGGGAAACCGGAGATTTGGTCGGTCAACGCCACGGATGATCCCGAACTCAAGCAGTTGACGACTTCCGGCAAGGGCAAATCGCAGTTAACGATCTCAGCCGACGGAAAGAAGCTGTACTTCCTCGAAGACGGCAAGATCAAGTCGCTCACCACTGCGGATAATAAATCCGCATCGCTAACAGTCAAGGCAACTTTGGAACTCGACAAGCTCGCCACCTATCGCCAGAAGTTTCTCGAAGGATGGCGACTTCTAGAAAACTATTTCTACGATCAGACTTTGCGCGGCATCGACTGGACAGCGGTGCGCCACAAGTATGAGTCTCCACTAACGCATGTACGCACCGATGAGGAGTTCCGCAACCTTATGCTCGAGCTGATGGGCGAACTGCGTGGATCACACCTGGATCTGATCCTCAAAGAGCCCAAGCCGGCCGAGAACATTCGCTCGGGCGAACTCGGCGTCGAATTCGATTCCGGCATACTCGACCGCGATGGGCGATTGCGCATTAAGTATGTCTACCCGCGTTCGCCTGCTGCCAGAGCGGGATTGAGAGCGGGTCAATACCTACTCGCCTGCGACGATTCGGCACTCACGCGAGCTGCCGGGATTGATCGCCTGCTGAACGGCGCCGTCGGCAAACGTGTCAAGCTCTCGATCGCCGACGCGCCCGCGGCGCAGCCGCGCTTCGTCGAAATCAAACCGGTATCCTCCTCCGAACTGGAAAACCTCCGCTACGCCGATTGGGTGGAAACGCGCCGCCGTCTGGTCGATTCGCTGTCGGACAACCGCATCGCGTATCTGCACATTCGCGCTATGAACCAGCCCGCGCTCGACCTGTTCAAAGAACAACTCGTATCGATCGCCGAATCGAAGGAAGCACTCCTGATTGACGTGCGGGATAACGGCGGCGGCTGGATTTCGGTGCACCTGCTCGGCATGCTCGACCGCACGCCATTTATCCTACGCCGCTTCCGCGACTTTGCGACGACCTCGGAAAACAAGCTGCGCTTCAAAGCCGTCGAACGGCCGATGGCACTCCTGATCGACAACTATAGCGGCTCCAATTCCGAGATTTTCGCCGAAGGATTCCGCCGCTTGAAGCTCGGACCGATCATCGGAACGCCGACGGCCTCCGGTGTAATCGGGACGTCCCAGTATAACCTGATTGACGGCACGCAAATTCGCCGTCCGTCGATGGGGGCATACACCGTCGACATGGAGGACACCGACCGCCTCCCGCGGCAGCCCGACATCTTCGTCGAGAACCTCCCCGATGACCTGATTGCCGGCCGCGACCCGCAATTGGTGCGGGCAGTCCAGGAATTGATGAAGTCGCTAAAGTGATTGCGTGGGGAACTGCGTGCGGCAATCTTGCTTTCGCCATCCCGGCGAAAGCCGGAATCCAGAATGACTCTGACGAGGACGCAGGAGTGACGAAACTCAAATTTGGCCCAGCTACGAGATCGAACTGGCCGCAGTTGCTCGAACTCTTCGGCGAGCGCGGCGCCTGCGCCGGCTGCTGGTGCATGTGGTGGCGCGTCAAACGCTCCGAGTGGCGCACGGGCAAGGGAGCGGGCAATCGCAAAGCGCTGAAGAAACTCGTCGAGACCAGTCTGGCGCCCGGAATTCTTGCGTTTGACGGCAAGAGTGCTGTCGGCTGGTGTTCAGTCGGACCACGAACCGACTTCCCCGGCCTCGAGCGCTCCCGCACGCTCAAGCCGATCGATGACCAACCCGTCTGGTCGATTGTCTGCCTCTTTGTCGAAAAGGACTATCGCCGGCAGGGCGTCGCCACCGCGCTGCTCGATGCCGCCGCCAAGTTCGCCAAAAAGCACGGCGCGAAAATCGTCGAGGGCTACCCGGTGATTCCGCGCAAGGGTGAGATGCCTGACGTCTTTGCTTTTACCGGACTCTTGAGCGCCTTCGAGCAGGCCGGCTATACCGTTGTGAAGAAACCCTCCGCCAGCCGCGCGATTGTGCGGCGGATTCTTTAGATTTGCGGGACAGAATCCCCGTCGCTGACAGTCACTTCAGTCGCCGAATCGGTGCCCACATCGGATCCCACGAGGGCAGTTTGGTCGGCGTTGTCTTCAGCAGCGCCACGACATCTTTGGTCAGCAGCTTCTTGTCGACAATGATGCTGTAGACGTACTCGTCGAACCAATCGTCGTGCATCGCCCACCAGCCCTTGTCGCCCGGCTTGTCACCCCAGCTGTTTTCGACCTTCCATTTGCTCGCCGTTCCGTTAACGGTATCGACGCCGGTCAGCACCATCGAGTGATTAGGATAGCTGTCGCGCGTCAGCACCCGCTCGCGCTTGCTCAGGCGCACATCAAACCCGTAGAGCGACTGGAAATCGAAGATCGCGCGTGCCAGCACGCCCTTGGCATTGTAGTTGTCCTGGCCGATGTCGCAGGAGAAATAGACCGGCTGATCGCCCAGGATCGTCGCCAGCGCGTAGCGCTTGAGGCTGTCGATCGGCAGATTGATGAAGCGCAGGTCGGTGCGATCGGCGAAACTGCGCGAGCGATCGAGCTCATAGAATTTGAAGTACTCGACGCCGGGATGATCGAAAATCGCCACCATGTCTTCAAGTTTCGTGTCAATGACCTCATCGTAGAACGACTGCGGCGTGAATTCCTGCGGGGGAACCTGCACTGAATCCTTGCTCTCGTAGCGCCAGACGAACTTCTGCGGCGGCACGCCGAAGTTGAGGGCCAGAATCGTATACACCTCCTGCAGCATCGTCTCCTTCGCCGCGGTGACTTCCGCCTGAGGTTTGGCGCCAGCAATCATCTCCCGCAATTGCATCGCATCCCCGCGCAACTTGCGATTGAGAATCGTGTTCAAATTACCGGTATGCGCGGTCGCGTACGTCTCGGGCATCGCCTGATCCGGCACCACGCCGTATTTGGTGACAAGGTCAACGACGTAAGACCACCAGCCGCCGTCGCCGCACGGATCTTCCATCAGCATGACGACTTCGCGATCATCGATCGGCCGGCCCGCCAGCTCGATAATCATCTCCAGGAAAGTGTTCGACTTCTCCAACTTGTCCCAGAAGAACAAATAATTCGTCGAGAGCTTGAAGGTGCCCAGCTTGTATTTCTTCATGATCTGCGGCCGCAGCAAATTCGACCCGGCGAACATCCAGCAGCGCCCCGAGGCCTCTTGATTGGTCATCTCGCCGGTTTCGATGGTCTTGTTAAAAAACGCGTTGTGCTGGATCAGTTTGTCGCGGTCGATGGCGAGCGCGTTGATGTCATTCGCCGCAAGGGCATTATAGACCGCCGGATTCTTGCGATTCTGGTCGTAGTCAGCCTGCAGCTTCTTGATCAGGTCGCTCGATAGTCCGCCGGCCATTGCTGAAACAGTTGGCAATAGCAGCGTCGCGGCGGCAAGGATGAATACAATGATGCGTTTCCAGCTCGATGGTATGCACATGCGGGGCTCCTTGGTGCGGTTCAAATTCCTATCGCAACTAAGATAATCGCGCCTCGCGTCACTTGTCAATGCCGTAGAGGCGGGGCTTGCCCCCGCACGGGATGGTCGAGTCGTTATCCGGCAGAGCGACCACGAGGGTCGCCCCTACGTCTAACTGAATGTTGGAGTTGAAAAGATCAGTCCCGCGAATTCAGATTCGTCATCAGCGGCGTCTGGTAGATGCGGTAGGTCTTATACGGCTTGCCGCCGAGCAATTCTGCGGCGGCAACCATCATGCGGTTGTCTTCGAGAATCCACGACATCTCGCCGGAATAGTAACCGTTCTTGATGCCATTGTAGAAGAGGTCGTAGTAGAAGACATTGTCCAGGCCCCGCTTCTGGAACTTCTTGACAATCCCGAGCGTCAAGATGCGCGCCCGGTCGATCTTGCCCTTCTTGCGGATCTTCAGATCCCAGAGCAGGCGGAAAATCCCGAACGGCAATAGCCGCCCGTTCAGCTTCTTGAACACCTGATTGACATCCGGCAGCGCCAGCGCAAAGCCCGCCATCTCGCCGTCGATCTCGGCAAACAACACCATCTCGGGATTGAGAATCAGCCTCATATCCTTGGCGATATGAACGAATTCGTCCTCCGACAGCGGCACGAAACCCCAGTTGTTCTCCCAGGCTTCGTTGTAGATCCTGATGACGCGCTGCACCTCATTGTCAAAGTCGTTCATCTTGAGCGTGCGGAACTTGGCGCCGGACCGCTCGCGTAGCCGCTCGACCACTTTCTGAATCCGTTCGCTCGGTACGTCATCCTGGGTAATCAGGAACGCAAACAGGTCCTTCGCCTTCTTGAGTCCGAAGCGTTCGAAGAACTCGGCGTAGTAAGGCGGATTGTAGGGCATCATGACCATTGGCGGTTTATCGAAGGCGTCGATCAGCAGTCCGACTTCGTGGTTGGTGGAAAAGTTGCAGGGCCCGCGCATCACTTCCATCCCGGCTTTCTTGAGGTAGATCATCGCCACCTTGAGCAGGCGATGGGCAACATCGTAATCCTGGATACACTCGAAGAAGCCGAAGAACCCGACCTTCTCCTGATGGAACTCGTTGTGTGAGCGATTGATGCAGGTGGCAATGCGGCCGACCGGCTCGCCGTTGCGATAAGCCAGCAGCAGCCTGACGTCAGCAAACCGGTAGAAGGGGTTCTTGCGCTTGTTGAAGAAGTCCTTGCGGTCGATAATCAGCGGCGGCACCCAGTTGGGATTGTCCGCATAGACTTTCCATGGGAATTTGATGAAAGTTTTGAGTTGGGAGGATGTGGTCACCTCCCTGACTTCGAGATCTTCGCTCTTGCCCAAGCGTGAACCCTGTCCAGGCGTGTTACACCATGGCCGATATCATGCCCGTCTTTTTGCCGATTCTTTCAAAAGTGTCCAGCACGCGATCGATTTGCGCGTCGGTATGATTAG
Source organism: uncultured Ignavibacteria bacterium (assembly GCA_964520555.1). GTDB lineage: Bacteria > Zixibacteria > MSB-5A5 > CAIYYT01 > CAIYYT01 > JADJGC01. The sequence goes on from CAZFNN010000005.1 coordinate 176,253, forward strand.
CGGTATAGCTGGTACGAATCAACGATTGCCCCGGCGCGACCGCGGGTGGAATAATGGCGTTGGCGAAAATCCCCGCCTCGGTCAGCATCTTCCAGAAAGTGAAGCATTCGATCATCTCGCCGATATGCACCGGCACAATCGGCGTCTGAGTCGTGCCGATGTTGAAGCCGAGTTCGGTCAGGCCCTTATGCACCTTGCGCGTGATCTGCCAGAGTCGGTCCTTGCGCTCCGGCTCTTCCTTCATCACCTGCAGCGCCGCCATTACGGCCGCCGCCGATGCCGGCGGGATCGAGGCGGAGAAGATCATCGTGCGCGAGAAATGCTTGACGAATTCCATCACCGGCGCATCACCGACGACGAAGCCGCCGATCGAGGCAAACGACTTGGAGAAGGTGCCCATCGTGATATCAACTTCATCGCCCAATCCGAAATGCTCGGCGGTGCCAGCGCCGGTCGGACCGAGCACGCCGATGGAATGGGCGTCGTCGATCAGCAGGCGGGCATTGTATTGCCCGGCCAGTTCGACCATGCGCGGCAGATGCACGATGTCACCCTCCATGGAAAAGACACCGTCGGAGACGATAGCCTTGGGCACATCTAACGGCAAGCTCTCGAGCACGCGCTGGAGATCGTCCATGTCGTTGTGATCGTACTTGAGCACCTTCCCAAACGACAACCGCGCGCCATCAACAATGCAGGCGTGGTCGGAGCGATCCATCAACAGATAGTCGCCTTTGCCGACCAGACACGAAATCGTGCCGAGGTTGGTTTGGAAACCGGTCGAATAGACCAGGCAGGAGGGCTTGCCCATGAATTCGGCGAGGGCATTTTCCAACTGGACGTGAAGATCGAGCGTGCCGTTCAAAAAGCGCGAGCCGGTGCAGCCGGAGCCGTATTTCTTGGTCGCAGCGATCGAAGCCTCGATCACCTTGGGGTGCGTCGTCAGGCCAAGGTAGTTATTCGACCCGATCATCAGCATCTTCTGCCCGCCGATAACCACCTCGGTATCGGAAGCGGTCGAGATCGGACGAAAGTAGGGGTAGACCCCCATTTCTTTCACCTCGACTGAGCGGGTGAATTTATGGCACTTTTCGAAGATATCCATACTATATGGCTTGCTTTCAACCCTCTGCCTGATAGATTGGCGCCATGCCGGGTAACACAGGCTGCAAATTGTAAAGAATGGCCATATTAAAGTCAAGCCAATTTAGCCCGTCGTTTGCGACGCCGCCACGCATCCTGGTCACCGGAGCTACCGGTTTTGTCGGCAGCCATTTGGCCGAACGGCTTGCCGAACTCGGCTGCGAGCTGTATCTGCTTCTGCGGCAAACCTCCAAACTCGATCACATCGCTCACCTGAATTTCACACCCGTGGTCTCTGATCTGCGTGATCCGGCGCCGCTCACGGAGGTAATCGGCAGGGTCGATTACGTCTTTCATTCAGCGGGATTGGTCAAAGCCGAATCATTGGACGAATTCATGCGCGTCAACGCCGGCGGAACTCAAAGTCTCCTTGACTTGGCGTTGAAACATAACCCGAATCTCAAACGTTTCGTGCTGATCTCGTCGCAAGCGGCCGGTGGACCGAGCGACGGCAGCGTACTCAAATGCGAAAACGATCCAGCCGTGCCAGTATCGGACTACGGTCGCAGCAAGCGCGCCGCCGAGGAGGCGGTCCTGGCGGTGAGCGAGCGACTACCGGTAACGATTGTGCGGCCGCCGGCGGTGTTCGGCCCGCGTGACACCGAAGTTTTGACGTTCTTCAAATTCGTGCGCAGCGGACTGATGCTCAAGTTCGGCGGGAACGAGAGCTTTGTCAGCATCGTCTACGTGGCTGACTTGGTGGACGGTATTCTGCGCTCCGGTATGATGCCGGAGGGGGTCGGCGAGATCTTCCACATCAATACACAAGATGAACTGTCGCAATGGCAGGCGCAGCGATTGATGGCGGAAGCAATGAAGGTGGAGGTCCAGCCGTTACGTATCCCGCTTTGGTTATTGCGCCGGCTCGCACCGCGGATGGAAAAGCTGGATCGCAAGCTGGGTAACTCGCCGATGCTGAGCGTCGACAAGGTGAAGGAGCTGAGCTGCCGGTATTGGACCACGTCGTCGGACAAGGCGCGACAACGGCTGGGATTTGCTCCGCTGCAATCGCTGGAAGTGTCGCTGCGCGAGACGTATGATTGGTATTGGAAACACAAGTGGGTATAGACGCCGTTAAATCATGAACCTCGAAAAACTGACAATCGCTATCGTGAGTGCGGGCGCGTTGCTGTTCGCGCTGGAATTCGTGCGGCGCATGATCCTGCGCGCTCTGCTCAAGCGCTACCAAATGAATGACGTGGCTGAGGTGCAGTTCCTGTCTTCATTCCTGGTCAACTTCGTTTTCTGCGTGATGTTGCCGGCGGTGGTGTATTCGGCTCTCTATCCAATCCTGCCGTTCACCAGCTATCGCTCCGGTTTCTTCATCGGGCTGTTCGTCTTCGGTGTCGGGCAGCTGCCCGTTACGGTACGCTCCTACAATATGTACCGCCTCTCGACGGCACTGACTTCCTTTGAGATCCTCTGGAGCCTCCTGACAATCCTTGTAACAATGGGCACGATTACGTATCTTTACGCCTATTAGGAGGTGCGGGTGATGATTGACCCCGGGGTACGCGACGATTTCTACGGTCTGGATCAGAAGGTCTTCTTCAACAATGCCGCTCACGCGCCACTGCTGAGGTGCGTGAAAGAAAGCATCGAGAAGCACCTCAGCGGATTGATGACGCTGAATATCGGTGATCACGAGGCCAAGGAACACCTCGACGCGATCCGCGCAAACGCAGCACGCTTGATCAATGCCGATCCGTCTGAGATCGAGTTCGCGATGAACACATCGTGGGGCATTAACCTGGCGGCGCTCGGGCTCGACTGGCAGGCAGGAGACGAGATTCTGATGCCGGACAACGAATTTCCGTCGCTGCCGTATCCCTTTCAGGCACTGCAGCAGCGTGGGGTCGTAATCAAGTACATTCCGACGCCGGAAGGATTTCCTGCATTCGCTGAGATCGCCCGTCTGACGAGCTCGCGCACCAAACTGCTGGCGATCAGCTTCGTGCAATACTACAACGGATTTCGCAACGATTTGAAAGCGCTTGGCGAATTCAGCCGCGAGCGCGGCATATTCTTCCTCGTCGACGCGATCCAGGGACTCGGCGCATGCCCGCTCGACATCAAAGAATGCCGGATCGACCTGTTGGCGACCGGCGCGCAAAAGTGGCTGCTGTCGCCGTTGGGCGCGGGGTTCTTCTACATTTCGAAGAACGCCAAACTCCCGCTGCGGTCGCAGACCACCGGGTGGATGGGAGTGGACTGGAAACTCAAGTACACCGACCTGCGGCACTTCGATCGCGAGCCCTTCGAAGATGCACGCCGGTTCAATCTCGGTACTTATCCGTATCTGCAGGTGTGGGGGATGAGCGCGGCGCTGAAGTACATTCTCGAACTTGGGGTCGCCAACATCTTCGCACACAACCTGGCGCTGATCGACCGACTGCTCGAATTCGTCCGCAACGACGACTTCTACCGCATCAATAGCCCGCTCGCACCGCAGCACCGCTCGCAGATTATCAGTATCAGTTCTCCGCAGGGACAGCAGTTGCAGAAATACCTGTTAGAAGAGGGATTCCTGCTGGTGTACCGCGAGGGCGGCGTTCGGGTGGCGGTGAACTTCTATAATACTATAGAGGAAATCGATCGATTGATCGCCGCACTGCGGCGATTCAAATCGCGGTCAGGCATCGTCGGAACCAGAGCTGGCGCGGAGAAGTCGCGGGGGGTGGAGCAACAATGATTATCGAAGTCATGATCGAGATTCCCAAAGGAAGCCGCAACAAATACGAGTACGACAAGGAACGCAAAGTGATCCGCTTCGACCGCATGCTGTTTTCGGCGGTGCACTATCCGTCCGACTACGGCTTCGTTCCGGACACCTTGGCAGAGGACCAGGATCCGCTTGACGCGCTGGTGCTCGTGTGGGAGCCGACCTTTCCCGGCTGTGTCATTGCCGCGCGTCCCGTCGGTTGTTTCAAGATGTTCGACGAGAAGGGCATCGACGAAAAGATTCTTTGTGTACCGATCGCCGATCCGCTGTGGAATCATATCGAGTCCCTCAAAGATGTCCCGCCGCACTTGCTCAAAGAGATTGAACACTTCTTTTCAGTGTACAAAGATCTCGAAGAGAAAAAGGTCGGCGTCGAAGGCTGGGAAGACCGTGATACGGCGGTCCGGGTGATCCGCGAGGCACAGGAGCGTTACCGGCAGAAGCGGCAAGCAGGATCCGGTCTCGGCGGCACGTTCTACGAATAGGTAACTACGACCTACCCATCAAGGTTTCCGCGCAATCGACGACAATAGCAAAGGAGGCAACCGCAATGGACTTGCACTCATTCCTCGTGGGCTTGACACTCGGCGCGGCCGTCGCGACGGCGATCATTTTGGCCTTTCGCAATCGGCCGGTGAACCTGGCCAAGCCGACCCGCGTACCGCTGGGACGCTATCTGGCGGGCATGCCGGGGCTCGGTGGTCCGATCGACTTTGTCGAATGCCTCGTGGACGAGGTCGCCTATATCCTCATCAGCAAGCACGACCAGGAACTGGCGCGGATTCCGCGCGCGGCGGTGCTGAACGTCTTCTGCGAAGAAAAACCGAAGCTGCTGGAGCGTCTGTCAGCAACCAAGCATGTGAGTTTCGAGGCGCTCGGCATCAATATTACGCGGCCGCGGCCCGTGCGCGGCTATTGCCTGGTGATCGACTGGGACGATGCCGGTACGCGCCAGAACGCCATCTTTGAGTTCATCAGCGTAACGCCGCGCGCCGATGCCCACCGCGTCGAAACTGTACTGAAACGCTTCCGCAAAGCACACCTTCCGGCGTTGCGGGCTGACGAAAGGAAATGTCCGTCCTGCGCCGAAGTGATTAAGAAGGACGCGCTGGTGTGCCGTTATTGCGGTCAACGGACGCGCATCGAGATCACCGAAGCATCGCACCTGCCGCTGCAGCAGTTCCTGCACAACTGAGCCGGTACCCGCTATTTCTTCCCCTGCAGATTAACGACCGCAACGCCGCCGAGTACCAGTGCCGCGCCAAAGTAGTCGGTCGGGGTCAGGATCTCATCGAGGAAGAGGTAGCCCGCGACCATCGCCACCGCCGGCGTGATCAGCGCAATCAGCGACATCGTAATCAGCCTCATCCGCTGCAGGAGCCAGTAATAACCACTGAAGGCAATGACCGACCCGAAGATCGCCAGGAACAGCAAGGCACCGACCGAGTTGCCGGTGAGATGGAAAAGTGTGAAGTCCTCGACGACAAAGGCCGATGCGGTCAGCAGAATCGCGCCCAACGCCATCTGCAGAGTGATCATCGGCAGTACCGGTTCGTCTTTGAGGTACGCACGAATCGAAACGGTGCCGACGGCCGCGGCCAACGGCGACAGCAACAACAACACCATTCCCAGCAGGGCGTTTGCGCCGTAACTCACCGGTTCGGCGAAGATCAAGACGACGCCGGCGAAACCGATGCCGACGCCGAGCAGCGACCGCCAGCTCACCCGCTCGTCCTTGATCATGAATACCATCAAGAGCATCACAAAGAACGGCATGACAGCGAAGAGGATCGAAGCAAGCGCCGAGGTAATGTAGACGCTCCCAACGTAGGTCAAGGCGTAAGAGCCAAAGTAGGTGAAGAGCCCGGGCCAGGCGACACGGAGCTTGTTACGCCAGCCGCGCGGATATTCACTGCGCCGGATGGCGTTGATGACCAGGAGAATGGTCACAGCGATAATGAAGCGCAACGCCGCGCTCCAGAAGGGCGGAGCATCTCGCAAGCCGACCTTAATCGCCATCCAGGTCGTGCCCCAGATCAGGCAAAGCAGGACGTAGAGCGCAAGGTGCAACAGTGACAAGCGATTCATTTCGGACGACTCGTGGCGCGCATAGTGCGCTTTTCCACGGTCGTTGTCAATCGCTTGTTGCTGTGCGCGCGGCGATTGCGCGCTGGATGCGCTTACCCATGATGATGCCGTTGATCCACTGCACCAGACCCATGGCCGCATAGATCCAGCCGGCGACAATCGCCATGACGGCGTTGCCGGTCGCAGCCAGAATGACCGAGACCACGGCAAAGCCCACATAGATCAGGTACATATTGATGCTGGTACGCGTGCAGAGCACCTCGACCTCGTCGAGTTCAAGCCGCTCGCGGTTGCGATAGGCGTGGAAATACATCAACAGCATCACGGCGAAGATTGACAGGAAGCCAAGCGAATAAACGACCATCAGAGTCGGCACGTCGGCGCCGGAGATCATCGACCGGGCAGGCACCTCGCCACTGATGCCGAACATGATGCCGACAAGAAAGGTAAAGAGGAATTTCAGTGGATAGATATAGAACAACACGACAAAGAGCAGAACCGCGTTGAGCACGGTCGTGTACGTATCCTCAATGCCATAGCGGCGGAAGAAGATGTAGTGCGAGTGCCAGATCATCAGCAGCAAAGCGAAACAGATGGCAAAGGCAAAGAAACCGTGCATCGAGACCATCAGCTCGTGGAATGAGGTCGGGACTTCGAGCGATACCACCAGCAGCGTCACGGCGAAGGCAAAGACGGCGTCGCTAAGTGCTTCGAGGCGCGAGATTTCGCCGCCGCGCCAACGAAAGTGTAGTTCGGACCGCACCAGCGATTTTGCCACATGCTGCCGGATCATGGGGCTGTCCCGGTCGCGGCCGCACTCATCAGACCGATAACGTTGCCTTCGAGATCGACGACTTCGGCGAGAGTCTCGCCCCACGGCTGCAGGGTCGGCGGCGATTTGATGGCCGCGCCGAGAGCGATGAACTTCTCATAAGTCCGGTGGGCATCGGCTACGCGAAACCAGGCGGTGACGGCCGCCTCGATATTGCGAGGCTGCACGGGGACACGCTCAAAGCCGAGAAATGTTTCACTGACCATGAGGCCGACATGATCAGCGCCGACCGCGCGCGGGGATTCGGTCTCCAGGCCGGCGGCGTAGAACTCCGCCAATTGCTCCGGCTTGGCCGTGGCGATCAGAATCGCGCCGACGGCGACGTGCTGATTAGGCATGAAACGTAACACCATTAGATTACCTACTCGTTTACTCCAATATAATGCAAACAACGCAACGGCACCCAGCCAAATTCTCCCAGCCGGTTGCGACACCAGGCCCAACCGCCGACAGCGTCCAGTGCCTCCAGTTGCTCACCAACCTGGACCTGCAGTTCGCGGCTGTCGTAATCATGACCCAGAACGGCCGCGGCACCATCGCAATCCAAGAATGTTTCGGGTACCCAGGCTGATTGGCCAGATGTGTCGGTGCACCAGCGGAACTGAGGCCATTCCGTGTCCCGTTGCCCGACCGATACCCGATGCCCGCATCTCCAAACCACGGACGGGTAGTCGGGGGGAGAATGGGGCAGGGTAGCACGAACCTCGGACATGCGGCAATATACGCGCTCAGACGGGGCAAGTTGCCGACCTGGTGCCCCAAAATCACTTGACACCCGCAACACACTTCGCCTGATTAGCGGAGTCAATCAAATCAAACACCAAAACTCGAGAGAAGGCAGGGTCTATGCATCCGCATGAGAAGCCGTCGTTTAAGTATGCTGTGAAAGTCAGCAAAGAGGTCGGGCACCTCACCAGCCATCGAAAGACACGCAAGGTGCCGGCACGCAAGGCGAACAATGTTATCATCGCAACCTGGAACCTCACCAACTTCGGAGTCCAGGAACGTGAGGATAAACACCTCGACTTGATGGCCGAAATCATCCGCCCATTCGATGTAATCGCAGTTCAGGAACTGGCTGAGGATGTCTCGCACTTCGAAACACTGGTGAGCCGGTTGGGAACCGACTGGCGCGCCTTGTATACCGATGCCGCCGGCAATAACGAACGGCTGGGATATCTTTACGACTCATCACGCGTGCAGCCGCAGCGGCTGGCCGCGGAATTGGCGATGACGCGCACCCAGCGGCAAACGATTAACTTTGCCGGCAGCTCCAACGTCTTCGAGGAATTCAATCGCACGCCTTTCATCGTCGAGTTCAGGTCGGGTAACTTCACGTTTGATCTGGTGAATGTCCATCTCTATTGGTCGACTGTCCAAACGCGCATCATTGAGACGAAGGCACTGGCCAAATGGGCGAAAGGGCGAGTCAAGAAGGAGTTCCCGCCGAACAACGATATCATTCTGATCGGCGATTTCAATATGCCGGTGGTGAAGGAAGGCGATCCAATTTATGACGAACTTGTGAGCTGCGGGCTGAAAGTGGCAAAGCACCGCACCATGCTGGTTGGCAGTAATCTGGCCGGCGACAAGGACTACGATCAGTTGGCGTTTTTCCCGAGCCAGACCGACACGGATTTCATCGGCATCGGCGTTTTCGATTTCGATACCGTGATCTTCCCCGATTTGTACCAGAGGAACCAGGAGGGATTCTACAAGTACGTGCGTTACTACATGGCCGATCATCGGCCCTTGTGGGCGGAATTTCGGCGGTAAGGACGGCGCGCGGATTTAGGAGTCCTGGGATTTTTGTCGCAGCTTGGCCTGATCGCGCTCATAAACGGCACGGGGATCATAGTCGCGCCGGCGCAGGAGGCCGCGGATCAGCAGGTACACCCCGCCGACAAACCAAATCGCCGTGAGCACGAAAGCAACGAAGAAGATCCCAAGGGTGACCGGACTGCCGGCAACTTTGTCACCGAGCTTGGGCAGAATCGAGGCGGCGAGAATCATGATCACCATCGAGCCGAGCCCCAACCCGGCGAAGGTGACCGAACTGCGCAACAATTCCAGGCGAGTCATGTAGCGGGTATCGGTACGCGGTCCAATGGGCGAATAGAGTTTTCGCACCGGCGGACTGAAAGCGGCGATAATCGCAAGCAGGTAGAAAAAGCCCAACGCCGCCAGGAGCAAGACGAAGTGGTTTTCGCCGGTAGCGAGATAGGCGAGGCAAAGTGTCGCGATGACGGCGGCGGTTAGGTAAAATGATCTCATTGCGGACTCAGTATCGACATCAACATCTACAAAGATTATACCACTGACAGACCTGTTATAAATGTCGGAATCACGACAGGCGCGATTTAATGCGGATGGGAAGTATGCAACGTAGACTGGCCGCTACTCGGTCGGAATCATGACCGGCGAAGTAGCATTGGCCTTCATGTCTTCGTCGCGGAAGGCCTGAAGTTCTTTAAGAAGTTCAACTTCCAGTTGCTCCGGCGGAAACTTGCCTATCACCTCGCCCTTGCGGACCAGCGCCAAGTAATCCGCGGAACCGACAACGCCGAGATCGGCATCGCCTACTTCACCCGGACCATTGACGTTGCAGCCCATTACGGCCACCTTGATTGGCTTCTTGATCCCCTCGAGCACTTTTTCGACGCGACCTATCAAACCGAATAGATCCGTTTGGAGGCGACCACAGGTCGGACAACTGACGAGGTCGGGTGCGTTGGAGAACAGGCCGAGCGATTGCAGGATTTTCTTGCCGACTTTGATTTCCTCGACAGGATCGGCCGACAGCGAAACGCGAATCGTATCGCCGATGCCTTCGTGCAATAGAAGCCCGAAAGCGACCGACGATTTGATCGTGCCACCCATCAGCGGACCGGCTTCGGTAACGCCGAGATGCAACGGATAGTCGACCAGTTGCGCAATCTTGCGGTACCCTTCGACCATGCCGGGAACCTCAGAGGATTTCATCGAGATACAGATGTCGTGAAAATCCATCTCCTCGAGCAAGCGTACCTTGCGCAGAGCCGACTCGACGAGCGCATCGGGATTGTAGCGTCCCATCGCCTTGACCAGATCCCATTCGAGTGAACCGGTATTGACACCGATGCGGATCGGCAAGCCGCGTTCCTTGCAGACCGCAACAACGGTTTCCATCTTGGTGTCATCTCCGATATTGCCCGGATTGGTGCGAATCTTGTCGACGCCCTGTTCCGCCGCGATCAGCGCCAGGCGGTAGTGGAAATGGATATCCGCCACCAGCGGGATACTGATCTGCCGCTTGATTTCGCCGAGCGAATGAGCATCCTCTTTGTTAAGCACGGCAACGCGGACAATATCGCAGCCGACGGCTTCCAGTTGTTTGATCTGCGCGACGGTGGCATCAATATTGCGGGTTTGCGTCGTGGTCATCGACTGAACCGAGACCGGCGCGTCGCCACCGATCAACACACCACCGACCTTGATCTGGCGGGATTTTCTACGCGGTTTGTTGAACATCTTTGTATTGGGCAAAAGATTTGTATTCCAGCAGCTTCGGATCGGAATGCTCGACATCGATCCCAACGCCGGCATGAAGTGCCTTGAGCATCCCCTCAACCGCAAACGCCGGCGTGGAGGCGCCCGCCGTGACTCCGACTTTCTCGACCCCTTCAAACCAGCCCCAATCGATCTGGGTCGGGTGATCAACTAAATAGGCGCGGCCGCAAATCTCTTCGGCAATATCGCGCAGGCGCTGCGAATTGCCGGAACTCTGGGAGCCGATAACGATCACGATATCGACCGTCGGCGCCAGCTCATGAATCGCGTGCTGACGCTTGTCGGTCGCATCGCAGATCGTGTTGACGATCCTGATCTCCGGATAGATTTCCTTCATCTTGGCACAGACCTTCTCAAAAGCTCGTACGCCGCGAGTTGTCTGCGTAATCAACGCCACCTTGCCCGCAAAGCGCGGTAATCGATCGATGTCCTCATATTCCGCCAAAAGGTGAATCCGTTCTTCGTCGATGCCCATCACGCCGTGGACTTCGTCGTGCCCCGGTTCGCCATAGAGAATGACCTGATACCCGTCGGCGAGCAATTCGCGCGTGAAGTTGTGGACGTTTTCGACCAGCGGACAGGTCGTGTCAACGATGCTGAGCCCCTTATCCTTGGCCTGCTCTTTGAGCTTGGGGCTGAGGCCGTGCGCTGAGATCACCAGCGTGCCGGAGTCGATCTTGTCGAGTGTGTTCTCCTGACCAACGCCGCGGGTGCGGAAGAAATCGACCACTTGGCGATTATGTACAATCTCCTTGAGAATCGTCACGTCGCCGGAGTTCTTGTTCTTGGCTTCGGCTGCCAGATTGATAGCGCGCTCGACGCCCCAGCAGAAACCAAGTTCTCTCGCGAAAAAGACTCTAATCATTTCGACGCTCCGGCGGACAATTCAGGGCAATGCGGGTTGTATTAGTCAATTTACGAACCTGTCTAGTTTGATGCATCTTGGTCGTATTAGCCCGCAAGTTAAACTTCGATCAGGTTGGCGCTTTGGTGCGACGCTTTGTAGGAACTGCGCACCAGCGGCCCCGATTCCACGTGTTTGTAGCCCATCGCCAGTCCCCATTCGCGGAATTTCGCGAAATCCTCCGGCGGATAGTACTTCAAGACCGGCAAATGCAGCTCCGACGGCGACAAGTATTGGCCGATGGTCAGAATGTCGACGCCGGCATTAGCGATGTCCTGCATCGTCTGCTTGATTTCCTCCTCGCGCTCGCCAACACCGACAAAAATGCCGGACTTGACCAACTTGACCTTGCCGGAGCCTTTGGCATAACGCAGGATCGACAAGCTGCGGCGGTAACCCATTTTCGGCCGCACCTTGTTATACAGCCGCGGGACGGTTTCGATGTTATGATTGAAGACTTCCGGCGCGGCTTCGAGGATCAGATCGACCGATTCCTTGGAACCCTTAAAATCGGGGACAAGCAACTCGATCTGAATATTCGGGTCGTACTCGCGCAGCTTCCGAACGGTGGCGGCAAAAATCGAGGCGCCTCCATCGGCAAGATCATCACGGGTAACGGAGGTAATCACAACGTGTTTGAGGCCGAGCTTGGCGACGGCGGAGGCCAGTCGCTGCGGTTCGCCGAGATCGTGGATCTTTGGCTTACCCTTGAGGATATCGCAGAAACCGCAGCCGCGGGTGCAGACGTGGCCGAGGATCAGGAAGGTCGCCGTGCCCGACTCGAAGCATTCGCTCATATTCGGGCAGGATGCCTCCTGGCAAACTGAATGGAGGCCATGCTCTTGGAGCAGACTGCGAACGCGGCGGTAGCCGGCGCCGAAGTTAGCATTCATCATCAGCCATTTGGGCTTGGCCAGCCGCTCGGTGCTCATCTCAGCTTTATACGCTACTAAAGCCCTCGATGTTAATCAAGAAGATTCTTGATTTCCGGCGCTGTAAGTTCGCGCTAAACCGCCGATAATCAAACTGTTACGGAATTCAAGCGCAGCCGGCAGCCGCACCAGCCAAGCCGGCGATACAGGGGAAGGATATGACGACCGCCACACAAATCACGCAAAAGAACCGCCGCAAGTTTCTGCGCATCCCGTCCTCGTGCAAGCTCTCGACGCAGAAGATCCTCTTCTCCGCCAAAGCCGACGCCGAGACCTCAGGACAGGCGCAAAACATCGGTGGGGGTGGAGTACTGTTCCAAGCACGGCGCGACTATCATCGCGACGAATTAGTCAAGATGACGATTGCCTTGCCGCGCTGGAAAAAACATCACCCGCAGTTCTTGCGCGTCGACGAGGACGACGTAACGGCGCCGATCACGGCGATCTGCCAGATCGTGCGTAGCCAGGCATTGACCGACGGGAACTTTGAGATCGCGGCCAAATTCGTCGACGTCTACGAGGACGATCTGGTCGGGCTGAAGGCTTTTATCGAGAGCGAAGCCGAGCGGATTGGCGTGAACAGCTAACTCGCACCATCCCATACCATACTTCGGGTTTGCCTCATGCGCCAGTGACCGGACCGAGGTCGCCCAGGAATCGGCGATGAAAATCGCTCGTCAAATCACACGCTTTGGCGTTATACTACCCGCATGTTGAACCTGAATCCCGGGGCCACGCCGGAAGAAATCGATTCGGCCTTCATGGCGCAGGCGTTGCGCGAAGCCCTGAACGCCGAAGCCAATGAGGAAGTGCCGATCGGCGCCGTGGTCGTGCATGACGGGCGCGTGATCGGCCGCGGCTATAATCAGAACAAGATCTTGCAGGATCCGACGGCGCATGCTGAGATGATTGCGATTACCGCCGCCTGCAACAAGCTACAATCGCGCTATCTGGAGAACGCCACGCTGTACGTCACGATTGAACCGTGCGCGATGTGCTCGGGCGCAATCGTCCTGGCCCGGGTCAAACGCCTGGTGTTTGGCGCCAGAGATCCCAAAGCCGGGGCGTGCGGATCGGTGTTCAATCTGGTGCAGGATCCAAGACTGAATCATCAAGTGGAAATTGTGGGCGGCGTGCGCGATTTCGAGTGCGCGGCGTTGATCAGCGAGTTCTTCGAGAAGATCCGCCTCAAACGGAAGAATGGCGTTGAACCCAACTGAAATCCGGGACATCCAGGGGACGGTCGCACGCCGCGGCGTGCACATCTGCGTCGGAATTCCGGTATTGATGTTATTGGCGGCGCTGTTGCTGCGAAAATACCTCGGCTTTCTCGCCAATCCGATCGCAGCGCCGAAGGACTTTGAAGTTCTCGGATTGTCGTTCCTTGGCATCGCTGCGGTTAACCTAGCGGCGGCTTACTTGTTGAAGCGGCGTTTGGTGACGACGGCGCGGTTGAGACCGCGCTTGGCGGCACAGCCGGCGGCGTTTGGTGAAAATCTGGCAGACGCTTACGTGCCGGTGTTTGTAGTGGCAGCCGCGCCGGCGCTCTACGGATTAATCTTCTATTTTCTCGGCGGCGACCTTGACACTTACGTGCTCATTTCTGTATTTTGTCCGGCCGGTTTGCTTCTGCTGCGTCCGCGTGACGAAGAAGTAGAGCGACTGGCGGCGGATATTCTTGGCGTGCCGCGCCGAACCGAGGACGATGAGTAACTGATCGGACTGACGCCATGGCGAATCCATCCGAAGTCTCTGCGCTCGAAGCGCGCATCAACGTGATTGGGTTGGCTCTCTGTTTCGGTGTTCCGGTGGTCGTCGCCGCAGTGATTTGGCTGGTGTTGGAACCTCAGCGGGCCGGAAAACCAACGAATCCCGAGGCCGAGTTGTTTCAGTACCTGTTGCTGGCGATCGCCTTGATCGAAATCCCGGTCGGCATCGTGATGAAGCGGTTGACCTTGGCGGGCAAGTTGAAACCGCGCTATCAGGGAGTTGTGCCATCGACTCCGAGAGCCATCGTGCAGCGCGCTTACTTGATCGGATACGCCTGCATGGCGGCGGGGGCGATGTACGCTCTGGCAGCGCACTTGGTGGGCGGGAACGTCGCCTGGGCAATGGCAATGCTGATCATCCCACCGGTCGGGTACTTGATTATCCGGCCGAAAGGCAACGAAGTTGAATCCGCCTGGCGCCAGTTATCGAGTTGATGGGCCGGTCGACGGCGCACTTGACATTTTGATTAGACCATGATTACCGGAGAGGTGGCTGAGTGGTCGAAAGCGGCGGTCTCGAAAACCGTTATACCCGCGAGGGTATCCAGGGTTCGAATCCCTG
>CAZFNN010000006.1:0-166198 GCA_964520555.1 uncultured Ignavibacteria bacterium
AATGCATCTAAGTGCCAAGCCCACCCCAAGATTAGATTTCCCTGTCGCAAGACCTAAAGGCTCCTGGAAGATGACCAGGTTGATAGGCCACAGATATAAGCTCCGTGAGGGGTTCAGTCGAGTGGTACTAATTTGCCGTGAGACTTGATCTAAAATTTGTCGGGAACGGGCGGGAGCATCAAGCCCGCCCCTCGCGACCGATTTGATCAACGTACGTCTGTGCGCTGTGATGTTGTCGGTGCCCGCCGCTTGCGGTGGGAGACGCGACAGTCACAACACGGGACTACAGTGATTTCTCAGAATCCCAAAAGCTTTTCTGATCATGCGTTGATCCGCATCGGCCTCTGATATTGGTTAATAGAATTTTCCGGTGGCCATAGCGTGAGGGTTCCACCTGTTCCCATTCCGAACACAGAAGTTAAGCCTCACCGCGTCGATGGTACTGCTGGCGAAAGTCAGTGGGAGAGTAGATCGCTGCCGGGTTAAATGAGAAGGCCCCCGTCTCGAAAGAGGCGGGGGTTTTTCGTTGTCAGCGGCCGTTTGCGAGTTATATCTCTTCCATGGCACCGCGAATTGCCATCCCGCAGGCGCAGATCAAGGAGTTCTGCCGCCGGCATCATTTCAAGCGGCTGGCGCTGTTCGGCTCGGTCTTGCGCGGTGAATCAGCCTCAGCTAGTCGGCTTAGCTCTCAAGGTTCAATTCTGGGCAAGTTCCCAGCCATTTGGCTTGATCGTTTTCGCACATCCTTACTACGCACGGTGTAACCCGCTCTGTGCAAAGCTCATACACCGTCTTAACGCATTTTTGCCTTGATTTCTAACAAAAATGACCTATATTGGCGACGTACTTCCATTGGGGCAGTTACACTTCGCGATCGTCGCTACTTCCGACGGGATTATTAGCCGATGCTGACGTTTGTTACCAATCGTTTGGGGCAGATTTCGCTGGTCGCTGCCAGGCGCTTCCGCAAGGGTGAGATCGTCTTCAATCTCAACCTCGGCGAATTTTGCGAGCGCCCGAGCCTGCGCACGATTGAGCTGGCGCCAAATCTTCACGTCGACAACCCGTGGGGCCGATACGCCAATCATCATTGCGATCCGACCTGTTATGTCGATCGTGAGCACAAGGTGATGTGCGCCCGCCGCGATATTGAGATCGGGGAAGAAATCAACTTCGACTATCTGCAGAACGAATCATCGCTATCCACCAGCTTCAACTGCCACTGCGGCGCTGGGAATTGCCGCGGCTTTGTCGGCGTTACCGGCAGTCAGCCTTCGCCGCTAAGAGTCAACAAGGAACGCCGCGCAGGGTAGGGGCCGCAGCTTGGCCGCTAACTGCCAAGTTCCCGCGCATAGCCGAACACGGCCGGTGTGCCGCCGGTATGCCAGAACAGTACGCAATCGGACTTTGAAAATTCACCGCGCTGGATTAAGTCGACCAGCGCGCCCATGGCGCGGCCGGTGTAGACCGGATCGAGGATGATGCCCTCGGTTGAAGCCAACAGCTTGATCGCATTGCGCTCCAGATCACCCACCACGCCATAGCCGCCGCCGAGATAATGATCGCGAATCTGGAAATCGCCGCGGGTGAAGCGTTCATTGACGCCGATGCGCGCGGCCGTAGCGTTGGCGATCTGCGGCAGTTGTTCTTCGAAGGGGAGATCCGTCTCATCTTTGTCGATGCGAATTCCGATTACGGCGACTTTCGGCATGAACAGTCGCGCACCGAGGGCCATGCCGGCCTGGGTGCCGCAGGAGCTGGAGGCGAAGACGATGTGGGTGATGCCGAGCGCGCGGCCATCGGACTGCGCAGCCAATTCGGCGGCCGCTTCGACGAAGCCGACCGCGCCGATTTCATTGGAGCCGCCGTAGGGAATAATGTAAGGGCGTTTACCCTGGGCGCGCAGTTGGTCGGCGACGATCGGTATTTTCTCGCCCTTGCGCGAGCTGCCGCTCCAATGAACGGTCGCGCCCAAGAGGCGGTCGAGGAGGAGGTTACCGGTGGCGAATTCCGGTTCTTCGCCGCCGAGGACGAGATGGCAGTCGAGGCCGGCGACGGCAGCGGCCGCGGCAGTTTGGCGGCAATGGTTCGACTGGGCGGCGCCGCCGGTAAGCACAGAATCGGCATTGTGGGCCAGTGCCTCGCCAATGAGGAATTCCAGCTTGCGCGTCTTGTTGCCGCCGAAAGCGAGGCCGTTGAGGTCATCGCGTTTGATCAGGATTTTCGGCCCGCCGAGTTTAGCCGACAGGCGCTTGAGTTCCATGATCGGCGTCGGCAGACACGCCAGCGGAAAGCGGGGAAGTTGCGATAGTTTCATCGTGGCATGATATGGTCGCGAATCGGAAAGTCAAGGGGGCTTCTTGAGTCGGACAAGGCCGGCAAACGGATTGACAGCACCGGCCGGTTGCCTTAGCTTGATTTGCACCCAACACGGAGGGAATAATCCATGAAGTGTCCCGAATGCTCGAAATCGGTGATGACGTATTGGCAGTTTTTGGGTAAGATTTATCCACGGCGGCTGCGCTGTGAGCACTGCGGTGCGGAACTGATCTGGACGGCGAAGTGGAGAGGCGTGTTCGGCTACTCGTTGGTCTTCGCGGGCATTGCTGCATTCGTACTGGGAATGCTCCGTCGGATGCTCGGCATCGGTCGTCTGGAGTTTCTGATCGTGTTCGTCGTCGCGGCGCTGATTTTTGCCGCCGTGTACTGGCACGAATCCGAGTACGTCAAGGCGACTTAGTCCCAATTCACCTCGCGGCAACGGCGGCGACTTTTCGCTTGCGAGTGCCACGGCCGGTCGCATATTGGCGCAGCATGAAGGAGATTATTATGTCGACATCCCGACGCAGGCGCCAACGCGACATTGAGAAGAACTACCCACCCCGAAAATTCGTAGAGAAATTGCGGCGGCTGGCTGATGCCGTTGAAGCGAGCGAGCCGTTTCGCATCCAGATTGCCGGCGAGCGGATCACGATTCCGGCCGGTGCGGCGATTAGTCTCGAACACGAGCGCAGCAGCGGGGCGGAAGAAGTTGAGTTTCAATTGCGCTGGCGGATCAAGTAGCAGTCTGACGCTCAAGTCGAGCGCAGCAGATTGAAGTTATGGCAGCAGAACAACAATTCGTTATTCGCAGGTTAGAAGCGCGAGACGCGGCGGCCTTTCGAGAACTGCGCATCGAGATGTGTCGCCTGCATCCGGAAGCCTTCGGGCAGACTCCGGAGGAGTGCGCCGCGATGGACGACGAAAAGGCGCTCGACTGGATGACGCCGAGCGACGTGTTTCCGGAGAAGTTCGTGCTGGCGGCGTTTGCCGGCGAGCAGATCGTGGCGACCGTGGCGTTTCGACGCGAGGACTCGACGAAGGAGCGTCATCGCGCCTGGATTTGGGCGGTCTATGTTCGACCGGAGGGGCGCGGCCACGGTTTGAGCCGGAAGTTGATGCAGCAGGTGATCGACGAGTCGCGCACAATGGCGGGCTTGGAGATGCTGACCTTGACGGTCGCGGTGCCGCAGACCGCGGCACGGACGCTGTACACCTCACTCGGTTTCATCACTACCGGCTTAAACCAGCATGGTTACAAGCTTGCCGACGACCGGTACGTCGATCACGAAGAGATGGTGCTCTGGCTGTAGCGGTGAAGGGCGGCTTCAATGCCGTGCTACCGGGAACTTCAGCAGGGCGTGCGGGTAAAAGAGAGAAACGCGTGCAACAATGAAATCGACGATCGCCTACACGACCATCTTCTTCTATAGCCTGTTTTCCTTTGCCTTTGCTGCTTTGTGTCCGGCTGTCTGCTCAGCGGTTGAACCCCAAGCCATGTGCTCGCAATTCTGCGGCGAAGCGGTTCCGGAAGAAAGCTCTTGCTGCGGGCAAGCCTGTGGTGACAACGCTTGCGCCGAGGTAGATGCGCTCGCGTACTGCTACGGCGCCTACGCGACACAAAACAGCTTCCGCGCCGATTGCGACTGCCCGGTGCCGGATCGTTCTCCGGTCATGGCTGAGCCAGTTCGTATCCTGAAACAATTCACCGTGCCCCCAGGTGAGCCGGCTGCCGCGGGTAGCCCGCAGCCAGCAGCGCACGGTTGGCACGTGCCGCTCGGCACGCCGTCGCAGTTCATTGCACAGGTGATTGCCGTCACGGTGCTGCGCATTTAGATCTCCAGAGTTCTGCAATTTAGTCCGGGCAGTGAATCTGCCCGCCGTGAAACACCCACGCCGAGCCCGGCGATGGGAAGGGACAGAACTATCTCAATGGAGATTTGACATGAATGGAAAACTCACCAACTTCCTGCGTTCACTGCTGCCGATCTCGGCAGTACTGGCGCTGGCTCTCGCCGTTTCGTTTTCGTACATCACTGCCCAGGCCGATACGCGCGCAGGCTCGACAACCGAGGTTTGCGCGGCTGCGTGCGATCCGAGTGATTGCCCCGTGCCGTGCACTGGACCTTGCGCCCAGACGCCTTCCGATTGCTGCGCCAGGCAAACTGGTGATGTGCAGGCTGGCGAGTCCGCGGAGGCAGTAGAGTCTGTGGGCAGCACCAGTTGTCCGCCTTGCCCGAGCGAGTGCTCCGGCAAGAGCGCGACTGCGTTGCAGCCTTAATAGACGGTGTAACAATGCCGCCAGGGGCTTATGCCCCCGGCGGCATTCGCTTGGTCGAGAGCCAGACTGGATTGGTTACTCTGTTGTCAATTGCGGTCGCAGCCGGCGGAACTGCCGAAAGCTGATCAACTGGCGACGGTCTTCATCCCAAAGGCGGAACGTCAACGAGCGCAAACTGCGAAAGAGGCCGACTTCCGGGATCGGCCGCACCTGGGTCAGGTCGCGATGGCAGTCTTCGAGTCGGTAATTCGGCACGCGCGAATTCAGGTGGTGAACATGGTGAAAGCCGATGTTGCCGGAGAACCACTGAAAGATCTTCGGGAGTTTGTAGTACGAGCTGCCTTCCAACGACGCCGCGACAAAGTCCCACTTCTCGCCACGTTCCCAGTAGACTCCCTCGAACTGGTGCTGGACGTAAAAGAGCCAGATGCCGAGCGCCAGTCCAATCAGGATGATCGGCAACTGAATCAGCAAGTAGGCCTTGATCCCGACTGTCAACCAGACGGCGGTGATGATGACCGCCAAAGACAGATTGGTGCCCATCACGCTGATGACATCCTTGCGATTGGATCCCGGGAGAACGCGGCGATTCTGGATCAGCAGTACCTGCAGCGGCCCCAGCACGAACAGGACGAGCGGATGGCGGTAGAAGCGGTACCAGGCTCGCTGGGCGCGCGTGGCGGCGATGTATTCCTTTACGGTCATAGTCCAGACGTCGCCGACGCCGCGCCGGTCAAGATCGCCGGAGGTGGCGTGGTGTTCGGCATGGCGCTTCTTCCAAGTGTAGTAGGGCGTAAAGGTCAGCACGCCGGTGACGGCGCCCCAGAAATTGTTGGCCCGCTTCGAACGAAAGAACGATCCGTGACCGCAGTCGTGGAAGATGATAAAGATGCGGATCAGGAAGCCGGCAGCGATGACGGCCAGCCCCAGCGTTAGCCAATAACTGATGCTGAGGGTGAAATACATGGCGACATTGAGTGCCAGGTAGGGGATAATCGAGTTGATCAACTGCCAGTTGCTGCGCCAGCGGCTCGGTTTGGAATGGCGGGCGACGATGCGCTCGAGCGCAGCGCGCCCGGACTTGGCCGAGTCGATCGGGGCGTTTCCTTGCATGAATGTTCTCCTCAGGTCTTAAGGGTTTACAGCGAACACCGAATGGCAGAGACGTTCCAGAGAATGTCAAGGCGCACCGACTGTCTGCCGATGAGATTGGCTGCACCATACACGGACGGTCCAAACTCCGCGTATCGATTATCACTTATACGGCTCCTGTTGACGAATGACAAGAACTAAGAGCTTCAATCGTGACATAATTGGATTGATTTAATCTAAGTATACAAGGACGTTGCTGCGGCGACCTCCGCGTGGTATTGCCGCGGCAGTCCGTTGTGGTTTGCGTGGCGCTAAGATAAACGTAAGCACTTACGCAACTAAAGGGCAGGGGCGCAGTATAATCCCTCAAGGCGACGGATTCAGTTTCAGTGAAGGAGAGCACACCATGATCCGATTTTGTTGTCTGGCCGCGCTTGTCTTGCTGAGCGTACGGCTGCAGGCCGCCGGCATCGAGGTTTCCGGCAGCGACAGCTTGCAGGTGGTCTTGTACGAAGAGGGCGTCGAGAACGCCTACCCCCATTTTTCGCAGGATGGCAAGAGAATCCTGTACCAGTCGAACCGTACCGGCAAGTGGCAGCTCTATGTCATCAACCGCGACGGCACCGGCAATCAGCGCATTACCAACGACGGGTTCAACAACTACATGGCGGACTGGTCGCCCGACAACAAGCGCATTGCCTTTGTTTCCGACCGCAGCGGCAACGAGGACATCTACGTGATGAATAGCGAGGGCGGCGGTATCACGAACCTCAGCAAGCATCCGGCGCGGGATATCCATCCGTATTGGACTCCGGACGGCACAGGGCTGTTCTTCAACACTAGCCGCGACGATCCGGAAGGGCTGTCGATCTACCGGACGGCGACTGACGGCAGAAATCCGCAGCGCGTATCGGTGACGCAGGATGTCGAGACCTGCGCCCGCTTGTCGCCAGACGGCAAACAGATCGTCTATCTGCGGGCGGTTGGCGGGATCAACGACGATATCAACGTGCTTGACATTGCCGGTAAAAAACTCGTGAACGTTACCGAATCAAACGCCGCCGAGGGTTGGCCTTGCTGGACGCCCGACGGCCGGCGAATCATTTTCTCATCAACGCGCCCGGGGACATTTGCGCTCTACGCGGTCCCCCGCGACGGTGGCCCGGCCGTGCAGCTAACGCACCCGAAAGCGCCGTGGTACGACGCTCGTGCGCACGTCAATCCGAAGGGCGAGGAAATCGTATTTAACCGCCAGCGTTCCGGGACAATCGCGATTGTTATCGCCAAACTGGCAGAAGAATGAGGGAGTACCGCCCGTATAGAGCAACGCCGTCATTCCGGCGGAACGACGGCGTTGGTGTTGTTTGTGAGGGCAGGGCGGCTATTTTTTCCCCTTGCCGCTCACTTGCTGGAGGACGTGCGTCAATTCGTGGGCGAGCAGTTGGGCCGACTGGTTAGCCTCGGTGGCGTTCGTGGTACTGCTCAAATAGATGTCGTTCCCCGTGGCAAAGGCTTGGGCATTGAGGATGTTCTTGGCAGCCGATGGGTCGGAATCGGTGAAGACTTTCACCGAGCGAAAGTCGATGCCGAGTGATTGTGCGTCGATTCTGGCGCCTTGGCGGGCCTTAAACAGCAGTTCGCGCCCGTCGTCGGTCTTGGACAATTCCTGAATCATCCGTTCCGCCTGGGCCGAGCCGATCGGTCCTGCGGCCGTCAACCGCGCGATTTCCTGGGCAAACAGACGGACATCGCTCGGCTTTTTGGGATCATACTTTCTGATCATATCATGAAACTCCTCTGGATTTGCTTCGCTATTACCTATACGATAAGACCGGCAGGAGCGGTGCGCAACAAAAATTGACAGCAATAGTCAATGTATCGGCAGCGGCCGGGCCAAACAAAATCCCGGCTTGCGCAAAGATTTTGCACAAATCAAATTGCCGCCCGACCGGTGAGCCGAGGGCCACCGGACGGGGCAGCGAAATTCGGATCAACGGTGAAAGGAGTCTGGAGAGATGAAGTCAATACTTGTTCTTTTTGTGGCCGCGCTGATGGTGGTTGGATGTTCGTCCAGCAAGCAGGTCACTCGCCTCGACGTCGGGACGACCACCGATCTGTCGGGCAACTGGAACGACACGGATGCACGCCTCGTCGCGGAAGAGATGATCAGCGACTGCCTGGCCAAGCCGTGGTCAAGCGAGTTCGCCGCTGCCAACGAGCGCAAACCGGTGGTGACAGTTGGCCGTATCCGAAACAATTCGTCCGAGCATATCGACACCGAGACCTTCACGAAGGACTTTGAGCGCGAACTGATCAATTCCGGCAGAGTCAATTTCGTGGCCGCGCCCGAGCAGCGCATGGATGTTCGCTCAGAACGGCAAGATCAGACTGACTGGGCCTCGGCCGAGACGCGGAAGCGCCTGCGCGAGGAGATCGGCGCCGATTTCATCCTGCTCGGATCGGTTAAGTCGATTACGGATCAGGAGGGCGGCAAGCAGGTGACTTTCTATCAGACGGATTTGGAGTTGGTCAATGTTGAGAGCAACTTGAAGGTTTGGATCGGCACCAACAAGATCAAGAAGGGAATCTCACAGGGCAAGACGAAGTGGTAGAATCCGCGCCGCGGCGAACCGGGACGTGGTACGGCCTGGCTGTCGCTCTGCTGGGTTTGCTCTGCTCGGCTTGCGCCTCACTGTCAACCCAGACGAAATATTACGAACAAATCCAACGAGATTGGCGCGGGGGAAATACCGCCGCCGCGATCACGGCGCTGGAACGCGCGCGCCAGGAGGGCAAGTTTGCCGAGAAGGATCGGTTCTTGTACTACTTCGACTCCGGGCTGGCGTACCATTTCGCCGACAGCTTCACAGTCAGCAACCAGCGCCTTGATCAGGCGGAGCAGGCTGCCGGTGAGCTCTTCACGAAGAGCATTTCCCGAGCTGCCGCTTCGTTGATCCTGAACGACAACGCGCTTGAGTACGCCGGTGAAGACTATGAAGTGCTGTACTCTAATTTGTTCAAGGCGCTCAATTATCTGGCGCTGGATGATTTTGAGGGGGCGTTTGTCGAAATCCGCCGTGCGAATCTCACGTTGCAGCAGCTCGAGCAGAAGTACTTCGAAGCGGCCAAGACTTTCCGTGCCGCGCAAGCGAGCGATTCGCTGCGTCCGGCGCTTGACTACGAAGTCCAGCCGTCGCGGTTTGCGAACAGCGCCTTCGCGCGTTACTTGAGCATGCATATGTATGCTGCTGCAGGACAATGGGATGACGCTCGCATCGACCACGATCTTCTGAGCGAAGCCTTCGCCACGCAACCGGAGATTTACGATTTCCCGATGCCGGCGGTCGATTACCAGTCAACCGGTTCTGGCCAGCTGAGTATTGTCGCGATGATCGGTTCGGCGCCGGAAAAGAAGGATCTCAAGTTACGGCTCCGCACTGACAAGCAGCTTGACCTGGTGCAGATCCTATTTGACGGTGCGAATGACAATGAGCCGCTCTATGGTCAGTTTCCGGCGCCGATCGCGGAAGACTACTATTTCAAGTTCGCGATTCCGGTCATGACACCGGGAGTGACAACGGTGCAACGAATCCGAGTTGTGGTTGATGGTGAGCCGATCGGTGAGCTGCAATTGCTCGAAGATATCAGCAAGGTTGCGGCCGAGACCTTTGAAGCCAAGAAGACTTTGATCTACCTGCGCACCGTTGCCCGGGCTTTGGCCAAGGGGTTGGCGGCACACGAACTGAAGGCCAAGATCGATAAGGATGATGTCGGTAGTTGGCTGCTGAAATTCGCCGTCGACGTCGGGACGGACGTACTCGAAAATGCCGACTTACGCTGCAGCCGGCTGTTGCCGGCCAAGATCTACGTCGGGGATTTCAGCATGCCGCCGAATCACTATGACATGCGCGCCGAGTTTCTTGACGATGCCGGTGCGGTCGTTGCCGTGATTTCTCGTCCCGGTTTTGAGGTCGTTGCCAATCATTTCAATCTGGCCAGCTTGTTCTGTCCGCTTTAGCGGGAAGATTGGCTGCGGCTCAAGCAAGACATTGCGAGTTGAGGGAGTTGTTGATGAAGACGCTGAATCTGGTTTCGTGGAATGTAAACGGCCTGCGGGCGGTTGCCAAGAAGGGATTTCTGGACTGGTTCCGTAGCGAGGACGCGGACATCGTTTGCCTGCAGGAGACCAAAGCCGCGCCGGAGCAGTTAACGGAAGAGCTGGCAGTGATCCCCGGCTATCAGTCCTTTTTCTCATCTTCGAAAGTGAAGAAAGGCTACAGCGGCGTAGTGACCTACACCAAAGTCGCGCCCAAGTCGGTTGGTTACGGCATGGGTGAACCACGGTTTGATGACGAGGGCCGGATCGTCGTCGCCGAGTATGAGGACTTCCTGCTCTACAACGTCTATTTCCCGAACGGGAAGGCTTCGAAGGAGCGGTTGGCGTACAAACTCGATTTTTACGAAGCGTTTCAGACACATGTCAAGCAGGTCGCCAAGAAGGGCAAACAGGTGGTCGTGTGCGGCGACGTAAATACGGCGCACAATGAGATCGACTTGGCGCGCCCGCGGGAGAACCAGAAGATTTCGGGATTCTTGCCGGAGGAACGAGCCTGGCTCGACCGATTTGTTGCCGACGGTTTTGTCGATACATTTCGCATCTTCAATCATGATCCCGGCCATTACACCTGGTGGGATATGATGAGTCGGGCTCGGGAACGCAATGTCGGCTGGCGCATTGACTACTTTTTCGTGCACGAGCGGATGCGCGAGCGCGTCCAGGGGGCGAGTATCAAGCCCGACGTCCTGGGTTCCGACCACTGTCCCGTCGGTATCGAATTGCTGTCCGCGCTTTAGGGATTCCGCGGCACGGCGGGAATGCTTGCTGCCGGCCCGCCGAACCGCTTATACTCACCCAATGGAAATGTACCTGGCGCTGCTGGTGACTTCGTTCGTGGCCGCGACCATTGTTCCGTTGTCGTCCGAAGTCATTTTTGTCGTCGCCATCCACCTCGGCTACTCGCCGTGGCTGTGTATCGCGCTAGCCGGGTTGGGGAATTGTGCCGGCACAACGCTCAACTACTTCGGTGGCCGATTGGGCGGAACGTATCTGGTGGAGCGGTGGCTCAAGTTTGACCAGCAGCGGCTTGAGACTTACGCGCGCAAGCACAAGCGCTACGGCGTGATTTTCCTGTTGGCCTCGTGGCTGCCGATCGTGGGGGATCCCATCACGATCTATGCCGGTGTGGTACGCTGGCCGTTTGCGCAGTTTGCGGGAATCGTCTTCTCGACCCGAGTCCTGCGCTATGTGTTGGTCTACTGGTTGATTTCAGCCGCGCATTTTGGCCTTCGCTAACCACCTGCAGAAAAAAATCGCAACCTCGCCGGTCGCCGATCCGTACTCAAAACCAAATGATGGACAATTGCGGGAGCCAAAGATGAGAATTCACAAGACTGTATTGTTGGTAATTCTGGCGGGACTGTTCGCGACTGCCGGGGCATTTGGAAAGAACTGGAATCACAACACCGGCAGGCATGACTCCGGCACTCGCGGCAGCGGCAAGATGACGACGGAGTCGCGGACGGTGGATGCGTTTGAGCGCGTTGAGACTAACTTGGCGGTGGCGATGACGATTGTGGTGGGTAAGTCACAGTCGGTCGAGCTTACTTTCGATGACAATCTTATCGATTTCATACAGACTGACGTTGACGGCAAGACTTTGGTGATTGAAAGCGACGAGTCGTTTTCGTCGGAATCCGAACTGGTCATTAAGATCACCGTGCCCAGCCTGGAGCTAATTCGATCGCAGGGATCGGGCGAAATCGATATCGCGAACGTCGATTCGAAGCGTTTCCGCGTGGTCTTGAACGGATCGGGGAATATCCGCGTCGACGGGAAGTCCGAGTCGATCGATATCGAGATTAACGGTTCGGGCGAGGTGAATACCACGGAGTTGACCTCCGGCGACGTCACGGTGTCGATCAACGGCAGCGGTGAAGCGATGGTGCTTGCCAATGGCGAACTTGATGCCGAGATTAATGGCAGCGGAAACATCACTTATACCGGCAAGCCGGAGGCGGTCCACACCAGTGTCAACGGCAGCGGGCGCATTAAAAAGTCACGTTAATTAGGAAACCGATTTCAGTCTTCCTCTAACAGGAGAAGCCGTAGTGCTGTGCATTACGGCTTCTCTTGATTTGTGCCGGCAAAGTTGGTGGAAATCATGAGGATTCCGTTTCGGAGTTGTCAAGAACGGGTCGGCGCATTCGTCTTGTGTGAAACAGCCAGTTTGGCACGTAGAGGAGCAGACGAAAGGAGAAGCGATGTCAGAATTCATGTTGTTATTCCGTGGGGGTGAGGCCGACCGCAAGTCACCCGAGGAGATGCAGGCTTTGGTCCAACGCTACATCGACTGGGTGCGAGATTTGCGGGCGGAGGGCAAATTCAAGGCGGGCGACGAACTGCGTCCCGACGGCCGGATCGTCGCCAAATCGGGTACCCGACTGACCGATGCACCGTTCGCAGAGAGCAAGGATGCCGTAGGTGGGTACTTCCTGATCGAGGCCGTCGATTACGAGGAAGCGGTTCAAATCGCCAGGTCCAGCCCGAATCTTGACAACGGCGGCTGGGTGGAGATCAGGCAGATCAGTGACTACCAGTAGCGGCAAGGGGAAACAGCAATCAGCGACCCCTCGGCGATCGTTGAGTCCTTCAAGCGGAGCGACGGCACTGCCGCTGGACGACCATCTCTTCAGGAAGGTCTGGGGGGATACGGCCTCGCGGTTAGTAGCGCGATTCGGAGCCGGATGCATCGAGGAAGTTGAGGACGCAATCCAGGATGCATTCCTGGCGGCCTTCAAGAGCTGGCCACTACGCGGAACGCCGGACGATCCGACCGCGTGGATCTTTACGGCAGCTCGCAATCGTCTGGTGGATATTCTGCGCCATCGGAACCGGCAAGTTAGCGACGAAGCCGTGATTGAGAGGCTGGCAGCACGTGAAGAATCCGCACACACGAGCACATTTAGTTCCGAAGTTGGCGACGACCGGCTCGCGTTCATCTTCGCCTGCTGCGACCCAGCGCTGCCAGCCGACGTTCGCACAGTCCTCACTCTCAGGCTCGTGTGCGGTCTAAGCGTCCGGGAGATTGCCGCGGCAGTTCTGACGGAGGAAGCGACGATTGCGCAACGACTTCATCGCGCCAAGCGCCGTCTCCTCGAGCGCAAAGCACCGATTGCAATCCCAACGGGGCAGGAATTGAGAGAACGGCTGGCATCGGTGCAGGATGTTATCTACATGTTGTTCAGCGAGGGCTATTCGGCGCATTATCACGAAAACCTGATTCGCTACGAGCTTTGCGCCGAGGCGCTCGAATTTTGCCGGCTGTTGTTACGGAATGAACTGACGGACACAGCGTCAACCCGGGCTCTGACGGCGCTGATTTGCCTCCAGTCAGCCCGATTGCCGGCAAGAACAGATTCTCTGGACGATTTGGTGGTTCTGTCGGAGCAAGACCGAGCCAAGTGGGATGGGAACCTGATCGCTGAAGGTCTCAACTATCTGGAGTCAGCCGCATCGGGTAGCTGTCTGTCGCGATTCCACCTTGAGGCCGGCATAGCCGCTTGCCATACCGTGGCAGGGACTTTTGCCGCAACTGATTGGCAAGCAATATCTTACTATTACGACCAGCTTTGCGAGCTTTATCCCTCGCCGATCTATGAATTGAATCGGGCAATCGCAGTTTCTTATCTTCGTTCGCCAGAGGAAGGCTTGACACTTCTGAATCGACAGGAGCTTGCCGCGACGCTCGACAAATACTACTTGTATCATGCTACTTTGGCCGATCTGCATGCCAGAATCGGCAGTGGTGAAGAGGCGGTGCGGAGTTATATCGCGGCAATTGCGCGTGCTCCGAGCGCGACCGAGAGGCGATTCCTTCAGCGGCGATTGGATGCCTGCCGTTAGTATGCCTGCTGACGCGGCAGGTTAGGACAATCATCACGGTAAGGTAAAATCCGCGTTTCCTCAAAAATTTTTGTAGACACGCCCGAAGCCCACATGGAGATTGAGCGTATAAATTTTGAATGCTTGGTACAGCCATCGCCGGTTGCGAGACCGGGTTGCATAGGCTGTCGAGGCCGGACGTTTACAGAGTCAAAATTCTCGATTGGGGACTACATGGAGGTTGCCATGATGCGAAATATTCTGATTTTGAGCCACGATGACACGTTTCGCGTCGAGTGCGAGGAGGCACTTAAGCAAGAGGGGTACAGTCCGCATTCAGTCAGCACGGAGAAAGGGATGTTCGACTTTCTCAAGAAGAACCGCACGGTGGACTTGGTGATTCTCAATCCGCAGCAGCAAGGTGAGGAGTGTCATCGCGTGCTCGACAAGCTGGTTCAGCAGAAGCCACGTGTATCGGTGCTGCTGTCGTGCGATCATTACAACTACTGGAACGATTTCTATACCTGGCTGGCGGACGCGTGTCTGCTGACGCCGTCGAACAAGGCCGGGTTGAAAGAAACGGTCAGGCAACTGATCGGCGCCAAACGCAGTGTCGCCGGCGACTCTGAGGAACTCGCCGTTGGCATGCCATAAGGACCCAAACCTCCCACGATTCGGGCCGCCGGTATGTAGTACCGGCGGCCCGTTTGTTCAGGTGCGGCGCAGCAGCAGGAGCGTGGGCGATCTTAGATGCCGCAGTTGTGAGAAGGGGAAGCGGTGAGCATCGCACGATGGCGAAACTCATCGGGACGGCGCGACAGGGGTTCCGCGAGATCGGTCGCGCGCCAGAAATTTTGGCGAGTGGTGCTCGAAAAACTAAAGCCCGCCGAAGTCCTTCACGATAAGTAAAATGGAAATCGCGCTCTTCGTTAGGCTGTCTGAGCGCGACCGCTTGAAACCTACTCTGGTAAGGAGAGCAGCGGACATGGCCACGAAAGCCAAGAAGCCTGCGAAGAAGACCGCGAAGAAGCCGGCCAAGAAGGCCAAAAAGTAGCTTCGCGATTAGATCGCAAAATCAACGGGCGAGCCGCGCTGGCGACTCGCCCGTTTGCATTGTGCGGTTTACAGTCGAGGCGGCTACGGACAACTGGGGGCCGGACCGCTGGCGAAGATGTAATTGATCAGGAAGACGGCGTCGGAGATCGAGACCGCGCCGCTGCAATCGGCGTCGCCGGCCGACATCGGGTCCGGGGCGGGTCCGCCGGCAAAGATGTAGTTGATCAGGTAGACTGCATCCGAGATTGACACACCGCCGCTGCCGTCAGCATCGCCCGGCAGACCCTGCTGGGGAATAATCGTGATGGCAAAACTGCTCGTGTCGCTGGCCGGCGGAATGGAAGCATCCTGACACATGATGTTGAAATAGAACGTGGCGGCGTAAGTCGGCGTGCCGCTGATTTCGCCGGCGGTACCGCCGGTGAAGTTGAGACCGAAGGGCAGGTCGCCACCGAGGAAGGTCCAGGTATAGGGCGGAGTTCCAGCGACCGCTTCGAGATTCTGCAGATAGGGCGAATTGACTTCACCATCGGGCAGGTCGACGGACAGGATTGTCATCTGCAATGGCACAGTGGTGACCTGGCGCAGTATCCACTCGTCTGCGTCGAAAATGACGCTTGTGACGGAGTCGGCAAAGTGCAAGGTATAGAGCTCCACTGGGCCTTCGTTCCAGATCGTCGTGTCAACATTACCGCCAGTTGTTACAAACCGGGTGCGAATCGGCATCTTGAAATAGGTGCCGCCGCCCTGCACCTGCCTAATCAAGTAAGCCAGACGATAGCCGCCGGGCTCGGGCTCGCAGCGGTAGGCGATCTGATAATTGGGGCTGCCGTCGCCGTAGATCCACTGATCGACGAACCACGACATGTCCTGTCCCACGGCCGTCGAAATGACGTTAGTGAAGTCGGGAGTTGTGGCCGAGCCGTACTTGAACGGCGAGTTGTACCAGGCCGGCATCGCGACGTTGAAGAACACGCTGTCGCCGAGAACGCCGCGCAGCATGTGCACGACCCAGGATCCCTTGTCGTAGACCAGGTCGTTGTCGAAGATGTCGTCGGTGAGAATATTCTCGACGTAGATCGTGCCGCCGCCAAGGTACTTCTGAGACTGCAGCCAGCTCTTGTAGGTGTTGAAGCCGTACTGCTGTTCGAAGAAGATCGGCTCCGAGTAGGAGGCAAAGCCTTCGTTCAGCCAGACGTGGTTGAAAGTCCTGCAGGTAATCATATCGCCGAACCACTGGTGGCCGGTCTCGTGGGCAATGACCCAATCATCGTAGAAAGTCGGGTTATAGAACGAACAGGTCTGATGTTCCATCGCGCCGCCCCAACCGTAGTGCGCGTTACCGGCCTTCTCCGTTGCGAAGGGGTAGGTGCCGAAGCGATTCGAGAGGGCGTTGAGCACCGGGATCATCCAGGTCTCAAACGATTCCTTGGCTTGTGGGATATTCGGCACCGTGTAGGAATAGACCGGCATCGAGTAGGGCCCGTAATTCCAGGTCTGCGTCGAGGTCGTGAAATTGGCGCAGGTGACTGCAATCAGGTAGGGGGCAATCGGATAATTATGATTGAAATGAATCCGTTTGCGACCGGTGCCGGAGGCGCCGTCGCTGACAATCGCGCCGGCGGACATCACTTTGAAGGTGCTGGGATAATCCACGTAGATATCGACCGAATCGGGTTTGTCTTCGGGGTGATCCTTGCACGGCCACCAGTTGCGCGAGCCGAACGGTTCGCAGTTGGTCCAGCACATGCTATTGCCCCAAACCGAGGCGAACTCCATGCCTTGCTCTCCGACAAAGCGCGGCGTGCCGTGGTAGTAGACCGTCATCGCGACCTCGGCGTTAAGTGCGATGGGTGCCGGCGCGGTAATCGAGAGCAGATCGGCAGCATGGCTATAGCTTGCGGGAGTTGTGCCGAAACGGACCGAGTCGACCGTCAAATCCGTCGCCAGATTGAGATCGATCGCATTCAATCCGGCCACCTGGGACTTGAGGACATAGTCGACTTTGCCGACGATCGAGCCGTTGTTGAAATTGAGGTAAAGGTCGAGGCCGTAGTATTTCACGTCGTAGTCGGCCTGGTTGCCGTCGAGGTAGATCGACTTCTGCAATTGTGCCAAGCGGATGGCATCCTGCTTGCCTTGCGACTTGGCGGCATAGAATTCGTGGCGGCGCGCCTTGATCTCCGCGATGTCGTCGGCCGTCAGGTTCTTGTAGTCATAAGCTGTCTGTTGAGCGAACGCGCTGGCGACCAGCGCCATGGCGATCGCCGCTGCCATTAACAGGCGTTGCATGGATCCTCCGTCAGGGGTAGGCTAAACTGCATCATCAGACACAGTACGTGTAGCGAGTGATATTTGACTAAGCGAGATAACAAAATACTGACCTGTCCGTAATTCGTTCGGCAGAGTTCCGCACGGTGGTGAGGGGCTCCGGAAGATTTCGGCCGAAAGCTCGATCGAATTCGGGTTATGTAAGTAAGAGAGCGGCCAATCGCCGCTCAGTCCTATGTCCTTAATTAAGCCAATTCTCGGAATCTGTCAACTTAAAATGTGATGCCGCAACGGCTTTGAAGAATTCTCTCTCAGCGAACGCTTTGAGTATGCTTGCGCCAGTTCGGCGCAATGAACTTGATGCCTTCAGGTTTCGGCCGAATCAGCCGATAGCTGGACTACAGGCGGACTACCGCGTAACCGTTTTTGGCGTTTGAATTTAGACTATTCTGGTATCCTAAATGTTATCGCGAATCGAAGATCAAATTGTGCTGTTCGAGCGCAAGCTTTTTGATCTCGAATCCAAACTCGCCGACCAAGCCGCGCAGTTGGAAGACATCGCGAAAATGGGGCTGATGATCACCTCGCTGATCGATCTGGAGAGCGTACTCGCGGCGATGATGGAGATGGCGATACGGATGGTGTCGGGCGAGGTCGGCAGCATCATGCTGGTCGAGGGCGAGCGCCTGCAGACGCGGATATCGTGGGGGGTTGACGACGCCGTGATCGCGGCCATACGCATGGAAGACGGACGCAATATCGCGGATTGGGCGCTGGCCACCGGCGAGGCCACGATTCTGCGCGAGCCGGGCGAACCGGCATCGTTGCACAATCGGATCGAGTCGGTGATTGCGGTGCCGGTGATCTCCAAAGAGAAGAAAATCGGCGTGTTGGTCATCGTGAATAAGGCGACGAGTGGAGAGTTTGACGAAGAAGATCGGATGCGCCTGCAGTTATTGGTGCGATTTGCCGCCGTGGCCATCGAGAACGCCTCCCTGATCGAAGGGAAATTGCATGCCCAGAAATTGGAGCAGGAGTTGTTCCTGGCGCACACGGTGCAGCACACCTTGCTGCCGGCTCCGTCGGCGACTTTCAATCGGGCGATCATCGAGGCCGCCTACATCCCGGCCGGACAAGTCGGCGGCGACTACTACGACATCATCAAGCTGACCGACGACGAATTTGTCGTCATTGTTGGAGATGTGACGAGCAAGGGGGTGCCGGCGGCGCTATTGATGGCGGCGGTGCGATCGGCCTTCCGACTCGAGGCGGTGCGGTGCCGGCCGGTGGACCAGTTGATCACCGGGCTGAACCAGTTCTTGTGCGAGCAGGTCTTGCGGTCGGA
Source organism: uncultured Ignavibacteria bacterium (assembly GCA_964520555.1). Lineage (GTDB taxonomy): Bacteria > Zixibacteria > MSB-5A5 > CAIYYT01 > CAIYYT01 > JADJGC01. The sequence continues at coordinate 18,307 of CAZFNN010000006.1, forward strand.
GAACATGTTTATCTCGGTGGCGTATGCCCATTTCAATCTGGCGGCCGGGACTTGCGCCTATGTCAACGCCGGGCATCTACCGCCGGCGCATTTGCGGAAAGAAAATGGCGAAGTGCGGGAGTGGCGCGTGGGTGGCACGGTGCTCGGGCAATTCGCCGACGTGACATTCAAGTGCGAGACCGTGGCACTTCATCCCGGGGACCGAATTCTGTTTTACACGGACGGCGTCAGCGAGAGCGAGAACCAGCACGGCGAGCTGTACGGACGCCAGCGCGTGCTGCATTTCCTGCGCAGTCAGAGCGAGGCGCACCCGGTGCAGGTCACGCAGCGCCTGATGCAGGAGCTGGAAGGATTTCGCGCCGGGGCCAGTAGCGCCTCGCTGGACGATACCACCATTCTGGCCGTGGAGATCCGATGAACGGTCAGTTGTCGTACGCGATACACTCGCGCGAGGAGAACTTCAACGAGGTTTATCAGGTGATCGCGGAGGTGGTGGAGGCGCTCGGACTGACGGGTGCCGAGAAGTACCGTTTCGCCGTGTGTGTTTCAGAAGCGTTCACTAATGCGTTCTACCACGGCAATCATGGCGACCCGGGCAAGACGATTCATCTGCGCTTCCGGTGGAACGAGCGCGGGCTGGAATTCGCGATCGAAGACGAGGGACAAGGGCGGCTGGACGATGTCGATCTCAAGTTGGATTTGAAGGACGTAAATCCCGAAAAAACCGGCGGTCGCGGTGTGGCCATCATGCGCGGATATGCCGATAAAATTGCCGTAGAGGAAAAAGCCGGCGGCGGACTGCGCTTCACTCTTTCGTGGCGGTTGCGTCCCGAGGCGCAGTCGGTTGAAGGTAGCTGAATACTTACGGAGGTAGTCAATGGAAATTCGTGTGACCGAACATGTAGATTTTGTGACGTTGAGTCTAAAGGGGCGTCTGGACATTACCAGCTCGTCCACGCTCAAAGACGACGTCTTACGGCATGTTCAGCAGGGTCGGCGCCAGCTCATTCTCAATCTCGGACAGGTGGATTTCATCAATAGTTCCGGCCTGGGGACGTTGGTGTCGATTTTGAAGGAAGTGCGGTTGGCGAAGGGCCGGTTGGTGCTCTCGAATCTGGCCAGCTACGTGAAGGAAATTTTCGAGATCACGCAGCTATCGAACATTTTTGAAATTTTCGACTCGGAAGCCGAAGCGCAGGAAGTCTTCATGACTCCGGCCCGGGTGACCGGCTAACCTCGCAAAAGGGTATGTCTCATGGCACTGGAGGACGGCGTTCTTGATCGCGCAATCACCGGCTTAACCAGCGGCGATCCGACCGAACGCGAGCAGGCAATTGAGCTGTTGCGCGACTGCAGCGACGAAAACGCCGTAGCCGCGCTGGTATCGGCCATCGAGGATTCCGACAAGGGGGTTCGCGAGCGGGTCGCTGAGGCTCTGATTTCGCGCCGTTCGCCGCATGCCCCCCAATTCCTCTGTCAGTATTTGGCCAGTCCTGAAATCTCGCAGCGGAACCTCGCCTCCGAGGTTCTGGCTGCTTTCGGCGTCGCCGCGATTCCGGCGTTGCTCGATTGCATTGAATCCGAGGACCACGACGTGCGCAAGTTCGCCGTCGACACTCTTGGCGTCATCGGCGATTCGTCGGCGGTGACGGCTTTGATCGACCGGTTGGACGACGACAACGAAAATGTCGTCTGTTCGGCGGCAGAAGCTCTGGGCCGGGTCGGCGACAGTGTGGCCGTCACGCCGTTAATCCAGGCATATGACCGGCATCCCTACGCGCGGCCGCCAGTGGTGGAAGCGCTGGGCGTCATTGCCGACCACAAGGCGCTGTCGTTGCTGATTCGCGCGCTGCGCTCGGACGATCCGGTGCTGGTGTTTACCGCCGTGGAAGCGATGGGCAATCTGCGCACGCGCGCGGTGGAGCCGTTCCTGCGCGAGCAACTCGCCAGCACCAACGAAGCGTTGCACGAGGCCGTGGTGAGTGCGCTGATCAAAGTCGCGCATGCGACCGATCATTCGATTCTCGACAATCTCCCGGCCGCGCAGTTGCAGCAATGCCTGATCAAGGCGATCCGCACCGGGGACCGCGAAACTAAGTTGTTTGCACTGGAAGAATTACGCTCGTGGGATGCGCCGGCTTCGGTCAGCGTCCTGCTCGATGCGCTCAATGATGCGGACGAAGAGGTGGCGGAGCGGGCCAAAGACCTGCTCAGCAAGGCCTCAATCGCCGCGACCGACAAGATTGCCGACGCGCTGCGCAAGGCGAGTCCGGCGATCAGCTGTCATTTGCTGGATACGATTGCCGCGACCGGCAATTCGCGGTTTGTCCCGGAAGTCGCGCGGTTGACGGATCATTCCGATGATGCCGTGCGGGAGCGGGTGGCGCTGGTGTTGGGCCGGATCGGCGATCGCGATATTCTGGAATTGCTGGTGCAATTGAGCGACGATCCGGTGTACCACGTCCGCTCGGCGGCTCTGAAGGCGATCGGCTGGATCGGCGCCGAAACGGTGATTGACCGGGTGTTTGCGGCGCTGGACGACGAATATTCCGACGTGCAACAGGCGGCGCTGGGCGCGCTGGTACTGAGCGGCGGGCCGGCGGCGATCGATCGCTTCCGCAATTGTCTGGAGGATGCCGATTCGCGGCGGCAGATTCTGGCGGCGCAGGCTCTGGGTTGGATCGGCGAAATTGCCGTAATCGAGCCGTTGCTGGACGCGCTCAATCATCCCGAGGCGCAAGTCCGGAAATCGGCCGTCGAGTCGCTGGGACGCATCGCGGACGCCGCGGTCGTGCCGCAAATCCGCGTGCTGCTGAACGACGAGGAGCCGGATGTGCGGAAGGCGGCGATCGACTCCATCATCGCGCTGACCGGCAACGAGTCGTGGAAAGTGATTGTGACGATGCTGGACGACGAGGATGTCTGGGTGCGCTTCCACGCCATCAACGGACTGGGCCGCATCGCGAATCCGGCGACGCTGGAGGAGCTGCTGCCGTTCCTGGGTTGTGAAAACGATGTCCTGCGCGTCGCCGCCGCCAAGGCGCTCGCGCGGCTTCACGATAAAAGGGCACTGCCATTCCTGAAAGGATCGGTGCGCGACAAGAACCCTGACGTCGTCGGCGCCGTGAGCCGGGCGATCGATGAACTGGAGGCGTTAGCCGATGGAACAGCATAAAATCCTCGTGGTCGACGACGAGCTGCTCATTCGCGACCTGCTGTACGATTTCTTCGCCGAGAAAGACTGCCTGATCATGACCGCGAACGACGTCAATGAGGCGCTGGAATTGCTGGACAAGAACAGTGATTTCGACGTCGTCCTGACCGACCTGAAGATGGACGGCGAAGACGGCCTGAGTTTTGTTGACAAGATTCGCGCCGACTTCCCGCAGATGCCGGTGATTGTCATGACCGGCTACCCGTCGGTGGAGTCGGCGGTGGAAGCGCTGCGCAAGCGGGTATACGACTACATTATCAAACCCTTCAATATCAACCGTCTCTATGCCACCGTCCGGGCGGCATCGGAGGAACATCGTCAATCCAAACGCCCGACGACACAGGTACAGAAGGAATATGTATAAGCGCATTTTGATTGTGGACGATGAAGTCTTCGTCCGGGAGCTGCTGGCAGAATTGCTGGCGCAGGCGGGCTATGAAGTCCATACCGCGGCCAATCAATTGGACACGATCCGCCTGCTGGAGAGTACCGAATTTCACGCCGCGCTGGTTGACCTGCGCATTCCCGGCGTCACCGGCCCGGAACTGCTGCACCTGATTCGTCGCCTCAACAGCGACGTTTCGATCATCGTGATGACGGGTCATCCGACCGTCGACACGGCGATCGAGGCGTTGCGGCTGGGCGCGCGCGACTACATCGTCAAGCCGTTCCGGCTGAAAGAGGTGGAACGCACCGTGCAGGACGCCGTGCAGGAATACCACAATCGCCAGCATTTGCGCCAGCTCAAGGAGCGCGTCGTCGAACTGGAGACGCGCCTGGCCCATCTGAACCAACGCGAGAAGCGCGGCAAACTCGCCGTCCTGCGGGCGACGGAGTCGATCGGTACGCTGCCGGAACTGTGCGATCAGTCGGAGGACGACAGCGACAGCGGACTTGCGACCGAACCGGCGCTGACGGCCAAGAACCGGCTGCGCTCCGCGGAACGCCGAACGCTGCTGTCAAGCAGCTCGTAGGACCGACCTTAGAACCAGGGGATTGCCGCAGCGATGTTGGAAGAGACTCTGCAGACCTCAGAGTTGAGCCTGGAAGACTTCATTATCTTCCGCGACTTCATCCATGAAAAATCGGGCATCTTCTTTTCGGAGAACAAGAAGTATCTCCTGGAGAACCGCCTGATCAAGCGCATGGCGGCGCTCGGTATTCGCTCGCACCGCGATTATTTCTATCAGGTCAAGTACGACACCAGCCTGAAAGAATTCAACATGCTGATGAATCTCGTGACGACCAACGAGACCTCGTTCTACCGCAATCCGCCGCAGTTGACCTGCTTCCAGGAAGAAGTGCTGCCGTTGATGGTCAACAGCCGCAAGCGGCAGGGGCGGAAGCGTCTGCGCATTTGGTCGGCCGGTTGCTCCACCGGTGAGGAGCCGTATACGATCGCCATGATTTTGTTGGAAGCGTTCGGCGATCTTGCCGGCTGGAACATCGAGATTATTGCCAACGACATTTCCGAGCAGGTGCTGCACGCAGCGCGCACCGGCGTCTATACCGAGATGGCCTTACGGACGACGCCGCCGGAGATCGTGCGCAAGTATTTCCTGCAGGAAGGCTCGTCGTACGTCGTCAAGGATTCGGTGAAGCGACTGGTGACATTCAGTCATCTGAACCTCACCGACCAGCGGCGAATGTCGCTGATGTCCGAGATGGACTTCGTCTTCTGTCGCAACGTGATGATCTACTTTTCCGACGACGTCAAGCGCCAGATCGTGCGCAATTTCCACGGCGCGCTGGTGCCGGGCGGCTATATGTTCATCGGCCACGCCGAGTCGTTGCACGGCATCAGCAAGTCATTCAAGTTGGTCTATTTCAAGAACGGTCTGGTCTACCACAAAGAAGCGGCGCCGACAGCGGCGACGCGCGAGACAGCGGCGGCCGAGACCGCCGCGGTGGTGGCGCCGGCAGTCAGCCGGGCGACGGCCACCGCCGCCACGGCCGGCAGTGCAACGGCCGCGACGCATGAAGCGACGATGGATAAGCTGCGCAAGATTCAGGAATTGTTGAGCAGTGCCAGGAAGAAATCATGAGAACTCATAGAGGTAGGGCCTGATATGGGACGCAAAGTACTGGTGGTTGACGACTCTCCGACCATCATCAAGTTTGTCGCGTTCAGCCTCAAGTCGAACGGCTTTGAGGTGATCAGTGCCGCCGACGGTATGGACGCGCTGGAGAAGCTTTCGCACCTGGAGGCGGGAGTGGACCTGGTGATCACCGACCTCAACATGCCCAATGTCGACGGTTATGAACTGATCGCAACTCTGCGGCAAAACCCCCGCTTTCGCAAGCTGCCGATCATCATCCTCTCTTCGGAGGAAAGTGAGCAGGACCAGGCCAAGGGCCGCCAAGCCGGCGCCGATGCCTACCTGGTCAAGCCGTTCAAGTCGGCAGCGCTGCTGGAGACCATCGGCAAGTTGTTGGGCAACCGGACACCGCAGACAAGTCACACTACGAGATAAGGAGACCGTTATGCCGGAGCTGAAGATTCTCGCCGTTGACGATTCGCCGACGATGCGGCGCATCATCGTCAACACGCTGAAGCGGGCGGGATTTAACGACGTGGCGGAAGCCAGCGATGGGAAGGATGCGCTGGCCAAGATGAAGGTAGACAAATACGATTTCATCATCACCGATTGGAATATGCCGGAGATGGACGGGCTGGCGTTCGTGACGCAGATGCGCAATTCGGACGAGTTTCGCGAGTTGCCGGTACTGATGGTCACGACGCGGTCGGTCAAGGAAGACATCATCGAGGCGATGAAAGCCGGCGTCAACAATTACATCGTGAAACCGTTTACCCCGGAAACGTTGAGTGAGAAAATCGGGCAGGTCCTCAAGTCCGTAGGAAAGGGTTGATCATGGAGACGCGCACGCTCTTTGCCGGAAGCGAATCGACCAAGAACATTCAGTGCGATCTCCGCAAACTCGCCGAGTCGATTACGCAGATTGTCCAGGGGATCAAACAGGCGCAGGAGCCGCTGACGGAGTCGCGCAAGACCGTGCCGCAGGCCACGGAGCAACTGGAACGGGTCAGCCGCCAAACGGAAGACGCCGCCCATCGCGTGCTCGACATGGTGGAGGCGATCACGTCGCGCGAAGGCACGATTGACGCGCAGTTAAAAGAGCTGCGGCGCGCGCTGCCGGCGACGTACTTCCGCAACAATTCGAAAGTCAAGCGGATCATCGAGCAGGTGCGCGCCTGCGCCGAAAGCAACCAAAACGACGCGTACGCCATTATGGACGCCTTACAGTTTCAGGATATCACAACCCAGCAGATTGCGCATGCGATCCACATGCTGGAGATGGTCGAGACACGTCTGCACGATGTGCTGATGGATCTGGACGGCGCCGATCGATCGGAGGAACGTGAAGGCAGCAAGCGCAAATTGGCGTTCGATCCGAACGCCAGCTTCTCGACTGATGCCAACCGGCAGAACTCGGTCGACGAACTGGTGGACAACATGAATCGCGAACGAGGCAAGAAGTAGGGATATATGGCTGATAACGGCGTTGCACTCGACGACATGCGGGAAATCATCGATGAGTTCATGATCGAGGCGGATGAGATCATTACCAAGCTGGACGAGGACATGGTCAAGCTGGAAAAACGCTCCGACGATCTCGACCTGCTCAACGAAATCTTCCGCGGGGCACACACGATCAAGGGGACTTCCGGTTTCCTCGGCTTTGACAGAGTGTCCGAGCTGACGCACAAGATGGAAGACGTGCTGAACAAGCTGCGCAAGGGCGAGCTGCGCACCAACGCCGCCATCATGGATGTTCTGCTCGAATCGATCGACACGCTCAAGGTCTTGCTTGACGACGTGCGGCAGGGGCACGAATCGACTATTGACCTGTCCGCGGTGAAGGCCAGGCTAATCGCCATAGATCAGGGACAAGTTCCAGAGACGCCGGCGCCGGCTGCGACCAAGCCGACCGGCAAGAAGAACGGCAAGGGCAAGAAGGCCAAGGCGGCGGTTGAGCCTGCTGGGGCGGCGACGGTGAGCGCACCGGCTCCGCCGGCGTCAGTCCCGCCCGAACCGGTGGAAGAAGAAAGCGCTGAGCCGGAGGCGGCGGCGGACACTGCGAATACTCCGACCGCGGGACGGAATGCGCTCGAACTCAAGCGCGGGGCCGATCAGACGATTCGCGTCGACGTCAACCGCCTGGACAGCCTGATGAACATCATGAGCGAGCTGGTGCTGGGGCGCAATGCGTTGTTGCAGTTCGCCAGCAAAGCATCGCTGCGTTTCGAGGGCGACGAGCTGTTTGAAGAGCTGAACCAGACGGCGACGCAAATCAACTTCATTACCACCGAATTGCAGATGTCGGTCATGAAGATGCGCATGCTGCCGATCGGCAAGGTCTTCAACAAGTTTCCGCGCGTCGTCCGCGACCTCGCCCGCCAATTGAACAAAGAAATCGAACTGACGATCCACGGCGAGGAAACCGAGCTGGACAAGTCGGTGATTGAAGAAATCGGCGACCCCCTCGTGCACCTGGTCCGCAATGCCGTCGACCACGGCATCGAGTTGCCGGATGTGCGTGAGCGGGCCGGGAAGCCGCGCCAGGGCACGATCAAGCTGAGCGCGAGCCAGGAAGGTTCGAACATCGTTATTCGGATTTCCGACGACGGCGCCGGACTGGATGTTGACCGCATTCGCGAAAAGGCGACGGAAAAGAACCTGGGCACGGCAGAGGAAATCCAGCGGATGAGCGACCGGGAAGTCTTCTCGTTCATCTTTCATCCCGGTTTTTCAACGGCCAAGGTGATCTCCGACGTTTCCGGCCGCGGTGTCGGCATGGATGTCGTTCGCACCAATATCGAGAAGCTGAAGGGGCTGATCGACATCGAGTCCACGCGCGGGCAGGGCACGGCGATTATCATCAAGCTACCGCTGACGCTGGCGATTGTACAGGGACTGCTGGTGGAGACCGGCGACGAGTTGTTTATCCTGCCGCTGGCGTCGGTATCGGAGACCGTCAAGATCACGCGGGATGAGATTCACACGATCAACCAGCGCGAAGTGATCCGGCTGCGCGATGCCGTTCTGCCGATCGTCGATTTAGCGACCACATTCTTCCGCAAGCAGGATGCGCGGGCATTCGCCGGGCGGCAAAATGCCTACGTCGTAGTCCTCGGTCTCGCTGACCGGCGGCTGGGCCTGGTGGTCGAGCGACTCCTCGGCCAGGAAGAAGTGGTGATCAAACCGCTGGGGGAACTGCTGGGGCAGACTCCGGGAATTGCGGGGGCCACGATCATGGGTGACGGCAGGGTCCGGTTAATCGTTGATCCAGTTGGAATTTTCTCAATGGTGAAGTAACTCGAGAGCGGGCAGGGATGACGACGCAGAACAAAATCCGCATGTTAATCGTGGACGACTCGGCGTTCATGCGCAAGGCGATTCAGATGATGGTCGCCGATGATCCCGGGATCGAAATCATCGGCCAGGCGGCAAACGGAAAGGACGCCATCGAGCGCGTGCTGGAGTTGCGTCCCGACCTGGTGACGATGGACATCGAGATGCCGCAGATGGACGGGCTGGCCGCGCTGCGCCAGATCATGGAGAAGCAGCCGACGCCGGTGATCATGGTGTCGTCGCTGACCTCGGAGGGCGCCAAAATCACGCTTGATGCGCTCGATCTCGGCGCGGTCGATTTTATCCCCAAGCAGCAATCGTTCGTTTCGCTCGACATCGTCAAGATCAAGGCAGATTTGATTGCCAAGATACATCATATTTACATGCGGCGGCGCACGCTCATGGCGCAGTACGCCCTGCGCAAAGGTCGCAACATTGCCGGGGCTGCGCGCCCGCGCTCGTCGGATGAACCGCCGGCGATCATCGCGCGGCCGAAGAAGCAGAAGATTGTCAAGATCGTAGCCATTGGCACATCGACCGGCGGTCCGCCGGCGCTGCAGCGGGTGCTCACGGCGTTGCCGAAGAATTTTCCGGTCGGGATTGTCGTGGTGCAGCACATGCCGGCGACATTCACGAAGTCGCTGGCCGATCGACTCGATACGCTGTCACAAATTCATGTCAAAGAGGCCGAAGACGGTGAGAAAATCGAGGCGGGAACGGCCTACATCGCCCGCGGTGACCGGCACCTATTGGTGAAGAAGAGCCTGACTTCCGCCGTCTGCGCACTGTCCGAAACGCCCACCGACACTTTGCATCGCCCGTCGGTCGACGTAATGATGAACGCGGTCGCGGAGTCGTTTGGCGGATTGTCACTGGGGGTGATCATGACCGGGATGGGGCAAGATGGATTGATCGGGCTGAAGACCATGAAACAGAAGGGTGCAGACGTCATCGCGCAGGATGAACAGACGTGCGTCGTTTATGGAATGCCGCGCGCGGTAGTGGAGGCTGGCATCGCTGACGCCGTTGCGCCGCTCGATCAGATTCCATCGGAAATCATGGCCTATTTTTAGATTCTGGTTTTGCTTGCGGGAAAAAGCAGAGCGCCGTTCGGGAGAACGGCGCTCTTGTATTTTCACCGGGAGAGTTGTGTTAGCGGGTCGAGCCGGCAGCCTTCTCTTTCGCAGTGGTGCCAGATCCGCCGTCCGGAGCGATCTGCGGGGCGATTGCGGATATCGGCGCATCGAGGAGAACCGGTACCGTGATGCGGGTCCGCGCGGCGTCGTTGCACTCGAAGGTAAACGATTTCTGGAAATCTTTTCCGGCAAAGACCTTGTCCATCCGGACGCGGATTTCGCGCTGTTTGCCCGGTTTGATTTCATCCTTGGGGAGATTAACGACAGCGAAGCCGGTCGGCGCGGCGATCATCTGCAGGCGCACGGGCGCGTCGGAGACGTTGGTGACGGCGATCACCGCTTCCTGCGCCGGAGTGCCGTACATCCACTTCACCTGGCTCTGCGACAGCGTCACGGGCTTGAGCGAGTCGGGGTGGGCGGTCGGGTAAATCAGGCCGCGGAATCGGAGGGTGAAGGTCTGCTTATCGTTGTCGTTGCAGGTGATGGCGGCGCTCTTGTCGGCGCGACCGCGCTGGTTTTTCGCGACGTGGAGGATTAACTCGACCTCGCCGGAGTCGCCGGGGGCAATGACTTCCTTTTGTAGCGGCGCCTTGGTGCAGCCGCAAGCCGGTTTTACGCGGAGAATCTTGAGCGAGTCCTGGCCGCGATTATGAAGCTTGTAGACGTGGCCGACGAAGGCGTCGTTTGGCAAGTAGCCAAAGTCGAATTCCACTTCATCGACATAGATCTTGGCTCGGCTCGGGGGGATCGGGTTGTCGGCGGGCGGCTGTTGCGCGGCGATCGTCGCCGCCAACAACACCGCCGCTGCCGCTATCAGTATCAGTGTTTGTCTCATGGCGTGCTCCTGATGGTCAGACACAATTATTCACAACTCTGCTATTGATACACCGAGAAACGAAAAGAGCGCCCAGGAAAAAAACGAGCGCTCTTGATTGATCGCCGAGAAAGCAATTAGTGCGTCTTGCCGTTGTCAGTTCCGGTTTGGGTTTTGGTGGTGTCGACGGCCCGCTGCTTGCCGACGGGAGGCGGCGGGTTCACCCGCTTGGGGGCTGTGGTTGCGACGGTTGCGGCCAACTCGACCGGCACGGTATAACGCGTATGTTCGGCATCGGAGCACTCAAACGTAAACGACTTTTTAAAGTCGGCGCCGGCGAACGTTTTTGCCGTTCGGACTTTGATTTCTTTCGACTTGCCCGGCTTGAGCACGTCGTCCGGAATCTCCACATTAAGGAATTCTTCCGGCAGCGACACCAGTGAGAGCCGCAACGGTTGGTTGGAGACGTTCTTGATGACGAGCTTGGCCTCATGTGATTTTGAATTTGGATCCCACTTGACGCCGCTCTGGGACAATGTCAGCGGTTTGAGCGAATCGGGGTGATCGTTCGGATAGATCATCCCGGCCAGCGTCAAATTGAAATTGGCGCGATCGTTATCGTTGCAGGTTACGGTCGCGCTCTTGCTGATCTTGCCGCGCTGACCCTTGGCTGCCGTAAAGATCAATTCAACTTCGCCGCTGTCACCGACAGCGATCACCTCTTTCTTCAGAGGCGCCTTGGTGCAGCCTCAGCCGGGGCGAACGCGGAGAATCTTGAGCGAATCATCCCCGCGGCTATACATCATGAACGAATGACTGACGGTGGCGTCATTCGGGACGTGGCCGAAATTAAACGTGGTTTCTTCAATCTGCAGCTTGGCCTTGCTGGGCGGAATCGGGTTGTCTTTCGGCGGTTGCTGGGCAAAAGCCGAAGACAGCCCGAACGCGAGCGTTGTCAAGCCGATTAGAATAGCTCGTTTCAAGAGGTCCTCCGCAAATTAGCCATTATAATATCCCATATTAATCCAAAAACTCGATTCTGTCAATCCTCAATCTCAGCAAAGAGCGGCGCACAGCGATCAAGATCCTTTCTGCAGATTGGCTTTAGCCGAGCTCAACGATTCGGAGATCCGCACCGGAATCGTGTAACGGGTCTTGGCGGCGTCATCGAATTCGATCGTGAAGGATTTGACATAGTTCTTCTCCGGCAGGGACGGCAGGAATTTGACAAGGAACTGTCCGGTTCCTCCCGGGGGAGTGGCAGACTTCGGCATTTCCAGTGTCAAGATCTCCTTTGGCCAGATGATGGCCTTTGGTGTCAGGGAGGTCTTGGTCTTGTTCTGGAACGATACCGTATAGCTCTTGCCAAGGTCGGTATTCTTGATATCGAACTTCTCGTTCTTGGTGATCTTGACCGGGCCCACGTCTTCGCTGGGCTCGTAGACGTAGCAGGTGAACGCCAGCTCCAGCGAACTGCTGACAGGATCGTTGCTGCTAACCGTCACGGTCTTGTTTTGTGCTTTCTTGCGCGTGCCGGCATCAAAGACGATTTCGATTGGCACACTGTCGTTGACGGCTACCGGCTTAGACGGATTGGTCGCCTTGGTGCAGCCACAAGAGACGTTGACGTTGCGGATGCGCAGGCTATCGGTGCCGATGTTGTTGACCCAAAAGGTATGGGCGACTTTGCACATTTGCGGCATATATCCCAGTTCGAATCTCGGTTCAACGACCAGCGCTTTCGGGCCGCGTTGCTGGGCAATCAGCCCACCGGCGATGGCAATGAGGATAAGAGGGAGTATCGTGAAAGATCTGCGGCTCATAGTTGCTCCTTAGACGATAGGTCGTCAATCTATCGGATTACTGTAATGGGTATCGTAAATCGCGTATGCTTGTTGTCGTTAAAGTAAAAAGTAAATGACTCATTGGTAAGCGCTTGCTGTGGAGGTGTTTGTGAGACGGCGACAACGATTGAATCGCTGCGGCTTGGCCGTATCACCCGTTGCGGCATTGTGATGGCCACGACCTCAGCATCCGGCAAAGCGACCACTTGGGGGCGTACATCGTAAGAGGTTTCGTTCATGATGTGCACGACCTGTTTCGTCAGGCCGTCGTTACGGGTGAACTTCACAGCGCCAGGGTGGACCTTGATGCGTGGTCCGCGTTCCTCGGAGCCGAGGTTATAGCCCGTCAAGGTGACCGTAACCCGCGGTGATTCGACATTATCGGTATAGATCATAGGAGCCTTCTGGAAGAGTCCGGTGCGAATCTTGGAGGTATCCAAAATCAAGTCGACGCCCAGCGAGTCTCCCGGGGCGATCTCGCGTCTGGTCAGAGGAACCTGCGTGCAGGCACAGCCGGCGTTAACGCGCGTGATCTTGATCATTTGTACGCCGCGGTTGTAGAGCATCACGCGATGCTTGACGGTCGATCCGTAGGGGACGTGCCCGAAGTCAAAGCGCTCGCCGCGAACTTCGAGCGGCTTGCCGTGCAATTGCGTCGGCAGGGTGAGGAGGGCGGCCAGTATTGAAATTGAAATCAGTCGCGCTATCAAAGTCGTCATCGGAACTCGATACGTAACCTGTTGATCAGAAGAAGGTTGACACGTTCAACAGTTGTTGTCATAGTCTTTATACACGATCAGAAATTCCCCGTCTACAGATTTTTTGGCAAATTGCGATAAAATTATTGACGACTGCACATTTGTGCCGTATAGTGGTTGGAGCATAAATGTGACAATCAGGAGGTCCAATGACGCCATATGAGGACTTAACGGCGCGTCAGCACGAAGTTTATCGCTACATCGAGGAGCGGATCAATCGCGACGGCCAACCGCCGACGATTCGGGAGATAGGGGATCAATTCGGAATTTCGTCGACCAACGGCGTGCGGGCGCTGCTGAAGGCATTGATCAGGAAGGGCTATATTGAGAAGATGGCTGCCGTGTCGCGGGGCATCCGTTTGGTGAAGGAAAGTGTTGCGGATGCGGTGATGATACCGCTGGTGGGCCAGGTACCGGCCGGTCAGCCGATGCTGGCTGAGGACAATATCACCGAGCGGATCGTCGTTGACAAGTCGTTTGTCCCATCGGGCGACTTGTTCACGTTGCGGGTGAAGGGCGAGAGTATGAAGAATGCCGGGATTTTTGACGGGGATTTTGTGCTGGTGCGCAAGCAGTCGGCGGCGAACCCGGGCGACATCGTGGTCGCGGTGATCGGCGATGAGGCCACTGTGAAGCGCTTCTACCCGGAGAAACGGCATATACGCCTGCAACCGGAGAATGAGGCGTTTGGCCCGATTATCATCGAGAAGAACGCTCCGGGGTTTTATCTGGCCGGCAAGGTGGTCGGTTTGATGCGTCGGATGTAACAGCAGTGGGCGAGGTGTGATGCGCAATAGCGCGGCGAAGCGATCCTGCGCGTTGGCCGGCTGGGGCAAGAGCCGACGAGTACGCATGCGGGTGCGCCGTGTAACGCGAGTTCGGGATATGTATCAGGATTTGGATGACGAAATCGAAGTGATCGCGCTGTTCGAGCGGCGGCAAGTTCGGCCGTGCCGTTTTCGGTGGCGTGGCAAGATTTACAAAGTCGATCGTATCACCGGCGATTGGACCTCGGACGTCGGACAGGCGAAATTACGTTTCTTTGCCGTCGTCGATTCGATGGCGAATTTCTTCCAGCTCTGCTACGACGAGCGTTCGACCAGTTGGAAGATCGCCAAGGTGTGGGTCGAATAGATTCTTGAGGTGCTGCGAGAGAGCCGGGCAGTCGGAATGGATTGCCCGGCCGGGTGGCCGAAGACGAATTACTTCAGCGAGCGCGATTTTTCGACGCGCGCCCCAATCACGCCGAGTTTATTCAGCCCGTTCAAGGCTGCCGTCTTGTAGGCTTCGGCGATCGTCGGGTAGTTAAACACGTTATCAACGAAATAGTCGATGGTGCCGCCGAAGGTCATCACGGCTTGGCCGATGTGGATGATTTCGGTGGCGCGCTCGCCGACGATGTGCACGCCGAGCAACTTGCGCGTGTCGCGGGTGAAGATAAGTTTGAGCAGGCCGTCGTGGTCGTTGTTGATCTGGCCGCGCGGCAGCTCGAAGAAATGGGCGATGCCAGTCTCATAGGCGATGCCACGCTCGCGCAGCGTTTCTTCCGTTTCGCCGACGTAGGAAATCTCGGGGATTGTATAGATACCGAAGGGAAGATACGATTTCTTATGGGTTGACTGGCGGGCACCCAGTGCCGCCAACGTTGCCCGACGCCCCTGATCCATCGAGGTGGCCGCCAGCGAGGGGAAGCCGATGACATCCCCGACCGCATAGACATTCTTGACGGCGGTGCGATAGTTCCGATCCACCGCGAGGATATGATAGTCGTCCGCGGTCAGCCCAATCTTCTCCAGTCCAAGGTCGTCGGTATTACCGAGGCGGCCGGCGGTCACGAGCAGGACGTCCGAGCGCAGGCTTCTGTTGTTTTCCAGACAGACCGTGACGCCGGCGGCATCGACGTCGATTTTCGCGGCGGCCGAGCCGAGTTCGAGCCGGATGCCGCCATCGGCCATGAGTTCGAAGAGGACGCTGGCGAACTCATGGTCGAGGAAGCTGAGCAGTCGCTCGCGTTTGTCGATCAGCGTGACGTCGATGCCGAGTTTGGAGAAGATGCTGGCCCACTCGCAACCGATCACACCGCCGCCGAGGATTGCCATGGTCGCGGGAATGTCTTTCAACTCGATGATCGACTCGCCGTCGAAAACCCGGCGGCTGTCGTAATTGAGCCCGGGCAAATGCAGTGGTCGCGTACCGGTAGCGATGATGAACTTGTCGGCTTGGATTTCAGCAATTTGATTCTGGCCGTCGTAGACACCGATGGTTTGGCGGTCGAGGAAGCGGCCATGACCGCCGATGAGAGTAATCCCATTGCGGTGGAGTTGATCGATGATAACCATCATCTCGTTTTCGACGACGATGTTCTTGCGGTGCATCAACTCCTGAACCGTGACGTTCTTCTTGAAGGCGATGTCGAAGCCATAGAAGGAGCGCTTCCTGAGGCCGTCGTAATAGAGCGATGTTTCCCGGAGGGTCTTGGAGGGCAGGGTGCCGGTATGGACACAGACGCCTCCGACGACCGAGCGTTTCTCGATGATGGCCGTTTTCTTGCCCAACTTGCAGGCCTGGATAGCAGCCCAATTGCCGGCCGGGCCGGTGCCAATCACAGCGAGGTCGAACTTCTCCCGAATCATCGGCCGAATATATGCGCGAAGGCGGGCTCGCACAATCATTGTGTGACAAATGTTGGACGATCGACGAGGCGCGCAAACCCCACTTGCGCAGTAGTAATTACTGGAAGTCCTTGTGGCGCAAGTCGGATGGGGAGCATTATTTTTGTTGCGGGTAGACGAGAGAATTCGTATCATGTCCAATTGCCACGGGTCTTTCCGTGGATATTTGTTTTGGCGGATGAAGAGCGCATACCAACAAGAGCTGGAGGCCCGGCTGACCGCGCTGGTCGAGCCGGCCGTGGTGGAGGCAGGCGCCGAGTTGGTGGAGCTGCAATTTGTCCAGCGCAAATCGAGCGCGCTGGTGCGGGTGCTGGTCGACAAGGTCGGCGGCATTACGCTGGATCAGTGCGCGGAGCTGTCGCACCGGCTCTCATTTCTGTTGGAGGCGACCGATCCGATCGAGGGGCGGTATACGCTGGAGGTGTCGTCACCGGGTCTGGACCGGGCGTTGACGACCGCGGCGGATTTTCGGCGCAAGGTGGGGGAAACGGTGCGGGTGACTTTGAGCGCCGCGGCGGGAGGCCGCGAGGTGATTGGCGAGATTATCGCAATGGAAGACAATCGACTGACCCTGCAGACCGATACGGGCGAACAGCAATATTCGCTCGACCAGGTTGCGCGGGCGAAGATCATATTTTGATAGCGGAGTAATTGATGGAATATGACATCATCGAGGCGTTGAGTCAGATTGCCGCCGAGAAAAACATGGATATCGACTACGTCGTCGATACCTTGAAATCGTCGCTGATCACCGCCGCCAAGAAAAAGTACGGGGACGGGGACAACATACACGTCAACATCGACCGGCGCAGCGGCGAAGTCAACATGCACGCCATCAAGAAGGTCGTGGAGTCAGTCGAAAACCCGTTTACCGAGATTTCGCTGTTGGATGCCCTCGATATCGACGAAGACGCCGAAATCGGGGACGAAGTCGAAATCTTCATCCCGTTCGAGGAATTCGGCCGCAACGCGATTGCCTCGGCCAAGCAGATTTTGATTCAGAAAGTGCGCGAAGCCGAGCGCGAGACGGTCTTCAACGAGTACTCGAAGAAGATCGGCGAATTGGTGACGGGCACGGTGCAGCAGGTCGACAAAGGCAACATCATTGTCAATCTCGGGCGGACCGAGGCCGTGATGCCGGTGAAAGAGCAGATCCAGAAAGAGAAATACCGCCAGGGCGACCGGTTGCGCGCGATGATCGTCGATGTGCAGAAGTCGCAGCGCGGGCCGCAGGTGATCCTGTCGCGGGCCAGCAATTCATTCCTGACGCGGTTGTTTGAGCTGGAAGTGCCGGAGATCTTCGAGCGTATCATCGAGATCCGTGCCGTGGCGCGCGAACCCGGGGAACGCGCCAAGGTGGCCGTGAGTTCGGCGGACGAGCGCATCGATCCGGTGGGCGCCTGTGTTGGCGTCAAGGGAGTGCGCGTGCAGGCGATCGTGCGCGAGTTGAACAACGAGCGCATTGACATCGTGCCGTTCCATCCCGATCCGGAGATGTTCGTGACGCGGGCGCTGGCCCCAACCAAGATCGTCAAGATCGAGAGCAACAGCGAAGAAAACACGATGGTTGTAATTGTCGAAGATGACCAGTTGTCGCTGGCGATCGGCAAGGGCGGCCAGAATGCCCGGTTGGCGGCGAAGTTAACCGGCTGGAAGGTTAATATCCTGTCGGAGAAGGATTACTACGACAAGAAGCGCGAGGAAGCCGAGACCAAGGTGGAAGTGTCCAAGCTGGGAATCGGCGAGGCGACGATCAAGAAGCTGATCGAAGCCGACTATCGGTTTATTCAGGATATTCTTGAGGTTCCGGCATCGCGCCTCACCGAGATCGACGGTATCGGTCCGAAGAAGGCCGACCAGATTGTCGAAGCGGCCCGCGAATACATTTTCCAGATGCAGCAGACCAAGGCCGAGGCGGAACAGCTGGAGGGCGACGAGGAAGAGGCGGCAGAGGACAAGCAGGAGCGGGGGCCGCGCTCGCTCAAGGATCTGTTCGTCGATGAAGACGAAAGCGCGGATGAAGACGAGGGCGAGGAAGAAAAATAGCCGACCGCCGGTGAATTCAGGGACGACCGCAACGAAAGCGTAAGAGGAGCATGGGTAAGAAGCGTTTATACGAAGTAGCCAAGGAATACAACATCTCGTCAGAGGCGATTGTCAAACTGGTGCGCGAACTCGGGTTTACCGACGTGAAGTCGCACATGTCGACGGCCACCGATGAGATGCTAACGGCGATTGCCTCGAAGTTTTCGTTGGAGAAGGAGTCGGTTAAGCAGGAGATCGACCGGCGCAAGAAGATACAGCGGGAAGTTGCCGAACGCGATCTGGAAGTCTTCGAAGAGGAAGAAGCCGCCGGCACTGAAAAGATCGTCTCCAAGGCGCAGGTGATCGAGCGCCAGGCCAAGGCAGCGGTGCAGTTGCGCAAGAGGAAGCGCGACAAGAAGAAAAAGAAACGCCACAGCGACATCAGCGCCGCCGATGTCAAGGCTGCCGTCAAGAAGACGATGGCCAAGATCGATCTGGGTAAACGGATCAAGAAATACAAGCGTCGGGAGAAACCGGACGGGACGGTGGTCGAGGAAGAGGCCAATGTCATTCAGGTGACCGAGTACATGTCGCTGGCGGAGTTGGCCACGGCCGTCGGCGCCAAGCCGGCCGATCTGATCGCCAAGTGCATGGAACTGGGCATGATGGTCACGATCAATCAGCGCCTGGATTTGACCACGATCGAGACTCTGGCGCTGGAATACGGCCTGGAGATCGAAGAGGTCAAGGAAATCGGCGTCGAGGAAGAAGAGGAAGTCGAGGCCGAGGAAGACATGAAGCCGCGCGCACCGATCGTGACCGTGATGGGACACGTCGACCACGGCAAGACCTCGCTGCTCGACTCGATCCGGAAGACCAACGTTGCGGCCGGGGAGACCGGGCTGATCACGCAGCATATCGGCGCGTACCAAGTGACGCTGCCGCAGGGAAATATCACGTTTCTCGATACCCCGGGTCACGAGGCGTTCACAGCGATGCGCGCCCGGGGCGCCGACATCACGGACATCGTGGTGCTGGTGGTGGCGGCCGACGACGGCGTGATGCCGCAGACGATCGAGGCGATCGACCATGCACGGGCCGCCGACGTGCCGATTCTCGTGGCCGTCAACAAGATCGACAAGCCGGGCGCCAAGCCGGAGCAGGTCAAACAGCAGCTGGCCGGACGCGGCGTATCGCCGGAAGAATGGGGCGGCAAAAACATCTTCGTCGAAGTCTCGGCCAAGACGGGGCAGGGGGTCGACAAGTTGCTGGAAATGATTTTGCTGCAGGCGGAATTGCTGGAACTCAAGAGCAATCCCGATCATCTGGCGCGGGCGACAGTCGTTGAGGCCAAGCTGGACAAGGGTCGCGGCGTCGTTACGACCATCATTATGGAGAAGGGCATGCTGCACATCGGCGATCCGATCGTGGCCGGGATTCACTCCGGGCGTGTGCGCGCTCTGATCAACGACCGCGGCGAGCGCCGCGAGGTGGTGCTGCCCGGGGAACCGGCGCAGGTCGTGGGTCTGGCCGGCGTGCCGCAGGCGGGGGATTCATTCATGGGAGTGGACTCGGAGGCTGAGGCGCGCGAAATCTCGATCAAGCGCCAGCAAATCCGCCGCGAACATGAACACCGGCAGGTCAAACGCGTCAGCCTGATGAACGTCTACGACCAGATCAAGGAAGGCGAGCGCAAGGATCTCAATATTGTGATCAAGGGCGACGTCGACGGGTCGGTGCAAGTCTTGCGCGACACGCTGGAGAAAATCAGCAACGAGGAAGTGCGGGTGAACGTGATTCACTACGGCGTGGGCGCGATTACCGAGTCGGATATTCTTCTGGCGGCGGCGTCCGATGCGATCGTGATCGGCTTCCACGTGCGGCCGGATTCGCGGGCGCGTGAGGTAGCAGCGCGGGAGAAGATTGACGTGCGGCTGTACACGATCATTTACGAAGCCGAGAGCGACATCCGCAAGGCGCTGGAAGGAATGCTGGAACCCGACAAAGAAGAGCGGATCACGGGAGTGGCACTGGTCAAGGACACGTTCCGGGTGCCGAAGATCGGCGTGATCGCCGGCTGCTACGTGCAGTCGGGCACGATTCACCGCTCCGATCACGCGCGCATCATTCGCGACAGCATCAGTGTCTACAACGGCGCGATCAATTCGCTGCGCCGCTTCAAGGACGATGCGCGCGAGGTGCCGGCCGGGATGGAATGCGGCATCAAGATCGAGAATTTTGACGATGTCAAGGCGGGCGATTTGATTGAAGCCTTCGAAACGGTCGAGGTTGCGCGCAAGCTTTAGAGGATAATGCATCTCGCCTCGTTACGGATTGTCCTGCACATCCCGCAATCGCGCTCGCTCAAAGACAAGCGGCACGTGATTCGAGCGATCAAGGACCGGTTGAAGAATAAGTTCAATATCTCGGTCGCCGAGATTGACGACAATGATCTGTGGCAGCGGGCGACGCTGGGCGTGGCCGTCGTGGCCAACGACGGACCGTTTATCGATTCGGTGCTGTCGAGCATTGAATCGTTTATCGCCGCGAATCCGGAAGTGGTGATTGTCGACGTGGAAAGGAATGACTACTGATGGCCGATGCCAAACGCACCGACCGCCTGCGCGAACAAATCCGCGAGTGTTTGTCGGAGATTGTCCTGCGGCGGTTGAAGGATCCGCATGTCGGCATGATCAGCTTCACCGACGTGCAGTTATCGCGCGATCTCAGCGAGGCCAAGGTGTTTTATTCGGTCTACGGCGATGCGGCGACACGGCGCAGCACCAACAAGACGCTGGAGCGCGCCAAGGGTTTCCTGCACTCCGAGTTGGGCAAGATGCTGAAAATTCGCAAAGTCCCGACGCTGCATTTCGAAATCGACAAGTCGATCGAACAGGGGGTGCGCATCCAGGAACTGCTGGAACAGATCAACAAAGAGAAAGATGACGCGGCAACAGACGATTGAGCAGATTCTGACCCGGCTGCGGACCGGCGGCAATATTCTGATTGCCTCACACCTCAGCCCCGACGGCGATTCAATCGGTTCGCAGTTGGCGATCTACGATTTGTGCGCGCGGCTGGGCAGCCGGCCGATGATCGTGAATCACGATCCGGCGCTGCCGAAGTACGGTTTCCTGCGCAAGGCCGGGTTAATCAATCACTATCCCCGGCGGAACGAATATCCCGCCTTCGACACGGCGATCATTCTGGAGGCACCCGATTGCGAACGCATTGGCGACGTGCGCCGCTTGATTAAAGCGGATTGTACGATCATCAACATCGATCATCATCCGGGCAACGGGCAGTATGGACAGATCAACTTCATCGATGAATCGGTGTCGGCGGTCGGCATCCTGGTATACGACTTGTTTCAAGCGGCGAAGCTGGAGCCGTCGCGGGACAACGCCGATGAGCTGTTCACCTGCATCCTGACCGATACCGGCCGCTTTCGCTTCTCGAGCACGAATCCGCGGGCGATGCGCGTCTGCGCGCACATGCTGGAATTGGGCACCGACACCAAGCGCATCAGCGACGCGCTGTTTGCGAGCTTTCCGGAAAATCAACTGCGGATGTTGGGCGCGCTGCTGAGCGAGATGGAGATTCACCACAACGGCGGCAGTTGCCTGATGCTGTCGAACCAGAATTTGCGGAAAAAATTCGCGCCCGACGGCGACGAACTGGAGGGGCTGTCAGAGTATCTGCTATACCCCGCCGGCGTGAAAGTGGGGGCGTTGCTGCGGGAGATTGACGGCAGCACGACGAAAATCTCATTTCGATCGCAGCTCGGCTACGACGTGGCGGCGGTCGCAAGTCTCTATGGCGGCGGCGGCCACCGCAATGCGGCCGGCTGCCATGTGAGCCTGCCGTTGGCGGAAGCGCGGCAGAAAGTGCTGACGCACTTCGGTGAGATGTTGGCCAATGGATGAGTTTTTGCTGGTCGATAAGCGGGCCGGGATCTCCTCGGCGGCGGTCGTGAACAAGGTGAAGTGGCTGCTGAAAGCTGCGAAAGCCGGGCATTGCGGCACGCTCGATCCGCTGGCGACGGGATTGCTGATCCTGTGTTTTGGGCGCGCGACCAAGCTGGCGCAGTTTGTCATCGGCACGGACAAGACCTACGAGGCGACGATCGCGCTGGGCGCAACCTCGACGACATACGACGCCGATGGAGAGATCACACCGGTGGCGAATGCCGCCGCGCCGGCACTGGCGCAAATCGAGCAGGCACTGCGCCAATTCGTCGGGACGATTAGTCAAAAGCCACCGATCTATTCGGCGTTGAAAGTCGAGGGGCGGCCGTTGTACGAGTATGCGCGCAAGCAGAAGCCGGTCGACGCGCGGGTCCGCGAAGTCGAGGTCAGGAGATTCGAAGTGCTTGATTATCGTAATCCGGAATTGCGAGTTCGCATCGAGTGCTCGACCGGAACCTATGTGCGCAGTCTGGCCCACGATCTGGGTCAAGTTCTCGGCTGCGGCGGGTATATCCAAGCGCTGCGCCGGACGGGGATCGGTCCGCACCGGGTGGAGTCGGCGATTGCCCTGGAGGAAATCGGGCGGCTGTGCGAAGCGAGGACGATTCAGGAAGATCAGCGCTTCCAAGGGGCGCGGCGCTCGATCGAGTCGATGTTGGATTTGCCGGTACTCAATCTGACGCCGGAGCGTGAGGCTGTCGTCGATCAGGGCGTGCCGATCCGCGGCGACGACGTATCGGCGTGTGCGGCCGAAGTCCATGCCAACGACGTGGTGGCGCTGAAGTCGCGGGCGGGCCGAATATTGGCGGTGGGACGGGCGCTGTGTGACGCTGCGCAGATGGCGGGCTTCAACGGCAATCGCGTGTTCGAATATATGCGGGTGATGTAGATGCAGGTTTTTCGCGACATCGAGGCGGCGCGGGAATTTCTGGCCAATGGCAGCGTCGTGACCATCGGCAACTACGACGGGATTCATCTGGGGCACCAAACGATTATCCGGGAAACGGTCGAGCGCGCGCAGACTGCCGGCTTGAAGTCGGCGCTGGTGACATTTGATCCGCATCCGCACTCGGTGCTGGTGCCGTCGCATGCGCCGAAGTTGTTGACGACGACGGACGAGAAAATTGCCCTGCTGGGCGCGATGACGAAATTGGACGCGGTCGTGATCCTGCATTTCGACCAGATGCTGGCGGAGGTCAGCGCCGCCGAGTTCCTCGAGGAATATTTGCTCGGCGGTCTCTCGTGCCTGATTCTGGTGATCGGCTACAACCATGCGTTCGGCCACAACCGCGAGGGCAACATTGCGTTTCTCCGGCGGATGGCACCGCGCCGGCGGTTTCAGCTGGTTACGCTCGATCCGATTCTGTTCGCGGGAGCGCCGGTCAATTCCAGCCGCGTGCGGCAGACGATGCTGCACGGCGACTACGCCGATGCGATGCGGATGCTCGGGCACGAATTCACGCTCAGCGGAAGGGTGGTACGCGGCAAGGGAATCGGTCGAAGTCTCGGGTTTCCAACGATTAACGTCAAGGTCGGCGGGGCGAAAATCATTCCACCAGCCGGGGTTTACGCGGCGTATACTTTAATTAGGTCGGAAAAACGCTTCGGGATGATGTATATTGGAGAAAGTGCTCAGGACTTCGACTTCGAGGTCAACCTCTTTGACTATAACGGCGACCTCTACGAGAGCGAAGTGACGGTGATCCCGAGCGCCTTTATCCGCCGCGCCATCCGCTTTGAACAGGAAAGCGATCTGGTGCGCCAGATCGGCGAAGATGAGAAAACAATAAGAATGTTGGATAACAGAGTTTAAGGAGTAGTAACGTGCCTCTTTCAAAGGACAAGAAGCAGGAAATCATCAGCCATTTCCGGCTTCACGACACGGACACCGGTTCGCCGGAAGTCCAGGTTTCGCTGCTGACGCAGCGAATCAACGAAATGACGCTGCACATGCAGAAGAATCCGAAGGACATGCATTCGCGTCACGGATTGCTGAAAATGGTCGGCAAGCGCAGACGGCTGTTGAATTACCTGCGTCGCTCGGATGTGGAGAGCTACCGTCATCTCGTCAATCAATTGGATCTGCGTCGCTAAGACGGAAACAAGGAACTTAGATGCAAAAATTTACCATGGAATTGGGCGGCCGCGAGCTGTCGATAGAAGTCGGTCGCGTCGCGCGCCAGGCCGACGGCGCCTGTTGGGTGCGGTTCGCCGATACCGTCACGATGGCGACGGTGTGCGCCGCCGACAAACCGGATTTCGGCAAAGGCTTTTTCCCGTTGTCGGTTGATTACCGCGAAAAGACCTACGCCGCCGGCAAAATCCCGGGCGGCTTTTTCAAGCGCGAAGGCCGGCCCTCGGAAAAGGAGACTCTGACGTCACGATTGATCGACCGTCCCCTGCGGCCGATGTTCCCGGAGGGCTTCATGAACGAAGTCCAGGTGATGGTGCAGGTGTTGTCGGCCGACCAGGAGAACGACGGCGACGTGCTGGGCATCGTCGGCGCCGCGGTGTCGTTGGCGATTTCCGATATCCCGTTTGACCACACGATTGCCGGCGTACGGGTGGGTTTGATTGACGGCGAGTACCTCGTCAACCCGACCTTCAGCCAACTTGAGGATTCAGTGTTGAATCTGATCGTGGCCGGCACGCCGGAACACATCATCATGGTCGAAGGCGGCTGCTCCGAGATTTCCGAAGAGGAGATGGTCGGCGCGCTGGCCTTTGGGCACGAACAAATCCGCCAGATTTGCGGTCTGATCAAGCAGATTCAGGCAGCAGTCGGCAAAGCGAAGAAGCCGGTGCAGCAGCCGGAAATCCCGGATGGGCTGTTCGCCCGAGTCGAGGGTATGACCAAGGCGCGGTTGATCGCCGCCAACGATCTGACGGAGAAACATGACCACGATCAAGCGGTCGGGCAGATTATCGACGAGACCAAGAAGGCGCTCGAAGAGGAGTTTCCCGATTGCGGCCAGTGGATCTTCGGTTATTGCGAGAAGTTCGTGCAGGACGATATGCGCATGCGGATTCTCAAGACCGAGCGTCGGCTCGACGCCCGCGATTTGCGCACGATCCGTCCGATCACCTGCGAAGTCGGCGTCCTGCCGCGCACGCACGGTTCGGCGCTGTTTACGCGCGGGCAGACGCAGGCGCTGGTGGTGACGACGCTTGGTACCAAGATGGACGAGCAGATCGTCGACGCACTTGAAGGTGAGTCGAAGAAGTCGTACATGCTGCATTACAACTTCCCGCCGTTTTCGACAGGCGAAGTCAAGCCGAACCGTGGCCCGGGACGCCGCGAAATCGGCCACGGGGCACTGGCCGAGCGCTCGCTCGAACCGGTACTGCCGGCGGAGGAGAATTTCCCCTACACGATTCGCATCGTCTCGGACATCATGGAGTCGAACGGTTCGTCCTCGATGGCTTCGGTCTGCGGCGGCTCATTATCGCTGATGGACGCGGGTGTGCCGATCAAGGCGCCGGTGGCGGGTATCGCCATGGGGTTGATCCTCGAGGGCAGCGAGTACAAAATTCTCACCGACATTCTCGGCGCCGAGGATCACTACGGCGACATGGATTTCAAGGTGGCGGGGACGCGCGACGGGATCACAGCGTTTCAGCTTGACATCAAGATCGGCGGGTTGACGATCGACATCATGCGCGACGCGCTGGGGCGGGCCAAGGAAGCGCGCCTGAAGGTGCTGGACACTATGGATCAAACGATCCCACAGCCGCGCGCGGATATCTCGATGTACGCGCCGCGCATCATCACGATCAAGATCAAGCAGGATCGCATCGGCGAGGTGATTGGCCCCGGCGGCAAGATGATCCGCTCGATTATTGAAGCGACCGGCGCCAAGATCGACATCGATGACGACGGCACGGTGGTGATCGCGTCGGTGGACGGCGATGCCGGTCTGAAGGCGCGGGATATGATCCTGGCGTTGGTCGAGGAGCCGGAAGTCGACAAGATTTACACCGGCAAAGTCAAGCGCATTGCGGAATTCGGCGCCTTCGTCGAGATTATCCCCAACACCGACGGCTTGCTGCACGTTTCGGAAATCGCGCATCACCGGGTTGAGCATGTGGAAGACGTGCTCAAGGTGGGCGACATGATCGAGGTCAAGGTGTTGTCGGTTGATGCCGACGGGAAGATCCGGTTGTCGAAGAAGGCGCTGACGCCGCGACCGGAGGGCATGCCGGAGTACGAGCCGCGCGGCGAACGCCGCCCGCACGGCAGCCACCGCGGCGGCGATCGCGATCGTCGTCCGCGCGATAATCGGGACCGGGGACGCCGCGACCGTGATTGACGCCAAATATCGGCGCACGACATTGGACAACGGGATCCGCATCGTAACCGAGCAGATCCCGTATATCAAATCGGCATCCCTGGGAATCTGGGTCGATGTTGGCAGCCGCAACGAGGATGCGCGCATCAACGGCATTTCGCATTTCATCGAGCACATGTGCTTCAAAGGGACGAAGCGGCGGAATGCCAAGGAAATTGCGCAGAGCCTCGAAACCCTTGGCGGCACGCTGAACGCCTTTACCAGTCGCGAACACACCTGCTATTACTGCCGGGTGCTGGACGAGCATTTTGATATCGGCTTCGACGTCCTCGCCGATATCGTCACCGATTCGGTGATTGATCCCACCGAACTGGAGCGCGAGAAAGAGGTCATCCTGGAGGAAATCAAGGATGTCTTCGATACGCCGGCCGATCTGGTGCACGACTACTTTGCCGGCGCCGTCTGGGATCCGCACCCGCTGGGGCAGACGATCATGGGCGAGGCGGCAGGTATCAAGAAATTGATGCGGCAGGATCTGGTCGACTACGTTGCGCGCAATTACACGGCCGACCGGATCATCGTGGCGGCCGCCGGCGCCGTCGAGCATGAGCGCATGGTGGAACTGACGCAGAAAGCGCTGCGCGTGGGACGGCCGAATGGCGGCAATCAGTTGACGCGGCCGGTTTACGATCGCGGGCAGAGGATCATCCATCGGCGTGATCTGACGCAGACGCACATCTGTCTTGGTTTTCCGAGCATTTCGTTTGACGATCCGGACCGCTACACGATGCTGATTCTGAATACGCTGCTTGGCAGCGGCATGGGTTCGCGGCTGTTCCAGTCGGTGCGGGAAGAACGCGGGTTGGTGTACTCGATCTATTCGTATCAAGATTTCTATCACGACACGGGGTTGTTCGGCATCTACCTCGGCACCGACACCAACAAAGCGCGCGAGGCGCTGACGGTGATCCTGCAGGAGCTGGCGGGGGTGAGAGCCGACGCTCTGACTGAAGCGGAGATCGAGCTGTCCAAGTCACAGCTCAAGGGCAGCATGATGCTGTCGCTGGAGGGATCCTACAATCGCATGAACCGGCTGGCCCGGCACGAACTGTTTCTGCACGAGTTCGTGTCGCTGGAACAGACGGCGGCGGAAATCGATGCGGTCACGCTTGCCGACGTGCGGCGGCTGGCGCAGCGCGTGTTTGATGAACGGCTGTTGACGATGGTGGCACTGGGACCGGTGGCCGAACAACTCAAGGATCAGATCGACTGGTCGGTGCTTAAGAACTGAGTAACTGTGATGATTTGGGTGTTCGCCGCGATTGCCGCAGTAGTGCTCGCGGCGATTTGCTTTTCGGTGGTGTTGCGGCAGCGATTGCGCGAACAACCGCGCGTGTTGATGCTGCACAGTTTGCGGCCGCGATGGTTCGATATTTCCGCCGTGCGGGGGGAGCAGTTTGAGCAGTTGCTTCAGGTGATTGCCGAGTGCGGTTTGAGACTGGGCACGCTCGAAGAAGCGGTAACTGATCGCGGTGTAGTCGCACTGACGTTTGATGACGGTTATGACGACCTGATGCAGCTATTGCCGTTGCTCGAGCAGAAGCGGATTGTGATCACCGTGTTCATGCCGACGGCGTTCATTGGCAAGCCGAACGCGTGGGACAATTTCCTGCTGCGCGGAAAGCGACGCCATCTGGATGCAGGGCAGATCCGGCAATTGGCGGCGGCCGGCGCCAGTTTCGGCTCGCACGGGCATTCGCACGGTGACTTATGCGCACTGCCGACCGCAACATTGCGGCAGGAATTGGCGGCTTCGAAAGCAATGCTCGAAGAGCTGACCGGCAGGGAAGTGCGGCATCTGGCGTTCCCCTTTGGCCGCGGTGATGATCGCGTGATTGCGGCAGC
This sequence comes from uncultured Ignavibacteria bacterium, assembly GCA_964520555.1. GTDB lineage: Bacteria > Zixibacteria > MSB-5A5 > CAIYYT01 > CAIYYT01 > JADJGC01. Next base: position 46,307 of record CAZFNN010000006.1, read on the forward strand.
GAAGGCGGCGGGATTCACTCATTGCTGGGCAGCGGCGCCGCGACGAGCTTTTGGAAGCGGCTGGGGCCGGATCGCGGTCAACGCCTTGGATTCGCGCCTCACGATGAGAGCCAAACTTGCCGGTTCGCTGCTGGGGGGCATCGAAGTGCTCAAAGCGGCCGCGATCAGTCGTTGCGCGCAGTTGACGCCGCTAAGTCGCAAGATTCTCTGAGCGGCAGCGAATTCTGCTTGCGGTTCGCTGCAAATCCGCTACTTTTCTCCGATAATTTTCAACGTGGAAGTGGATATGATCGACTGTTATATCGAAGAACTTGGCCAATATGTTGGCCAGGAAGTGCGGCTCAAGGGTTGGGTGTACAATACGCGTTCCTCCGGCAAGGTGCGCTTTATCGTGTTTCGCGACGGCACCGGCATGATTCAGGGGGTGCTCGTCAAGAGCGAAGTTACCGAAGAAGTGTTCAATCGCTTCGACCAGCTCACCCAGGAGACCTCCGTAATGATCAGCGGACCGGTGAAGGAAGAGGAGCGCGCACCGGGCGGCTACGAGATGCTGGTCAAGGACCTGCAAGTCGTGCAGGTCAGCAGCGATTATCCAATCTCGCCGAAGGAACACACCACCGGCTTCCTGATGGAGCACCGTCACCTGTGGCTGCGTTCGACGCGACAATGGCACATCATGCGCGTGCGCAACGAGATCATTCAGGCGATTCGGCAGTATTTCTATGAGCGCAAGTTTGTGCTGATCGACACGCCGATCCTGACCGGCGCGATTGGCGAGGGTGCTTCGACGCTGTTCGAAACGCAGTATTTCGACATCGGCAAAGCCTACCTGGCGCAGACCGGCCAGCTCTATCTTGAGGCGGCGTGCATGGCGCACGGCAAGGTGTATTGCTTCGGCCCGACCTTTCGCGCCGAAAAATCGAAGACGCGGCGCCATCTCACGGAATTTTGGATGATCGAAGCGGAGCTCGCGTATTGCGACATCGTCGGCGACATGGACCTGCAGGAAGACATGATCTGCTACATCGTCGAATGGGTGCTGGACAAGGCTTCCGACCATCTGGTCGCGCTGGAACGTGATCTGATGAAGTTGATTGCCATCAAGAAGCCGTTTTATCGGATCAGCTACGATGAGGCGGTCGAGCGTCTGCAAAAGACCGGCTCAAAGATCACCTGGGGTATGGACCTGGGTGGCGAAGATGAGACGGTCCTGACCAACATGTTCAATCGGCCTGTGTTCATCTACAATTATCCGCGTGAGGCCAAGGCCTTTTACATGAAGCGCAATCCGGAGCGTCCGGAGGTGGTCCTGTGCGCCGACCTGTTGGCGCCGGAGGGTTACGGCGAGATCATCGGCGGGTCACAGCGTGAAGACAATCTCGAGTGGCTGATTGATTCGATCAAGCACCACAATCTACCGTTGGAGCCGTTCGAGTGGTATCTCGATTTGCGGCGCTACGGTTCGGTGCCACACGCCGGCTTCGGGCTCGGGATCGAACGCACGGTCGCCTGGATTTGCGGCTTGCCGCACGTGCGGGAAACCATTCCGTTCGCGCGCATGTTATACCGTTTGTATCCGTAGCGTCGATACATATCGACGGCCGGTGATTGGGAACTTCACTTGATGAATAGCGATAGAGAGAGCAGATCCGACGCCCGCAGCGGCTACGATTTTGCGCGGATTGAGCAGAAATGGCAGGAGCGCTGGGAGCGCGAGAAGCTGTTTCATGCTCCCGAGCTGCCGCGCGAAAAGTACTACGTGCTGGTGATGTTCGCCTATCCGTCCGGCGACATGCACATGGGCCATTTCCGCAACTACATCATCGGCGATGCGGTCGCGCGCTACCAGTGGATGCGCGGCAAGGATGTGCTGCATCCGTTCGGTTGGGACGCGTTTGGACTGCCGGCCGAACAGGCGGCGATCAAGCGCGGCTTGCATCCGGCCGAGTGGACGATGAAGAATATCGAGGTTTCGCGCAATACGCTGAAGAAGGTCGGCATTTCGTTCGATTGGGACCGGGAAGTTACGACGTGTCTGCCGGAGTACTACCGCTGGAGCCAGTGGATCTTCTTGCGGATGTACGAAAAGGGGCTCGCGTATCGAAAGGACTCGCTGGTCAACTTTTGTGCAACCTGCAATACCGTGCTGGCGAATGAACAGGTCGAGTCGGACGGTACCTGCTGGCGCTGCCACAACCCGGTTGCCAAGAAGCGGCTGAATCAGTGGTATCTCAAAATCACCGAGTACGCCGACCGTCTGCTGACCGGATTGGATCATCTCGACGGCTGGTCGGAACGACTTAAAGCGATGCAACGAAATTGGATCGGCAAATCGGTCGGCTGCGAGATCAAGTTCAAGCTGGAAAACTCCGACTTAGACATACCCGTGTTTACGACGCGTCCCGATACGGTCTACGGCGTGACTTTCATGGCGATTGCGCCGGAAGCGGAGTTGTTGGCGAAGCTGGCGATTCCGGCTGAACGGCGAGCGGCGGTGGACGCGTATATCGCCAAGTCGATTGCGAAGTCGGAAGTCGAGCGGCAGGCGGAAACACTCGATAAGGACGGCGTCTTTACAGGGCTGCATGCGATCAATCCGTTCAGCGGTGAGAGAGCCCAGCTCTGGGTGGCGGACTATGTACTCGGTTCCTACGGCACGGGCGTGGTCATGGGTGTGCCGGCTCACGATCAGCGCGATTTCGCATTTGCCAAGACCTACGGTATTCCGATCAAGGTCGCGATCAAGCCGGAAGGCGGTCCTGAGCCGGTCGTCGCCGAGATGGCCGATGCCTATGTTGAGAAAGGCGCGATGTGCAATTCGGGCCAGTTTGACGGTTTGGTGGGTCAAGCGGCGATTGCCGGTGTGATCGAGTATGCGGAGAAACAGAACATCGGCAGCCGCAAAGTGAATTTCAAGCTGCGGGATTGGCTGATTTCGCGCCAGCGCTACTGGGGAACGCCGATTCCGATCATTCATTGCGACAAATGCGGGGAAGTCGCCGTACCGGATACGGACTTGCCGGTCTTGCTGCCGACGGAGGGGGTCGATTACATCCCGAAAGGTCGCTCACCGCTGGCGGATGTTGAGGCTTGGGTTGATGTCAAATGCCCGAAATGCGGCGGGCCGGCGCGCCGCGACGCCGACACGATGGATACCTTTATCTGCTCGTCGTGGTACATGTTGCGCTATACTGATAATCATTCAAACGAGACACTTTTCGCGACCGAAAAGGCCAACGCCTGGATGCCGATCGACCTGTATATCGGCGGTATCACTCATGCGACCGGCCACCTGATCTATTTTCGCTTCTTCACGCAATTCCTCTACGATTTGGGGCTGCTGAATTTCGACGAACCGGCACTGCGCGTCTACAATCACGGGATGGTGATGGACGCGACCGGCCGGGTGATGTCCAAGTCGCTGGGAAACGTTGTCAGCCCGATTGATGTGATGAAGGAGCGGGGGGTCGACATTTCGCGTTTGGCGATGTTCTTTGCCGCCCCGGCCGATAAGGAGTTGCCCTGGACGACCGAGGGCTTAGTGGGCGTCGAGCGGTTCCTGAGCCGCTTCTACCGAATAGTCTCCCAGGTGGCGGCAGGTGGACCGCCTCGTTCGGGTGGCGAGAGCAGGTTCGATTTGGAGAAGCTCGACGGCGAGTCCAAGTCTGCCTACATTAGATTAAACCAGACTATCAAGAAAGTCACGGAAGATACTGAGCGGCTGTCGTTTAACACGGCGGTAGCCGCAATTATGGAGTTCTTCGGCAGCTACACGCCCAAGGACCATCCGGACGCATTCGACCATTTCGTGGTTTCCCGGATCGTCCAGGTCATTGCGCCGATGGCACCGCACTTCGCGGACGAAGCGTGGGAGTTGCTGGGCAATCGTGCCTCAATCATAAAGTCGAAGTGGCCGGAATTCGATCCAAAGGCTGTGCAGTTCGACACGGCCATCGTGGCAATCCAGATCAACGGCAAGGTGCGCGATGAGATTGAAATCGAGCGCGGCGCCGGCGAGGATGCAGTGAAGCAGCTTGCTTTGACCAGCGAGAAGGTCAAGCGGAACATCGACGGCAAACAGATCGTGAAGATCATTTACGTAAAAGAGAAACTCCTGAGCATTGTTGTAAAGTAAGGGGGGAGCTGCTGAGCAAGTGATAAGGGCCGGAGATGTCATTATGCTGTTTACGATCTTTATATAATATATATTATCAGACGTTATTCCTCTGTCTGCGTCTGAGTCGTTGACCTCAGGATACGGCTCGAGTCCACCCCTATCGTCAGTCAACAGCTATGGGGAGAATCCGTCACTTGGCCGCTCCAAAGGGGGTTTTCCGGCATGTGGATTAAGGACTGATTGAGTGTTAATGTTCACTGACACAGCGAGTTAAATGAGCTTCCGGTGTGGGGGCGGTTTCGGCGCGCCGTTTGCATTTACCGCGACCGAATTCTAATGACGAGGTCGCAATGAAGCGAATAAAGCGAAAGAATGAGAACGGCTTTACCCTGCTGGAAGTGATGGTAGGCTTGGTGATCTTCACCCTGGGCCTGCTACTGCTCAGCTCGATGCTGGTTGTCGCTCTGCGCGGCAACGTCTGGTCGGGCAAGACGACGTTGATCGTACAGGCTACGCGGGAGAAGATCGAGGAATTCCGGCGTTTACCGGACGAGTCGATGGTGGGCGGGTCGGATGTCCGCGGTCGGTTGGGTCGGGTCTGGGAGGTTGAAGATATCGATGCGAACCTCAAGCAATTGCGCGTGATCGTGAGCTATCACGATGAGAACGATGTTGAGCGCGCCTGCAGCACCGTAACTTACATTCAGGTAGGTGAATAACATGATGCAGATAAAGTATCAGTTTAAACAGCTGCGACAGCAGCGGGGATTCACGATCCTGGAGGTGCTGGTCGCGGCACTGATCGCGTCGTTTGCAGTCGCTGCCGGAATGAAGGTTCTGATCAATCAGAATCAGAACCACATCATTCAGGCCGGTGTGACGGAGATGCAGCAGAACGGGCGGGCCGTAGTCGATGAATTGGTGAACAAGATCCGGCAAGCGGGTTACCGGCTGCAGCCGGGAATTGCCAGTCTTGCCGCCTGGGACGGCAATCCGGACACGATCGCGATTGTGTTCATGGCTGAGCCGTTGTGTACGGCTTCGCTTTCGATCGCGATGTCCTCGCCGACGGCTGATGTCACCTGCGAAGACGCCGACCTGAGTGGCTTCAAATCGAACACCTGGGCCTATATCTACGACGCGGTCAAGGATAGCGGCGAGTACTTCTTCGTGACGGATGTGGACGAAGGCGCGGGCGAATTGCGGCACAGCACCGGCTCGCTGTCGAAGTCGTATCCGCTGAATGCCAAGGTCTACATGCTCGACTTCTACAAGTACTATGTCGACGCCAGCGATTCGCTAAATCCGCAATTCATCATGGAGAAGAACGGCGGCGACCCGGTCGTTTACGCCGACAATATCTGCGACCTGCAGTTCCGCTACACAATGGCAAATGGCGCGGTCTATGACACGATAGCCGTCGACCGCTACGTGCGCGAAGTGCTGATCGAGGTGGTCACGCGCACGGAACGCAGCGATCTGTTTGTCGGCGACTTCCGCTACGACACGCTGCGGTCGAGCGCGATGGTCCGCAATTTGACGATGTAACAAGCGAGGAGATATGCGTAGAAATGACTTGAACCAGAGCGGTTTTACGACGCTCATCTTCCTCTCGTTGCTGTTAATGCTGTCGTTGCTTGGCATTAACGCGATCATGACCTCGACGACCGAGGTGGAGATCGCCGGCTACGAGATGAATTCGACCAATGCCCTGTATGCGGCGGAAGCCGGCCTGGAGAAAGCCAGCGCGGCGCTGACGAGCCAGTACAACAAGTTCGGCAAGCCGCCGTCGTCGATGCCGGCGGACTCCTTTAACGTCGGCAAATTCGCCGTTACGTTCGAGGTTACCAAGCCGGGCGCAACGGTGTCGAAAGTCCTGACGCAGGGGGCCTATCGCGGTCTCTACGCACTTTCGGACGAATATGTGATCACCGCCTCAGCCCGATCGGCGGGTACCCAGGCGGCCACGACGCTGCAGATGACGGTTGATGCGTCGGTGGTGCCGGTGTATCAGTTCGCCGTGTTCTACGAGCAGGACCTCGAGATTGCCCCGGGGCCGGCGATGACCTTGAACGGCCGCGTCCACTCAAATTCGGACATGTACCTGCAGTCGAACATTTCACTGAAGATCGACTCGTACACGACCTCGGCCGGGAGCATTTACCACGGGCGTCATCCGCTCTCCGGACAGTCGATGAGCGCCGGCACGGTCGAAATCAAGGACGGTACCGGAGCTTATCAGCATATGAAGAATGTCGATGCCACCTGGCTTGATGCCACCGATGCGGACTGGGTGAACAAGTCAATCGCCCGCTGGGACGGCAAGGTTGAGGACAAGAATCATGGCATGACCGAACTGAAGCTGCCGGTGGTGGCATCCGGTGAGCCGAAGGATATGACTGAGCGAGCCGGTTCCGACAACATCGACAGCTACGAACACAAAGCCGGTTTGAAGATCATCGACGGCCAGGTCTTGTGGCGCAAGCCGGACTCGACCTGGCAGAACGTCACCACCGACTTCACGTCGACCGGCATCTTGACAACCAAGACGTTCTACGATGATCGCGAGAACAAGAATGTCAGTTCCTTCGACATCGACATTTCGAAGCTGAATACTTCAGCTTACTGGCCCGACGGCGGCATCATCTACTCCTCCAACGTCGACGGCAGCAATCTGACCGCTACCCGCCTGAAGAATGGGTCGGAGCTGAAGGAAGGCCTGACGGTGTGCTCCGAGAATCCGATTTACACGGTCGGCAATTACAATTCCGTGAACAAGAAGCCGGCCTCAATCATGGCGGACGCTTATACGGTGCTGTCGACGGTCTGGAACGATGCCAACAGCGCTCTCGCATTGACGAACCGCACCGCCGCGGAGACCAAGGTCAATGTGGCTTATATGACTGGCAACCGTCCTTCCGGTACCGGTGGCAGCAGCTACTCTGGCGGTTTTGAGAACCTGCCGCGCTTCCTCGAGAACTGGTCGGGCAAGAAATTCTACTGGACCGGCTCGGCAGTCGACCTATGGGCTTCCGATCAGGCGACCGGTCTGTGGGGCGGCAGTTATTACAGTCCGCCCGACCGTGTCTGGTCGTTCGACCTGGACTTCCTTGATCCCAGCAAGCTGCCGCCGGGTACGCCGTTGATCTCGATCGTCATGAAGACCTCGTGGCGGGAGATCACCCGGGCCACGCAGTATGTAGCAGAATAACAAGCCCGTCTTCCCTGGTTGGCTGCGCGCGGTGGACCGATGTCTGCCGCGCGCTGCTGTTTGGACGAGGCAGGGTGTACACACGGCAGTTGACTTCGAGGCAAATGAATGATCTACCGACGGGTGTCGATTTGAAGTGCTACTGCTCCGAAAGTAGCGCGAAGGAAACCCGCTTCGTCCACAACCCGCACCTGTTCTCCATCAGCCAGACTTCACAAGCGTGAGCCACGATCGGGAGCTTGCCTTGGCAGGCCGCAACCAAGTCTTCGCGGACCGCCTCAAGGTTTTTGACATCGTCACAAACGGCCACGGTCAGGTGCGGAATGACGATATCGATGCTTCCGCCATAGGGCGGATACTGCGGGAACAGTTCGGCGACGCCCTCAATCAGCTCGGAGAATCGATCACCGGGTGAGGGTGCGAGATAGAGGATTCCTGAAAACTGTTCAATCCGTGCGAGTGAGTAGCGGAAACTCCGGAGGTCTGCAAATCGATGCGCCAAGCGACCGGTAGCTCCCGGCTCATCAGCGGCGTTCGGCAGGAATGGATAGTTGATCGTGATATGTGCCGGCACTCCTGCAGATGCCGACGGATCATGCCTGCTCCGGAATTCGCCGATTACCGGTTCCGCTTCCGGAACGGGGACTATTAACGCTGACTGATTGCGCACTGGCCTCACGAATGGAGAGAATTTCGGTTGAATGATAAGGTAGTTGGACTGAAGTGAAAGAGCAAGCCGGCGGCGCTATTTTATGCCGTAGCGTTCGATGCGGTCGCGGAGCGTGTTGCGGGAGATGCCGAGCGCTTCGGCAGCTTTGACCTGATTGTTGTGAAGATGCTGAAGCGTGTATTCGATGAGCGCCTTCTCGACGGCTTCCTGAATATGGGCATAGATCTGACCGTTGGAACTGGAGAAGACCTTGCCGTAGATCGGCTCGAGCACGCGCTTGAACATCTGGTAGTAGTTGTCCTTGAGCGCGTCGAAATCAATCTTCATCAGGTCGCGGCGATCCTTGGTGATCGGCAGATCCGCCGGTTCGAGCCAGCGGTTCTTGCTCATCACGACCGCGGTATGGATCGAGTTTTCCAGTTCGCGGACGTTGCCCGGCCAGGAGTACTTGGTAAGGAGCTTGAGTGCCTCGGTGGTGATGCCCTCGATATTCTTGCCGGTGGCGGCGTTGTAGATGCGCAGGAAGTGGTTGGCCAGGAGTGCGATATCGTCGACCCGTTCGCGCAGCGGCGGCAAGTAAAGCGAGACTACTTTCAGGCGGTAGAACAGGTCGACCCGGAACTTCCCTTCCTTGATGCACGACACGAGGCTTTTGTTCGTAGCGGCCAACACGCGGACATTGACCTTGATGGTTTCTTCCCCACCGACGCGTTCGAACTCCTGCTCCTGCAGGATGCGCAGCAGCTTGCTTTGCGTGGCCAGCGAGGTGTCGGCGATTTCGTCGAGGAAGATCGTGCCGCCGTTGGCCAGCTCGAATTTGCCGAGCTTGCGCGCAAAGGCGTTGGTAAAGGCGCCCTTCTCGTGACCGAAGAGTTCGGATTCCAGCAGTGTCTCGGTCAAGGCGGCGCAATTAACCGACAGGAAGACCTTTTCGGAGCGGTTGGAATTGCGATGGATGGCGCGCGCGACCAACTCCTTGCCGGTGCCGGATTCGCCGAAAATGAGCACGGCGGCGTCCGATTTGGCGACCTGGCCGATCATCTTGGCGATTTCAACGATTTCTTCCGAAACGCCGATGATTTCGCGGTGGGAATCGAGCGGCTCGGTTTTCGGTTCCGGCGGCCTGGCCGGGCCGTTGGAGCGTTGCGAACCGACGTGTTCGCGGGTCGCGTTGGAGATGGTTGACATTAACCGCTCGAACTGGAACGGCTTGGTGACATATTCGTAAGCGCCCTCTTTCATCGCTTCGATCGCGCTGTCGGTAGAGACGTGGCCGCTGATCACGATAACGGGCGGGGCGTCTTTAATCTGGCGAATTTGCTTGAGCAGTTCCAGGCCGGACATGGAGGGCAGGCTGACATCCAGCAGGACGATATCTGGACTATTCGACTCGATAAAGTCGATGGTCCCGGGCGCGTCCGCAAGGGTTTCGACCCGATATTCGTGGGGGTCGAACATGCCGATGAGCGACTCGCTAAGACTCAAATCGTCGTCAATTAGCAGGATATTTTTCATGTTACTTCTCCCTTCTATAATCGGCGAAGGGAGGCTTAACATTTACCGGCTTTATTGCTTCGCTTTGGGGATTTTGTACTTATCCAGCAGGTCGTAAAGCGTGGTGCGGCTGGTGCCGAGATCGCGCGCCGCTTTGGAGACGTTCCAGTTATTGCGCTGGAGCGCGGCGCGGATCTGATTGGATTCGGCCTCTTCGCGAACCTCTTGCAGCGACTTCATTTCCGCCTCGGGTGTCGCACTGAAACCGAGGTCAGCCGCGCTGATTCGGTTTGAACCGCAGAGAATCACGGCGCGCTTGATGCGATTCTCGAGTTCGCGAATATTGCCCGGCCACTCGTAAGCCCGCAGCGCCTGCAGTGCCGAGCCGGCAAAAGAGAGATTCAGCTTGCGGTTCTCTTCGCCGTAAGTGCGCAACAGGAAGTCGGCGATCAGGAGCACGTCATCTTCCCGCTCGCGGAGCGGTGGCAACTCGATCGTGATGACCGAGAGGCGATAGAAAAGGTCTTCGCGGAACTGCTTGCGGGCGACCTCGCTTTCCAGCGAGCGATTAGTCGCGGCGATCACGCGAACATCGACCTGAATCGTTCCCCGCCCGCCGACGCGCTCGATGATCTTGTCCTGCAGGAACCGCAGGAGTTTCACCTGGAGTTGCAGCGACAACTCGCCGATTTCATCGAGGAACAGCGTGCCCTGATTTGCCAATTCGAATTTGCCGAGCTTTTGTTGAATCGCATCGGTAAATGCCCCCTTCTCGTGACCAAACAGTTCCGATTCGAGCAGCGTTTCGGGAATCGCTCCGCAGTTGATCGTGACAAACGGCTTGTCGGCGCGCTCAGAGCGCTGATGGATGGCTTTGGCGATTAATTCCTTGCCGGTGCCTGACTCGCCAGTAATCAACACGGTATACGGTGTCGTCGCGACGGTATCGACGACCTTGAAGACTCTCTGCATGCGCGACGAAGTGCCGATGATGTTGTCGAACGCCCTTAGGCGCTGCAGTTCGCCGGCCAGGCGGGAGTTCTCCGATTCAAGTTTCTGCAGGTAGATCGTGCGCTTGATAATGACCGATAGTTCGTCAAGATCAATTGGCTTCACATAGAAGTCACAGGCGCCGTTCTTCACTGCGGTAAGCGCATTCGCGTGCTCGCCATGTCCGGTCACCATGATGACCTTCAAGGTCGGATCGATTTCCAGTAGTTCTGGCAGCAGCGCCAGCCCTTCCTGGGAGTCGCCGTAGGGCGAAAGCGCGAGATCGAGGAGGACGACGTTGGGGTGACCAGCGCGGGTATGCGCCAAAGCTTCAGCCGCGGTGGCAGCGGTCAAGACCTCGTAATGGTCTTCCAAAGCGAAGCTCAGCTGGGTACGGATGCCGGCTTCGTCGTCGACGATCAGGATCGTGGCATCTTTGTCGCTCATCCCCGCCTCAGTTTGAGCTTGAAGGTTGTTCCCTGCCCGGCGACCGAGGTCACCATCAGAGTTCCGCCCATCTGTTCGACCAATTCGCGGGATTGAAACAGGCCAATGCCCAGCCCGCTGGCTTTACTGGTCTGGAACGGCCGGAACAGGCGGTCGCGCATAAATTCGGGTGTCATGCCGACACCGGTGTCGCTGACGATGAAGACGAGGTGCCGGTCATCCACTTGCGCGTCGAGCCGCAGCTCGCCGCCGTTGGGCATTGCCTCGACGGCGTTGATCAGTAAGTTCGCCAGCACGCTGCGCAATTTCTCCTCGTTTCCCGTCACCGGCGGAACGGCTGCGACGGCGTTGACCAAAGTGATTTTCGGCCGTGCATTCAGGTTCATTTCCCTGATCAAATCTACCACAATCGCCCCCAAATCGCAATTGGTCAAAGCGAAATCGATCTGCTTGGCGGGAGAAGTCAGGCGGCTGATCAGTCGTTTCATGCGCTCCTGCGCACCGCGCAGCGTTTCCAATGTCATTTGCTGAAAACGCGGGTCATCGAACTTCTTTTCGGCGTTCTGGAGAATCATCGAGACCATCGAGACGAGATTCTTGACGTCATGAACGACAAAAGAAGAAATCTTCGTGAACGACGCCAATTCGCGCGTCTCGAGCAGTTTTTCCGATTGGCGCGCGCTCAATAGCGACATGGCCAGCTGGTGCGACATCGAGTCGATCAGGAAGCGCATTTCCGCGCCAAGCGGCGCACCGGGCGTGCCGCTGATGAAGCCGACAAATTCCCGGCGGGCCGATAACGGAATCAACTCGTGGCCGCGGACAGCCGCCGGTAGTGCCGGTTCGACCGGGTCCAGCCGCCCGGCTGCCGGTCGGAATTCGGAGACGCTGACAGTGCGGCCCTTGCGAAAGAGCCAATCCTCCAGTTCGGGCAACTGCAGCGCTTCGAGCGCGACGGTTGGGTGGCTTTCGTAAAATTCGCCGGTGCGCTCACCACGCAGATAGAAGCGAACGTCTTTCATGCCGCATTTACGCCGGAGGACGTTTTCCATCTTCTCGAACATTTCCTTGCGGTCGGTTGCGGCGGTCACGTCCTCGGCGAAGGCCGTCAGCTCCGCGAGCAAATCGGCACGGCCGCCATAGACGGAGCGATCGACCAGGCCACGCCAGCGCTGGCGAATCGAGCCGGACAACAGCAGTGCAACGAAGAGCACGATCATCAGGAACGCCGCCAGGACCGACATAAAAACCTGCGGACTGCCGCCGAGGGAGACGAGCAGTTTGACAGTAAGGCCGATCACGATGAAATAGGCGCCGACCAAGAGTACCGCGACGGAGGAATAAACCGCCTCGCGCGAGATGACGACCCCCTGCCCTTTCCTTTCTTTGAACACGACAAAGCGCGACAGCAGAATCAGTGCGACGATCATCAATGTCGCGCCAAGTTGAACGCTGAGGAACTCCACGCGCGAGAGCAGCAGTCCCAACATGCCGGAAATCAGATTGAGTCCGAGCAGCAGCGCAACGGCCAGCAGCGACGGCAGCAGTTGCTTGCGCAGACCTCCCTGCGCTGAGCGGTAGGTGCTTTCGAGCTGGAGGAGACCGAAGGTATTGGCGGCGATCAAAAGCGCCAGATAATACTTGCCGTAGGCAGTGATGGCGACGTGACGCGTGCCCAGCTCATCGACTGCGAAATTGAAGAAGGAAGTGAAGAAACCGAAGCCGGTAGCGGCAACGAGCAGCGTCGCCACCGCAGACATGGTCAAGGAGCGGATCCGAAAGAGGCTGGCGGCCGGTTCGCGGGCATAGAGCAGCAGGAACAGCAGCCAGAGCGCGGTGGCCAACGACAGCAGTCCCGCCAAGACGCCATGCTGCCACAGCTGCAATTCGCCCACTCGCGGCACGAAGAGGATGTACGCGACCCACATCGCGGTCGTGACCAGCGCCGTCGCGGCGTAGACGCGCGCCGAGAGATTTCCCGGCCGCCGCACCAGCACAAACAACATGGTGAAGATGGCGGCGAAACAGGCCCCAACTTCCGCCAGGTCGTAAAGGGTGAACATTAGTCGTCAGCGATTTCGAGGAAGAAGCGGACGATGGCGCCGGTGGTGAAAAAATTGGCGAGGTTCATCGCGAGGGCCAGCGCACCGGTGAGCCAGACGATCACGTCCGGATTGAACTTGTCGACGATATTGCCGGTGTTCTGCAACGCGTAGACCAGCGGCAGGACGAGAAGCTGAGGGAGGCCGACAAAGACGACCGTTGTGAAGAAGCTGCGGAAGAAAAGCGCAAAGCTGCCGGTAAACGACTGCGTCAGGCTGCGCCGCTTGAGCAGGAGAAACGGCAAAGCGTAGATGAAGAGCGAGGTCAGCAGGACCGCCAGGCCGCGCAAACCGACGTACAGTGCCAGCTGCCGACGCGGCGCGCCCTCGATGAAGTCCGCAAACAGGCTGGGCAGCGCCTTGAAAAGCAGATAGACGAGGAGGAAGTTGACGACCCAGATGACGAGAATCCTGAGGTACGACGGCATCACCTCCCGCAGCGCGCCAACGAACTTCACTCGTTCGCGCCGGAAATAGGCGGCAAACATGACGATCGCGGCGGCTGTCAAGAGCGATTCAAAAAGCAGCGACGGCACGACGCTCATCCGCTCGAAGGAATACGGCAAGTACGAATAGTGCTGTGGATAGTGCAAGACACCATCGCCCGCAACCCAGGTATTGAGGGAGATCATCCACGACATGCCGGGCGCAAATTGACCGGCGATCATCAGGATGATGACGGCAAGCAGAACGAAATAAAGCAGGAAGGGTGGCCAGAGCCGAAAATTAAACAGTCCAGCGATCAGGCGGCCATAGGTGGCGATGACAAAATTGAGCCGATCGAGAGCAGTCACAACAGCCTACGGATTCGGACCCCGCACCTCATTTGAAGTTACCGAACGTGCTCCGTACTTGTCGTAGACCACCACGGCATAGTAGAATTGCTCGCCGGCACTGATATAAGTGTCGGTAAAGGTCAGGACGGCGGCATTGGTGACGACACCGACGAGATTGGCGGCGCTGGTTGTCGAGACCGGCGAATTCACGGAGCGGTACACGCGATAGGAGGCGAAGTCCTCATCGACATTCGGCGTCCAACCGAGCGTGATGCTGGTTGAATCTTCGTCCGACTTGAACAGCGTGACGCCGTCAGGGTTCACATTGGCGACGGTGGTCGCAGTGGCGTTGTTTCCCTTTGTGCTCAGACCGGAGCGGTCAGTCGTGTAAATCGTATAGTGATACGCCTGGCCCGGTTCCAGATTGCTGTCGCGGAAGTTGGTCGTCGCAACGTTGGTCTCGGTGCGGACCAGCGTCGAATTGCGGTCAACCGTGCTGGTTTCCGAGCGGTAGAGTTGATAATTCTGAAAATCGCTCGCATTCGAGCGGGTCCAGGTCAGTTCGATTTCCTCTTCCGAAACTGCGGCGGCGCCCAGGATAGCGGCTGCCGGCGGGTTGGCGATCGCAATTAGAGTGGTGGCCACGCGCGCGGCCGCGGCATTGCCGGCGGCATCGGTAAACTCGCCGGTAACGGTGGCGTCGATGACATCGACACCAGCCGGTACGACGAACACGGCGTGATAGACGCCATCGGCCGTGGCATCGCCAGATTCCGGATTGAGATCGAACAGCTCGACCGTCGCGACGTTTTGGATGGCCACGGTAGCAGTTCCGTCGGTCTCGCCGGCATCGAGGGTGAAGACGACTTCGTCACCGGCGGTCAGCACCGCCCCGCCGGAATTCTCAGTGACGGCAGCGATGAAGGCGCGGGTGTCAAGCGTGATGTCGTCGCTGACGACACCGAGGACTTCGTTGTTCTCGGCGTCCAGGAAACGCGCGTAGACGGTCTTGAGCCCGTCGCCGCTGGGTAGTTGCCATTGCCGGGTCGCGGTGTAATTCGTCCACTGGGAACCGGTGAATTGCTGGTCGTTGCCGAGCATCACCAGCTTCGTCGTGATTGGTGCGGCGAACGAGGCGACGACGGTGGCGTTATTGGTGAACCGATCGCCGTTATTGATGGTGACGCCAAAGAGATTCGGTGTCGCCGTCACCGGCGCGGAGGGCCGGCTTTCCAGGCCACTGGAATTGACGGAGGATACCAAGTAAACGTAGCGCGCGCCGTTTCGCAGGCCGTTGTCGGTGTAGGTGCGCTGCGTCGTTGAATCGATGATCTGCGGCGTAATGCCCGAAGTGTCACCGCGATAGATCAGATAGCGAGCGATCTTGGCCGGATCGTTGACGGTCCAGGTGAGAATCACCTGGGCGTCGCCGACGGAGGTTTGCAGGTTGCGCGGGATTTCCGGCGCGCCGGCCAGGGTATCGGTCTGTACCGGTTTGGCGATTTCTTCGGAGCAGCCGGTGAGCAGGAGCAGTCCGACCAGCAACGCCAGAGCCCCACCAATGGTATGCATTGAATTCCGATTCATCAGAATGTAACCTTCCCTGTTAACGACACCATCTCGCCGTCGTACTGTGGCTCAAGGCTCAAGTTGGCGCCGGAGACCTGGATTCCATAGTCGGGGAAGAACAGCACGGCATCGAGGAAATTGTAGATCCAGAAGCCAGCGAGGATGGCGCCGCCGAGATTGCGAGCCTGCTCGGCGTCGTAAGCTTCTTTTTGCTCTTGATACAGCTGGGGCAGCATGGCCTCGCGTTCGGCTACCGTGCGCTTGGAGTTGTACTGGTTGAGGAAATCGAAATACTCGTCGCGCTCGCTGTCGAATTTCAGATGCAGGATACCGACGGTCAAGCCGCCAATCAGCGCTCCCGCCGTCATCAGTGTGCCCTTGGTCTTGGCGCCGGAATAGCGCTGGCCCCAGCCGGGGATGATCAGTGAGCGCACGCCGGCGCGCACGCGCGTTTTGGGACGCAACTGAATATTGATCGAAGTGGCATCGCGGCCCGAGAATACGATACTGGAATTATGCGTCTCGTAGCCTTCACGAAACGCCGTGATTTTGTAGAGGCCGGCCAGGCGCTGCGAGAACGAAGTCGGGGTGACGCCGGCTACGGTGAGTTCGCCGGTAAGGATCACGGTCGCGCCGGAGGGCTCAGAGGTCACATTGATCGCGGGTCCAGCGGATTGCGCCAACAACGGCGCACAGCATCCAAGCCAGACGCCAAAGGAGATCGCAACCCATTTTCCGATAATTAGTTTCACTGTTTTCATATCGGCAGAATATAGGAGACTTTATAAGCTCCGCAAGGTTTTTTGACCAAAAACCCGGCGGAGCGATTCTGACTGCGAAGGCGTTGGAAGGAGATTACATCCCGCGCATGCCGAGCATGACGCCGACGGTGCGGAACATGATCAGCACGTCCTGGCGAATGCCGGACTTGTGGATGTACTCGAGGTCGCGATTGACTTTCTTCTTGACGTCATCGATCGATTGATCGTAGCCGCCTTCCACCTGCGCCAAGCCGGTGATGCCGGGCAGCACGGCCAGACGACTGGTGTAGTTCGGAACCTCATCCTTGAGTTGCTCGATAAAGAACGGACGCTCCGGGCGCGGACCGACGATCGACATCTCGCCGCGCAGCACGTTGATCAGCTGCGGGAATTCGTCGAGTCGGGTCTTGCGCAGGATGCGGCCGAGACGCGTGATGCGCGGGTCGTTCTTGGTTGCCCAGATTGGACCGCAACGCTTTTCGGCGTCGATATACATCGAACGAAACTTGTAAACGCGGAACGGTTTCCCGAACAAGTTCTTCTGGCGGCGGTCTTCGCGACGGTGGCACAGCAGAACTTCATCGGGTCGCTGACGACGATCGCGGCGCCGGCGATTGAGGCCGACGCGTTCCTGTTTGTAGAACACCGGGCCGGGCGAATCCAGTTTGATCGCCAGCGCGATGACGGCAAACAGCGGCAGCAGGCACATCAGGCCGACTAACGCAATCATCCAGTTAAAGGCAAATTGAAGTCGATTGATAACCCGGGACGATCCTGCACTTGCGGCGTGCGAATTGGCGCCGGCCGAGGCCAAAAACGCCAACACGAAAGCGTTGGACAGGACGTGCTCCCCGATGAAGATGCGAGACGAGCGCACGACAGAATTCCACGCTCCGCGAAGGCCGGAAATCGTCGACCAGCCAAAGCGGTCGTCGATGACAGCTTCCGAATGGTAGCTGGCTGCGGAAGTGGCTTTATAGTACTTCTCAGCCTCGTTTCTGTCCTTCATGTACTGCATCTATCAATTCTCCTTGGTTACTCTTGGCCAGTAACAGTAGAGTTCCCCCTGATTAGAGCAATTCCTTTGCCAACAACAGATTATAAACTTTGGGGATGATGATATCGACGATAGTCTAATCGGGATTATCGCTATCTTATTGTATATTCGTGTCTTACGGTGAATTACGCAACAAACGGATGAAATCCGAAATAATTATGCTGTTTAACCATTCACTAACATAACCTGATCGGGCATTAAGAGATAGCACATTTGCTGCAGAGAGTTGCACAATCCGGGGATGACGATTTTGGGGATTTCAGGTGCGATTCAGGCCGCTTTTTCCGGGCTGAATGCAACAATGCAAGTGGGGGTGATCGCTAAGCCTAACGGCCGAATCGAAGTGATGCGGTGATCTGATGGACGCCCTCCTGCGAGGCGGTCGGACGATAGGAGTAGTCAAAGCCCATCTGACCGAGAAGCAGGCCGGCACCAAGCGAGAGACCGTCGGCGGTATTGTCGTTTGACTCGAGAGCGCCGTTGTAGCCGGCGCGAAACGCCAGCATGTGGCTGTACTGGTATTCCAGTCCAGCGCCGAGGACTGTGGATTCGCCTTCTGTCTTGGCCGCGGCCACTGAGAACGTCGAGAATCCGACGGTGCGGAAAGATGCTCCGAGGCGAAGTGTGGCCGGAAGGCTGATGCTCTCGTCGAGGTACTTCAGCGATCCACCGATGTTGGCGTATTGAGCGCCGAGTGAGAAGCGGCCGAACTGCGCGAGCAGACCGGCATCAAACGTCACGGTGTTGGCATTGTAGTCGGCAAGCTTCTCGATCACTGGTTTCACGGCAATGCCCGCCGACAAGGCTTCGCCGAGACGCTGGGAGTAGCCGATGCTGAACTGCATCGAATAGGCCGACAAATCACCGGTAGCGACGCCGGCGACGTCGTAGCCCTGGATATCGCCGTAACCGAGATAGGTTATGCCGATTCCGAGGCCGCCGCTCTTGAGGGGGAGCGCCAGACTGATGTTGTCAAGGCGAAGATCCTGCATCAACTCGGCGTGGGAAAACGACATTTCGCCGAAGCCACTTGCGGCAAGCGCAGCCGGATTGTAAAAAAGCGCCCCGGCGCCGGAGGAGCTGGAAACACAGGAATTCCCCAGCGCAGCGCCGCGGGAATCCGCCGGTATGTTCAAGAAGTCGGCAGCATGAGTGCCGGAGCCGGCCCAAGCAGATTCGCCGGCAAGGACTATGGCAAGCATGGTGATCGTCAGAAACTGAAGCAAAGACCGCGAGTTCATCGTGCCTCTCCCGTCATCGCGTTGTTAATCCAAAAACCCACTCGGGAGAGGGCAACGGATGTGCCGGAGAGGCGACGGAGCGGCAAGATAGATACACTTACAGGTTCGAATCCGATACGGACCATTCTTAAGTTTTTCCTACACAACGTATTCCGGAGCGCGCCCAAAAGCGTTTCATCCATGCGCCGCCGGTGACAAATGCCTCTTACGGGCGAAGTAATGGTCCCGCAACTGCCAATCAACTCAACAGCTCGGGGCGAGAAAACGTGCTTTTCGAGTCAAACTCATTCTCCGCCACGGACCTAATCCGATCTGTTCAGAGAATGAACTGCTGTCTCTTATGTCGGCACTGTTCCAGAGAACTTCAATCCCTGAAGATCGCCAAAACTGATTCTCAATATGTTGCTGTTCTTGGCCAGCAATGCCACAACAGATAGTAATCACGTTCAATTATGTCAATTAAAACTTGAGAATTAATGCACATTTTCTGCACGGTTCGTGCCTATGCCTCTGGCCAAACGGCGCGCAATAATCGTTGACTACTCTGGTCGAAGTTCTTATCTTACAGTCATATACACGATTAGTTTCGTTGAATTTAACACTTTCGGTGGCTCCGCTTAGGGCCCTTGGTATTTGGGAGACTTCATGCGCCCTTTCACATTCCCGTGGATCATTCTTCTGCTTTCTGGCATCACTTCGATGGCCCTCGCGTCGGATAAGCTTCCGGCTACTGCAATTCAAATCGAAATCGACCGGTTGAAGAGTCGGGGCGAGCCGGTTCCCGGTGCACTGTGGCATGCGGCAGAGCTGGAGTACTTGACGAGTCAAAGCACTGCGGCGGCAGGTCTGAACTCGGCGCGCGACGGTGGCAGCAGTGCCGCGAATGCCACGGAGATTGATACCAGCGATTTTCAAGACAGCGGCACGACGGTGGGCAAAGGCAATAACGCTTCGATTCCCTCCTGCAACGGCGGCAATGATTCGGCGGAGGATGCGTGGTACGTGCTGACGGTGAGTGAAAGCATCGCGATCGAGGTATGGACGACGTGCGCCGCGAGCGGCCCGCCCAGCTACGATACCCGGCTGGGGATACTCAATTCACAGTTGGCGTTGGTCGCGTGCAACGACGATGATCCGGCTTGCGGCAATCCGAATTACCAATCACGAATCAGCAGTCAGGCGCTGGCGGCAGGAACTTACTACGTCGTCGTTGACGGCTATAGCGGCGCGTCCGGCCCCTATCAAATCAACGTACAGTGGAATCCATTGCCGCCGCCATGCAGTAACGGTTCGAATCAGACCAACGCTGAGGTGATCACTTCCCTGCCGTTCATCGACCAGGGCAATACCGGCGGCGCCTGTAATGACGTGATCATTCAGTGCGAAAGCAGCGGCCCGGACACAGCGCAGGATTACTGGTACACTGTCGAATTGGACACGACGACACTGCTGACGGTTTGGACGAGTTGCGGTGCGCAGTACCATGACTCGAAGATCGCCATTCTGGATTCAACGCTGAGTCAGATGTATTGTAACGACGACAACCCCGCGTGTCCGAATGGCCAGTCGCTGATCTCGCAGGCAGCGGTAACGCCGGGGCGCTATTACATTGTCGTCGACGGCTACCATGCCGAAGCGGGCGCCTATGAGATCAATGTTCAGGGTGTTCCCTACGACTCGTCGGTTGTCGATTCGCTGCTGCCGGATATCATCATCCGCGAGAGCGATCTCTACGACAACGAGATGTCGACGACAGTGGTGCCGGGGCGGCGGCATTTGAAGCTTTCCAATGCCACGCCGAATCTGGGTCCGGGCAAACTCTATCTGTACGGCGTACTGCCGGCCAACGGTGACGGCACGCAGGATGTGCGGCAACGCGTGTACCGCAGTGACGGCAGTTTTTTTGACCGGACGGCGGGCAAGTTCATTTTTCATCCCGGGCACGACCATATCCACGTGGAGAACTGGAGTCAGTTCCGGGTTCGCGAACTGCTCCCTGACTCCGGCGTCGGTCCGATCATCGCAGCCGGCGAAAAGACGAGCTTTTGCATTCTCGACCTGGCGGTCTACAACGGCACGCTGTCGAACTTCGATCCCGATGGCCAATTTCACTCGTGTTCGTCGACGATCCAGGGGCTATCGGTCGGGTGGGTTGATATCTACAGCAAGGATTTGCCGGGACAAAACATCGACGTGACCGATGTGCCGGATGGGGTCTACTGGCTCGAGTCGGTAGTTGATCCGGATAACACGATTCTGGAAGAGAACGAAGGCAATAACGCGACGCGGATCCTGGTGACGATCGGTGATGGTTCCTCCGGCGTGGCGGACGCCTATGAGCCGAACAACTCGTTCGAAGGCGTGGATTCGCGACCGGTCGGTTCGAACAACAGCCCCAATCTCGGTCCGTGCAATCCGCAGCGGGTTATCAGCGGCCTGAGTGTTCATGACAACAACAACGACGATTACTTCCGGTTTTACATGAACCACAGCGGCGCTTCCGGTGACTTCGTGAAGATAACGTTCGACAATGCTCTTGGCGATCTTGACCTCGGCATTTACAACGCCAACCACTTGCTGGTGTCGGCCTCGACTTCAAATTCCGACTCGGAATTTGTGTCGTTGGCCGGGCGCGCCGAGGGCTGGTATTATGCGCGGGTCTATGGCGACCAGGGGGCGGTAAATCCATCGTACACCCTGACGATTAATCCCCCCGCGAACAATGCGCCGAATCTGACGGTGATGGAGCCGGGCGCAGGCGACACGACGCTGATTCACGGTCAGGACACGTACACGGTGACTTGGAGCTTTGCCGATCCCGAAAACGACGAGTGCTGGGTGACGGTCTACACCAATGCGATTCCCTCGGCAAATGGCGAGCAGGCACTTCTGCCAACTTCGCTGAACACGCCGGCGGCGCAGGGATTCTACATCATCAACTCGGCTTACGTGCCGGAGGATCAGCCGCTCTATGTGATGTGCACGATTACCGACGGCGGGACGACTTCCTTAGACTGGTCGACGGGCACCGTAACATTCGTTGATCAAGCGCACAGCCACGGTATGATTGCCGGGACGGTCGTGAATTCCGATTCGCTTCCAGTAGAGGGCGCGGAGGTCTTTTTGAGCGAGCATCCGGTTACGGACACGACGGATGCTCAGGGCAATTTTCAGATCAACGACATCGAGCCGGGAATCTATGCGCTGACCGTTACCCACCCGGATTACCCCGGCACGACGCTGGCGGATGTGATGATCAACGTTGCGGGGATCAAGTCGAAGGTGATCATGTTGGAAGGATGCGGCTATGTCGCCGGTGATGCGGACGGTTCGAAGGCGGTGAACATCTCAGATGCGGTGATGTTGATCAACTATATCTTTGGCGGCGGGCCGACGCCGGAACCGCAGGCCTCCGGCGATGCGGACTGCAGCGGCACGCTCAGTATTTCGGACGCGGTGTATTTGATCGCGTATATTTTTAGCGGCGGGTTGCCACCGTGCGGGTGCTGAGGCTGGCGCGAGGCACGGCGCAGAAGAGAGGATAAAAAAAGCGTCCCGCGAGGCGGGACGCTCGTTGTTTCGTCCGATGTCAATGAACCGATGCTACTTCTTCCGCATGTAGACCATAGCTTTGAGACGATTTTTCGGAAGCGGTGCCGGTTTGGGCTGACCGGGAATGAAGACTTCGTTGGGATTGATCTTCTTGGACAACTCACGCGGCACCTGTTTGGACGACACGAAGTCAAACTTCTCAAAGAATTTCGGCATATCGGTCGCCAACCAGACCGTATCGGGGCCCTGCTCCAGGAGCTTCTTGACAATCATTCTGCCCCAGCCCCGGCCGCGATATTCCTCGGCGACCCCGAGCAACTCAAGCTCGGTATAACCGTCGTTGGCCCGCATCGCGCCAAAGCCGAGAATCCGTTCATCATTTTTGAGAATGGTGAAGGAATCGGGTGGCAAATCGGTCGGTGAGAGATCAAATTTTTCCACCATCCGCATAACCTGCCGGAATTCCATTTCCGACGGCTTTTTGAAGATTAACATCCTTTCCCTCCGGACAAATCTCGCAAAACACAGAAATGAACGAAAACAACCCTTCCGGGAATCCCGCTCATCAGCCCACCTTGACTTAATAGCTACATATTATACGATATTTCTGACCCTTTTCAAGCTAAATCTTGAGGCGGTCGATATGCTGCCCGATAAACGGTAGCGTAAACTCTTTTCCCTGAAGGGAATACAGGATCCCAAAAATTGCTGAGCCGATCGCCAGGATCAGCATGATGCCCCAGAATAAGTTGGAGATGATGTCGAACATGAAGAAGATGGCAAGGATCTCGATCATGAGGAGCACCAATCCCTGTTTGCCATGTCGAAATGCAAACTTGTTGTGTCGCATTTTAATCAAGGGGACGAAGCACATGAAGGGGACGTATCCGAGGATGGCTGCCGCCTTCCCTTCTTCGATCATGGCCTCCTCGGAAGCGTAAGCTGTGCCCTCGCTGCCGGCCGCCGATTCGCCGGAATAAGCGGCTTCCTCGCCCGAGTTTTGGAATTCTTTGTCATCCATTCGAACGCCTTCCGCTTAGACTTGCCAGAATTGCGATTGCCCGGGGTCGGGCAATTCCATGGCTATATAATTGGCCTCCGGCCATCTTTCAACAATTTTTTCATTTTCGAGACAGGCGACGGCAAAATAGAGGTGTTTGTCGTCATCGAACTTCAGCAATTCACGCGGCAAGGCCACCTCAACGATCTGTTGCCAGCGTGCCTGCGGCATGGTGCCGGCGATTTCCGAACCATCCAGCATGCGCATGCGGGTCTCAGTCTTGCCGATGGTAATCACGGCTTTCAGGAGACAAGCGATCTCGATCTGAATGGTCACACCGTCGCCGTTGGCCGGCCGGTCCTTTTCAAAGTCGATGCGGAAGTACACATAGCGATCATCGTAGCCATAGAGGATTTGGTAGATGTGATTGTCGGCGCGATGCATGGCGCCGCCGAGTTTGTTGCAGTCGATGCGACCGGCGCCGAACCATTCGAAGAAGCTGGTCTGGCGGCCGTCGATCGAGGGATGGAGGAAATCGGTCGGCTCGAAGATGCCGGGCAGACGCGGCAATTTGCGGATCGGGCGCAAGAGCGCGGGCGGCGGCTCGAGGCCGAGTGCGTCCCAGACGTTTTGCAGATGCTTGCGAAAAAGCGCGTCGAAGGTGCGAAAGTGATCGGTGTGGTGCTCGTCACCGTACCACCAGCACCAGTCGGAGCCTTCGGCGATATAGATCTCCTGCCAGCAGAACTCGCGGACTTCCGGCGCCGGCGACTGCGGTGAATTTTCGATCTCAGCCAATTTGTCGCGGGTCTGGGTGAGGAGATCCCAGGCGGCGTTGTCTTCGGCATGGCCGATCCAGACGCGGAAATTGTGGTTGATCCACGAGCCGGGAAAGAGGTTCGGCAAATGATGCACCGGCTGCTCACCGGTGAGAAGGTCACGCGGCGTGACGGTGGTGATCGTCTTTTCCCGCTCGAGTCGGCTGTAGAGGGCGCGGAGGAAGTCATGGCCGTCGTTGGGATAGTACTCCCAGGCGTTTTCGCCATCGAGGATGATCGACACGACCGGTTCTTCCCCGCCGGCGGTATAGAGCTTGTCCAGTTCGCGCAGATTGGTGACCAGGTCGTCGGCCGCTTTGTCGGCATCCCAGCCGGAGTAGACAAAGCCGATCTTGTCGGAAAGTTTGTGGTCGCGGAAGAAGATGCCAATCGGCTGCGCGGGGTCGCCGACGGAGAAGGCGCGATGGAAGCCGTTGCCGGCGACATCGAGTTTAAGGCCGCGTTCCGAAGCAAGGCGTACCGAACCCTGGTAGATCTCTTCGTCGGTGGCGATCCAGCGAATGCCGTGTTTCTGAAGGAGCGGGAGGATCGATTCCGAAACTGATCCTTCGGAGGGCCACATCCCGGACCGATCGTCGCCGAAACAGCTTCGGTAGAGCGCCACGGAACGGCGGATTTGCTCGTCGGCATCCTCGGGGTGGGCGAAACGGCGCTTGGGCAGTTCGATCTGCGGCAGTGCGGCCCGGGCAATTTCGTTGTCAACGAGCAGAGGCAGAATCGGGTGATAGTACGGCGTGAAGGAAACTTCGATCTTGCCGGCGGCGACGCGTTTCTGGTGTTCCGGGATGATGCGGGCCATCAGTTCGATCTGATAGTCGAGCAGGGTCTGCTTGGCGGCTTCGTCGAAGTTGCGGCCTTTGGCATAGAGCGATTTGACGCGCGGGTCGGAGCGGAACATCGGGTCGATCCAAACGGCGTTGGACCAGACCTGGAGATCACGAAAATCCTGCGCCGAAAAGCTGTTGAGTCGCTGACGCGGGCTTGAGCGGCGCGCGCGCTGCAGCAGCTCGCGATAACGCGGATACGGCTTGATCATGGTCGGCTCGTGCGCCGAGAAAAAGGTGTCGAGGATTTCGAGCTTATCGTCGTCGTCGAGATTGTCGGCATTCTTGCGCGACAAACGCAGGTGGCTGTCTTCGGCGCGATTGGCGGTGTAATCGACGATCTGATCGAGCAGCGACGGAACGAGATTGAATGTCTGGCGCAGGCGCGGAAACTCATCGAGGATGAGCAGCATATCGAGGTAGTCTTTGACGCCGTGCAGACGCACCCAAGGCATCAAGATTTCCCCCGTTTTTAGATCCTTGTAGAAGGGCTGGTGCATATGCCAGATGAATACCAGCTTCACCGGCGTTCACCTCGCGTTCTTACTTGAACTCGCCCTGATCGTAGGTCAGGATACCCTTTTCAATCAAGGTAATCTTGGCACTGCGATAACGCTCGGAACTGGTGCCGCGTTTCTCCAGAAGCGCATACGCCTCCCGCGCCACTGTCTGGTCGCCGGCTTTGACTGCGCTTTCGAGGGCATCAAACAAGTCATCTTCGTAGGTTACCGCCGCGGTATCCGCTTTGGCGGTTTCGAGGAAAGCGGCGGCGGCTTCCTGATGTCGCGCCTGGCCGGCCAGTGAAGCAGCAATCCCGCGTTTGGCCGAATGACGGAAGGAGTCATCGGTAGCGTACTTGTCGGCATAGGTCCGGAAGGCCTGCTCGGCTTTGACGAAATCATTGCTTTGGAACAGCAGGTTGGCCAGTTTGAAGGCAGCCTGGGAGGCGGCCGGCGTGGAGCCGTACTTATTAAGCACTTCCTCATAATCGGTGATGGCCAGTTGCGTCTGGTTGGTGCGCATCTCGACCTCGGCGCGACCAAGGATGTCGAAGGCCTTTTCCTCGGCACTACCCGACTGAGCAATGTAAACCCAAATAGCAACGCCGACGATAATCACGGCGCCGACGGCAATCAGAATTGTCTTGAGGTTCGCTTCCGCCCACTCTTCTAACTTGAACATCCCCGTGACGAACTGATCTTCTTTCATTTCGTGCTTGGAGATTCGCTTCTTGGTCGTCATCGAAAAAATGGCTCCTGCTAATTCACTTCGGACATATCGACAGTCGTTACAAGACCCTTAAGTTAAGCAATTGTTGGCATTTATCAACAGAAATTTCGCCGGAAAATGGCGCCGGGCGGGAGTGAATTCCCGCCCGGACGGAGATCTGCCAATATTAGCCGGCGTTTAGAAGAAGCCGGTGAAGTTCAAGAAGAAGCGCGGCGAGGTCTTGGTCCTGGTCTGTTCGTACTCGAGAATGGTGAGTTCGCGAATGTCAAAACCCTTCTCGATTTGCTCTTGTTCGCTGAGCTCGAAGGCAACATCGAGATGGACCTGCGTCCAGTGAATGCCGCTGCCGAAGGAGAATGAAGTTTGGGAGATGTTGTCGCCCAAGACAAATCCTTCGACAATCTGATTGTCCTCATTGCGCCAGACAGTGGAGACATCGCGGTACGGTTGTTTTGTAAATCTGAAGCCGCCGCGGAGTGGGATCGTGCCCAGCGAAGTCGTCACCAGATACTCGGCGCCGAGACGGAATTGGTAGCTGGACTTCAAACCGATGTCGAATTCGTTGTAGATTTCGATCAAATCGCCCTTGGCATCGTAGTAAGAAGTCTCGGTCGTATCGACATAGTAGATATTCGTCGGCAGGGTGAAGAGATTGGTCGAGTCATTGACGTTGATCGGGGGCTGTTCGGACCGGACGAAGTACTTGGCACCGTCAGTGCTGCGCAGTTCAAAATCGCCCGCCAAGGTCAGCTTCGGTGTCGGCTTGAGTGCCAATCCAAATCCAACCACCAACGGCTGCTCGATCTTGGTCTTGGCGCGATAAAGCGTCGGCTTGGTGGCAATTGGGGCGCCCTGCCCCGGTTGGTCGATGGTCTTGAAGTAGGTGGTATCAGACCGCTTCACATCATGGTCGGTCACCATTTCAAAGGGCGACTGCAGGTTGACCCCAAGTTGAAACTTCTCGGCATTGTACATCAACCCGCCGCTGAAGTTGAAACCGCTGATGTTAGTCAGATCCTCATTCCGGGTAACCCAGTTGAATTCGACAGAGTCAAGGAACTGATCGAGGAAGTAAATCTCCGTCGTGTCGAGCATTGTCATGGCATATTCGTTTCTGCCGGAGCCGCTGTACACATTCGCGGCCAGTCCTCCGGAGAGACGTCCATAGAGTGCCGTGCCGAATCCAAGCGTGAACTTGTCGACGTGGCTATCTCCGGTTGTATTGAACTCGAACTCACCAATATCGAAGATATTGTAACCAGTTCCAGGTTGGATATAGTAGTATAGGAACTGCTCCAATTCGCGTTGATCATCGCTATTGTCCTGGATGCGCTGATAGGCGGCCGAGGTCACGAAGAGGTGGCCCTTGATCCGGATCGGCGCAACGAAGGAGCCGTAGTCGAGGTTCAGGCGATCCTTGGTAAGATCTTTCAGGAAATTCAACTCCGGCAAGCTCTGGTACGTGCGATCGTTCTTGGTCTTGAAACGGTAGACCGAGCCGGCGACGGAAGCTTGCGTTTTGGTGACTTGAATCAGACCGGCCGGGTTCCAAGTGAGGGCGGAGGCGTCGTTGGCCAGACCGACGAAAGCGCCGCCCATGCCGCGGGCGCGAGCGCCGGCGCCGAGGAACTCGTAGTCGTACATGCTAAATCCATATAAGTGAAAATCTTGGGCAACTGCAGACCCCACCGCCAAAAGGAATATTAGCAACCCACTCGCTGCAAATCTCCGCATACCTTAGACACTCCTTATGTACTTCCCTCTCCAAATTTAAGCAGCCAATATAGAGCGACTGCCAAGACGTGTCAACGCTTTTTTGGCTGCGCGACTCTCCCCTTCCCAAGACGAACTTGCATCATTCCGTGTTTAATGGCAAGAACTTATGCGAAAAAGAATCGGGCGTCCGGTCAGGCGGATTCGCCGTCGGACTCGGTTCCGACGCCGGCTTCGGCGCCGCCCATCATGCCGTATTCGTGAAGCTTGTTGCGCAAGGTGCGGGTGGTGATGCCCAGGGCTTCGGCGGCCTTGGTGCGATTGCCGTCAAAGGTCTCCAGAGCCCGAAGGATCATGACTTTTTCCATATCCGCGAGAGGCAGAATATCCTCCCCGGTGCCGGTTTTGTGCCGCGCCAGCTCACCCAGCGCCAGGTGACCCGGGAGGTCGGTTTCCGCAATGCGATCAGACTTGCACAAGACAACGGCGCGCTCGATATAATTTTCGAGTTCGCGGATATTGCCCGGCCAGTGATACCCCAGAAGCAGCTTCATCGATTTCTCGGTGACGCCTTTCACTTCGCGGTGGTTCTCCGTGTTGAACTTGCGGATGAAGTGATCGACCAGCATCGGGATATCGTTGGGCCGTTTTCGCAGCGGCGGCAGAGTGAGCGGAATGACGTTGAGGCGGTAGAACAGGTCCTGGCGGAAACGACCGGCGGTGATCTCCTCCTCCAGATTGCGATTGGTGGTCGCGACGATGCGCACGTCGACCTTAATGGACTGTCCGGAGCCGACGCGCTCGAATTCGCGCTCCTGGATCACGCGGAGGAGTTTGGCCTGAATGCCGATGGGAATCTCGCTGACTTCATCGAGAAAGAGCGTGCCGCCATCGGCCAGTTCGAAGCGCCCGGGGCTCTGTTTCACGGCCGAGGTGAAAGCGCCCTTCTCGTGGCCGAACAATTCCGATTCGATCAGGCCCTCCGGCAAAGCGGCGCAATTGAGCTTGACGAACGGGCCATCTTTGCGCGGCGAGTTGTAGTGAATCGCGCGGGCGATCAATTCCTTGCCGGTGCCCGACTCACCGCGAATGAGGATAGTCGAGCGTGATTTGGCGGCGGAGGCCAGGTCCTCCAAGAGTGAGAGCAGTTGTTTGTCGGCGCCGACGATGTTGCCGAAGTTATAGCGGCTGCGGATTTCGCTGCGCAGGATACGGTTTTCGACCAGCAATTGGCGGTGTTCGAGCGCCTTGTTGAGTGCCAGTTCCAGTTCATCGGGCAGCACCGGCTTGAGGATATAGTCGAACGCGCCGAGCTTCATCGCCTCTACGGCATCCTTGATCGTGCCGTGGGCGGTGATCATCATGACGACCGCGTCGGGCGAATCGAGTTTAATCTTGCCGAGCAATTCGATTCCGCTGATGCCGGGCATTTTGACGTCGGACATGATCACGTCATAGTCGATGTTCTGGATCAGCGGCAGCGCGGCTTCGCTGGAGGAAGCGGTCTGCACGTCGTGACCGAGCTTGGTCAGGACGGCGGAAAAGAACTCGTTAACGAGGGCGTCGTCATCAACGACAAGAATCGAATGCCGGCTCATGATTGCCTCAGCGGGAGTTCGATCGTGAAGGTGGCGCCGCGGCCGGTGTTGTTCGCGACCGAGACGGTGCCGCGGTGCGCGTCGATCACCTTCTTGACCAGTGCGAGTCCCAGGCCGGTGCCGCCTTCCCGCGTGGTGAAGAACGGGGTGAAGATCTTCTCGCGGATCGCTTCCGGAACGCTGGTGCCTTGATCACAGACGCAGATGCGGGCGAGTCGCGCGTCGGCCTCAAGCCGCACGGCGATGTTGCCGCCACCCGGCATGGCCTCGTCAGCGTTTTTGAGCAGGTTAATTAGTGCGCCGGACAGACTTTCGTGGTCGAAGTGGCAGACGATCTCGCGCGGCGGCAGTTCGAGATGCAGCTGGGCTTGCGACGAGCGCGCGGAGAGATCGACGCGGAAGAAGTCGACGGTTTCCTTGAGAAGCTGATTGAGATCGTCGGCACGCGGTTCGAGGCGCAGTTCGCGGGCATACTCGAGCAGCGAGCTGACGGAACGGTTAAGGCGGTCGACACCGGCGATGATCTTGTTGACGTAGCTGATCTGCGGATGCGTCTCGCCGAGTTCGGACTTGAGCAGCGCGGCGAAACCGGCGATTCCGGAGAGCGGATTGCGGACTTCGTGGGCGACGACAGCGGCCACTTCCCCGAGCGCGGCCAGGCTCTTGACGCGAGCGACTTCGTCCTCCATCCGGCGCAGCTCGGTAAGATCGACGAGCACCTCGAGAGCGCCGACGATCTGGTCGTTGGCATCGCTGATGCAGGCGCTGGAGACGGAAATCGGGGTCTCCTCGCCGGCGGCGACCGGCACGCGCTTTTCGACGAGCTTGTAGCTGGACTTGCCGTCCAGGAGATCGAGCAGTGAATGGCTGCGGGCGAAGGCGCCGGCAAAGATCTTGTCATACTCGCGGCCGATGATGTCGCGCGGTTTAACGCGGAGGATATCGCAGCCGGCCTTGTTAATGGCGTTGATGCGTCCGTCGAGATCGATTGTGATGACGCCCGCCGTCAATGACTCAAGCACGTTCTGGAGGAAATTCCGGGTGCGAATGTTCTGATCGAGGGCCGCGACCAGTTTTTCGTTGGCGGCCGTCAACTCATCCGACAGCTTCTGGTAACGCGATTGCAGGGCGCTGTAAGAGTCGTTGAGTTGCTTGATCGTGTGATTGAAGCTGGCAAAGGTGTCGTTGAAGACGGCCAATTGATCGCTGCTAATCTCCGCCGCGGACGGCTTGCGCTGAGGCTCCATAACAGGCTATGAGTAAGCATTCTCAAGGGCGCGTGCAACAAAAACATTGGCGCGTCGGGACAGCGCCGCTTTAGAACGAATCGAGGAAATCGGCGTAGGCGGCGCGAAGTTGACTCCAGGAAAGATCGGCGCCGGTATTGTGACCGCCCTGGAGTTCGACGAGGCGTTTGGGTCCGCGGGCCACATCGAAGAGGTGCTTGCCGCAATGGAACGGAACGACCTCGTCAGCGCGGCTATGAATGACGAGAACGGGAAGGTCGAGCGTGCGCAGGATCGGCTCCGAGTCATACTTCTCCGTCAAGAGCAGCGACACCGGCAGGAACGGGAATTGCGCGCGGGCGGCGCAGGTCATTGAGATGAAGGTTGACTCGAGGATCAGTCCGGAAACGCCCCCCTGCCCTGCGAGCTTGACCGCCATCGCGCCACCGAGCGAGCGGCCCAGGGCGATGATCCGGGTCGAATCGGCGGGCCAGCGTTGCCGGAGATAGTCAGCCAGGGCAGCAATGTCAAGATCGACGGCGCTCTCGGACATATCGCCCGGCGCTGTGAGATAACCCCGGTATTCAACGGCGAGCACGGAGGCTTCGAGTTCCTGAAGCGTCTGGTACAGCCCGATACTCATCGAGATATTTTCGGCGTTGCCGTGGAAGAAGACGACCAGCTTGCGGGAATCGGGCTTGGGCAGATACCAAAGAAGCAGCCGGTTACCGTCGGCGGCGGTGAGCCAGATTTCCTCAAGCGCCAATCCGGCTGCCGGGGGATCGGCGACGATCATGCGGTTGGGGTGATAGATCAACTGCTTCTGCATCAGGAATGCGGCAGCCGCGATGATGAGATAAGCTACGACCAATACGGCAACAATTGTCAGCAAGAACTGTCTCCGTCGAGGGGATGTGTCTGCGTTGCTCACGTCAGGCTATAATAATCGGCCCGGGCGCAGATCACAAACAAAAGCGGCGATCCGCAGGACCGCCGCTGCATAAGCTGCTGCGTGCGCGACTAACGAAGCTGTTCCTTTTCGAGATTTTCTTCCCATTCCGGATTCTGAATCTCGCCCTTGATCGTCGCATGTACCAGCCGGTAATTGCCGTATCCATCGAGATCGACGAAGAGGCAGTAGTCCCCGCCGGCCTGATCCGGAAGGCGGTCGTAATACCACTTCTCAAACGGTTTCTGCCCCATCGAGGAGGGACTGCGCTCGACATTATCGGGCTGGCCGTAGGTGATGTAAACGCGGCCCCGGTCGGTTTTCCAGCCATCGGTACGATTGATCAAGGAAGTCGAATAGTATTGATTGGCATAGGCAAAGCGGCGAAAGATCTCGTTCTTAAAGACGTTGACCTTGGTGCCGGGCATGGGATTCTTGCGTTCCCAGAATTGCGCCAGGAAGTTCTTCTTGCCCTCGAGATCAAGATCGCGATAGAGTGACTTCTCATCTTTGGTGGTGATGTACTTAATGACGCTTTCCATCAAGTCGGCATCGGCTTGGGTGAACTGCCCCTCGACAATTTGAGTAGGAGCCAGTTGATCAAAATTGTAGATCACGAGGAATTCTTTGGTGGCGTTGGATTTGTTACTGGTGGCCAGGTCTTCGACAGTGACGTTAACCTCGTACGATCCGCCCGTGATGCCGGCGATATTGATCATATCCATCAGGACGGCAGTGGCGCCGGGCTTGTGGCGCCGGCGTGCCGGAAATTCGCGGACGTCATAGCCGTAGTTGTCGCGCAGCGTGACTTTAACTTCAAAATCGCCGCCTTCCCCGCTCCCGGGCGCCAGGTTATAGAGTTCGGCGTAGAAGTAGAGCAATGAATCATCGTTGGAGAAGTAGCGATTGGGGTTGGGAAGAATCAGGCGATTGGCCTTGATCAACGACGAGAGCGGGTCGAAGCCGGGTGAGTCGACCTGCAGGGTGTCGATCGCGTATGCCAGTTCGAGGTCGGACATCATAAAATTCTTCGTGGAAAAGTCCCGCACCGCCATTTCAAACGTCGCCAGTCCGCTCCGCTTGGTCTTGTAGTCGACCGCCGTCACCTTGATGTTGTATTTGCCTCCCGGCAGAAGCAGCGGCAGAATCTCGAAGATGCGCACATCCTTCTTGTAGGCGTCCTCGAGAAACTTGACGCCCATGGGGATCAATTTCGAGCTGGAATCAACCACGACGCCGTGATGATCACGCGCTTCGACATAAAGCAGCGCCAGAGCGGTGTAGTAGGCGCTGTCGACCTCAAATTGGAAGTCGGCGCGGCGCACGGCGCAATAGACCTCGACGTAAGTACGCGAGCTGTCCTGGAAGTAAGCGTAAGAACTCCCGTCGGCCCAGACGCGGATGGGATCGGACGGCGCCTGAGCCTGGAGCGACGCCGCGACCAGCATTAACAAACATGCCCACTGAAAATATCTCATGATAACTCCCACTCCTCCACCGGCCGTTATGGACCGAGTGTGCCGCGACTGCGCCAGTCGCCGTCATAAGGATACTGCAACTGGTAATCGCCATCGCCGCGAGAATCTTCAAAAACGAAAGTTCGGCGCTGGGTGAAGTAGTACCAGACCTGGTACGGTTTGCTGCCCAGCTCGAACGGATGGTTGTCGACGTCGTCCGGCGCGCCGTAACGGATGTAGATCGAGCCGCGGTCCGTTTGCCAGCCTTCCCGATTGACGGTCGAGTAGTACTGGTTGGAGTAGCGAATGCGCCGGTAATACTCCTCCCGAAACTCATTTTCCGGCGTGCCGGGGGTCGGGTCTTTGGATTTCCACCACTCCTCAAAGGCTCTTTCACGCAGCGAATCGGGAGTTTGCTCGAGTTTTTTGCGCTCGTCCTTCTGAATCACGTACTTGAGCTGCATCACGGCATAGTCGAAGTCGTTGCGCAAGAGCGAGTGCAGCGACCATTTAATGTGGAAACGCACTTCACGTTCCGCCACGGTTTCGCCGTCGGTTTCCAGTTTCACTTTGAGGGTGTAGTCGCCGGGCACGAGGTCATGCAAGTCGATGAACTGCTGAATTCCCGTGACAGCGGTATCGATCGTGATCGGATTGTCCTTCTGGGTGTCGAATTCCGCGCGCTTGGCCTTGACCTGGTAATGCAGATTGACCGACCGCCCGAGGAGATCCGCGGCATAGATCTCGAGATAGAAACCAAGTTTCTCCTCCTCAGCATCGATGGAGCGCTCGACGGCGGGCACGGCAGCCAAGCCATGCTTGTTGAAGGGCGAACTGGTGTCGACCGCGCTGAATTCCTGGATGAACTGGATATCCGAGAGGTCGCGTCCCAGACGGTACGGATGGCTAACAACGTTGCCCTCGATCGTCTGGACGTCGTTGGAGTTGTGATCGATCAGCTTGCAGACCAGTTGGTAATTGCCCGGCGGGATCGGCAGGACGAGTTGGTTGATCAAAAAGCCCTCATCGGATTTGGTCAGTTCATAGCTGTCGAGGACGTAGGTGCGTTCCACCGAGCGGCCGGTCACCTGGAGATCGTGCTCGCCGAGCACGATGACGTTGATCTCGTAATTGGCGATATACTTATCGCCCTTCTTGACGTAATTGAGTCCGTCGTTGAAGATCTTGTAGTAGACTTCAAGTCGGTTTGAGCCGCCGGTGTCGGCGAAGACGGCGTGGTCCATGAAGAACTTGGAACGGTCGAGATTGATATCCTCGATTCCCTCGCAATGGGCCGGGGTCATGGCGGCCCCGAACAGCGCGCCGAGGAGAAGCATGGCGGTCAATAGTCTGGTCATAACAAACTCGATTCTCCACAAAACCTACGACGTTCAAAGACGACGGCAAGCACAATTTATACGCTCTCCCCGGTCACACTGTTCAGTGGCCGTCCAGCCACCGGCTGCAATTCGCTGAAAACCGGGCCGGCGAGTGATTATTCGTAGCGCAGGCTGACGATGGGGTCGACGGAGGCTGCCCGCAGGGCCGGGATGATACCCGCCAGAAGGCCGACTCCGGCCGAGATCGTGAAACTGATGAGAATCCAGAGGAACGGTACGACCATCGGCAGCGGCGAGACAGCGGAGATGACAAACGCGATCAGGAGGCCAAACACGATCCCGATGGCGCCGCCGGTGCCGGAGAGCGTCATCGCCTCGACAAGGAACTGCGAGAAGATGTTGGCGCGTTTGGCGCCGATTGCTTTGCGGACGCCGATTTCGCGGGTGCGTTCGGTGACGGACACCAGCATGATGTTGAGCACGCCGATGCCGCCGACCAGCAAGCCGACGGACGCAATGACCATCATGGCAATCCAGATACCGATCGTCAGTTGGCTGTACGAGTCGAGGAGAGATTCCTGGGTGAAAACGGCAAAGTCATCGTCGTCGCTGTACTTGACCCCGCGCAAGCGCCGCAGGGCCTGGCGGATTTCATCCTCGGCAGTCCGCATTAGCACAGGCTTGCTTGCTTTCACCGCCAGCATCAGTTCCTTTTCCCAGGGGTACATTTTCTCGAAAGTACCGTAAGGAAGAATCACCGTGTTGTCATTGGAGTTGATCAGCGACGAGCGGCGCTTTTCCATGACGCCAACGACGCGCATGCGATTGTCGTTGACGAGGATGCTCTTGCCGATCGGGGTCTCGGCCGGAAACAGCGTTTCCGCCAAATCCTTGCCGATGACACACACCATCGCCCGATGGAAGTCCTCCGAGGGCAGGAAGAAGCGCCCCTGCTCAATGTAATGATTGTTGACCGCTTCGTAATCGACGCTGGTGCCAAAGATCGAAGAGCGGTTCGAGCTATTGTTCTTGTACTTGACGTTGTTTCCGCCGGGCCGAAAGTAGTAGTTCTGCGGGCTAACGCCATTGACGCTGGGGCAATTAGCGCTGATGGCGTTGGCTTCGTCCAAAGTGATCGGCTTGCGATTGCGTTCTTTCTCGGTCAGCTCGTTCCAGTTGGTGTTGGGGGGGTATTTGACCACCCACAGAACGTTCGAGCCGAGCGCCTCAATATCGTTGGAGACGGCGGTATTGAGCCCTTGAATCAACGAGACCATGCCGATGACGGAGGCGACGCCAATCATGACGCCGATAATGGTCATGATTGCGCGAAACTTGTTGGCGCGGATCGAATCGAGCGCCATGATCATGCTTTCTTTAGTCTCGAAGACGTTCATGACTCAAACCGCATAGCTTCCACCGGATCGAGCTTGGCCGCTTTCCACGCCGGGTAGATGCCGAAGAAGACACCGATGCTAATTGGAATCAAGAGCCCGACGGCAACGGCCATGGGTGAGATGACGAAGGGTACCCCCAGCGGCTCGGAAAAGGCATAGGAAATGACCAGTCCGCCGGTCAGACCGATTGCGCCGCCCATTAGCGACATCAACAGAGCTTCCAGCAGAAACTGCGAAAGGATGTTACGGCCGCGCGCGCCGACAGCCTTGCGAATGCCGATCTCGCGTGTGCGTTCGGTGACTGAGACCATCATGATATTCATGACGACGATTCCGGCCACTACGACCGAGATGGCCGGAATGGCGATGCCGACGAGTCGGGCGACGCCGGTGAAGTTTTCGACAAAGCCCAGGATCGTGTCGCGGGTCAGGAGCCCGAAGTCGTCGGGATCGTGATAGCCGACGTGGCGGCGAGCGCGCATAACCTGACGAATTTGGTCCATGGCCTGATCAATCAGCTCCTCGGATTTGACCTTCACCATGATATCGATATCCTGATGACGGCCGGTGTACTTCAGGAGCGTCTGCACCGGCACGTAGCAGAAGCGGTCGAGGTTCTCGCCGAGAATGGAGCCGCGTTTCTTGCAGACGCCGATGACGGTACAAGAAACTCCGCGGATCAAGATCTCCTTGCCCAGCGGATCTTCGAATGGAAAGAGCTTCGTTTTGACCTCGTCACCAATGATCGCAAGCTGGCGGCGATGCTGGTCGTCAAAGGCGGTAAAGAACCTTCCTTCCTCGATCTCGATATTATTGATCTGGGCGGCGTTGGCGGAAATCCCCTGAACGTGGACGTTGAAGAGCGTCCTGTTGTCGCGTTTAAGGGTGGCGCTGCGATCACAGGAATAGCCGACTGCTTCCGCCAGGGGCACACCCTTTTCGATTGCACGCACATCATCGACGGTAATGCGCTTGCGCTTGATCGCTTTGAACCACTCATCGTCGGAAGTGATAATGCCGAAGCGGGTGACGTAGATGGTCGAGGCGCCCATTTCGTCGAAGACGTTGGCGATCCGGCGCATCATACCGTCGAGGACGGAGATAATGGCAATAACGGAGGCGACGCCAATCATGACGCCGAGCAGCGTCAGGAAGGTGCGCAGTTTGTGCGCCCAGAGGGCGGCGCCGGCCAACTTGAGCGTCTC
Organism: uncultured Ignavibacteria bacterium; assembly: GCA_964520555.1. Lineage (GTDB taxonomy): Bacteria > Zixibacteria > MSB-5A5 > CAIYYT01 > CAIYYT01 > JADJGC01. Next base: position 83,072 of record CAZFNN010000006.1, read on the forward strand.
ATAAACCATAGATCACAAATTGACGGTCTCGGAAGACGTGATGACTTCTTTCTCGATGTTGCCGTCACGGATATAGATCACGCGATTGGCGTGCAGGGCGATATCGGGTTCGTGCGTGACGACGATAATGGTATTCCCTTCGATATGCAGACGTGCGAACAGGCCCATGATTTCTTCGCCGGTTTTGCTGTCGAGGTTTCCGGTCGGTTCGTCGGCCAGGATGATCGAAGGTTGATTGACCAGGGCGCGGGCGATAGCGACGCGTTGGCGTTGACCGCCGGACAATTCGTTCGGTTTGTGCAACATGCGGTCGCTGAGATCGACCATCCCGAGGGCGTGTTTAGCCCGGTCGAGACGCGTTTTCGAGTCGGTGCCGTTGTAGATCAGCGGCAGCTCGACGTTGTGCAAGGCGGTGGCGCGCGGGAGCAGGTTGAAGGTTTGGAAGACGAAACCGATTTCGCGATTGCGGATCATCGCCAGTTCGTCGTCGTTCATCTTGGCGACTTCCTTGCCGTTCAGGCGGTAACTTCCCTGCGACGGCGTGTCGAGGCAACCGATCAGATTCATCAGCGTCGACTTGCCGGAGCCGGAGGGTCCCATGATGGCCAGGTATTCGCCCTTCACGACGCTGAGATTCACGCCCTGCAGCGCATGGAGTTCCTCGCTGCCCATCTTGTAGGTCTTCCAGAGATTTTCAGTTTCGATGAGATGCATCACTTGTTCTCGATTACTTTCGGAGCTGCTTCGATCTTGACTTTACGGCCGTCTTCCAGCGCCCGCAGGACGCGGTAACTACCGGAGACGATCTCGTCGCTTTCGTTCAGTCCGGTTTTGATTTCGATATTCTGTTGATCGGCGATACCGGTAGCCACCGGCACAAACTTGGCAATGCCGTTCTCGACGCGGAAGACGCCTTCGATCTCTTTCGGCTTATTCGCCTCATTGCTGCTGGTCGCGACGGGAGGCTTGACCTCGGCCGCGATCGCGCCGGAGTTCGGTTCGGCCCCAGGCGCCTTCTCGAGCGTATCGACTTTTTCGGGGCGCATGACGACCGCCTGAATCGGGACGTAGAGCACCTCGGTTTGGCGCGCGACTTCGATGTCGGAGGTCGCGGTCATACCCGGTTTGATGCCGGGTACCGTGTCGGTCAGGAGGATTTTCACGAGGAAGTTCATCACGCGGTCGGTCGCCGACGAACTGCTCTGTTGGGCAGCGTTGCCGATCTCGACCACCTTGCCCTTGAAGGTTGTATCCGGGAAGGCATCGACTGAGATCTTCGTAGGCTGGTCCAATTGCAGTTTCGCGACGTCGGTTTCGTCGACTTCGACCTCGACCTCGATGGTTGAGAGATCGGCCACCGTCATAATCACCGTGCCGGGGTTATTCATCGTCCCAATCATGACGATTTCCCCGACCTCAGCGTTCAAACTGACGACTGTGCCGTCGATCGGTGAGTTGATGATCGTCTTGCGTTCGATATCCTTTTCTTGCTCAAGCACGGCGATCTGCTGCTTGGTCAGGAATTGCGCCGATTCGAAGTTGGCAGTGGCAACCTGGTGGCCGGTTTCAGATTGAATGTATTGCTCTTCGGAGATCAGTTGGGCGGCATAGAGTTTCTTGGCGCGTTCGTAGGTTTGCCGGGCCTCGATCAGGCTGGCTTCCGCGCGCTTTTCGGCGGCGCGCGCCGAGGCAACGCCGGCTTCGGCCTGGCTGACGGCGGCTTCGTAGCGGGTGGGATCGAGCCGCACCAGTACGTCGCCCTTCTTGACGAGATCACCTTCGCGAACCGGGAGGTCGACGATTTTGGCGGAGACGTCGGCGGAGATTTTGACGGTGGTGCGCGCCTGCACCGAACCAGTGGCGGTCACTTCGGAAGTGATGGCGCCTTTCTTGACTTTGTCGACCTGCACCGAATCGACATTACCGCCGCTGCGGCCGAGATTCGCGATGATGAAGATGGCGAGGACGACGACAACGGCGACGGCGATGAGAATGTTGCGTTTCTTTTTGGTCATAACCTTGTATCCGAGTCGAGCGCGGGCGCTCGGCGCCGGCTCCTTACATCTGCCCCATAGCTCTGGCCATGGCTGCCACGGCCAGGTTCAGCTGGTAGAGCGCTGATATCCGCGAGTACTGGGCGTTGGTCAACGATACCTGGGCGTCGAGGAGTTCAAGAATCGACGAGGCCCCCAGGCGATAGCGTTCTTGCTGCAATTTCATGTCTTCTGCCGCCGACAATTCGGCCAGCAGGGCCGTTTCATGCTGCAGGCGCGCCTTTTGGATGTCAAGGTAGGCCTGGCGCACATTATAGATCAGCACGTTGCGCTCGGATTCGTAGTTCTCGCGCGCCGTCAGCTCCGACAACTTTGCCTTGGAGTAGGTCGTCTTCTTGGTGAAACCGTCGAAGAGACCGTAGGAGAAATTGATTCCGAAGCTATACGCGCCGTTGTCGTACTTGTAGGCGAACCACTCGCCTGATTCGCGCGTGCTCCAACCCCAGTTGAGCGACATATTGGCACGCGGCACCCACGACTGCCGGGAGATCTTGGTACTGGCACGGGCGGCGTCATAACCTGCTTTGGATGACTTCAGTGACGGGTTGTCCTTCAGCGCAGTTTCGATGCACTCGTCCAGGGAACGGGAGATATCGACGCGCGCCAGGGTGTCGACCGGATTGACCGGCAGACTGACGTCGCGGTTCATCAGCACGTTGAGATTGAACTCTGCGGTCTGGATATCGTTCACGCGCTGCAGCAGCGTCAGCGAGTCATTGGCGACGTTAACCTGGGCTTTCAGCTTCTCGGACAGCGACGCCGATCCCAATTCGTAGCGACTGGTCGTTACCTCAAGCTGTTTTTTGGAACGCGCCAGAGCATCGTCCTGGACGCGGCGCAGCATATACGCGCTGACAAGCGTGTAGTAGGCCTGACGCACGCTGTAGATCGTGCTGAGAATTTGCTGCCGCAGGTCGTTCCGCGAGGCAGTTTTGAGCAACGAGCTCCGCTTGATGTTGAACCAGGTGGCGCCGCCATCGAACAACGTCATCGAGATCGACAGTCCGGTGGAATAGGACTTCGTGCCCGGGACCTCGACCTCGATACCGAGTTCAGGCTGATACTGCTTGCCAAAGGACTTGTTGTAGCCATAGCGGGCCGAGGCTGAGATACTCGGCAGCGCGTCGCCCCAGGCGTCCCACAAGTCCCACTTGGCGCGGCCGAGGTTGTTCTTGGCCGTGATCACGCCGATGTTGCGTTCGAGCGCGATATCGATGCATTGCTGCACGGAGAGGCCCTGGGTTTGGGCGGCGACCTGCGACGGCGCCATGGCGGCGGTAAAGAATGTCAGAATGATTACAACTGCAATTTTGCGCAAAACTCTCATTTAGATCTCCTTCAAGGTTGCTGGACAAATCTTCGGGCTTAGAACATCATTCCCACTCCGACCGAGATCAGAGCCAGGACCGCGGTCGGAATCAGAACAGTCGCCGCGGAGCGCCCGGTGGTGAAGTTGTACATGACCTTCACGCCGATGATCAGGATGATGATTTGCCAGATGACGAAAACATCGGTATAGGTGTTGAGAAAACTGTACAGTGGACTCTCGAGCGTCTTGATGTCGGACGGCTGCAGCAGCGCCAACGACGTGCGAATGTCGAGTGTATCTTTGGTGATCATCAGGGGCAACTTGACGACCGCCGAGATGATCCAGGTCACGAATGAGAGACAGACCATCAGCAAGATCTGGACGAATCGAGCGGCGCCACCGAAGATAACATTCCCCATCAGCAGCAGCAGCCCCGTGATGACCACAATGATGATCGTCCATATAATCGGGGCAGAGATCACGCCGATGATTTGGCCAAACTTCTGGCCCATTTCGGCGTTCTGCATCATGGCGTCGCGCTGTTCCTGAGTGTACTTGTCGGAGTACTTGAGCATTTCCATCTGCGTCTTGATTGCGATTGGAGTCATGAAGAAGGCGAATATCATAAAGAACAAAAGGATTATGATAAGCGGCGTAACCCACTTCGGCTTCTCCTTGGCAGCTTGAAAGACCCGAGTTGGTGAAAACAGAACATTCACCAACATAGACCAGGGCGACATTGATTTTGTTTCAGTGGTTGGATATTCGTTGACTGCGTCGGTCATGTAACCTCCCTCGACCAGTTGTGACGAACGCAAGTTAGGGGCAAAAGTTTCAAAAAACAACGTCTAAGGGTTTGCTGAACAAGACGATGGCAAGCGCCGACCGTACGAAATCCCACATGAGTTAGACCCGTTGCGGAGCGGATTGACTTGCGCCCGTCAAAATCGAAGGCCGATGCAGCGACATCGGCCTTCGATCAATCTACTCGCGGTGCCGGAGTTTAGCGCTTGACGAAGACGGCTTCAATTACCGGGAAGGTCACGCCGGCAACAGATCCCATCGGGAAATTCGTGCGGCGGGCATCGCTGTTCTGATCCGCAGCCCGAGCCGGCATATTTCCGCGCAAGACGATCAGATTTGAAGGCCGCAGCAGGTCGTTGTCGGGATTCGGCTCGACCGTAACCAAGGTTTGACCGCCCGTCATGCAATCCAGGGGCCAGCGCGCCGCGGGAATCCAACTGGGGCGGTTAGCCAGGAAGTCTTCGCCGGGATAATTCGGAATGGCGCGCAGTTCGCAATAACCATTGCTGTAGTCCTGATAGTCCGGGAAGAAGAACTTGCCGGTGGAGATGGTATCACCAACGGCAGTGGTCACCCAGCCTTCGTAGAGATAGCCGGTGTCAGGCAGGACCGGCAGCGTCAGAGCCGTCGCGAATTGCTCGGCGCCTTCATTGCCCGTCGGTCCGACCGTCAAACTCAGGAACCAGACGCCGTAGCGTTCGAGCGCCTTGTCGACCTCACCCATCTCCTTCCAATTGCCGTCGGAGAATGTGCCGATGGCAAAAGAGCCGGGGGGGACGCCGTCGAAATTAACCGGGAAGCGCATCATGGTGACACGATCCGGGACAATTGTGCTCTGGGCCACGATGGTCGGCGAGGGATCATCGCTGGGGTCATTAGGATACTGCTCCAGTGTGATCGCGACCAAGTCGTAGTCGTAGATATTAGCCTTGGCCTCAAAGACGGAGTCGATTTGAGTGCCGCTACCGTCGCTGGCGAGGAACTTATAATTGAATTCGTCCCAGAAGAATTTGCCAACCGACTTTTCATCGGTCCAATTGCCGTCGTCGTCGACCTGCACCAGCCAGCCTTCATAAACCAGTCCTCCGGAAAGCGAAGGAAGGCGGTCCGGCCGTAGAAGTACCGCGTTGTACCCACTCAGCCCGCCATTGCCGTCATCGTCGTCACCGCAGCCGATCATTGCTACGAGGGCGAACAAACACAATCCCCACACCGTCAGATTTCTAAGCATTTCCGGCATTCCTCCCAAACTGTATACGAAACAACAACTTCCATCCTAATCGAACCTAAAGGATATTCGCCCGGTTTGGCAGTGTCAAGCGAATAATTTCCCTGCAGGTAAGACGAACGGGCCGGCCGGATGCTAAATGAAAACGGCAAAAATGTCGATACTTAAGGTGATCTAAACGCATAACAGCGGGAGGCTTATGATCGAGTGCAGCAAGTGCGGCTCGGCGAATCATTTTGACGGGGCGGTTTTCTGCAAGAATTGTGGCGAGCGACTGGGGCAGGCAGTGGCCGTCGATGTGGCAGAGCGTCCGCAGGACGCGCTGACGCAGGAACCGGCCGACCAGCCGAAGCCATCGCAACAGCCTGAAGCAGAAGCCGAATTCACCGTCGAAGATGTCGCCGATCCGGAGGCGGCACCTCCTCCCGCCGACCGTCCCGCCGGCGACGGAACAGGAATCGACAAGCTGCTGAGCCTCTACGGCAACGAATCGAAAGTCGAAGCCGCCAGGTCGCTGGATGATCCGGAAACCGGCGAACGCGCTTCCCTGGGCATCGAGTCCGCGTCCGACTTTCTCATGCGAACGCAGATCGACTCGAATCCGGAACCGCCAGAGCAGAAAGCGGCGGAGCCCACGCGCCAACCCAGTGCCGTCACCAAGACACCGGAAGAGATCATGAGCCGGCTGAAACCGCTCAAGGACGAAGACGAGCTTCCGGCGCCGCCGACCGCCGATGGTGTGTCGGAAATCGACAAGGGTCGGTTGCTCGACAGCCTCTCCAAGACCTTGTGCAGCGATGCCTCGCCGGAATCCAAAGACGCGCCGACAAGCGTTTCCGAAGCCGCTGCGGCTGCGCCCGTAAGCGCGACCCGCGATGATGCCGTCGCCGATGCGGAAGCCGCCGCTGAGTCTGACGACAACATCGTGGCGGACTCACAGGCGATGGCGATTCCGGTATCCGAAGCGGTCTTGCCGAATCACCAACAGCCGGCCGTGCTCCTGCGCGGTCAGCAACTCACCGTGCCCAAGCCGACGCTTTTGCGTCCGGGCGATCAGGTGACGATCGCCGGTCAGGGCTTTGTCGTTAAGGCCGGCAGCATCGACCGCCGCAAGTGGATCATCGGCAGTGCCGCCGCACTGCTGGTGATTGTCCTGGTCGCGTTGAAATTGTTCAGCACGCCGGCAGTACCCAAAGCCACGGTCTTCGGCGTGGTGACTAATTCGGAGAGCGATGAAGTGCTGGCGGGTATCAGTGTCAGTATTCCGCAGTTAAACCTCATGACGGTGACTGACGAACACGGCGTGTTCAAGTTCGCCGGGCTGGCGAACGGCCGCTATGACGTCAAGATGGAAGGAGAGCTCTTCGAAGAGCGCTACTTCCCGCTCGTCGTGCAGAACAACCAGTCAGACATCATGTACGGTAGCGTCACGCCGATCCTGCCGCAGACGCGGCGCAGCCAGACAACGGCACAGCCGGTCGCGACTACGCCGAGCCAGCCCAACGACCAGCCGGAATACGGCGGCCTGAAGATCAACTGCAACGTGGCGGATGCCGGGATTTACCTGGACGGCAAACTTGCCGGAAAGGCCGGTCAGTCGCTAAAGCGGATCCGTCCCGGCAACCGGGCGTTGGAAGTCCGCGCCGAGGGCTACGTGTCGTACGTGCAGCCGATCACTATAGCTGAAGGCGAGACGCAGGAGCTGGTGGTGACGCTGGAAGATGCCCGACCCACCGAACCGGCTGAATACACGGCCCAGGATTTCTTCACCCAAGCGGAAACGCTCTTCGGCGAAGAGCAATACGTTGAAGCCGTGGGGTACTACACGCTGGCCCTGGCGAAAGACAACACGATGGTCAAGGCCTATCTGCGTCGCGCGGAGGCGCATCTGGCGGCCGGTAAGAAGCTCAATGCGCGTGCCGATTACCGTTCGGCCGCCGATCTTTATCTGAATGCCGGGCAGTACGCGCAGGCCATCGGTTGTTACGACAAGATCATCGCCTTCCAGGCGGATGCCGCCGATGCCTACACTCTGCGCGGCTGGGCACGGATTGCTTCGGGCAATTACGATGGCGGCACAGCCGATCTCGAGAAATCGCTCTCGTTCAGTCCCGAAGACAAGCAGGCACAAATCGATGTCGGCAAGGCATACTATGTGGTCGGCCGCTACAAGGATGCGGAGAAGATACTAAAAAAACTGAAGAAATTTGGCGACGAGAGTCCGGAGATCTACGGCTATCTCGCGCTCAGCCATCTGGCGATGGGTAACGAAGGCGAGGCGCGCAAGACTTACGAGCAGTTCCGAAAGGCGGCAAGCTCGAGCGTGGTCGCGCGGATGTCGACAGAATCGGGCTGGCAACGCTTAACCGCGCTCGCCGGCAACTGAGTCGAAAGGGCAAAAACGGGGCCCGACAGGGGTAGCTGAGCAATCGGCTACCCCTGCTACTTTGTGTTCAGGCTATTTGTGGTAGGACGCGCCCGCGTTGATCGAGAGGGTGCGATAGAGCTGCTCGAGCAGAACTAACTGGCACATCTCGTGCGGCAAGGTCATCGCCGACAGGGACAAGCGCAGATCAGCGCGTTCGCGGATCGACTCGGCGAGGCCCTGTGCGCCGCCAATGATGAACTGGAGGTGCGAGTGCTTCAGTTGCCGGTCGCGCAAGAAGGCGGCCATCTCGATGGAACTGCAGGTCTTGCCCCGCTCGTCGAGCGCGACCACGTAAGCGCGCTCGTCGAGCCGCGCGATGATTTCGTCCGATTCCTGGGACAGAGCGCGAGCGCGATCCAGATGCGCCGTGCCGGAATCGCGAATCGTCGTGATCTCGATGCGGGCGTACTTCGACGCCAGTTTCCGATAGTAGTCGATTCCCTCTTTGAGCCAGGCCGGGCGGACTTTACCGACCGCGATGATCTCGAGGAGTAACATCAGTCGGCCAGCAGTTTGACGAGGCACTCGCGCTGCCGCGGGCCGTCGAATTCGCAGAAGTATATTCCCTGCCAGGTGCCGAGCAACAGCTCTCCGCCGGAAACGATGATCGTTTCGGAGCAGCCAATCAACGACGATTTGATGTGCGCATCGGAATTGCCCTCGGCATGGCGGTAATTATCCTGCTGCGGAAGCACCGCCGCCAGCTTGCGCAAGATGTCGGATTGGACATCGGGATCGGCGTTCTCATTGATTGTAATTGCTGCCGTGGTGTGGGGAGAGAATACGACGCAGAGACCGTCCGTGATGCCGGATTTGGCGAGGATGCGGCTGACCTGAGACGTGATATCGAGCAATTGTTGGCGGGCAGTAGTGCGGATGGTGATCCGTTCGATCATGTAAATAGCGCTTCGACGAAATCGCGCGGTTTGAACTCGTCGAGATCGTCCATTTTCTCGCCAATGCCGATCAGGACGACCGGCAGCTTGAATTTGTCGACGATGGAGAAGACCGCGCCGCCTTTGGCGGTGCCGTCGAGCTTGGTCACGATGATACCGTCAATCTGCACCATACGATTGAAGGTTTCGACCTGCTGCAGCGCATTTTGGCCGGTGGTGCCATCGACCACCAACAGCGTGCGGTGTGGCGCCTCCGGCATCGCCTTCTTGATGACGCGCTTTACTTTACTCAGCTCTTCCATCAAGTTCGCCTTGGTGTGCAACCGCCCGGCAGTATCGATGATCACCAGGTCGTCGCCGCGCGCCCGGGCAGCATTGATCGAATCGAAAGCGACCGAGGCGCTGTCGCCGCCCTCCTGCCCCTTGACGAGATTGCAGCCGACGCGCTCAGCCCAGATCGCCAGTTGGTCGATGGCGGCGGCGCGAAAGGTGTCGGCGGCGACCATCGTCACGCGCTTGCCTTCGTTCTTATAGCGCCGGGCGATCTTGGCGATCGACGTGGTTTTGCCAGTGCCATTCACACCGACAATCATGATGACATGCGGCTTCTCGGTGACTTCGAAGAACGGGTGTGTGTTATCGTCGAAAAGGTCAACCAGGCAATCCTTAAGCAGTCGATAAACGTCGTCGGAAGTGTCAATTCCCGCTTTCGCGACTTTCTCTTTTAGTCCTTCAATGAGCTTTTCCGCCGTTTCGACGCTGATATCGGAGGAGATTAAGATTTCTTCGATCTCGGCGAGCAGTTCGTCATCAACCTTTTTATGCAGACCGACGGCGGTTTTGAGCTTGGTGACGAGATTCTCTTTCGTTTTGAGGAGTCCCTGCGCCAGCTTCTTGAACGAGAAGCCCATTAAGTCTCATCCCCGTCATCATCGTCGTCGTCGTCGTCGTCGAACTCGTCGTCGTATTCTTCTTCGGCTTCCTCGGCGGTTGCGGTTTCGGCAGTCTCAGCGACCAGGGCACGTTCGGTGGAGGTTGGTTCCTCGTCGAACTCGGCTCCGAGCGAATCTAAATCGACTGTCGACGCACTGCCCCGTGCGGGGACTACCGGCTGTTCATTGAGATCGGCAGGGGCCTCGTCGATGGCGAATTTCATCACCTCGAGTTCGGTGCGCCGCGCTTTGCCTTCGAAATCGACGCTGACAATCTGACTGACCCCGGGCTGCTGCATGGTGACGCCGTAAAGGCGATCGCACTGCTCCATCGTGCGTTTGTTGTGCGTGATGATGATGAATTGGGTGCGGCCGATGAAGCTACGGACCATGCGCAGGAAGCGAATGACGTTGGCGTCATCGAGCGGCGCATCCACTTCGTCAAGAATGCAAAAGGGCGAGGGTTTGACCAGGTAGATGGCGAAGAGCAGTGAGATCGCCGTCAACGCTTTTTCGCCGCCGGAAAGCTGGGTGATGTTCAGGAAGCGCTTGCCGCGCGGGCGGGCGGAAATTTCGATTGGCGATTCCAGCGGATCATCTTCGTTCTCCATGCGCAGGTCGGCTTCGCCGCCCTGGAACAATTCCGCAAAGACTTTCTGAAAATTCGACTTGACCTTGTCGTAGGTTTCGAGAAACATCCGCCGGGCGGTCGTATTGATGCGGTTGATCGTGGTCTTGAGGTCGTCCTTGGCGCGCGTCAAATCCTCGATCTGGCTGCGCAGGAAGCGTTCGCGTTCGGCTTCGCGCTCATATTCCTCCAGCGCCAGCATGTTGACCATGCCGATTTGCTGCTGCTTGTTGCGGCAGTCAGCGAGTTCGGCCTCAAGTTCCTGGAAGGTGGCATCGGCCAACGGTTCCGGCATGACCATGACAGCGACGTCGATGTCATAGGTCTCCTGCAACTGCCGGGCAACGTCTTCCCAGCGCGCGTGCAATTCGGTTTCGTTGACGAGAAGGCGCTGATTGAATTCGGCGACTTCGTCGCGGGACTTGCGATTACTGCGCACCAGTTGGTCGAATTCCGATTGCTTCTCGGTGAGTTCGCCCTGGCGGACGGTCAACGACAGCTCGTCGGCCTTGAGTTCCTCGCGCATTCGGGTCCGCTCTGCAAATTGCGCGCGCAAGTCGGCGATATGCTGCTGCAGCACGGCGACTTCCTCAACGCGCAAGTCGATCGCGGCGGCGCGGCGATCGCGTTGCGACTGCATTTCGAGCGACAATTCGTCGATGCGGCGCAAATTGCCTTCGAGGGAATTGACTTCCGTCGCGAGCCGGATCGAGCGCAGACGCTCGTCCTCGATCTGTTGCGACAGCCGGCCAACTTCGGCCTCCAGCGATTCGGCGGTGGCTGACTCCTGATTAAGGAACTGCGCCTTGTTGGCCGAATCGGCAGTTAACTGGGAGACATTGGAGGCGAGATCCTGCAGCGATGTGCGCAGCGATTCGAGCTTCTGCCGGCCCTGTTCGGCGGCGGCTTGCAGTTCTGCCAGCGCTGTGGCGGCTTGGCGCAGACTCAAGCCGATACCGGCGGACTGGATCTGCGTTTCGGCCATCTGGTTGCGAACGTCGGAGAGCTCCTGCACCAATTCGCGGCCGGCAAGCTCGATCTCCGCGCGTGCGTCCAGCAAAGTCTGGATCTCCGCTTCGAGTTCATGGATGCGTGCCGTCGATGCCGCGTCCTCCTGACGCAAGCGTTGCAGATCGGCATCACGGCCCAAGAGCGGAAGTTGCGCGGTGCCCCCGCCCTCGTGGAGCGGACGGGCGCGGTAGAATTCGCCGTCGAGCGTGACGACGCGCAAATCGCCTTGTGCCAGCTCGATCAATTTCTCGGCGGCCTCGCGATCCTGGACGATCCAAACGTCACCGAGGAGCAGGTCGGCAAGTTTCTCGTATCCCGGCTTAACGCGGATCACATCGGTGGCCGGCACCAACTGGCCACCGAAGCCGCCCGGCCGCGCGAGCTTGCGATCCTTCGTCCAGGCATCCAGCTCGCTCTTGACGATAAACGTCACCCGCCCGTGGGCATGGCTTTTGAGGAACTCGATGGCAGTGTAGGCAGATGGACGCGACTCGACGACGACATATTGTGCGGCCTCGCCCAGCGCCGTCTCGATCGCCCGCAAGTATTCGCTCTGCCCTTCGATCAGGTTGGCCGCGGTATCGATAATGCCGCCGATCTGATCGCGGGCGCCAAATATCGAAGTTACGCCCGAGCCGTAACCTTCGTAATGGGCGATCATCCGCTCAAGTATCTCGATTTGCGCTTGCTGCGATCGCGCTTCGAGCCGGAGATTAGCGAGGGTTGACTGCCGGGCGGCGATCGCCTCCTCGAGCTCGCGGCGGCGGGTCTCGACCTCTGTTTGTCGCAATTCGCCGGCGGCGATCTGCGCGCGCAGTTGGTCTTGAATTGAGGTGAGCCGCGCTGATTCGGCTTCGGCACGATTACATTCGTCGTGTAGCTGTTCGGCCTTTTCCCGATTGCGCGCCTGTGTTTCGTCCAGTTCGGTGATTTGCTGTTCCAATTGCAGCCGACTCTGCTCTTTGATCGAGCGTTGCCCCTCAATCTCGAAGAGGTCGCGTTGGTGCGTCTGCGACGCGCGTCGCGCCGTGTCCAATTCCGCCAATTTTACCGTCAACTGCTGCTCGACTTCGGCCAGCTCGGCATTGACCGATGCGAGTGACTGGCGCTGTGCGGCCAGGCGGTCGGTTAGTGCGGATTTTTCCGAAGCCAGTTGATCGAGCTTGCCACGGATGTTCTCGATCTCGCGGCGATCACTGTCATCGGAAGTCGCTGCAGCCTTGGTGCGTTCGTCGTTGACCGAGATCTCTGTTTCCAGACGATGGCAATCGGCGCCGACACTCTCGCCGCGTTCGCGCAGGTGTCGCAGTTGCTCGCCCAGTTCGAGGGCTTGTGCCGCATAGTCTTCACGCGCCAGGTCCCACTTATCGATTTCGCCGGACAATTCCGCCAGCTTGATCTGACTGACGCGCTTTTCGTCGCGCACGTGGTCGAGCTGCGCATTCAGACGGCGGTATCTTTCTTTGAGCAAAACCTGGCCGGCGGTACGGATGCGTTCTTCCAGCGACTTGTAGCGCTCCGCCCGCTTCATCTGGCGGCTCAGGCCGCTGACCTGAGAGGCGACTTCCGCCAGAATATCGGACAGGCGCAGCAGGTCATGTTCGGTGGCTTCGAGTTTGCGAAGCGCGGCCTTCTTGCGCTGTTTGTACTTGGTGATACCGGCGGCCTCTTCGAACAGCATGCGGCGCTGGTCGGCCTTATCGGAGAGGATGGCTTCGACCATATCCAACTCGATGGCCGAATAGGCGTGCGAGCCCATGCCGGTGTCGGCGAAGAGCTCGGTGATATCTTTCAAGCGGCAGACGACGTTATTGAGCAGGTACTCGGATTCGCCGGAGCGATACAGCCGGCGGGTAATCGTCAGGTGGTTGTATTCGGTGGGCAGGACGCCGCGATTGTTGACGATGTGCAGTGAGACCTCGGCCATGCCGATCGGTTTCATTTCGCGCGTACCGGCGAAGATCACATCCTCCATTTTGCCGCCACGCAGAATCGAAATGCGCTGCTCGCCGAGCACCCAGCGGATGGCGTCCAGCACATTCGTCTTGCCGCAGCCGTTGGGTCCGACGACACCGGTGATGCCGTTCGCGAACTCCACCGCGGTTTTCAGCGGAAACGACTTGAATCCAATGATCTCTAAGCCTGATAGATACAAAGTAGACTCCTGCTTCCGAAATTAGGTCGTCTCGCGAATATCCGGCATGACCGACGTCAATTGAATCGAACCGAGCATGTCGATCATGCTGCGATAGACCTTGAGTTCGTCGTGCTGGAAACTTGAGCGTATTTCAAAATTGTGAATTGGGGGGCCCCAGACGCCGACCAAGCCGATGCGCAATGCGGCATTCGAAGTAACCGCCACCAGCGCATTGAAGACATTCTTCTTGGTTTCGAAATCAATAAACACCGAAGCGTCAAAGTCGGTGATCTTCTTGAAGAAGTCGTTCTTCGGCAGGCCAATCATGTTCGCCGCGTAGAGATCGGGCGAAATCGTATGGATGCCGGTCTTGCGGGCGATTTCCGTGCAGCCGCTCGGTACCGCGATCATCAGGTCGCTGCTGGGGAAAATCACGGCCAGTTCGCTGACCATGCGCAGCAAGATACTGTTGGTTTGGATGCCGAACGGAAGCGTCACGACGATGCGTTTACTGCCGCGGATCGAGGAGGGGAATTCATAGGCGGTCATCCGCAGCTGGCGGGCCTTGAGTTGCACGTAATAGTACTGCAGTTTTTCGCGGAACTTCATGGCGCCAACCTCGCACTGTCAACCAGACTCGTGTAGTTATCCCGCGTGATCGTAAACGACCGCACGGTGCCGTCATCAGGTGGTACTAATCGCAGCGGCAAAGCGTTGCACCAGACTTCGACCGTATTCGCCCGACCCAGCTTAAAATAGATGCTGTCCTTCATGGCGAACCAGAGCGTGTCCGGCACTTTCAGCAACTCGGAGAAGCCGCTGTCGCCGTCGATGCTCACTTCCAGCCAGCACTCGCCCTTTCCGATCATGAGGAGATTCATCATCTCCGGCTCGGCGGCCACGTCGGCTGTCGTGTCGGCCGTGATCGTATCTGCCGGAATTGTCGTGGTGACGGGCGGCGTTTCGACCGGCGTAACGCGATCTTCGACTTTCATGAAATTGTCGCGATAGTATTTGAGCCCATAGAGCCCAACGCCAATCGCAATCAGTCCCAGAAAGAGGATCAAGAGCGGCCGTCCGCGTTTGCGCTTGGGTTCCGTCAATGGTGCCTGCACGGGTGTCACGTTTTGTTGAGCGCGCGGCGTCACTGTCGTCGGCTCGCCGGCCTGATCGGCTTCCTCGGCAGCCGGTTGCGGCTCCAACTCCGGCAGTCGCAGGAGCAGTTCGTCCAGGGAAACGCCCAGGAAATCGGCGTAGGATTTGAGGAACAGCTCTTTGTAAACCGGGCTCGGCAGATCCTGGTCGCGACTTTCCTCAATCGCCGCCAGATAGCGCGCGTGGATTTTGAGACTCGAGGCCACATCCTCCAACGATAGTTCCCGCGCCTCGCGTTTGCGCCGCAGATACTCGCCAACCGTCTTGATATCTTCGTCCGAACCGAATTCGAATGTCACGGCCGCAATTCCTTCACCATTCGCAAGAAGAGTTCAATGGGAAAGCCGATCACATTGAGCAAACTTCCCTCCAGGCGTTCAACCAGCAACTCGCCCATCCCTTGGATGCCGTAGGCGCCAGCCTTGTCCATCGGCTCGCCGGTATCCACGTAGCTCGCGATCGCTTCATTGTTCGGGGCGTGGAAAGTAACGAAGCTCGTGTCGCCATCAACCAGGATCCGGCCGTCGCGGTCTCGGACGGCCAGTGCTGTCAAGACATAATGGCGCCGCCCCGACAGTTGTTTGAGCATCCGGATCGCGTCCTCGCGATGCTCCGGTTTGCCGAGCACATGCTCATCGAGGACGACGATGGTATCCGCCGCCACCGTCAGAGTTCCGTCCGGAGCAACCATGTCGAGCTTTTGTCGGGCCAGATCGAGCGCAATTCGTCGGGGCTCGATGCCGTCCGGAAACGTTTCGTCGATTTCGGGGACAACGGTGCGACATCGTAGCCCCGCCAGCCTGAGAATCTCGCGGCGGCGCGGCGAACCCGAAGCGAGCGTAACGATCTCGCCGTCAAGCAGGCGCGCCAGTTCAGCGCGAATTGCTGAGTCCACATTGAGAACAAATCGCTTTGCTTCCGTCATACACGTCATGATCGCTTCTCTTCCGAATTGAGAATGATCGTCACCGGTCCCTCGTTACAGAGTGATACATCCATGCGCGCACCAAACACGCCGGATGCGACAGGCACGCCGAGCCGGGACAGCGCGGCCTTGTAGTGCTCAAACAATTGCTGGGCGCGTTGGGGCTCCATCGCGTCGGTGAAGGCCGGTCGGCGCCCGCGGCGCGTGTCGGCGTACAGAGTGAATTGGCTCACCGCCAAGACACTTCCCCCGACGTCAAGCAGCGACAAATTCATCTTGTCCTGCTCGTCCTGGAAGATTCGGAGATGAACCGTACGCTCGGCCAGCAGATCGGCATCGCGCTCCGAGTCATCGTGCGTGGCCCCGACTAACACCAAGAGCCCTGTGTCGATAGCGCCAACGACTTCATTTGTTACTTCCACCCGCGCCCATTTCACCCGCTGAATCACGAGCCGCATCGACACTCCTCACAGGCGACTTAGATACGGGTGACCGCACGGGTTGTCAACTAAAACTCTGGCACAAATCGCGGCTGATTCAATTGGTTAGATGTTTACTTTAGATATTAGCCTTATCTTGCTGATAATATGCGGCTTGCGGTCTCGATGCTGTCTAACAAAGAAGCCCTGACCAGTGCAGGGCTTCTTGATAGATTTCGGGGCAGAAATCAAAGCTCAGACAATTGTAGTTCTACATCGGAATCCCGCCAAGCACGCTCGAACTCCAGACGAACGTGCTGAGCATCGGCAACGCGACCTTGCTGCTCGAGAGATTGCCAGAGTCCGTAGAGAGCACGACCGGCGCGGGGATGTGCGACGAGTTCAGCGCGAAACAACTTCTCAGCTTCCGCAGCTCGACCGTTGCGCAGGAGCAACGCCGCGAGGGCTTCGCGAGCATTGAAGTACCATCCTTCCGGTTCATCATAACGCAAAGAATCTTGCGCCGCCACGGCTTCGCGCAGGGACTTCTCGGCGTCGACGATCTTGCCTTCCGCTTCGGCGATGGCGCCGCCCAGCATATTGACCATGATCGGCACGGCATTGCGCGCGTCGTTGTTCATGCTCAGGTAGCAGCCGGCCGGCAAATTGGCGGTGAGCTTGCGAACCTGAGCCAATTCAGCGTTGGCCTTCTTGACATCCTTCTTCGCGGCATACGCCATGCCGTGAGCAAAGCGCTGAATTGCCTGCGTCAGCACATAGCCGTGATCCGGCACACTGGTTTTGAGAATCTCGTCCCACTTGTTGAACAACAGGAGGACGAAATAGCGCGTCGGTACGAGAATGCCCATCATCGGGTCGACATTGGCGTACGGAAGGACGTTCTTCTCCAGCAGATCTACTGCCTGCATCGCTTCTTGATAGCGGCCGGCGATCGCGGACGAAACGGCCAGAAAATGAATGTTATGCGGGAAATAGACCAGCCCATAGAACCCGACGCCACCTTCGTTGACGTAAAGGCTGTCCATGTGGACGGCCCGGCGATTCGCTTCGACGGCGCCCATGTAGTCGCCGGTGCGGATGTAGGTGTGGGCCGGCATGTGCACCAGATGCCCGGCGGCCGGAACCAGGTTCTCCAGCCGGTGGGCGCTGGCAAGCGCCTTGTCGGGATAGCGCGAAGCTTCGACCGCGTGAATGTAGTAGTGATTGGCGCCGGGGTGATCGGGATTACGTTGAAGCACTCTCTCTAATGCGGCGACGATCTCGGGCGTGCCTTCCTCCGGCGAGCCGTCCGCCTTCCACAATTGCCACGGTTTGAGGTTCATCATGCTTTCGCCGTAGATGGTGAGCGCGTCCATGTCATCGGGGTACTTGGCTGCCAGCTCTTTCATGGCGTCGCGGTAAGCCATTTCGTTGCGCATGTAGTCAGCTTTGACGTCGGCGGAATATCGCTTCATCATGGCGTCGATGTAGTCGCGTTCGGCCTGCGAGGCAAATGCGCGCAGGCTGTCGGCTTTGCGGATCGCCGCAAAGGCGCCCTTGGCCTGCAGTGAATCGATCGGGCGATTGTAATTAGTGCCGAGTGCGTAGGCGATCCCCCAGTGCGCCATGGCAAGATTCGGATCGAGATCGGCGGCTTTTCGGAACGAGCGGATCGCCTCGTCGTGGTTGAAAGCGAAGCACATGGTCAGCCCTTGATCGAAGTAAGCTTGCGCCTCGGCATTGTTGGTGCTGACCGGGTGATGATGGCTGCCGCGTCCGTCCATGAGTTTGGTCGGCATTGAGTCCAGATAAGCCCGATTCTTGCCGCAGTATGGGCAGGCGGACAAAGCTGCCGCGAGTAGCACGACAATTCCGGCGGTCAGAAGTACCGAGTGCGGTTTGCGAGTAAACATTCCCTCCTCCTGTCGAATAAGAGTCGCATGCACCTAAAATTACCAATATAGGTCTATCATATATACACACCTGAGCGCAGGCAAGAGAAAAGTGCGCCCGGCGGGAGCCGATTGGCCATTGCTAAAATCGCGATTGGTGACTACTTTAAGATGACACCAATAGCTTTGCCGACCGCATCCATCGTCGTTTGCCGCCTGCGGGAGGGGAGGAAATCATGAATCGGCACTGTATCGTCCACGGCTTCGTCTGTGTTGCTGCGGCAGCATCGATTCTTTGTCTCACAGCAGCGTCCGGGGTGTTGGAGGAAGCCAATGCCGGTAGAGACGAATTCGCACAGGCGGGCGCGGACACGACCTATCTGCCGCCGGATTCAGAGATAAGAACATCCTGCTTCCGGACGTCAGCCGCGCCGCACTCGCTGATCGCTACCGGGCCGCGCTATTGGGAGTACTTTGCGGACGCTCCTGACACCTTGGGCTACATTTACGAAGGCTATCTGATCCTCGGCAATTCTGCTGAGAATCTCAGCTACCTGGGAAGCGGCAGTCACAGTCAAGGAGGGCCGACTCCAAGCAATCCGTTTGGCTACCTCCTGCGTGACGATCAGGTTGTCATGAGCGTCGACTCGACATCCAGTCCAAAGCAGGGAGTTGCGACCGGTTCGGGATACAATCGCGACTCGACGCTCAAGTTCGACATCAGTTGGTATGCCTCCAAGTACTCCGACTCCTGCGATTTCCTGTTCGGGGCATTCAAGATATACAAGGGGCCGAACGGAGGCACGGTGACCGGTTTGACCGTCGCCTACTTCGTGGATTGGGACATACCGGCCGACACCGGGGCGGACAATTATGGCGGCGTCGATGCAGCTAAATCCATGCTTTATCAGCGCGGTTCTCCGACGGGAAGTGTGAGCAATAATGCCTCCCGTTACGGGGCAATGGTCGGGCTGAGCGAACATCAGTTGATCGTTGGCGGGTTTGTGCTGGAGTCGCCAATCTACATCTATTCCGATGCGGCGCTGGAAAACGACTCGATCTGGAATCGCATGAGTATACTGCAGCAGAATCAGTATCAGTTCCCTGCGGCCTACGGCGACCCGCTGAATGGTTCCGGAGCCGCAGAGGACTTGTGCATGGTATCGGTGCTGGCACGCAATCAGACGATCGATAGCGACGATACTCTGAATTGTGGTGTGATTCTGGCGTCGCAACCATCGGGAGGGTCGTTGGCGGCATTGAAGTTCACGATTGACAAGGCGATTCGCTTCGGCCAAATGCGCAATCTTGTACCCGGTGCGTTTGCCGACTGCAAATGCGGCGATGCCGACAATAACGGGATCTGGACAATATCGGACGCTGTGTACCTCATCTCATATATTTTCGGTGGAGGTCCTGCCCCACTGCAGGTCTGTCTTGGTGACGCCGACGGCAATAAGGTTCTGACGATTTCCGATGCGGTGTACATGATCACATTTGTTTTTGGCGGCGGGCCAGCGCCATCAGGGTGTTGAGAGCAGGGTAGAATCTAGATTCAGAAAACGCCGCCAGGGTCCTCTCCTGGCGGCGTTGTTTTACGTAAGAGAGCGCGCGCTTACTTGACCACCTCGTAATCGGCGTCGACTGCTTCCCCGCCGGGCTGCGACTGCTGGGTCGAGCCGGAAGCCGGTTCGCCCTGCGGCTGGCCTGATTGCGTGCGCTGCTGCGCCGCCTGCTGGTAGAGCTGCGACGCGGCGTTCTGCATGATCGTCTGCAGGCGCTCGGTCTCGGCCTTCGTCGCGGCGAAGTCAGAGCCCTTGGTGAGTTCTTTCACCTTCTCGATCTGGCGTTCGAGGTCCGCTTTGGCGGATGCGTCGATCTTATCGCCGCTCTCCTTGACGAATTTCTCGCACTGGAACGCCATCTGGTCGGCATTGTTCTTCGTCTCAACATCGGCCTTGCGTTTGCGATCGGCTGCAGCATTTGCCTCAGCATCGCGCACCATCTTCTCAATCTCCGGTTTGGAGAGGCCCGAAGAGGACTCGATGCGAATGTTCTGCACCCTGCCGGTGCCGAGATCGCGCGCCGAGACATTGAGGATGCCGTTGGCATCGATGTCGAAGGTGACTTCAATCTGCGGCACGCCGCGCGGCGCGGCCGGGATGCCGTCGAGAATGAAGCGGCCGATGGTGCGGTTATCAAGCGCCATCTCGCGTTCGCCCTGCAGCACGTGAATCTCGACCGACGTCTGCGAGTCGGCGGCAGTCGAGAAAACCTGCGCCTTCTTGGTCGGAATGGTCGTGTTGCGCTCGATCAGCTTGGTAAACACACCGCCGAGCGTCTCGAGGCCAAGCGACAGCGGAGTCACGTCGAGCAACAGCACGTCCTTGACGTCGCCCGCCAGCACGCCGCCCTGAATCGCGGCGCCGATGGCGACGACTTCGTCGGGGTTGACGCCCTTGTGCGCTTCGCGGCCGAAGAAGCGTTCGACTTCCTCCACTACCTTCGGCATGCGGGTCATGCCGCCGACCAGGACGACTTCGCCGATGTCGGTACTCGACACCTTGGCGTCGGCCATAGCCTTCTTGACCGGATTCATGCAGCGGGCGACCAGGTCCTCGACCATGCCTTCGAATTTGGCGCGTGTCAGCGACAGGTTCAGATGGCGCGGGCCGGAGGCATCCGCCGTGACAAACGGCAGATTGATCGTTGTCTCCTTGACCGTCGACAGTTCGATCTTGGCCTTTTCGGCAGCTTCCTTCAGGCGCTGGAGTGCCATCGGGTCTTTCGACAAATCGATGCCGTCGGACTTTTTGAATTCCGCGACCATCCAGTCGATGATGCGCTTGTCGAAGTCATCGCCGCCGAGATGGGTATCGCCGTTGGTCGACAGTACTTCAAACACGCCGTCCCCGAGTTCGAGGATCGAGATATCGAAGGTGCCGCCGCCGAGGTCGAAGACGGCGATTTTTTGCGCCTTCTTCTTGTCGAGACCGTAGGCCAAAGCCGCCGCAGTCGGCTCGTTGATGATGCGCATGACCTCAAGTCCCGCGATCTTACCGGCGTCTTTGGTGGCCTGGCGTTGGGCGTCGTTGAAGTACGCCGGCACCGTGATGACGGCCTTGGTCACTTGTTGACCGAGATAATCCTCCGCGGCTTGTTTGAGTTTGCCAAGGATCATCGCAGAAATTTCCTGCGGCGTGTAGTCCCGGCCTTCGATCTCAATCGCGGCCAGGCCGCTGGCGGCACGTTTGACTTTGTACGGGAAATTCTTGATTTCCTCGGTAACTTCGTCGTAGTGCCGTCCCATAAACCGCTTCACCGAAAACACGGTGTTAAGCGGGTTGGTGATCGCCTGCCGTTTGGCAATTTGGCCGACCAGGCGTTCGCCGGCCTTGAGACCGACCACTGATGGCGTGGTGCGGCCGCCCTCGGCATTCGGAATCACGACCGGCTCGTTGCCTTCCATTACCGATAGGCACGAATTGGTCGTACCGAGGTCGATGCCAATGGTCTTATCTGTCATAGTCTAATACTCCTTTCGAATCCGGGGTGCGGCGATCTGCGCCTCGACCCCATCAGAAAGCCCGCTCGGACGTTTCCGAACGGGCCTTCAAACTGCAAGTTGTGCGTGCGTCCGCCACGCTTAGCCGATCTTGACTTCGATTTCCTTCGGCTTGACTTCCTCGGCCTTCGGCAGCGTGATCTCGAGCACACCGTTCTTGTAGGCGGCCTGGATCTTCTGCGCATCAACATCCTTGGCCAGGCGCAGGCTGCGCGTGAAGGTGCCGTAGGCGCGCTCGATATGGCGGAAGTCCTTCTCTTCGTTCCGCGACTCGTACTTGCGCTCACCGGTCACAGTCAGCGTGTTGTCCTCGAACTTCACCTTGATGTCGTTCTTATCGACTCCGGGAACATCGAGGTGCACGATGAAGTTTTCCGGGGTTTCATGTACATCCGCCCGGGGAGCCCAGTTAGAGTCGGCATCAAGCATGGTGTTGCCGTTGAATCCGTTGAAAATCTCGCTCAGCATGCGGTCCATCTCGTTGCTCAGGAGACCGAAGCGATTCTGCGGCTTGGTGATTGTGAGATACATGGTGTTTCCTCCTCTGCTATTCACAAGTTTTTCTTTCGTTCTAATTGTCGCGACTAACGTCTCGACGGCTTATCACTAAGCAGAGGCCGTGCCAACAATCCCAAGAATCACATAAGTGTTTGTAATACAGAGTGTTGTGGTGGCAACGGACAATTCGTTCAAGGCTTGGCTGTAGTCAGAATGGCAGTCATGCTGTCATAATGGCTGGATCTGCGCAGTTTTGGCTGGCAGGAGGCAGGAGTTTGGCAGTGCTCACTCGCCGAGGCAGTACAGGCGTCGCTGTGTGGTCACGACGTAGACCTTGCCTTCGATAACTGCCGCTGGAGCCTGAATCGTGCCCTTCACAGAAAGATGGGAGAGCAGTTGACCATCCAGATTGAACTGGTAGATCGATCCGGCGCTATTGGCCAGGATAACCGTTTCACCGGCGATTACCGGCGAGGACTGGATGATGCCGGTGGTTTCGTAGCGCCAGAGAAGCTCCCCGTCCTGCGCGTTGAGGCAGTAAGCTACGCGATCATCGGCGCCGAAGATCAGGCGGTTGTCTAGAAGCACGGGTGTGGTGTGGATTGACGAAACGCAGTCAAAGCGCCAGATTTCGCTGCCACTGGCCGGATCGAGAGCCCACAGGGTGCCCGCACCGGTACCGATATAGATCAGTTGATCGGCCAGACTTTGAGCGAAGACAGTGCTGCCGCCGGCGAAACGCCACAGTTCGCTGCCGTCGGACCGGCTCAGAGCGACGATGTCGCCGCGGTCAGTGCCGACATAGACTCGCGCACTATCGGCCGCGACCGGCGCATAGAAATGACAGCGCAAATCCTGCTCCCACTGAACCACCCCGGTCCAGCGATTCGCACAAATGATTTTACCGATACGGGAGGTGATAAACAACTCGTCACCACTGATGATCGGCGGTCCCGGCGGATCGACAACTTTGAGCGACCAGACTTTCTTGCCGTTGACCAGATTGAAGCAGGTAAGCAGATCGGAGCCCGATTCTTCGGCGAAATAGAGCAACTCATTCTGTACGGCCGCCGCCGACCCGACGGCTGATTTGGTTTCGAGCGAAGTGATTTCGCGGCCGGTGGATGGATTCAAGAAGTAGATGCGCTTGTTGAAAGTCGGCACGATGAGGAATTGTTGATTGCCGACCACTTGTGCGGCCATGCCGCCGTTGAGTTTGCGTTCGAACAGAATTGTGTCGATGGTGACGGCCCCAGACTCCAGAACGGCATTGCCGCTGGCGTTGACGCGATGCTGGACGAATCCAGTGGCAGGCGCAATATTCTTGAAGCTGCTGAAGTGCGGCGCACAGCCGGTAACGACGGCCAAGGCGCAGAGGGAGAGCAGCAGCGGGCGGCACATGCTATTGTACAATCTGCTCACCATAACGCGCACGGAGGTCGTCCCATTGTGCGCTTGAAGTTGCGGTGTCGTGCGCCGCGACATAGAGTGTATCGAGCAACGGCGAGTCGGTGTAGCCGAGGAGATGCGAAGCGCGTGCCTGGGCAGCGAAGCGGCGGCGTGCCAGCGACGCCGTATCTGCGGACACCGCAAGCGAGTCGCGCAGGCGAATTTGATAATTCAGCATGTCGATGTATTCGTCAAGGCGCGGGCGCGGCAACTGCTGGAGGAAATCGCGCGACGCCATCCCGGCAGTGTCTTTCAATTCCGTCAATTTGGCCATCGCCACATCGACCGGCGACGGCGGTTGTGGATTGTAGATCGCGACGGCAATGCCGATCGCAACCAGCAGGATGAGGAATCCGACGACGATGTAATTGCCGTTGATCATGCCGCCAAGATCAGAAGTTCCAACCGAAGAAGAAATCGAATTTTAGGCCGGGCTCAAAGGTATCGAAGTCGGTTTTCTTGGAGAGGTCAAAACGCAAGACGGCCATGTAGCCGAGGGCTACGCGGGCGCCGGCGCCGAAGGAGCCGTAAAAGCGCTCGAATTCATCGTTCCAGCCGGTGCCGACATCGGCAAAGAGCGCGCCGCGGATCGCCTGGAAGCCCATCCGGCCGAACGGAAAGCCGATGAAAAGATTGTCGATGAGTGGAAAGCGCAACTCGTTCGACAGCAACAAGACTTTGCGCGCGTAAAATTCCCGGCGATCGTAGCCGCGCAACGACCAACTGCCGCCCAGGTAGATCCGCTGCGGTTCGTCGCCGGCTGACCAGAAGCCAAAGGCGCGCGTGGCGAACGCCGAGTATTTGCGAATCCGCAGATAGTTGCGCAGGTCGACGAACATCAGCCGATTGAAGAATTTGCCGGAATAGAAGTCGGTCGTAAGGCCGACGGTAGCATTGGCGCGGATACCGTCGATCGGTCCGGAGATATCCCAGAGAGAATTGTCGTGCACCACCGAGGCGTAATTGGTCATCAGGATGGCATGGCGCGACTCACGAAACAGCGGCTTCTCCTTGAAGGAATGTCGCAGGAAGGCCGAGGTTTCAACGCGCGAGAACTTGGAAAGCGGGTACGACACCAGCCCTTGCACGCCGCTCTGGCGCTCGTCATAGTAGCCCTCGTAATCGTCGTAGTGCTCGTCGAAAAGGTGGTAAGCACCGATGCCATAGTTGATGCGATGAGTCTTGTTGATATAGGTGACGCCGAAATTGAACGATTTGAGCAGGTCGTTCTTGGTGTCGGCGGTATTCGACAGCAGGATATAGTATAGCTTGTCGCCCAGCATATCGGAGAAAACCGCCTGGAAGCCGCCGATGGTACCGTAGACGGCATCATAGGCGATGGCCGATTGCGCAACGTCAAATGAGAATTCATTGGCGTAGTCGAGAACACCGGTCGACTCCTCGCCGCCCAGTCGGTCGGGATTCCAGGCCGAATACTGCGCTTCCGGCAGCGGCGTGGTCGGCAGCCCGGTGGTGTCGAACGGCGCCGCATAGATGCTGAAACTGAAATTCTGATAGCCGGAGAACATCAGGCGGTCACCGGCCAGGACCGGGTCAAAGGCACCGGTCGCGAACGAAGTCACCTGGCGGAGCTGTCCAGCGCCGTCGAGCAGGTAGATGTTGGCAAAGCCGCCGCGATCGGAGGAGAAGAGAATGCCATCGGCAGTCAGGCTCGGCGAGCGGTCGTTGAAGCGACCATAGGTTAGCGGCGTAATCACCGAGTCGCCGGCGCGGAAGCGGAAGAGATTGGTGTAGCCTGCATAGCCATAATTGCCACGGTCGGATGCGAAAATCACGTCATTACCGGCGAAGATCGGCTCGGTGTCGAAGTAGATGTCGTTAGTCAACCGTGTGAGCGACGAATCTTGCAGGCTGAGAATGTAGAGATCGTGAAACCCGCCGTAAGTAGCGCCGGCAAAGACCAAGCGTTGATTGTCCTCGGACCAGGAGGGTGAGACCAACTGGTAGAGCCGCGGAAACTCGAACGTCTGGACGATCCCCTGCGAGAACACATCATAGATGTACAGCACGTCGCGCTCATAGCGTTTCGAAACGAAAGCAATGCGACCATCGCGGGAGGCCGAGATGCGCGACTGCAGCAAGTGCAGCGACTCGAAACCGGGTGAACGTTCGCCCTTGACCAGCGTGATTTCCTCGCCCTGCGACGGCGAACGCATGTAGATCCCGGAATAGCCGAGCTTGTTGGCTTTGTAGGCGACCCAGTCGTTGGCCCCGCGATATTCGATATTCAACGGCACGGGCTTGACTGCGAATTGCTTTTCGGTGACAGCGCTGGTTGTCTTGGCGGGGAGATCAGCAGATTCCAGATCGGGGAAGTAACGCTTCTTGAGATGGTAGACCCACTCGCTGCCGACGTCCTCGAGCGACTTCCCTACGGTCAATTTGAAGAGCTGGCGGAAGGTGCCGGCCTTCCACCAGTTCTCAAAGATCATTTGCAGTTTGTCTTCGCCGTAAGTGTCGGCAACGTAGTGGCAGAACGACTCGCCGTATTTGTACATGAAGAACGAACCGGAGAGGTACTCGAGTTCATGAATCGGCCGGAGCGTGCCCTCCAGCGCCATGTCGGCCAGAACCATGTCGGCTTCCGAATCCCACTCACGCGACCAGAACTCGGCCAAGCCCTCGGTGAACCAGAGCGGCGGCCCGTAGTAACTCATCTTGCGGTACTGCGACATCACCGCTTGAATCTTGTCGAAGGTGAAGACGTGCACCAGCTCATGCCGCACTACGCGCTGGAAGTCGGCGATCGAGCCGGAGAACGGCACGACCATCCGGCCTTTGAAGAACTCCGTGAAGCCGGCGACGCTTTCCGGCAGCAGTGTCGGCGTGACATTGGTTTGGGTGAAGAACGTGGGCGCGGTGTAAATGATCAGCGGGATCTTGCGAAAGATATGGAAACTGAACTTGTCGGCGAGATGGTCGTAGGAGCCTTCGGCGGCGGCCGCCGCGATCTCCGCCAAACCACTTTCCTGGTCGTAGAAATAGATGCGGAAGTGCTCGGTTTGCAGTACCTTCCACTCGAACGGCTGGTATTGTACCTTGTTTTTCCCGAAATAGAATTGCGCCTGCGCGCCGCTGAGACTGACCAACAGCGCGGCGATGAGAAGCACGAATCGAAGTTTGAGCATCCGTTATTCGGTCGTAGCGACGGTCTTCAGATAGCGTTCGGCGAGCTTAACCGACTCCGCTTTGCGGAGCTGCCCAAAAAGAGAACGCGTACTCTGCCTGACGTATTTGCGCAGAATGTCGTCAAAGATGACCGATCTCAACATAATAAACGTCTTGACGATCAACTCGTTCAAATCTTCGTCCGGTTTGGAGAACAATTTGTGATAGGCCGGGGATTCACCGAGCAGAATCTGGGCCAGGAAGGTCAGGCTGCGCTGCTTATCGAGCTTGATCAAGACCGGCAGAATAGCGGTGCGGTCGGTCACGTTTTTGAGGAAGTAATCTTCGGCATAGGGGTAGTCCGCAGCCGAGCCGACCTGTCCCAGCGCATGCAGCGCCTTGAGACTGATCTCCCGGATCGGGTGTTGCAACAGCCGGGAAATCGCCCGCGCGCCCTCGGTGCCGCCCAACTTTTCCAGGGCAATCAACGATTCCATGACGACTCGTTCGTCGGAATCCTGCGCGAAGCGCGCCGCGATCCCGACCGAATCGGGGTGCGGGATGTTGCCGAGTACGAAGAGGACATTGCGTAACTTGTACCAGCTTTCGGTCGGCAGTTCCGGGTTGTTGGCCGGACGGCTGGTGAGACTGCGGTCGGAGAGCACCAGTTTGAAGGCATTGATCGTTTTTTCGCCGAAGCTGGAAAGGATGCGGATAATCGTGATGCGTACGCCGCGATCGCGGTGATTCAGGTAGCCGGCGAAAACCAGGATCGGTTCGAGGCCGTTGAATTTTTCCAAGAGCGGTATCATCGGCTTGCCGACCAGTTCAAAGTGCTTGGCGAGTCGCGCGACCAGCGATTCCGCCAGTTGTGCCGAGGTCATCCGCTGATGAACCTTGGCTGCCAGTTCGGGCACCCCGTCCTCATAGATCACTTCAGAGTCGAGTTTCTGCACCACCAGATCCAGCAGCGAGGCGGCTTCTTCGTACAAGTCAATATTGATATAGTTTTGATAGTACTTCTCGATGATGTCGGTGAAGAGCTGGAATTCTTTCAAGGTGACGGTTGGCTCCGCCAACCGCTCCTTGATTTCCGCCAGTTGCAGTCCGGCCACCGGTGCGCTGTTGTTTTCCGCACAGATCGAAGCGAAACGCAAGAGGGCTTCATGCTGAGTCTCGGTCAGTTCGTAGCCCTGCCGATCGAGCCCGGCATAGAATTTTTTGACGAAGTCTTCAGTGTACTGCAAATCGCTGATCGTCTCGAGCCAGCCGACGACGTCCTCGACATTGGCTGGATCGACAGCGCCCAGAAAGAAGTCCGACTTGAAGTTCTCGATTTCAATATGCGCGATTTTCTTGGGCGTGGCGTCGGTGGACAGCAGTTCGCGCAGGTAGTCGTTGTCGACTAACTCCAGTTGCTCAATTTCCTCTTTAAGGCGTGGCAGCAATTCGAGCGACTCGCGCTCGGCCAACAGCTCGCGGAACCCGGTCAGCGCTTTGCCGATCTCGGCGCGGCTGGACTTCTTGTCGTTTTCGGAAAACGACATCCGCAGGGCGGCAACGAGGAGACCCAGCAGTTCCTCATTGTCAACTTCGCTGAAAGTTTCTTTCAACCGCTTATAGTCTTCGGGGGTGAAGCGAACGCCGCTGCCGGAACCAACTCCACCGCTGCCGCCTGGGCCCATACCGCGGCCGATTCCGAGTGCCCGCAGCCCGTCCTGAACGCCGGCGCTGACGCGCCCGCGCCACTCGACGAATCCACCTTCTCGATTTCCGCCACCGCCGCTGTTGCCCGGGCCAACACCACTGCCGGCTCCACCGCCGCTTCCGGTGCCTCCACTGCCTGCGCCGACCCCTCCACCGCCAGTGCCACACCCACCCGTGCCCGGGCCGGTTCCACTCCCACCGGTACCACCAGACCCAGTTCCGGCTGCAGAGCCACCGCCGCCGCCGTGATCCTCTCCGCTGCCGATGCCGTTGCCGGTTCCTCCCCCTTGGCCGCGTCCGCCGCCGCCAAGCTTGCGTGTCAAGATCTGCAGGAGCAGCTCGGGATGCTTGCGCAGGACATCAGTCATCGTGCGCTCAACCTGCTGGACCAGCTGCGGGCCGTCGACATCGCCACCGGAGCCACCGGTACCACTACCTCCTCCGGTCAGGACGAGATCATCCTCGGAGATTACGCGCTCACCGTCGCGAATGACCTGGTACTGGAGCCGGCCCGCCTTGATGCGACGAATGTGCTGCTCTTCGATGAACTTTGGGAGATCGCGCTGCTCTTTCTTGATATTGATCTGCGAGAGAAACAACTCGAATTCCTCGGGTGTGATCCCAGCCTCGAACGAAATGCTATGCAGTCCCGATTCAACGATGACCTTGCCGAGCCCTTCGTTCAGCAGCTTGGCATCGAGCGGTATTCCGCAACCGAGAAGAGTCCCTTCGGCGATAGCGAAGACAACCATCTGCTCGGTCGCCAATAAGTCTTTCAGGAGTTGGAATGGTCGTTCGGCTGCTTTGACAGACACCGGATGGCCGGGCGGATAAATTCCGAGTTTGCGAGCAGCAGCAGACAGCTCGCGCAGGAAAGCGGCCAGAGTGTCCGGAGTCAACGAGGACTGGACGGTACGCTCCATACGTAAGTTAATCGACAACAATTGATTAGATATTCACGCCTCATGAGGCATTTTTCGGCAATTCTGACTGGAGATGCCCAGATTAAGGTCATTAACCTGCACGAGGCATTCTGACTGTCGAAATCGGTAAGTTATTAACAAGCAGTCACTTGAGAAGGACCATACGCCGAGCTTCGGTAGAGCCGTCCTGGCGGGCCAAGTAGACGCCACTGGCAACCGGATGGCCATCGTCATCGCGGCCATCCCACTGGAAAACAAAAGTGTCGTTTCCTGTCAGTAACGGTTGCAGTCGGCGCACTTTACGGCCGAGGATGTCGAAGATTTGCAGTTCGCCACGAAGACGAGAAACCAGCGTCGTTTCCTGGTTGAACGGGTTCGGGAAGTTCTGACTCAAAACCGGTGTGTCTGGGGGCAACGATCGAATATCATCGACATCAGTTGCGGCATCGACGAACACAGCGGCGGATTTCGGTCCTAAAGTGTTTCCCGACCAGGCAGCAACCGTAAGAAACTTGCCCTCCAATTGCGACCGAGGCAGCACACAATGCAGAGCGGTTGTCGTTCCGGTTCGGTAGTCGTCAGGCACTCCGCCTTCAGTCGGTGGGGCCAGGACAAAGACACTGAACGAATCGGGTAGTACCGACAGGTCTACGGCCGGCTGAAGCGTATCGCAAATGCTGTAGATGATGCGAACGTGGAAGGCCATGTCCGTCACCGGCTGCCAGACTATGCTGCCAGCTGAATTGTAGCCTAGGAATTGGCCATCAACGAAGGTCGTGTAGGAAACAGTCAGCAGCGGTGCGGCCGGAGTCTCAGGATGCCACCGCAATTCCCAGAATAGTGTTTCCATCATTGGCATACCCGCGCGTACCGGCACGTTGAACCAGTCGTCGCCTGTCACTTCCGACGGGCACACGACCGTGCTTTCCCAGAGTGCCGGAAGATCGAGCCGACTGCGCAATGCCAGCAGAAACGGCGAGAAGCGATCACCGGGCAGATTCGGAAACGGATCACCCGGCCACAGACGCACGGCGATACGATCGATTGCCGATGCTTCCGGCGCGAGTTCGAGTCTTACAGCCACACGGCCGCTGACATCGGTCGAAGAACAGAAGGCATAAGACTCGGGCGGCAGCGACGTGGTGGTGATGCTATCGATATTGACACCGGGATAATGCCAGACCAGGCAAAGACTGTCGCCGTCAGATTGATAGGCGACGGCATAAGGTGCGACGAGTTGATCGGACCATGCCACTCGAAACCAGATTGCCAGCGCGACGGCGGACGTCGAAAGAACCCTTAGAACCACGCCCCACTCCTACTTGAGAATGGTGCAAAATATCGACTTTGATGCAGGAGATCAAGTGCGAAGAAGTGCGAGCAAGGAGATTTTCAAACCGGGGCGAGTGGCGCGGGGACGAATTCCCTACACGGTTTGGCGAGCCGGAGTACGCTTGCCCTGTTTGTATTCCATCCAGAGCTGTCCCCACTCGGTGCTGTTGAACTTGCGGATTTTCGCCTGCCCGACCGTGGGATACCAGAGCGCATCGTGATAGAAGTTCGACGCTGCCGGCGCCCAGACCACCAGCGGCGAATGCAGCAGCAGTCTTTCGAGAAAGCGCAGGGGTCCCAGCCGCAGCATCTGATCCCCCCAGATCACGAAGGACTTCTTGGTGGTGAAGCCGAAATTGACGTTGGCGATATCGGCACCGACGACCTCGATGTTGCGCGCGTCGGCATTGCCGAGACCCATGCTGTTGCACATCTTCAGGTACGGGATCGACAGCGGATCAAACCCCATCAACTTCGCCGCAACGGCGTCGATGGCCACAGAGTCGGAGGAAGCCAACACGTAGTTCTGCACCACGGGGTCCATGGTGCGCGGTCCGGCGCCATTGCCGCAGACCGTGCCGTCCATCACGGCGAATACCGATGGGTGCAGTTCTTTCTGCATCAGCATCAGATCGACCATGACTTCGTGAATATATTTGTGGGCATAATGCCGCACTTCTTTCAACAACCCACCGAAAGCGTTCTTGATGGCTCCGGTTGTGGTGGAGTGACCGTGGGTCTTAACCGTCGGCAGGTGTAAAATCTGCCGGCCGATATAGAGTTTTGGGATTTCGATGCCTTCCGGGAAGATGTCATTAAGCTTGAGCAGCTTCGATTTGAAGCGATAGACCGTCCATTCTTGCTCCGGCAGCGGCTTGAAGTCGAGGCCGTAGTGATTGAGGATCGGCATCCAGAGATTGTTGATCGCTCCCTTGCGCGGATTGGTGACCACCGTCTTGTTTTCGACCGGGATGACTTTCTCCGGACGAAAGCCGTCGGCCATGAGCTTGGCGACCACGCCTTCGACCTGCCAAGGTTGGCTGGAACAGGCGGGAAAATACTTCGTCCACGAGAGATTCAATTTGATGATCAGGTCGTCGGATTTGGAGAGCGACAAGTCGTAATCGGCCAAGTCCATGACTTTGGCATAGTCGTCGACAATGGCGCGCGGTGAGGTCTTAATGACGGCGACTTTGGACTTCGGCATCGGTCAATCCTTTCGGGTCAGGGCTCAGAAGTTCTCCGCGTTCGATCGAGTAGACTTCGCTGACGGCGCCAAACTCGAATTCGGAGAGCAGGCGGCGCAGCTTGGGCTCGACGGTTGCCAGATTCGTATAGTGCCGCAAGCGGCTCTTGAACGCGGCATTGGTCTCGCGCGGCTGGTCGGGATCAAGCTCCCAGGGATGCAGGTAGACCATCGCCGGGTATCCGCATTTGTTATACGCCTGCAGAGCGCGTCTTGTATACCAGTACGGGAAGAGCCGGAAACTGCCGCCGCCGCAGGCCGGCAGACGCCGCCCGAACACGACGTAGGTAGTCGGCGGAATCTCCAGCAGGCGGCCGCCCGCGGTATTGATGATGTAAGGGAATCGCGGCGCGCCGGGGTCGCCATAGAGATCGTGGCGAATCGGATAGATGCTGGAGTCATACTCGATGCCGCACCTCACCAACTTCTCCCAAATCCATTCCTTGTTGCGTTCGGCGGAAAAGGTCGGAGCACGGTAGCCCTTCACCCGGACGCCGGAAGCGTCCTCGAGTGCGCCCACCGAGCGGCGAATATCGTCCTCGAACTGCTGCTCGTTGAGGCGGGTGATGGTATCGTGGCCATAGCCGTGGGTCGCCAGTTCGTGGCCGCGCGATTTGATCATCGCCATGATATGGGGAAAGCGTTCGGCCAGCCAACCGAGGGTGAAGAAGGTTGCGGTCGCCCGGTATTCGTCGAGGATATCGAGAATCCGGATCATGTTCATGGTTAGGCGACTCTGGCGCTTGGGCCACTCGGCGCGGGGAATCTGTGCGTAGAATGCCTCGACCTGGAAGTGTTCTTCCACGTCAAACGTCAGGATGTTCTTCATCGCTCAAGACTTCTTGGTTGCGTAATTGTAGCCGTAGTACTGATGGCTGTAGTGATACGGCAACACGCCGGACACATTATTCAGCACTACGCCGACGATATTGGCGTCGGTCTTACTGATAATATCGGCAGCGCGCTTGATAACTTCCTTCTGGGTGGCGCCCGCCTTCACCACCAGCAACAGCCCATCCATGTTCGGGCCGAGCACGACGGGATCCGAGACCGGAATAATCGGCGCGCAATCGACGAAGACCAGGTCGAAATAGAATTTCACTTTTTCGATCGCTTCGATCACCTTGTCGCTCTCGAAGAGCTCAGTCGGATTGTGCTTCAGTGTCCCGGCGGTGAGAATCCACAGGTCGGGAATCTTGGTCGACTTGAAGGCGTCCTCGGCCTTGACGGTACCGTCGATGATGTCGGTGACGCCCGGTTCAAGCGGCAGGTCAAAGATCTTGTGAATCGTCGGCCGGCGTAGGTCGGCGTCGATCAAGATGGTCTTGCGCTTCTTATACGATGCCGCCGTTACGGCCAGATATGCCGAAACGGTCGACTTCCCTTCCGAAAGCATAGCCGAGGTGACGAGAAACGAACGCTTCGACACGCCCTTCACCGGACGAGTGATATTGTGCAGCAACCGGCGAAACTCCGTGCCGATGACGGACTCGGGATGGTAGTATTCCCAGATCGGTCTGCGCCGGTCCCTTGCCACAACTATCCCTTCAGAATCGCCTTGACGAGCACATCGAAGCCGCGGAACTCGTTTTCAGCGAGGCGCAGGCTCTTTTTGGCGCGCTCGAAATCAGGATTGATCTTCAATGCCTCCTGATACTCGCGAATCGCTTTCGAGTGGATGAAGCGACCCATGAGCGTGTAGGCGACGGCGAGATCATAGTGCAGGTCCGGAAAGTGCGGATTCTTGGCGATCGCATCCTTGAGATTTTCGATTCGGCGGCGCAGCGTTTTCTCGTCGATCTTGTCGGTCACCAGCATGAACTTCAGATAGACGCTGGAGAACTCGCGGAAGCGGTGCTCTTTCTTGCGCTCGCGCGCCAGCACGAGCTTGGTATAGGCGCCTTCGAGGTCGCCGTCGGTCAGCAGCTTCTTGCCATCGTCGAAACTTTTGTCCTGGTACTCCGGGCAAACGACAATGGCGCGGTCAAGATTCTCGGCGATCTTTTCTGCGGCTTCGGAGAACAGCTTGAAATCCTCGCGGCGAATTGAGTTGAGGACATAGGTCAGCGCCTTGTTGTAGTAGGCGTCGCCGTAGTAAATGTTGATCGCGATTGCCTCGTCGAACTCGATCATGGCCCGCTTGCAGCTACCCGCCGCCAGGAACGCTTCGCCGAGATTATTGCGGTAGTCGGCGAATTTCGGCTGGGCCTGCACGCACTGATCGAACACTTCGACCGCTTCGGCATACTTGCGCTGCATCATCAGCACCTGGCCGAGGTGGCTCAACTGCTCGTGGCCACCGGGCTTGAGGCTGACTGCGCGCCGGAACAGCACTTCGGCCTCGTTGTACATTTTCTTGTACATCAGCGCGAGCGCGAGGTAGTCGATCTGCTCGGGTTCGTTCGAGGTCACCGCTTCTTTATAGCGCTCGAAAATATGCTCGACTTCTTCCTTGCGTTCCTTGTGGGCATTCTTGACCAGCTCGAGCAGTTCCTGCTCGGGCAGATGCGGGTAGACATTCTCCTCGATCGTTTCGAGCAACTGGCCTTCGGCAAAGATCGACGAGCGAATCTGGTGATTCGTCGTGTCATTCACCGTCTGGATCAGGTACTCGCGATCCGTCGAAGCGACCCGCGAATTCAAGCGATACGTTTCCATCAGCACTTCCTATGCCGCCTTCACTCCCCTGGGCGGCGTCGTCTCGTCGATGTTCGGGATCGTGCCGACGACCTCCAGACCCAGCAGTTCTTCGATATCCTCAATCCGTTTAATCGAGTGGTCGACCACTTCCGAAATCACCACGGCGCAGACGCCCATGATTAGCCCCAGGGCCAGCCCCATCAGTAAGATTTTGACGCGGTTGGGCGATGCCGGCGCCAGTGGAATCGAGGCCGGTTCGAGAATGGTGTAGCGCGTCTCGGCCTCTGCTTCCTTGCTGGCGCGGCCTATCTTTTGGCGCTGCGCCTCATCCTGCCAATTCATGTATTCCTTGCGCTTTTCGTCGACTTTACCTTCGAGGCGCTTGACTCTCTGGTCATAATACGGCTGCCCGGCGATGATCCCTTTGATGTCGTTCATGGCCCCGGTCAGCGACTTCTCTTTGCCACGCAAGAAGTCGATTTCGTGAACCCGAAAGATCAGTTCGCTGACGTCGCCGCGGGCATTAGCGGGCAGTTGGGCATACTCGTTCCGCGCGATCTTCGCGCTTTCCGTCTGGAGCGAGTCGAGCGCATCGCGCGTGCGCACCAGCTGAAACTGAATCTTGCCGTCCTTCCAGAGATAACGTGCGGTCAGTTGGGCCACCTGGCGGGTTGCGGCCAGCGCACTGGCCTTGTGCCGACGGATTTCGGGCGTCGCGCGCAGCACTTTGGCGGTATCGACGCCGAGATTCACGACCTGCGCGGCGAGAAATTTGACACGATCAGCCGTCTCGCTGATTTCCAGGCGCGTTGCGTCGACCTCCGACTCGATCTGGAGCAGATTCTGATCGGAGTTGACGCCGGTCTCCAATTGGCGATTGCGATAGGAATTGGTGTAGTCCGCCAGTTCCTGCTGGGCATCCTCATATTCTTTCTTGGCCAGCGACAACTGCTTCTCGGCGAGGCTCTGGCCTTCGTCGCCCGCCATCACTTGTTCGCTCAGTTTGCGCTCGCGGTAGACCTCGGCCAGCGCTGTGGCCATGTTGGTGGCCTGCCGCGGGTTCTCCGATTGCGCGGTAATTACCACCTGATTTTCGCCGATCAGGTCCACCTGAATATTGTCGCGCAATTCTTCGATCTGCAGCGTCCGCACCATCGTAGCCAAGTCGTTGTCGGGAAATTGCGCCAGCATCTTCAGGCCGGCTTCGACGACGTCGGGCGACGGCTCCAATTTGAGTTGCTCGATCATCCGGTTGATGTAACCGGAGGACATGATTTCCGAGCGGGTGGCGGCCAGCCAATATTGGCGGGCGCGCGGCTCCGGCAAGACGCCGGACTCATTGGGCAGCAGGCGTTCCAGCGCCGGCGAGAGGAATTTCTGATTGGAGATCACGACCTTCGTCGAGGACTGGTAGACCGTGGGAAGCAGGTAGCTGCCGCCAAACGCGACAACCGTCACGACAAGCAAAGGCACGATCAGCCAGAATTTGCGTTTCCAGATGATCTGCCAAAGATCACGTATGGTGATCTGACGTTGACTCAATTGTTTATCCGGTCGATCAAGAGGATCGTCGACGTGATGGTCGTTCCTAACGTGACAATGTCACGGAACAGGTTGAAGCCGCCGCCAAAGCCACCTCGGCGTGCGGGGACATAAATCGCGTCCTCGGGCTGGAGGATATAGCGCTTGGGGCTGCCCGATTTCAGTTGCTTGTCGAGATTGACTTCATAAACGTTCGCATACTCCCCGCTCTTGGACGATACGCGAATATTCTTCAGATCGGCATCGGGACCGGTGCCGCCGGCCAGTGCGATGGCCTCGAACAAATCGATTTTGGCATCGAGCGTGTAAACATTCGGCCGGGCCACGGCGCCGACGATGTAGAAGACGCCACGGGCGGCTTCCGGCTCAACGGTCGCGATGGCCGCGGGGACGCCGCCGAGGGTGGGTGGCACGCGAATGATGTCCTTGGCGTGCACCTCCGGCAGTTTGGAGAAGTCGCGCGAACGGATCGCGGACAGTACATCAACGGTCAGCACTGTGCCGGGATCAACCGCGCCGCCGCGAATCAGGCGGACGTTGGTCAGATCACCGGTCGCCGTTACGCCGCCCATTTCCTTGATGATGGTCCAGATATCGGGAATCA
The DNA here is from genome assembly GCA_964520555.1 of uncultured Ignavibacteria bacterium. Classification (GTDB taxonomy): domain Bacteria; phylum Zixibacteria; class MSB-5A5; order CAIYYT01; family CAIYYT01; genus JADJGC01. The sequence goes on from CAZFNN010000006.1 coordinate 119,525, forward strand.
CTTCGCGGGCATAGCGACCGGGGGTGACGACCTGACCTTCCACAAACACAGTCTGCGAATTATAGGCTGTGACCACGACCGTCGCCTGGCTGATATCGCGATTGAAGCGCGAGACCTGCTCAACGATTTTGCGGGAAAGCTGAGCTGTGGTCAGTCCAGCGGCGGTGATTTCGCCGATGACCGAGAGGGTGATCTTACCGTCGGCATTGACCGTTACGGTCTGATCGAGGGTCGGGGACTGCCAGAATGAGACGTGCAGGACGTCGTCGATCCCGATGACATAGTCCGCTCGGGCCGCACCGGGGGCCAGAACGAACCAGAGGGCGATTACCATGAGTGAAACTGTGAACTTCCTTGTCATATATCCTACTTTTTCACGGTGATAAGATTCTCGTCGAACATGAACGACTTGTTCTTGCCGGTACTTTTGGCCTGCAGCAAGGCCATGTCGGCACAGTATATTAATCGGTCAATTCGTTGTGCGTCATTAGGATAAATTGCTCCACCCAGTGATACGGTGATGCGGAGGCTTTCGGCGGAAAATTTATCTTTGAACTCATGGTTGAGGATAGCGATGCGGAGGCGTTCCATGAAATTCGCGCAATCAGCAGCGTTCGTATCCGGCATCACAATACAAAACTCCTCGCCGCCGTAGCGCGACACGATGTCGATGGAACGCACCGACTTGGTCAGAAGTGCACCAAGTTGCTCCAAAAGAAAGTCCCCTGACTGGTGGCCGTAAGTATCGTTAAAAACCTTGAAACCGTCAACATCAAAGATGACCAGGCCGAGGTGGCGACTAAAGCGCTGAGCGCGAGTCATTTCCTGCTGGAGGCGCTTGTAAAAGTAACGGTAGTTGTAGAGGCCGGTGATTTCGTCGGTATAGGATAAGCGCTCGATCTTTTCGAAGTTGGACAGGTTATCGAGAATCAATCCGAGCATACGACTGAAGGTGCGGAAGACTTCAAAGCCCTGGGCGGAGATTTGGTCGGGGGAGCAGGCCAAACCGATGTAGCCATCGCGAGAATTGGAGCCATTTAGCAGCGCGAAGCAGTGGATGCCGGCGGCGATCAAGGCTTGAATGGCCGAATCAGACTTCAGCGGTTCATCGAGCGCGGCCAGCGAGAGAATTGGCGCTTCCGCGGACAATCGGCTCAAGAGCGGATGGTTGGCGGGCAGCGTAAAATTGCCGGGAAGGTTGGGCAGTCGACCGCGGTCGACTTGGCGGGTGAGGATACGACCTTCGCTATCGTTGAGCAGCAGCACCGACGACTGCACTTTGAATTCCTCGGCCAAGAGCTTGAGGTAGGCTGCATAGAGCTTGTTGCGATCATAGATCCGCGCCAAACGGTCGATGGCGGACAAGAGGTTTGTCGGGTCCTGACTTGACGCCTTGGCGGCGTTGTCGCGCTCACGCCGCATAGTGTCGATCTGCTGTTTCATCTTCATCACGGTTTGGTTGTGCTTGAAGCCGGCATCATCAAGGTGTTTGTAATTCCCCACCTGATCCGCCAGCGACAGCAGGAAGGGACGCAGAAGTTTGAACGGCAACTCCCGGGGTTGGGCGAAAGCGATGAAGTAATTGCAGCGACCGCCGGTCAGAACCGGCACGGCGTGGTCGAAGGGATGGGCGGCATTCCCTTCACTGCCGTCGCCGGGATAGATTTTGCGGAACGAGATCGTCGACTCGCGCTTCTCCATGCTTGTTTCCAGTTCACTGCGGAAAAGCACGCGATAGGCTTTCAAGTCGTCACGCGCGACGCCGTAAGTATCCGTCAACATGAACCCGCGTTTGCGGCGCGCGAAGACAGCTACCGTAGGCAGGCCGAGGTCTTCGTGAAAGAATTGCGCCAACGCGGCCACCTGCCGATCCAGTTGTTTGTGCTGGGAGAAGTCTTTGTGGATTCGTTCGACCTGCTGCATGTAGAGCCGCACGACGCCGTCGAGACGGCTGATTCCGCGGGCGCGCATCAGCAGCCAGAGCAGGACGCCGCCGGCTCCGACGACGACCGCCGTCGTGACCAGCAGAATCCGCGCCAGGTCTGGAACAATCAGCGCTCCGACCAATAGCGCCAAAATCGTCGCCACGTAGGCTGCCAACGCGAGAAACATAGATAGAATGATTATATAAGCAGACGTGATTCAGGTAGCAAGTCGAAAGAACGTCTGGGCTCGCCGGCGTCAGCAGGCGACTACCTTCCCTACGGCTGACGGCTGAAGCGGAATCGATTCTTCTTCGACAGCAGCGAATGCCGGCGCAGGATGCCGAACACGCCCCACCAACTGACTGGTTGATTATTGCCGTTGGCATCGCTGTTGACAATATGGACCAGTTCACGGATTGAGTAAAACGGATCGGTTTTGACCAACGCCAGGACCATGTTTTCGACGCTGGGCCGAGCGGCAGGCGGCGGAGTGATTGGCGGTTCCGCTTTGGGCCGGGCGACCGGTTTGACAGCGGCTTGGGGCGGTTCCATTTCGGCAGTGGCGACTTCGACCTGACGCGCCACTGAGACCTTTTCGGCCTCTTTCTGATTGTGTTGGCGGACATCTTCGGCCGGTTGTTCGGCAGAGTTGCCGTTGCCGCCGCGAAATTCGATTTTGGCCTTTTCAATGTTGTCGTAAGCCTTGAGGATCGAGTCAAATTCCAGCAGCTCAAAAATCTCGTACACGCTGGGGATCATGCGCGCCAGCTTGATATCGCCGGAGTTCGATTTGATCTCGCGAATATTGCTGATGAAAATGCCCCAGCCCGCGGAGGAGATGTAGTCGACGCCGGCCAGATCGATAATGATCTTGTAGCGCTTCTGCTCCATCAGCGAGTTCATCACCCGTTCGAGTTCGGAGGCGGTCATCGTGTCGATCACGCCATCGACGCGGACCAGCGTGATGTCGCCGCTTTGTCCCGAAGTGTCCAGAGAAATTCTTATGTCGTCCATGCCTGTGCTTCGTCCTTTGTGGTCGCCACCGGGTGGCCGTTCTGGCGGTAGTTAACGATCTCTTTGGTGAACAGGAAGTAGTCGAGGGCGCCGTTGGAATAGGGCGCATGCTCGAAGACCGTCTTGAACATCATTTGCGCTTCCTTCAACTGCGTATTGATGCGGATGCGCGTGGAGAACAACTTCTCGCCGTACTCCGTCAACAACTGATTGTAGATCGATTTCGAAATTTTCGTCCGGGTGTCGAAGAAGGTCGCCAGGATGCCCAGCAATTCGACGCGTCGGCCAATCTTCTCGTAAAGGTCATCGAGCAACTTAAGCGTCTTCTTGGCGCCCTCACAAGCAAAAAAATCCATGGACACCGGGATGACGACGCCGTCGACGTAGTTCAGGACATTCATATTGATCAGATTGATTGCCGGCGGGCAGTCGCAGATGACGTAATCGGTACCGCGCAGGTTTTCCAGCACGACCCGGAGGCGCTGTTCGCGGTCGACCTGGCGCGCCAGGAAGAGCTCCGTCTCGACCAGACGCGTTGAGCCGGAATCGATCAGGTACAGATTCGGACGCAGCGACGTAATCTCAACGTCGCCGGTGGTCAGCAGCTCCGCGAGTCCCTTCTGCGGCCGCGTATTGAAGGCCATGGCCACATTCGCCTGGCTGTCGCAATCGAGGATCAACGTCCGCTTACCGGACATGGCCAGACAGTGGGCGAGGTTGATGACGGTGGTGGTCTTGCCGGTTCCGCCCTTGCAGGTAATGACGGCGATTTTCTTCAATTCTCGGGTTCCTTCTTGCGATCACCCAACAGCCGCTGCTCGTACTCTTCGAACGAGACCGGCGCCGGTTCCTCCGGCACGGCGATCACTTCGAGATTGATGCCTTCGGCGGCGCGCTTCTGCCACTGCTTCTCATCCATCGCATCCAGGCGAGCGGTGGAAAGGACGTTGCGCTTTTCGGCTTCGCGGTCAAGTTCTTTGACGCGTCCAGCCACCCGGTCAAATAATAAACGCAGCTGATCCGGCGATATTTGACCTTCCATCTCTTCGAACATGGCGGTCAGGACGTCGGTGCGTTCGTCGTCGACGCCCAACTCGCGCAGACGATCCTTGAAAGCGGCGATGCGACTGTCTTCCTGACGTTGCAGGCTGTCCTTGATCTGCTCCAGATACGCACCGCGGTCTTGCACCGGGGACGCGGTTTCGACCTTTTGCGCGAGCCGTTGATATTCCTGCTCCTGTTCGGCGGTGAGGGTACCGCCCCAGCGTTTGGCGAATTCATAACGCTGGCGTTTGGTGTTGAGCCGCAGCCGCACCAATTCGCCGTAGATGGTGCGATCTTCGATCGCCGTGTGACCAGCCTGCTCAAGTTCACGGCGGATGCGGGTCGGCCCGAAATCGGGATTCTTGCGAATAATCTCCAGCACGGCATTGCGCTCGGTATACGACAGTTGTGCCGGCGTATCGTCGACGCGCAGCGACTTGTTGAGCAGGCCTTCATCGCCATACTGCTCGAAGCGTTTCTTGTAACGATAGAAGGTTGAAGTCGACAGCCCCATCACGCGGCAGGCTTCGGCAATCGGAACTTTCTGGATGTCCACCATCTCCAGTAGCTTTTTGCGGCGGGCGAAGAGATACTCGTCGGCCTCGAGCTTCTCCTTGATGACGACCATGGTGATGTCGTCGTTCTGCTCGGCACCCTGGGTAAACTGACTGAGATCGTCCTGGAACTTCTCGGCGAATTCGTCGGGGGACAGGTCGGAATTGTCGCGGATGAAGCGCAGGAATTTCTCCATCCCGTACTGCTGTTTGCGCGGGTTCATCGCTTCGGTAATGCCGTCAGTGTAGACGACCAGCATATCGCCCTTCTTCAGGCGCACGCCCTGGCTTTCGAGATTCTCTTCAAAGCTGACGCCATCAGGCAGCGTGATGCCGAGCGGGATGCCGCGCGGATTCATGAAGTAGGTCTTGTCGTCATCCTTACGGTAAAGAATCATCGGGTTGTGACCGGCGGAGGCGAAGGAGATCTTGCGCTGCTGGGTATCGATCACGACCATGAAGATTGTGATGAACATCCCCTTGCGCACGTCTTCGGTGACGAATTCGTTGACGTTGCAAAGGATGTCGACGGGGGAACGGGCGCCGCGCGATTCGAGGCGAATCGCCGTGCGGATCATCGTCATCACCAGCGACCCGGGCACGCCCTTGCCCGAGACGTCGGCCACGACGATGCCGAGGGTCTTTTCATCGAGCCAGACGAAGTCGTAGTAATCGCCGCCCACGTCTTTGGCGGCGCGGTAGATCGTCGCGATGTCGAAGCCTTCGATATCGGGGAAGCTTTTCGGCAACAGCGTGTGTTGGATGTCCTGCGCGACCTGCATTTCTTTACGCATCCGCTCCTGCTCGACGACGTTCGCCTGCGCTTCCTTGAACTTGACGCGCATCTCATTGAACGCCTCAGCGATGGCATTGTATTCGGCGGCCCCGGCGACTTCGATCTTGCTGTCGAGATCGCCTTTGCCGATGCGGCGCACACCGTCGATCAAGCGTTGAATCGGGCGGACGAAGTAATTGGAGAGCAGGTACACGGCGCCGATCACGATCACCATCGCCAGCGCGATGGTGATGAGAATGGTCTTGCGGGCCGCGGCAATCCCCTGCAGCAGACGTTCTTCGCCGAAGCCGATATGCAGGCGACCGAAAATCCGCCCTTGGTAATTGACTGATTCGATCACGTGGAAGACGTTGGCGCCGGCAGGGTCGTCATAGACCTGCGCGTTGCCCACGCGCTCCGGATCGATAGCCGCGGGTGGCAGATACGCGGTGTGCAATTTGTCGGGTGAGTCGGTCGAGGCCAGGATTGTGCCCTGCCCGTCCAGAATGTAGATGTATCGGACATCCTGATTCTGGTGCGCAAAATTGCGGACGAACTCGTCAAACTCGACGTCCGACGACCGATTGATGAAATGGTTGGCGGCCTGCGCGGAGATGGCGTTGCCGTACTCCTCGATCGAGCTCTTGAACTGGTCTTGTCGCCAGACCACCATCCGCGACTCCCAGAGGAAGTAGACCGACACGATGACCGCGGTCATAATGAGCGAGGTCCACAGGGCGAACTTCAGCCGGATCGAGACACCCTCGGCTTTGACTGCCCCCTCCGGCTTGGCGCCGGGGTACCGCTTCATAATTCGCAGCTCGTTGACGCCGCCGCTGGACTGATAGCTGACGTCGTCGGTAACCTTGCGGATCAGGTAGATGCCGAGTCCGCCCTTGCGTCCGGTCTTGATGTAATGATCGAGATTCGGGTCGCTGGTTTTTTCGAACTCGAAGCTGCGGCCGCGATCGAAGATCGAGACGCCGATGCGGTCGGCAAACAACGAGAGCTTGAGCTTAATTGTCCCCTCGCCGTAGAGGTAGGCGTGACGAATCACATTGGTGCAAGCCTCTTCAATTGCCAGGAGAATGGCGGTAACATCCTTGCGGCGAAACGGCGTTTCGGCCATGACTCCCTCGACGAAGCTGCGAATATCAGAGAGTTTCGATTCGACCGCCGGAAATTCGGCAAAGATCTCTTTAACTGGCCGTGAGAAGAGTTTCATAGACAAGGATCGTACATTCTCTCAATGCAATCGCCAACCGGGATGATCAAGCAACTTGGGTATGAGCTGTAAACAGATGTACGTCATTCGATTGAGCCAGTAGATTGAAGTCTTAGTTTAGCCTGCTGAATGTTCTTTTCCGTATCGCTGTTGCCGGGATAGCGTTGGAGCACTTGTTCCCAAAGCCGGATCGCTTCGGCATATTCCCCGCCGCGGAATTTCTCGATACCGTCGAGATAGATTTTCCAGGTTGCGTCGTCTTTCTGAATTTCAGCCAGCGAGACACTGCCGATAGTGCGCCGGGATTCGAGTCGGTTGAGCAGCATCTGCGCTACGGAATCTTGAGGGTTGGCGGCAAGCGCGCGGGACAGGTAGTCGCGGGCCTGCGCCGAGTCGCCGACGTCATACGCGGCGATGCCGGAGCGCAGGAGCCCCAGCGACGTTATGCGATTGTTGATCTGAGTCAGGCCCCGTTGCGCCGCCTGGTCGTCGGGATTCAACTTGAGGATTTCGCCGTAACGCACGGCAGCCTCGCTCAGTCGTCCGGCCGCAACCTGTCCGGCGGCTTCATTGCGGAGAACATCGATTCGGTCGGTGGTCAGCAGATTATACTCGGCTTCGCCCTGCTGAAAACGCTGATCATCACCAAAGGCGGGGCGCAAGCGCGACAGCGTCACGGCCGCGGCGTCGAGGTCTTTGAGATTCAGGGCTTCGCGCAGATCGGCGAAGACTTCTTCCGCCTTGAGGGAATCAGTTTCCGCCAGCACTCCGGCCCGGACAGTTTCGGTCAGCTCTTGCGTGCGACGCTGCTCGATATCATCAAGACGCTGGGATGCTTCTTCGTCCCCCTGATCAGCAAGCACATAGACTTTCTCATAGTACACTTCGGCGGAATCATACATGCCATTCTGATAAAAATAGCGCGCCTGGGTCATCGCGAAGTTCAGATCGCGTTCGCGCGTCTCGCGCGCAAGTTGTTCGGCGGCCGCGCGCCGTTCGTTTTCGCGTTGCGCCAGCATCGACTCCTGCGAACCCCCCAGAGAGATGTCTACGGAGAAGCGGTGTTGGGCATCAAAGTAGTCTTGAGTTCTGAAAGTGTAGCCGAATTGCGCAAATCCCACTCGTAATCCGGCACCCAGATTGACCTGGTCAACGTCGTAACCGGCGCGGAGAAAATAGTGATTGAGGATCGCGAATTCGGCACCGGTATGGAACAGTGGATCGACGTTCTCAGTCTTGTCGACGTCAACCTCGAGCGACAGACGATGACGGCCATCGGAGATCGGCAGGATAATGCCGGCACCGGCCTTGAAGTTGATCGGCAGGTTTTCGGCATCGCGATCGAGACGAATTTCCGGCGCGAGCAGATTCTGGGCGTTCAGACCGAGGTGCAGTTTTTCGCTCAGGGCGACACGCAAGCCGACGTCAGCACCGCCGCCGTAGGCGGACTGATTATCGAAATCCTGGCCATACAGTTTCAGGGTCGCTCCCAAAGCGATGTAGCGATTGACTTGTTTGCCGTAACCGATCAGGAACAGCTGCTCGCTGGAGCTGAAGGTGCCGTTGAGGCGGCCCTGAGAATCGCGGCGTTCGATGTCGTCGGTGCGCAGGAGGAATGCTCCGACCGAGAATGTGCCATAGTCGAGCGTCGGCCAGCCGAAGGCCGCAAACGAGTAGTTCGTACCCTCGGGCAGCGGCAAATGCATAAGAGACAGAGAGCGATCACTGAGATTCGTCAGCGCCGCCGGATTCCAGAAGATCGCCGAGGCGTCGTTGGCAAGAGCGACATTGGCGCCGCCCATCCCCAGCGCCCGCCCGCCGGCGCCGGAATTAAAGATCGGCGTCAGGCCGGCTCCCGTGCCGGCAAACACAGCCGGACTCAAAGACAGTGCCAACAAAGCCAGCAATATCAGTAACGGTGCGCGTTTCATCACTTCACCACCGCAATCTTGGTGCGAACTTCGCCTTCGCCGGCGACCGAAAGCACTGCGACATAAACGCCATTAAGGACGATCTGGCCGTCCTGATTGCGGCCGTCCCAATAGACCGTCACTGGTTCGGCCAACGAAGCCGGCGGCGGAATTTCACGTGTAATGACTTCCTCGCCGTGCAGGGTATAGATCTTCAACGTCGCCGATCGTGCCGTGCTCAGGTTGTAGACGAGCGCGGCGCGTTCATGAACCGGCGAGAACGGGTTGGGATAGCAGAAGAACGACTGCGAGAGGGCCTGGGCGACCAACGTAAACTGGCGTTCGATCATCAGATCGGAGGCAAACCGCGCGGAGATCGGCACGGGTTTGGTGCCGGCGGCGGTCTCGTAGGCTGCCGCAATCGAATTCGAATCAAGATAGAGGCTGAAGTCCTGCAGCTCCGGATTGGCCGCAATCGTGAGGCTGAGAGTCCCAGAACGCGGGATCCCGTAGCCGCTGCCGAGATTGAAGCGAACCGCGGTCTCGCCGATGACACCGGCCAGATTGCCCTGATTGTTGTAGTTCAATTGAGCGCCGGACAGGACGGTGCCGGGTGCGACGATCTCGTCGTTGCGGTTATGAATCTCGAACTCCAAAAAAGTCAGATAAGGCTGCTCCGCCTCGCCGACGATGTCAAAACTCAGGTTGAGCACATCGTAACTTTTCCCCGGTGTCAGCAGTTGCAGCGGCGGCGCGGTGAAGTCGATACCGATTGCCACCTGACTCTCGGAGCAGATCACACGAATCGTATCCGCACGATCGAGCAGTCGTGCGGCGCTGCCGAGGTTGTCGTCGTTCGGAGTTGCGGTGATCGCAATTACGATTGTCCCGGTGTCGTCATCCGGCGGCGCCGAAATCGTCCACTCAAGTTGCTCGGCGACAGAAAACGGCTTGGTGGCTGTGCCATTGATGACAAAGTCGCCTTCGACCACTGACAGGGTCAATTCGCCGCTGCCGACAGTCGACTGTCCGGCATTCAGCACGCTGGCGGCGATCGAGAACGATTCACCCAGTCCGACGATCCCGTCCTGGGCCGAGACCGGCGCCGCGATCTGGCTTTCGAGATTCAGGTTGGCAGGCGTCTGGATAACCACCACCGCCGTCGGACTTCCCTGCGGGCTTTCGACCAGCGCGGCCAAACCTGAGGTTGCACCCGTGGCCTCGAGAACGGTGGCGCTGAACAACTCGGAGATCGTCGACTGAAATGCCGCTTCGATGGAATACTCGACGGTTGTGTCCTTGGCAACGCCGAGTTCAAGAATGGTCTTGTCGGGCGCGAAATTCGAGCTTCCATTGCTGGCCAGGCGAAGCTTGATGTCGGACAGGGGCTCATCGCCGGTATTACGGAGGCCAACCAAGAGCTTGAATGACTGACCCAGGTTGACATACGGCGGATTGCGCATCTCGAGCGCGACCGACATCAGTTTGACCGCGGCGCCGAACGGGATCGCGACGGCCGAGCCGGGAATCGTGAAATGCGAGCCTTCGGGATGCCCATTTGTTGTCCCGCTCACGGCCACGACGAACGAGTCAATTTCTGTGCCGATGTCCAGTGGGATCGTAATCGACTTGAACAGGAGGTTGGCGTCTCCCGGCAAGAGCTGCAAGGAGTTCGCATCGGGGCGCGCGGTGAACTGGCGCTCACCGGCAAATAGCGTCAGGCCGGAGGCTGCCAAATCGACTGCCAGCGTCCCGGTGCCGGAATTCGTGATACCCATCGAGAACGCTACGTCGGTACCGCGATAGAGCACGTCCGGTGCCAGGGTTCCGACGCGATAGTCAATTTGCGGGGGTGTCTGAATCAGAAGCTCGTCAGCGACGGGGAAAGTCTGGTCAAATGCAACAGTTCCGAGCGTTCCAGTCAATTGGAGACTGATCGTAGCGACGGTCTGCGAATCAACTTCGGGGAGATCCGCCGTTGGGAAAGTGAGCTGGGTCGTGCCGCCATTGCTTTCGACAACGATCGTGGCCGGCAACTGGAGATTCAGGTCGGTGCCGCCGTCGAACGGGATCGACAAGTTCGTAGTCGTCGCGAGGCGCAGGTCATCGTCACTTTCGTTGCGCACGGTAATCGCGAAGGCATAGCTGCGTCCGGCAGTTACCTGGACCGGCGTCAGAGTCCCGCCAACGACCGAAACGCCCTCGGCCGGCAAGATCGTCAATTGGTCAAGCGCGGTGGCGGAATCCTTCACGGTCCCGGTTCCCAATATCGCCGCGAACACGGCATCGGCGGTCAAAACCTGGTTCGGGAGGTTCGGAACGACACCAGTGATTGTGAAGACCTCGTTGGTCAAGGGCGCGATTTCGTGGTTTAGCGGCGGCGAGATCGACACCGGCTGGAGTCGCGAACCGTTGCCGTAGAGCCGAATCGCATTCACAGTGGCTGGTTGGGTGCCAAAATTTGCGACGGTCAAGCTGAAGCTATATTGCTCACCCAGGTAACGATACTCTTGCGCGAATTCGCCGCGAGTGATCTTTAGCAGCGACAAGCCGACCTCCGGTGATTGACCCGTGATACCACTCTTAGAGGTCGCCGTAAAGCGGACGTAACTCTCGAGACCGTCGTAGCGAGTTCCGAGGCGAGTCAAGTCGCAAATACCGGCCAGGAACGCGTCGGGTGCGCCGAGAACATTGTTAAACATTGTGCCGGCGCCATCGGATGTAATCGTTACGGTGTCAGTGAAGGCACTGAAGCCGACAGCGACGTTGTCAAAGGCATCGAGCGCCGTAAGCCGGGCTTTGCCGACAAAGGTCTGATTGATTGGTTGCGTGGGATCCATCTCAAAGCGAAAACGCACCGTGGCTGCCGGCGAAACTGAGACGGTACGGACACCGATAACACCGCTCAGACTGATTACGAGCGTGGTACTTCCACTCTTGACCAGCCGGACAGTGCCGCTGCCGGAACCGTTTTGTACATAGAACGACGGCAAAGACGGCAAGACGCCGGATGGCGAGGCGCCCGAACCGGACTGCAGCGAGATGTCGGTGCGCCCCGAAACGGAGTTTCCGAACGCATCGACCGCGCCGCTAATCTGAACCTGGAAGTCAACGCCGGCGACCGCAGAGGTCGGCACATTCAGACTGTAGTTGGTGGGCGCCGCGGCGATAATCGCAATCGGATAGATTGACCTCTTTTCTTCCCCGTTCATCATCAGCGACAACATGTGCCGACCGGCGCGGGTAAAGCGGAACCCGTTGCCCGGGAAGATGTGCACGCCTTGATCGTCGACAGTGAAAGTATACGGTGAAGCCGAGGTGTAAGGCAGAGTTGCGGTGGGATCGCTTGCATTGAAATAGACGGCGCCGTCGAAGTCCGTGCAGACGTTGCCGTAGAGGTCACGGGCGGTAACCACGATGTCATCCGCACCCGCTTTCCAGAACTGGCCGGCAACGGCGCTATCGGCTCCGCCGCTCAGATCAAAATAGGAAATTTCACCGGGAAGCACATAAATGTAAGCCGTTGTATCGGCGAAGGTCTGATAGGAGGCGAACACTTTCGCGGCGCCGACAAACTGCGCGACGAAGGTATTACCCTGGAGGGTCCCCGCCGAGCCGATCACGCCCCACGTCACCGCCCCACCCGGGACGTTGTTGCCGTACTGATCCTTTCGGCTCACGGAGTAGACGATCGACTCGCCGGCATGGATCTGCTGAAGCCCCTTCGGCGAGATCGCAAACTGTGAGAGCGGCGCCGGCTTCAGGGTGAACGGCTCCGACAAGCGCGGTAGCGCCACCAATTGCCCATCGGCGCGAACGACAGCGAGCAGCACCTGATAGGTATCCGCCGTCGTCGGACTTACGAGACCGTAGATTGTGAGAGTAATCTGAGTACCGGGCTCGGGGTGATTCTCGACGGAATCGAGTTGGACCGATACATGGAGCCCCTCCAACTCGTAACTAACGACGCTCATCTGGCTGCTATCACCATCGTTATTCGAGCAGGTGATGGAATCGATCTCACTGATGTCAAAATAAGCTGGAAAATCGAGTTCGAGCATCGCTCCCGACGGCAACGAGTCGTTGTCGAGAATGAATTTAAGCCGGTAGTCGGTCATAGCCCCGACAGTGTCGTTGTCCGGTACCACCAAGAACTCGGAGATCGTGCCGACAATCCCATCGGCGGCGGCATAAGCGCGCGGCGACTGGGGACCGACCGCCAGGGCCGGGTTCGACCAGAGAGCAGCCAGCGCCAGGACCGCGCAAGCGATAAGGCTTCGTAACATTGGGATCTTAACTTACCTCGATAAAAAAGCCGCGAAAACCGCGGGTACTCAATTATGATAGCACAAAATCGTTAATTGTCAACGGTTTTGGTCGATAGGTCGCGACAGTGGTGCTGACAACTTCGACCCAGCAATTATACGGTCCAGGATTAAACAAAATCCCCTTCTTCGCGTCTTAAGCACTGTAAAGGAAATCAGTTGGATCACTTCGCATCTGCTCCAAGGAACGCGCAGCCAATTGACGGCCTTTATCCGAACACCCCCCTTTTGCGGGTTTGGTCATAATCCCTCCACTCACCCAACGAGCCTGCGGGCGCGAGTCCGCAGGCTTCGTGCTTCAGGCCTTAAAGGGCCTTGAGGAAGTCGTCCCAGGGGGTTGCCAGAAGCGTTTCGGTGGTGGATCGCCCGAGGGCACGGATGATCATCACCGCCTTCTCAATCTGCTGCGGGTCATCCGATTCCACGATATCGACGACGTCGTAGCTACCCATGCAACCGTAACTTTGGACCCATTTCGCCTTTGGACATTCGGCTCGAAGCTTTTCCCGCACCAGCGTCGCGATGCCGCGCAAGCCGTCCGGCGTGTCGAACGCATGCGGGCCCAACTTGCTCAAGATGATATAGGTTGCCATTCAGATTTCCTCCAGCTTCGCTATTGTTTTGTTGATTTCAGTTCAGTCTTTAACCGTCAGACGGCGATATAATTGATACGGGGCCAGCATCATCAGCCAGGAGACAAAGCGCCAGCGGCGCGTGACGTAGACCACGCGTTTGCGTTTCACGATCGCGCGATAGATCTGCTCGGCGGCCTTTTCAGGCGTCGATACCCAGAACATGTCGCTGCGCCCGGCGGTCATCTCGGTCGCTACGAACCCGGGCCGGACGTCAGTAACGGATATACCGCGGCGGGTAAGATTATTGTGCAAGCCCTCAAGATATCGCAGTTCGAACGCCTTCGACGCATTGTAAGCAAGCGCCCGGCCATTGCCCCAAAATGCGGCCACCGAACTGGTCCCGACAATATGGCCGCTTCCCTGCCGCATGAATAGGTTTGCCGCCCAGGTGGCCATGAGAACAAACGCTCCTACATTCACCTCGACAGTTTCCAACTCCTGCTCCGGCTCCAATTCCGGATTGCGAAAGCCGATCCCAGCATTGACAACGCACAGGTCGAGTCCGCCTAATTCGCTCACCAATTGATCAAGAACATCCGGGAGTGCTTTGAGATCGCGCAGATCGACAGCGCGAGTGATTATCACGTCGGGAAAGCAAGCCTTGAGTTCGTCGAGCCGCTCACGGCGGCGGCCAATGGCGGCGATACGATAACCGGCGGCGGCCAGTCGAAGAACCAAAGCGCGGCCGATCCCGGAAGTGGCGCCGCTGACGAGCGCTCGCGGCGAACGGGTCGTCGCCTTTGAATTCACGGGCGCTTCCGGGTTCGGGGCTTACGGCGATTCTTCTCCGCCCACAGATACCAACAAGCGATCGAGCAGTATGGCGCCCAGAGCTGCTGCAGAGCCGCAAACTGCTCGGCATCCGGTCGGATGCCGTAGACCAGTTCGACACCGTTGCGTACGCCGACGTCGAGGGTGGGCAGGATATTGGGGCGGTTGAGAACAAAGATCAAGTACATATCGGCGCTCCACGCGCCCAACCCCTTCACGCTAGTGATGGCATCGCGGACCCGTTCATCGGAAAGTCGCGGCAGCCGCGCGATCGGTAGATCGCGCGAAATCGCTTTCCGGGCCAAATCGTGCAGATACGTTGCCTTCTGGCGTGAAATCCCGGCGGTACGCATCTGCGCCGGTGACAATTCCAGCATCCGATTCGCCGTCACGCAGCCACCCAGAAGATCTTTCAGTCGACGGAAGATCGTCCCGGCGGCTTTGAGTGACAATTGCTGAAACACAATTGAGCGCGCCAGGAATTCGAAGCCGCCGCGCGACGGAGTCAGGCCGCATGGTCCGATGGCGCGGATAACCCGGGCCAAGCGCTTGTCAGTCCTGGCCAAATGGCGCTCAGCATCGTGCCAGGGGCGAGTGTGATGCGCGCTGGTTGGTGTTGTTGTGGTTTTTGTTGGTCTCTTCATGGATCCTGTATGGGGTTATAGACTTCTACACTTGTTAAGATGTCCGGGGCGGCGTCGGTGAGGCCGCCGATGCAATAAATCCAACCATCCATCACAACGGCGACATGATCATGTCGTGGCGCTGTCATCGAGCTTTTGGTGCGCCAGGTATCAGCCACCGGATCGTAAACCTCCAGCGAGGCAAAGAACTTGTGTACAGTGATCGAGTTGAATCCGCCGGTGACATAGATCAGGTTGCCGAGCGCGATGGCGCGGTGGTCGCGGCGAAAGCTGGGGATCGCCGCGCGCGGTCCATAGCCGTACGTGACGGGATCGAAGCGATCGCAGCGGTCGAGCCAGGGTTGTGTCGCTGACGAGCCGCCGACCAGATAGATTTTGCCGGCAAGAGTCGTGGCCGAGAAGCCGTTGCGGGGAGATGTGAGCGAAGCGATGGAGTGCCAGTGGTCTGCCGATGGATCGTACTCCAGAATCGGCAGATCGTTTTCGTAGCCGCCAAGGACGTAGATGCGCCCGTTGGCCGTGTCGGCGGCAAAGCGGGATCGCGGCGTGGGGAGTGGCGCTGCCGGTTCCCAAGTGTCGGTGTGAGCATCGTAACGGTCGACCAGCGTCCCGGCGGGCGTTCCTCCGATCACGTAAATCTGTCCGTCAAGGGTTACAGCCGCGCCATAGGCACGCGCCGTGGGCAGGTCGGCAGTGTAGCGCCAGGAATCAGTGGACGGATTGTATTCTTCGGATGAACGCAGATTGCCTTCGAAGCCGATCCCGCCGAAGACATAAATCTTGCCGGCGACCGCCCCTCCCATCGCACCGATGCGCGCAGTCTGAAGCGATGCGCGGGTAGACCAGCCGTCGGTAAACGTGCCGGTACGGAAGCTCCACACCGGCGAGATATTGCTATTGCCGGTGGTATCGAAAGCCAGCACGCGCCAGAAATATTGGCGACCCTGACTGACGGCAACCTCGACCTCCCGGACTTCACGTAATTGCGGCAGCTTTTTGACCGGCGGATTGACCGTATCGATCAGGACGTCATAAAAGATGATATCACTTTCGGGGTCGAGGCACTGCCACATCAAGGTAAGGTAAGCGGCCTGGGCGGCGGCGCCATCGGCCGGCACCGGATCGTGGGGGCGTTCCGGCGGGTTGTTCTTCGATTTGGTACCTTCATCGGAACACGAGAGTATGGTCACCGCCATCAGGATGACGAGCGTGGCGGAGCAGCGACCGATCATAGTCATCATCACTCCAAGTTTATGATCCGCAGGGCTGACGTGTCAATCACGTTTTTCTGAGCCGGGGATTGGCCGACCCCAAGTAGATCGCAGCCAACGCCACCAGAGCACCGACGATTTCAATTGCCCGGGTCGGGCGATCGAAGAAGATTAAGTCCCAGACGAACGACAACGTCGGCTGCAACAACAATGTCAGTGATACCCGCGCCGCGGCGATGTGCTTGATGCTTCGGGTAATCAGCACCCAGCCCAGGACCTGCCCGCAGATGCCGTAGAGGATCAACCACAACAGGCTGTCGGCCTCGGCGATGCGAAAGCTCTCGCCTATGATCAGCGCGATCATGCCGGTGGCGGCAGCCGTGACAAAAGATGAAATCATGATGCTCGCCATCGGGGAGGCTCCGCCGGAACGCGACTGGAGCTTGCGCAAGGTCAAGACATAGGCGGCGTAGAATTGTGCCGTCACCAATCCCAGAATCACGCCGAGTTGGTAGGATTCGCCCAACTCCTGCCAACGGGTGCCAACCAACAAGAAAAGACCGATCAGAGCGAGCGGCACGGCAACGTAAATCCGCCAGCCGGGTCTTTCTTTGAGAATGACAATCGCGAAGATCGTGACGAAGAAAACTTGAAAATTGGCAAGGATGGTGGCCAGCCCTGGCCCGACATAACCGATGCTGCGATGCCAAAAGGTCAGGTCACCGGCAAAAAACAGCCCGGCCAGCACGGCCAGATTGAAATCGCGCCAGCCGTTCCAGATTCTGGTGCGGCTGATCAGGACGATGGCGAGCAGCAGGACGGCGCCGAAAGCCATGCGATAGAACCCCGCCACCGAAGGCCCTACGGCCGCCAGGCGAACAAACACGGCGGAGAAGCTGATCAACACTGCTCCCGCGAGCAGTTCGAGTTGGCTTCCGAGCGGAGTCTGCGGTTTTGCGTCGATCGGGGATGGGGCCATCGATTCTCCGGCGGCAATATCGCAAAGCCCGCCGACTTCGCCAACTCATTTAGTGCGGTGCACCACTTTTCCGCTGAGTTGGATTTGACTATACTCAGAGCAAACGCAAAGGAGTCATGAGGAGGTTCTGCAATGGCAACGAAGAAATCCCCGCCCACCAAACGCGACGTCGATCGGTTGGAGAAACAGATTCAGAAAGACAAGCGGCGGCTGGTCGTCCTGCGGCAGCAACTGCGGCCGCAGCCGGTCGCGGATTATGAATTCACGGCGGGCGGCGGCAAGAAGATCCGGCTTTCCCGCCTGTTCGGTAAATCTGATGAGTTGATTCTGATTCACAACATGGGGACGCGCTGTCCCTACTGTACGATGTGGGCCGACGGCTTCAACGGGCTGTACCCCCACCTTGCCGATCGCTGCGCGTTTGTTGTCGTGTCACCCGACCCGCCGGCGGTCATGCGCGAATTTGCGCGCGGCCGCCGCTGGAAATTCCCGATTTACTCCCATGCCGGGACCAGCTTCGGCAACGATCTGGACTTCGAGAGTGATCAGGGCGCGCCCTGGCCGGGGGTGTCGACGTTCTTTAGAAATCCCGACGGCAAAATCTACCGGGTGGCCTACGCCTATTTCGGTCCCGGGGATGATTTCTGCGCGGTTTGGCCGCTGTTCGATCTATTGGCGCGCGGCGTCAACAAGTGGGCGCCGAAATTTAGCTATCGATAGCGATCCGCGCGCTCACGGACACGAAGCGCACGGCCCGGAGCCGCCGGCAAAGATGAAGTTGATCAGCAGGACAGCATCGGAAATCGAGACTTGTCCGCTGCAGTCGGTATCACCGACGGTCAGCGGATTCGGTTCCGGCCCACCGGCGAAGACGTAATTGATCAGGAGCACGGCGTCGGAAATATTGATCTGATCGTCGGCGTTGGCATCGCCGCAAATCGCATAATTCGCGGCCGCGCCAAATTGCAGATCGACCAAGAAGAGGATGCGATCGGCGGCAACCAAGCAACTGTCCGGCATGCCGAGGTTGGGGATGCGGTTGCTTTCCGGATAATTGACATTGTCGGGTTCGACCCACAGCAGCATTCCATCATCGTCGCGCACGCTGTTAAGCACGATTAACGTATCGCCGCGCTTGTTGGCGACGGCGTTGTCGCCACAGAGTCCCCAATAAAATGAGAAGACCTCCCGGCTGCTGTCGAGCCAGTTGGGCGCCACAAAGAACGTGAACTTGGCAATCGACCCCTGCGGATAGAAATCGACCGAGTCAGGGATGATGGGGCCGTTGGCGATGTCGGCGATGCAGAAGATATTGACAGTGTTCTTGGCCGCGTCATGTGCCGCCTGGAATAGCTCCCAGTTGTTCAGTCCGGTGTCCTGTTCAACGGAAATGAAGCTGAAGAGACTATCGTTATAGCGAATGGTGAAGTCGACGCCGCCCAGCTGCCGCGGCGAGGACATCAGGATCCGCAAGTCGATGAGACTCCCCGGCTCAACGCCCCGGGGCGCCGCAATGCGGGCGGTAATCGATTCTGCGACGGCCGCACTGCCGATCGCGAGGACTAACCCAAAGATACAAAATTGTCGCAGGATTCCGCACATGCTAAGACCTCGCCAGAGCGCGCCGGCCGATTGCCGGCTCACGCTATTATTCTTCTATTTCGGTCGTTAGCAAGAAGCTCTTTGCAGTATTCTCCTAGTGATACCCGGAGGTAACAACAGCCAGTATACATCATTTTCTGAATTCGGCAAGCCCCTTTTCACGTGACTCAGCGAATTGGCGGCGGTTGCAGTCAGTGGCCATTGCCAATGGCATCAATCTCGGCGATTATGGGAAGGCGATGTATCTGTGAGCTGTTGAGTAGACGGTGCTACAGCTTCAACGACAGTTCGTCGAGCATTTCCTGGAGATGCTTCAACTTGACCGGCTTGGGCAAATAATAGTCGATGCCGTCAGCGACCGAGATCTTGTGCGTGTTTCCGGAGTCGAAAGTCGACATCACCGCGACCTTGGTGCCGGGGCTGTTGCGGCGAATCTGCTTGAGCAGACTAACACCGTCCACTTTGGGCATGCGCGAATCGGCAATCACGAGCTGGTATTGATGCTCATTAACCTTGCGGAACGCTTGCTCGGGGGTGTTGGCGCTGTCGGTGGCAACGCGCAGATGGTCGAACATTTCGACAAGGATTTTGGCGGTATCGCCGAAGTCGTCGACGATCAGTACCTTCGAATCGTTGTTGGGCGCTGGCATAAGTTAGTGTTACCTCCCTATTTTAGATTATCGGTACCTGCCCATACGTATTTTACAACTTTTCGCGTCCAGAATTGTTAAATTTCTGTGAATCAGTTGTTTAGAGCAACCCCGCGATAGCATACCTATGCGGCACTCCTGGACGTTCGTGATGTGAAAGATTCCGTACGCTGCATGTTTCGCCAGCGCTTCCCCGCCTCTATCCTCTTCGTTGTACTTGCGATCACGGGGCTTGCGGCGTCGTCCGCCAGCAGTCAGCCACCAGCTTCTGATTGCTCCGGCAAGCCGATCGCCAGCATTCGGTTTGAAGGCAAATTCAAATTACGACGTTACATTCTCAAGCGCGAGATTGACAGCGACGTCGGGACAACTCTGGACTTGGCGAAGCTGGATCGCGACCGCCAGCGCATTGAAAGCTTCGGCATCTTCTCCCGCGTCAAGCCGCTCGTAGAAGATCGCGGTGATTCCGTCGATGTAGTGTTCTCGCTTCGCGAGGTTTGGACAATCGAGCCCCTGCTGTCCCTTGGCACGACCGACGGCAAGATCGACTGGTCGGTGGGTGTCGCGGACAAAAACTTCCTGGGCTACTTTGTCCAGCCCCGAGTTCTTTACCGCCGTTACGAAGGTAAGAACTCCGGATTTTTCTACTTGATTGCACCGCGAGCATTTGGGAAGGATCTCTCACTGGGATTCTCCCTCGCCGATCAACGCGAAATCCAGCCGTTGGGCCGGCTCGGTGAATCCGCCGACTACGATTATCTTAACAAATCGATTACTGCAAGTGCCGGGCATCGAGTGCATGAAAAGATCTATCCCCACATTTCCGGCGGCTACGATCGCGAGAACTGGACGTTGCGCGACGGCCAAACGACGGTCAACCACTTCATCCCATCCATCGACTATCCCCGCTACTTTGCCGGGCTCGGCGTTGTCCTTGGCCGCGTCTACTT
Source organism: uncultured Ignavibacteria bacterium (assembly GCA_964520555.1). Taxonomy (GTDB): domain Bacteria; phylum Zixibacteria; class MSB-5A5; order CAIYYT01; family CAIYYT01; genus JADJGC01. The sequence goes on from CAZFNN010000006.1 coordinate 139,739, forward strand.
CGATCACTACTTGTATACAGGACAGGATGTCAGTCACGATTTCACCCTGATCGATGAGTTGCCAGAGGGGCGCTTCAACAAATGGCGCTATTCGATCACCGCGCGCAAGCTATGGATCATGCATCCGTTCAATTTCGGCCTGCGCGGTTCGTATCGAACGTCCTCGCGAGACGAGCGGGTTCCGCCGTTCGCGATTTCCGGAGAGACCAATGTTCGCGGATTTGCCGACAAGATTGAACGTGGCGACCAATTGCTGTTCGGAAATGCGGAAATCCGATTGCAGGTGCTGGATCGCCACACCTTTTATAGCCAGTTGGCAATATTCGCCGATTACGGCGCGATATGGGGACGCTGGCGCGCCGCCTCAACCGCATTTCGCGACCCCTACTGGTCCATCGGCATCGGTCTCCGCGGGGCGATTCAGCAATGGCTGGGTCGGATTGGACGCATCGACATCGCCCTCAATCCACAGACCGGTCACTTCTCGCTGTACATGGCAAAGTCGCAGTTCTTCTGATCCAGGTCGTATCGTGGCCGGAGCCAGCCGACGCAGAATGACTTCAGCTGTTTGCCGCTCGGCTCTTTTTGTTTTTTGATTGTAGAAGCACGTCATTTCGCATAACCTTGATTCGGCAACGAAAGGAGTCAACCATCGACCGGCTATACAAGCTCATGGGAATTTTGATGCCGCTGGTTGCGTTGGGGATCGCGTATGCGGTGCTGACGATGATCAATGTGCGCGAAGTGACGACCGAGAACGACTTCATCACGGCGCTGTTGCATTCCGACGGCGTTTACCAAGCAGTAGAGAAACTGAAAAGGGTCGCCGCGGTGTCGATCGTGGCGCTTGGCCTCTGCTTCGGGATCATCACCTACGGTCTCGGCATCGTGCTCGCGCGGATCAAACAACAGCTTTCTCATTGAAATGACAATTTGGCGCAAAATTCCGACGCGGTCTTACCTCTACATCATGATCGCCAGCGCCGTCGGCGTGCTGGCGTGGAACTATTTCATTATTGGCGAAACCAAGACCAAAGTTTCCCGCCAATCCGTCTCGCGCGGATTGGAATTTGAGATGAACGACGGCAGAGTGGCGGCGTTACCCGATACCAGCGGCAAGTACTCGTGTCTGGTTTTTTGGGCGGCCGGCTCGGAGCGCAGCATGAAACTTCTGGCGGACGCCGCCGGACTTCAATCGTCCGGCAAGTATGATTCGCTGATTCAATTCTTCTGGGTCAACGTGGCCGACTCGCTGGAGACGATTCGCGGAGCCGTCGCGTACGACGACTTCCGACAACCGTTCGCCCGCCACCCGCGCGGCGAGTTTATGAACCGCTTCCAGATCACTTCCCTGCCGCTCACAGTGATACTTCTCCCCGACGGGAAGATCCTGACTGCGGTTGAAGGCTATCAACCGGGCGATCTGATCGGCACTCTCGAGAACCTGGTTGAGTTGTCCAAGCGGGTCGGCCCCACTGGTGAAGTTCGTTTCCAGTTCGGAGGCAAGCAGTGATCCCCGCGATTCGTTTCATTGATGTCGCCAAGACCTACCGCGAGCGCGGCAACCGCAAGGAAGCGCTCAAGGGGATCAGCTTCGAGGTTCCCCAAGGTCACATTTGCGGGTTTTTGGGGCCGAACGGCGCCGGCAAAACAACCGCCATGCACATCTTGATGGACTTCCTGCATCCGACGTCCGGTCATTCGCAGATACTCGGCATCGACACGCGCAATCCGGAGGCCCGACGTCCGGTCGGATTCCTGCCGGAGATCTTCAATTTTGACGGCTTTCTCACCGGGTCCGGCTTTTTACAGCTCTTCGGCGCACTCGGTGGCGCGGCCAAGGACAAGGTTGCGGCGTATGTCCCGGAGCTGTTGCAGTTCCTGGAGATGCCGGATGCCGGCAAGGTTCGCATCCGCAACTATTCCAAAGGCATGACCCAGAAAATCGGGCTGGCGCAGGCGTTGATCGCCGATCCGCAGGTGTTGGTGCTGGACGAGCCGACCTCCGGGATGGATCCCATTGCCAAGGCCAGGATCAAGGAACTGCTGGTACGGCTGCGGGCCGAAGGCAAAACGATCTTCTTGTCAACGCATATCCTGTCGGACATTGAAGATATCGCCGATTCGGTGGCGATCATCAATCAGGGGCAACTGCTGGCGTTCGACCGGCTCGCGAATCTTCTCGATACGGGCGTCACGTCTTCGCGCATCGTCTACCGCGGCGGGGAGCAACCGCTGGCGGAGCATCTCGCCCAACTGGGTGAGGTGACATCCGAGAATGAGACCACCGTGATCATCTGCAAGAATCGCGAGAGCAAGGATTCGGCCTTGTCGAGCATTCTTGCCGCCGGCGCGGATATCATCTCCGTGGCACCGGTGCGGGCCAGCCTGCTGGGCAAGTTCCTGGAGCTGGTACAAGGAGGCGAGCGGCATGATTCATAGACTCGCCGTGCACCGCCTGCAGAAGTTGCGCTCCTCCAAGATCATCTGGGTGTTTGTGATCGTCAGCGGCTTCGTGGCGCTCGTCACGCTGCTGCCGCTGATTGTGATGGCGGCCATGTCCGGCGTCAATCTCGGCAGCGAAACCGCTGCCGGATTTTTCCAAGTCCTGGTTGGGCTGGGTCACATTGCGGCGCTCGTCCTTGGCGTTACGACCTGGCGTCAGGACTACAAGGACGGCACCATGCTCACCTTTGCGGCGCGTCCGCTCTCGCGTATTGAGCTGATCATCGGCAAGATCCTCGGTTCGTTCTATGCATTGTTGCTGTTTCTGGCGGTGTCGTTGGCAGTGTATGCGCTGTTCCATTTGATCTTTCTGCGTTTTGCGATCCCGGCGCCAACGATGCTCTTTCTGTTGCAGACGGTATTCTCGTGGATTTCCACCTTTGCCATCGGGCTATTTTTCTCCAGCTTTTCGGGACCGCTCCTGGCAACGGTACTCGGCGTGATCTATTACATCGTCAGCGCGCTGGGCACCCAGCTGGCGGAATTGCCGCGCGGTCTTTGGCCGCTGATCGGCAAGTCCATCCGACTCATCTCGATCGAGCGCGACCTGGGCTTCTCCTTTGCGCAGGTGATGAGCGCGGACTTGCCGGGCGTGGCGCCGATGCTGAAGGCCTGTGCGTACTACTTGCTCTGGGCCCTCTGTTTGATGTGCGCTTCGATTCTGCTCTTTGCGCGACGGGAGTTTGTCGGAAAGCGATCATGAGCCTCGTGGTGAAGATCAGCATGCTCGCCCTGGCGGGCGCCCTGGGGGCAGTTTCGCGCTTTGCCCTGAGCGGCCTGGTCTTTCGTCTCTATGGCGGTGTCTTCCCGGCCGGCACCTTTGTGGTCAACGTCCTCGGGTGTTTCATCTTTGGATTGCTGTGGCCGCTCGCGGAGGAACGATTGCTGATCAGTGGCGAAATGCGGACGATCCTGTTGGTGGGATTCGTCGGATCGTTTACAACGTTTTCCACGCTCGTTTTTGAATCCCAGGAATTGCTGCGCGATTCCGAATGGCTGTTGGCTGCACTCAATCTTGGTGGCCAGGTCGTTCTTGGAATTGCAGCGCTGATTCTCGGCCTGTATCTCGGGCGCTCATTGTAAGAGGACTTTATGCAGCTACCTAAGGAAGCCGAACTACTGCGGATTTTTATCGGCGAAAGCGATCGCCTCGACGGCAGACCGCTGTACGAGGCGATCGTCGAGATCGCCCGCCGAGAGGGTCTGGCCGGCGCGACCGTTTTGCGCGGGACGCTCGGTTTCGGCGCCAATAGCCGAATCCACACCGCCAAGGTCCTGCGCTTGTCGGAAGATTTGCCCATGGTGATCGAGATTGTCGATGCCCCGGAGAAAATCGCGGCATTTCTGGGGCTCCTCGACGGGATTGTCAAGGAAGGCTTGATCACGCTGGAAAAAGTTCGGGTCCTGGCTTATCGCCAGAACCCGAAATAGCTTGCCCAACACCGACAACTGCCCGTCGGCGCTATTTACTTACTGCCGAAACACCATCCCAGCGTGAAGCGGAAATCCGGGTAGTCGGCCAGCCCCAATTTGAACTCCAGAAACATAAAACCCGAATTCGAGGTCATGCGGCGAGCGATCCCGCCCTGCAGCGTCAATCCCAGTTCCGTGTCATCGCGACCGCGGTCGGAAGAGACGAACACGGGTCCGATTCCGCCACCGAGATACGGATTCCAGCTTCCCCAGTCTTCGCGGAAGCGGTAATCCAGTTCGAACATCGGCGAGACGATGGTCAGATCGTCGCCAATGCCGACTTCGACATTGGGGAACACCATCAATTGCGGCGCCAGATCGCCCAGATCCAGATGGCCGCCGAAATGCACCTGATCCGGGTCGATACTCAAACCGACGCGCGGCCCGATGCCGTGTACCCCAAACGTCCTTGTCGCGCCCTGTCCCGTCGCCGCCAACAACAGAATTGCCGCGGCTGCCAGAAGTGTCTTGCGCATGATTGGTTCCTCCATCTCTGCCGGTTCACCGGTCAACGTGCGTTAATGTCCACATTTTTATGAGAAAAGCAAGCGGCCGGAACGATCACTCGCCGCCCCGGCCGCTAAAGAGACTTAGAACTTGACGGCGCAGCCGTAAGGCGTCTGTGACTTCACGGCAACCGTGCGGCCGCTGGTCACGGCGTCCAGAGCCGCTCGCACATAGTTAGTGGCCTTCGGGATGTCATCGACCTTGGTCGACGGCATATCGTCGATCGCGCCGGCATAGCGCAGCTTACCGATCGAGTCGATCACATACATGTGCGGGGTTGTCTTGGCGCCATATAGTTTTCCGACGGTTCCGCTTTCATCAAGCAGGTAGGCGGTCGGAACAGCCTTTTCTGCCGCCATGCGTTTCTTCAGATCGGCGATCGGAAAGTGCCCCTGCTTGCCCGGCGCCGACGAGCAGATCGAAAGCCAGATGACGCCCTTCTTGGTCGCGTCGGCTTGCAGCGCCTGCATGTTGCCGCTGGAGTAGTGTTTCTTCACGAACGGGCAGTCGAAGTTGACCCACTCGAGCACGACATACTTGCCCTTGAACGAGGACAGCTTGTACTCCTTGCCGTCGATGTCCTTGAGCGTAAAGTCGGGCGCGGGCTGATCAATGGCAACACCGCCGATCGCGACATCCTGCGTCCCGGTCTGCGCGATAGCGGCCAAACCCGCCGCCAGCGCCAGCACGAGTGACACGATTCCGATCTTCGTCAGTCTTCTCATGTTGTCTTCCTTTCAATCCCACATGACCAGTCCGGCGTCAACCGCGTGGGCGTAACGATTGACCCTGCTTAACCTTAAATCTTGGCGAGTGCCTCAAGCACGATTCCGGGCGTCAACAACTCCGGGAGCACGATTGGTGCACCCTGATTTCCCGGATACAGCACGTAGAGCGGCACACTGTTGCGGCCGAATTCCGCGAGCGCGCGCGTAATCGTCGCGTCGCGCGCCGTCCAATCTGCTTTCAACGCCACCAGATCCAGCTCGTCAATCCGCTTCTGAACCTGGCCGGAGCCGAAGGCTACTTGCTCATTCACTTTGCAGCTCAGGCACCAGGCCGCAGTGAAATCGATCAGCAGCGGCCGCCCTTCCTGACGTAGTTGTGCTACCCGCTGCGGTGAGAACGGTTCCCATTGAATCCCATCTTCGGAACCGACGATAACAGCCGCAGCCTGGGCCGACGGCAGATTTCCGGAGACTCCTACCAATCCGGCGAAGATGACCAGGGCCGCACTGATTTGTGCGATCCGGCGCGGGCGCATTTCCATTGCCAGACTTCCCCAACGGCCAAGAATCCACGCGGCGATAGCACAAGTGAGCAGTGCCACCAGAAGGAGCGCTACCGCCGTCGCGCCGGCTTGAATTCCCAGAACCCATGCCAGCCACACGACCGTAGCCATTAGCAGGAAGCCCATCGCTTGCTTCAGCGTTTCCATCCAGCGTCCCGGCTTCGGCACGAATTTCAACAGGGCCGGCGAACTCGTGACGATGATGTAAGGTGCTGCCATACCCAGCCCCAACGCCGTGAACACTGCCAGTGAAACCACGGCCGATTGCGTCAACGCAAAGCCCAAGGCGGTGCCCATGAAGGGCGCGGTGCAGGGTGTGGCGACAATCGTCGTTGTCACGCCGGCGATAAACGAGCCGATTCGACCTGCTGACCTGGAGTTGCCGATTCCGGTGAGCGAAGTGCCGACTTCGAAGACGCCAAAGAGATTCAGGCCGATCAGGAACATGAATGCCGACAAGACAACCAGAAACGTGGGCGACTGAAGCTGGAAGCCCCAGCCCAGGTGTTCCCCGCCGGCCTGCAGTATCAGGAGCAATGCGGCCAAGGCCCAGAAGGACACCAGCACTCCCAACAAGAACATCAGGTTGTGTACGGCGATTGAGCTGCGCGATTTGTTGACCTGCTCAATGAAGCCGAGAACTTTGATCGACAGCACAGGCAACACGCAGGGCATCAGATTCAGGATTAGTCCGCCGACAAACGCGAAGAGCAGCACCTGCCAAATCGGAAGGTCGACGGCAGCGACGACCGGTGGTGAGTCGGTAGCCATCGTGACCGGCGCGACGAATTGAAGGGCCGTTCGCCCCGAGCCGAGCCAGTCGGCATCGGCAACGAGCAAACCATGTAACTCGGTCAAGGAGTCGAGGAACATCTTGTTCTTGGGCACGCGCAGAATGAAGCCGTCCGCCGTTGCAGAGAGATCTTGCGACGCTGCGTTCTCAATGATGCCTTTGCGCTCGGGATAGAGGTGCACTGAACTCGGCATAGTTGCGGAAGGCGACAGACGGGTCGCTGACAGTTCAAGTTCAGTTGGCAAGAGCCTGACCGCAATATCCCAATCCTCGCTGGTGGTCGGCGACTTCGCTCTGAGTTTAACGAAGCGGGACCGCCATGAATCGTTGACTTTTGCCGTACTCTCGATCGGAATCTCCAGGTCCAGCACGGCTTCGTCGGGGATGCACTCCAGCTGGCAGATCAGCCAGTCTACGTCAGCACGAATTGTGGCATGCGCGCCGGGATTGATGTCGGGAGCGGCGACGAGCTGCGACAGGAAGACCACCTCCCCATCGTAACCGAAACTCATCAATGGGCCCGCGGGAATTCGCTTGGGCACCGGAAATTCAAGCGGCTCGGCGGAGAATCCCTCCGGGAGCGTCCAATTCACGCGCGGCGCCAAACCGGCGTCGCCCGGATTCGTCCAGTAGACGTGCCATTCCGGCTCGAGCTTCATGCGCAGACCGATGGTGAAAGTATCGCCCGGGGCAATCGCCTCGCGATCGCAAACCAGCATGACCTCCGCGTGATCGCGAATGACGCTCGACGCAGCCATTAGTGATCCGGGCAGAAGCGCCAGAACCGCCAATGCGGCAATGATTTGACTTACGACAACTTTCGCTCGTTGCGGCATATTACTACCAATACCAATCATCGAGCAAGTTAGTTCATTATTTGAGTGCTATTCTTTATTCGAATCCTAACCTCACAGCCTATAACAGGCTACAGAACAAGGGGATACGAGCGCTACTTAAAGTTGTCATACAACAACTTAGCCGTTGTGAGCAGGACGACTGCGACCAGAATCGGACGAACGAACTTGGCGCCCCGAGTGATGACGAGGTGGGAACCGATGTACGCCCCAATCATCTGCCCGATTCCCATCAGTAGACCGATCGTAAGCGCGACATGGCCTCCGATTGCGAAGGCGAGCAAAGACATAATGTTGGAAACGAAGTTCATCAGCTTCGTATAGCCGGTCGCCTTTACGAGGTTGAAGCCGAGAATCATCACAAACGACATCGCCCAAAAGGAGCCTGTTCCCGGACCGAAAAATCCGTCGTAGAACCCGATCAGCAATCCGAAGCCGACAAAGAAAGGAATCGGCCGCATTTTGGCGACAGAATCGCGCTCGCCCAGACGCGGCGAGAGGACGAAGTAGATCACCAGTCCGAGTAACAGGAACGGGATGACCGCTTCCAGCAATTCCGATTTCAGCCGTTGCACGACCAGGGCACCCAGCCCGGCGCCAACTCCCGTTGCGACGATTCCCCAGAGTGCGTCGCGCAGATCGACGACACCCCGGCGAACATGGCTGTACGTCGCGGTGAAACTTCCGAATGTCGACTGCAGCTTGTTTGTACCCAAAGCCAGGTGCGGGGGCAATCCGACCGCCAGCAGCGACGGGAGTGTGATCATGCCGCCGCCGCCGGCAATGGCATCGATCCATCCGGCGATCAACGCTGCCAGAAACAGCAGCCCGGCTTGAAGAAGTGTCAATTCCATCAATGGGAGTGAGCCGAGAATCGTCCTCAGAGGATGAGAGTCGTGACGATGATCTGGGCCAGCATGATCTTCGCGATCATCGAGGCCGGTTGCACGGTAGCATACCAGACGTTCGGCAGATCGCTCTCTGCCTGTTGATTGGCGTATGCCAGGCAAGCCGGCTGAGTCTGGATACCCGACATCATGCCCATGACACCCAGCATCGGCAATCTGAGGTAGCGATAACCGACCAGAATCGTGGCGATCGTGACAGACGTTGTGATCAGACCGCCGGCAAGAAACAGCGCCCATGAACCAGCTTGAAACGTCTCGCCAAATCCGTAGCCGGCCTTGGTGCCGATGGCGGCAAGGAAGAACACCAACCCGATTTGGCGCAGCACCAGGTTGGCGGCATGAGGTAAGCCCCACTGGATTGGACCGGTGCGTTCCAGCCGACCCAAGATCAGACCAACTACCAAGGGACCGCCGGCGAAACCCAATTTGAAGGCGCCTCCTCCGGGCAGGGGAAACGGAATCATGCCGACGAACACGCCCAGCACGATCCCCAACGAGAGCGACAAATAGTCGGTTTCGGAGAGCGCCTGCACGGAGTTGCCGAAGAACTTGGTGACACGCTCTTCTTGATGACGCTCGACAACGACCATGATGCGATCGCCGACTTCGAGGACGGTTTCCGGCTGCGGCACAAATTCGAAGCCGGCGCGGCGGATGCGCGTGATCGCTCCCGGAAACGGCTTTTGCTCGCGCAACTCACTGATGCTTTTTCCGACGATCTCCTTGTTGGACACGAACAGCAGCACGTAGCTGGTATCGTCGCGACGTTGAGCGACCAATTCCTCGCTTTTCTCGCCAAACAGCACCAGGGCGCGCTCGAGTGCCGAGGGCGGGCCGACGGCGACAACCAAGTCGTGGAGCTTGAGCGCTGTCTGCGGCTGGACAATCAGCACTTCGTCCCCACGCTTTACGCGGCTCAAGGTGAAGCCGGGATTGCCGAGCAATTCCAGCGCCTCGCCAGCACTCTTGTTATTGACGGCGGGATTGGTGATCCTGTAGGTCTGCGTAACGATGGCCTCGGCCTCGTCGCCGCTGCTCCGGTCGCTTGCCTCCTTGTGGTAGTCAACCTTGAAGATCTTCGCAAATACGTAGAGCCACAAGATCACGCCAAATACGCCGAAGGGATACGCCAGACCATAGGTCACGACCGGGCTCTGCATGTACAGCTCAGTCAACTCCGGCGGATAGCTTCCCGACAGGTTTTTCACCGCCTCGACTGCCGCCGCCAGCGCCGGTGTGTTGGTCAACGCGCCGCAAAACAGCCCGGCGATGCTCGGCGCCGACATCCCCATGATGTTGCCCATGAGTGCGGCCACGACCGCCCCCAGGGTCAGAACGCCAACGGCAATCAGACTAAAGCGGACCCCGCGTTTTTGGAACGAGGAGAAGAATCCCGGTCCCGCCTGTAGTCCCAGCGGGTAAACAAACATCACGAGCCCGATGATGTAGATGTACTCCGGAAGTGCCAGTCGCCGGTCCATCGCGCCGAAGGCAATACCGACGAACAGGACAGCAGCGATGCCGAGATTGAAGCCGAATACTTTGATGTTGCCGATGAGATAGCCCAGACCAATAACTGTAAACAGGAGCAGGAGCGGGTTTTCCGCCAAGAGATTGATGAATCCTGACACTACTTCTTCCTTGCCATACTCGCTCGCGCCGTTCGACAGCGCATCCACGCGGCTGTCGATTTACGAAATTTCCTTTTGGTGCGCAAGCAGTTTGAACAGAAGAAGTCGCCGACGGTATGGGTGCACTAATCCCCTCCAAAAAAAGAGGATGCCAATCAGGACATCCTCTTAAAGATCGGCTCAGCAGCGGTGTCTATTTCAGCAATATCATTTTACGCGACACTGACTTGTCGCCGGCGGTCACACGATACAGATAGACACCGGATGGCAATTGACCTGCCTGGGAATTCTCGGACGACCAGTGGAGTTCATATGAGCCCGGTGCCTGCACGCCAAAATCCTCATGCCAGACGTTCTGGCCGAGCAGGTTGAAGACTTCGAACCGCACAGTCGACGCTTTCCCGATCGAATAGCGAATGGTCGTTTCCGGATTGAAGGGATTTGGCGAGTTCTGGCTGACTGAAAACTCAGTCGGCACGACTTCCGCATCCACTTCGTATACGGGCGTCGCGGTGGCGACAAACGGATACTGGCCGGCGCCGCTATAGTACACAGACCCCAACGACTCGGTGCGCGACAGCGAGATGGCGACATCGTATTCTTTCGTAAAGAACTGGCAGACCTCGTTTGTCGATGAGAACTCAACCAGCGGCAAACCCTCGTAAATGGTGGTCGTGGTGATGTGCCATGTGCCCCGGCACCGGATCGCCGACGCTTCCTTGCTGCCGTATCTGACTGTTCCCCAGGCGTCACATTCCCATTTAATGCTATCCTTCACTGTCTGCGTATAAAGCAAGCTGCCGTCCAAATCGTAATGGGAAGTCGTGTAACTGAACTTCGTGATCCAGGTCGAATTCCCCGTGATGGGGAATTTCGTCTGTAACGAGGGTGCATCATAGATGATTTTGATCGTGTCCGGCTTCGCTCCATAAGTTGAAAATAAGCCGTACGATACGATCTCATTGGTCGGGGTGCTGAAGAATGTCCAGGAAGTCAGTCCGAAGGTGTCCCAGGCTCGGCTGGCGGTGGGAAAGTACTCATGGCCCGGTGTCGTGTCGGCGTCGACCACCGTGCTCTGAAAGAACCCGAACGAAAACCCGACGGCGCTGAAGTCCCAGGTATTACCGCCGCCGCTGCCCGTGCTGGCAATCGTCCAGGCGGTCGCATCATTCTGCAGTAGCTGCGTCGAGCGAAAGATCGTCCCGGGGGTCTGGGGATAATCGCTCTGATTGATGGTAATCTGCCCTTGGGCTGCACCCGCCAGCATCAGTGCCGAAAAGCCGATCGCTAACCAAGATCTCATTTTTGCTCCAATCGCGAAGAATTTCATTACTTAGTTTCGCTTTGAGGAGATTGGTCGCGCAGGGTCCAGTAAGAGCCTCAGTTGCGGGCGCAGGCGATGCGAATACAAGAGCGCGTTCTCAGCAACATGCAGTAGCGAATCATGCCACTCACGGTGAATCCCCACTTTCGATAGTATACTAAAACGTTCTATATTGTCAATTATAAATGTCGTTGCGCGAGCTGAGGGAAAAAGGCCGATTCGGGGAGAATCGGCCTTGGAGTCCTTGGTTCTGAGGTTGCTACAACTTAATCAGTTCCACACGTCGGTTGTTTTGCCGGCCTTCAGGTGTGTCGTTGGAATCGACCGCCTTGGTTTCGCCGAAGCCCTTGGTTTCCAGGCGGGCTGCATCGATGCTGTATTTCTCAATTAAGTACGCCTTGACGGAAGCGGCGCGATTGTTACTCAAAGTCTGGTTGCTGGCGTCGTCTCCAACATTGTCGGTGTGCCCTTCGATTGACAATTTCAGATCGGCATGATCTTTCAGCATCGTCCCGATCTCTTTCAGCGTTGGCGTCGACTCCGGTTTGATTTCGTCGCTGCCGGAGGCGAATAGGATCCCCTGGGTCACCACCTTGCCCTCGGCCATCAACTGATCATACATGATCTTCTTGCCACCGGCCGCGATGCGCAGATTGGTGATCATCAGCGGGGCGTTTTCGTCCGCCCAGATTTGTACCGGCAAGCTGCTGGAACGTCCGAAGGTGGAATTCGGGATGTTGGCAACGCGGGTCTCATTGACGTAGACCTTCAGATACTTGCCGTCGCCCATGACGCGGCAATGAGCGACTTTCTCCTTCGCGCGTGCCGGTACTTCCATCGATGCCGCGAAATCGCCCCGGCGTCCGACACCGCAGCCGAGATACCAGAAGAAGGTCAACTGGTGATTCTGCTCTTGCTGGTCGGTGCCGTCGAAGATAGAGATCGTGTTGGCGCTGGCGGGCCCATAATAGTCGAATTCCAGCGTGAACCGTTGCGGCAGATTCTCGGAAAGCGGGATCTCAAACTTGGCGCTGTTCGATGCCCGCAGCCAGCGCTGGCTGCGCCACTCTGCCACCTCCATATTGCCTTCCACGAATTGCAGGCGCTGGGGGAAATCACCGACGCCGGTCTTGGAAAAATCTTCAAAGTAGACGACGCGGTCGCCCGGGATAAAGTCGTAATTGACCCACACGCCTTCGCCCGGTTTCATGCCCGCGCCGCCGCCACTCTCGGCCGCTTCCCCACCGCTGCCGGCTTCACCCGACTCTCCCTGATCGTCGCCGGCGGCCTTGTCGGCAGCCTTGTCGAGCTTCTCGTCAGCCTTCTCTTCCGTCTTCTTCTCGACTTTCTTCTTCACCTTGTCCTTCAGGCTGCCGAGGCCGGCGTAGCTGGAAGATGTCGACGCAATCAGAAGCGCTGTCAATATCAGACAGAAAACGAACAGAACACGCGATTTCATCTGCATTCCTCCTAAATTGTTGGGTGTAAATGGAAAGATTAGTCGATGCAGTCGGGTTAGTCAACAAGAATTCGTGGCAGCGATGGTCTCGCGGCGATCACGACGCGAGACCACCTCTCGATCGAAGATTGAGCTCGTTAATTTAGCGTCCCGATTGCGGCCTCAACCGCAGCCACGACCTCACCGGAAGTCACGGCCTTGGCCATGGCATTGATATCCTTGTGCAACGGGCGGTCCTCTTCCATGATCGGCACGTGTTTGCGCACGACCTCGTACGCCGCCTGCGAGCCCTTGCCCGGTTTGGCCGGTTTCAGGAACTCAAACGCCTGCGCCGCCGCAATCAACTCCATGCCGATGACGGCCATGCCGTTCTTGATGATGTCGCGCGTTTTGAGCACGGTGGTCATGCCCATCGACACGAAATCCTCCTGATCGGCCGCGGCGGGAATCGACCCGATCGACGCCGGCGACGAAAGGATGCGATTTTCGCACACCAGCGCACCCGCCGTGTACTGCATCAACATCATGCCGGAGAACATGCCGGCGCCTTTGGTCAGGTAGGCCGGCAAGCCCATCGACAGCGCCTTGTTGAGCAAGCGATTTAGCCGCCGCTCCGAGATCACGTTCAGCATCGTGATACCCGTGCCAATGTGGTCGAGCGGGTACGAAATTGGCGTACCCTGGAAATTGGCACCGGTCAAGACATAGCCGCCGTCGCCTTCCGGGAAGAAGATCGGGTTGTCACCGACGCCGTTCAATTCGGTTTCGAACTGGGCAACGGCATAATCGAGGGCATCCCAAACCGCTCCAGTGACCTGCGGTGCCGACCGCAAGGAGTAGGCGTCCTGCACATTCTTGCCGGTACGTTCCATGATCTGTGAGCTGGCCATGATGGCGCGCAGATGCTTGGCCGATTTGACCGCGCCCTTAAATCCGCGCACGGTGTGTATGGCTTCCTCAAACGCCTTGGGGTTGGAATTTAGCGCCTCCAGCGTCATCGCAGCCGCGATTTCGGCAGCTTTGGTCAACATGATGGCATCGCACAGAAGCAACGAACCGGCGCCGGCGATCACGTTGGAGCCGTTGATCGAGGCCAGCCCGTCGCGGGCTTCAAACTTGATGGTCGGAATACCGGCCTTAGTCATCGCTTCCTTGGCCGACATTCGCTGTCCCTGGTAGTAGGCTTCCCCTTCGCCGATCATGACCAGCGCCAGTTGCGACATCGGCGACAGATCACCGCAAGCGCCGACCGAGCCTTTCTCGCAGGCCAATGGCGTTACGCCCTTATTCAGCATCTCAACCATGGTTTCGACGATCCGCAAGTTGCAGCCGGAGTGCCCCTGCGACAGCACGTTGACGCGCGACGTCCAGGCAGCGCGCGCGTACTCGATCGCCAGCGGTTCGCCGTAGCCGGCGGCATGCGAGTAGACGAGGAACTTCTGGAAAACCTCCAGTTGCTCGGCCGAGAGCGCCACTTTGGCCAAATCGCCGATGCCGGTATTGATGCCGTACATTAGCTCTTTTTCCGCGACTTTCTTGTCGACGAAGCGCCGGCACGTCTTAATGCGCTCGACGGCGGCAGGGGCCAATTCAATTCTGTCATTGTGACGCGCAACCTTTTGCACGTCGTATATCGTGATTTTTCCGTTGCCGATTTGGACACTCATCAAACACCTCCCGAGATGAATCCAGACCTTGAAAAAAGCGACTCGGCGGTGCCAAAAACAAGCGAATTCTTGGTTACTCGCGGAGGCAAGTGTCGGCCAAATTCCGCGCGCGATGGCTAAAATCGAGTTGTGCGGGCGAAGAGGTAGCGATTAGAGAGTTCCATCGAGAAGTGCGGACAGATAGCGCGTTCCGATGGATGTGGAGGAGATTTGGCTATTCCGAGATCGCCGGTGATTTCCGTTCGACGATTTGCTGGACCTGCTCGGTCGAGAGGCGGGCTTCTTTCTCGAAGTCGATGATCTTGGTGTTATCGTGATAGATTGCGGTCTTGAACACGGTCACGTGCTTGAGTTTGTCGATGACGGAGGTGATTTGCTCGGCGCTCTTCTCGTAGACGGCCAGTGATTTCGCGAGGACGCCGTCCGGATCGTCCACTTGGCCGTTGCGCATGGCCAATTCCAGCAATTGTGTACGGCCGGAAATCGACGCCACGGCGTTATTCAGGTAATGCGAGAAGGTCGCCACGATCGCCTGCAGCGATTCGAGGGCAACACGGTGAATCTTCTCTTCGTCGAGTTTCTCCTTGGTCTGCACCAACTCCTGATAGACCTGGTCGGCGTAGGTGTAGAGATGGTATAGCTGGTTGGTCGCCTTCTGCAGCAGATCCATGGGCGTGCCGACATCGACGTCGAGGTGCTGCGAGGCCTCTAGCAACCGGGTCAAGGCAGCGTATTCGATTTCTTTTAGATCGGTGCCGGACAACCCGAGATTTTGCGCCAGGACATCGCGATTGGAAAGCTGAACGCTCTTTTGCCCCACCGACGCTTCGAAGGTAAATGTCGCGAGCTTATCGGCGAGATTGATGATCTGCGCCAGCCGCTGTTCCTGCTCGTTGAGCCCGAAGACGTCGTGATGGCGGGCGATGGCGACGCAGTAGCGATCGGGGAAATTCCAGACGCGTCCGAGCAATTCGCCGGCAGCAGCGTGGTCGATTTCCAGCACCTGCCGTTCGATCTTGACCATCTCTTCGCCACTGGCGATCGACTGGAAGACCTTGACGTATTCTTTGGGATAGAAGCAGTCGAGCACGAGCACGCCCAGATCATGCAAGCAGCCGCAAATGAAGGCTTCTTCCGCGATCTGCGGTGCTACTTTGTTGGCGATCAACTCGCTGACGCAGGCCACGTTGAGCGAGTGCCGCCAAAAGTCCTTTAATTCAATCTTGGATCCGAGCTTAGCCGAAAGATCGTAGAGCGACAGTGACAACGCCAGCGCCTTGACTTTAGAGGCGCCCAGCGTCATTACGGCGTTGCGGATTGACGACACTTGCTGGGGGCGGCCGTAGAACGGCGAGTTGACGATCTTGAGGATGCGCGAAGTCAGCGCCGGATCGTGCGCGATAACGTCGGCCAGATCGCCGAGCGCCAATTCCGGGTCGTCGCAAATTCGCAAGACCTCCGCCATTACGGCGGGCAAAGTCGACAACGACTTGAACGACGACAGCTTCGCTTCGAATTGTAGGCGATTCATCTACAGTAGGTATCGGCAGGTATGGGAAAACGTACAGTCGAAAGTTATTGCAGGCGCTGCAGTAACCGTTGGCGCCGCTTTTGCAGTGTTTCACTCCAGAACAGGACGCGTTCGTAAGGAATTTCGGCCAGGGGGCTGTCGAGATATTCCAGCGCTTGCAGCACAAGTTGCGAAGCGCGCGCGTAATCGCGCTTGCGGTGCTCCAGCAATTTGGCCGCTTCATCGAGCGCTCGCAGCCGCAGTTCCCCGCCGCAGGTTGACAGGCGTTCGAGCGTTGCCAGCGCCTCGTCGTGAAGGCGCAGCTTCTTCTGAAGGAAGAACAAATGCAGCGCCAGGGACGCGTCAAATTCGGCTTTCACGGCGCGCGCGGCTTCGTAGGCCCCGGAAACGTCACCGCGTCGCTGGTAGAAGCGCGAGATCCGTAGCGCATCCTCGGCGGAGTAGTAATCCTGCGCCGGGGCGTTGTTCAGGTAGCCGCGGACCGCATCGACCAAAAACAAAAGCGTGACAATGTCGAGTCGATTGTGCAACAGCACACCGGCCAGCGGCTCCGGATTGCCGGAGCGCAGGTAGTCGAAGTAGAGTTGCGGGATCAAATAACCCGGGGTGTCGTCGCAACGATGCACGCCCAGCAGTTCGCGCTCCAGCGTTTGCAGCGTCGTATCCTCGAAGCGACCGCGCCAGAAGCGGCGACAGCAGTGCAGCAGGTCGATATGCCGCATCCGAGCAAACGGCGTGGTGCGGCGCTGCAAGGCAAAGCGCGTTTCGAGGAGCGGCATGTCAAAGCACTTGCCATTGAAGCTCGCCACCACCTGCCGGTCGGAAACCAGGTCGGCGATTGCCTCCAGCAGCGCCGGTTCATCCGGGTAGTCGGGAAGAAAAAACTGATGCACCACGAAGGCGTCGCGATCGAGGTAGCCAACCCCGACCAGAAACGCGACTGTGCCCGAAGCCGCCGATAGCCCCGTGGTCTCGGCATCGACGAACACGAAGTCCTCAAGCTCGTGGCTAACGCCGTCAGTGGTCACTTCGAACTGGGCGAGCTGGACCAGATGGTCGGCGGAAACCGATTTCAGCGCGCGCACGCCGTGGATAAACTCCGCCGGATAGCGCGTGACCAGTTCGAGATGGGTTCCCGCTTCCCCCTGCTGGATCTGCGCGCCGATCTCGTCGGCAAACGACTTCAGCCCAAGGAGGTCGGAATCGAGCGGTTGCGGTTTGTTGAAACGATCGAGGAAATCAAACTTGCTCATCGTCCAAGTGAAGTATCCAGCACCGTCAAGATCGACTGAGCTTGCGAGCTCACAAACAGGTCGGGTTCGCTGCGCGCCAGCCACGACATCAGCGAACGGCTCTTTTCGCCGAGCACGCGACCGAGCGACCACACCGCCCAGCCACGGAGGATATCATCCGGCTCACTCAAAGAGCGCTCTAACTCCGGCCGCGCTTCCAGGAGCCGCAATTGCCCGCACAGGCGCAGCAACAGCGCCTTGGTGCGACCACGCGTGTACGGCAATTCGGTCAAGACGACCTGGTGGACGGCTGAATCCAGTCCGACCAAGGCATCGTAGGCCGCCAGGCGCACGCCGTAATAATCGTCGTTCAGCGCACGCATCAGTAATACGCTGGCGCCGGGCGATTTGATCATCCCCAGCCCAGCCACCGCTGCTTTTCGCACCAGTGAGACACTGTCGGCGAGGAACGGCTCAAGCATGCGCGAGCCTTTCTCGCTGCCGGTCTTGCCGATCGCCGTTACCGCCTCCACGCGCACGGTGAAGTCGGGATGCTTCGAAACGCTGAGGATCCCATCGAGAGCGGCCGTGTCTTTGACTTCCGCCAGGCAACGACAGGTCGTCCGTATTTGGTCTTTGTTATTGGTGGTGAGCGCCGGAAGCAGGTGCGGCGTCGCGGTCTTGCCGATGCCGCGGTAGATATCGACCAGCGCCCACTTCTCACGAGCGTCGGCGGTGCCCAACTTGGAGACGAGAAACTGCGCCGCAACTTCACCCATCGCGCTGAGGGAATCCTTTGACGGCTGAACCAACTTTTGGAAACGGATCTCGCCCGAGGCCGCCTGTCGCCACAGGCGCTCCATATCGGTAGTCGGGTCGGCCCAGAGCGCGGCTGTCAACCCCCAGATGATCAGCCCCACCGTCACCAGCCGCCTCATTGCTTCACCTCCGAATTCAGATCTGCGCCAATGCCCCATTTTGACTCGGTCACCCAGTAGCTGTTGTCCTTGCCGTAGCCGCGGTAGTCGTCAGCGCCTTCCAAATCCAGAAAGAGACCGATCGAGCCGAATTCCCGCCGCGGATTCCCGTAGCCATGCGTGTTCGTTCGCACGCGCGCGATGTGTCCGTCATTGCCGCGCAGGTCAATGAGCATCCCGATCCCGTTGGCAGAGCCGGCGGCTTGCGACAAATCGGTGGCGCTGTATTGATCATTACCGGAGCAGTCGAGCAGAAGTGCGAACGCAATGTCATGGCCGCAGCCCTGGGAAACACCTTTCGAGCTGTACAAGTCCTCACCGGCCAAATCAACGAGCGTCGCCAGACACATGTGCGTTGCAGCGCCCTGCGTATACTGATAGCCGATGTAGTTGTCATTGCCGCCGTAGTCGAGGAGCCCGCCGATTGCATACCAGTACGATGCTCCCTGCCCAAAGATGTCGGCGCTATATTGGTCGTTGCCGGCGCCGTCAACCAGCAGTCCGATCCCGCCGGAAAAGTAGGGACGATAGCCGTAGCCGAATCCCTGCGAGAGCGAGACGTAGTGATCTTCGTAGCGCAGGATGTCACCGTATTTCCAGCCCGCCGCGTACCGATCGTTGCCGGCTTTGTCGACCAGAGCGCCGGCGCCCATGATGAACCCGAAGCCCTGGGCATAGAGCGCCGCGCTGTAGCTGTCGCGACCGGCATCGTCGATCAACAGGCCGGCGCCGAACGCCGCCGCACCCTGCGTCAAGAGATCGCCGCTGTAGGTATCATCACCGGCGCGATCGCGCAAGATCCCGACGCCGAACATGCCGCAGCCGAGCGAGTATTTACCGCCGACGTATAGATCGTTGCCGCTCCAGTCATCGAGGATGCCGACGGAGAAGAAACCGGCACCAAGCGTATGATCCGATTGGCCGAAGTATTTGTCATTTCCGCCCAGGTCAATGGCGATCTGGGAGCGCATGTCCTCTGAGCGCGAAAGATAGTACTCGTCATCGCCGCCCAAGTCGATGATCAGGTCAAAAAATCCTTCATAGCGATCATTCCCGGATCCTCGCACCGCTACGCGCCCGAGCGGCGTCTTGATGTCGCGGTACTGCGTCAGCAAGTCGCAGCGGCGCAGCCGCTCGGCCAAGTCAGGAGTTCGTTCCAGCCAGTCAGCCAGGGCTTGATAGGCCGCCACGACTTCCCCGCCATACCATGCCAGCGGACGCGGGTTGACGCGTTCACTCAGTGCTTTGAATCGCAGTGCCACCGCCTCCTGCAACTTCTGCAGGCTGTCGAGTTCCTCCAGCGGACGTTCGACATCCTTCTCCTCTTCCCTCAGGAACAGCTTAAACGTATCGACCAGCAACCGTTGTTCTTGGGAGTTCCAGGGTGAAAGGTCCTGTCGATAACCTGCCATTGAGCGCAAAACGGCCTCGACGTAATACCCGAGAGAATCGCAGCCACGCCGCCGGGCCTGAAAATCGGCGAAGTAGTTTCCGACCGACGCGGACCAGGTCAGGTTGCCCGGATTCATCGCATCATCACCGCCCAGCAGCTTGCGCAGCCCCCGATACTTCTCCGAAATCGTCAGTTCCGGTGCCAGTAGCGAATCGGCGCGCTCCTTCACAAACGCCGGCAATCCCAGCGGCCGTACCGTGAAGCGGTCAACCACGGGCAATCGAAATGAATCGAGGTCGACCCAGTCAGTGCGAAATCCGATATCTGAGGTGTCAATGCCGATGCAGTTCAAGGTCTGATTGATCGTGTCAAGGGTGAGACGAAAATTATCCGCCGAGGCTAACTTCCCCGCAGCCAGCAGCAGACACAACGAGAGCATGAATGTGCGCATACCCCGATTCTAACGCAGTTAAACTGCCGGGAGCAATCGTTTTTTCACGCAGATTTCTTGGTCAGAATCCAAATCCAGATCGGCAAGATCGGGTAGGCCAGCTTGTAGAGGAACGTCGGCACCCGAAACGCCCAGCCGCTCTGCGCCTGCAGGTCGTCGGCAGCGAATTTGTCCGGGTGCTTGAGGATCGGGATCGTGTAGTCGTGAAACGTGAACTCGCGCAGCAGCTTCTTCAACTTGGGATAGGAGCGCAAAGTAACATCGTAGTTGCCCTGGCGGCCGGCCAGTCGCATGTACCAGTTGGCGGCACGATTTGGCAACCACGACAAAAGTGGCAACTTGTAGTGCCCTTCGACCAGCGTGAAGCGCGACCCGGCGCTCCAGTAGCAGAATCCGTTCGGCTTGAGCACGCGCTTGATCTCCCGAGCCAACCCCGCCTGATCGTCCATATGCTCGTAGACATGATTGCAGATCACGCAGTCGAACGACTCATTCGCAAACGGTAAGCGTGCGCCATCGCCGCAGATCCACTTGACGTTGCGGCGATCGCAATTGGCCTTGCCGCGCTCGACCGCGACGTGGTCGATGTCCAGCTCCACGACCTCAGCGAAGCTGTCGGCAAAGACCTCGGTCATGACGCCGGCGGCGCCGCCGACATCAAGCACTCTCAGCGTCGAGCCGTCATGGGCGGCGAAATCGCGAATCACGGCCACAATCTTGAGCGCCTTTTGCACGCGCCCCGAGCGATCGTAGAGCTGGGGAAAGCGCTGGGAAAACGTGCCGTAAATCTCGTTCTGGCGCGTGATCTCAGTTGTCACCTTTTCTCCTTAGAAGCAACATCGTTGATAAACAGAAAAGTGACGGCGCAGCCTTGGCCAGCAGCCGTCCGAGCTTGTTCAGCATGTGCCCCCAGCGTGGCGGCACCAATGGTTGATAGATCTCGGCTTCGATAACGTAGCCGGCCAGCTTCGCCAATTCGCTCGCTTTGCGCGGTGAGAACAACTGAACGTGTTCGACCAGCGGTTTGCCGAAGCCCAGTCGCCGCACGACGTGGAACTCGTTTGGCACCGAGATTGCCAAGCGGCCGTTGGGCAATAGGACTTTATCGGCCTTGCGCAGGACCGCAAGCGGATCCTCGATTTGCTGCAGCACCTCGAAGCATACGATCAGGCTGAAGTGCCCCTCGAATTCATCCCGCTCCAAATCGACGACTTTGGCGGAATACCCCGCTTCTCTCATCGTGCGCACGGCTTCGGGCGAGATATCCCACCCCTCGACCCGATACCCGGCGTTCTTGAAATATTGCAGCAATTCGCCCTGCCCGGCGCCGATGTCGAGCAGCGAATTGTAGCGGAAGCCGACCAAATCGTAAAGCCGGCGCGAACGCCATTCGGCGCGCTGGGCAACGCGGATGCGATCCTGCTGCTCCCAGTAGCGGTCGTAGTAGTGCTGCTTATCGGTGGTTGGCATCGACATATTCAATAAATGACCTCACTGCTTGCGCCGGGGCAAAGCGTTCCAACAGGTTTTTCGCCGCCGCCTTGATATCCAAATCGCTCACGAGAATTCGCACCAGCGCGTCGTGAAGCGCCTTGACGGATCGTTTCTGTACTACGAAGCCCAATTTGTTGTCGCGTACCAACGTACCCAGGTCACCAACATTCGTAACAATCATCGGCGTCGCCGTCTGCAAGGCTTCGCCGAAGACCAGCGGAATTGAATCAGAGTGCGTCGGGATGACCAAAGCTTTTGCCCGCTGCAGGTAATTGATGACTTCGATGGTCGGCGCCCGCCCGAGCAGATGCACCTTGCCCCGTAGACCCAGCCGGTCGATTTCGCGCTTGAGCTTCGGCACCGCTGCTCCATCGCCGATGTAGAGTAAGCGATAATCCCAAATATCCTGCTTCAGAAGCGAGAATGCCCGCACCAAATCGATTACGCCCTTGCTCTTTTCGATCCGCCCCAGGTAGAGGAAGTACTTTTCCCGCGGGATCGGCAACATTTGGTAATTGAAAACGCGCAAACTGGGCAAGAAATGGCAGTCGCATCCCGAAAGGCGCTTGACCTTCTCGGCTAACTCATCACCATCGGCAAAGCGCGCAGTCGCGTGCCGTAACGCCGCCTTGATCATCTTCCCCGCCACCGGTCGCTGCGCCCACACATTGATATCCGAGCCCAAGGACCAGACGGAATACGGAATGCCGGTTGCCTGGTGCGCCTTGTAGGCGAACCATCCCGAGGGCAGCGCCCACATCGCCAGGATGTGATCGTACTGGTGCGACTTCAAGTGCTCGATCAATGTCTCATGCCCTGACCGGAAGTAGGCTTTCACGCGCTCCCAGGTCGCAACGCGGTATAACGGCAATTCGGAGAGCGTGCGCTGCGTCTCGCCCCAGTCGAAACGCACGACCTCGAATGGCAGGCTTGCCGTCTGCTCGCCGATGCGAGAGGTGTAGGCCGTGACGGTAATGCCCGTGTCCTGCAGTGCGTCGACGAAGTCGAGCACGAAAGGTGAAGCCGGATCGTCGGGCGAAACCGGCAGGCGATTAGTGATGAGAAGCAGCTTCTTGATCGACGCGGCGATTTCGCTGCGGCCTGCCGCTGCTTGGGTCGGCAATTGGCTCATCGTCTTTGTCTTCCGCCTTGGCGTGAGTTTTCATCCAGCCGTCGAGTTTCATCTCCAGCATCTTGTTCTCGCGTTGCACCACGAAAACTTCTTTCCGCAACTTGACCAGCCCGCTGCCGAGAAACCCGAACATCAGAATCTGGATCCCCGTTAGGATGAACAGAACCAGCAGCGTCATGAGCGGACGATTCGGATTGAGTGTGCCGGACTGCCACAGATAGACGACGTACCCGCCGCCGGCCAGACCGAGGCCGATCAGGATCATTCCGATCAGGCCGAACAACAGCATCGGCTTCTCGTGGAGCGAGAAAATCAAGTGCGAGGTCGCGATAGCGCGAAACCGGAATTTCGACTTGCCCTTCTTGCGCGATCGCAGCGTTGCCGGCATTTCCATGACGTTGTAGCCGGCCGCCAGCAGTTTGGCGATGATCTCCAGATGCAGCTCTTTGCCGGTTGAGAACAGCTCCAGCGATTTGATGCATTCGCGGCGGTAGGCTCGCAGCACGCCGGTGGTTGTCCTGATCCGGCCCCCCATCGCCCGACTGATCAGTCTGTTTCCCAGCTTTGACACCGCCAAACGCAATCGTGGCACGTTTTCCGTGCTGCCACCGGCGGTATAGGGCGAGCCCACGACGCAATCAAGCTTGGCGTACCTCTCGAGCAAGTCGACCATCTTCGTCAAATGGTCGGGTGAGTAAGACAAGTCGGCGTCGGTCGTGCAGATGATGTCGCCGCGCGCGGCAGTGATGCCCTCACGAATCGCAAAGCCGCGCCCCTGATTCGGCTGGTAGCTGACGACCCGCAGCCAATCGTGACCGACGGCGTGCGTGCGGAGTTTGCGTGCGGTGACGTCGCTCGAACCGTCGTCAACCGCCACGATCTCAAATGATCGCCCGCGCGTCCGCAGTTCGGCAGCGATTTGATCCAGAGTCTCCGGGATATTCTCGGCCTCGTTGTACATCGGCACAACGACGCTCACTGTCGGCATCTTATCGCTGCGCATTTCCCTGCTCCAGCGCAAAGGCGGCCCGTTGAATTTCTTCCAGCTTGCGGTTTCCCGGATCCTGTTCGACGATCAGCGACGTCAACCAGACTTGATCATCGTGCTGCTTCGTGAGAATCGCCATTTTCAAGCAACCCAGGAGGAGGTCGACGTTCGTGGAATCGCAGTGTGCGGCATCGCGATTGTACTTCGCCGCAATCACCGGCTGACTATGCTTGCTGTAGAAATACGAGAGGTTATAGAGCAGCCGTCCGAAATGCTCCCGGGTGGTCAGGTCGCGGCGGTTCGTCCACAACGGCTCTTGATCCTTGTAATACTGCACCGAGGCCGCCGCCGTCTTCTGCACGAACGGCTCGGTCTCTGAGTAAAGATAGGCGAAGCCGCTCGGCTGCAGCTTGGGCACGAGCGGCGCCGTCCACTGCGACAGCGTCATCGCTACTCTGCGGCTAAAGGCGTTGATGGACACCCAGTATGTCAGATTCTCCGTGAAGCGTTCGGCGAATTCCCGCTCGTTCCAGTTGGCGGTGTAGTACAAGTCCGGATAGCGCTTCTGCACTTTGGCGCGATAGTCGCTGCGCAACAGCGCTCCGGCCGACAACACGATGACGTCCTCGCGGTAACCGTCAACTTTCTGCTTACACAATAGCGGCGAGAAGCTGTTGTCCTCACCGGCCAGAAATAGCGCGTTGGTCGGCAGCGATTCCAGCAGACGCTGGGCATAGGTACCCGCTTCATCAGTGGAGCGTTTGCTTGCCAACGGATAGTTGACGCCGAACAGATATGAGGCTTTGAGCAACAAAGCGATAGCCACGACCAGCGGCACGGCCAACTGGAAGTTGCGCGACTGCCGACGCCGCAGCTTTAGGACCTCGCGCATCACCGCGACCGCTCCGAGCCCCGACGCGACGAACAACATCGCCAACCCCGGAACGAGGTAGCCATACAAGTCGAGATTGTAGGGCGAGAAGTCGGCGGCATAGGCAGTCACCAGAAGCGAGCAGATGATGGGCAGGATGAGAATCGTAAAAGCGTATCGTCCGAGGCGCCACGATTGAATCAGCCCCAGCAGGGCAAAGGCCAGAATCAACAGCGGTGTCTGGTCCACGACGGCGCCGATGGTCGAGCCGAGGCGCGCCAAGTACGGCGTGGTTACCGTTTGCTGCACGATCGGCAGCGACTCATCAATCCGGAAAATCGACCTAAACATGCCGCCGATTGAGGAGAAATCACCCCAATTGAAGAGCGGCTGATAGCTCTCGCGAATCGGCAGATACAGGTAACTCAACAAACCGATGCCGCACGCAGCGCCGAAGGCGATTGCTGCACGCTTGCTGAAAAATGCCTCGGTGTGATTGTAGGCCGCAGCCGCCAGCAGCGGAAAGGCAACGGCGCCGAAGATTAGATAATGATTGGCGCAGCTTAGTCCGACGATCAGTCCGATCAGAGCGGCGAATCTGCCAATCTCGAGTTCGGCGCTCGCGTAGCGCAACAGCAGCCAAATCACCAGTACTACCGCCAGCGCGTTGAGGGCATAGACCTCCGCGCGCACCGCCTGAATCCAGACACCGTAAACGAAGCTGAAGCCGAGCACGCATAGTACTAGCATGATTTCTGCGATTGGCTCGGTCGGACCATCCGGCCGCCGCAGGTAAAGCAGCCCGATCCGGAACAGCAGCATGCAGGTAAGCGCCATGAAGAGGCCGGACGCAATGTTCACCCACCACTGAGGCGAGCCGCCCGGCAGAAGCGTGAACAGATGCGTCAACATCACATAGGTCGGGAAACTCGGATTGTGCACGATCCCCAACTCATAGGCCGCAGTCTGAAACGCTGCTGAGTCCTCCCAATAGATTCCGGGTGCAGCGGTAAACAGGTAAACGACCAGTGGGATGAGGAACGCGAGCCAGGTAAGGGCACGGGTTCGATTCATAATCCTAATGTCGGCATAATGTTGGGTGGGATTAACCAGCCGCCCGACCGCAAAAAAAGAGGGGGCGGAGACGCTCGTCCCCGCCCCCGCGTAGTTTGCCTACGCGAGCTTAGATGACCGAGTCATCCGAAGTGCAGAGCAAGTTGCCGTCCTGATCCATGGTCCAGGTATCAGGCGCAGCGTCGTCGTCCAATCCCGGGTTCGGGATCGTCGCGGTCGCAGTAAAGGTGGTCGCGGTCACGCCGGCGATGCTATACGAGTAACGCGCGGTCGGACCCACTTCCACACCCAACGTCGCAAACGCGTTCGGGGTTGCCGAACCGGCTACGGCACCGGCCGGATCCCAATACGTGTCATTCTGCTGACGGTAGGTCTGCTGCATGGTGTAGACCTGCTTGAGAATCTGCTTGGCTTCCGACTGCTTCGACTTGGTGGTGGCCCGCATGAACCGCGGAATCGCCAATGCCGCCAAGATACCGATGATCACAACCACGATCATCAGTTCGATCAGGGTGAAGCCCTTCTGGGTTCTGTGAAGCTTGCTGAGCATTGCTCCTCCTGTGCTATGGTTTACTTTCGTTCTTGTCGTCTTCATTCCTGTCATCAACCACCGAGAGTAAGAGCAAGAACCGTGCGCGAATAAGCACAGCCTGCGATTGATCAGATATATGCTTGATTAGCAGCGCCTTAGTGCAGATAGTTCGTCAATTAGTGGAGATGCGATCAAATCGCTCGGTTTTTTGCACCATTCAGTTCGCATTGCTCGATTTGCATTCTGCAAGACCGGGAGGATGAGAAATAAAAAGGGCGGGGAGAGACTCCCCGCCCGGCACATGAGTCTGTGCAGCGTTTAGATGACCGAGTCATCCGAAGTGCAGAGCAAGTTGCCGTCCTGATCCATGGTC
>CAZFNN010000007.1:0-158910 GCA_964520555.1 uncultured Ignavibacteria bacterium
GAGACGGCGCGAAAGCGGCAGGTCTCCGCAAGATTGAGAGCTAACTCCTGCGGGCCTGCGCCGGAGACCTGCCTACTCAATCGATGCAATGGCTGAGTGACAGACAAAAATGTCTGTCCTACCGGCGTCTTGATTTAGACTTCGACTTGGCCGCTTTCATAGCGCCGCCTTTCGCAACTTTCCGGGCTGCCTTCTTCGGTGCGGCCTGCTTTGCCGGTTTCTTGGCGACGGCTTTCTTGGCGGCTGGTTTCGCCGCTGCGGTTGACTTCTTGACATTGCCGGGCATCACTAACTCCGCAACGAACTGGCTCACCTTCCCGAGCTTCTCCAGATTGGCGATCGTGCCCGCAATCTTGCGGCGCTGCGCGTCGGAGATGTACGGCTTGGTCAGACCGTAGAATTTGTCCATCAGGTCTTGATCCGACATCGGCTCGCGGGGGTCTCCCTGAGCATAGTCGACCGACATCGCCATCGTCTCGCCGCTCTTGAGCGTGAATTCGACCCGCGACGGCTGCACTTTCGGGAAGCGCGCCTCCAACTCATCGTCGGCGAACACCTTGATGTGCTGAATGAAATCGATCAGCTTCGGATCGGCGATGCGCTCCGGCAGGAACTGCAGCGGCGTCACCATGCGATCCATGATCGCGGCACCGACGCAATACGGCATCGAATGGTCGGCGGTTTCTTTTTCTTTCGGATGGTACTTGCTCGGGTCGGCAAGAATATCGACGGCGCGATGAATCGTAAAGACGCGCACTTCTTCGATCTGATCCCACGTGACATTGCGTTCCTTGATCAGTTTGAGCGCGGCGGTCACTGGCGACTGGGTCAGGTATTCGGTGGGGAATGCCTTGAAGGCGATCTGCGGAACGCGCCAGTCGCTGCCGAGGCCGTTGAAGAGCAGGTCGGTTTCGAAGTTGCCGCCGAGCACCTGATACATGCCCTCTTTGCCTTCGAAAATCTGAATGGTGCCGGTGTAGCCTTCTTTAGCCAGCAACGCGCTGATAACGCCGGCGTGGGTCGAGAGCGGATCGGCGGTATTCTTCATCATCGACAGCTTGCCGGCGGCAATCGCGCCGGGTGTAAACGAGCGGCAGCCGGAGATGGCGATGGCGTGCATCATTTGTTCGGGCGTGAGATCGAGCATCTTCCCCGCCGACAGCGGCGAACAGAAGGCGGTGAGGGTAGCGTGATGCCAGCCGCGTTCGCGGATGCCGGGATGCGCGAACTCGCACATGCGCATTTCGATTTCGTGGGCAATGACGATTGCGACGAGCAGGTCCTTACCCGACTTGCCCTGGCGTTCGCCCATGGCGATCGCGGCCGGAATGATGTCGGACGGGTGGGACGGGTCTTCCTTCCAGTAGATGTCGTTGTAATCCATCGAGCGGATCTGGATTGCGTTCATCAGAGCCGCGTTGTAGCAGTTGGTCTTGCCGGTCGAGCCGAGGATCGAGGATTCCGGCTTGCCGCCAAGGCCGTCAATCACCTTGCGCATGACCTTGGAGTCGTGCGAGTGATAGCCGCCCAAGCAACAGGCGATCGAGTCAAGCAGGATGCGTTTGGCGGCGGTGATAACCTCCGCCGGGATGTCTTCGTACTTAAGTCCGTGCGCCCATTCCGCGAGCCGCAGGGAGATGCTTTTGTCCATGGATTTACCTCATTAGAGAGAGCATCGCGTTCAGTTTCATGCGGCGAAATTAGCCGGTTGCGTGAGCCAAGTCAATGGGGATGTTCGGGAGGAAAAGCGCCATCGAGATCAAGAAAACGGCCCGAAGCCAACAGACTTCGGGCCGATTCGCATCATTTGTCATGATCACCGGGAGGTCATTTGCAGGACGCGCACGGAGCTGGTCCGTAGGCGAAGAAATAGTTGACGATGTAGACGACGTCGGTGATGTTCACCCGGTCGTCGCAGTTCACATCGCCCTCCCCGACCGGTGCCGCGCCACCCGCAAATATGTAATTCACCAAGCTGACGGCATCAGTAATGTCGACCCGGTGCGAACCATCGACATCGCCGCAGGCATAACCGGCCAGGAATTCAAAGACGTCAGCCGCGGTTGCGGGCTTGTTGGTCAGGACGCGTACAACTGTCCCCGCGGGCGGGTAGTCACCATACACCTGCGGGTCGGCCACTGTAAAGAAGCGAAAGCGGCGGTACGACCAGGAGAGGTTGTCGGGATCATGGTTGCCGGTGTTTTCCGAGGGACTACTCCAGCCGACGATGTCGTACGGAATCTCATTAAGATAGAGGCCGTCGCCCCAGTCGTACACTCCGAAAGTGTTGCCGTCGTCGAGGAGCATAAAGGAGATGCGAACATCGTCATTCGGATCATCAGCATCCGCCGAGCCGATATTCCAGACCTGTAGCGGAACCAAGAACGAATTCACGTAGCTATAGTCGGCGCTGCCGTCAGGACCAAACCAATCAAAACACTGCTCGCTCAGACCGGCAGTAAAACGAATCTCGTAGTCATCGTCAGTGGGATAATCCCAGCTGTAGCGACCCAGCGAGTGATCGCCGAGGGGATCCATGTACCATTCGTCGGTGGAGTTCAGAGAGTAGTTGACGTTGTCGGGCGGATACACCGGACCGTAAGCATTGTGAGCTTCGACGACACGCTTGACGCCGTAGCCGGGGCTGAGCACGCGGATCATCATGCCGTCGACAATCGGGAAATCAAAGCCGCTGAGTTGGGCAGCCTGATTCTGGAGGACGAAGTACCCCACCGTCAGATCGTACAAGTTCCAAGTGCCGTCGGAATTGAAGGTGACGCGATACTCGTGCCCGGTCAATGCGGTCGGGTCAAGGAATTCAATGATGACTTGCGCGTCCGCGAAACCGGCGGTGTGAGTGGCCGTGTCGGAGACCGCCATCGCGCCGGCTTGCGGAATGACGTTGACGGGAACAAGCTGCGTCTCCCACACCTCCGTTAGGTAACCATAGAGATTGCCGTAGATGTCGGTGAAGGGAATCAGGCCGTTGATATCGTAGTAGTAGCCGCTGACGGCGAAGTGATAGTCGGTGCCGTTGACAAACCGTTCCTGCGTATAGGTGTCGTAATTCAGAAGCGTTTCGTAGCGGAGCCCGGAATCGGTACCGCTTTGAACGATGATGCGCTCAACGCCGCCGGAGGTGGGATTGACTACATCGGCATAGATCAAGAGGATATCGTCTACCTGATCATAGGTCGCGACCTTCTTCCACGGCCCATGCTCCGTCAGGCCCTGATAGATGTTGAAGCCCTCGAACTGGAAGGCCAGATCGAGCGACGGGAAGGGTATGAAGAACGGGATCAGGTCCGATTGCCAGATCAACTGCACTGATTGGTCGAGCCCGCGGCCGTAGAGAGAAAGATCGTCGCCGGGTTCCAGCGCCGCGAAGTTGTCGTCAAAGACGGCCTGCACGGCTTGATCCACTTGGCGCAGGTCAGTGACTGAGTGAATTGGAGTGTCCCCCTGCCCCACCAACACGGCGACGACGACCTCCTGCGTGTCATCCGGAGCCATGGTGAACGGCCCGGCGCTCAGCATCAGCCGGCGGTCAGCGGCCGCAGCGTCAACCCAGCCCGTGTAAGTCACCGGATCGCCGGACATAGCAAAGTTTGTCGGAAGACTGGTGGTTGGGTTCACCATGGGGATCATTGCCATGGTGTTCGGGTCCTTGATAAGCCCCTTCATGTAGCCGTAGGTGTCCATAGTGCTGGTCGGATCAGTGCCGTTGATGTACTTGTTGAACGAAGTCATCGGCAGATTCCTGAAACCCGGCCGCGCAATGCCGTTGAGCCAGCCAATATCAGCGGGATCACCGGGGACCAGCGGTCCCCGCAGGAAATCGAATCCGACGGTCGGCGGGGCGGCACCATACACAACATCCGTACCTTCATTGTAACAGTATCCCAGCGAAAGCAGCGTATCGCAGCCGACCAGATCATCGGAGGCATCGCCGAGGTCGGGATCGGCCCAGATGGAGACGTAGGCGCTATCGAGTTGATTACCGCCCTTGTTGATAATTACATATTTCAGAAAGTAGATACTTTGCAGTGCGGCGTATCCGGACCAGCCAAAGACGCTTTGCTGAATCTCAACGCCGAGTGGCGCCGTGCCACCGGCGTCATTGATGTGTGCCCCCGGATTGGCGTCATTGAACACTGACCAAGTCATCTCCTGCCCCAGCAGAAACGGAACGCCTTGGTCGTCGACGGGCGCACCCTGATCGACGGGCCAGTTGTCGTAGTCGGGGTTGCTGCCGAAGTCATCGCCTGCGCGGATTTTGTAGACGTGGAATTCGTAGTTGTCCTGCTGGTAGGTGCCGTTGGCCATGGGTCCGGGGACGAATTCGGAGCCGTATTCGGCGAGGGCGACGCGGACGTCATTTCCAACTTTCGCGCCCATCCAGATACCGGCGCTGTAGACGACGGTCTTGGTTGTTCCCTTGGGGTAGTACAATCCGTCGGTCTTACCGAGGATGTTAGCATTGTCGTAGGCGAAGTTGCCGTCGTTGTACACGAACATGTCGAGGTTGTTGACGCTGATGCGAGTATCGACGTCATAGTAGAGCGCCGTTCGGCCGGATGTGGTCGCGGCCTTGGTTTTGGCCGCCTCCGCGCCAATGGTCATGCCGCAAAAGAGCAGCAGTACCAGAGTCAGGAAGAACGCTGATACGAGGAGCCTTTTCATATGATTCCCCCGGGCGGTTTGCGCCCTGACAATAAGACTTAATGGATATTTTCGACTATATTCATTATAGCGGATTGGGCGCGAAAGTCAAGAGGAGAGAAATTGACAAACAGCGAAGCCCCCGCCAATTGACAGGGACTTGTTCGGATTTTCGTGCGCCATCAGAAAACCGGTCCTGATTGCAGCCGAGCGGTCGGGAAGAGATTCCCGACCGCGCGGGGACGAGTGCGCTGAGAGATCAGTCGCCCTATGCAGAGCCGGCGCTCTTGGAGACGTCCTTGCCCTGCTTCTCGCGGATGACGGCCTGGGCGGCGGCTAAGCGCGCGATCGGAACGCGGAAGGGCGAGCAGGAGACGTAGTTCAGGCCGACCTTGTAGCAGAACTCGATCGAGGCCGGATCGCCGCCGTGTTCGCCGCAGACACCGAGCTTGAGATCGGGTTTGACCGAGCGGCCTTTTTCTTTGGCCATGCGGACCAACTGGCCGACGCCGGCCTGGTCGAGGGTGACGAACGGATCGCGTTCGAGGATACTCTTGTCATAGTAGTAACGCAGGAACTTGCCGGCATCGTCGCGCGAAAAGCCCATCGTCATCTGGGTCAGGTCGTTGGTGCCGAAGCTGAAGAACTGCGCTTCCTGCGCAATTTCATCGGCAGTCACGGCGGCGCGCGGGATTTCGATCATGGTGCCGACCAGGAACGGAATTTCGATCTTGTGCTTGCGCATCACCAGATCGGCGACGCGCAGGACGATTTCTTTCTGATTGGCCAGCTCGTTGCGGTGGCCGACGAGCGGAATCATGATCTCCGGGAAGACCTGCTTGCCGTCCTTGATCAGTTCGGCGGCGGCGGTCAGGATCGCGCGTACCTGCATCTCGGTGATCTCCGGATAGGTGATGCCGAGGCGGCAGCCGCGATGGCCCATCATCGGATTCTGTTCGTGCAGTTGGTCGATCCGCTCGATGATCTTCTTGAGCCGATCAACCTCATCCGCCTTATCCGGATCGCCATGGAGTTCTTCGAATTGCTTGAGGACATCCTCGCGCTTGGGCAGAAACTCATGGAGCGGCGGGTCGATAGTACGGATGGTCACCGGCAGACCCTGCATTGCTTCGAAGATGCCCTTGAAGTCGGCCTTCTGGAACGGGAAGAGCCGGTCAAGGGCGGTCTGGCGGTCGGCCTGGGTGGTGGCAAGGATCATCGCCTGGATATGCGGCAGGCGGTTTTTGCCGAAGAACATGTGTTCAGTGCGGCAAAGTCCGATACCCTCGGCGCCGAACTTGCGCGCGACGGCGGCGTCCTGCGGCGTGTCGGCATTGGTACGGATGCCGATCTTGCGGACTTCATCCGCCCACTGCATGAAAGTGCCGAATTCGCCGGATAGTTCGGGGTCGATTGTTGGGACTTCGCCGAACATCACTTCACCGGTGGTGCCGTTGATCGTGATGACTTCCTTATCCTTGATCACGAGGGTACCGATCGCGAACTGGCGGCGCGCCTCGTAAACGCGGATATCCTCGCAGCCGACGACGCAGGGTTTGCCCATGCCGCGGGCAACGACGGCCGCGTGCGAGGTCATGCCGCCGCGGGAGGTGAGGATGCCTTCGGAGGCGATCATGCCGGCGATGTCATCGGGATTGGTTTCCATGCGCACGAGGATCGTTTTCTCACCGCGCTCGGCCAGGCGGACCGCTTCATCGGCATGGAAGACGACCTTGCCGGAGGCTGCGCCCGGGGAGGCAGCCAGACCCTTGGCGATAACTTCGAGTTTGGCCGTGGGGTCAATGCGGGGATGCAGGAGTTGATCCAGTTCGGTCGGATCGATCCGCATCAGCGCTTCGTCGCGGTTAATCAGCTTCTCGCCGACCATATCGACGGCAATCTTGACTGCCGCCTGCGCCGTGCGTTTGCCGGTGCGGGTCTGGAGCATGTAGAGACGGCCTTCCTGGATCGTAAATTCGAAGTCCTGCACGTCGCGGTAATGCTGCTCCAGTTGGGTCGTGATCTTGCGGAGCTGCTTGTAGGCTTCCGGCATCACCTTCTCAAGCTGGGTGATCGGCTGCGGGGTGCGGATGCCGGCCACGACATCTTCGCCCTGCGCGTTCACCAGGTATTCGCCGTAGAACTCCTTATCGCCGGTCGAGGGATTGCGGGTGAACCCGACGCCGGTGGCGGAGGTATCGCCCATGTTGCCGAAGACCATCGCTTGCACGTTCACCGCGGTGCCCAGATCGGACGGGATGTTGTACTTGGCGCGATAAGTGATGGCGCGGGGCGAATTCCAGCTGCGGAAGACGGCGTCGCGTGCCATCTGCAATTGCTGCCAGGGGTCGGTCGGGAACGGTTCGCCCGACTTGTCGACGACGAGTTTTTTGTAAGCCTTGACGATTTCCTTCAGGTCGTCGATTGAAAGCGAAGCATCATGCTTGATCGAGCGCTGTTTCTTCTTGCGGCTGATGACTTCCTCGAATTCGTCTTTGTCGATGCCGAGCACGACGTTGCCGAACATCGAGATGAAGCGGCGGTAGATATCGTAGCCGAAGCGAGGATTGTCGGTCTTAGCGATGATGCCCTTGAGCGTGTCTTCGTTGAGGCCGAGGTTCAGGATGGTGTCCATCATGCCGGGCATGGAGAATTTGGCTCCGGAGCGGACCGAGACCAGTAGCGGATTGGCGGCATCGCCGAATTTGGCGCCCATCGAGTGCTCAATCCGCACCATCGCCTCGCGCATGTGCTTGTCGAACCAGCGCGGGAGTGACAGGTTGTTTTCGTAGAAGAGGCGGCAGGCGTCGGTGGTGATGGTGAAGCCCGAAGGAACCGTGACGCCGAGGTTGGTCATTTCGGCGAGGTTGGCGCCCTTGCCGCCGAGCAGATCGCGCATCTCAGCTTTGCCCTCAGCCTGACCGTCGCCGAAGAAGTAGCAGTACTTGAAGTCAGCGGCCGGCGGCAACGGCTTGCGGGACTCACGCGTAGCCTTCTCTCCCTTAACCTGCACGCCAATCTTACGCACCTTTGTCGTAGTGACTTCGGTGGCCTTGCGATCCTTGGCGGGTTTGATGGCTCCTGTCGGTTTCGGGGCAGCGACCGGTGCAGCGGCCTTCTTCAAAGCCGGTTTTGCCGCTTTGGCAGGTTTGGCTGCCTTTTTCGCATTGCCGATGGGCTTCTTGTGCGCAGAAGACTTCAGAGTTGGCTTCGTCTTGGACTTGGAAGCCGACTTGGACTTAGTTTTCGGAACACTCTTTTTCGATGGCATTCTGCAATCCCGTCCTGAAGGTCAAAATAATTTGCGCCAATATATGAGTTTTATGCCAAAAACAAAAGTGCTGCAGTGAAATTCCGCTTGCGGAACTTTACTGCAGCACCAGCGCGCTAAGTGCTTGAGAGAGAGACTCTCTACATGGTAAACATTTTTTCGCCAGCGATGATCTTCTGCAAGATCTTGAGGGTTTTTTCGGCCGGCGAGTGCATGATGTCGTGGGTATTGTAAGTCAGCCTGACGTTGTCGCGGCGGAACTCCAAGGCGTTCTTGCCCTTAGCTCCGGGTGCGCGCTGTTTCTTCTTGTGCAGTAGGTTGTACTGGCGTTGGTATTCTTTGGCTTTTTCGCGGTGGGCCAGGTAATACTGCCGCTGGTACTCCTGCCGGCGGCGCTTGGCTTCCTCGGGAGAAAGCGGCTCTTTGCGCCGACGTCTGGATTTTGTGAGGGTAATTTTCGTCATCCCCGCCTTCCGTGGCCTGAAGGTTTCGGTCACTCGTTCAAATTTCCAAAAAACCCTTAAATGCTGCGGGTTCCAAAAAGCATTTACGCAACTAATTTAACCCGTTACACTTACCATGTCAAGCGATTTTTTCAGGTTTTAAGCACTTTTTTCTTGATTTTAAGTGTTTTTTGTAAGCCGATCGGCGGAAATCGATTCCGGAACTTCAAGATTTGCACCCTCAGGGACACCGACAGAACCGGGACGGACAATTGATACAATGTGGAGATTGATTTGTCAAGGGAGAATCGGCGGGCGACGAGGCAACACCCTCTCCCCCGATCCGTCTCCCTCGAAGGGATAGGAGAGTCAGCGTCATTCCCGCGCAGGCGGGAATTCAGGTTGGCGGTTCGCGTGAGGCGGGAAGGAAGCGGCAGGTTGTCGGAGCGGAGATTGCTTAGTCGCGGTCGTTGGTTGTGAAAGGTGTCAGGATGCGGGCGCTCCTCGCGATGACAAGATGGGGCATTCCGGTAGAATTGTGGAGATCGAAAGTGCGGGACCGGGCGATGAATACAACCCCCTTACCTTCTTTGTTAATGGGGAATCGAGAATGGCAAGCGCGGTGGAGACTCTTCCGGAGCTGACGGAACGAGTATGACCCTCACCCCCGGCCCCTCTCCCAACGGGAGAGGGGAGGGCGACGTCATTCCCGCGCAGGCGGGAATCCAGGTTGGCGGTTCGCGTGAGGCGGGAGGGAAGCGTCAGGTCGCCTCGCGCGGATGAGGATAGTGGTTCTTCCAGAATGACGGCGCGCGAGAAGACCTGACGCGACACACAAAAGAATCGGGGCGGCCTTGAGGCCGCCCCGGAGTTGTCAGGTCGAATGTTCCAATCGCCACGAGGGTTAGGTGAACATCTCCCACCAGCTCTTGATGTACTGCACGCGCTGGATGAAGAGCGAGATACGCGCCATCACGGTGTAGCCGAAGGAGGCGCCGAATCCGATCATCAACGTGTAGATACCGAGCTTGGCCAAGCCGCCGAACCAGCCCTTGTGTTCCTTGGAGAAGAAGAAATAGACCAGAGAGGCGATCACGAGGATCACCAGGATAACATCCCAGATGCCGGAGGGGATTCCAAAGAAGCCGGGTTTGGCGAAGTCGAAGCCGGTCTGGCCGACAGTGCCGTAGACCTGCTGGATGACGCGGTTGCGCATTTCCAACGGAATGGCGATACCGGTGGCGATGCCCATGAACATCGCAATCGGATAGCGGCTAACCCACGACCATTTTTTCGAGAAGCGGGCCCACATCATAACGCCCAGCAGCAGGGGGACGAGATACCACCAATCCTCCATGGTGAGTTGCCAGGTATTGTCGGCAAAGAGGTGGTTGAAGAGGTTGGGGCGCAGCCCATTGTAATAGAGAATGATAACGAAGTAGCCGGCGGACACGCCGACCACGAGATGCTCGGCGAACTTGTAGAAGGGGTTGTCCTTGTACAAGAATGAGAAGGTCGACAGCGTCAGGAAGACGCCGAGGGTGGTCCACCAGAAGGTTTCCCAGTTCAGAGCCTGTTCCATCCTACATCTCCTTCTTTCGTCTGGCTTTCTCGCGCTTGTCGAGGAAGAAGCCGATGTTGCCGATGATGATGAACCCGATAATCACCAGATGCGCGAAGGTCTGCACGCCCATAGCCTCGATCGCCGGGCCGGGGTTTTTGCAGAGGTACTCATACTCCGCCGCGCCTTTCATCCCGCCCATCAGCCCGATGATCTGCTTGGACTGATAGAAAGGATAGTAGTCGGAGGCGGAGACGCCGGTGAGGCCGAGGGCGACCTTGACGCCGTAACGGCCGTTGCCGTAGGCGATCCAGGCATCGGCGACATTGGAGCCGGTGATATCGATCACGCCTTCGACCTGATCGTAGTTCTGGATTTGCGCCATCAGCGGCAATGAATCGAGCGGATTGTTATAGTAATCCTGCGGGAAGGGGATGCGGAAATTCTGTCCCATACCGAGGATGACGAGCGCGAAATAGGGGCGATAGCCGAGGAAGACATAGTCCTGGCCGTAGACGGGCGTGTAGTTGTGATACATTTTGACCGAATCGACGACGCTTTTGACGGCCTGTTCGGCCATGCCGGCGCCGTTTTGCGAGAGGGTCAGGGTAATCAGTTTGACCCGTTTGGCGAGAGCCTGCTCCATGACAGCGAAGGCCATCGGGTGGAGTTCGGCGAGGGCGTTGGGATCGTAGTCAATCGCCACGAGCAGGTTCTGTCCCGGCTCAAGGCCTTCAACGAAGTCGTAGATCGCCCGCACTTCGTCGGAGACGACCGGCTTGACCGAGAAGCCCACGATAAGTGGGACAATGACGAAGATCGCCAGCACCAAAAAGACCCAGCGCCGGTCGATGCTCATCAAGCGTTCGTTGAAGGTCAGCTTTTTGTCAGTTCCATTAGTCATCGTTGGACCCTCCTAATCCCTTCCCAGGTACGAACGTTCAATGCCCAGCACGACTTTCAGCGAGGTCGCAACGATGCCCAGCCCGACGCCGATCCAGATGGCGCGTTTAGCGGCGAGGTTGGGAACGAGCAGGATCCAGTTGGAGACGACGGTGACGGCATCGGTGAGCGGCCCCATGGGGATGACGCGGGCCATCAGGATAAAGGCAGCGATCAGCAGCACGCTGGAGAGCACCGAGCGGGCGCGGAACGCGCGGTAGGCGGCAGACGCAATGAAGAACGCCAGCAGCGAGAACATCGTCGACTGGATCGGGATCATGATGTGATCAAAAAAGTGGGTAAACATGTAGCTCTCGAGACCGCCCATGAAGGACATGCCGAAGAGGATCATGCCGAACAAGCCGGCGAGAGCGACATAGGAATAGAGATAGCCTTCCTGCTTCGTCTTGATTTTGTGGTAGCTGACGCGAATCAGCGACCAGATACCGAGAGCAAGGGCGAAGATACCGATGATGATGGTCCAGTCGATCAGGAATTCGTAGGCACTTTCGGAGAACTCCGCCGGGACGAAGTACTGGATCACCATAAAGACACCGGCGAGGAAGACGACCAACAGCGGGATTTGACGTTTCATGCGACCGTCCTCCTCCTATGACTCGACCTGGAACAAAATCGCCATGAACTCCTTGGAGGAGGCCGCGCGAATCGCCAGTCCGATTAAGATGGTGAGAATGACAACGCCCTTGGCCCAATCCTGCGCCTTGAGGGTACCCATGAGAATTGGTTCGCGATTGAGATACACGCTGGCGGCGTAGAGCTCTTCGCCGATCAGCGTGTAGTCGCAGGCGACGACAAAGAAGGGCAACTGGGCAATTTCGTCGGTGCCGGCGATTTGGATCGAACCGGCGACCGCGCCGGTTTCCGCCAGCAGCAGCGACTCGGCGTAGAATTTGCCAAGGTAAACGTTGGTGGCCGGGCGCTCGCGAAGCATGGTACCGTTGACCGCGGCGACATAGGCAAACTGTGATTGCGTGACGAAATAGACAGAGTCGGGCTTGAAGTCGTCGGGACGGCCGGCATCGGAGTAGCCGGTCTTGACGGTTTCCTCAGCGACGGTCAGCACGATCGGGTCGTAGCACGGCACCAGGATCGGTGTTTGATACTCGGCGACCTTCTTGGCAACGCGGCCGAGCACCGAGAACGACGCGATGGTCGCGATGTCGGAGGCGGTACCGAGACCGAGGACGTAGAGAATCGGGCGGCCCATTTCGGTGGCGCGGCCGATGGCTTCGTCAACCGCGTCAATGCCGGCAAGGGGCCGGACGTAGAGCGCGCGACCCGATTTCGCGGCGTTGATGAAGGCGATGGTGAGCAAGACGAAGATGATCACGAAGATCATGACGATGATGCGCTTGGTATTGAACCAGTTGTCGTGCGCCTGACCGACGGCGACGGCGGAGCGGCCGGCGGCATCGGCGCTGATAGCGTCAACGCGATAAAACAAATCGGTCGACTTCGGAATGAAGGCGGTCGAGGCGGGATCGCGGGAGCCGCGGTCCACGTAGGCGTTGGTGCCGCGCGCGACCGATCCCCGTTCCGACCAGAGCGATTCGGGGGCATCGGCCGAAGTTGCCCGGTAGATTCGGTAGCCCATGACGTTCGCCCGGCCGGTGCTGTCGTCGGCGGAGAGCATCCATTGGATGCGGAGCGAATGGCCGCTGTCGTTGGGATTGTCGGACACCACGACGTTGGTCGGTGGCGCCGGAGGGTCAGGGGCGGCGACTGCCGCCGGAGTCTGCACAATTGCGGTGTCGCTCTGCGCCAGCACGATGGCAGGCAGAAGCAGCATCGCAATTGCCGCAATCAGAAAAATCGTACGTACCACATCCACCTCATATCACAAAAAGGAATGATTTGTCACAATATATTCAACCAGTCGTGGAAGAGGAAGGTAATTCTGCCGACGAGCAGCGAGATACGGCCCATGACGGTGTAGCCGAACGACGCGCCGAAGGTAACCATGAGTACCCAGATGCCGATCCGGGAGGCGACACCGAAAGCGCCTTTGTGTTCTTTCGAGAAGAAGAAGTAAATCAGGCCGCAGATAACGCCGACGAAAATGACCAGATTGGTCGCGATCATAGCCAATTGTCCTTCGGCGGAAAGCGAGAGCGTGCTAAAGAACGGGCCGATTTCCTGCCAGTCGGGCAGGACGGAGATGAATGTGTTGTTCATTTGCTGGATGAAATCGGACTGCAGGTAACGCGGCAGGTTGAGACCGGCGGTGGTGCCGATGATAAAGGCGAGCGGCCAGCGCGAGATCCAGCTCAACTTGGGGACAAGGCGCATCAGCAAGATGATGCCGAGCGCAACGGGAATCAGATAGTGCCAGGAGAAGCCCTTGTACGGAACCTGGAAATACTCAGCGAAACTCGGCAATGTGCGCGGAATGAAGTTGCCGACAATGGTGCTCCAGAAGCCTTGGCACATCCAGTAGGCGGCTGAGATGCCGACGAAGAGGTGCTCGGCGAAACGGTAGAAGGGATTGTCGCCGTAAAGGAACGAGTAGATCGACAAGGTCAGGAATGCCGCCACGGTCAGCAGGAAGGCATCGCGGACGGCATGGTCTTCGGCGGCAGCAAGGCCGGATTGCGACTTGAGGAGCCAACTGA
Source organism: uncultured Ignavibacteria bacterium (assembly GCA_964520555.1). Taxonomy (GTDB): domain Bacteria; phylum Zixibacteria; class MSB-5A5; order CAIYYT01; family CAIYYT01; genus JADJGC01. The sequence goes on from CAZFNN010000007.1 coordinate 13,513, forward strand.
TAATAAACAGCACGGCAGCGCCAGCCATGACAATGCGCACCCACTTGGTGGAGTTAGCCACTGGTCACCTTCTTTCGGCGCGAGCGGAAGTAGGAGACATTGCCGATGATGATAAACGCGACGATGACGACGTGGGCCATCGTCTGTGGTCCCATCATTTGCAACGCGGGCGTATCGATATTGGCAAATTGCGGGTAGCGCTTGACCAGTTCGGATTCGTACTCGGCCGCGCCTTTGGTACCGCCGAGTAGACCCACCAACTGCTTCGGGTAGTAAGGATAGAGCAGCGGAGTGGAGACCGCAGCGGCGCCGCCGGCGGTGGGGATGCCACCACGGTCGCCAGCGAAGAGCACCCATTCCTTGACGCCGGGTTTGCCACCGCCAATCGAGATCAGCAGATCCATATCCTTAAGCGATTTGACACCGGCCATCATCGGGAGCGAATCAAGCGGAGTGCCATTGACATCACCGGGGTACATCTTGCGGATATCGGTGATGACGACATTCAGGACACCCTCGTTTCCGGCCTTGTAGCCCATGTTGCAGTAATCGACGCCGTAGCGGGCATCGGGGAATTCTTTCTTGAGGATTTCCTGCGCGGTGACTTCGAGGAGCGATTGTCCGGTTGCCCAGAGAGAGAAGAAATAGATTTTGTGCTTCTTGGCGAGGGCATGACGGACGAAGGAATTGGCCATCGGGTGGACTTCCGGCGCCATGGCGGGGTCGAAGTCGTAAGAGATGACGATCCGGGAGCCGGCAGGAAGCTGTTCGATCTTGTCGAACGCGGCTTTCACGATCGGCGTCGCCGATTCACCGAACTTGAGTTGAAAGAGCACGGCCAGGCATACAGTAACACCGATGAAGGTGAAGACGACGCGACGGTCGACGTCCTTCCCTTGCAGGGAGCGGATCAGAATCCAAACGAGGCCGCCGCCGATGATGATTGCAGAGATGATAAAGCCCATATCAGTTGTCCGATCCCAGGTAGCTGCGTTCGATGCCCAACAGGAGGCGCAGCGACATCGACACGACGCCGAGCGCGATACCGATCATGATGGCGCGTTGACCGGCGAGGTTGGGCGAGTTCATGATCCAGATGGCGAGATTGGGAATCTGCGCGATCGATAAGGAGTCGGGCACCCAGGCGGTCAAGATAGTACCGAGCGGAGTGCGGCCGAGCAGGATGACGAAGGCGGCGACCAGGAGGATGGTGGCCTCGGTGTTCTTGGCCCGGAAGGCGCGATAGGATGCGGAGGCCACAAAGAACGCCAGCAGCGAGTACATAGTCGACTGCAGCGGCGACATGACGTACTTGAATAGGAGTTGGAACCACGAGCCGGTGGCGTCGAGCGGCGCGCCGATGCCGCCGGTGTTGCCGATTTTGAAGAGGCCGACGTAGAGCATCGCCAGGAAGCCGACCAAGGTGACGACAGAGTAGCCCCAATTGGCCGACTTGCGTGAGACCTTGTTAAAGTGGACGCGCAGGAGATTGCCGCCGCCGAGGAAAAACGCGAAGACCGCGATGATGTCGAAAAAGAGCGAGGCCTCTTCGCCCCAGCTCTCCATCGGCGGGATGAAGACAGAGAACATCAGCACCCAGCCGACGACAACGATGATGAGCAGCGGAATCTGACGTTTCATTGGTGCATCAGCTGATCGAGAACATTCGATGCAGCAGTTCCTCCAGTGACTTCATAAACCCGATATCCCAGGCTTGTCCGACCGTGGCGGCGATCACGCCGACGAAGATTGCGGCGAGGGCGATCGCCTTGCCGACATCCTGCCCTTTGAGCGAGCCGAGCTGCTTGGGTTCCTCGGAAAGATAAGCCGAGGCCGCGAAAAGTTCCTCGCCGATCAAGGTGTAATCGCAAGCGGCAACGAAGAAGGGCAACTGCGCGGGCATGGCAGTGCCGGCGATCTGGATTGCTTCGATAGAGTTGCCGGTCTCGGCAAGAATCAGCGACTCGGCGAAAAAGGCGCCAAGATAAAAGCAGGTGGCCGGTTTCTGGCGCACCATGATGCCATTGACGGCGGCGACGTAGCCGAACTGTTCGTCGGTAGTGTAGTGAACCATGTCGTCGGAGTAGGCGTCGGGACGACCGGCGGTGGAATAGGCTTCCTTGATGATTTCGCGACCGGCGGTCATGACCAGCGAAGCGCGGCACGGCATGTTGATTTGTGAGTCGTACTGCGCGATGGTGCGGGCGACGCGGCCGAGGATGGTCAGGCCGGCGAGGGTCTGGACGTCATCCATGTCCTGCGTACCGGCGACAAAAAGCACGGGACGGCCCATCTCGGTGGCGCGGCCGACGGCCTCGTCGATAGCTTCCAGACCGGCGATACGGCGCAGGAAGAGCTTCTTGCCGCGCTTGGCGGTTTCGATGAAGAAGATCACGGCGCCGCAAACGATCAAGCCGATGACAACGACGGAGATTTTCGACCAATTGAACCACTGGACGGTCGGCCAAGCGGGAGGGGAATCTGCGGAGGGATAGGTGACGCCATTCACGATCGCGGCGACCCGATAAGTGAATTCCGTTGCGCCGACGGCGTTGTCGTCGGTCAATTCACGCGCGCCGAAGGGGGCGACGCCGATGATCGAAATCGAATCGGAGTGGACCTCGCGGCGGGTAACCTGGAATCCAGCGAAACCGGAAAGATTTTCGTAGCCGGGGTCGGTCCAGGTGATGCGGAGTTGGCCCCCGTGGTCATTAGGAACATCGGCAACGGTGATTTCAAGCCGCGGCAGGTTGAGTTGTGGCGGCGCGGCGGCGGAGTCGGCCGGCGTGGCAGCCGCCACGGCGACGGCCAAGGTGATCCAGAGCAGGCAACAAAGGAAAACGACGACGGCGCGCACACGAAACAGGCTTGAGAAAGTCTGCCGCACCTGCATGGACGTTTAGCGGATGAGCCTGAGCCAGTCGGTGAGCAAGAAATCGACGCGCCCGATGAGCAGAGACATACGGCTCATGACGGTGTAGCCGAAGGAGGCGCCGAAGGTGATCATGAGAATCCAGGTGCCGAGTTTGGCGGCAGCACCGAACGCGCCGCGATGTTCTTTCGAGAAGAAGAAATAGATCAACGCGGCGAAGGTACCGGCGGCGACGACAACCGCACCGAAGACTGCACCAAAGCCGGAGATGTCGACCAGATTATTGACGGTGGCATGGACCTGGGCGAGGGCGTCGGTGACGAGATAAACCATCAGCTTGAGGCCGGCGGTGGCGCCGACGATGAAGGCGATGGGCCAGCGGGAGATCCAGCCGACTTTGTCGAAGAGCCGCAGGAGCATGAGAATGCCGAGGATGACGCCGACAAAGAGCCAGTAGTTTCCCTCGTGGAAGATGCCGATGAAGGCCTTGCGGTAGAGGTTGTCCCAGAAATAGGTGATGAACCAATAGCCGGCGGAGATGCCGACGAAAACGGCTTCGGCAATCTTGTAAAGGATGTTGTCCTTATAGAGGAAGGACAGGATGCCGAGCGTCAGCAGCGCGCCGATCCAGATGCCGAGGATTTCCATCGTCGTGTGCTCCATGCTTACCTCGTCTTCTTCTCCTTGCCGAGGAAGAGTGCGACGTTGCCGATGATGATAAAGGCGATGACGACGGCATGCGAGAACAACTGGGAAAGCAGGGCCACGGTGGCGCGGCCATATTCGTTGGTAGCCATTTCGAATTCGGCGGCGCCGGTCATGCCGCCGGCGAGGCCGGTGAGTTGTCCGGCGTTGAGATAAGGATACATTTCGGGCGCCTGAACGGCGGTATTGCCGGCGCCGACTTTGACGCGGAAGCGGTCGACCGCGATCTGCACCCATTCTTTAGTGCCCGGATAACCGGAGGACCAATTCACGACAAAGTCGACGTTGGAAAAATTCTCGACGCCGCGCAGCAGCGGGATTTCGTCATAGGGCGTGTTGTAGATGTCGCGCGGGAACATCGAGCGGAAGCTGGTACCCATGCTCTGGATGACGAATTCATTACCCGACTGGAAGCCGAGGTTAACATAGTCGGTGCCATACTTGAGGTTTTTGGCGGCAACTTCGGGTTCGGCCATCGCGCGGGTAATTGAGAGATTGGCCTGCTGCGGGCCTTGCGGCCAGAGGCCGATGATGATAAGCTTAAGGTCGCGCTTAAAGGCGAACGCCATGAACGCGTCGGCCATCGGCTGGAGTTCCGGCGCCGAGGGCGGGTCATAGTCGAAGGCGACGAGGACCTTGGAGCCGGGCGGAAGCGCATTGACGCCGTTGAACAGCCCTTGCACTTCGGGCGAGACTTTGGTCTTGAGGGTGATGCTCATGAAATACGGCAGTACCAGTGCGACACCGACGAAAAGGAAGACCCAGCGGCGCTCGACGAAAATACCTTTGATGGTCAGAATCAAGACGGCGATCATCGCCAGGGCCAGCAGGCCGATCACGATGTAAGAGACGGCCGCCGAAAAGGCGAGCGGATCGGGCTCGGCCATGAAGGTACGGAACAGGGCGACCAGGCAGATCAGAAGCATAACGATGGCAAATCCGTATTTCTTCAACATCGACTATCCTTCCAGATGCGACCTTTCAATGCCGAGGATGATTCGCAGCGAGGTTGAGACGATTCCCAGCGCGACACCGATTTTGATGGCGCGCTGACCGGCGGTATGGGGGAAGTTCATGATCCAGCTGGCCCAATCGGAGGCGCGCCAGCCTTCGGGCAGGAAGGCGGTCAGGATATCGCCGAGCGGCACGCGGCCGAGCATGACCAGAAAGCCCGCCAGGAGCAGCAAGGTGGCCGCCGTATTGCGCGCTCGGAAGGCGCGATAGGACGCGGAAGCCACGAAAAAGGCCAGGATGGCGAACATGGTCGACGACAACGGCGTGTAGATATATGCATAAATCCAGTCGAAGTTCGTACCGGGGTCACGGAATGACGTCTGCGGATTGTTGCTCAAGCCGGCGTAGCCGTCGTAGAACCCGACGGCGACGATGACGAGGAAGCAGATGACAATAACCCACGAGAGCTGCCAGTCGTGCTGTTTGCGCGAGATGCGGATGAAGGAGAGCTTCATCAGGTTGAGAGCGCCGAGCCAGATGGCGAACGAGGCGACGATGGAGAACCATTCATTATAGAAGGATTCCAGTTCGCCAAAGGGAGCGTGGGGGATGAAATAGGAAAGAATAAAGACGATACCGACGACGAGCGTGATGATTATGGGGACTTCGCGTTTCATTCGGTTTTCGGTCTATCCTACTTCGAGAATTTTCAAGAACCCGGTCCAGCCGATGAGGACGGCGACAATGCCAACCAGTATGGCCAACAAGAAGGCCGCCTTGGCGAAGTCCTGCCCCTTGAGGGAGCCGAGCAATTTCGGTTCCCGCGAGAGATAGGCGCTGGCGGCGAACAATTCTTCACCAATCAGCGTATAGTCGCAGGAGGCGACAAAGAACGGCAACTGGGAGGGTTGGCCGGTGCCGGCGATCTGGATGGCGCCGGCGGCGTTGCCGGTTTCGGCCAGGATCAGCGACTCGGCAAAGAAGCAACCCATGTAGAACATCGTGGCGGGTTTGTCGCGGACGACCATGCCGTCGATGGCAGCGGCATAGCCGAACTGGTCGTCGGTAACGTAATGGACCATGTCTTCGTGGAAGGCATCGGGCCGACCGGCCTTTTGGTAGGCCTCACGCACTGCCTCCCGCGCGACCACCATGACGAGCGATTTGCTGACCGGCACATCGAGCTTGGTATCGTTTTCGGCGGTGATACGGGCGACGCGACCAAGGATCGTGACGCCGGCGATCGTCTGGACGTCATCCATATCCTGAATGCCGGGAATGAACATAACCTTGCGGCCCATTTCGGTAGCGCGGCCGATGGCTTCTTCGACGGCATCGATACCGGCGATCTTGCGAACGTAGAGTTCCTTGCCGGAGCGGGCGGCGCGGATGTAGAGAAGGATGGCGCCGCAGATGACGAGCGTCCAGACGAAGATCCAGAGACGGTTAAGGTTAAACCACTGCGCGACCGGCACGATCGGTCCAAAGATGGGCGATTCAGCCGTCGTCGCCATGACCCCGGCGGGCGCGTGAACGGCAGCGACGCGATAGAAGTAATCTGCAGAGTCGCTGAGGTCGCCGTTGATGAAAGAATTCTGCCCTTTCGTGGTCTCGCCGACGACCTGGAACGGTCCGCTTTGCGTGAACGAGCGCAATACTTGGTACTTGGTGACGAGCGCCTGATCGTCAGGCGAGAGGTCCCAGCGGATTTCGAGGCTGCGGCCGTTGTCGTTGGGAGTGTCGGTGACGATGACGTTGAGCGGCGGCGCGGGCACCGGCAATTGAATCGCTGCAGTGTCAGGAACTATAGCGGCGGAATCGGTTTGGGCGACTACGGGCAGGCTAAAGAAGAGAATGCCGGCGAGCAGACATCGAAAGAACACTATCAAGTCGCGCACTCTCCTCCTGACAGGAGCGACGGGTTCGGAATCGGAGTTGAATCAAGTTACGCCCGAGATCAGGACGCTCGAGGACGCACTTTGTTCAACGAAAACGCCGTCGGAAAGGGTTAACGAATTTGAGGCAAATTAGGCGCGGGGGGCACAAGTGTCAAGGTAAAAATGGCACAGGAAGCGCCCCGGGGACGCACTTGTCCATGTTGAGGCCATGTCGGAGGCGGAGCAGTCCAGGGGGGAGAGTCCGACTGAAGTCGGACCCACGGAGATTTGTGGCATCGGGTGACGGTGTCAGTTATGGTGTCAGTTATGGCGTCAGGATCGCAGCGATCGTGACGTACGCAGTGACCTACGAACTGAGCTACGGACCTCCAGGTGAGACACGCAAATGGAGTTGAGGCAACGGATCTAATTGCCTTTCATCAACGGATGTGATATAATTTGCAGATCAAAAACAGTCGGAGTACACCGGCCATTGCTATCAAGAGGAGGCAGACTCATGGCTCGAGGTGAGCGGTTCTCGCGCGGAACAATGATGATGGCGTTGTCGCGTCAGGGATGGAAGTGTGCCTTATGCGGGACGCATATTTCTCTGCTCGGCAAAGGCGGCCGAGCAACTCATAAGTTCGGAGAGGGCTCCCAGGCGCATCACGTTCGCCATGTAAAACTCGGAGGGTCCAACATGGTCGAAAACTGCGTCGTGATTTGCGACTCCTGCCACTACTCGGTGCACGAAGGCGGCAATTATCGGTGGGGCAAAGTAATTGGAGGGCGGAGCGATTTCCCGTTCTTTCGGCGTGGCCGAAGGAAGCGGTGACGTTTTCAGATTCCACGCAGCACAGGTCAGGACGAGGTCGCACCAACGATCTTGGTGAGCAGACCTCCCAATTGTACAGCAGGCTCTGTCGAAGGACAGAGCCTGCTGCATAAATAGGATCTCGGAATCGGATCAATAGCCGAGGTCTTTGAGGTGTTCTTTGTAGGTCGCGGCAGATTTCTGCAACGCGGCCAACTCGGCAGCCTCAAGCTTCAGTTCGTAGATCTTCTCGACGCCGCCGCTGCCGAGTACTACCGGCACGCCGATGTAGATGTCCTTGATGCCGTACTGTCCGGTCAAGTGCGCCGAGCACGGGAATACCTTCTTAGTGTCGTTGAGGACTGCCTTGACCATTTCGACCGATGCCGCCGCGGGGGCGTAGTACGCCGAGCCGGTCTTGAGCAGTTTGACGATTTCGGCGCCGCCATCGATGGTGCGCTTGCTGAGGGCCTCGATGCGGTCGGGGGCCATCAGCTCGGTAATCGGGACGCCGGCGACGGTGGTGTAGCGCGGCAACGGGACCATGGTGTCACCGTGGCCGCCGAGAACCATGGCCTCGGTTTCGGTCTGAGCGACGTTGAGTTCCATGCCGATGAAGGTGCGGAAGCGGATCGAGTCGAGAATCCCGGCCTGACCGAAAACGCGGTTGGCCGGGAAGCCGGTGACCTTGAAGGCGTGGAAAGTCATCAAATCGAGCGGGTTGGCAACCATGATGATCATGGCCTGATCGGCGTACTGCTTGACGGATTTGGCGACGTTGCCGACGATTTCGGCATTGGCCTTAAGCAGGTCCTCCCGCGACATGCCGGGTTTGCGCGCCAGACCGGCGGTGTGGACGACGATATCCGAGCCTTTGAGCAGCGAGAAATCGTTGGTGCCGGTGATGTTGACGTCGTAGCCACGGACGGGGCCGGCCTGCATGAGATCGAGCGCCTTGCCCTGCGGCAGGCCTTCGACGACGTCGAAGAGCATGATGTCACAGACGTTATCTTCGGCCAGATATTGCGCGACGGCGGCGCCGACGTTGCCCGCTCCAATGACTGATACTTTCTTACGCATGAACTCCTCCCGTTCGGTCGGGTCGTTCTTCATGCCGCCCGGCGGTATAAGACCTGCGAGGCGGCGTCAAGCACGACGGCGATCCGACAATGTTTCCCATATCTGTTAACCAACTCGTTTATTGTCAATTGGACGTCGCACCGCGCTGCGATGGGCAGCGGTTGCACAATTTCCGGTGCCAAGGTTGAGCATAGCACAAGATCGACACGTTTGGCAAGCCGGATTGTGCGCCGGACTTTGTGAATTCCCATCAAAGCCCGCTCGCCGGCAGCGGCCGGGGGCGGATCGTCGCCCGCGATCTGCTCGGCGAGTTTGAGGAAGCGGTCGTCGCCGACGCCGTCGGGACAACCGGAGAGCAGCAGGATGGCGCCACCGTCGCGGACCGCGGCGGCGACATTCTCGTAGGATTTCTGCAACTGGTAAAGATTGCGATCAAGGGGCGGATAGACGACGGAGATTACGACGTCGTACGGGTCTGAGACTTCGTGGGCGAAGTTCTCGGTCACGAAGGCGCAAGCTTGATCGTAGGATTTATCGGCGTCGCCGGCAGCGGCGAAGAAGATGCGACCATGGTGATCGCAGACCACCTGAATCGAGGCGAGCGGAACGTGATCGAGCACTTGGGTACGGTGATGAATGTCCTCCCAGACCGGATTGCCCTGGCGACGCAGGGGACGGCTCTCGACCGAGACGGCGGCGGCATGGTTTTGCTCGATATCGGCGAAGGAAGCGCAGCCGGGCAGGATGATTTTGCGACCGCCGGTAAAGCCGGCGAAATAGTGCGGTTCGACCGAGCCGATGGTGAGGATGGCGTCGCACTCGCGCAGGCGGTGATTCAGGCGGCAGCGGGCATCGTCGGCCTGGAAATCGACGAGAGTCTCATCGGCAAAGGCGTTGTGCGATTCGACGCGGTCGGCGATCGACGGCCAGAAGTTGCCGAAGATTTGGTGCAACTCAGCGGGAGTCGCGGCCGGATGCAAGCCGGTCGAGATCAGGAAGCGCGTTCGCTGGGGACGGAGGGCATCTTGAAGGGCTGACAAGATTCGCGCGGTGGGTGTCGGACGAAAGCAATCGTTGACCACGACGAGCAAATCTTGCGCGCGCTCGAGGAAGTCGTCGAGGTCGTCAGGAACCGGGCCGCGGTTGAACCAATGATCGCCGGGGAGCTCGCTCAGGCGGCGACCGGGCAGATCGAAGAGATCGACGGAGGCGCCATCGGGGAGCGATATATCGATATTGTGCCCGTTATACCATGCGGTCAGATTCATAGCAACTTGGCGGATGCGTCGCGATCCCTGCGGCGGCAAGGCCGCAGGGATGGCATCGACGAAGCGATCAGACTTTCCCGAAATGGAAGTGGATTTCGATTTCAGCGTTCTCCGGGCTGTCGGAGCCGTGCACCGAGTTTTTGCCGACGTCGATCGCGAAGTTCTGCCGGATCGTGCCACAGGCCGCTTTCGCAGGATCGGTGGCGCCGATCAACTCGCGGAAGGCCGCGACGGCGTTATCGCGTTCGAGGGCGGCGGCAACGATCGGCGACGAGCACATGAAGGCGACGAGTTCATCGAGGAACGGTTTGCCTTCGTGGACCTTGTAGAACTCGCGGGCGCGCTCGGGCGTCAGGTGCACCATCTTCAAGGCGATGATTCTGAAGCCGGAGGCCTCGATACGTTCGAGGATTTTGCCCACAAGGTGGCGTTCGACGGCATCCGGTTTGATCATCATCAAAGTACGTTGTTTCACGCCTATAGACCCTTCTTGGCTTCTTTACCAACTTTGAGGCCGAGTTCGAGGGCGGCCAGGTTTTTCTCTTCGGTACCGCGCGGGGCGCGTTTTTTGACAATCTGGGTCAGCGACTCGACGCTGACGATACCGGTCACAGCGCAGATAGCGCCGAGCGAGATGACGTTGGCGACCATCGGTACACCGATTTCGTGGCGCGCGAGCTGGCTAAACGGAATCCCGATCGTGCGGGCGAACGGAGTCTGCGAGACCAGATGGCTGTCGACGATCATGACGCCGTTGTCCTTGATGTAGCTGTGATAGAGGTCGCACGATTCCTGGGTCATCGCCAGGAGGAGATCCAGTGCCATCGGTTTGGGGTAGTAGATTTCCCCGGCGGAGATGACGAGGTCAGTGCGGGAGGCGCCGCCACGGGCTTCCGGCCCATAGCTCTGGGTTTGCACGACGTTTTTGCCGTCGAGCGTCGAGACCGCCTCGGCGAGGATCACGCCGGCCAGCACGAGACCCTGACCGCCGGATCCGGAGAGGCGGATTTCGTAGCGATCGAGGTTCAGAGTCGGTTCGGCCTGTTCGCGCGGGGCTTTGACTTTCGATTTGGTCGGCATGGCTATTTCCCTTTCAGGCTGTCGATGAGTTCCTGGTAACGATCGCAGTATTCCGGTTTTTCGATATCCAGAAAGACTCCGGTCAGCATCTTGCCTTCAAGTTTTTCTGGCGGCAGTTTGGCCGCAGCCTTGAGGGGAATAACGTTTTTCTTCATATCCTCGATCATCTTGACCGCATCGCCAGCGCGGTTGAGACGGCCGTAGTAGGTGTGGCAGTTCGAGAAAGCTTCGACGACCGAGAAGCCGCGCTTGACAAGCGCCTGCTCGATGAGTTCGTCGAGCTGGTTGACATGGTAGACGGTGCCGCGGGCGACGTAGGTCGCACCGGCGCCCATGGCCAGCTTGGGGATATCGAAGTTGTTTTCCTTGTTGCCGTATGGCGAGGTCGTGGCGTAAGAATCGGCGGGCGTCGTCGGCGAGAATTGGCCGCCGGTCATGCCGTAGATCATGTTATTGATCACGATCGTGGTGATGTCGATGTTGCGGCGGGCCGAATGGATGAAGTGGTTGCCGCCGATGGCGAGGGCGTCGCCATCGCCGGTAATGACTATTACCTTCAGGTGCGGTTTGGCCAGTTTGACGCCGGTGGCGAAAGCGAGGGCGCGGCCGTGCGTGGTGTGCAGCGTGTTGAAGTCGAGGTAGGCGGGCATGCGCGAGGAGCAGCCGATGCCCGACACCAGGCAGACATCGTCACGATTCAACTGCAGTGTATCGATCGCGCGGACGAGGCAGCCCATGACGATGCCGATGCCGCAACCGGGGCACCAGACGTTGGGGAAGGCCTTCTTCGGCCGCAGATATTGATGAACGACATCAGATTTCTGTAACATCTTACCTCACCTCCTTGATCTTCTCAAGGATCTGGTCGGGAGTAATCAATTCGGAGTCAAACCGCGCCAGGCTGACGACCTTGACGTGCTTCGGCGCGACGCGCTCGATCTCGGTCACATACTGACCCTGGTTGAGTTCCGCGACGATGATCACCTCGAGGCTCTTGGAGCCGAAGATCTCGTGATACTTTTTCTCGTTGGTGGGCCAGATGGTAATGGGCCGCACCTGCCCAACTTTCATGCGCCGATGGCGCGCCATCATCACCGCTTGTTTGGCGGCGCGAGCGACGCTGCCATAAGCCACGACGGCGACGTGGGCATCCTCCATGCCGTCGGTTTCGATCTCGCAAATGTCGTCGACGTAGCGCATGATCTTGTTGTGCAGTTTGTTCAGCTTATCGAAGGTGCGCTTGGGATCGGAGATCGGGAATCCCTCTTCGTTGTGGGTCAGGCCGGTGACGTGATAGCGGTAGCCTTCTCCGAAAGCGGCCATCGGCGACTTGAAGCTCGGGGTGATTTCAAACGGTTTGTACCAGTTGGCGGGGACGGTCGGTTTGACGCGGTCGACGATTTTGATCGCGCCGGGTTCCGGCATGACGACTTTTTCGCGCATATGCCCGAGAACTTCATCGAGCAGGAGGATCACCGGCGTGCGGTAGTCCTCGGCCAGGTTCATGGCGCGGACGGTGAGGCGGATGGTTTCCTCGACCGACTGCGGCGCAACGGCAATCGCGACGTAGTCGCCATGGGTGCCCCAGCGGGCCTGCATCGTGTCGGCTTGCGAGACTTTAGTGGGCAGACCGGTTGACGGGCCGCCGCGCTGGACGTTGACGACGACGCAGGGGACTTCGGCGATGTACGCATAGCCGAGATTTTCCTGCATGAGGGAGAATCCCGGGCCCGAGGTGGCCGTCATGGTCTTGGCGCCGGCGCAGGAGGCGCCGATAATCGCGGCCATGGAGGCGATCTCGTCTTCCATCTGGATAAATCTTCCGCCGACTTTGGGCAACCGGCGCGCGAGTCCTTCGGCGACTTCGGTTGACGGCGTGATCGGGTAGCCGGCGAAAAAGGTCAGCCCTCCGATCAAAGCGCCTTCGACGACGGCTTCGTTGCCTTGCAGCAATCTGACTTCAGCCATTGTATCCTTCTCCTACTTCACATTCGATACAATCGCCAGATCGGGACAATGCAACCAGCAAATGGCGCACTGGGTGCATTTGTCCGGATAGGTGATGATCGGTTTGCCGTCGCGGTCGGTGGTAAATACCTGGTGCGGACAGAAGCTGATGCAAATGCCGCAGGCCTTGCACCAGTGCATGTAAATGGTAAGCGGCATCCGACCGTCCGGGGATGTCGATTCGGTCGCAGAGGGACCGGTGCCGCCGCTCATGTCAGCCATGGCTTACTACTCCTAACCTTGCTTACGGGGCAAGTTATCTCTTCTTTGTCTTGGCCTTGTTGTTCTTGCTTTTTGCCGCTTTGGCCAATTTAACTTTCGGCGCGACCGCTTTGACTTTCTTGACAGCGGCCTTCTTGGCGGCGGATTTCTTGGCCGGTTTGGCCGTCTTCTTCGCCGCGGATTTCGGCGCCGCTTTCTTGGCGGCGGGTTTAGCAGGGGCTTTCGGCTTGGCCGACAACCCAGCCAGTTTCTTCTCGATCAGTTCGGCCACCTGTGATGGGGTCTTGGCGACCGGCACACCGACCGCTTGGAAGGCGGCGATCTTCTCCGCCGCGGTGCCCTTGCCGCCGGAGATGATAGCGCCGGCATGGCCCATGCGTTTGTCGGCGGGAGCGGTGAGGCCGGCGATGAAAGCGACGACCGGCTTGGTCACGTACTTCTTGATGAACTTGGCGGCTTCCTCTTCGTCGGTGCCGCCGATTTCGCCGACGAGCACGATCGCCTGCGTTTGCGGGTCGGCCTGGAACGCGGCGAGGCAGTCGATGAAGTTGGTGCCGATGATCGGGTCGCCGCCGATGCCGATGCAACTGGACTGGCCGATTTTGCGCATGGTCAGGTTGTAGACGATTTCGTAGGTCAGGGTGCCGGAGCGCGAGACGAGACCGACGTTGCCCTTGCGGTGAATGTGACCCGGCATGATGCCGACCTTGGTGACTCCGGGCGTGATGATGCCGGGGCAGTTCGGGCCGATCAGGCGGGTGCCTTTCGTCTTCAGATAGTTGTAGGCCTTGAGCATATCGACGGCGGGGACGCCCTCGGAGATGCACACGATCACTTCGATACCGGCATCGGCGGCCTCGTAGATCGCGTCGACGGCGAACTGCGCCGGGACGTAGATCACGGAGGTGTTGGCGCCGGTTTTGGCGACGGCTTCAGCAACGGTGTTGAAAATCGGAATGCCTTCGAAGCCGGTGCCGCCCTTGCCGGGGGTAACGCCGGCGACAACGTTGGAGCCGTATTCTTTCATCTGTCGCGCATGGAATGAGCCGTCGCGGCCGGTGATTCCCTGGACGACGATCTTGCTGCGTTTATCTACAAAAATTCCCATAGTCTGATCCTTCCTTAGGCAACCTGCGCCAGTTCGATGGCTTTTTGGACGACGCCGTCCATTGTATCCGCGGAGATCATATGCGAGTCCGCGAGGATTTTGCGGGCGATATCTTCATTGGTGCCGGTGAGGCGGACGACGATCGGCACGCGCGGCTTGAATTCGGAGACGGCTTTGACGATGCCGTTGGCGACGTCGTCGCAGCGGGTGATGCCGCCGAAGATGTTGAAGAGGATCGCCTTGACGTTGGGGTCGCGGAGGATGATGCGCATCGCGGTCACGACCTTGTCGGGGTTGGAGGAACCGCCGATATCGAGGAAGTTGGCCGGTTCGCCGCCGTAGTGCTTGACGAGGTCCATGGTCGCCATGGCGAGGCCGGCGCCATTGACGACGCAACCGATATTGCCGCTGAGGCCGACGAAGGAGAGTCCCATTTCGCGGGCTTCGTTTTCGGAGGCTTCAGTGGGGGCGACGTCGCGGAGACCTTCGAAGTCCTTGTGACGATAGAGGGCGTTGTCGTCGAGATTGATCTTGGCGTCGAGGGCGATAACTTCCCCGGCGGGTGTGGTCACCAGCGGATTGATCTCGGCGAGGGTGCAGTCGCTCTGGATGAAGCAATCATACAGCTTCATGATGATTCGCGCGGCCTGGTTGGCGGTGTGGAAATCGGAATAGAGTTTGAAGGCGAGTTCGCGCGCCTGGAAGTACTGGATGCCGAGCAGCGGATCAACGTGCAGTTTGTGAATCTTCTCGGGGGTCTTGGCCGCGACCTCTTCGATGTCGATGCCGCCTTCCGCGGAGACCATGATAACGGCCTTCTTGGCGGCGCGGTCGACGATGATGCCGCAGTAGGCTTCGTGGGCGATGTCGCTGGCTTCGGTGACGAGCACCGTGCGCACGGTGAGGCCTTTGATGTTCATGCCGAGGATGGCCTGGGCGTTGGCGAAGGCCTCGTCAGCGTCCTTGCTGAACTTGATACCGCCGGCTTTGCCGCGGCCGCCGACATGCACTTGTGACTTGACCATAACCGGCCGCCCGTATTCCTGGGCGATCGCGCGCGCCTCTTCGGGCGTGGTGGCGACCCGTCCCTTGGGAACCGGGATGCCGAATTTCGCAAAGATTTCTTTGGCTTGATATTCGTGTATCTTCATCTAAGACTCCTTCAGCCGTTGTCCGACTGAGATGCGTAATAGCGTTTTGCTTCTATCAGTAAAGTCTGGTAGTCGTTGTGTTCGGGGTAGTCGAGGACGTACTCGAGGAGGTGATTGAGAATCCTCCCAACCGCGGGCCCCGGCTGCAGGTTGAATTCGCGCATGATGTCGCTGCCGTTGATGGCCAGATCGGCAAGACCGAAGGGCGGTTTCTTGTCAAGTTCGGCGCGGATGCGGCGTTCGAGTTCATCAACATCGTCGTTGGTTTGCCCCATGCCTTGACCGATGGTATCGGCGCGGCGCAGTTCCAGCAGCGGAAAGATCAGATCGAGACCGGCTTTGCGAATCAGCCGGCGCAGACCCTTGTCGGTGACATCGGTGGTAAACATGTGGCGCTCCACGAGGCGACAGACGCTGTCGGTAAAATCGTTGGAGTAGCGCAGGCGTTCGAGGATGTCATGTGCGAGACGCGTGCCGAGGGCATCATGGCCGTAGAAGCTCGAACCGGTGTCGGTCAGGCGTTTGGCAGCGGGTTTGCCGAGGTCATGCAAGAGCGCGGCCATGCGGAGTTGCAGGTCGAGCGGCGCGGCGTCGACCACGGCGAGAGTATGTTCGAAGACCGGCCACTTGTGATACGGGCCGGGCTGGGTGACGCCGACGGTGGCCTCCAATTCGGGCAGGATGAGTTTGAGCAATCCTGACTTCTGCATCAGCACAAAGCCGATGGAGGGTTTGCGCGCCTTCAGCAGCAGCTTGTTGAGTTCTTCGGCGATGCGCTCAGGGGTGATCGTCGTGATCAGGTGCGCGTAGTCGCACATGGATTGGAAGGTTTCCGGCTCGATGGCAAATTCGAAGCGCGCGGCGAACTGGACGGCGCGCAGCATGCGAAGCGGGTCTTCCTTGAAGGACTCGGGCGAGGTGTGCCGGATCAGTTTGCGCTGGAGGTCGCCGCGACCATCAAGGGGATCGACAAATCTCCCGGTGGTGACTTCGCGTGCGATGGCATTGATCGTGAAATCGCGGCGCGCGAGATCAGCTTCGACGGGCAGCGCGTGGTCGAATTCGACGGCGAAGTCGCGATGACCGACGCCGGTCGAGTATTCGCGGCGCGGCAGGGCAAAGTCAAAGGGCGCGGAGCTGTGCGGCGGCGAATCGTGGGGCAGGAATTTGATCACGCCAAAGGACTTCCCCACTACGTCGACGCGGCCATGATTCTTGAGGAGGAGGCAGAGTTGCTCGTAGGGGATACCGGTGACCAGATAGTCGAAGTCCTTGGAGGGAGGTTGACCGGTGAGGAGAGCATCGCGCACGGTGCCGCCGACTTCGTAAAGACTTCCCTGCTGGGTGAGGTCCGCAACCAAAGCTTCCGGCAATCCGATCGCCATTTTAGCCGCGCTCAATAACAGTTCCGGCATTTCCGAACACCGCCTCCGCAGCCTTTTCGATCGAGCTGATGACGACTGTGGCACCGCCCCGTTTGAGGAAGTCGATCGCCGCCTCGATCTTGGGGCCCATGCTCCCCGAGGGGAAATGCCCTTCTTTCAGGTATTGCTCAGCCTCGGCGAGCGTGATCCGGTCGAGCAGACGCTGATTCGGTTTGCCGAAGTCCAGAGCGACCTTGTCGGTACCGGTGAGGATGATCAGCATCTCAGCGCCGATTTCGTGGGCGAGCAAAGCGGAGGCGCGATCTTTGTCGATGACGACGTCGACGCCTTCCAGCGTGCCGTCGGCTTCGTAGTAGACCGGGATACCGCCGCCGCCGGCCGCGATCACGATGACGCCGGCGTCGACGAGCTGCTTGATAATGCGGCCTTCGATGATCGACCGGGGAATCGGCGAGGGGACGACCCGGCGCCAGCCGCGATTGGAGTCTTCCTTCATCGCCCAGCCGCGCTCGGTCTGGAAGAGCACCGCCTCCTGCTCAGAGTAGAACTGGCCGATGTACTTGGTCGGATTTTGCATTTCCGGATCGTTGCGGTCGACCTCGATCTGCGTGATGATCGTCACAACTTCGCGGCGCAGATTGTCACGATGGAGACGGTTGAAAAGACTCTGGCCGATCATGTAGCCCATGCCGCCCTCGGTATCGGCGACGCAGATGCCGAGGGGCAGGATCGGCGCTTTGCTGCGCGCAAGTTCGACCCGCAGGATGGCATTGCCGACCTGCGGGCCGTTGCCGTGAGTTATAACGAGATTATAGCCGCGCCGGATCAGTTCGATGACACCGTGCAAGGAATGGCGGGTGTTGGCGAACTGATTGGCGATCGTATCTTCGACTTCTTTGCGCGTGATGGCATTGCCACCCAGCGCAACAACGGCGCTCTTGTTCATCGCTTACTTCTTGCGCCCCTTCTTCATTTTCGAGACGAAGTCGCTGAGGATGTCATAAAGCGTCGGAGAGCCGATTTCCTGCAGGTCGTAGCCGACGCGGGTCGACGGCTGTTTGATCTTGCAGACGCGGCGCAAGTCGATCGGAGTGCCGATGATGACGCCGTCGCACTTGGTGGCGGCGATGGTGGCTTCCAGGTCTTTGACCTGCTTGCCACCGTAGCCCATAGCCGGGAGCACGGTGCCGATATTGGGATATTTCGCAAAGGTCTCGAGGAGCGTGCCCTTCAGGTACGGCCGCGGATCGATGATTTCGGCGGCGCCGAATTTGTGGGCGGCGACGGTGCCGGCACCAAACTGCATTTCGCCGTGCGTCGCGGTTGGGCCGTCTTCGATGACGAGGACGCGTTTGCCGCGAATGACGGAAGCGTCTTCGACTGAAATTGGCGAAGCGGCATCGACGATGACGGCTTCAGGGTTGTACTGGCGGATATTGCCACGGACGTATTCGATGTATTCGCCGTCGGCGGTGTCGATTTTGTTGATGACGACGACATCGGCCCAGCGCAGGTTGCTTTCGCCGGGGTGGTACTGGATTTCGTGGCCGGGCCGGTGCGGGTCGGCGACGGTGATCCAGAGGTTGGGCTGATAGAACGGCATATCGTTATTGCCGCCGTCCCAGACGACGACGTCAGCTTCCTTCTCGGCCTGGCGCAGGATCATTTCGTAATCAACGCCGGCATAGATGACCTGGCCGCGGGCGATATGCGGCTCGTATTCTTCCATTTCCTCGATCGTGCAGTTGTGGAGTTCGAGGTCTTTGAGCGAAGCGAAGCGCTGGCAGGCCTGCTTGGCCAGATCGCCGTAAGGCATGGGATGGCGCACAGCGACGACTTTCATGCCGAGTTCCTTGAGGTCCTCGCAGACCTTGCGGGTGGTCTGGCTTTTGCCGGCGCCAGTGCGCACGGCCGCGATGGCGACGACCGGTTTGGACGACTTGAGCATGGTGGCCTTGCCGCCGAGCATGCTGAAATTCGCGCCGGCCGCGAGCACCATCGAAGCTTTGTGCATGACATACTCGTGCGAGACGTCGGAGTAAGAGAAGATGACCTCGTCGATGTCCTTCTCGGAGATCAAATCCAGCAGGTCGACTTCGGAATAGATCGGGATGCCCTTCGGGTAGAGTTTGCCCGCGAGCGAGGCCGGGTACTTGCGATCGTCGATGTCGGGGATCTGCGTCGCGGTGAAGCAGACGACCTCGACCGAGGGGTCGTTGCGATAGTAAGTGTTGAAGTTATGAAAATCACGCCCGGCCGCCCCCATAATCAGAATCCGTTTTCTCGCCATAAAATCTATCTCCTGCAAATTACGCGTTCATCATCGTTACAGTGATTTTTAGAAAGACCTATCGTGGCGAGTGATTCACACGGCGGACGCCAGCCAGATGATGAAGAGGAAATACGACATCACCCGTTGGCGGGGGCAGTAGGGGCGGATTTGATGGGTCTGACTCATAGCGATTCAAGGTACCAATCGGATGCCGGCTGATCGGCACCCGACGGTGATTCCATCCTATTTCAAGCGTCGATTTGCGCGCGCTGGAGCGTGCCGGAGAAATCAACGTAAACTGATTTCCACTCGGAGAAGACATCCAACGCCTGATGGCCGGCTTCGCGATGACCATTGCCGGTCGCCTTGGTGCCGCCGAACGGCAGGTGGACTTCCGCGCCGATGGTCGGGCTGTTGACATAGAAGATGCCGGTATAGACATCGCGCATGGCGACGAAGGCTTCGTTGATATCCTGCGTATAGATCGAGGCGGAGAGGCCATAGAGCGAGTCGTTGGCCATCTCGATGGCGTTTTCGAGGGAATCGCACATCGCGACGGAGACGACGGGTCCGAAGATCTCTTCGCGCCAGATCGTCATTTTCTGAGTGATATCGGCGAAGACGGTGGGCATCAGGAAGAAGCCCTTATCGTAGGCGCCGCCGGTGAGGCGCTGGCCGCCGTGGAGCAGTCTACCGCCGTCCTTCTTGCCAATTTCGATATAGCGCAGGTCATTATCGAGTTGGCTTTGATTGATGGCCGGGCCCATGTCGACGTTGGGATCGAGGCCGTTACCGACGCGCAGTTTTTTGACGCGTTCGACGAATTTTTCGAGGAACGACTTGTAGACGTCCTTGTGGACAATGATGCGCGAGGTGGCGGTGCAACGCTGGCCGGTGGTGCCGAACGCGCCCCAGAGCGCACCATCCACCGCCAGTTCGAGTTTGGCGGAGGGCATGACCATCATGGCGTTCTTGCCGCCCATCTCCAGCGAGCAATGTTTGAAGTCGGGCGCGCAAGCTTTGGAGACGACCTGGCCGATTTCGGAGGAGCCGGTGAAGGAGACGATCTTGATTGCCGGGTGATGCATCAGCGGATCGCCGACGCCGGAGCCGGTGCCGGTGACCATGTTGACGACTCCCTTGGGCATGCCGGCCTCTTCCATCGTCTTGATAAAGTTGACGACTGAGAGCGGCGTGTCGGTGGCGGGCTTGATCACCACGGTGTTGCCGCAAACGAGTGCCGGGATCATCTTCCAGGATGGGATGGCCATCGGGAAATTCCAGGGAGTGATCATGGCGCAGACGCCGAGCGGCTGGCGGATCGACATCTGGAATTTGTTGCGCAGTTCGGAGGGCGTGGTCTGGCCGTGCAGACGGCGGCCTTCGCCGGCGGTGAAGTAGGAGATGTCGATGGCTTCCTGCACGTCGCCGCGAGTCTCGTTGAGCACCTTGCCCATTTCGCGGGTCATGTCGTTGGCGAACTTCTCTTTGCGATCGACCAGCAGTTGGGCGACGCGATAGAGGATTTCCGCCCGTTTTGGCGCGGGAACGAGCCGCCATTTCTTGTAGGCATCCTGAGCGGCTTGAACGGCGGCTTCGACGTCGTTCTTGTCTGACTTCTGGAAAACACCGACGATTTCATCCGTATTTGCCGGATTGCGGTTTTCGAAAGTCTGACCGGTTTTCGATGCCACCCATTCCCCGTTTATGTAGTTCTTATAGACTTCAGGCATTCCATCCTCCCAAGAGATAGCTAACAACATCGGGCAATTTAGTGAATTTTTTCACTTCACCCGACCCGTAGAATGTTGAAAAATATAGCGACTATGATACCTATGTCAAACGGTTTTGTTGCTAATCATGGGAATCATGTAGTTCGTTCTCCCTGATTTCGGAGGGCGCTTCCATCCAACTTTCGTCGTATCGGCTATCGAGATTGGCACCCCTTTCAATCTACCGGAGAGGCACAGTCGCACTGTGCAGCGAGGGGTGGTGATTAGTTCGACTTTCCAGCTCTGGGGCGATTTTCGGGGTGGGTGAACACAAGACGCTATTGTTCAATGACTTACTAAGGAGATATTCGAGCCTAATCGCCGGCCAGTTCGGGCGGTTGACTGGACTTGTGGAACGGCTTGATCTTGAGGCGTGAACGATCGATTCCAGGGGGTAAGCCTTGCGGGAACCGGGCGTATTTGGCGAGAGCGAGCCATTCAGATGGAACGGCATATTCGTGTGCGGTTTTGGATTGGGAACCGGCAGCAATTGACCCGGAAATAATCCAGACAGGAGCAGAAATGATCAGCACCACACCGTGCGAAACGGTCGAGAGGGTACCAAGCACTGTCCAGAACGCCACTAAACCGTGTCGGGAATCGAAGGACTGCAGGTGGACGCGGCCGACATCTTGCGCCGAGAAGCCGCTGAGGAAGCCCAGGGTATCGAGAATGAAGATGCTGTCGAGTGTGACGGCGATCAGTTCGCCTTCGGTGTGAGTCATGTCAGGAGTGCCGGTTTCGAGCCGAGCCCAGGAGCCGTAGGCTTCGTGTTGCGTCACGCCTGGGGTTTCGAGCCAGCGATTTGGCGCAATGGTACCGGCGCAGGCGGCGAGCATCAGGCAAACAGCGGCGACCAGCGCCGAACAGAGACTAATTCGCGCTACCGGCATAACGGCTCTTCCAGAAATAAACTTCCATTTCGCTTTCGATGCGTTTGTACTGCGGCGCCAGGACACGCATGGCCTGCTCGGGCTGCATCAGAATCATCGTCGCCATCTCCGGATTGCGCTCGGCTTTCCAGTCTTCACGCATCCACTCGAGATAGTAGCCGCGGCTTTCCAGCCAGTACTCGTACTGCAGCGGTGATGGCGGCAGATCGAAGAAAAGTTCGAAGGTGTCGCCCGGCATGGACATGATCGGTTGATTGTCAACCAAGTATGACGCCAGAACGGAATCGCCCTGGCCGTTGCCGAACTTGATGGCCAAGGGTTTGATGCGCTCGACCGGCACCTGATCGCCGAGGCGCGCCAGTTGAGCGAGGTCGACCCGCCAGCAGCCACGGGTCATTCGCAATTGGAGTTTCTTGACCGGGGCGTCGTGTTTGCCCAAGCGCACGAGATGAACGTCAACCGCGAGCGGGCCGGTCTCGCGGAAAGCATCGACCCGGTACCAGCCGCCGCTGGTGTCAGGGAGCCAGACCTCGATGTCGCTGAGCGCCTCGCCGAATCCACGGAACTTCGCTATCGACTCTTTGCCCTGCCGCTGGAGGCGGGCGAAGTAGTCGGCAACATCTTCGCCCATGAAGGCGAGGGTCTTATAGAAGAGAAAGGTTGTCAGGAGGGTCTGGCGGCAGCCGACGATCAGGCCCAATTCCCCGCTCAGGGCCTGTTCGAACTCGATATTGACGGTGTCCTTGGTGGCCAGATCGGTGGAATCGGCGAGGGTGAACCATTCGCGGCCATCGACAGCGGTGACCAGCGAGCTGTAGTCGCAGCAGGTGCCGAACCACTGGGGATTGGTCGTTTCGAGCACCGGGTAGAATTCGCCGGCGGCGGTCGCGACGATGCGGCCACTATCGGGTCGAGGTGCGGCGAGCAGGTTGACACTCTTCACGACATGGGTTTCGTAGGCTTCGTTGGTCATGACAAGGCGCGCCTGCGGCGGGGAGAATTGTGCGCGCCAGAGCGCATCGATGTCGGTTCGTTCCAGGGCCGGCGCAACGCTGGAAGAGAAGCCCTCGGCCTGGAGGAGGAGGCTGTCGCCGTCATCGACATAGAAGGTCGGGCAGGAGCCGAAGCAGGCCTTGGGATCAGCGATGCAGACGATGGTCATCGCGAGCGAGGCGACAGTAACGATCGAGAGTGCGGCGATGGCGGCGGAAGTGCGCGGTACATTGGTCTCGAAGATTGCCACTGAGTCGATGCTCAGCACGTACTGCCCCGAATCGATCAAATCGCGATTCCAGTCAAGATGGCGGCCAGTGCCACTGACGCTCGCACCGGTAGCGGGGACGATCCAGTCGCGAAGGATGTAGATATCGCCGGCCTTCATGTGGACCTTGAGATATTTGGCGTCGGGGTTGAGCAAACGGTGGGCTTCGGGATGCACCAACTCGCGTTCCTGCGTCATGACGGAGCAGCCGGCGAGGAGCAGCGCTATCAGCGCCAAGGTGAGCAACCGGACTACGGGACTTACGACAGAGTCGGTCAAATTGCACTCCGCGATGGGTGTCGGATGAGAACGACGTTCAATTCAATTTGAAGATTCGCATTCACAAGATCGCAGAACGTCCATTTGTCTGTCAACAACTCATTTTGGGGCTGTCAATCTTAGAAATCCAGTTCCAGGCCCTCTCGCGCCGGCAGGATCTGACGAACGCCATGTCGCAACAGTTTGCGTCGCGCTACCTGGAAATCAAAGCCGACGTCGGTATGTGTGATAAGGACACGGGTAACGCCGGTGGAGCGCAGCAAGGTGCCGAGTTCGGTGAAGTCAACGTGGCTGGCTTCGACAACGAGCAGGTCGGTGGCATCGAGGACACCTGTCAAATCGGCGACCTGGCCGAGGTCAGAGGAATAGACGAGGCGGCGACGAGAGGCTTGAACGACAAAGGAGTAGCACTGCGCCTGGTTGGGTTTGCCTGATCCCGTAAGAAGTCGGCGATGACGCTGGAGGTGGCTATTGGGATGCGCCTTGACCTTGACAGCGCCGATCGAGAAATCGCCACCGGGATTGATCGGATGGATTTGTATCGGGAAGCTCAGTTTGAGCGGATAGAGATACGTCAGGTCGAAGAGCGAATTGATACCGGCGACGGCTTCAGAGGGTGCATAGATGTCGAGCCGCGAACGGCGCTTGAGGATGTAGTTCCACTGAATGAAGAGCGGCAGACCCATGACATGATCGGCGTGGAGGTGCGAGAGGATGACGGCATTGATGCGACGCGGATCGAGGTCGAGCCGTTGCATCGCGGAGCTGGCGCCTTCGCCGATATCGAAGAGGATGTGCTGTCGTCCGGCCTGCAAGAGGTAGCAAGAACACGCCAGCCGGGGATGCGGATTGCCGGAGGAGCAGCCGATGACGGTCAGTTTGGGCATGGCGACCTTCGGTGGAAATGCCGGCGACACCGTGCTGCCGGATCGAGGTCACGATTCGAAGACTTCACGGAAGACGCGGATTGCCTCGGCGATATCCTCGCGGTTGACATCCATGTGGGTGACACAGCGGATCTTGTGGCGGCCGAAGCCGACGGCGAGGACGCCCTTCTCCTTAAGGGCGGCGACAACGTCGCTGACTTCGCGGCCCGATTTCTCGATGCCAATGACAACGATGTTGGTTTGGACGCTGTCGAGGTCGATGTAAACCTCTTCGATCTCGGAGAGGGATTCGGCGAGATACCAGGCGTTGTCGTGGTCTTCGGCAAGGCGGGCGATGTTGTGATCGAGGGCGTAGATCGCCGCAGCGGCGAGGATACCGACCTGGCGCATGGCGCCGCCGAACATCTTGCGATTACGGCGGGCGATAGCGATGAGGTCGCGGTCGGCAATCACGGCTGAGCCGATCGGCGCGCCGAGGCCCTTGGAGAAGCACACGTTGATCGTGTCGGCGAACTGGGCATAGTCGGAGAGCGGGATGCCGGTAGCGACGTGGGCATTCCAGATGCGGGCGCCGTCGAGATGGATGGCGACGCGGTTTTCGTCGGCCAGTTCGCGCAGCGATTGCATGCCATCGATCGGGAAGATTGTGCCGCCGGCACGATTGTGGGTGTTTTCAATAGCGATAATGCCGGTACGGGGCGAATGAAGATCGCCGCCGCGCAGCAGCGGGGCGACATCGGCGGCAGTGAAGACGCCGCGGACACCGCGGACAACGTGGAAAAGCAGGCCCGAGAGCGCCGCGCCGGCAGCGGCTTCGTAGTTGAAGATGTGGCAGCCCTCGTCGCAGATGATTTCCTCACCCGGCTGGGCGAGGGAGCGGATCGCGACCTGATTGCCCATCGTACCGGAGGGAACGAACAAGGCAGCGTCCTTGCCGAACAACTCGGCGACTTTGCGCTCGAGACGGTTGACGGTGGGGTCGTCGCCGAAGACGTCATCGCCGACCTCGGCGGAGGCGATGGCATTGCGCATCGCTTCGGAAGGACGAGTGACGGTATCGGATCTAAGGTCGATGTATTGCATGCGAGGAAAAGAAGGGTAGTTGTTAGGAGTGGGTCAAGGAAAAAGCGATGGGGGATGACTATGGCAGGGAAGGCCACCAGGTCATCATTAGGTACATGACCAGGCCGGAGGTGAGCGGGACGGTGAGGTTGTCGTCGCGGTAGATGGAGACGGCTTCGACGAGAGCCGCAACGATCGCGCCGACCACACCGACGGTATAGGGGACCTTGGGCACGAGGACGATAATCAGTAGTGCCACGGCAAGGAAGCCGAGAGCGCCTTCGACGGATTTTGGGCCGCGAATCTTGTGTTTGCCGAGCTTGCGGCCGACCATGGCGGAGGCGACGTCGCCGGCGATTTCGAAGGTGATTGCGGTCGCGGCGAGCCAGCGCGGAAAGAAGGCGATGGTCAGAGTTCCGGCCAGAAGGATGTAGAAGGCGCCAGTGAAGTTGCCGTTGCGTTCTTTGGGACGGATCATGCCACCGACGAAGGGCTCAATCCAGAGCCAGGGTGCGAGGCGGCGGAGGCGGAAGACCTCGAAGGCGGCGACAATGAGGAAGGCGGTCGCCATGACGCCAATCGCCCAAGGTCGGGGGAAAATGATGTAGCTGGTGGGAATCAGCAAAGCGATGAAGTGCGTCGCCTTGCGCAACGCCTCCTGCTGATAGCTGATGTTGCTGTGATCAGTCTCCACGCGGTGATTGCGCCCGCTGGAGTGAATCGGCAACCTGGAAGTAACGGGGAGCGTTGGCGAAGTCGATCTGGTTCCAGAGATCGTCGTAGCGAACGATTTTCCGGCCTTTCTTCAACCACGACACCCACTTGTTTTCCTGCTCCTTGTACGCTTCTTCACGCAGTTTACGCCGCACGTCGTTCTTGGCGGCCGAAAACTCCAACTGCATCTTCTTGTCGAGGACTTTAACGAGGTGGAAGCCCCATTTGGTGCGTACCGGTCCAGTGACCTGGCCGACTTGAGTGAGCCAAGCCTTGTCGTAAAGGGCCGAGTCGACATCGTTGCGACCGATCCAGCCGAGATCGAAGGCGGCCTCTTTGAAGTCCTGCTCGCCGGGGTAGTACTGCATGGCCACCTCCTTGAAGTCGGCACCGGCGCGGACTTCGCGCAGCGCTGCCACGGCTTTCAGCGAATCCGCGAAGACGACCTGCTGGATTTGCACCGGCTTGTCGGCGTTAAATTCCTTCCGGTGTTTGTTGTAGTAGCTTTCAAGATCGGCATCGCTCCACTCGAGGTTGGTGGGGATACGGTCGCGGCCGATGCGGTTTTGGATTTCGGAGCGGCGGAAGTTGTTGTAAGCGGTCTTGATCGTATCGGTGTCGAAGTAGCCGAACTGACGGCTGACCGCAGAGAGCACCCAGGGCGCCGATTTCGAGATTACCAGGCTTTTGCGCACGTCGGGCGTGATTTCGACGCCGCGGCGGCCGGTGCGATACATCATTTCGTACTCGCGCAGGACGCCGGCGGTGATAGTATCGGTGCCGTTGACGATGCAGACCCAATCGTACTGGTCGTAGTCACCGACGTCGCGAGCGAGAATATCATCGTTCCATTCATAGCTGGCCAGTTGGAAAACGCTGTCGACGAAGTGCTGGGCGATGCGGGTGTCGATCTGCATCGCGAGTTGTTGGCGGATTTGCGCGCGCAGTGATTCATCGAGCGGCACGACGTGTTCGGCGGACGCGGAGTCGACGCGCAGAATGTGCCAGCCATAGATTGACTTAAACGGTTTGCTGACTGCGCCGACCGGCAGTGAGAAGGCGGCATTGGAAAATTCCTCAACCATGTCCTCGCGCTTGAACCAGCCGGAGTCGCCGCGGCGCGCCTTGGAGTTGCTGTCGTGCGAGTACTTGGCGGCCAGCTCGGCGATGTCGGCGCCATTCTGAATTTCCTGATAGTACTGCTCGATCAGCTCTGATTCTTTGGCTTTGAGTGTTTCGGTCGACCAGCCGGTGACATCAAAGCCGGTGGCCTCCCACGCCTTGGGATTGTCGGACATCAAAAGATGCGTGACGCTGCGGCGCGCCGGGGTAGTGTAGCTCGGAAGATTGACACGGTAGAAGCTGTCGATCGACGAATCGGGGACGACGGTATGGCGCGAGATGCGATCCCAGAACATGTACTGCATGACGATATCGTGGAGGCGATTGCGCGCGAGGCGATGGATCTCCTTGGGATCGAAATCTTCGAAATCGCCGGCCTTAATGTAGGAGAGTTTGCGGTAGAGCACTTCGTTGTAGGCGTTTTCCGGCGTCGCGGCTTTGTTGCTGCCGGGAATGGTGAGTTGATCCAATTCCCGCAGCACTTCACCAAGGGTGATCGTTTCGTTGTCGACGGTGGCGACAACGGTATTGGCGTTGATCGGTCCTTCCTGTTGAATACGGGGTGTGTCTTTTTCGCAGCCGGCCAGCCAGAGAGCGCCTCCGGTCAGACCGACGATCAGGATCAAGGCTAAACGCAGTTTCAACACTCGCAATACTCCTTCAGGTGGAAGCTGTCGCACCGGCCCAGAGACCGGTTCTCAGAGTTCGATATTAAGCGAAACCCGGTACGAATTGTCAAGGTCGCTGTGGTCCATAAAGGCGCCGTCGAGCCGGAAGCGCTGGTAGCGCAGGCCGATACCCAAGGTCAGGCGGCCGATGTCGGCGCCACCGCGGAAGTAGACGATTTCGTGATAGCCGATTTCCCCGCCGAGGTGGGTATCGAGAGAGGCGCCGCCGATTGCCAGTTGCGCGGTCTCATCGCGACCCTCGAACAAGATGTCGCCATCGGCCGCTGCCCGGACGGAGAAGTCATCGACGACCAGACGGTACGAGGCGCCGAGTCGCAGTGCCGGCACGATCGATTCGGTGGTGCCGTTGTCGTACGACAGGAAGGTCGAGGTGGCGTTGGTGAGGGTTGCCCCAAACGTCAGGTCGTCACGGCGGCCGTACTGCAGGCCGGCATCGAGTCCGAGGCCCCAGGCAGAATTCCCCGCGAGCGAGCGCAGGACAACTTTGGCCGCACCGCCGAGGCGCCAGCGGTCAGACAAACGGAGTCCGCCGCCGACCAAGAAGAGGTAATCGTAATGCCCTTCCTCGGAGATGATCTTCGGGCCGCCGGTGTTCGGATCCTTCTCGGTAAGAATGATGCCGCCGCCGCCGACGCGGTAGATACCGATGGCGCCCGCGCCCGATTTATCGCGGAGCGTAATCGGCCGAGCGTAGGCCAAGAAATCGTGGTTGACGAGCGAGCCGAAGGTTTCCGAATGGAGCAGGGCCACTTGCTGCCGCTCCAAGAGTGCAAGGCCGGCGGGGTTATAGTAGATCGCCGTCGGATCGTCGGTAAACGAGGCCGCGCTGCCTCCCATGGCAAGGGCACGGGCGTTAGCGCCGAGGACGAAGGCCTCGTTAGCGTATTTCGCCGCTGACGCGGCGTCGAAGCAGACGGCCAGCAGGATGCAGGCGGCTATGAATAGTCGAAGTGGGCTTTGCATCGTTCTCAATTGCCGCGCCAAGCTACGTAGCGTACTCAGCAGTGTCAATGCTTTATACCAACAAAACGGGCGGCTGAACAAGTTCAACCGCCCGGAGATAACAAGACCGGCAGTCGGTTTACGACTCGCTGGTTTTGGTTTCCTTGGAAGTGGTGCAGGTGCCGACGTTGGCGCACTGCTTCTTGCACTGCTCCGGAGTCATGCTGGAGCCGAACACGGCCTTCATGTCTTCGGTGCAGTCGGTCTTCAGGCTGGCAACGTAACCGGCCTTGGAGATGGTGTTGATCATGTCGTCGGTCTTAACCTTGTCGGCATGGAAGACGATGGTCGAGGTCTTCTTCTCGAGGTTGGTTTCGACCGCGCAGATGCCGTCAATGCTGCCGATGGCTTTGTTGATCGACTCAACGCAGCCGTTGCAGTGCATCTTGTCGACGCTGACGAATGCCACCTTGGCGTCGCCGCACTTAAGGGCTTCCGCCACAGTGACGGACGGATGGCCGTTCGGCAGGGTTGCGCCGGCAGTGGTGGTCTTGACACCGCCCATGCAGGCCGCTTTCTCAGCCGCAGTGCAGGTCGCACCAGCCTTGGTCGCGCCTTCCTTACCGGTACACGAGGCACCGGCCTTCATCGCGCCATCCTTGGAACCGCAGCTTGCGCCGACTTTCTGCACGGTGGCATTGTCGGTTTTCGCCGCCGCCGTCGTCACTTTGGCCTTGTCGCCGCAGCCGGAGGCCGAAGCCTTCTCGGTCTTCGCGCCGTCACAGGCGAACATCGCCGGAGCCGCCACTAAGACTGCCAGTGCGACGGCCATACAGATAAAGGCGAATCGTCTCATCTGTTTCTCCTCCTGATGTAGTGTTGTGGGTGTTTGGTTATCGTTCATTTTACCTTTACTTCATTCTTACAGGTACTGAGCAATCTTCTGTTCCCAGTATTGCGCGTCTTTGAAACCGACGACCTTGTCGACGACGGCGCCATCGCGATTGACGAGGATGGCGACTGGGATCGAGCGACCGATGTTCCAGCGCATCGCGACGTCGGGGTTGCCCATCAGGATCGTGTACGGTATCTGAAACGATCGCGCGAAACTGGCGACCGAATCTTTCGCAATGTTGTCGAGCGAGATCCCGACCACTTCAAATCCGCGCGCCGCAAGTTTCTTGTGCAAGTCCGCCAGATGCGGGATCGAGCGCCGGCACGGCGGGCACCAAGTCGCCCAGAAGTCGACCAGGACGACCTTGCCCTTGTAAGTGCTGAAATCGACGGTTCCGCCGACGACGTTTTCCAGCTTGAATCCGGGGGCCGTTGCAGCCTGAGCCGGCGTGCCGCCGCTGCTTTGCGAGCCGCACGAAACCAACAGCGCCGATGCCGCAACGGTCAGCACGGCGAAGGTCACAGTCACGAATCGCTTCACGGTTTGGCGGCCTTTTCCTTGACCGGCGTGGCGGCGGTGGTGCGATCGGACACGCCATACAATTTACCACCACGGAACGTGAGGCTAAGATTGTCCGAGTACAACCATTCCTCCGCCGGACCTTTCGGAAGCGTTTTGGTCTCCACCGATTGCGGCGCGCCCCAAGTGGCTTTCACCTGGGCCGCCGTCATACCTAATTTCAGTTTCGCCTGCGGGCGAAGCGTTCCCAATTTCTGCTGGAGAGTAATATAATCAGTGAAGGCCATTTCGTCATTATAATTATTACCCACGTAGTCAAGTATGTACTGCATGGCGGTAGAATCGATGAATCCCGGCGCGGGGGCGATTTTGGCGCCGGAGGGCTCCAGGAACCAGGTCGTCGGATAGCCGCGCACGCCATATTGCAGAGTCAGACCCTTCTCGGTGATATCCCCTTCGTTAAGCTTGAGGACATCGTAAGAATCGCCGTCGACCACGGCGGCGACGAAGCGGTCGCCGATGGTTTTCACGACCTCGGGATTGCGGTAGGTTGAAGCTTTCATCTTCTTGCACCAGCCGCACCAGGAAGTAGTGAAATTGACGATGACATGCTTGTTTTCCTGCTTCGCCTTGGCCAGCGCCAGATCGTACTTCATCCACGTGATCAGGTCGCCGGATTTAACCTCGGCATGGGCGATGATCAGGGGCACGACGATAAAGGCGGCACAGACGATCGTGAGCGGAAGCCCGATCGAGAGCCGGTTGAGTTGTCGGTTGTCGTTAGCCAAGGTCGAAGTAACCATCCTCGTGGCAAGATGCCGTCGCAAATGAAAGACCGGGGTCCTTCGGACGCTGTTTCTCATTTTAACCCTATCAAAATACTCCAGTTCCCGGAATTCAGCCAGTTTTACGAAAACTGATGTTTTCTCGTCCAACGAGCTGCTCAAGCGCTTCCATCATGGGTGCTTCCGGCATGATCTTCAGGCGCTTGGGCGTGAGAGTGAAGAGCTGTTCGCCAGACATCAAATAGATTTGGACCTTAACCGGTCCCGGGTACTTGGTGAAAAGTAAGTTAATATCGTTTAATAACTTATCGCTTGCATTGCCGTTCACGAAGAGCTCCATTACAGCCGGACGCTGGTTGAAAAGCCCCTCGAGGTTGACGATTTCGGAGGCGATCAACTTGGGCTTTTCGTTTTCGCGGGTTGAGACGCGGCCGCGACAAAGGAGGCGCGCATCAACATGAACCAGTTGTCTCGATTTTTCAAATAGATCGGCAAAAGCGATCACTTCGATAACCCCGAAGAAGTCCTCGAGGGTGATGAAGGCCATCTGCCGTCCCTGTTTATCGTAGTTGATTTTGAGCGCCTGGACGATGCCGCCGAGTGAGACATCGCTGCCGTCGGCCTTATCGCCGATTTCATCGGAGTTGACCGTAGCGAAGGCAGCCAGTTCGACGCGGTAGTTTTCGAGGGGATGGCCGCTGACGTAGAAGCCGAGCGCCTCTTTCTCTTTCTGCAGCAGGGTAGCGCGATTCCATTCATCCAGACGCGGAAGCAAGGGTTCCTGAATAGTGGTGTCGTTGATGCCGCTGCCGAAGAGGTCGGACTGATTGATGGCCTCTTTGCGCTGGATCGACTGGCCGAAGCTGAGGGCTTGTTCGACAGCTTCGAGTTTCTGCGCCCGCGAACCGGCGAGCGAATCGAGGGCGCCGGCGGTGATCAGGGATTCGATGGTGCGCCGGTTGAGGGCGGTCAATTCGACGCGCGCACAGAGGTCAAAAACGGTGGTGAATTTGCCGCCTTCGGCGCGCGCCTTGAGGATGGCCTCGACGGCACCCTGACCGACGTTTTTGACGGCGGTGAGCGCGAAGCGGACTTTGTCGGCAACGACATTGAAGGCGAGTTCCGACTCGTTGACATCGGGGGGCAGCACCTGGATGGCCATGCGTCGGCACTCTTCCATCAGGACGATGATGCGTTCGGTGGAGTCCATTTCGGAGGTCATGCCGGCAGCCATGAATTCGTGCGGGAAGTGCGTTTTCAGATAGGCCGTCTGGTAGGCCAAGAGGGCGTAGCCGACTGAGTGCGACTTGTTGAAACCGTAGCCGGCGAATTTCTCGATCAGGTCAAAGACTTTTTCGGCGGTGGGTTTGTCGATGCCGCGTTGCTGCGAGCCGGCGGTGAATTCCTCTTTTTGGGCACGCATCAATTCGGCGTTCTTCTTGCCCATGGCCTTGCGCAGGATGTCGGCTTTGCCGAGCGAGTAGCCGGCCATCTCGGATGCGATCTTGATCGCCTGTTCCTGAAAGACGATGACGCCGTAGGTGTCCCTGAGGATCGACTCGAGCAGCGGGTGCTCGTATTCGACTTTTTCGCGGCCGTGTTTGCGGTCGATGTAGAGATCGACGACGCCGCCCTTGAGCGGACCGGGACGATAGAGCGCGTTCATGGCGGCAAGGTCGTTAAGGTTTTCCGGCTTGAGTTTACGGAGGTAGTCGCGCATGCCGGAGGATTCAAACTGGAAGATGCCGATCGTGTGGCCGGCACCGAAAAGCTTATAGACCTGCGCATCATCGAGCGGAATTGAGTCGATATCGATGTCGATATCGCGGTTACGTTTCACCAAAGTGAGCGTGTCATCGATTACCGTCAAGGTGCGCAGGCCAAGGAAGTCCATCTTCAACAGGCCGATCTCTTCGACGGCCTTCATGTCCCACTGGGTGGTAATTTCGTCTTTACTGCCCTTGTGGAGCGGGACGTAGTCGGTCAGGCGCGAGGGCGCGATCACGACGCCGGCGGCGTGGGTCGAAGCGTGGCGCGTCAGCCCTTCCAGGACCTTGGAGTGCTCCAGCAATTTGGCGATGCGGGCGTCGGCGTTGGCCAGTTCAGTCAGTTGCGGTTCCAGGTTCAGCGCTTTTTCGATCGTCATGTCGAGCGCGAACGGGATCAGCTTGGCGATCTTGTCGACTTCGCCGTAAGGGATCCCGAGGGTGCGGCCGACGTCGCGCACGACGCCACGGGCTGCCATGGTGCCGAAGGTGATGATCTGGCCGACGTTCTCCTGGCCGTACTTGTCGATGACGTATTTGATGATCTTGTCGCGGCCGCGGTCGGAGAAGTCGATATCGATATCGGGCATGCTGATGCGTTCGGGATTGAGGAAGCGCTCGAAGAGCAGGTCATACTTGACCGGGTCGATACTGGTGATGCCAAGGACGTAGGAAACGATCGAACCGGCGGCGGAGCCACGGCCGGGGCCGACCGAAACGCCGAGTTCCCGCGCTTTGCGGGTGAAATCCTGCACAATCAGGAAGTAGCCGGCGTAGCCCATCTGTTTGATGACGCCGAGTTCGTAGTCGAGGCGAGCGCGCAGGTGCGGCGTAATCTCCGGGTAGCGTTTGACCAGACCGGCCTCGGCCAACTCGGTCAAATACTCATCGGCGCTCTGATGTTCTTGCGGCAACGGGAAGGCGGGCAGGTGATTCTTGCCGAGTTCGATTTCGACGTTGCATTCCTCGGCGATCTTGAGGGTGTTCTCAATGGCGTTGGGATACTTGCCGAAGCGCTCTTTCATTTCGTCGACCGATTTGACGTAGAGCTGGTCGGTGGTATAGCGCATGCGGTCGTTGTCGTTGAGCTGCTTGCCGGTCTGGATGCAGAGAAGCACATCGTGGGCATCGGCGTGCTCGCGCTGGAGGTAGTGGCAGTCGTTGGTGGCGACGAGCTGGAAGCCGCTTTCCTTGGCCAGCTTGAGCAGGAACGGGCGGACGCGGTCTTCATCGGCGATGGCATGATCCTGAACTTCGATGTAGAAGTTCTCTTTGCCGAAGATGTCGGCGAATTCGAAGGCGGCGCGCTTGGCTTCCTCGTGGTTGTTGTTCCGCAGATGGAAGGAGACTTCGCCCTGCAAGCAGGCCGAGGTACAGATCAGGCCGTCGGCGTGTTTGCGCAACGCCTCCTTGTCGACGCGCGGCCGGTGGTAGAACCCTTCGAGGTAACCGATGGTCGAGAGTTGGATCAGGTTCTGGTATCCGGTGTTGTTTTTCGCGAGCAGGAGCAGATGATTGCCGCCGTCGGGGTAGCCGGCGACGGGTTGTTTAAATTCGCGCGAGCGCGGCGCGATGTACATTTCGCAGCCGATGATCGGCTTGATCTTAGCGGCTCTGGCTTTCTTATAGAATTCGATTGCGCCGAACATATTGCCGTGATCGGTGATGGCCAGGGCGTGAAAGCCCATGGTTGCGGCCAGTTTGACGAACTCGTCGATGCGGCAGGCACCGTCGAGGAGCGAGTATTGGGTATGATTATGTAGATGAACGAATTCTGCTGTCATGTTTCAATGTCTCGCGCTGCGATCAGTATCCCAAAGGTTCGTACGCCGGTCGCCGTCGCAGGAGTTTGAAGTAAAGCCAGCCGAAGGCGAAGCCGCCGACATGAGCGAACCAGGCGACGCCCCCGCCGCCTTCGCTGAGCAGACCCGGCAGGCCGTAGAGGATCTGCAGGCCGAACCAGATTATCAACAATACGCCGGCCGGAATGCGCACGACCTGGACGAAAAAGCCGAGGAAGATGACGGTGTGCACGCGCGCTTTTGGATACAGAACCATATAGGCGCCGAGCACGCCGGCGATGGCGCCGGAGGCCCCGATGAGCGGGATCTCCGAGTTGGGATCGAGGACGGTGTGCAGGCCGACGGCTGCGATACCGGAGAGCAGGTAGAAGACGATGAAGTGCAGCTTGCCGAGATTGTCCTCGACGTTGTTCCCGAAGATCCAGAGGTAAAGCATGTTGCCGGCGAGGTGCATGAAGCCGCCGTGCATGAACATGCTGGTGATGACGGTGACGCCGTAGGGTACGGCCAGTTGCGGATAGACCTGGGTGAAGTGGGTGTATTCGATCGGGATGTACGCCCACTTGTAGACCAGGGCTTGCACAGCCGGCTCATCGAGAGTCAACTGGTAGATGTAGACCAGCACATTGACCGCGATGAACAGCACCGTGATCAGGGGAAACGTGCGGGTCGGGACTTCGTCGCGCAGTGGGAACATTCAATTCAATATACGCAGCGGCCGCCTCGATGACAAGGACGCCTCCGGTCTACTTTTTCTTGCGGCTGCCGTAGGTAAATTCGCCCACGTAGCGAGCGACATTGCCCTGCTTGTCGGCGGCTCTGATCTCCAGCTTGTGTTTGCCTCTGGCCAGATTAAAGTGGGGCTCGGCCGTGACCGTGCCGGACTCGTAGTCATAGACCGGGATGATCCAGCGGCCGTCAATGTAGACGTCGATCTTGTCGCGGATACCGGACAAATCGTCGGTAATGGCGAAAGTAACAGCAGGTTTGGCAGTCGAGACAATGGCATTGGCGGCCGGGCGGATACGCCGGAAGGTCGGCGGGAGCGTATCCTGCTGGACGGTTATGGCCGCGAGGGTGTTGGCCTGCACGGAAATCACATTCCCTTTGGTCTCGCCACCGAGGTAGTAGCGCTTGTTCCCTTCCACTGAATAGAGGCCGGCGCCGCGAGGAATCGGGCCGCCAAAATCGAATTCGTAGGTGACAGGTTTGATCAGCGGCACGACGTCGGGGGCGGGTTTGTAGACGGCGAATCTGCCGTTGGGTTCGCGATCGAGGCGAAAGTAGAGGTTGGGATCGAGCGGGAAAAAGGCATCCGAGTACGGCGCGAACTTGACGACGAAAGCGCCGTCGCGGCCCTTCAAGGCACCGGCGGACGTGGTGTTGGCAAAGATGCGGCCGTAGGCAACCGACACGTTGACGAAATCGGTGACGCCGGAGGATTTGACGGCGATTGTGAGCGAGTCGCCGGCGATCAAGGCGCCGGTTGCGGCCAGCGAGTCGATGGCGCCGAGCCAAAAGCGGCCGGCGATGTTGGTGAGTATAGCGGGTTGACTTCCCGATTCCAGTGCCGACGAGGAGTTCGCAGTGACGGATTCGACGCGGGAGCCGGGAGTCTGAACCAGCAGGAAAAGCCGATTGCCGGCGGGGATCATGGCGGTACCGAGCTTGCCCTTGGGCGAGTCGCCGTATTGCTGGAGAATCCTGGCCAGCTTGAGAGTGTCGGGCCGGGGACGAAAGCCTCTCGCGTCCGTCGCACGGGCGTCGTAGAAGGACACGGTGGCGCGGGCGGAGTTGCCGGCGGCATCGCGGGCGACGATTTCCAGCGGCGCGATTTGATCGCCAAACCAAGCGCAGATGCCGGAGGCGGTTTGCGGCAGTTTGAGCGGGACGAGGTTGTAGAATTCCTGATTGCCGAGGACCGACTGGTCGAAATTGCGCTGGGCGTCGATCAGGTAGTTGTCTTCGAAGGAGACACGGTCGTATTTGAGCCGGTAGAATTCGCGGCCAGACGCGAGCGCTTCGATTTCATAGACCGGTTTGTTCCAAGTGCTGATACCGACACGGTCGACGGCTTCAACAGCCAGCCAGTAATCGTCGAGACCGCACGGCAGCGTTGTGTTGACCGTATAGTCGGCAGTACCGGGCGACTTGCGGAACTTGTATTCGAGCGTCCAGCCCAGGGCAGCGGCCAACTCGTCGTTGCCGAAACCAATCAAGCGCACGGAGCGAAATTCGGGCGGGGAGTTGTCGGCGACCGCCAGGCCGGGCAAGGTCAGCGGGTTAAGCGGCACGTTACCCGGCGTGCGCACCTCGAAATGCAGATGGGGCGCGCCGACGCCGGTCGATCCCGAGTACGCGATGGTGTCGCCCTGGCGGACATCAAACTTCCCTGCCGTCAGCTCGATGTCCTGGTTGTAGTTTTCGCTCGCGATCTGTTTTTGGCGGACGAATTCTTCGATGGCGGGAGTGAAGCGGCTGAGATGCGCAAACACCGCCGAGTTGCCGTCTTTCATGGTCAGATGGAGCGCTTTGCCGTAGCCGAAGTAGGAGGTGCGGACGCGGCTGATATAGCCGTCCATCGGCGCGACGACGACCTTGCCGATCTCGCCGGCGGTGCGCATGTCGATGCCGAGGTGGTAGCGGCGGGTGCGGGAGTCGCCGAAGATGGAAGTAAGCTCCTTACCGAACGGCAGCGGCCAGAGGTACGGCTCGGCGGGAGAGGCCAGGGCGGCAACAGCCATGATGAGCGCGAGCGCAGCCGTTCGAATTGCTGAAATTTTCATGGTCTGAGTCCCGGGATTCCTGTTTGGCGCTCCGATGCGATCAGAACAACTCGAGGTTTTGTCCGATCGCCGGACGCGGTTGGGTCAGATCAACAGCTCGCGGCGGCGCCTGATCGCTGCGGAAACCCTTGTGCAGATATTCGGCATCGTAGCCCATTTCCCGCAGGATTTGCGCGAACTTGGGTTCGCCGTGGAGGGTGTAGATCTTGCACGGCTTGCACTTCTCGATGTAGGCGACCAACTGGGTAAAATCCGCATGGTCGGAGAGGGGCACGCCGAAATCGGTGCCGAAATTCGCACGACCGCGTCCGCCCTGCGACCAGCCGCTAAGGAAAAGGGAGCGTTTGCGCGGCAGTGCTTTGAATTTCTCGTCACGCAGGGTGTGGGGGCTGACGACAACCACCTTGCCGGCGAGCGAGGTGTGCAGGTAGTGGTCGGTCGCGGCGAGCGTCAATCCGGCTTTGCGATAGAGATGATTGATCTCATTGACCGATTTGTCACAGGCGACGGCGTAGCCTTGTTGCTGCATGAGCAGGATCGCCTCCTGCGACTTCCCCATCGCGTAGCCGACCAGTACGGGAGTGTAGCCGTCGGCGATGGCGCGCTTGACGAAGGCGACGATGCGGCTATAGACTTCGTTCTGCGGCGGGAAAGAGTAGACGGGGTCGCCGTAGGTTGACTCCATAATCAGGATATCGCACTCGCGGGCTTCCATGGTGGGACAAGTCAAATTAGGGTAGACCTTGAAGTCGCCGGTGTAGACGATGCGGGTGCCTTTGACTTCAACCAAGATCTGTGCGGCGCCGAGCATATGGCCGGAGGGAAACAATTCGACGGATGCGGCACCGAATCTGACCTTGCGCTTCAGCGGCAGCGCGCGCACCGGCACCTGCGGATAGCGGGCACTGTACATCAGTGCCGTCTCGGCGGTGGCGATCACGCGCTTGTGCTTGCGCGCATGATCGGAGTGACCGTGTGAGACAAAGGCCAGGTCGGACATCTTGTGCGGGTCGAGGGCGAACTCGAGGCCGTCGATCTCGATGCCGTTTTCGTACTTGATCAAAGGGAGTGGCGACAAGGGAGTTCGTTCCTTTACAGCTTGTAGCCGATCGTCCGCAGGAAGGCGTGGCGTTTTTGTTTGGCGGCGTCATCTTCGATGCCGAGCGGCGACTCGCCGTCGACGACGCCGAGGATCGCGCCGCCCTGTGCGGTGCGCGCGATGACAGCCTCGACGGGATTTGCGGTAGCGCAGAAGACGTTCACCACTTCGTACACGTTCTTCAGACTTTGCAGCACGTTGACCGGATAGCCATCGCGCATGAAGATTAAGAAGCAGTGGCCACAGCCGAAGCGCTTGACGTTGTCGGCCGCGGCCTGGGCCAAGCCGGGGTCGTTGCCGGAGTAGCGCACCAGCCGGTCACCGGAGGCTTCGCTGAAGGCCAGGCCGAATTTCACGCCCGGCACGGAATTGACCATCATTTCGTGCAGGTCTTCCACCGACTTGATAAAGTGCGTCATGCCGAAAATCAGATTGCAGCCTTCCGGCATTTCGATTTTGACCGCTTCCAGGTTCATCGGCTTTCCTCCTCTCCCCGGTACCAATAACGCCGGGCGAATACCGACTCGTCAATCGCATCGTCACAGCGATAGTCGGAAAACTCTTCGATCACGCCAAAACGTCCCTTAAAAAACAGGAATCCCGCTTTGCCTTTCATCTCGAAGCGACTGGGAAGATACACGGTCGCTCCGGCCAGGAGCTGTTCGGCATAGTCCATCTCAAAATGCAGGGTGTCGACAAAGCTCGGCATCTTCGAGGGCGCAAAGACGGTGCGCAGGATGCCAGCGCTGTTGGCCTCGATCCAGTAGGTGGCATTCAGGCGGCGTTCATCGGGTATTTTCGGCCGGGCCTGGATGACATAGATCGTCGCCAGCCGCTGCACCGTCTGGTCAACAATGTCGCCGTCACTGACGCCGGCGACAGCTGCCGAGTCGTGAGCGATAGCTGAGTCGCGCGTCTCCACCAGGTAGTAGTTGTACTCGGAGCGACCATCGCGGGTCAAGGGGTCGATGAAGTTCTCACGCGATGCCTTTTTCCTTTTCTCGGGGTCCTTCTGCCCATTCTCCCACTCTTCGTTCTTATTGCGAGCCTGTTTGGCGATTTCTCCCGCCGCCATCGGCTTGCCGTCCTTGTTCATCGCGAGGATTTCCTCGGAGATTCGTTTGCCGGAGTGGTAACAGAGCTTGGTCATGGTGGTGATCTCGTCCGGCCGCATATTCTTGTCGTACTTGATCGACTGGGTGAGGGCGCGGTTGGAGTATTTGGCGCAGAGAGAATCTTGGCGCTCGATGGCGGCGATCGCGCGGTCGACAATATCGTCGACCGGCGGGGCGGCGTAGGTTGGCAACGTCAGCGCCAAGAGAAAGAGCGCCAGATATCGGAATTGCTTCAATGGTACTCCTTAGTACGGAATTTCCCGCACTTCGACGACCTGATCGCCGGCCTGGATTGAGAGCACGATGTCCATGCCGGCCAGCACCTGGCCGAAGACCGTGTAGCGGCCATCGAGATGCGGCTGCGGCGACTGACAGATGAAGTACTGGCTGCCGCCGGTGTCCTTGCCGGAGGTCGCCATGCCGAGCGTACCGGCCAGGAACGGCAGCGGGTTGTATTCGCAGCGGATCGCGTAGCCCGGCCCGCCCCAGCCGTCGCCGCGCGGGCAGCCGTCCTGGATAACGAAGTCGGGAACCACACGGTGCCAGGTCTTGCGATTGTAGAGGCCGGCTGCAGTCAGCTTCAGGAAGTTGTACACCGTTTTGGGCGCGACATCGGGATATAATTCCAGCAGGATCGTGCCGCGCGAGGTTTCGATCTCGACGTGCGGTCGCGACTTGGCCGGGTGATAGATTTCATCATAGTTGCGCGCAGTGATGACACTGACGAAGCGATCGCGAGTCTCCGGAACCGGCAGCCCAAGCTGAGCGGCCAGATCACGGCCGGCGCGGCGGATGAAGAAGTTTTCAGACTGCATGGCCGAATTTGCGACCTCAGTCAGTGACGATCCGGCCATGGTGGAGTCAGCCAACTGGACCAGTGTCCCCAGGATTGACTCGCTGACGTCGTCGGAGAGCGAATTGAAATAGCGCTCGGTGAGGCGCGGCAGGTATTGAGTGAGCGAATCGGCGACGACTTTTTCGCCGGCAATGGTGATGGGGATGAGGTCAGAGTCGTTAAGCGCCAGTTCGAGACTGCTGCGGGTGAAAGCCGAATCGCCGAGGGCGAAGATCTGTTCGAGCGCTTCGCCGCGCACGAGCGGGATTTCGTCGTGCCGGAGGCGGCGGAGGATGGCGCGGGCGCTCTCTTCGCGCAGTAGGCCGCAGGCCTGAGCAGCGGCCTGGCGGCGGGCCGCGATCATCGAATTGGAGAAGTCCGTCACGGTTCCACGTGCCACCGTGGCGTTAAGGCGAACCAAGGCCAGAAGCGCTTCGGCGGCGATTGCCGGATTGTTGCTTTGCGCCGCCTCGGTGAGAAAATCACCGGCACCGGGGCTGCCGATGCAGCGGAGCGCCGCGACCAGAACGTAGGGATTGTCGATCCAGGCGAAATTGCCAAGGAAATGATCGGTGGTGGCATTCATGCCCAGCCGGGCGGCGGCATCGATCATGTGATACTGGGCGCGCCATTCTTCGCCGATCGCCGAGCCGACGAGCAATCCTGTGAAAGCGGAGTCGGCGTTGCGTGCCATCGCGTCGGCGGCAAAGATTCGGATGTTTTCGTTGGGATCGGCCAGACCCTCCCGCCACAACGGAGCGAGACCCGCGATACGCCGCCGCGAGACGGCGTAGAAGGCGGCTTCCCGCAGTTCGTGTGGTTGATCCTTGGCGGCCAATTTCGCCAGCAGGTCGGCGGAGGATTGGTCGCGTAGGCGGAACAGCGACTTGGCGGCCACGACGCGCAGTTCCAGAGCACGGGTGGTGTCGGCGGCGATAGTGCATAAGCGCGAGGAGGCATCGTCGGTGCCCATCTTGCTTATGGCATCAACGCACAGCACCGCGGTTGCAGAAGAGCCTTTGGACATCTGCACCAGTACGTCTTTGAGGAGAGTGGGAGAAGCGAGTTGTCCGGCCGCGAAGACAGCCTCATCGCGGACGCGGGCGTTGTTGTCCCAGAGCAGAGTCTGCAGCGCGGGGATACCGGCGGTGTCGCCAACGATGCCGATGACGTAGGCTGTGCGCCGGCGCAGGAGGGTGTCGGGGTCCTCCGACCAGACGTTGAGGGACTCGGGATCGAGCAGGCGTTCATCTTCGGCGATTGCCAATGCCAGAAGTCGCGCGCGGCTGTCAGCGAGGAGCGCTGCGGCTGCAACCAGCCAGGCAGAGGCGGCAAGAAAGACCAAGCGACGCATACGCAGAGAGTAACGCACTGCGACACGTTAGACAAGATCGATTTTGAGCAGGAAAAAGCGGGGTGCAGCTACTTGAGCAGCATCATCTTGCGCACTTCCGTCCGCTGGGCGGTGGTCAAGCGGTAGAAGTAGACGCCGGAGGCAACCTCATTGCCGGAATCGTCGAGGCCGTACCATTGGACGACGTGAGTGCCGGCGGAACGGTCGGCATCCAACAAGGTAGCGACGGTCTGCCCGAGCGTGTTGATCACTTCGAGGCGCACGGCGCCGGCACGCGGCAGGGCAAATTCGATTTGCGTCATCGGGTTGAACGGATTCGGGAAGTTTTGCGCCAAGGCATAATCACCCGGCAGCGGCAGTTCGTCGTCTTCCACCGGCGTGGCCTGACGATAGATCGACTTCGCCCGCTGCGCGTAGCCTTTGAGTTCGTCCAACGTGCGCGCGCCAATGATGGCGAAGGCGGCGGTATCCGAGGCACCGGGAGCAAGGTTGAACGGGCCGGTGGCGATCGAGTAGGAACGGTCGGGAAGGATATTGATTGTGTCGGCGTCGTGGTATGTCAGCATCTGATACTTCTCCGCCTCGCTGACACCGTCATAAATCACCTGAGAATTGGGGATGATATAGTATGACGACACGCCTTCCGGATTGAGGACGGCGGTGCCGCGGTAATCGAGCACGTTGTTGCGCCACATATAACCGAGACCAAGGTCGGCGACATAGCCGGCACGATCCTGCCCGGAGTTAGGCGGGAA
Source organism: uncultured Ignavibacteria bacterium (assembly GCA_964520555.1). Lineage (GTDB taxonomy): Bacteria > Zixibacteria > MSB-5A5 > CAIYYT01 > CAIYYT01 > JADJGC01. Next base: position 55,640 of record CAZFNN010000007.1, read on the forward strand.
ATCCCAGTCGAAGTAGAGAGCGAGGTAGAGGTCGTTGAGTGCCGTATCGTTGTCGTTGACGATGGCGTATTCCATGATCACGTAGTTGGCGTCAAGTGCGCCGAGGAAGCTGGCGGTGCGCTGTTCGACCGTGATGCCCAAGGGACGGCGGGCCAGATCATCGTGGAAGCGGGAGTAGGTTTCGCGATCGCCGAGGATGCCGTTGACTGTCGTAGTCAGATTACCGCCGGGAGCCACGGAGAAGTCTTCGTCGATCGAGTTGATTTCGTTGGTGATTCCGTCCGAGACGCCGAGAGCGCTGTTGCCGATCAGCAGGCCGCACTGATAGAGATTGTTGATGCCGGTCTTGGGGAACAGGAAGCCGACGCCGCCCTGATTGCTGGCGGAGCCGGGCGCCAGGCCGTAGCTGCCGTAGTTGGAGATCGTAAATTGAATGCTGTCGGAGCTGTGCGTATAGCGCGATTTGACCAGCCCCGCACCGACGGTGAAGTAGAGGCGCAGAGTCTTCTGGTACGCACCGCCGCCGCCGCTGATGAGCAGGTCAACCGCCACCTGGGTGCCGTCGACGAGGTTGTTGGCGAACTGCACGACGAAGGGATCGGCAAAGTTGTCGGCCGTGGCGTTCAGCGGCAGGTTGCCGAAAACGGAGGAGCCTTCGTCAATCGTCAGGCCGGATTCGGGGTTCGCCAAAGTCCCGGTCACATTCAGGACGCCGAGACCGGAGTTGCGGAGAGTGACGCGAACTTCCAAGGTCATTCCCGGCTGAATGGGGCTGTGCTCGACCGCTTTGACGTAAATATTGGTTTCATCGTTAGGCGGGAGCGCGGCCAGCGCGGCGGGGATATTGATGAGTCCCATGCCGGCGGAATTGTCCTCCCCGAGGGTGCCGATATCGGTAGCCGTATTCAGGAGTGCAAGTTTGATTTCATCCGCGGTGGCGTTGGGATTGTACTGGCGTAAAAGCGCGACGGCGCCGGCGACATGGGGTGCGGCGAAGGACGTGCCGGAGACCAGAGTGTAGTACGACGTACCGCTCCACGGAGTAGTCGTGCGGACCGCCTGACCGGGGGCGACAACTTCCGGCTTGATCGAGGTGCCGTTACAATCGGACGGACCACGGCTGGAACTGATCCAGACAACTTCGCCCAAGGTATCGGTGGCACCGACGGAGAAGGTATTGATCGGCGAGGTCGCACGGTTGGCGGGATTGCGAATGGTGGCGGAGTTGGGACCCTCATTGCCGCAGGCAAAGACTACAACCGTGCCGAGCGCTTCGAGGTTGTCGATCACTTGCCAGAAGACATCGGAACAATCAAGAACGCTTTGTTTGAAGCCCCAGGAGTTATTGAGCGCATCGGGGACATCCTCGATGGTGTTGGGATTGCCATCGGGATCGGCGGCCCACTGAAATGCCTGGAGGTAGTTGGCGCCGGGAATATCGACAATGCGGGCACTAATCCACTGGGCACCGAAGGCAACGCCGGTGGTATCGCCGGTGGCGTCGTTCTTCCCGACCATGACGCCCATGGTGTGAGTGCCGTGCTTGCCGGGATCGCTCATTGCCGGATCCCAAGTGGGGGTTTCTTCTTGATAAACCGGGTCAAACCAAGATTGCTGACCGGGATGCGTCAGGCCGCGCCAGGACGGAGCGAGCGCCGGATGTGTGCCATCCACACCGGTATCAAATGAGGCGACGAGTCTTCCCTGTCCGGTATATCCCATCTGCCACATTTCGCGGGCTCCAACTGCATCAAGTCCGGGGGACGATCCAGCCTGAGATGCGAGGACAGTCTCCACTTGATTGGGATTAGCCAGTGCCGTCGGCGGGACGTCGGGTATAATTGCTTCAATATCAGGACGTTGCGCCAACTGCTCGATGATGGACTTAGTCGCGGTGACCTTCATGGCGTTGGCGATCCAGTACGATTCGGTGGCAGAGACCTTGCCGGCAGATTGGTCTTGAGCCAGCAAGCTGCGGACGGGGGATTGCTTTTCGTCGGCGAAGCGCTGCAATTCGCTGATCAGAAGCGAATGTGCCGCTTGCCGCGAGAAAGCGCCGAGTCTGTAGTTGGCTTGCGCCTGCTTGACATCGAGTTGGTCAGTAAAGAAGACGAGTACAGAAATCTGGTCATCGGGGGCAGCGACAGCCAATTGATTGATCAGGTCGTCGGACAGATTTGCGCAGAGAGTAATGGAATTGGATCCTAGTCCCCCAATGACTAGCAAGCCCACAAGCAGAATTCGACTGAAGACACTCATCCTATCCTTATGAAGCAGCGAAGATTATGCCTGATGCAGCGGTTGCCGCATAAAAACGGACAGAATCCCTATCTGCTTATCGTCTAATATGTTAAACGCATTGCCACCGCTGATTGTGCAAGCACAGCAACGGAAGAATTCTCAGCTTCGTGCAATTGGTTGCACTTAGTGTGTCCTTAATGACAAATCAGATCTTGACGGCGGTTCCGGACGCGGTCACCAGCAACATTCCCTGGCGGATGACCTCGTAATCGATGTCCACGCCGACGACGGCATTGCCGCCGAGCTTGGCGGCTTCATCCTGCATTTCCTTGAGGGCGATATGGCGCGCCTTGATCAGCTCGTTTTCATAAGTGGCCGAACGACCGCCAACGATGTCGGTGACGGTGGCGAAGAGGTCCTTGACGATGTTGGCTCCCATGACCGCTTCCCCGGCAACAACGCCGAGATATTCGCGGACGGGGCGTCCTTCGATTGATGGTGTGGTCGTGATAATCACGCCGCTCATTCCTCCTGAGATTGATCCAGAATTTTCAATATACTCCGGCGCTGATCTGAAAGCAATCGGAATGCGGGGATGACCGGGGCATTGGCGGACAAAAATTGCTTTGTTGATCCACAAGGCTATGTTATCATGACGATAGCAATCACATTTGAGTACGGTCATCGCGTCGACGATCTCGCCGCCTATGGCAAGAGGGTGCATGGACGACGACAAGACCCAGGAAGTGATGGTGCTGACGCAGGGCACCGTTGTCAATCACTACCGGATCGTGAGAAGGGTCGGATCCGGCGGCATGGGGGACGTATATCTCGCTGAGGACACCGCACTCAATCGCCGGGTGGCGCTGAAGTTTCTGGCTTGGAATCTCTGTCAGAGTGTTGAATGTCGCGCGCGCTTCAAACAAGAGGCGCAGGCAGCGGCCAAGCTTGGCCACGCCAACATCGTCGCCGTGTATGAGGTAGGAGAATTCCAGGAGCGGCCGTTTTTTGCGATGGAGTACGTCGAGGGGCAGCCGCTCGACAAGATCATCGAATCGGGTCCGCTGGCTGAACGCGAGGTGATCGAGCTGGCCCTTGGCATCTGTAATGGTCTCCGCAAAGCCCACGAGTCCGGCGTCATTCATCGTGACGTCAAACCGTCCAACATCATTGTCGATCATGACCGCGTCCCGCGGCTGCTTGATTTCGGGCTAGCCGCCCTGGGTGAGGCAGAAGGCCGGGGCGAGTCCGGCTCGATTCTCGGCACGATCGGCTACATGTCGCCGGAGCAAGTGCAGGGGGAACCCTCCGACCACCGCTCCGACCTCTTCTCGTTGGGTGTCGTGCTCTACGAAGTAATCAGCGGCAATTCGCCGTTTCGCTGCGCGACGGCGCCGGCGACGCTGAATGCCATTGCGCAGAAGACCCCCGAGCCCTTGGCGCGATACAAAGCCGACGTGGTGTCGGAACTGCAGCGCATCGTGTCGAAGCTGCTGCAGAAGGATCCGGCGGAGCGGTATCAATCAGCGAGCGAGGTCATCGCTGATCTGGAGCACTTCAAATTGACACGGCAGTCGAGCGGAGACCTGCGCCCGAGGTCAAAGAGGAGGGGACGGTTGTTGATCATCGCAGCCGCGCTCGTCGTGATCGGGGCGATAACTTATACAATTTTGAGGTCTGGGCTATCCGGAATCGGCCATTCCGGTGCATCGCGCAAGATGCTGGCGGTGCTACCGTTCGAAAACCTGGGGGCTCCCGATGATGAGTACTTTGCCGACGGAATCACCGACGAAATCACCACCGATTTGGCGGGTCTCTCCGGACTGGGCGTCATCTCGCGCACGAGTTCGATGCAGTACAAGAAGACCGCGAAGAGCCTGCGACAAATCGGCAAGGAACTGGACGTCGACTACATACTGGAGGGGACGATTCGTTGGGAACGGGAGGGCACGGAGAGCCGCGTCCGGATCAATCCGCAGTTGATCAGGGTTTCCGACGATCTGCATTTATGGGCGGACAAGTACGATGCCGTGCTTACCGATGTCTTTTCGGTGCAGTCGGCGATCGCGCACGAAGTCGCCACGGCGCTGGAGGTCACCTTGCTGCAAGGCGAGCAAGAGGTTTTAGCGCGCAAGGTCGAAGTCGATCCGCTGGCCTACGAATACTACCTGAAGGGGAAGCAGTACTTCTCGATTGCCGGCTATCAGCAGACGGAACTGCGGCTGGCGGAACGGATGCAGAAGCGGGCGATCGAGCAAGCACCGGACTTCGCGCAGGCGTACGCCGAGTTGGGCTGCATCTACGCGGAGCTGTACTGGGGCCAACCGAACCAGCAGCGGCAGCTATTGGATAGTGCGCAGAAGATGATCGATGTGGCCACGCGGCTGGCGCCGGACTTGCCGGAGACGCATCAGGCCCGAGGCTGGTACTACTACCACGGCCGACATGACTTTGACCGCGCTCTGGAAGAATTCGCGCGGGTGATAGAGTTGCAGCCGAACAACGTGTTGGCGAAAGCGAGCATTGCCTGGGTACAGCGGCGCCAGGGAAAATGGGAGGAGGCGACGGCGGGACTCGAATCGGTGGTGCGACTCGATCCGCTCGATGATTGGTATCAATATGAGCTCGGCATGACCTATCATTGCCGTCGCCGCTATCACGAGGCCATCGCTCAACTCGAGAAAGTCCTCGATTTGCAGCCCAGCCATCGCTGGGCGTATGTCGTCGAGTCGTGGTCAAGCCTCAATGAAACCGGAGATCTCAGCGCGGCGCGGGCGATTCTTGAGCGGGGTCGAGCCGCCAATGGTCGGTGGCCGGAGCTGACGTGGCTTGAAGTTTACTACGACCTCTGCGAGCAAAAATACGATCAAGCCCTGAGCCTGCTCACGAAACGGGGCGACGTGTTGTCTCCCGAGAACCCTGATAGCTCCGACTACCATACTCTGAAAGGGTTCACGTACGCTCTGATGGGACGGCTGCTTCCGGCCACGACTTCTCTCGATTCGGCACGGCGGGAACTTGAGAGCAGGATGAAGGATTCGGAAGCGACTGCATCGCAGTTGTCGTCCATCGCCACTGTCTATGCGCGACTGGGGCTGGCGGAGCAGGCGATGGCAGCGGTCAATCGCGCCGTGGAGCTTAATCCGGTTGCGGGGGATGCCCTGAGCGGCCCGAGTTCCCTGCGCGTGCTGGCCATTGTCTATGCGACGCTGGGAATGCAGGAGCAGGCGGTCGAGACGATCGATGAACTTCTGACGATTCCCTCCAATGTGTCGGTGAAGACACTGCGGATTTCGCCGGAGCTACGTGCCCTCCACGGCGATCCACGTTTTGAGGCCGTGATGAAAAAGCATGCGGAGGATGATGTCTCCTGATGACGACTCGACGCGGGAGATGATCGTATTCTCGAGCGGCACGGTCATCAACCACTACCGGATCGTGAAGAAGATCGGATCCGGTGGCATGGGAGACGTATACCTCGCTGAAGACACAGCGCTCAATCGCCAGGTGGCGCTGAAGTTTCTCGCCTGGAATCTGTGTCAGAGTGCCGAATGTCGCGCGCGTTTCAAACGGGAGGCGCAGGCGGCGGCGCGTTTGGATCACCCGAATATTGTTACGGTCTATGAAGTGGGCGAGTACCAAAGCCGCCCATTTTTCGCGATGCAGGCGATTGAGGGGAAATCATTGCGCGAGGCGATGGTGACGGCCGACTTGTCTCTTGACTGTGCCATCGAAATCGGGCTGCAGGTCTGTGAGGGTCTGCGCGCCGCGCACGAGCACGGGATCGTCCATCGCGACATCAAGCCGTCAAATCTGCTGGTAGACGCTGAGGGTCGCGTCCGGATCGTCGATTTTGGACTGGCGGCGGTGGCGGGAGGCGAGCAAGTGACCCGCGCCGGTGCGCGTCTCGGCACGGTCGGCTACATGGCTCCGGAGCTATTGCGCGGGGAGAAGACAGATCAGCGGGCCGACTTGTTCGCTCTGGGCGTGATCTTGTACGAATTGGTCGCGGGCCGCCGGCCGTTTGCCGCCGACAATGAAGCCGGCATCCACCACCGTCTTCTGGAGAGCGAACCCGAACCGCTCGCCCGTTACCGTTCCGGTCTGCCGGAGGGATTGCAGGCAATCGTCAGTCGCGCGCTGGAGAAGGACCCGGCAATGCGCTATCAGTCGGCGGCCGACTTTGGCGCAGACCTGAAGCGCTTTCGCCGCAACATGCCGGAGACAGGACTGATTCGGTCGGCGCTGCGATGGGGGGCGCGCCGCGAGTTGCTACGAGCGCGACTGGCGGTGCCGATTCTGTTGGTGGTTCTTGTCGTCGCAACGGTGTGGAAGCTCAATCGGGAATCGGCGCCGCGGCCGCCGGTGCATCTGGCCGTGGTGCCCTTTTTCAGCTTCGGCGAACCAGCAACCAGCCAGCCGTTCTGCGACGGTTTGGTGGAGACACTCACGAGCAAGTTGACGCAGCTGTCCGGGGCGGAGCGATCGCTACTGGTGGTGCCGGCCACCGAGGTGCGCGAACAGAAGATCACGAGTGTGGGTCAAGCGCACCGGGTGTTCGGCGTGAATTTCGCCGTCACGGGAAGTCTACAGAATACCGGTGATGGAGTCCGGGTGACACTCAATTTGGTCGACGCAACGACCGGGCTACAATTGGACTCCAGGGTATTGGACGAACGGCGGCAGGATATCGTTGCCCTGCAGGATACCAGCGTTGCCGAAGTTGCGAGCATGCTTGACATCACGGTGCCGTCGGAAACGCGCCGCTTACTGGTCGGAGGCGTCACGCACTCAGCGGCGGCGAACAGCGCTTATCTTGAGGGCCGCGGTTTCCTGCTGCGTGACGACACAATCGCTGGACTCGACAGCGCCCATCAGCGATTCGAGCAGGCGATCGCCCGGGATTCGTCCTTCGCGCCGGCGTATGCCGCGCTGGGCGAGGTTTACTGGCGCAAGTACAATCTGACCAACGATGTGGCCTTGGTGGAGCCCGGCCTCAGTTATTCTGGCCGCGCCCTCGAGCTTGACGATCAACTGGCGCCGGTGTTGGTGACGTTGGGGATGGTCCATCTTCAGACGGGGCAATCGCAGGAAGCGATCAGCTATCTCAAACGTGCGTTGCAGATCGATTCGACCGGGCACGACGCCCGCGTGCAACTGGCGGCTGCCTATGAGTCGCTGGGCCGGATGGCCGAGGCTGAATCGACCTTTCAAGAAGCGATTCGTATGCAACCGCGACTCTGGCGAAGTCACTACAATGCGGCGCGCTTCTATGCATTCCGCGGGCGCAACAGCGAAGCGCTCCGCAGTATCGCGGACGCCGAGGCGCTGGCACCGACGGCGACACTGCCACTCGAAGCGATCGGCAGCCTGTACACATTTCTCGGCAGCTATGACCGCGCTGAACGACTGCTCAAACGCTCGATCGCGATCGAGCCGCACTACATCGCCTATTCGAATCTCGGCGTGATCTACCAGATACGGCAGCAGAACGCCGAGGCCGCCGAGATGTATCGCCGCGCGCGGACGCTCAATGACAAAGACTTCAAAGTCTGGTACAACCTGGCCTCGGTATATGAGAGCCTCCCGGGCGGCACGGCCCAGGCGCGCGAGGCTTATCTGGGAGCCATTGCACTGGCGGAAGAGAATCTGAAAGTCAATCCCAACGATGCCGAATTGATCTGCAATCTGGCCGATTGCTATTGGCAAGTCGATCAGCGCGACAAGGCGCTGGCGATGGTCGATCGAGGGGTCAAACTCGCACCGGACGATATCGAAGTCATGGTGCGCGCCGGTGTCATTTATGAACCGGCGGGGCGGCACGAGGAAGCCCTGCATCTGGTGGGAATCGCCGCTCGGCGTGGATACTCACTCGAACGGCTTCGGGCAACTCCAGCACTTCAAGACCTGATCGCCGATCCTCGCTTTGACAGTTTACTGAAGGCGGCGCATTAACCGTCTTGCGCAAGTATCGGCCGCGGCCAACGCGAGGGGCCACTGGCGGTGCGAGTTCATTACCGCCGATGTCCTCGGCGTGCCGGGCAAGGCTAAAGGAGATCTCAAGATGAGAACGAGAACAATTCGAATCAAACAAGCGGGCAACCGCTGTTACATCGAGCCGAGCGTGATCCTGCTGGCTCCGGGTGACAAAGTCAAGATCATCAACATGACGGAGCATACGATCTACATGCACCTCCTCGGGACCAACAAGGTCATCGTCATTCCGCCGCAGTCGAGCATCAACTGGGTTGTGCCCGGGCTTCGTACCGGAGCATATCCGTATGTCGCGTTCTGCTATGAGTTGGCCAGTTTCTGCTTAACCAACGGTTTGCCGATCATCATCGTGCCGAAGCGTGGCGATTCGCCCTTTGATCGTTGAGGCACGCCGGTCGGCAGCGAGCACCCTAAGCGCAGCGCCAGTCAGGGCATGCGACTCGCATATCCTCCTTGACTTTTGCGCGCCAACTCGTAATTTGGCTGACTGGTTGAACGTTGATGGCGGTGTAGCTCAGTTGGTTAGAGCAGCGGAATCATAATCCGCGTGTCCGGGGTTCAAGTCCCTGCACCGCTATTCTTTAAAAGTGATACAGGAGAAAGTGGTAGAAGATTGAAGGGGGAGAGAGCGCCGTCGATGGTGAAGGCGCTGGTGCGGGTGGTGCGATCGAACTGGTGAGCAACGCGCAAAGGGGATGGAATCAAGCGCTTCAGCAAGGCATTGAGATAGGCGACACGATCTTTGAGTTGATAGCCTGCGTCGGGGCCCTCATTGAGTGCGGCCGGATACGCGGCTCGGCTGGCGGCAAGCTCGCGCGGTGTGATCGATGACGCTGGCGTGGTGGTTGATTGACTTCGGCCGGCGGCGGATTGTAACGGTGTGGGAGCGCTTTGGTGAGGCGGCTCGAAACCGTCGAGGTGGAGGTCCCCGGCAAGCCATTCCCTGAGCAACGAGCCGATCTGCAGGAAGTGCGAAAGAAACTGCTGCTTGGTCACCTGGGGCGGTGCCGTTGCAGGACGGCGAGACTGAGCTGCGATCTGTTCCCGAAGTTCGAACAGCTCGGCTTCCCGCTGGCGGATACGTTCGACGATCATGTGACTTCCCTGTCCATCCTCGATCGCCTTCAAAAGTCGCTGCAGAGCGGCAGAAATCTGGCGCTCCGTGCGTTTCAGGGCGTGGGGCGACTCCGAGTATGGCTTTTCCGACTGCGATTGAAATTCCCGAAAATGGGAATAGCTACGGTTGGCGAATTCAGGATTGAAGACGAGGGCTTGAATCCGTTCGAAAATCTGACGTTCGGCTTCCTCTCGCGGCAATCGGGCGGCGGAAGCGCAAGCATGGGCGCCACCGGACCGATGACGGTTGCAGGTGTAAGCGGATTCGCCGCGGGAGCGAATGGCGACAAGTTTTGACCCGCACGTGGCACAGGTCAACAGACCGGACAGGATGAACCGCTGGCCGCGATTGCCGGGGGATTTGTGGGCGCGTGACCTGCTGAGGCGCTTCTGTGCCTGCTGCCAGAGGACTGGGCTGATGATGCGGAGGTCCTCACTGTGATGCTGCACCCAATTGGAACTCGGGTTGAGACGCGAGAGGCGTTTGCCGGTGGAGTTCTTCTTGTTCCAGCGGGTGCGATTCCATGTCCAGTCGCCGATGTATTTGGGCTGGTGCAGCATGACGCGAATTGTCGAGCTCTGCCAGTAGCCGGAACGATGACCGCAGCCCGAGTGCGGGGACTCGACCTGCTCAGCGTTCAGGATGGCGGCGATGTGGCGGTAGCCATAGCCCTGGGCGTAGAGGTTGAAAATCCTGACCACAACGGCGGCCTGGGCGGGGTTGACAGCGACGCGCACGCCATGGCGGCGGCGACGGCCGAACTTGTCGTACTGCTCCGGCACGATCCAATCGGGTTGGGCATCGTAACCGTAGACGCGTCCGCCGGCGGAATAGCCGCGGAGCACCTGGCCTTTGAGACCGCGTACGATCTTGGCCTTGAGGTCATCGAGAAAAATCTCGTTGGTGATGCTCTTGAAGTAGTACGGCAGCTTGGCGGATGGAGTGGCGGAGTCGATGCCGTCCGCGATCGCCACGATGTTGACGCCGGCGGCGGTGAACTCCTGATAGACGTGCAGACACTCGGCGGCGTTGCGGCCAAGGCGCGAGAGGTCGTCGACCACAATGTAAGCGAAAGCACCGGTCAAGGCGGCAGCTTTCATGTGGATGTAGGCGGTGCGATTCAGGACGGACCCGGAGACAGCATCATCGGAGTAGATTTGCGAAGGCCCGACAGTCCAGCCGCGGGAAGTGATGTACTCCCGACATTGGGAAATCTGGTCAACGGTCGATTTCGGATTCTGGCTTTCGTCCGAATAGCGGGCGTAGATGGCGCAGCGCATAGGGTCCCCTGTCACTGATAGCTGAGAGCAAGGGTAAGTCATCGTTGGGCTTTCGTCAACTCCGAATCTGAATCAAGTGCGAACTGAAGTGCCGATTTTCCCGATTGATTTGCCGGCTGCGATAATGTCGGTTGCTGCAATCTGATCCTGGGCTCTGCAAGCTTCTTCAGCGACGCGATTTTGGCGGGCATGGGACCGGCCACTGTACTGTCCGGGCGAGGGAGCCGTCCATATTTGCGCGCGCGATAGGTACACCAGTTCTCATAGTAATCGCATTGATTGCATTTTGCGTAGGTGACATCGGAACCGGGCATGCCTGTCGGGGATGTGTATTCGTGAGGCACTGGGTGGAGGGAGTCAGAGCCGCAGGCCGGGCACCGATCATTGTCGTCCAGCGGATTCTTGGACTGGGTAGACGGGCGTTCACTCTTGATCATGCGGATTTCTTCGTGCCATTCGACAGGCGGTGGAAATCGTTTGCATCTATCGCGCAATCGAGACTTGGCGGCGCGAATGTCTTCCATGCTGTAGCGCTGAAGGCTGCTAAAGAACTCATTCAGCATTGTCTCCGTGAGTGCTTGCGTCTGCAGTGCAGAACGCAAGTTCTCCATGATGGCGGCAAACTCGGGCCTATCATGTGCTTGCATTGGAATTCTCCCGTGACTTGTTGGGTTGATTCAGGAATCTCTCAATGGCAGTCTTGCTTGCGCGTTCGGAAGCAGACTGTGGTGTGGGTGCCGTTTTCCTGTCGAGCAGGGCTTTCTGAGCGAGGACATTGCGCTCGCTCCAAAGCGTCGAAATCTGAATGCCGCGCTCATGGCGCAGCCAGTGGTCTTCGGTGTGAAGCAGCTCGAGCATCAGCGCTCGCAGGCGGGTCAGGCCAAAGGTGCGAAGCAGCTCCTTGATCATCTTTCCGTCCTTGGCGCTGAAGGCATAGTCAAGTTCGAAAGCTGCTTTATACTCGGTGCACCAAAAGTCGATGGCGAGTTGGTGATCGGAAGGCGGCTTGGGGATGGCGACAGCCGATGCAACAGCGGATGGCGCACCTATCTTTGAAGATTTGTTTGAAGTAGTTTCTTTCTTTTTTTTATGGACATCAGAAGTGACGCCGTCGGCAACATCAGAGGTGACTTGAGGAACCGTCAGAAGTGATGAGTTGGCACCGTCAGAAGTGACAATTGCTGGTGCGACATCAGGGATGATGTCCAACTTGGTCACTAAGGACCGTTTCGAGCGCGGAGGCCGGAAGCGGTCCCAGTCATCGTAGTTCTTGTTGAGTGCGTAGAATTCGTTCTGGCGGAGAATGATGCGGCGTTCGATCAGGAGGCGAAGTTCACGGTTCAAGTTGCGGGGATCCATGCCAGTAGCGGCAGCCATCTGCGCTTGAGTGATCCGAGATGCCGTTTTCTGCCAGCCGTAGGTCTTCCGGATGATGCACATGACGATGCGGAATCCGGCGCCGCAGACTGGAGCACGGGCCAGCGCTTCAAGAAGTTCATTGGCGATACGCGTGTGGCCGTTTTCGAGTTGCGGATTAGCCACGGTCGGGGGACTCCTCGGGGGCGGATTCATCTTCATCCCAGACCAGCCATTCGGTGGGATCGGGGACGACGGCATAAAAGGGCAAGCGGCCGGTATCGGGGTATGTTACTGTGATAACGTTCTTCTTGACCAGCTCGGTCCGGATATCGCAGGCGTGGGTGGCCGACACGTGAGCGTAGGTCCAAAACTCCTTCAGTGAGATGAAAGCCGGGGTGACGGTGCCGTCGAGGTTCAGGGACCGAAGGAGTATATGCTGAGCGACCCGGACTCCACGACGCGAGAGATCGCTATGACATAGCGCGTATACGATCCTGAGAACCGGACTCTTCCGGATAGTCTCAGCGATTGCGTCTTGCTCGCTCTCCACAACTGGGAACGGGTTGTCGTTTTTTTCGATCATGGATATCCTCGCTTCCTTGCGACTTGTGTTGTGAAATGATTTTGGATGCGATCAGCTCAGCAACGAGGATCTCGAGCTCGGCCAGGGCGGATGCAGGCGGCTCCGGAAGGGAGACCGTGATCTGCAGGCGCGGCTGGGGGTGCTGCGATTTTCGCGTGGGGGCTGAAAGCAAGCGTGTCATCGTTTAGTTACCAAGCACATCATGACGTCATGGGGCCTCGGCCGCGACAGTCGGACCCGGCTGTCGGCGGTTCCTTCGCGTCGACAACGATGGAGGCGACTGCCAGTACGTGCGCTTCTTGGTGATCGGATGAATTGTCGCGGAATACCACAGGACTGTCATGAGACTCTGCGCGCTGTCAAACGGGAGTTCAAGGACACCGGACTCGTACTTGGAGATCGTGCTTTGGCTGATGCCACTGATGGTGGCGGCATCATCTTGAGTTAATCCCCGCGACAGTCGGCGTCGCTGAAACTCGTGACCTGGGAGAATCTCAAGGGCAAGGTAGTCCCTTATTCTGCTCAGTTCATCGTCTGAGAGCCTTTTGCGACCACGTTCGGCGAGCGAAAGCCGATTCCTGCTGATTCGCGTGGCAGCTGCGGTCGCGACCAGGGTTCGGCCACGGAACTGACGGAGTTCGCGAATATCTCTCTCATTCATAGTGCACCTTCCACTTGTGACGGACATGCTTCCGCTTGATACTCAATGCAACCTGTGTGCCGATGCACTCGGCGATGGATTCTGTGGCTTGTCCGACAATCACTTGGGGTGATCTCTATGGTGCGGTGGAATATTTTTTAGTAGGGCAGAGTCGAATCATCTATCATCTTGACCGGTCCAGTTGACTGAGACGTTCAAAATGAGAGGCTCTATGAAGTCAAACGTTAGTGGCCGGGTGGCCAAATCGGTAAACAGCCGCAAGTGTGACAGCGAGCTTGATCCGGTGTCGGAATTGAAAGGCAAGAGCCGCACCATGCAGCGAGTTCGTGGGCAACTCAAGATTGAAGGCGCGAGTAAGGGTCACGTGCTTCTCCTTGGGGAGACCGGGACCGGCAAGGAGCTGATGGCCAGAGCGATTTTCGAGACAATGCGGCTGCGCGGCTTGGCAACTGGTGACATGGTGGCTGTGTCATGTGCGACGTTTGGCGGAGACGAACGCATGGCCGAGAGCGAGTTGTTCGGGCATAGTAAAGGCGCGTTCACGAGTGCCGTAGGAATGCGCCGGGGATTGATTGAAACTGCCGGTCGTGGTGTCTTGTTCCTGGATGATTTGCAGGACTTGCCCGAGACGGTGGCTGCCAAATTGAATCGGACAATGGAGACGGGCGAGTATCGACGAGTGGGGGATGATGAGATTCGGAAAGCTGAGTGCAGGTTCATAGCGGCGAGCAACGCTGCGTCTGAACAAGACGATGTTCAGAACAGAGTCTATGAGACGCTGCAAGAAATCGTGGAGCGGTGTCGAGTTGACGCGATCTTGAAAGGCGACGGTCAGAACGTAGCGCGGGATCGTGTGGGTGATTTGATCGAATTGTTCTTTGCTGCACGCGGTGCGACGGCGGTTGTGAAGGCACAGAAAGAAGATAGACCGTGGGGCATGCGAAGGGACTTTTTCGAGAGGTTCGACGGCAGAATAGAGATGACCCCGCTGCGGGAGCGACTTGATGATTTGGTAGAGCTATTCTTTGAGTTTCTCGATGATGGATGCAGAAGAAGCGGGAGAGAGACGGTCAAAGAAATACCGCTGCATATCGTGGTCAACCTGCTGGCCCATGACTGGCCCGGAAATGTTCGGGAACTGAAAGCCGGAGTCGAAAGGCTCATCCGGTATTGGGATTGGGAGATGCAATCGAACCGATGGCTGTTCACGGATGTTGAAAGGGTTTGGTGCATGCCCGCCGGTGAATTCTGGTCACTGTTGATCAGACTTACAGGATCTGCTGCTTACGCATACCCGATGGGGCCCGAGGCCTGGTATAGGATTCTCGACATTGACAGAGCGAGAATTGAAAGAGCGGTGGAAGCGCTCGTAGAAAACGGGGTTGAGAGCCAACAGAAGATTAGCCGGTTGGCTATTGTACGCGAGTGCATTAAGGAATTCGAGATCGACAAGGTGGGAAGACTGAGTCACCTGTTTGAAGGTGAGGCAGCAGAGATTCTGGCAGAAATCAAGAAACGTGGCGCAAGGTTCTGGAGGCTGTCTAGAGAAAACGGATTCTGGAAATACATTGAGTTAGAGGATCCAGATAATCAGATTCCACAGGCGGGACCCAAGACTCAGTCATCGACCGGCGGAGTTCGCGGCGATCAAGTAGACTGGGTGGCACTTGCAAAGCGAGGCATGAAGCTCCAGGAGGTCAAGAGGCTGTATCTGCAGGGATTGGTGGAGATTTGTGCTGGGAATGTTGCGGCTGCGGCAAGGTTAGGTGGGGTTTCAGAGTCTACGCTGCGCCGCATGAGAGACAAGTCCAGGAAGTAGTTGATCGTGATACTCGTTGCCGTTCAACTAAGCCCATTCCTGGCACAGCACTTCGGCTTGCTCCAGAACGAGCTCGGTGGCCTTTTCCTGTTTGTCCGGCGGATAGCCATGCTTTCGAAGGATACGTTTAACGAGCACGCGCAATTGGGCGCGGACGTTTTCACGAATCGTCCAGTCGATCGTGACGTTCCGCCGCACCGTATCGACCAGCTCACGGGCGATTGCCCGCAGCGTGTCGTCGCCGAGCACCTTAACCGCACTGTCGTTGGTCTCCAGTGCATCGTAGAATGCGAGTTCATCCTCGGAAAGGCCCAGCGACTCGCCGCGGGCGTCGGCCTGGCGCATCTCTTTGGCAAGCGCGATCAACTCCTCGATCACTTGTGCTGCTTCAAGCGCGCGATTCTGATATTTGCGAATCGTCTGCTCAAGCATCTCGGCAAACGAGCGCGCCTGTACGACGTTCTTGCGACGCCGGGTCTGTATTTCCCCCCTGAGCAGCTTCTGGAGCAATTCGACGGCGAGGTTGCGCTGGGGCATGTCCCGCACCTCGGCCAGGAATTCATCCGAGAGAATTGAGATATCAGGCTTCTGCAAACCCGCCGCAGCAAAGATGTCGATGACACCTTCGGGGGCAACCGCTCGGGAGATGATCTGGCGCACCGCTTGATCGAGTTCTTCCTCCGGCCGAGCTTCACCGGGTGCGCGCTTGGCAAGCACGGCTCGCACGGCCTGAAAGAACGCCACGTCATCGCGGATGCGGAGTGCCTCGGCATGCGGGACCGCCAGCGCAAATGACTGCGATAGTTCGCGCACAGCGCGAAGGCAGCGCTCTTTGCCGTTTTCCTGCCGCAGGATGTGCTCCTGGGCTGCGGGCAGAAGAGCAAGGCGCTCCGCCGGCGTGCCGGTCGTCCATCGCGACCAGTCGAAGGCCGGCACGATTCCGGCCGGAGTTGTGATCGAGCCGAAGAGCGCACAGCAAACCTCGTACTTCTCCAGCATCAGCGCCACGGCCTCTTCCTGATCGAGCGCGGTGCTGCCCTGTCCGCCGCTCTCGGTGTAGGTAGCCAGCGCGGCCTTTAGCTCCTGGGCGAGTCCGAGATAGTCCACTACGAGGCCGCCCGGCTTGTCTTTGAAAACGCGGTTGACCCGAGCGATGGCCTGCATCAGCCCATGCCCGCGCATCGGCTTATCCAGATACATTGTGTGCAGGCTGGGCGCATCAAAGCCCGTCAGCCACATGTCCCGCACCAGCACAATGCGAAGCGGATCCGCGGCGTCGCGGAAGCGGTTGGCCAGCTCCTCGCGGCGTGGCTTGTTGCGAATGTGCGGCTGCCAGTCGGGCGGGTCAGAGGCTGAGCCGGTCATCACAACTTTGATAGCACCGCGGGTGTCGTCTTCATCGTGCCATGCCGGACGGAGCTGCACGAGCAGTCGGTACAACTCCACGCAGATGCGGCGGCTCATGCAGACGATCAAAGCTTTGCCCTCCATGGCGTCCTGCCGTTTCTCGAAATGATCGACAATGTCGCGTGCTACAAGTTGGAGCCGCTTCTCGGCACCGACAACGGCTTCGAGTTGCGCCCACTTGGTCTTGAGCTTCTCCTTGCGCTCGATCTCCTCACCTTCGGTGGCTTCCTCGAAGTCGGGGTCAATCTTCGGCCGCTCGGCTTCGTCGAGCGATAATTTCGCGAGCCGGCTCTCGTAGTAAATGGGCACCGTCGCGCCGTCCTGGACAGCACGTTGAATATCATAGATGCTGATGTAGTCGCCGAACACCGCGCGTGTGTTGGCGTCCTGAAGCTCGATCGGTGTACCGGTAAAGCCGATGAACGAAGCGTTCGGCAGCGCGTCGCGCATGTGGCGCGCGAAGCCGTCGATGAAGTCATACTGGCTGCGATGGGCTTCGTCGGCGATGACTACGATATTGCGCCGGTTGGAGAGCGTCGGATGACGGTCGCCCTTCTCTTCCGGAAAGAACTTGTGAATCGTGGTGAACACAACGCCACCGGCTGCAACGGAGAGCAATTCGCGCAAGTGCGCGCGCGACTCGGCCTGGACGGGAGGCTGGCGCAGGAGGTCCTGGCAGCGCGAGAAGGTGCCGAAGAGCTGGTCGTCGAGATCGTTGCGGTCAGTGAGCACGACGATTGTCGGGTTCTCCATGGCCGGTTCTCGAATAATGCGGCCGGCGTAGAAGGCCATCGTCAGGCTCTTGCCCGAACCTTGCGTGTGCCAGACGACGCCGACGCGCCGGTCGCCCGGCTTTCCGCCAGGCGTCTGCCCTGACTCATTGTGCCCTACCATTCCTGCGGCGCGCAACGTCTCGCGTACGGCCACCTGCACGGCGTGGAACTGGTGGTAACCTGCCATCTTCTTGACGACGCGTCCACTGCCGTCGTCTTCGAAGACGAGGAAGTCGCGCACCAGACTGAGCAGTTGGCGCGGCGTAAGGAGTTCCTCGATCACCACTTGTAGTCCGGGCACGTATGTCGCGGCGGACCGCTCGCCCGAGATTGTCCGCCAGGGCTTGAACCACTCGCGGCCGGCGGCAAGGGCGCCAACGCGGGCCTCGATGCCGTCGGAGACAACCAGAACGCCGTTCGAGCTGAAGATGGAAGGAATCTCTACTTGGTAGGTCTGGAGTTGCTGGTAGGCGCTCCAAATCGTGGCGTCTTCGTCGGCTGCGTTTTTGAGTTCGACCACGACCAGGGGCAGTCCGTTTACGAACAGGACTACGTCGGGCCGGCGGCTGTGCTTGTTCTCGGTAACACTGAACTGATTCACAGCGAGCCAGTCATTGCCCGCAGGTGCGTCGAAATCGATCACTCGCGCCTGCATGCCGCGGAGTTCGCCTTCGGGAGTGCGGTACTCGACGGTGACGCCGTTCACGATGAGCCGGTGCAGCGCGCGGTTACGCTGGATCAGGTCGGCGCCTTCGGGTCGCGTGAGTTTGCGGAAGGCGTCTTCCAGCGCTTCGGCGGGAAGTGTGGGGTTGAGCCGTGCCAAAGCGTCGCGAAGCCGTTGGGCCAGGACGATCTCGCTGTAATCCGATCGCTCGGCCATTGGTGTATCCGGAGCGATATCGGGACCGTTAGCGACGGCCCAACCGGCGGCCTCCAGCCAGGCGAGGGCAGCTTGTTCGACGATGGATTCGGTGAATTGGTTACTCATCGTCTAGGCTCTTGAACGGTGATCACCGGGTTTTTGTATTACGCTTGCCTCATCGGGCCATAATGGCCCGGTCCATGGCCCGATGCCCAGCAATAAAGGCTCTACAGAGGAATATCGGGCTATCTCAGCACGATCTGTAGCCGGATTCCTCATGACGGCCGCACCAGTTCGTAGAATGTTGCGGGACCTGCCCCTTTTCGCCGCAAAAGCCCCAGTTTCACGAGCTTGTTAATGTGGTTTTTGGCCGTGCGGTTCGGGATGCCCATAGCCTGTTCATACTCTGCTGTCGTAACCCTATCCTTAGTCGAGAACCATTCCCAGGCTGACATTTCCGCTTTGGTGAGCTGGTCTCGTACAGCAGCCGGAAGACTCAACTTCGCTGCCGTGACGCTTCGGAAAATTGTGAGTACCAAGTAATCCCCCTCCATCGAAAAGCTGGGCAGAGGAAGGCCCAGCTTCTCAGCTTCTCGTTTAAGCGTCTGGGCCAGCCCGAATCCCTGTTCCTCAGCCATTCCCATCCGAGCGAAAACATAGTGTAACTGCGGGTTCCGGCTCTTCATCGGAGCCGAGAATGCGTTCAGCTGGGCCAGAGTAATCGGGGGGATCGGCCCCCCTGGACTTTTCACTCTGATTGTTTCGGTATCCACAACAAGCTGGCATTTTGCCCCGGTGATATCGTAGTCGCGGTGAACCAAAGCGTTCACCACGGCTTCGCGGATCATCTCGAAGGGAAGGTCTACCGATTCTCTCCGCTCCATTCGGCTGCGATCGACGGTGCTGGGCAAGACAGTGTGCAGCCAGTCTTCCAAGAGTCCCGGAATCAACACCAAAGCCTCGTCAAACTCACGACGTGATGACTTTCCGTCTGGCAAATCCGCACGTGCCAGAAGCCCCGCTTGCGGGATCGCATTGCGCGGGCGCTTCCCGAAAAGCAAGAGTCCAAATCCGCTGGGGCGCATTACGCCATCTAGTTCGATGAGTAGTCCCTGCTGCTGCAGCAGGCGATTGAATTCCTGTGAGCCAACGGCGACTGCGACGCCTGCGAGCTGGCGATAGCGCCCAAGGGCTACTTCTGATAGGTCGACCAGTTCGGCCGCTTTCGGAGCATCCTCATACTTCGACAACTGGATTGGTACCTCGACTCGCTTAGGCGGCTGTTGGCGTGCCCACGCGAAGAACACCTTGTTCTGTTCAAGAATGATTTCTTGGAGGTCGCGGTCGAACATGTGGACTGTCACGCCGGCGCGGCGAAGATGTTCGATGCCTTTTCCTGCTATAGCGGGATTGTCGTCCTCGACTCCGACATACACCTCCCGTATGCGAGCACTAACGATGTGCCGGGCACAGCCCCTCTTTGGTTCATTCCGATCCAGGCAGGGTTCCAGAGTCGTGAAGAGTACGCATCCGTCTAGTCGCTCTCCGAAACACTTTCTCTCCAGCAAGAGATACTCAGCGTGATTCCCTTCGCGCAGCTCACCCCTTGCCGCCGTGATAATCGAGCCATCCGGACGGACCAACACTGCACCCACCTTCGGGCTTGGCGAGCCGTCGTGCCGTCGTTCGGGCACCGAATCTCGCATGACCTCGACTGCCTTCTCCATCATCCGGCGTGGGTCAAAAGAGGTGGCTGAATTCTTTGCCATCATATCACCCTCCCGATGAACTTCTCGGCATCGTGCACCCGCAGTTCGTCGGAGATGAGCTTGGGCAGCAGTGTGTCGCGCAGGGCGGCGAGGGCAGCTCGTTCGAAGATGGATTCGGAGAAGGCTCGGGACATGACGTCATCGCCTCGCGAAAGCCAACGCCCGCTGTACAAAGCTTAGAAGCTCTGCGTCATTAATCGCTTCGGTTTCCCACGCC
Organism: uncultured Ignavibacteria bacterium; assembly: GCA_964520555.1. Lineage (GTDB taxonomy): Bacteria > Zixibacteria > MSB-5A5 > CAIYYT01 > CAIYYT01 > JADJGC01. The sequence goes on from CAZFNN010000007.1 coordinate 75,722, forward strand.
GGGTTAGTATCGTGATGGAACCGATTCGCGTACTCCGTGAGCTCGCCTAACTCTTCCGTCGCTGCTCGATCCAGGATCTCGTTGAACTGGCCGACTCGCTGACGACAGAGACCAAGGAAGGGGCCCAGCAGTCCACCCGGCGGGAAGTGCTCGGGGCAGGCAACTCTAAGGAACGCCTCCAAATGCGGCCGGATTGCCCTCACTGTCTCGCGCGGGTCGCCCGTGCCGCTGTCGACAAAGTCGCGCAATCGTGTGTGTCGGCGGTCATGCTCAGTGACCGAGTCTTGTGCCACATCCCAAAGGCGGATCGTGGAGCTGTTGCCGTCACGGACGATTTCCAACGCCGATCGGATCGTCGGATCCGCTCCGTTCCAAATCCGGCAAAGGAAGCGCTTGTCGTGCGAGAGCACAATCACCTGCCCGGCCCGGTCGGCAAGCCGTCGCACCTCCTGAACTGTCGTCAGGGAGCGATGATCATCGAGGCTTGAGATCGGATCGTCGATGACGACGACCGCGGTCGCAAGGTTCGGGTCCTGATCTAGCGAGACAAAGAAGAATGCAAGGGCCAGAGTGTTGCGATCGCCGGAGCTCAAGGTATTGCGGAAGGACGGCTCGCCCTCCTCGGGCGTGCCTCCGCCGATCGACACGGGCGTCTCGTTGATGACCACGTTATAGGTGCAGGCCGGGCCTCCCCTCGTGGGGGTGGAGGTGACGCTGTCGAGCCTTAAGCCTGCGTTGAACCGCCGGAGATAGTCGTTGATCGTCGTCTGCCAGGCAGGGAAGGCGTTGGTCCTATACTCGTCGAGAGTAGCTCTGGTCCCCGCACGCTCTCGCTCGGTCTGAGCCTTGGCTTCCATTTCTTCCAGGTAGGCGGTACAGAATGCGGCGATCTGCGGCGTGTGCCGATTCTTGGTGGCGCGAAGCCCGGCGAGATCTCGGGCGATAGTCTGCGGATCCGCGCCTGCCGCCTGCTCTTGCACGACACGGATTCTCTCGTTCGCCGCAAGAAGCGCGTCGCTGAGTCGTGTGACTTCCCACCGGAGCGCGTCGTAGGCCGCGATGGCTTCCCGCGCCTGGTGGTCGAGGGTACGCCTCTCCAGTGGGCTGGCCTGCTTCGCGGCCAAAGTGGCCATGACGGCGTCCCGGGCGGCGTTCCAAGTACGCACAACGCGGGCCGTGTCCACCTGAATCTCTGGAACGTCACAGAATCGAGACCAGAAAGCCCGCCGCTCGCCAGCCAAACGAACCGCCCGCTCGAATCCCGCGGGCACGTCTCCCGAATGCGTGCGCCGAATCCGCTCCAGCGCCTCAGCGATCTCTTCTTTCAGTTCGCGGTAGGCGGCGCTGAAGTACGCCCGGTAATGGGCGATGAGAGCGGACCCCATGAGATCTTGGGCGCAAAACGGGCAAGCGCCTTCCGTGCCCTCTCGCGACAGGCGCTGCATGCCGTCCGCCAGCCATTGCTCCCCACCGACTCCCAGTCTGGAAACATGCGCCCGGACCATCGCCTCGGCGGCTATATCCAGATCGTTCAGGCTTCGGTCGAGGATGCTGTCGATAGCTGCGGTGTCAAACGACGGAAGAACGATGCTCTCAAACAGAGCAGTAGCTCGGACAGCATTCTGTTCCCGCACTGCTGCCAGCGCGCGCTCCGTCGCTTCGATCTTCTCATCAACGCGCTGGAGCGCGGGGAGCACGCAAAAGTCGTCAGCTGAGAAGCCCTGTCGCATCTCGTCCGTGATCGCAGCCGCCTTTTCCCGCAAGGCCTTGTTGTGATCCTCGGTCCGAGAGACCAATTCCTGGATCCGTCGGCTTAGCTCGACGCCACGAGCGCCGAGGACGAGCTCATGTAGGTTCTGACGATGGCGAGCCTCTACTACCAGGCCGGAATGGATATTGGCATCAACGAAAATGTCGTCGAATACTACAAGCTCGGGCACCGTGCGATTCCAGCGTCCGTCCCGGAACACCGCATCTGGCGGACCGCCGTCGCAATCCAGAACAACGTGCGGCGCGTGTGCAGCGGCGAACCTGTGGCGCTCGGTGATCGGGATGGGATCGCCGCTCGCCAGCGAGCGAAGGATTGCAGCAAGGGTCGTTTTACCCCGCCCGTTCTCCGCATAGACGAGCACAAGCCGCCCGAAAGCAATCGTCGCAGCGGTGTCGACGGAGTCGAACTGCCCGATATTGCGTAGCAGACGGATGTGACAGATCATGCTCCGGCCCTCGCAAGAAAAGTCTCAGTGTGGGGAACCCGCAGTTCGCCGGAGATGAGCTTGGGCAGCAGCGTGTCGCGCAAGGCGGCAAGGGCGGCCTGTTCGACGATGGATTCGGTGACACCGGGATTCGTCACGATGTGGCCTCCAGTGACGCGCTTGTGCTCGTCGATGCGCTCCCTGTGTTGAACTCAGTTAAATAGATGCGGTAGCTCTCCGGCTCCATGTGAAACAGCACCTCGCTCGGCCGCAGCTCGACGTCGAAGATGTGGATAATGTCGTGGAGATCGTCCACTGAATCGTTGAACGCCGAATTGTCGTCGTAGAGGTTGCGGGGTGAAGCAGGCGCCATGCGTTCCTGCTTATGAACGCGATAGAGAAAGCCAACAATCGTGTCTGCCGCCTGAGCCGCCAAGAGCGAATGCACTGATTCCATTGCTGGCCGCTGCTTATCCGCGCCGTGCGCGGCGAAGTTGCATTGGTTTCGAAGCTCACAAATACCTTGAATTGCCGTGCCTAGCCCGCTCAGCGTCCGAACTAAGCTCGCGCGCACGGCCGCCTCGCTACTCGCAGTGGGTGGCAAGAAAGGTAGGTGTGTTTTTACAGTTCTGAAAAGCCTGGGCAAGTCATCGTCTTCACTATAGTTGATATTGCGCTCTCTGAGGATTGTGCGGCAGGTGCTCTCTACGAGTGTCTTTGCTAGTTCGAAAGCGTAGGCTGGGTTCTTGAACACCGCCTCTTCAATGGCCTCCACCTGCTTTTCGACGTGCGTGAGTCCACTCGCCAGTGCTTCGCGAGCACCGTGCATGGTGAAGGGCGATGATGGTTCAGAAGTCGCCATCAAATTACCCTTCCGATGAACTTCGAAGCGTCTTTCACCCGCAACTCGCCGGAGATGAGCTTGGGCAGCAGCGTGTCGCGCAGGGCGGCGAGTGTGCGGGATTCCCCCGCTGCGGCAGATGACCGCGTGAACAGCGGCTTGATCGCTCGGCCAAACGCTTCTGCTACCGATTGCGGAGGCTTCGGCAACTGAAATTGAGCGAAAGAGTCCGCCTGTACACGCTGCCGACCACTAGTACCTGTCATGCTCTGAATTGCGAAGTGACGGAAACGATCGCTTCGGGCCAGGCAGTAAGCGAACTCCTCGGGCAGCGGCGGCTTTGGGCGCAGCACGATGTACTCGGTCGAGCCCCAGCCCACCTGGCCGCCCTTCATGAAGTCGACCAACGCTGTCTTGCCGTTCTCAAGGCAGGGCGTGATCCGAGCAACCAGCGTATCGCCGTTGACAAAGCGCATCCCCGAACCAAAGGGTCTCTCGATCACTTCATCCGGCGAGTGACCGCGAGTTGGCATGTTCGCCATGTCTAGGTAAGGAGCGCTCTCCCCCTTGTGCAGCGAGCGTATTGGATTGACTTCAATTAATTCCGATAGCACTGCTAGCCCCCACCCCTCCGGAATCTGGCCGAGTTCGGAGTCGACGAGGCGGGAGGGGAAGAGGTCGACGAGGTGATTGGGGAGGCCGGAGTCGCGGCCTTCGGCTTTGGCGCGGACGGGATCGAAGTCGACGAACCAAGATTTGAAGAGCGCCCGCGCCATCTGTTCCAGCGTCTCACTCATTCGCCGGTTCAGCTCGATCTTGTCGTCCAGCGTGCCGAGGATATGGGCGATGGCGCGTTGTTCGGGGAGAGGAGGGAGTTGCATTTCGAGTTGGGTAAAAGTCGACTTATTCAAGATGGGCTGAGCTGAGCCGCCAGCGGCGCCCCGAATCTCGGTTTTCCGAGTGCTGAGATTGTAGTACACAAAAAGAGGATCATCTGGGCCGGTGACAATGAGGGTGTTGATCTGTTGATTTGTCACGCATTCGCGCCCGGCGATGGCCGCCTTCCCCATGTCAGAGCCGATGCAGGAAACCAGTATTGCATTTGCTGGAATGCGTGCGGCGACTGAGTTTGCTCCGGCCTCAGTCAGATAGCGACATGTACTCTCGATGATCCTTCTACCGTCAAAGTCCGTCGGCGTCACGAAGGGAATGTCGCCGCCAAAGTAAGCCGGGTGACTTGATGACGGCGTCTTTCCGGTTACGATTCGACCGAGTTGGTCGAGGGTCACCTTGCGCCACTTATCCACCATACCCGAGCTCCTTAAGGTTGGCGGTGATCGCGGCATCGAGCTTGGTAGCATCGGCTTGCTGCTCGCGTAGAGTCGCAGTCAGCCGTTTCATCTTCTCTGCAAAGGGCTCGCCGTCGTCCTCCTGCGCTTCGGCGCCGACGTAGCGCCCCGGTGTGAGCACGTGGCCATGCTTGCGAACTTCGTCCAAGGTCGCGCTCTTACAGAAGCCGGGCACGTCAGCGTACTTGTCGGCCGCCTTCGCGCTGCGCCAGGTGTGGTAGGTGTGAGCGATGCGGGTGACGTCTTCGTCGGTCAGTTCGCGATGGGTGCGATCCACCATGCGGCCGAGTTTGCGGGCGTCGATGAAGAGTAACCGGCCGCGGCGGTCGCGGAACTTGCCGTTCTTCCGGTCCCGCGCCAGAAACCAGAGGCAGGCCGGGATTTGGGTCGAGTAGAATAGCTGCCCCGGCAGCGCGACCATGCAGTCCACGAGATCGGCCTCGATCAGATTCTTGCGGATCTCGCCCTCGCCGGACTGGTTGGAAGCCATCGAGCCATTGGCAAGCACGAAGCCGGCCACGCCGGCAGGCGCGAGATGGTGGACGATGTGCTGTACCCAGGCGAAGTTGGCATTGCCGGCCGGCGGCACGCCGCATTGCCAGCGTTTGTCCTCGCGCAGCCGCTCGCCGCCCCAGTCGGAGACGTTGAACGGCGGATTGGCGAGAATGAAATCGGCCTTGAGGTCGGGGTGACGGTCGTTGTGGAAGGTGTCGCCGTGGGCGATCTGGCCCTCGATGCCACGGATGGCAAGGTTCATCCTGGCCAGCCGCCAGGTGGTATAGTTTGACTCCTGGCCGTAGATCGAGATGTCGGCTTTGGCCTTGCCGCCGTTGCCGTTTCCCTTGGCGTGCGCGCGGATGAATTCCACCGATTGCACAAACATGCCGGAGGAGCCACAGCAGGGATCGTAGACGCGGCCGCGATAAGGCTCTATCATTTCGACGAGCAGCTTGACGACACAGCGCGGGGTATAGAATTCCCCGCCCTTCTTGCCTTCGGCGCTGGCGAACTGAGAGAGGAAATACTCGTAGACACGGCCGAGTACATCCTTGGCGCGGCTGGCCTCGGTGCCGACTCTGATGTTGCTAATCATGTCGATCAGCTGGCCGAGCCGCAACTTGTCGAGCGCTGGGCGGGCGTAGTCCTTGGGAAGGACGCCTTTGAGGGCCGGGTTGTCGCGTTCGATACCGGCCATGGCGTCATCAACAAGTTGACCGATGGTCGGCTGTTTTGCTTGTGCCTTGAGGTGCGGCCAACGTGCTTCGGGTGGTACCCAGAAGATCGAGAGTGCGCGGTATTCGTCGGGGTCTTCGGGGTCGGCGCCACTGGAGCGCTCGGCGACGAGCCGGGCATGCTGCTCTTCGAAGGCGTCGGAAATATACTTGAGAAAAATCAGGCCGAGCACGACGTGCTTGTACTCGGCGGCGTCCATCGAGCCGCGCAGCATGTCGGCGGCACGCCAAAGCTCGGATTCAAAACCCAAGGTGGAGCCGCTGTTCGCATTCGCCATGTTTTGAGGCTTTCGTTGGTTTCCCTTAGTCGAATCATCAGCCAACCCGCATTACGAACTGGGTGGCCTATTGTGGACCGGGAGAGCCGTCGCGGAAGAGGGGGTTAGGAACTTCCAGCGGACGCGGCACTCTCCCAGCCCGAAGATTCAAGATAGCGGGTGCGAAGGATTGGAGCAAGGGGGAAAATGGAGTGACAGCGCGGGGGTTGGCCCGAAGGTAATGGTGCCAGGAGATTGGATTATGTGCGGCGAGTCTGGTGCCGGCAGTCAGTAGAAAAGCTGGCGGAGTGTGGGACGTTGGCGAACATAGCGGCCAACAGACTCGTAGACGCCGAAATGCATGCAGACGCCCGTGGCGATGTAGAGGATTTGGGCGATCTGTTTCTCGGTGGCGGCGCCGATCCAGAGCAGTCGGTTGCGGCGGAAGTAGTGGCAAAGGTGCCGGGCGTGGCGTCAATGCAAGGAGTCGTCTGCAGCACACCAGAGGTGGATGGTGAGTCCGAGCAGATGCTCGAGCGTCTGTCCAGGTCTGAGAGTGAGGTTGATCGAGCAGGGAGAACGGTCTGGCATGTTTGAGTGCGTGGCCGATGAGAAATGCTTGGCAATCGCATTTTGAGTTGGCTCCCACGGCGCGCTGCGCAGAATGCGCTTTGACTTGCTAGATGCTGGTACCTATGTTGAACGGGGCTGCTTGTGAATCTGCGTTAAGGAAGGCTGAAGGAGTAAAAATATGAACACGATACCCCAGGGTGCTGTGCTAGTGCCACTACGAACTTGCGCGCAGTTCTATACGGACCAAGCTTCGGCTGATCAACTGCGTCGACTTCTGAAACAAACGTTGATCTTGCATGATGATTTGGCATTCGAGCGCGATGTGTATGTGCTTTATGTGACGGAAAAGGGTGAGAGTTGCGAGTTCCTTGTGCCGAGCAGGTTCAGAACGCCCGGTCTGGCAGAACCAATAGTCACTAAGAATGATGGCTCGTGGTCGGTACGGATGGAGTTCGCGCTGGAAGGTCAGGCGGATCCAGTACCGATTTTTGAGGGAAAGCTCAGCCATATGATGGAACTCGACCTTTATCCGATTCTGAAAGAGGCTGGGATTGCGGAGGGTGAGGAGTACATTCATTGGTTTAGCATTTGTCCCACGGACACGGAGAAGGCTTGCGTGGATCAGCTCGCCCGTAATGCAAGTGTTTTTGAGGAGCACGGCGACGCAGTGGACGAAGAGCTCAAACATGAGGCATTTAGGATTAAGGCAATTCGAAATGCGGCTCTATGTTCGAGGTTTGCAGCGTCTATGAACGCACCGTTTGTCTGCGACGGACTTAGCGCAGCGATTATGGAACGGATCTGCGCGAAGTCTGGGTTGATGATGAGTCCGGAGGTGCGTTCGATGGCATACTCACTCATAGAGTTTCCCCTGCCCAGGTTTGGGGACCTTCCGTGGGACAAGGTGCTCGAAGCGCGAAATTCGGGTGCGGGAGTGGAGTATCGCAGTATGGTGAAGAGGATTGCCAAGATTGTCATGACGAATTTGGGTAATTGCTCCGAGCAGGATTTGAGGAACGCGGTGCAAAGTGCCTTCAACGAGGAGCTCTTGGCTGAGCTATGTGACCATTTGCGCACAACAGAAGTCACAAAGGTAGATTTGGCGCTCAATTTTGCATCGATGTTGCCATTTGTGGGAAATATCGCGGGCACGATCTCTTCAATGAAACAGGTGGGGCAGTACTTGAGTCAAGGGAGTTGGCTGAATATGCTGCAGCTCAGAAACGAGTGAAGCTGTCTTGGACTCGGTAATTCCTCTTCCCGTGGATCGGTTTCGACGAACAGAGAATGTTTGGTGTCTGAGATAATGAATCTTTGAGCAAACAACAATCACATCCGAGCGGCGGATGTGCCGTCAATGTGACCTTTTGAAGTGCGACAACGGGTTAGATTCAGAATTGCATTGTCAGGGATTGTCAAAACTTCCGAACTAATCCGCGTTTACGGAGATGGTCCGACATTATCAGAAGCGTTGGTGCTGGTGGACTCGGGCGGGTAATACGAGCAAACATCGGGGTTGAATCGCATTCGAGGGTAAATCGAAAGTGAGTTTGTGGTGCCGTATAAGGGGTTACGACGTTTATCAGGATCTCGGAAAGCGCGAGTACATTCGAATTTTCGGAGGTGTTTTTCCAGCACGGCGCGTTATCGGGCAGATTCGGCGATGAGTTCTGCGACAGCACCGGCGTAGTCGCGGCGGTGATTGTCATAGACGGCGCGGGTCTGCGTGATCGCTGTGTGCCGGAGTCCGTGCGGGCGGGTGATGACTCCGGCGAAAAGCCCCAACCGGCGAATTATGTAGAAGATCGCGGCGCCGGTGAGACGATAGCCCTTGCCGGCGCGATCGAAGTTGGTGAAGAGTGGACCGGCATCGGTTCCGCGGAATTCTAACCAGGCAGAAACTGCGGCGGCGGCTTGGGCAGGCAAAGAGCGGACCTGCTTCTCGCATGCGCTCTTGCCGATCACGGAGAGACGGCGGTTGTCGAGGTCGAGGTTGGCGAGATTCAGTCCGACGAGTTCCTTGCGGCGAAGTGCCAGGTCAAACAGCAGGCGGAGGATAGCGGTATCGCGAGCGGCTTTCGCGGCGTGGGGCTGAGCGGCGGCAGCCTTGAGCATCCGACGAATTGCGTAGAGGCCGGGACCGGAGGTGTCGCGGTACGAATGCGCCGGTTCGTTTTCGATCTCAAGACTCCAAGTGATGGCGCCGATCGTGCGGGCGAGTTTGGTAGCGGAGCGGAGCGTTGCCAGGCGGCGGTTGACCGTATTGGGTGACTTCCCTGCGGCGATCAAAGTCTGGCGGTACCTCAGGGCGAGGCTGTTGGCCTGCCCTGCTTTGAGCTGAACCATGACGCCGAGCGCTGATCGCTGATCAGGGACTCCGAGGAAGGCCGCGAAGTCGGCGAGGTCGGCGGAGTAAGCGCGACGGGTGGATTCGGATCGGCGATCGAGGAAGAGCGAAACCAGTGACACGGAGGGCGCCGGGTGGATGCGCACCGAGAGCCCGGCCTGTCTTCGGCGTAGTGGCGTCGGCATGGCTACTTGTCCTGTCGCGGTGTGACGGCGCGGACGATCTGGTTGACTGCCCACTGGAGTTCGCTGGCGTAGCGTCGCAGCTCGGTCTCGCTCAACGGCGCGACAGTGAGGGCCTCAAGGATGCAAGCGATGTGCGTGTGCGGCTCCGCGAGAGCGTTACGGCTCACGGCGGAAATCGGGCGCAGATGCCGCGGGATGCGCAGGTGTCCCGGGAGGAAGTCCGGGGCATCTGCTGGCGCAGGTGTCGGAAGCAGTGGCGCGATGGTCGTCAGTTGCGCGCGTTCGATGGCTGACATGGGGTCTCCTTTCGTGTTGGTCGGCCAGTCGGGTGGTCCGCCGACCGGCCGACTCTGTAGGGTGATCGCATGTGCTACCGGTCGTTCGGCAGCAATCATGATCTAAGAGTTTTGACTCCTAGAGTCAATCAGTTCTGAGTAAGTGCGGCTCGTGCTCAATCTGACTTGTGATATTGTACGATGTTCGGTCGGAGAGGTGCAAAGGAGTTCACTGGGTGATCTGAATTCTATATTTCTTGGCTACGGTTATGATGTGGTCGGCGGCTAGGGCTACGGCACAGGGTGCGACGATATCGGTGCTGTCGTCGAAGACCCCAGCAAGCTGCATGCCTACCACCTTGTTCTTCTCGATGGAAAGCACTAGACCGCCGCTCGTGCCGCGTGCGTTGTTCAGGTCCATGAAGATGAAGTTGCCGAAAAGATCCAGGTCCCCGATGTATTCGTTCGGTCTCAGTGTGGATATCATGCCTCGGGAGGCGAAGGCACGAGGAAGGGGGAAATTCTTAAGGTCGTCAAGAAATGACACAAGCATGACGTCGTCGCCCTCTTTGAGCGAGTCGAATGGCATTAGCGCCATATAGGGCGCTCGCAAGACGTCGACTTTTAATATTGCTACATCCATCCTCGGTTCATAAGCGACTACGTTCGCGGAAATCCTCTTGAGTTCCTGCACTTGTCCGTTGCCGTCCCTGGCTGGGACCCAGACGAAGTTTTCCACAATGACGGAAGAATAGTATTTCTTGCTCTTCTTGTCACCAATTCGCAGGACGTGCGAGCAAGTCGCTATATAACCTGCCGAATTGAGGAAAAAGCCTGAACCGACAAAAGAGTCGGGAGGCACGACAATCCTCACTGCAGCCTGTTTCGCGTCCGCAAGTCGCTCGTGAAAGTCCGATGCTCCTTCTAGGGCGGCGACCGCGAGCACCGTAGACATAAGGGGAAAGACGATTCTGGACAGTAAGGTCAGCGGAAGGTTCTGCCCCATTCGGATGCTATTCCCTTCCAGCCTTGAAGTTAAGAGAGGCAGACCTCGGAATCACTTTTCGAGCCAAATTCCTCTCATTGGCGGAGTCGTGTACTCCCAACCTACATAAATCTCATCGCCTGGTGCGATAGCCCGGCAGACGAAAGAGATATGCTTGTTTTGCCTTTCAAGGTCAGTGAGGATGGGTTCGGGGACAGCGACATTGGCCCCCTGGATTTTTCGTTTTACTACCTTGATCTTGCTCTCATCGAACTCGCAACTGCCGTCCAAGTTCAGGTCAAATGTAAGCAGCGCCGCTGCTGTTGTGAGGGGGATGATGAATGCATCCGACAGTGAATCGGTGAAGGCAGCTTTCGCATCGATCGACGTTACCCGAAGATATTCTCGACCTGCCGAAAGTCCCTTGCGGTCAGTGACCACCTGGACAAGGCGATTCATTTCAACGAAGTCAACGATTTCCGAGTTCACCGTGGTTGTTTCGCTCTCCGTGACCTCCCACAAGTCGGAATGAATTTGATTTTTGAGCAATCCGCCGGAAGCATAAAGATCAGTCTCGATCACTTCCTTAAGGTTCCGCTGGGGGACAAGATACTGCTTTCTGACAACTCTTGCGTCGCCTGACCGGCAAGTAATCGAGACTTCGAACTTGCTCTGTTTCAGAATGAAAGGTATCCCGTCCTCTCTGGCGGACTGATTTCCATCCTTCAGGCTTGTAACCATGCTCCGCCACCGATCCATTATGCTGATCACCTGCTGAGTGAGATAAGCATGCAGCATGAGTGCTGCAACGCCAGATGCGAGAAAGATCAGCCAGTGTCGGTTCGACGATCTGTAGTAGATAATGCAGAGAACGAATCGACCCGCAACGACACCAATGAGGCCGAAGAATATACGAACAAGAACTGGGTGGTACGCAGTCAGGATAGAGAGGTATGAAGTCTGGAAAAGGTCAGTGAATGAGAGAGCTACTGCCGTCCCAACCATGAGCGACATGACAGCAAGCTCGGCGTTTCTATGGCGAAGACTGAATCTTACGCCCAATACTTCCCACTCGTTTTTCAAGGTCAGTTTATCTCCAATATAAAGAGACCCGAATCTTATGATTGTCTACGCGATTTCAGCCAGAATGCCCCGAAGATGCCACCCCTTAGCCGCCGATAATCATCTTTCCGAACGCGTTCGACGACAGGAGATAGACGATGGCAAGACCAAGTGCCAAAGCCACGATAAAGCGAACCTTGTTCATAGCTCCTCGCTTCCGTTCTCGTATACGACTTACGACCTTATTTTGACTCACATTTATTAAAGTCGCAAGAACTTCGGTTAAATCCGATTTGTCAAGCCGAAAGTCGATTTTTGTTCGAGGAGTACGATCAATGTGCTCCGCTATAATTATCGACTTAGTTCCCAATAGTCTTGACTCATCAAGTCGTGACTATCGGAGCAAGCTCCGTTTGCAGCCGAGTGGGGGATTCCAGTTCAATATACGGAATTGGATTGGTTTGTCAAGGGCTTTTCAATGTGAAACAATTGTCTGGCAGGAAGTTAGGTGACTTCCGTGTCGGTCGATCCCTATGATCCGCTGATCATCAGCAAACTGAACTTCTGATGCTTCCTTTTCGTGGGCGAGTGGTGACGGGTGATTGGAGATCGGGATCGCGTCTGTTGGTTCAGTCGGACCGAGAATTTAGTGCTCGTGAGACCCTACTTGAGCAAGGTTTTGAGACTGGTATTCAAATCGGTTTCGTTAATGACGTTGTCGAGGACAAGGCGGCCGTGCTGTTCCTGCAGGAGGTCGATCAGGCAGCGAATCAGGGCGTTTTTGGTGATGCGGCGGTCTTTGGTGACCGGCTTGCCGGCGATAGTAACGTCCTGCCCGACCAGGTCGCGGCGGCGCTGGGTGATCTGGTGTTCGAGTTCGTCGAGAAAAGCGATCTGTTCGTCGGTCAACAGGAGGGCGACCTGGGACAGTTGCTTGTATCGGGGAGTGCGGGGCGTCATTTTGACCCGGCGCGCGCTTTGTGTAGCTTTGGATCGGGAGGCCATGCCGGAAGGGTAGCGGAACTCTTAGAGCTTGTCAATTAAAACTCCTCGTGTGACTTAGTCGCGTTGATAGTATCATGACTTGGGTGCAGTCGTGCAAAGCGTGCCTGTCCTCAGACTCACATTATTCGAAACTCATAGAGATATACGCATTTGTTGTTGACATGGTTGGTGAGGGGTGCCATCTTGAGGGCGCTGATAGCAAGCAGTGCATTGCGTGGGGCGGGTGTTTCGCCCGAGACGCCCGCTCCCGCTGATGAAACCTTCAGCGGAGAGCTACCGAGGCGGGTGTTATGAATCTCAACGGAAATTTGGAATCGAGGCAGTTGCTGCGCTCCGATCTGGAGAGTTGTGCGGCGGAGGCTTGGAGGCGGCAGTGCCGGTGAATTATGGCAACTCGAAGGTCGCGAGTCCGGATCTCGTCGGGCAGCGGTTCAGTCGCGGTCTGAAGGCCGGAATCGATCTGGGCAGCAATGCCGCCCTGGTCGAATTGCGTCGGCAAGTTGAGTCCGAGATGATGGACAAGCGTTCGATCATCGATCGGATGAAGGATGAACAGAATGACTCGAAGTCGTGGGAGGCACTGGACGCGCTGATCGAGACGCTCCCGGCGGAAGATCGGGAGCAGTTGAAGCGATACCCGCGGACCGCGGCCGGTGCGGAGTTGGCGCGGCCGGAGGTGGAACGGCTGCGCTCCGTACGGGAAGCAGAGGCTGCGGGATCGGCTAACAGTGAAAAGGCGCGTGCGGCAGTGGTGGCGAGTTTCAAAGCGCAAGAGCGGCGGTTGACGCCGGAGGAACGGAAGCGCTTTGATTCGTGGGTGGCGATCAGTGATCCGACCGAGGCGGATGTCGAGGCGTTCCGGCTGGAGATTAACGATTATCGCAAGGCGGCCTCGGAACGTGAGGGCAAAGGCGGCAAGGCTGCAGGCAAGTCGGGACCGGAGCGGGCGCATGAACCGAAGACAAGCAAGGAGCTGCTCGACAAGGCGTATCAGGAATACCTGAGCCGGAAGAAAGATGCGGACGAGTTGGCGCTGGTGTCGCGGATGGTTGGCGCCGAGGTTCCCGCTGCGCAGTCGTTCCGGGAGTTCCTGCGCGATGAGTGGCTGCCGAATGCGGGGCGCACGTTCAATCCGGAAGTGGCGGACTCGATGGTGACGGCGCTGAAGGGTGGATCGGGTTCCGGGCCGGGCAGCGATCGCAGTGGTCCGATCGGCACCGGTGGCGATGAAGTTCCGGGCGACTTGGTGCGGCGCGCCTATGAAACTCTGGATCGAATCGAGAAACAGATTCAGGAGCTTGAGGCGCGGCGATAGGTGCGGCGTGACCTGGGCTGAGTATAATTCCCTGCTGGAGCAAATCGACGCCAAGCTCCAGCGCTTGCGAGCACTCAAGGCACAATTCGAAAGTCAATCGGGGGTGGCGGGTGGAACTGCCGGCGGCGAAGTAACCGCCAGTGAAGGGTCGCAGCAATTGCAGCCGCAACCGTTCGAGCGCGGCATAGGAACGGCGGTGATCGATGCCGATGTGCAGACGCTGGGGTTTGAGCCGGTGCCTTATCGGAGAGACGACACGAGGCCGCCGGACAAGTTGACCGCGGGAATGATGGCGGCCGGTGAACACGCTCAAGAAGCTTTGATCCGTGAGCAGGTGGATCGAATCGTGAATCTGGGAACGGCGGTCGAGAAACCTTCCGAGACGATCATGCCCTTACCTGGCGGCGGGTCGGCCGATCTGCGCCCGGTGACTGATGATGAGAAGTTGCGGTTGGCCGATGTCTCGGAGACGGAGGCGTTCTTGGGGTCGGCGATCAACGAGGCGATGCTGGGTATACCTGAGGCGTTTGGTGATGAGGGGAGCACGGCGCTTCTGCATCGGGGTGAGGAAGTGCATCCGGGGCCGTCCGCGGGCGGCGCGTTCGTGGGCGCTGCGCTGCCAACGGCGCTCTCCGGAGCGGCTTCACGCGTGGCGCTCAAGCCGATCATCTCGAGGTTGACCAGACTGGGGCTGAATCCTAAGACTGTGCTCGGGGCAACGGCTGCGGCAGCGGGCAAGCTGGGAATGGGCGTCGGGACGGAGGCCGGGACCGGTGCAGTCTACGGCACGCTTCGGAGTTTGGGTTCGGGTGAGACGGTACCGGCGGAGGTGGCAGAAAGTGCGCTCCGAGAGGCCGCGCTGTTCTCGCTGTTTGGCGCGGCGTTTGGCAGTGCGTCCGCGGCGAGCAAGTACCTCGGCGATCTGCGCGCGATCGTGAGCGCACCGGAGTTCGAGGCCGGATTGAGGCAGACCTTTGGCGATACGCCACAACTGCGCGAGGCCGAGCGGATGTTGGAGAAGATCAAGGAGGCTGAGCCAGTTGCTGAGCCTCCGACCGCTGAGCAGTTGTCGCTTTTGCAGGATCGTTTCCCTACTGGCAAGCGGGCACGCGAAATGCAACAGGGTGGGGTTGACAGGAGGGGCGGGAGTCTCGATATTGTCGGTGGAGGCAAAGATGCAGAGTCTGTACGAAGATATGATCGAGTACCTGACGTTGAAGGGGTTTTCGAGACAGGAAGCAATCGACCATCTGGCGGGCAAATACCCAGAGGAACAGCCCCAGAGTCTATACGAAGACCTGATCGAGGGCCTGATGCTCGACGGGTTCACGAGACAAGAGGCGATCAACCAACTCGCCGGACTGTATCCGGACGGGAGATATCCGTCCCCGCCGGAGAAGAGCCCCTCGGAGTCGACGGCGGACCGGCCGCCAGAGCCACAGAAGCCGGAATAGTCAAGACAGATTCAAAGCCAGGAGCTGAGGAGGCTCCCGGAATGGCGGAGCTGCATGCGGGCTTCAATCCGTTTGCGGTGCTGCGCAATTCCCTGCGACGGATGTTCGGTACGCCGGGTAGTGGCGAAGGTCGCAAGTTGGTGAACGTGCTCGGGACGCCGGAGGTCGTGCTCAAGGAGCGCGGGATCGTCGAGCCGTTCATCGAGGCCGGCGAGAAGATGAAGGCGCGGCGGAATGAGTTTCGGGAACGATTGAAGCCGGTTTTTGAGGGCGTCCGCAAGGGTTCGAAGGAGGATGTGGCGCTGTTTGGTAAGCTGGATGATCCGGCGATCCAGTTAGAGGGTGGCGAGAGAATCCTGCGGGAGCATTTCGACGGTCTGCTCGATGAGGTGAACGCGGCCCGGGCCGTGCGCGGTGAGAAGCCGATCCTGCGTCGGAAGGGGTATATCACTCACCTGTTGGACTATGCTGAGGAGCAAAGCAAGCTCTTCGATGACGGCCCGCAGACGCTGAAATTTCCGTTTGAAGTGCGCGAGGGTGGGGCGCACCGGACCAGCGCGATCGAGGCCACGCAAGTTTACACGGAAGCGGCGCTGCGGGAAATCTACCTGGCCGATGCGGTACGTCAAGCGGTGCCGAAGGTCGAAGCGCTGGCTCCGCGTCTGGGACCGATTATGACGCAGCGGCAGGTGATCGGGCGTGACGGCAAGCAGTATGTCGAGACGCTGTATCACTTCCGCGAACGTAACCCAGGGACTGAGCGCAATTATGCGGAGCAGTTCATCATGCGGCAACTGGGTTGGCCGTCGCGGATGGAGCGGGCGGTCGAGGAAGTGCTCGGCATGAGTCCGCGGACGCAGCGGAAAGCAGCGCAGGTGATTACGGCGGGGTTTTATCGATCATTGATCGGTGCGGCGCTCGATACCGGAGTGAAGAATCTTACGCAAGGGATCAACACGCTTTCGGAGTTCGGACTGGCGCCAACGCTCAAGGGCTATGCGGAGCTTTTGACTTCGAGCGGTCGGAAGGTGGCGAAGGATGCGCGGTTGTTGGAGGATTACGAGCCGCTGCTCTATGGCGGCGAGTTGAAGCTGGGGCGCGGTGCGCTCAAGAAATTCGATGATGTGGTGCTGTCGGGTCCGATGCGGTTTGCGGAGTTCGTGAATCGCGGGGCCTCCTATCACGCGGCGATGGATGTGGCGATCAAGGGCGGAATGGCGGTCGAGGATGCTCATGTCTACGCGCTGGAGATGGTGCGTAAGCTACAATTTGCCTATGGGAAGACGCACATCAGCCCGCATGTGCAAAGTGCTCTGGTGCGGCCGCTGTTCCAGTTCACTTCGTACCCGATCAAGCAGGCGGAGTTGATGTACCGCTGGGCGACCGAAGGGCCGGAGGGACAGAAGAAGCTTCTGCGCTATCTGGCCACGACCGGCGCGCTGGTGATGGGCGGCAAGTACGAGGATCTCGATCTGTCGGGAATCTTCTTCGATCCGTTCGTGATGGTCGATCCGGAGAGTGAAGGCGGAACACAACTGCCGTTCAGCGAAGATCGGGTCAAGTTCTCATGGGACAAGTTGGTGAGATCCGGTTTCGTGCCTCAGGGGCCGGCGCCGGTGATCTCGGTCCCGATCAAAGTCTTCGAGCTGGCATTGGAGCGTGACCCGAAAGAGCGCAAGCTGAAGTTCGATGAGTTGAAGCGGATCATCCCGAATCGGTACGCGGCCAAGCTCTACGAAATCTACCAGGATGCCAAGCGTGGATATCGGGAGACGGCGCGAGGCCGTCGGCTGGTCGACGTGACTCCGCGCGATTTGATCTTGCGGGCGTTGGGCTTCCGGTCGAATGAGTGGGAGCGGGTGAAGTCGCAACGGGAGCGAGTGGTTGAGATCGAGGAGTATTACTACGCGCAACGGCGCAAGTTTATCGATTTGGCGCTCGAGGGAGAAGGCGACAAGGCGCGGGAGGCGTTTCAGGAGTTGGCGGACAAGTACCCGTATCTGGTGCCGCGGTTCCTCAAGTCGATCACGGTTGATGCGCTGGTCGAGGAAGCGAAGAAGAAGCGAATGACGGCCGATCAGCGATTCTATGACAGCAGTCTGCGGGAGACAATTCGGGATCAGGAGCAGCGGCGATGAATCTGGCGATTGCGGCAGCCGTGCCGGTTGATTCATGC
Source organism: uncultured Ignavibacteria bacterium (assembly GCA_964520555.1). GTDB lineage: Bacteria > Zixibacteria > MSB-5A5 > CAIYYT01 > CAIYYT01 > JADJGC01. The sequence continues at coordinate 92,973 of CAZFNN010000007.1, forward strand.
GGCGAATTACTGACTGGAGCGCAGTGTCGAGCGATGCGTCTGGCGTGCCGACGGACGCTTCGAGAGGTGGGCGCGGAGGCGGGAATTCATCTGGTTGACGTCTGCGCGTTCGAGAGCGGGCGAATCAAACTGAGCGACAGAAGGTTGCGGAGGCTGCAGAGGGCGTTGGTGGCTTTGCAGAGCGCTCCCCGGGGAGAGCGGTTCAATCCGGACCGGCGGGTTGGACTGGAGGAGCCGTTGACGCGGCATGAGCGCTGGGTGTTCCGGCGGCAGTGCAGCCGGTGGAATGCGCGCGGACTGGGGCGGCTGAGCGTGGAGAAGTTTGCGGTTGCCGTCAATGAGATTCTGCGGCGGCCGGTGCTCTATGCCTGCATCGAGCCGCGGGCGACGGTGAGTCCGGTGCTTGATGAAGGGGATTGACGACTCGAGATTTCGGCACTGTCCTAATTTGAACTATTCACCTACGGCTTTGGGAACTTAATGAATGGTGAAATTGAGTTTTTATTAAGTTCCGTGAACTTGAATCTCTTGCACAATTCAGCCACATGCCAACAGGGTTGAAATGCCGCAGCCTCGACTTTCATCCCCCATGATATTGCCGTTTCGATTGCCAAAGCTAAGTCAGCATCACCACTGACTACTATTGCAGTTTCAAACTCCTTCATCGCGCTGTCGATCACTAAGTGAAGAGCCAAAGCAACATCAACGCCCTTCTCAGTAAGTTTCCCCGACTTTTGATTTCGTTGCAGCCTTCCCTTGACGACCTTAATCCTCTTCCAGTGTTGGAGGTGATTTAGCCAAGACAACTGCTTTGTGTAAGACAGCGCAGCAGCTGCATACTTGTCCTTTCCTTCCCTTGTCTGAATATTGAAATGGCTGATATTCGGTTCAGGCGGGTCCACACAAAAGTACTTAACTTGAAGCAAAGGCCGTCCGTCTGCAAGGTGTCGACTGAACTTCCCAATGTCGACTTTCCCACAGCCACAAACGTCCTTCGCCCCGAGATACAAGTTGCTTGAATCAATATAGATTTTCACCCGATCCATTTTTCCCCCGAAAAAAACGTGGGGCTATCCTTTTGAAGGGATAACCCCACGGGGCTGATTAAGCCATATTGACCGGAGCCAATATAGCAGAATTTCCTATTCCGTATACATATACGTTATCGACGTCAGTATGTTGCACGTTTACATATTTGTCAACAACTTTCTGTAGAATCGTGGAATACTATTTGTCTACATAGCAAGCAAAAAATCACCGTAACACATGCGTTAATAAAGACTTACAGGATAACGTCAGACTATTTGCCGAATCCTCTCGATATTCCCGCTGCCATTGCGGGTGTTGGGCTTCCGGTCGAATGAGTGGGAGGTGGTCGAGATCGAGGATTATTACTACATCCGGTGACGGAAATTTCTCGATCTGGCGCTGGAGGGTGACCCTGACAAAGCGCGGGAGGCGTTTCAGGAGTTGGCGGACAAGTACCCGTATCTGGTGCCGCGGTTCCTGAAGTCGATCACGGCAGAGGCGTTGATCGAAGAGGCGAATGAAAAGCGGATGTCGGCGGATCAACGGTTCTACGATGAGAACGGTCTACGGCAAACAATCCGAAATCAGGAGCGGCGTTGGTGATGCCGGCGGTGGATACGATCAGGTCGCAAGGCGACGTGGGGTTGCGCACGGGCGCGGAGTGCCTGGCGCTGCGTCAGGCGCTGGGCCGGACGTTGCGGGAAGTCGGGTCGGAGGCGGGTGTCCACCTGACGCCGGTCCGTGCATTTGAGCGGGAGCGAGTGCGACTATTTCGGCGGCAGTGCAGCGGGTGGAATGCGCGCGGACTGGGGCGGCTGAGCGTGGAGAAGTTTGCGGTCGCCGTCAATGAGATTCTGCGGCGGCCGGTGCTCTATGCCTGCATCGAGCCGCGGGCGACGGTGAGTCCGGTGCTTGATGAAGGGGATTGACGACTCGAGATTTCCCGCTATATTTCATCGTGACCTATCGACAACATCTGATCTCGCTGGTGATCGGCTGGGCGGTGATGATTGCCATAGCCGTGCTGGTGGTTGGGACCGATACGATCATGGTTGTGGTGATCTTCGGAGGCGGTTTGGTTGTGCTCTCCCTCGCCCTGGCGTTTGTGCTTGAACACGGCGGCCGGGTGGTCAGGAAGTGGAAGTTGAATGCGGAGGCGGAAGAAGCGTTTGGCGGGTATGCTCGCAATGGGAAGCTGTTGTTCACTGGCATCTGGCCGGGTCATCCGGTCTACGATCTGGAGACCGGTGAGGATGTTACAGGTTCGATAACTGGCGGGTCGTACATGGATGCGCAGAAGATCTCGGACGAAAAGGCGGAGTGGCTGTTGAAGTCGATTGGGGTGGAGAAACCGAAGAAGTAGTGTTTGGCCGTCGACTGAGGGGAGGCTGGTGTGCTTGGCTTTGTAGCGATGATGGGCGAGTGATCAGGAAACAGAGGGAGAACGTTAATGGAGAATAGGAGACAGATAGTCTTGTGGGGTTGAGGGCAAAGAATTTCGATCCGAAAGATCCGGTCTACGAGGACCTTCTCAGGGACTCAACGCGCAGAGTTCGACGCGCGTTGTTGCTGGTGGGCGTCGTTGGGTTGTTCGCCGTAGTGGCTGAGGTGTATCCGGCAGAGTTGCCGTCTGTGGGAATCGAGTTCGGGGAGGGGAGCAAGGGATTGATCCTATGGGCTGCGCTGGGGACGCTGTCGTATTTTTGGGTTTGGTTCTATTTCAGGGCAAGGATTGATGTCTCGAGGTTTTGCCAGGCGGTGCTTGCGTACCATCTGAATAAGAGCAATATCAGTCTGACGGAGGATGAGCCCGATGAGGAGGATGACAAGTTCAGGGCGTGGACGCGCGCGGCAATGGACACTCGGAGTCTGTCGGTGTGGGCGATACTGCAGTGCTTCTGGTTCTCAGACATGAGCCTGAGATTGCAGTTGCTCATAGAGTGGGCTCTGCCGCTCGTGCTTGGAGTGGTGGCCGCCGTTGGGTTGATCTATCGATTGGTGACGCTGTAGTAAGCGAAGTGGGGCGGAGGCATTAGGCGCAGCGTCGTTTGGGTTTGATCTCGATCCGAAGTTGAAGGGGGATTGTGGTGTCAGCTAAGTTGCAAGTCCCTGCACCGCTATTCAATTAGTCTTGGCATCCCCCTTTTATCAGTCACACTCCCCCGAAAGTCCCTCGAAGCGTTAATCGGGCGCTATCGGGAGTCGGCCTCCGGTTGTTGTTTGGCGGCCTCGATGCGGATTTGTTCGAGTTTGGCATCGAACTCGGCGCGCAGTTTGGCGAGCTGGGCGTCGATGTGCGTTTGGGTCTGGCGGTCGAGTTCCACTTGCTCGGGGTCGGTGCCAGCGACGGTGCCCGCTGCCGGAGGCAGGAACCAGGCGTACGATGTCGGGAAGAAGAGCACGGCAAGGTTAGCATTATGGATAAAGGTGGTGTTGGCGGAATGGAGCGGACGCTTGGCGAGCAAGTAGAAGTACTGAACGCCCGCGTCGACGCTGAAGTAGCCTTGTGCTACCATCGGAAAGATATACTTCTGCCCTGCCAGTAAGTCGTTTTGCATGAGGATATTGGCGCTGACCGGGAAGGTCGACTCCGAATTCGAGACTCCGAGTCTGAAGGTATCCGAGCTCGTGGCTCGAAATTCCAGGCTGCCCGAGGCCAGCACCAGCGCATAGCCGTCGCTTGGAAAACGCACCAGGCGGGAAGCGACCGTGAAAAGCGTATCATCCAGTTCGATGACGGTCGTGCGCCGAGTGTTGGCGAGGCCGGGTTCATTGGCGCATTCGAGGCTGGAGATCGCGCTTCCCGGCAACATCACGGACGAGTCTTCACTCGCATTCATGTCGAAGAGCACCGAGCGGTCGGCGCCGAGGATCGAGATGCGAGGGTTGTTACTGCCGTTGTAGTTTCCGTCCACGAGCAAACCGAAATCCGTCGTGCTGCGGCGCACAGTCAGATAGCCGCCGCTGCCGTCGCCATCGGCGGCGAGGTAATTCACGGTCGACCCATTGCTGTGGAACAGATCGAGGGCGCCACCGCCGGAGCTGAATTCACGAAGGGTCATCGCCGGGCCGGACGTTTGGTTGCCATAGAGGTTGAGGCGACCATCGTCCGTGGGTGAGCCGAGTCGCAGCTTGGAGCCAATCAGTGAATCGGAGGCACGGGCCGAGCCGACAACGTCGAGTTTGAAGGTCGGTGTGTTGGTGCCGATGCCGACTTTGTCGGAGGGAGTTTCCAAGGCCACGCTGGTGCCATAGTCGTACCAGCCGCCGCCGATATAGGCGCGGCCGGCGATGTCGGCGCGGAAGGCGTACGGTGTGCTGACCATCGGGCGCAGCGGCTGGAGCTGCGCACCGCCGTCAACGGCAACACCGAGATAGCAGACGGGGCCGGTGAAGGCATTGAGAGGAATAGGCGTTACCGCTCCGAGAGTAACGCTGAACAAGCCGTCGGTCACGGCCACATTGTTCTGAGTCTCGGTCCAGATCTGCGAGATCCCGGCGGTATCGGCAAAGATGCCGAACGTCAAGCTATGAGATCCGGTGAGCGGCTGACCAACGTTGTCCGTCAGTCGTCCCTGATAATTGATCATGCCGGGGATATCGGCCAGCACCCGAGGACAATAGAGGATGCAGATTGCGACGACGGTGATCCGGATGAGTGTGATGCACTGCATGAAACGGCTCCTTGCATATGAGGCTAAGAAAGTGGAGTAGTTTTGACCGTGTGAGCATGGCGGGCTCGAACGACAAGCCGCCAATGTCTGACAATTTCTATATTCAATGTAGTATTATCGACCTGAAAGTCAAGTTCCGAAGGAGCTCCGACACGCGACGACGGTAGGACATTGCAGGCTTATGGCCTTAAGAAAGACAAGGTCCCCTATTGCCGCACGCCTGGAAATTGATTATGGTTAATAAGATCAATTTTCATACGAAAGGTTTAGTGTGGATATCAACTTCTACGCCGGCTGGATCGGGATCTTCGCCGCTTGCCTGGCGGGTATGATTACCGGTCTGTTTTTTCACAAGGAAGATTTCCTCGGGGGTTACGGGAGTTGGCCGCGGCGCCTGATGCGGCTCGGCCACGTGGCGCTGGTGGGACTGGGCTTGATCAACCTGGCCTTTGTCTTCACGGTACGGAGCTTTGACGTGGCCTCGGATTGGGAGTTGGCGGCGATCTTGTTGGTCGTTGGTGCGATTGCGATGCCGGTGAATTGCTATACGGCGGCGTTTTATCGCCCGGCGTGCCATTTCTTTTTCATTCCGGTTTTGTCGGTGACCGTCGGCACGGCGATCACGATTTGGAGGGTGGTGAGTTTAACATCATGAGAATCGGACTGATTGCGATGAGCGGGATTCGGGTGCGCGACGAGGAACTGGTGCGCGTCGGCTTGACGCTGCCCGGTTTCGTCGAGCGGTCGCTGACGATTGCATCGCTGCCGAGTCTGGGGTTGTTGACGCTGGCGGCGTTGACACCGCCGGAGCATCAGGTGGAGTACATCGAGATGCCCGACATTGCGCTGTTTGATGAGCTTCCGGACGGATTCGAGTTGGCGGCGATCTCCAGTTACAGCGCGCAAATCGATGAAGCGTATGAACTCGCGCAGCGGTATCGCGAGCGCGGCACGAAGGTGGTGATTGGCGGGCCGCATGTCACCGTCGTTCCTGAGGAAGCGCTGCAATTCTGCGACAGCGTAGTGGTGGGCGAAGGCGAGAGTTGCTGGCCGGAGGTGCTGGAGGATGCCAAGGCGGGCAAGCTGAAGACAATTTATGATGCCACGAAGCGGGAGTATGACCTGGCGGCGGCGCCGATGCCGGCGTACGATCTGCTCGATATCGAGAATTATAATCGCCTGACAGTGCAGACGAGCCGCGGGTGTCCGCACCACTGCGAATTCTGCGCCGGGTCGATTCTGCTGGCGGATCATTACAAGCAGAAGCCGATTGCAAAGGTGCTGGCGGAAATTGACAAGATTCGGGAAATCTGGCCGCACCCATTTATTGAGTTCGCCGATGATAATTCGCTGGTCAATCGTAGTTACTGGAAGGAGTTGTTGACGGAAATGATTCCGCGGCATCTGCGCTGGTTCACCGAGACCGACATTTCCGTCGCGGAGGACGAGGAACTGCTGACCCTGATGCGGCGGGCCGGCTGTGCGCAGCTGCTGATCGGTTTTGAGAGTCCGGTGGTCGACGGGCTGGCGGGGCTGGAACTCAACAATGATTGGAAGTTCAAGCGGTTTGCGTGCTATCGTGAGGCGATAGGGAGGATTCAGGCGCACGGGGTGACGGTCAACGGTTGTTTCGTGTTGGGTCTGGACGGCCACTCGACCGCAATCTTTGATGAAGTTTACGAATTCGTGCGCGCCAGCGAACTATATGAAGTGCAGGCGACGGTATTGACGCCGTTTCCGGGGACGCCGCTGTACGAGCGGTTGCGGCGGGAGGGACGGTTGTTGGAGCCGACGAACTGGAAGAAGTGCACGTTGTTTGACGTCAATTTCGTACCGGCAAAGATGGCGCCGGAAGAACTGACGCGGGGATTTCGTAAACTGATCGCGCGCCTTTATAGCGACGAATTCACGGCGCAACGGCGCGAGTCGTTCAAGAAGAACCTCAGGCAATTTCACGGAGAGAAAGGCGGAGGAGTATGAGCAAGAGGACGATCGTATCGGCGATCTACTATCTGACGGCGGTCTATGACGGCGTTTTGGGGATCATGTTCCTATTTGCGGCGCCGTCGCTATTCGCATGGTTCGAGGTGACGCCGCCGAACCATTACGGATACTTGCATTTCGCCGCGGCATTGTTGATCAGCTTCGCGCTCTTGTATTGGGCAATTGCGCGCAATCCGGAGCGGAATCGCAACCTGATGCCCTACGGGATGCTGTTGAAGGTGTCGTATTGCGGCGTGGCGTTTTACCACTGGTTGACCGCCGGAATCCCGGGGATGTGGAAGCCATTTGCGATCATCGATCTGGTGTTCCTGGTGTTGTTCATCTGGGCGTACCGGGCGATCCCGCGGCGGGAGGGAGTCTGAGGTTGGCGCGTCAGTCGGCGTGAGCGCTGACAGCGGAGAGACGAGCGAGTTGGTCGGGTGAGAGTAAGAGATCGGCGGCGGCGATCAGGTCCTCCAGTTGTTCGATCGAGGTGGCGCTGGAGATCGGGGCGGTGATGGAGGGACGCGCCATCAGCCACGCGAGGGCGATGCTCGCGGTTTTTGATTGCAGTTCAGAAGCCACCTGATCAAGTGCCGCCAGGATGCGAAAGCCGCGTTGATCGAGGTAGCGGGCGACGCCCTTGCCGCGCGGGCTGCGGTCGAGGTCGGCCGCGCTGCGATACTTGCCGGTCAGGAATCCGCGCGCCAGTCCGAAGTAAGGGATCACGCCAAGGTGTTCGCGGAGGCAAAGGGGTTCCAGCGTCATTTCATACTTCTGTCGTTCACACAAATTGTACTCAGGCTGCAGGCTTTGATATAAGGGGAGTCCCGCCTGCCGGGCTGTTTGCAGCGACTCCTGCAGGCGGTCGGCGGTGAAGTTGGAGGCGCCGATGGCGCGCACCTTGCCGGCGTCGAGTAAGCGGCGGTAGGCCTCGAGCGTTTCCGCGACCGGGGTAGAGAGATCATCGGTGTGCGACTGGTACAAGTCGATATAGTCGGTTTGCAGGCGCTGGAGTGAGGCTTCGACTTCGCGCAGGATGTTGTCGGCCTTAAGTCCTTTGCGATTGGGATCCATCTCGTGGCCGACCTTGGTGGCGATCACGACCTGGTCGCGGTTGCCGCGCGATTTCATCCAGTTGCCGATGATCGTTTCGGATTCGCCGCCCTGATGTCCCGGCACCCAGGTCGAGTAGACGTTGGCGGTGTCGATGACGCAGAAGCCGGCGGCGAGGAAGCGATCGAGGATGGCAAATGAAGTCGTCTCATCGGCAGTCCAGCCGAAGACATTGCCGCCGAGGATCAGGGGCGGCGTGGTGATGCTGGAATTGCCCAACCGCCGCAATTCCCTTGTCATGCAGTTCTCCTACGCTTCGTTTGCGATCTTCTCCGAGTGCGCGACAACGTCGTGAGAATCCTCATCGGAATGTTTGGACCCACGGGTGAAGCGCGATAACATCGTGTAAACCACCGGCACCAACACCAGCGTCAAGAAGGTCGAGAAGAACATGCCACCGACCACGGCGATGCCAAGCGGGCGACGGGATTCGGCACCGGCGCCGAGGCCAATGGCGATCGGCAGGACGCCGAAGATCGTTGCGAACGAGGTCATCAGAATCGGGCGCAGACGGATGCGCGCTGCGGCGACGACGGCGTCGAGCACTTCGCGGCCGCTTTCGCGGAGCTGGTTGGCATACTCGACGATCAGGATCGAGTTCTTGGTCACCAACCCGATCAACATAATCAAACCGATCTGCGAGTAGATATTCAAACTCTGGCCGAAGACGAAGAGCGAAACCAGGGCGCCGACGACGGCCAGCGGCACTGAGAGCAGAATCGTGAGCGGGTGGATGAAGCTCTCAAATTGCGCCGCGAGCACCAGGAAGATGAAGACGACGGCGAGCAAGAAGAGAAAGTAGAGACTCGTGCTGGAGTCGCGAAATTCCTTCGACTGCCCGGCCAGGTCGCGTTTGATACCGGCCGGCAGGCTGGTTTCGGCGATTTGATCGAGCTGGTCGAGCGCCTGGCCGAGGCTGACGCCGGGAGCAAGGTTAGCGGAGATCGTCGCCGAGCGCACGCGATTGTAATGGTTGAGTTCTTTGGGCGCGACAGTTTCGCGCACATGGACGACGTTGGCGAGCTGCACCAGTCCACCATTGCCGCGCAGATAGATGCCATCGATCGTGCTCGGGGTGGCACGGTCGGTCGCCTTTAGCTGGACGATGACGTCATACTGTTTGGAGCCGCGCTTGAAGTTGGTGACGGTGCGGCCGCCGAGGAAAGTTTCCAGCGTCGTGCCGATATCGGTGACCGAGACGCCGAGTCCGGCGGCGCGATCGCGATCGATGGTCAGGTCGAGTTGCGGCTTATTCAGGCGCAGGTCGGTATCGAGATTGATTAAGTAGCCGAGTTTGGCGGCGCCGCCCATCATGGCGCCGACCGCCTGCTGCAACTGGTCGTAAGTATCGCCCTGCAGCACGTACTCGACCGGCTTCGAGCTGACGCCGGAACCGAGGCTGGGCGGGCTGACGACGAAGGCGAGCACGCCGGGAATTGAGAAGATGCGCGGGAAGAGTTCGGCCACGATTTGCTGCTGCGACTTCTCGCGCTGGTTGCGCGGTTTCAGACGCATAAACATAAACGAATTGGAGACGCTTCCGGGACCGGAGAAGGCTAAACCGGTAGCGGTAAAGAGGCCTTCGGCCTCGGGCAAGCCCATGAGGATGCCCTCGATCTGGCGGACGTAGCGGTCGGTGTATTCGAGCGTCGAGCCTTCGGGTGCGATGACGATGCCGAAGCCGATGCCGCGGTCTTCGATCGGCACGAGTTCGCTCGGGATCAACCTGATCAGGCCGACGCTGAGCACGACCAGCAGTCCGGCGACGCCGAGCGCTGCGACGCGCCGGCGCAGAACGGTCCGGAGAATGCGGTCGTAGGTGCGATCGAGCCAGTCAAAGAAAGCGTCAAACGAGCGGGTCGCCCAGCTTTCGCTGACGCCGTGCAACGGCTTGAGCATGCGAGAGCAGAGCATCGGCGTCAAGGTGAGCGCGACGAACCCGGAAATCAGCACCGCCACGGCGACGGAGAGGCCGAATTCGTTGAACAGGCGGCCGACGTTGCCCTGCAGGAAGGCGAGCGGCACGAACACGGCGACGAGCGAGATGGTGGTAGCGAGCACGGCGAAGCCGATTTCCTTGGAGCCATCGAGCGCCGCCTGCCGCCGGGTTTTGCCCATCTGCATATGACGGAAGATGTTTTCGAGCACGACGATGGCGTCATCGACTACCAGACCGATAGCGAGCACCAGCGCCAGCAAGGTCAGGATATTGATGGTGAAGCCGGCGAAGTAGGCCATCGCGAGCGTGCCGATGATCGAGGTTGGGATCGCGAAAGTCGGGATGACGGTGGCGCGAAAACTCTTGAGAAAAACCAGAATTACCAGCACGACCAAGAAGATGGCGATCAGCAGTGTCTCGCCGACTTCATTGATTGATTCACGAATGAAGGTGGCTGAGTTGTAGGCGACACTGACCTGCATGCCCTCCGGCAGCAACTTCTGCAGTTCCGGCAGGACCGTGGTGACGGCTTCAGCGACATCGAGGGTGCTGGCGTTAGTCTGCTTGCTGACGCCCAGACCAACAGCGGGCTGAGCATTGTAGCGGACGGCGGTACGTTCGTCCTCAGCACCGAGGGAGACCTCGGCGATATCGCCCAGCCGGACAAGCTCGTCGCCATCTTGCTTGACGACAATCGCGGCAAATTCTTCGGGGGTTGCCAGCTCGCCCCGGGTGCGGACGGAGAATTCGCGACCGAGACCTTCGACACGACCGGCGGGAATTTCAGCGTTTTCGCGAGCAATAGCGGCTTCAACATCGCGGGCCACGAGACCGTGGGCGGCCATATGCTGGGGGTCGAGCCAGACGCGGATGGCGTAACGGCGTTCGCCGGCGATACGCACGGCGCCGACACCGGGCAGGCGCTGGAGCCGTTCTTTCATGACACGATCGGCCACATCGGTGACTTCGAGATTGGAGTGGCGCGACGAGTAGAGCGCGAGCCAGACGATCGGCTGCGCGTTGACGTCAACCTTCTCGACGATCGGTTCCTCGGCCTCGCGCGGCAACTGGCCACGGACGCGCGAGACACGGTCGCGAACGTCGTTGGCGGCTTCATCAACGTTGCGGCCCAACTCAAATTCGATGGTAATGACGGAGCCCTGTTCGCGGCTGGAGGAAGTCAACGTCTTCACACCTTCGAGAGTGGAGAGCTGTTCTTCAAGCACGTCGGTGATTTCGGTCTCAACGACACTCGGGCTGGCGCCGCGATAGATCGTCTGGATCGAGACGATCGGCGGGTCGATGTCGGGGTACTCGCGCACGGGAAGGCGCGTGTAAGAGACCACCCCAAAGAGGATGATCACCAGGCTCATCACCGTGGCGAAGACAGGACGTTTGATCGAGAGTTCACTGAGTTTCATTTCGGGGTTCCCGCCACATCGGCGCTGGCTGCGCCCTGGCTTTGCACCGGCATGATGCGCGCGCCTTCGTAGAGCTTTTGGTGGCCGGTCCGGACGACCAGATCGCCGGCGGCCAGACCCTTGACGATTTCGACCGAGCCGCGCATCCGCGTTCCGAGGACGACCGGCGCGCGGGTGACGGTGGAGTCGGATTTAATTGCGTAGACCAAGGTCTGGTTGCCCTCGGCGAAGACGGCTTCGTCGGGAATGGTGAGTGCATCGGCGCGCTGGCTCAAGACGGCCGAGACATTGGCGGACATGCCCGGGCGGAACTTGCGACCGGGGTTGTCGAGGCGGGCGATGATGCGGACGCTGCGCGTGGCCTGCTCGACGACCGGTTCGACCACATCAATCTTGCCTTTGAGTTCGTAATCGGGAAAGGCGGTCGTGGAGACGCCGACCTCGGATCCGCGCGTCAAGCTCGGATAGTAGCGCTCCGGGGCGTAGAAAGTGACTTTGATGCGATCAAGCTCGGCCAACTCAGTGATGGGGGTGCCGGCGCGGACGAAGGCACCGGGGCTGACGAGGCGCGCGCCGACCACGCCGTCGAAGGGCGCGACGATGCGCGCCTTGTCCAGCCGAGCGCGAATCAGCGCGAGATCGGCTTCGGCGATTTTCAGTTCCGCGGCGGCGTTGTCGAGGTCTTGCGGAGCACCGGCGCCCTGATCGACGATCGACTTGACTCGCTCATAGCTGATGCGTTTCTGGTCGAGCAAGGCCGAAGCGCGGGATTCTTCGGCGCGCAGTTGGGCGTCGTCAAGCTGGGCGATCAATGCGCCCCTGGCAATCGGTTCGCCTTCGCGGTACGGCACGTCGATGACGAGAGCATCAATTTGCGAAACGACCGTCACGGCGTCGTTGGCTTCGATGGTACCGACGGCGTCGAAGCGATCGGCGACGACCGTGGGGGTGACCATCGCGGTTTCGACGGCGGTGGGCGGAGACTGGAATCCGCCCGCCTGCTGTTTGGAGCAGCCGGTCAAAGCGAAAGTCATCAGCGCGGCGCCGGCAAGCAGCGGAGCACTGCGATAAAAGAGCTGAAGTGAACGGTTAGTCATATCTGCATCGTCCTTCTATTCTGAGAGGGGTCCCTCGATTGTTCCCGTGGTGAGTCGTTTGAGTGCGGCGGCGGCTTTAGCGGCGCGCACCAGCGCTTGCGAGTAACGTTGTTGGGCGGCGGCCAGATCGGCGGCTAATCGCACCAATTCAAAAGCGGTGGTGCGGCCGGCGTTGTATTCGAGCGTTCCGATGCGCACCTGTTCTACGGAAGCGTCGACGCCATCGCGGGCAACTTGCAGGCGTTTGCGAGCGTGCGCCAATTCGCGATGGCTGCGGCGGAGATCTTCCTCGACGGCGCGCCGCACGGCGAGATATTGCTGTTCGGCGCGGGCGGTTTCACCGCGCAGGCGGTCGCGTTCGCCGGCATCGGCGCGCAGGCCGATCGGATAGGAGAGGCGCAGGCCGATGCTCCAGGTCGGATTGTCGCGTTGCAGGGCGGCGCTATAGGCATCACCGAAGCCGCCGTCGAAGCTGCTGCGGACGGTGTCGCCGCTGAGGACGACCGGGCGCGCATCGCCGGCGAGTCCGACACCGCCGATGGCGCCGACCAGATCGAGAGTCGGCAGCGCGTTCCAGCGTGCGCCCTGTTCACGAGCGCGAGCGGTCGCGACCAGACCGGTAGCGACTTTCAAGCCGCGATTCCTTTCGAGAGCCGCCGGCACGAGTTGCTCGATGTCGTCGAGCGGAAAATCGGCAGCCGGATCATCCTGCGGATGGAAACGGCCGTTGTTGCTGAGCGGTCGTTCGCCAACCAGAGTTGCCAATTGGTCGGAGATATGGTCGAGGCTCTCCTCGCGATCGAGCACGGCCTGTTCCTGTTCGGCGAGGAAGACGCGGGCGTTGGCGACCTGATTCGGTCCGACGAGCCCGGCCTCGGAGCGCAGACGCGTTTCGTTCAAGAATGATTGCGATTGATCGCGAATCAGGATTTGCACCGCGAGGTCGCGCTCGGCGGCGTACAGATCCCAGTAGGTCTGCTCGACCGTGGCGGTGACCGCCAGGACGGCGTCTTCGTAAGCGGCTTGAGCGGCCTCCAGCTCGCGCTTACTCGAGGTCAGGTCGCTGCTGGTGCCGGCGCCGAAACCTTTGAGAAGCGGTTGCGTGATCTGCAGGAGTCCTTCGGCCTGGTATTGCGGATTCAGCGTCGAAAACGCCGAATTGGTTTCGGTCTTGATCGTATTTACCGATGCCGCGATGGACGTGCCGAGCGGAAGCGTAATGCGCACGCCGGTCGAAGTGCGGAACTCGTCTTGTGTCAGGACATCGGCGCCGGCGAAGGGCGAAGCGCTGGGGAGATCGCGGCCGGATTTGCTCAATTCAGCGAAGAGTTCGGGGTCGAAGGCGCCGCGCTCACGGCGAACGGTTCCGCCGGCGGCGCGCAATGCCGCTTCCGCAGCGCGCACGGTTGTAGCTTGTTGGAGCGCAAGTTCCCTGGCCCGTTGCAGGCTGAGCGGCGCGCCCTGGAGCTGCTTGAGTGTGGCGGCCAGAACGCTGTCGGGATTGGTGATCGCCAAGGGAGTCGTCGCCGCCCGCAGGATTTGCGGGAGTGCCAGCCAAAGGACAAAGATCCCGATTCCGACGTTACAGAGCCATTGTCGACTGGAAGTCGCAGAAATCGAATGTGGTTTCCTACAGTAAGTCATCTTCATAGATCAGTTTAAACGAATATAATTACCCAAAGTTCCCCGTGATCAAGTAGGGCACGCGAATAGTGACATTAAAGACCCAATATTGTGAGGCGGTCAGTGGCGGCAATCACATTTGACGTTCGGGGGGTCAAGAAAGGCTCAGAATTTTGTTGGCGAAAATGCGGACGCGGCAGCGCGGGATCAAACCCGTCACCGCCGCGTGGGAATTCGGTGGCCAGTTGTGCCGGCCGCTATTTTCCGCCGGTAAGCTTTTCGGCGTAGGCTTTCCCCTCCGGCCACATCACCTCAATCGCGAACATGCCGCGCAGATCGCCGACCTGGTAGCCGACGGCTTTGTCGTCGGGGTAGAGTTCTTTGATCTTCTCGGCCACGCCGGCTTGGAACTTGGCGGGGTCGCCGTGGCAGTTCATGCAGACTTCAGCAGCACGAATCGGCAGGTAGTAACGGAATTTCTGCGGCTGTTCGGGGTTGTCCCAGAGGGCGACGAACTCGGGAGCATCCTTGGCCGCAAACTGCGCCAGCAGGGCCAGCTGCAACGAGTCGGCCTGATTATTGCGATTACGCGGTTTGTCGGTGACGCGTTCGATAAACCAGCCGTCGCGTACATGCGCGGTCTGGATATCGGGGGCCACGACGTTGCAGACGCCGAGGGCGTTAACCGGACCGCCTTCCGCAAGAGCGAGCTTCAGAGACGTTAGCAGGTGCGAGGTGAATTGGGAGATGGCAGCGGCCGCGGCATCCTGCAGCATTTTTGTATCGGGCGGATTCGGCGACGGCTCAGGGTTCGAACTGCCCAGCGCGACGGCAAGGGTCAGTAGCAACAGGCAAGTAACGATAATACGCTTTCTCATCGCGATACCTCCTGGAAAGATTACTTCATGTAGGGCCAACTCAACTTGGGGTAATCGAAGGCCGTTGTAAAGCAAAAAAGTGGAGAATTTACGCGGCGATGACGGCGACTGATACGGCTTGCGGAGGAGTGCTCAATTCGACAATATGAGTGTAGCGGGGCTCAATCGTTATGAGCGGCATTGACTTCAACCGATTGCTGTCGCGGCTAAGGATTTCCGGGACGAATGCGCTGCTGATTCTGGCTGTGCTGGTCGGGATTGCCACAGCGCTGGGCGCCATTGGTTTCACGGCATTGATCCGTTTCGCCAACCATATTTTCTTCGGCATGACGGACGAGTACCTGACGCATTTCGGTGGCGGCGGTGTGTTCAAGTGGTGGTTGCCGCTGATCCCGATGCTGGGCGGGTTGTGTGTGGGGCCGATCATCCACTACTTTGCCAGCGAGGCGCGCGGCCACGGAGTGACGGAGGTGATCAACGCGGTGGCGCGGTTAGGGGGCATCATTCGTCCGCGAGTGGCGGTGGTCAAGACGGTGGCCTCGGCGATCTGCATTGGCTCCGGCGGGTCGGCCGGCCGCGAGGGCCCGATCGTGCAGATCGGCTCGGCGATCGGTTCGACAGTCGGCCAGTTCTTCAGCATGTCGGGCGAGCGGGTGCGAGTGCTGGTCGGCTGCGGCGCGGCCGCGGGGATTTCGTCGGTTTTCAACGCGCCGATCGCGGGCGTACTGTTTTCGCTGGAAGTGATTCTGGGGGATTTTGCGATCCGCACATTTTCGCCAGTGCTGATTTCGTCGGTTGTGGCCAGCGTGATTACGCGATCGATTCTCGGCAACTATCCGGCGTTCGAGGTCACGCCGTACGAATTGGAGTCGGTGTGGGAGATCATCATCTATTCGATCATGGGGGCGGTGCTGGGTGCGGTGGCGGTACTGTTTACGAAGACGCTGCACAAGACGGAAGACTTCTTCGAGCGGCTAAGAATCAACTCCCTGATCAAGCCGGGGATCGGCGGGTTGCTGCTCGGCGGCGTGGCGATCTTTTATCCACAGGTGTTGGCGGACGGATACGAGACGATCACGCTCACGCTCAATGGCGACATGGCGTTTGCGCTGCTGGTGCCGTTGATTTTCCTGAAGATTATCGGCACGTCGTTGACGCTGGGGAGCGGCAGTTCCGGCGGGGTGTTTGCGCCATCGCTGTTTATCGGCGCGGTGGCGGGCGGCGCGTTCGGGGTGTTGGCCAATTGGCTCTTCCCCGGCGCCGTCGGTCATCCGGGGGCGTATGCATTGGTCGGGATGGCAGGACTGGTGGCCGGGACGACGCATGCGCCGATGACGGCGATCCTGATCATTTTCGAAATCACCAACGACTATCATATCATCCTGCCGCTGATGATGACGGTGACGTTTTCAACGCTGATGGCGCGCAGTCTGCTGCCGCATTCGATCTATACGTTCAAGCTGTTCCAGCGCGGCATCGAAATCCGCGGCGGCCGCGATATCAACGTGCTGCGGGCGCACAAGGTACGGGACGTAATGCGCACGCAGTTCGAAACGATGACAGCCGCAACGACGCTGGGGGAAATTTTCGCGCGCTTCGAGCAATCCAACGAGAATTACTTTGTGGTGATCGACGCGGAGAGTCGGCTGACCGGAGTGTTGTCGATCGAGGATGTACGCACGCTGATATCACGGCGGACGATCGATCAGTTGATCGTGGCGCAGGACATCGTCCGCGCCAACCCGTCGACGCTGACGCCGGACGACGATTTGGAGAGCGCGACGAAAGCGTTTGCCCTGCGCGACACGCGGCTGTTGCCGGTCGTTGAACCGGGAGATTCGCGCCGCGTGGTGGGTGTACTGGCGCGGGATGACCTTACCAATTTCTACAATCGCCGCCTGGTGGACCTGATGCGGCAGTAGCCGGCGCCGCGGGCGGCTCAGGAATCGGCGCGTCGTTTGCCGGCGGGCGTTGCTTCGGCCTCGAGATGAAAGCGGTGCAGGAAACGGTGGAAGACCGGCATCCAGAGCAGGCCGAACACGCCAAGAATCACGACCCCGCTGAGAATCGCGTAGACGCCGGCGAAGATTTTGGCCGCGCCGGTAGTGAGGACATCGACGGGCCCCATGCCACCGACGATCATCGCGGCGTTGAGGAACGCATCGAGCCAGCTCATCGGCGCCAGTTGGTGATACCCCAGCATTCCGAGAAACACCCAGAACGCCAGCAGTAACATGCCGGCAAGCGTCGCGGCCAGCAGGCGATGGGCGAAGCGACGGGTCGGTAAGAGCGGCTCGTGGCGGCGCTCATAGCCGATGATTTTCCGATAATTGGAGTCTGTGGACATCCTACCTCCCGGTCGCTGATCGTGACGTCAACGACGTCAGGGCAGCGCTGGTTTCACGGTTGTTCGCATCCAAGCCAAGGTACCGATCACGCCGAAAGCGGCCGCGGTCACGAAGTTGGCAGCGGGGCTGATCATCCAGAGGTACGCGCCGCCGAAAGCAGCGACGGCGACCACGCAGTCGCGGAGAAGATAATAGGTGCCGAAGGTGGCCGCCTCACGATTCGGCACGGCCAGATCGATGATCATTGCCTTGCGCGTGGGCTCACCGAATTCCTTGAGGCCGCGGATGATGAAGGCCAGCACCAGAAGCCAGAACGACTGGCTGACAAGCAGGATCAGGGGAAAGATTGTGAAGAAGCCAAAGGTGGCCACGACAAACGGTTTTTTTTCGGCTTGATCGGAAAAGTAGGCGACCGGGATGTAGACCAGCATCGCCGTTGCCATCTCGATCGTCGTGAGAATGCCGAACTGGAAGGCGGTCACAGGCGAGGAGATTTCTTTCATGCACCAGAGGACGACGAAGGCATAAGGAATCTGCTCGCAGAAGCGGACAAGGATATCGGAGAGCAGCAGTTTCTTGAGTTCGGGCCGGAATTGGCGGAACAGGACGAGCGGATTCTTGTCGGGAGTCTTGTCGAGGGCGGCCGTGGTGTCGTCGGCGGGAATCATGATCTGCTGCATGATCGCAGCGACAATGGCCATGCCGAGGGCGGCGAGAAAAGCGAAGCGCACACCGGTGACCTCGCCCCAGCCGGCGATGAAGAGGCCGCCGACCAGCGGGCCGAGCGCCATCGGGATGCGGCGGATGAGCGAGTGCATGGAGACGCCCATGGTGCGTTTGTTCTTGGGCAAAAGGCGGGCGACGAGGCTCATGGTGGCAGGCAGAGAGATTGCCGTCCAACTGAGGAAGAAGACGGCGCCGATAATCACTGCCCAGACGGAGGGAATCAGGATCACGATCACGAAGCCGGCCATGGCGATCAGGTTGAAGATCAGGAGCGCGCGTTTGGTGCCATAGCGGTCGGCGATGTAGCCGCCGGGGAACGAGTAGAGCGCCGAGAGAAGATTGTCGAGGCCGTTGAGAAGGCCGACGTAGATCGCGCCGCCGCCGAGGGCGACGATGTAGATGGGCAGGAAGCGCTCGGCCATCTTCTCGCCCATGCCGACGAGGACGACCATGCCCAAGAGCGCGACCATAGAGCGCTTGAGGCCGAGGAAGTCACGGAGTTTGGCGATCGTTTGCAGGCTCATCGGTTTCTCGTGGCGGTAATCAGACGATTGTGCCGCCGCGCGACAAGGCAAAAACAAAAACGGCACACAACCGGTTGGGTCGTGTGCCGTCAAGCTTGCGGAGCGCTAACTTCAGCGAATCTCCTTGTGGATCGTGTGGCGACGCAGGAAGGGGTTGTACTTCTTGATCTCCAGACGATCGGGCGTGTTGCGCTTGTTCTTGAAGGTCGTGTAGCGCGACGGCGTGGCGCCCTCTTTGCGGGCTTCCGTGCACTCGACCGTGATGAATGCGCGCGCATCACCTTTCTTCTTGGCCATGCTCTATCTCCTTACAATTATATATACCAATTCACAGCGCAGGCCCGGGGGCTTGCGAGTCTATTAATATATCGGAAGTGGCGCCGGGGGCAAGAGTTTTCTACGGCTCCCGGGAGTCCTTTATCGGACAAGGGGTTCCGTCGGCATCCAGTGCGACCATCACGAATTCGCCGTGGGTGGCCAGTTCGCGCTTGCCGGTGAGCGGACTTTCCGAATGGAGTTCAACATCGACAGTGACGGAGGTGTTCCCGACTTTACGAATCCAGGCGCGCAATTCGACGAGGCTTCCCTGCCGCACGGCTTTCTTGAAGACGATGCGGTCGGAGGCAATGGTCACCATGGTTTTGCGAGCGTACTGGGTGGAGCAGATCCAGGCGGCGCGATCCATCCATTGGAGGGCGATGCCGCCGAAGAGGGTGCCGTAATGGTTGACCATCGAGGGGAAGACGACCTCGAAGGTGGAGATCTCGGATTCGGTACGGAGGGAGTTGTCGGCGCTCATGCGCGGAATATCTGATACTCCGCGCACAAGCGCAAGGACGGATTCTACGGGCAACTGGCGCACGGAGCTGGTCCACCTGCAAAGATATAGTTGATCAAATACACCGCATCCGAAATCGTGACCAGCCCGTTGCAGTCAGCATCGCCTGCAAGCAGCGGATTCGGCGCCGGCCCGCCGGCGAAGATGTAGTTGATGAGATAAACTGCATCGGAGATCGAAATAGCACCAGACCCGTCAGCGTCGCCGCAGACGTATTGCTGCCCGGCACTGAATGGCTGCCAAAATCCCTGACCCAATCCGAAATTCGCTGAACTCCCTGCACCAACTGCAGTCTGTCCGGCGGTGCCGGAAAGCCGGAAGTTCGTGGAGGAACCATTAGTTCCCCCACCGCTCGCAACCACCTGCCACTTAATCTGCTCGCCGCTATTCGCGGCCTGACCCGATGTGACTGCGCTCGTTTCCTCACTGGCCGTCGTCGTGACCGTGTTATCATTTGCGCCCGGTGAGAGGCCGACAAGGAGTAGCAACAGCATTGTTGTTGTGATCAGTATTTTCACAAGTCGTTCCTCCTTCTCCTACTTCTCAGCCAGCTTCTGCATCATTACCTTCAGATCGGCCATCTGCGCCTCCAACTCGGCGATCCGGTCGGTCTTGGCGCGGAGTTCGTCATTTTCGGCTTTGAGTTGCTTCATCGCTTCGACCAAGAGCGGCGTGAGACGGCCGTAGTCGACCGACATGTAACCATTCTGGTCTACCATCACCACACCCGGCAGGAGGTCTTTGAGTTCCTGTGCGAGGAAGCCGAGATGCTTCTGGTCGTCGAACTTCATGTCCGGGAATTCATCCTGCTTCCAGTTGTAAGTAACACCGCGAAGTTTCAGCAAAGTCTCCAGAGCGTTGCCGATCGTCTCGACATCTTTCTTGTAACGCTCATCGGAACAGGCGCCGATGGTGCCGGTGTAGCAGATGTTGCCAGAGACGTGAAGTTTCTGAGTTGGAGCACCCGTTCCTATTCCGACGTTTCCGCCGTTCTCGCAGATGATAACGTTGCCTGAGCTGTTGTTGAGGTGGAGTGTTTCCGAAGCCCCGTTGTTGCGGGCCACGATCTCGTTATTATCCATGGTGATATTCACGCCAGTGATCGAGCCGGTTGTCAGATAACCACCACTGGACAGACTGACATCCGTTCCGCCGTCGACGGTCAGTGGGACGCTCGGGCTATTGGTGCCGATGCCGACACCACCAGAGGCGCGGATCAGGAACTGGTTGTTGCCAGTGGAAGCAAAGTCTGCTGCCGTCGCGTCTCCCCAAACAAAGGCGCCGCTGTGACCAGCAGTGGCACGATTGCCAGCGGCAAAGGAGGTACTACCCGAAGCAGTGTTTCTTGAACCACCCGGGACGGTCGCCGCGACTCCGCTCGCGGTATTGTGCGCACCCCCAGCGACTACTGAAGAATCGCCATCTGCTGTATTGGAACGCCCCCCGCCGACGGCACTGTATTTGCCGTCGGCTACATTGAACAGACCGCCGCCGATGACGCTCTCCCAGCCGCTGGCCGTGTTGCTATTGCCACCACCGACTGTAGTAGAAGGTCCACTGGCAGTATTGTTGCCGCCCCCACCGACTGTGGCATAGCTGGAGCCTGCCGTATTGTTATTGCCGCCCCCGACTGTGGAAGCTAAGTTATTGGCCACGTTGCCGTAACCCCCGCCGACTGTGGCTTTCTCGAAGCTTGCAGAGTTGCCCTCGCCCCCACCGACTGTGGCGATATAGCCGCTGGCCGTGTTGGAGTGGCCGCCGCCGATTGTGGCCCAGCTGAACCCTGCCGTGTTGCCATCGCCGCCCCCGACTGTGGCGAAAATGCCGCTGGCCGTGTTAGAGTGGCCGCCGCCGATTGTGGCTTCAGTTCCGCTGGCGGTGTTGTCGTAGCCGCCACCAATCGTGGCATCGACGGCACTGGCGACGTTTGACCGTCCACCACTCACTGTAGAGTAGTCACTTGTTGCCGCGTTCGAGTCGGCTACAGAAGTACCGCCACCACCACCAACAGTCGAGTAGGCTCCCCGCGCGATAGCGTAAATGCCGCCACCCACGGTTGAAGCAGTGCCGATAGCGGAGTTTCTCGATCCGCCAGCAATCGTTGATGTATTTCCGCTTGCCGTGTTGTGAGCGCCGCCGACGACGACAGAAGAATCGCCGCTGGCAGTATTGGACCCCCCAGCGCCGGCAGACGAGTAAACACCGCTGGCAGTATTGGACCACCCAGCGCCGACAGACGAGTAAAGACCGCTGGCAGTATTGGACCGCCCAGCGCCGACAGACGAGTAAAGACCGCTGGCGGTATTGGACTCCCCAGCGCCGACAGCCGAGTAGCCACTACTAGCGCTGTTGTAGCCGCCGCCACCTATCGTGCTCGTGACACCACTGGCAACGTTTACTGTACCGCCTCCTACAGTTGCATATAATTCTGAGGTAATGTTCTTGCGACCGCCGCTGACTGTTGAATAGTCACCGAGAGCAGAGATGGAATCGCTGTCTGAACCGCCGCCACCACCGCCAACCGTTGCGTACGCGCCGCGTGCCTTCACATGCGATCCTCCGCTAACTGTACTCGATGTTCCGCTGGCGGTGTTGAACTGCCCACCGCCGATCGTCGACTTGTCGCCCGAAGCGACATTTCTGCGACCACCGCTCACTGTCACATAATAATAATCGAGACTGCTGGTACCGGTTGTGCATGCCACGCCGAAATTGACGTGTGTTAAGGCCTGGGTCCCCCAGAGTTTGTTCGTTGCTCCTCCCTTGGCAACGCCGAGATTGTTGCGCGTGTAAATGACCGAGTCGGCAAGAGTCCAGTAATTCTCGCCCGCAGCTCCGATTTCGTCGGTCGCCGCTACCCAGGCGCTGCCGTTCCATTTCATGATCTGATTCGCCGTCGCCCCGTTCTGGCCGATGTCGCCGAACTGAATGGCGCCATCGGCGATTTTGGCGCTGGTGATCGCGTTGTCAGCCACGGTGATGGCGTACTTGGCCGAGTCGCCGCGCAGCGACTGGAACGCATAGCCGACGCTCACCAGTTGCGTGCGCGGTGTGATCTCGGCATCCGAGCCAACCTTGATGCCGAGATAGACTTGAGTGTACTTGGCAAAGATACTATCCGGCAAAGGTGTACTTGAGCCCAGATTGTAATTGAACAGCCCCTCGGCGACCGCCACCGTCTGTGCGCCGCTGGTCCACATGGCGGTACCGCCGGAGAGAACACTGTAGATTGAGAATGTGATTTGGTAGTTGCCGTCCGCGACCGGATCTCCTGCCGCGTCGGTTAAGCGCCCCTGATAGCTGATCATTGTCGGCACCGCCGCGAACAGAACTGTCACGGAGACTGCCACAGCAAGGAATATGCGGAGCATTCTGCCCTCCGGTATGAAGAAAGGAGTTCAAGATGAGGTCAGTTCGGATTGACCGTGATCGTTAATCAGTAGGTCATCGAGGCACCTCCGTACAAGTCTGCGTTAGACCCGACCGGGCAACGCAAACGAAGATGCAGGGTGTCTGCCCGGTTGAGTTCGGGCCGCGGAAGACTGGGAATGTCGATTGTTGCGCCCCTAACGTAGAGTATCTACTCGATTTGTCAAGTCCTTTCTTGTATGTCGTCAAACCAAAGTGGACGCGGGTAGTTCGATATTATGATACGGCTTGAGCAGTGACAATCGTCCTTCGGTATTAGTCCCTCGTCGGCTCTATGACCGGTTCTCTCCTTCGTCTACGGACACGCCGCACAGGGGGCGGGGCCGCCGGCGAAGATGTAGTTGATCAGGTGGACGGCGTCGGAGATGGAGATCGCGTTGCTGCAGTCGGCGTCGCCGGAAAGCAAGGGGTTGGGCGCGGGGCCGCCGGCGAAGATGAAATTGATGAGATAGACAGCGTCGGAGATTGAAATCGCGGCCGAGCCGTCGGCGTCGCCGCAGACGAATTCGCACAGGTCACCTATGCCGTCGTCATCGCTGTCGGCCTGATCGGGGTTGGAGCGATTCGGGCAATTGTCGCAGAGGTCGCCGACATTGTCGCCGTCGGTATCGGCCTGATCGACATTGCCGATGGCCGGGCAGTTATCGAGATCGGCGCAGATGCCATCGCCGTCGGCATCGTTGAGCGCATCGAGCGGACACGTGTCGCAGGCATCGCCGAGGCCGTCGCCATCGGAGTCGGTCTGGCTGCCATTGCTGACGGCCGGGCAGTTGTCGCAGTTGTCGCCGACGAGGTCGCCGTCGGAGTCGGCGGATTCACATTCGTCGAGATACAGGTGCTGGTCGACGGCGACGTCGGTGAGAATGCGCACGACGCCGGAGGGCCAGGTAACGACGAGCGAGTCGACGGTCAGGGCATCGCCAAGGCCGAACCAAGCATCCTCGCCGTTTTGGACGCAGTAGCCGGCCTGGCTGGTGACCTCGCGCATTTGCCAACGGGGCACGCCGCCGATGGTGGCTTTGATTTTCACGCGCGCGCCGATGCCGGAGCGATTGGAGCGCGACCCGACGCATTCAAGCGCGAGGTAGTGGTTGCTGTTGCCGCCGTTCAAGTAGAGGGCATTGTTTTCGGAGGCGCCGAGACATTTGGCCAGGGCGAGGTCAAGGTCGCCGTCGGCGTCGATATCGCCGAAGGCACAGCCGTAGGTCCAGCCGTCGTCGGTGGCGATCGGATCGGAGAGGTCGCGGGTGAAAGAGCCGTCGCCGTTGTTGAGAAAGAGGAAATTCACCGTGGCGAGCGGCGCAAAAGCATTGCAGACGTAGAGGTCGAGGTCGCCGTCGTTGTCGACATCGGCGAAGGTCGAGCCGACGCCGTAGCCGGCGCTGGTGACGACAGGACCAGTGGTAACTTTGGTGAAGGTGCCGTCGCCGTTGTTGGTGTAGAGGCAATCATGCTGGTCTTCCCCGTTGGCGACGAAGAGGTCGAGGTCGAGGTCGTTATCGATGTCGCCCCAGCTCGCGCCGAAGGATTCATTCAGATCGGTCACGATATTTCCGGTTGTGATCTTGGTAAATGTGCCGCCTCCGTCATTACGATAGAGGTTGTTGGGGTGATTGAACTCGTTGGCAACGAAGAGGTCGAGGTCACTGTCGTTGTCATAGTCACCCCAGGCGCCGACGCGCGAGCGAAGCAGGTCCGTTGACTGCGGGCCGGTGAGAATCTTGGTAAAGGTACCGTCGCCGTTGTTGTTGAAAAGGAGATTGGCCAGCGAGCTGAAGCTGTTGCAGACGTAGAGATCGAGATAGCCGTCCTGATCGTAGTCGGCCCAGGAGCCAGCCTCGGAATAGGTGCCGCCGGTGGCGATGGGACCGGTCGTGATCTGCGTGAAGGAGCCGTCACCGTTGTTGGCGTAGAAGATGTTGGGATTGTTCCACCAGGTTGCGACGAAACAATCCTCATCGCCATCGTTATCAAAATCACCAAAGGTGGCGCCATCGGAGGCAAGTGCCACATTTGTGATCGGGTCGCCGGTGATTTTCACAAAGGTGCCGTCGCCGTTGTTGCGATAGAGGTAGTCGGGCTGGCCGAATTGCGGGCCGTTGGTGATGAACAGATCGAGATCGCCATCGTTGTCGTAATCGACGAAATTGGCGGACCGGGAGTCGCCGGCATCGGAGACGACCGGGCCGGTCAGCACCGGCGTGAAGGCGGCAGTGAGGTTGCCGAAGGCGACCAGCATGATGACTACGATCGCCACCGACGCGGCTGAGAACGAACGCGATTTCACTCCTGACATGTATGCCTCGCTTGGAAGAGGTGGCCGGCGGCAGCCGGGGTTACATCTTGGTCTTCGCAACAAGTCTACTGCCGCGGCGGCGTCTTAGTTACCGGAGTGTCGGGAACCGGGCGGGCGGTGCAGTGAAACGGCTGATGGCGGCGGCGAAACGGCGTGGACGTTCAGCGTTCGGGGAGGATGCGGGCGAGAGCGCTGCGGTAGCTGCGGCTGAGCTTGTGCTTGCTGCCGTCGTGAAGGAGGACGATATACTCGCCGTGGAAATGGGCCTTGAGTTCTTTGACGCGGGCGAGGTTGACGATGGTCGAGCGGTGGATGCGCACAAATTGTGCCGGGTCAAGTTGTTCTTCCAGACGGCTGAGGGATTCGCGAATGAGATAGGTCTGTTTGCCGACGTGCAGTTTGGCATAGTAGTCGTCGGCCTCGATCCAGTCGACAGCCGCCGCTTCAACGAACTGGATACGATCACCGATCTTCACGGTGAACTTGGACAGGAATTCGTGCGCCGAAGCCGATGAATCGCTGAGCAGGGCCAGGAGGCGTTTGGTCGTCTCGCCCAACTGCTTCTCGACAATGACGGATTTGACCCGCGCAAGGGTTTTGGCAAAGCGATCGGGATTCAACGGTTTGAGAACGTAGTCGAGGGCACGGGCTTCAAACGCGGCCACAGCAAAATTGCCGAAAGCGGTAACGAAGACCACCAGGGGGAGTTCCTCCGGCTTGAGCTTGCGCAAAACTCCGAAGCCATCAAGCTCGGGCATTTGGACATCGAGAAAAACGAGGTGCGGGCGCAGGCGGCGGATGGCAGCGACGGCCTCTTTGCCGTTGCCGCACTCGCCGACGATCGTGAATTGCGGGTCCGGCTTCAGGGCCAGGCGAATGCCCTCGCGGGCGAGCGGTTCGTCGTCGACGATCAAGGTGGTGATGGGTTCCATCAGACCGTGTTCCCTGCCGAGGCAGTAATCGGGATCGTCAGTTGTGCCATAACACCGCCGGAAGGCTGGTTGGCAATCGCGAATGAATGATCGTCGCCATAGAGGTACTGCAGGCGGCGGCGGGCGTTGGAGATGCCGACTCCTTCCTTGAACGCCGCGGCTTCGATGCCGATGCCGTCGTCGCTGACGCTGATATTCAGCCGGTTCCCGGCAGCGAAGGCGGCGATCGTGACGCGGCCGGCGTCGGCTTTACGGGCGACGCCGTGGCGGATCGCGTTTTCAACCAGCAATTGCACGATGAAGTTCGGCACCGGTGTGGTCAGGGCATCGACGGCGACGTTGAACTCGACCCGCAGGCGCTCGCCGTAGCGAACTTGTTCGATGGCGACGTACTTGCGAACGAAGGCTAACTCGTCGGCCAGCGGCACCAATTGCGCGTTGTCTTTGGCCAGTACTTCGCGGAGCAAGTCGCTGAGATGGTTGAGCACCTGATTGGCAGCGATGGTGTCGCCCTTCTGCATCAAGACGGAAATCGAGTTGAGGGTGTTGAAGAGGAAGTGGGGCTGGAGTTGTTGCTGCAGCGTTTCGAGGCGGGCATGGCCGAGTTCGGCTTCGAGCTGCGCGGCCTGCAAGGCGCGCCGGCGCGACTGGCGTTGGTAGTCGATGGCGTAGGAGACGCCGAGGATCAGGGCATAGACCAGCAATTGTGCCGGGAAGCGACCGAAAAGGTTGGGAACGACTTGGCCGACGTAGTACTCCCAGGTGAGCGGTTCCCGGTAAATCAGAATCGAGATAAAGACACCGAGGCAGATCTGTAGGACGGCGAAGAGTGATCCGATGAGCACGTGAGCCAGTCCGGGAAGGAGCCAGGCGCGAGTGTCAATGCGGATGCGGCGGCCGAGCCAGAAGATGACCGGCGTAAGCGCCGCCCAGATGTACCAGGCCAGTTGGAAGTCGAGCAGCCACTTCCAGAACACCGTCTCGCGGCCAAGCTGCAGGTAACGGGTGTGATACAGCACCGCCGACAACAGCGCGGGAAGCGTGAACACGCCGAGCACGAGGAGGATGCGGCTAAGCAGGGGCGGGGCGGGCGAATTGGAGCCGGGGCGCATACCGGAAGTATACGAACGCGGTGGGTGCCGCCAACCAAAATTGCGCAGGGGAACGGCCTTCCGGTGCAGCCAAGCGGAAGGCGCGGCAAACCAATAATAGAGCCATTTACACTACAATTGCTTGCCTTTTGGCGCCAGAGATGGTAGATAGCGAGCAGGCGCATTTGAGTGCTGGGAAGCAATGAGCTGGCGACCCCGGCGGTGGCGATCCGAAGCCGAATTTTTTTCGCCCAGAGGCGGCGAATCACCGGTTTCGTACAAAAATCTTGCGATGATGATTTTTCTGCATCTTTTCGCGCGACGCGAGCGTAAGTACGATTCCAAAGCCGCATCGCTGCCGGGTTTGAACCCTCAATCGTGAATGGAGGAAAAACCATGGCACTCCAATTGGGCGACATCGCCCCGGATTTCCAACAACAATCCACCGCGGGAGAGATCAGTCTCTATGATTATCTCGGCGACGGGTGGGGCGTGCTGTTTTCGCACCCAGCCGATTTTACGCCGGTCTGCACGACCGAGCTGGGGATGGCGGCGCGTCTGAAGCCGGAATTTGACCGGCGCAACGTGCGGATGCTGGCGCTCTCGGTCGATCCGGTCGAGGCGCATCGCCGCTGGGTCGGCGACATCAACGAGACCCAGCGGACGCGGGTCAACTTCCCGATCCTCGCCGATGCCGACCACAAGGTGAGCGATCTGTACGGGATGATTCATCCGAATGCCAACGACACGATGACGGTGCGGTCGGTGTTCGTGATCGGCCCGGACAAGCGCATCAAGTTGACGCTGACCTATCCGGCGTCGACCGGGCGCAACTTCGACGAACTCCTGCGGGTGATTGACTCGCTGCAACTGACGGCACGGTTCAGTGTAGCCACGCCGGTCAACTGGAAGCAAGGCGAGGATGTGGTGATCGCGCCGGCACTGCAGGACGCCGAAGATCTGAAGCGGCGTTTTCCGAAGGGTTATACGGTGATCAAGCCGTACCTGCGGATGACGCCACAACCCAGCCATTAACCAGCGACGGAGTGAAAGATGTATCTTCAGCAGATCAGCGATCCGAGATTGGGACAGCATGCCTACCTGATCGGTTGCCAGGAAACCGGGCAGGCGATCATCATCGACCCGCAGCGCGATATCGACCGCTATCTGGCGGCGGCGCAGGCAGCCAAGCTGAGGATCGTTGTCGCGGCTGATACGCACATTCACGCCGACTATCTTTCCGGCCTCCGGCAGTTCGCGGAACTGCCGGGGGTCGAGATTCTGGCCTCGGCGGAGGGTGGAACGGAGTGGCAGTACGAGTGGCTGGTGAACTCGCCATTCCGGCGTCGGCTGTTGCGGAATCGTGATCGGTTTACGATCGGCCGCGTGCGATTTGAGGCCTGGCACACGCCCGGCCATACGCCGGAGCACCTGGTGTATCTGGTGACGGACACGACGCGCAGCGAGCAACCGGCGGCGTTGTTGTCGGGCGATCTGGTTTTTGTCGAGGACGTTGGCCGACCTGACTTATTGGAGGCGGTGGTCGGCAAGATCGGCGCGGCCCAAGCGGCGGCCGGAGAGCTGCGGATGTCGCTGCAGCGGCTGCGCGCGTTGGGACCGGAGCTGTTATTGTTACCGGGTCACGGGGCCGGCAGCGCCTGCGGGAAGAGCCTCGGTCTGATGCCGATCTCGACGTTCGGCTATGAAGCGGCAACCAATCGCGCACTGCGCCTGCTGGATTTGCCGCACGAATTCACCGATTACATTCTGCGCGGCCAGCCCGATCCGCCGCCATATTTCAAGCGGATGAAACAGCTCAATCGCAGCGGCGTGCCGCTGGTCGATCCGCAGGCACAGCCATGCCGGCGGTCGTCACCGGAACTGGCAGGGATCATCGATTCGCAAGAGTTGGTGGTCGTCGATACGCGGACATGGGAGCAGTACCGCGCCGGACACTTCCCCGGAGCGCTGTTTGCCCCGCTGGACAAATCGTTCACCACGACGATCGGGTCGTTTATCACCCCCGAGGAGCGGGTCTGTCTCGTGATTGAGCCGGCGCAGTTGGCGGAAGCGCTCGCCGATTTCCGGCGAATCGGGTTGGATCGCGTCGAATGCTACTTGACACCGGAACAAATTTCGGCCCATCAGCAAGGCGGCGGCACATTAGCACGCACCGATCAGATCAACATCATTTCTCTATCCGAGCGGCTGACACAGTCGGATACTCTGGTCCTCGATGTGCGGAGCACGGCGGAAATCGCCGAGACCGGCATGATCGCGGGAACTCGGAATATTCCGCATACGCAATTAAGTCTTCGGCTCGCATCCCTGCCGCGGGAGCACAACATCCACGTCTTCTGCCGGACCGGCAATCGCTCGCGCGTCAGTTGCGGTTATCTGGAGCGGCAGGGATTTCGCATAACGCTCGTCGATGGCGGGATCGAGGAGTGGAAGTTGCTCGACGGCGAGTTGGTCCCGGCCAACGAGGTCTTGAATTGATCCGGCCGAGTTTGCGCAGAATCTACCCCATCCACAGCTAATCTGATCGCCGTCAAATAACGCTACGGGCAGGCGGCGCAGGGCGCCGGGCCGCCGGCGAAGATGAACTGGATCATGAAAACGGCATCGGAGATTGTCAGGAGGCCGTTGCAGTCGGCATCGCCGCTGAGCTCAGGGCTGGGAACCGGACCTCCAATAAAAATGTAGTGGATGAGGAAGATAACATCAGAGATCGAGATCGTACTGGAGTTATTCGCGTCGCCGCAGAGGAAGTCCGAGTACTTGTTGAGATAAGCACTGTATTTGCTCCCGC
The DNA here is from genome assembly GCA_964520555.1 of uncultured Ignavibacteria bacterium. Taxonomy (GTDB): domain Bacteria; phylum Zixibacteria; class MSB-5A5; order CAIYYT01; family CAIYYT01; genus JADJGC01. The sequence goes on from CAZFNN010000007.1 coordinate 122,729, forward strand.
CGTCGGAACTCCAGCCGCTGACTATCCAGCTTCCCGTCGCATCTTGAGTGAGCAGTTCTGCCAGTTCAAAAGAATTGCCAAGGCCGTAATATTTTTGATTCCAGATCACCCCACCCCAATGCCCGTACTTTCGCAGCAGCATATCGCCGGTGTCGAAGGTATCGGAGCGATCAACCATGGCGAGCACGAGGATACTGCCGTCGGCGGCGACTTGCAGAGCGCCGGGCTCGTCGCTTTCATGGGTGACGCCGTCATGAACGTCTGACCAGAGCAGCAAGCCATCAGGAGAGAATTTGAGCACGGCCAGGTCGGAGATGCCGTACTCGCCGAGGTTGGCATAGCCGGCGACGACGACGTTGCCGTTGCCGTCGCACCCAACCTGCGTCCCGAAATCGCTCCGACCCGTAGTCGGACCGAAGCGCCGCGTCCAGAGAGTGTCGCCGTCGGGAGAATACTTGATGACGAGCAAGTCAACATCGAGGGGCGCGTTCGTTGCGGTCGTCTGGCCGACCACGATCAGATTGCCGGCGCCGTCGACCGCAATCGCTCGGCCGGCATCAGCCGCGGCGCCGGGGAACGCGGCGAAGTAGCGACACCACAGCTCATCGCCGGCGGAGGAATATTTGCAGGTGAAGACGGAGGCGGTTGATAAACCGGCTGCAATACCAGTCACGCCGAGATTGCCCTCGGAGTCCAAAGCGAGGGCGTTGGCAGCGAGCTTCTCATAAGGCGCCGCCGTTTTGGTGCGCAGCCAACCGAATGAGCCATCGTTGTTGAATTTGGCGATGAGCCAGTGCTCGGCCTCCTGTTCGCCGTAGATCTTGCCGCCGCCGTAGATGTTGCCGTCCGAGTCGCTCATCCAGTCGTAGATCCAGATACCGAGGTCACAAGTTTCGGTGTAGCGGCGCAGCCAAAGCGTATCGCCGGCCGGGGTACATTTGATGATCTGGATGCAGGAACTGGCGCCGCCTTGATGCCAACCGGGCAGATAGAAATTGCCGTCGCCGGAAGTCAGCAGAGTGCGGACAGCATCGCCGCCGTGGTCGGGGCTGTCGAAGGACTTCAGCCAGAGCCGTTGGCCCGAGGGAGCGTACTTGAACAGGAGGACGTCGGCGTTGCCGGACAGGACCGAGTTGCCGTTTGCGGCCAAGTAAGTATTGCCGACGGCATCGGCCAAGATTCCGGCAGGAGTGATATTAGTGTAGTTCGAGTCGGAGACAAAGTGCGTCCACATCGTCCGCGGCTGTTGAGCCAGGGTCGCACAAGTCGCGAGGAGCACCAGGCCGGCTGTAAAGAATTGTTTTCGCATAGTAACTTCCTATTCACCCGTAAGAAGTTTCATCACACCTCACGGGCAGGCGGCGCAGGGCGTCGGGCCGCCGGAGAAGATATAGTTGATCAGGTAAACGGCGTCAGAGATGTTAACGGCAGCGCTGCAGTCGGCATCGCCAGCCAGCAGCGGAATCGGCGCCGGACCGCCGGAGAAGATGTAAGCAATCAAGTAGACAACATCGGAAATCGTGACGGCGCCGGAGCCGTCGGCATCGCCGCAAAGATACGGCGCGGGCACGGCATTCAGGAAGACCGAAACATTATCAGAAAACGAATTGGCGACCGCAATGTCGAGGGAGCGATTGTTGTCGAGATCGACGGCGCAGATGCCACGCGGGCCGTCCCCGGCGGCCAAAGTTGCCGCAACTGCGAAGACCCCGCCGGAATTCTCGAGCACGGTAGCGTTATCCGAACCTTCGTTGGCAGTCAGGAGATCGAGGTCCTGGTCGCCGTCAAGGTCAGCGGAACGGATACATTTAGGGCCGACGCCGACGCTGTAGGTACTGTCGATGCTGAACGCGCCACCGGAATTGGCCATGATGACAACCTGATTGACGCTGGCACAGGCAACCGCCAGGTCGAGGTCGCCGTCGAGATCAAGATCGCCGCCATCGAGCGCCCAGGGACCATCGCCGACAGCATAATCGGTGCGGGGAGCAAAGGTACCGTCACCATTATTCATAAAGACGGAAATGTTGTCCGGGGTGAAGTTGGTAATGGCAATATCGAGATTGGTGTCGCCATCAAGCTTGCCGACAAAGACGCCGAAGGGCCCGGACGGAGTGGCATAACCGACGCCCGGCGCGAAACCGCCGCTGCCGTCATTGAGGCAGACGACAACCAGATTCGAGACGGTGCTGGTGGTGACCAAGTCAATCGCGTTATCGCCGTTGACGTCGGCGGCGTAGAGGGCGATCGTGCCGATGCCGGTGACGGCGTAGGGAGTCGGGACCGCAAATGCACCGGCGCCGAGGTTGTCCAGGACGTTGATCTGCGCCGGACTTTCGTTGCAGACCGCAAGTTCCGGCAGCGCGTCGTTATTGAGTCGCGCCGAGACAATCCATCGCGGCCGTCCGCCGGCAGCGAAATTCGTAAATGACGGGAAGACACCTCCGCCGGAATTCAGCAAGACGGAAAGATTATCAGCGAGGAGGTTGGCCGTAGCCAGGTCGATTTTGCCATCGAGGTCGAAGTCGGCGGCGGCGATCGAGATCGGGTAATCACCCGCACCGTAATTCAGGGCCGGATTGAAGGCGATCGAGTCGGTCGCGGCCGATGCCGTTGCCGTCACGAGGAAGGTGAGACCGGCCAGCAGCAGCGTCATGTACAGGCGCATAAAGATTCCTTTCCGCAGGAGGATCCTCAGAAGTACGGTTGCTCGCGACGGGTCATCATCCAGCACCAGTCAGGAGGGGCCGGCAAAGTGAGCACGCCCGGCCCTGAATTGTGGTGGAAGTGATCTGTCGCGAAAAGTCCGCGGGGTGAGATTCCCGCGAGAAACGTCTCTAATATAAACAACGTTACCGGCGAGTCAAGGCACGACTACGCGGGCGGACGAGGTGTCGTTCGCCGATTCAGCGAGGACTGCGATCAGACCAGGTCCAGCCGGCTACGGGCAGGCGGCGCAGGGCGCGGGACCGCCGGCGAAGACGTAGTTGATCAAGTAGACGGCGTCGGAGATGCTAAGCGCGCCGCTGCAGTCGGCATCGCCGGCCAGGAGCGGATTCGGCGCCGGACCGCCGGCGAAGATGAAATTGATCAGATACACGGCATCGGAGATGTTCACCGCCCCGGAGCGATCGGCGTCGCCACAGAGATAATCGCAGACATCGCCGATACCGTCCGAGTCGGCGTCGGCCTGGTCGGCATTGGCCATCGTCGGGCAATTGTCACAGGGATCCCCGTAGCCGTCGGAATCCTGATCCAGATTTTCCGCCGTGGGCAGATTCGGGCAATGATCCAGTTCACACGTGTTCAGCGGAAAGCCGGGATTGCCGAAACCATCGCCATCGCTGTCGGTGCACGAGTCACACAGGTCACCACTGCCGTCGCTGTCGAAGTCGGCCTGGTCGGAATTGGCCACGGTCGGGCAGTTGTCGCAAGCATCGCCGCGGCTGTCAGAATCACCGTCGGACTGAGCCGGATTGGCCAGGTCGGGGCAATTGTCGGTGTTGTTGGCGACGCCGTCGCCATCGCCATCATAGATGACGTAGGCGTACAATTGGCCGGCGGTAACGGAATCGACGCGGACGGTGATGCCGGTCGGGCCATAGTAGCTGTCGCTATTGGGCGTGGTGGTCGGACCGAAGAAATTCTGACCGGCGACGTCGGCGGAAAACGCGGCACCCTTGCGCGATTCGTAGGGATACCACCACTGGGCGGAATCGGTGGCGTGCCCTTCCGGATTGGTGGTTACGTCATGTGCCGGGTCGTAGCCGGCATCCTCGATTGCCACCGTATAGTGCGGATACACCGGAGTCCCGGAGTTGATGCGCCAGTATGGGGCGCCAAGCGAGTCGTGAACGTGCGTGATGATCAGACCTCGATCGAGCGGATCGCAGTCGAAGGTTAGATCGGGCCAGAAGTAGCACGAAAAGTCGGAGTCGAGTTTGTCGTAATGCGCGGTTGACTGCGGGTCGCGGAATTCGAGCAGGAAGTATTCGCCGCGGGAGTCATCGATCACCAATTTGTAGAGTGAATTGACCGGCGTGGTTTCGATGCTGTTGAGCACAAGGTTGTATTCCCCGCCGAACAAGGCTGTTGGTGTATTCCAACCGGCTTCCTTGCGGCACCAGCCGGAGTGGTGCGACGGAATCCGGGACTTGATCGAGAGAATTCCATAGCCGCCGTAGCCCATGACGCACCAGTCATAGACCGGGTGGTCGTTGTCATCGTTCGGCGTAGAGAAGGTCGGCACTTCCAGTTTGGCGTCGTAGTCGTAGAGGTCGGGCAGGCCGATGTTGTGCGCCAGTTCGTGGACGAAGACGCGGATGTAGTTGAGCGAGTCGAGTCCGAGGAACTGGGGTGGATTGTCGGGATCGCGCAGGGGGCGCGTTTCGGGGGACGTATTCCAGTACGAGACGCGTTTACCGTCGAACGGTCCAGGTCCGGCGCCGGGGGCGTACGACCGCGCGAAGGACCAGATATCTTCGAAATAACCGGAATCCTCCTGGCCGTTGCCGCTGCGCAAGAAGACGACGGCGTCGACAATTCCGTCATCGTTGCCGTCGAACTGCGAATAGTCGATGCTTGCATTGAGCTGCGGCAAGAGACTTTCGAAGTTGTAGTTAGGCGAATAGAGTCCGCCATTGACCCAGCCGACGATCTGGCCGGCGATGTGCACGTTGCCGTACGAGACCTCTCGGTAGTATTCGCGCACCGAGCCGATCGCAAAGCCGGAGTCGGCGAACCAGAGACTGTCAAACACCGGCGCTGGATAAGTGGCGGGACGATCGCTCCATTCGACGAGAATGACGAGCACCTTGAGAGTATCCGCGGTGAAGCGGTAGTCGCGCAGGGCCAGCGAATCGGACCGTGTCAGTTGCGACGGCGGCAGTTTGCCGAATTGCCTCTCGGCAATGTGATCGGGAATATCGAAATGGACGGCGCGGGCGAGATCGGCGGCCGGCGCGGACGGGCACAGGATGATCGTGGAGATCAGGCTGAGAACAATAAGGCTTAAGCAACGAGGCATGTCATTCCCTTTCGCAGGAAGTACGATGTGCGGATACGTGTTAACGATAAGCAACTATCGGCAGTTGTCAACATGGCAAATCGACAATTCTGAGAAACCGCAATCGCCGCGCTGGGCAACCGACCGGGGCGGCTAATTCCCTTCCTAATGCGGATCTGCAGGATCATGGGCAAGCGGCGCAAGGCGTCGGACCGCCGGCGAAGATGTAGTAGATCAGAGAGACTGCGTCGGAGATAGATATCGCGCTGCTGCAGTCGACATCGCCGGCCAGTGGCGGACTGGGCGCCGGGCCGCCGGCGAGGATGTAGTTGACCAGGTAGACGGCGTCGGAGATGGAGATTGCACCGGAGGAGTCGGCGTCGCCGCAGAGGTAGGGCGGATCGACGATCGACAGGCTGAAGCTCATGGTATCGGCACGGGGGGGATCGTCAGAATCGAGGCACGTCAGGGTGAAATAGAAGGTAGCCGTGTAGATCGGCGTTCCGGCAATCGTGCCGACGGTGTCGCCGACGAAGTCGCAGCCAAAGGGCAGATCGCCGCCGAAGAAGCTCCAATGGAGGGGCTCGATCCCGCCGAAGGCCGTGAAGCGATAGGAATAGAACTGACCAAGATAGCCGGACGGCAAGGTCCCTCCGACGATGTGCAGGTTGCCGTCGCAGCGGTCGCCGATGCCGTCGCCGTTTTCGTCGGCTTGATCAGGGTTGGTGATTTCTGGGCAATTGTCGCAAGCGTCGCCCCAGCCGTCGCCGTCGGTGTCGGTCTGCACGGGATTGGGATTGGCCGGGCAGTTGTCGAGCGAATCGGCGATGCCGTCGATGTCGAGATCGCCGGCGCTGTTGGCCTCTGTCCAGAGACGACTAACAATATTGCTGACGCCGCCGAAAGCTTCGCTGTTGGTGAGGACGACGATGGCGGTTTGTTTGGCCGGGCAGAAGCCGATACGGGTGCAGACGCCCTGATCGCCGCCGCCGTGCTCCCAGACCCATTGACCGCCGAAGTTGCTGTGAAACCAAGTGAGACCCTGTGAGGCGGCGATGGTGGGAAAATGTATGGTGGTAATCGTATCGATGGTCGTGGAATCGGCGGCCGCTGCGGAGTCAACTGTGCCGTGCTGCAGGTGGGCCAGGAGAAAGCGCGCCAGCTGCGGGGCGCTGGAACGCAGTGTCCCAGCCGGATAGTCGGCGTAACCGAATTGCCCGAGCGCCTGGTAGCTGCCGCTCCAGTGATAAGGCATGGCGACGTTCATGGTGTCGAGGCCGGCCAGAAACCAGGAGGAGTTGGTCATTCGTAGCGGTGTGAAGATCGAGTCCTGACAGTACTGAGCAAAGGGAACGCCGGAGATGACCTGGACCAAGTATCCGATCACGACGAAGCCGTGATTGCAGTACTCGTGGACGGTGCCGGGCGCCCAGGAGTTGAAGTTGGCGACCGGGTCGTAGTAGGTGCCGCCGGGAACGAAATAGTCAGCAACATACTGATCGAGCGGGATGGGGGTATCGCCGTAGACATAGGTCGAGTACATCACGTCCCAGTTGTCGTTCAGGCTCGACGTGTGCGACAAGAGCTGGCGAAATGTGATCGGCGTGGACGGGTAATTCGGGTTGATAATCTGGATCGGCAGGTAGTCGTTGATTTTGTCGTCGAGATCGAAGTTTCTGTTCTCCCAGAGCTGCATGAGCGCCAGACCGGTCACAGTCTTGGATACCGAGGCGAGCATGAAGAGCGTCGAGTCGGTGACGGGAACCCCAGCGTCGACATAGGAGTAGCCGTAGGTGCCGGACCAGGCGATAGCGCCGTCGCGAACGATGCAGGCGGATAGTCCGGCAATGTGAGTTTGCGTCATGGTGGCGACGATGAAGGAATCAAGACTGACGTAAGCGGTTGAGGTTCGCGGGGGAGACTCGGCAAACGATGGGTGGAATCGGTCGGTGTCGATTGCAGACTGAGCCGCGACGCTCGATAACAGAGGCGATTTTGGCACGGTTGTGGCAAGGATGGCTAAGGCAACAAGGCGCAAGAGCGGATGCAACGGGCATTCCTCCAGTGCGATTTGTCTCTGGCGGTGAGGCGGACACTGAACTGACGGTGAGAATGTCCTCTGGATAATTGACGGAAGAATGGAGCGTTTGTTCGATAATAGTTGGGGTGCTTTGGAAAAAGATGAGGGGAGACCACACGGTCCCCCCTCCGGCATGAAGCTGTGTTGGTGACCGCGTTCTACGGGCAGGCGGCACAGGGGGCGGGGCCGCCGGCGAAGATGTAGTTGATCAGGTAGACGGCGTCGGAGATCGACACGGCCGAGCTGCAGTCGGCATCGCCGGCCAGAAGCGGATTGGGAGCAGGGCCGCCGGCGAAGATATAGTTGATTAGGTAGACGGCGTCGGAAATAGAGACGGCGGTCGAGCCGTCGGCGTCACCGCAGAGAAAGGTTGAGCAGTCGTTAGCAGCGGCGAAGGAAGGATCAGTCTCGCTGAACGTACCGGTGCCGTTCGGGCAGCGTGAATAGCTCTTGTCGGTCGTTTGCGCGCCGAAGACCACTGACTGGAGCACGGTCGTGTCCGGCGCAGTGAAGACAACCGCCTCGCCCGATGCGGAGAGCTTGAAATTGGCATGCAGGCCGACCTGCGCACCGTCCTCATCAGCCCAAATAATCAAGTAACCACTGGCGGCGATGGTCGTATCGGGCAGCGCCCATTTCGTGACATTGTCGGTCTTGTCGGACAGGTAGCAGCCGGCTAGCGATACCGGAGATGAGCTGGTGTTGTACAGCTCGATCCAATCCTCGTATTCGCCGTCCTGATCGGTGATTGTCGTGGCATTGTCGGCTTGAACTTCATTTACGACGACGAAGGTGTATCCAGCCGGGCAGGTGTTGGTAATCCCGTAGGAAGGCGCGGTGGTGCCAAAAGGACCGGTGCCGTTCGGGCAGCGCGAGTAGCTGCTGTCGGTAACCTGCACGCCGAAGCTGAGCGAGTCGATCACGGTCAGGTCAGGATTCGAGAAGACGATTGCCTCGCCGGAGGCGGAAAGTTTGAAGTTGGCATGTAGCCCGACCTGCGTGCCGTCCTCATCCGCCCAGATTGTCAGGTAGCCGTAGGCCGCGATCGTGGTATCGGGGAATGTCCACTTACCGAAATTGTCGAGCTTGTCGGAGAGGTGGAATCCGCCGAGTGCGATCGGCGCTGCGGTGCTGTTGTAGAGCTCGATCCAGTCCTCGTATTCGCCGTCTTGATCGGTGATCGTCGTCGCGTTATCGGCCTGGAATTCGTTGACCACAATGCCGGTGCCGGTAGGTGCGATTACTGTGATCAGCGAATCTTCGAATTCTGCGCGCGGCGGCAGGAACGAGGCCGCATTGGCGTTCTCGCCGTAGATGTAGTAGTGCATGTCGGAGTTGGCGACTGCGATCGATATTCCGAAGACGCCGTCGCCGGCGGCACCATCGTTGTGGGCGCCATCGTCAAGCATGGCAGTCTTGGCGAAGGGATAGACCGGATTGTCGCGGTACGCCAAGAGCACGGAGGTTGCGTTCGTCACGGTGGCGGTAATCGCGACCGTTCCGCCGAAGGGAACCACTGCCGGCGAGTGGGTAACGACCGAAATTGTCGGACCGGCCGCCTGGAATGCCGAGTGGTTGGTGAGATAGGTGGCGCGGGCATTCATCAATTGTGTGATGCCGGGGGTCGGGCCGACCTGCGAATTGAGATTGGCCAGAAAACTGGAATAGGACGAGAACTTGTTGGGATCGGCCTGCACGGCGGTCGCGATGATATTCTGCAGTTCAACGCCGCGGGTTTGGTACCAGCCGTTGGCGAAATTCTCGGCGATGATCGTCTTCATGTGCGCGATGTACTGCTTGCGAAAGGTGGTGTTGGGCAGGAACTTGTTGACGATTGGGTAATTGGGATTAGTCTCGTTCAAAAACGGCGTGAGTTGCTGCATCTGGGCGACTGTCAGACTTGAACCACCGATAAGGGAGTTGAAGCCGCCGAAATTCATGTTCAAGTCCCAGATAATCGGATTGAACTGCAGGGCGTCGTCGCGATAAAGATAGTAATTGTGGCCGAAATTGATCGGCGCATCGAGGTTGACCAGCAGGTTGTCGTAAGCCAGCATCCACAAGTGGCGGTCGACATCGAACACCTGCGCGACATCGGCGGTGTGGTTGTTGAGCGTGTCGAGGAAATCAATGAAGCTGGACCAGCCCTCGTCGGAGTCGAGTTCGTAGGTGTCCATGTAGGCGGTCGAATCCTCGCCCTCGTAGCCCCAGACGACCCAACTCATGGGTGGGCCTTCGATCTCGCCCTTAATACGCGCGCCGCCACCGCTGCCGAAGTGGGTGCGGCAAAACAGCTTGTCGACGTCCTGCACGTTGACGTACAGCCCCATCAAGGTGCCATTAACATAGACGTTGGAGTAAGCGGCAAGGCCGGCGGCCATGTATTTGCGCGCAATTTCGTAGCCGAGCACTTCGCGCAAGAATGACGGGTCGAACCAGACATTGGCGAGCTTGAGCGTGCCATAGCCCTGATGCTCCTGGTCGTCGATGATGTAATCGAGTTTAATGTTGAAGGGGTTTTTGACGCGGCTCGGACTGTAAGTGGAGAAGCCTTTGTAACGCACGCCGACGCTGTCGTAGAAGACGCCGTCGACGGTGCAGCTTCCCAGCAGGCGGTCTTCGCCGATCGCATAGAGGCTATCGAGAAGGTGGTCCCAATTGGACTGCGGGAAGGTGATCTGGACGGTATGGATGACGGAAACATCATAGAGGTCCTGGCTGGCGGCCAGCGGGCACAGGGCGAGGATGATGAAAATGAGATGCAGGAGTTTTGGCATAGCGGGCTCCGAGAGCGGGTAAAAGGTTCGCAACTAATCAGTGCTTCTAATAATAGTTCGACAGCGCGGCAGCGCCTTCTCTTGTGCAATTTCACGATTGTAGCGCGCAAAAACCAGTCAATTGTTGAGTGGAGTTGTCCAGTTAGGATTTTCGGCAGAGAATCAGAAAGAGGAGATTCTCGTCTCCTCTTTCGGCACGATTCAAAGTTGCCACTTCCCTGCCGGGAGTTACGGGCAGGCGGCGCAGGGGGCGGGACCGCCGGCGAAGATGTAAAAATGGCCCCGCGGGTCGAAACCACCAATGGCATTGCGCAGCGTCAATCCCAGCGGTCAGAGCGGTTTCGCCATACTACAAACACACCAGTCCACTCTGTCGCAAGCCTTTTAAGATCCGCGAAGAACCTACACACCCGATGTCGGGGATTTGACCGGCAAAATTGCCTGAAATCACTTCAACGGTGAAACCCGCAAAAAAAGCGGCGGTCGTGGGACCGCCGCTTCGATTACGAACTCTTGAGCGATATGTTAGGTCAGATAGGCCCGGAGGCTGCGAGAACGCGAGGCATGCCGCAAGCGGCGGATCGCTTTCTCTTTGATCTGACGGACACGTTCGCGGGTGAGATTAAAGCGGGCGCCAATCTCTTCGAGGGTTAACGGCTTTTCATGATTAAGCCCGAAATACAGATTGATCACCTCCGCCTCACGCGGCGTGAGCGTGTCGAGCGCTTTCTCGATTTCCAGTCGTAGGGACTGGTCGAGGAGCGCTTCATCGGGAGCGGGCTGGAATTCATCTTCGAGCACGTCGATCAGACTGTTGTCTTCCGACACCGAAAACGGCGCATCCAGCGACAGATGCGAATTGGAAATTTTGAGCGTGTCGGAGACTTCGGCTTCCGAAAGCTCCAACTCGTTCGCGATTTCCTCGGGCGACGGTTCGCGGCCGTACTCCTGCTCGAGCGACGAGGACACTTTGCCGATTTTGTGCAAGGTGCCGACGCGGTTGAGCGGGAGGCGGACGATGCGCGACTGCTCGGCCAGCGCCTGCAGAATCGCCTGCCGGATCCACCAGACGGCGTAGGAGATGAATTTGAACCCACGCGTCCAGTCGAACCGTTTTGCGGCCTTGATCAGTCCGATGTTCCCCTCGTTGATTAAATCCGCCAGCGACAGACCCTGGTTTTGATACTGCTTGGCAACGCTGACGACGAAGCGCAAGTTGGCCTTGGTCAGGGCTTCCAGAGCTTTCTGGTCGCCCTCATGAATTTTTTTCGCCAGGCGCACTTCTTCATCGGCGTTAATCAGCGGGGTTTCGCCGATTTCGCGCAGATACAAATCCAGCGATCGATCTTCATCCCGATACTTCTTGGACTGTCTCGCCAATAAAAACCCGTCCTCACTAAATGGTTAAACAGTGACACTCACGCCCGCTCTCCTCCCGTTAACGAGCGCTGGTTAGATACGTCGGTTCTAACTCGGTTTGATGGCAAAATATTTGACGTTGCCGCTGACATCAAAACCGATGAGCGCGATCGCCTTGGTGCGATCTTTCAGCCGCTCCTTTAGACTCAGGAAATCATCCTTTGTTTTCACATCCTGGTGATCAATTTCAATCAAAATCGTTCCCGGGGTGATGCCCTGGATATCGGCCAGGCTGCCGGGTTCGACGTAAGTCACAATGACGCCGGCGCGGAATTCGACGGCGTGCTGCTCCGCCAACTCGGGAGTCGCATTCTCGACGGCCATACCGAACCAGACGTCGGCCGGTGCCGGGCGCTGGCTGCCGACATTCTGCGGCTGCACCTGCGACGGGAAGTTCTCAGCCAGTCCGCGTTCGCGATCGCCGAGGGTGACATTAGCGGCCATGGGCTTGCCTTTGCGCACGCCAGCCATCTTAACCGTCGAGCCGGAACGAGCCTGCGCGACCAGATAGCGGAAGTGGTCCATATCGTCCACCTGCTGGTCATTGAATTTGGTGACAATATCACCGTCCTTCAGCCCCCCGAGATCGGCCGGCGAGCCGGGTTTGACTTCTCGAATGAGGGCACCTCGGGAGCTTTGAAGGCCATTAGCTTCGGCCATAACCGGGTCGAGGTTGGACAAGACCACCCCGAGCCAGCCGCGCTCGATCTTGGCGCCTTTCATCAGGTCCGGCAAGATCGACTTGACCAGGTTAGAGGGAATCGCGAAACCGATACCAGCGGACTGACCGGTTGAGGTCGCGATGGCGGAGTTGATGCCGATGACGTAACCGGTCAAATCCACCAGCGGACCGCCGGAATTGCCGGGGTTGATGGCGGCATCGGTCTGGATATAGTCTTGGAATTCGGGCGAATCTTCTCCGAAATTCAACCCGCGACGACCCTTGGCAGAGACAACACCAACCGTAACGGTGCGGTCGAGACCTTGTGATGGGAAAGGGTTGCCGATAGCGACGACCCATTCGCCGACCTTAATCGAGTCGGAATCGCCAAGATCAATGTGTGGATAACTTTCGCCGGAGATCTTGATGATGGCCAGATCGGTGGCAGGGTCTTCGCCGATCAGGCGGGCCTTGACGACGCGATAATCAGCCAGCGTGACGCTGATATCCTTGGCGCCGGCGATAACATGATGATTGGTAAGGATATAGCCGTCTTCACGGAAGAAGAAGCCGGTGCCCATTGAGACCTCGCGTGGGTCGTCCTGCGGGTAGCCCCAGAACCGGAGCCAGCGCTGTTGATAGGGGGTCAGTTTCTCGATCCGTTCTGCGCGGATATTGACGACGGCGTCGCGGACGTTTTCAACTACGGCGACGAAGGGCGAGCGGCCTTCGGAATTGATTGGATAGATTGACTCGCGCGGGGCCGACGAGCGGGCGAATTGGACCGTACCGTCGGCGGGGCGGCGGCTGTCGACCGCAGGTTGCGAGTCGGCGCGATTAAGCCATTCGGAATTGCTGGAGATTATGAAGCCGAAGACGACGCCGATGATTAAAAAAGCGGCTAAACCGCTCCAACGTCTGATTGCAGAAAAAAAGGGAGTGCGCGTCACTCCATCCTCCTAACCAGCAGACCAGCATTATACCGATCTTGTATCTTGATGTCAAGTCTTTTCGTTCAACAGGTTATCGCCCTGTCAACAAAAACTTTGGCTGCCGGGACACGAAAAGACCGTTAAAGAAACGCCTTGCTGCGCCTTCCACGACAGTCATACATTTGTACGCACGTCAAAACAACCCGTTGCAAGAATTGTATTGAACGGGAGCGGCGACTATGAGCCTTAAGGTTGAACGGCGTTACTTAGCTTAGGTCAACAAAGAACAGGAATTAGCCGATATCTGGTATATGAAAGCGCAGACTCTCTTTGCCTACATGTTGGCGACGGTGAGCGTTCTTCTGCCAGTAGCCAGTCCTGCCGCCGGGCAGCCGACCTGGGCGATCCCGTACGTTGCGGCGGACGCTCCCTATTTCGTCCGGCTTGATGTCGCCGGCGACGTCATTATCGTTGGCCGGCATTACCACGAAGCGCCGGAAGATGCCCAAATCTTTGTCCAGAAGTTCGACCCGGACTCGACTTTGATCTGGGGTAATCAGACTACCGGGCCGGCGTTGAAAATCCCGATTGCGGCGGCACTGGACCAAGCGGGTAACGTGTATGTGCTGGCGCAATACGATCCGAGCACAACTTCGCCCGTAGTGGTTTACAAGTTTCGAGCTGCGGACGGTGGCATCGATTGGGACGAGCCATTTTATCCGGCCGGACTGTTTCGGCAAACGGCGGCACGAGATCTGTTTGTGACGCCGGACGGGCACGCGATCGTGATCGCCAATTTCGTGATCGACGATCCGGCGCATCCGCTGCGCTCGGATACCGAGTCGTTCTTGCTGTATTTCAATTCCGCCGGCAGTCTGGTGTGGAGCACGCCCGATTTCTTCGCCGAGCCCAGCGTCAGCTTCGAACGGGTCAAGGCGAGCACCAGCGCGATTTTTGTCACGGGTTCCCTGGTCAATGCCGGGGGCGACTATGACGGATTTGTCGCGGGATATGATATGGATGGCGACTCACTCTGGGCGCACGCCTCGGGCCTTGATCCAAGCACCGGCGTGTTCCTGCAGGGTGTAGCGTTGGACAGCACCGGCAACAAGTTTGTGGCGTTTGCGAATTCGGACAGCACGAGCTATCGCAAGTATTCCAGCGCGGGCAATATTCTGTTTACGCGCAAGAGCGCGGCGTTTGTGTTCCCCTATCAGAATGAGTTGGCGGCTGATCCCGACGGCAACATCTATTACATGGTGGGCGACATGCTCGGCAACCAGCGGCTCCAGAAGCGTGATTCGGACGGCGACTTGGTGCTGGATACGGTACTGGGCAGCGGTTATATCCCGTTCCCGGTCGTGTACTCGCGCGACGGTTCCCTACTGACCTGGAACCCGGCATTCAAGGCGGCGCAGTATGGGCTGAACGGAGCCTTCTACTGGCTCTCCGACAGCACGTATGCCACGCACGGCGATTTCACCGGCGCAACCACAAGCGAGACCTACTGGATTCTTTACGAGTACACAGCCGATCCGGACGTGTTGCTGCGCAAGCTGGTCAAATACGATTTGCAGGTGGCGTGCGGGGATGCCGACGGCTCCGGGCGGATCGATATTTCGGATGCGGTCTATATGGTCAACTACATCTTTGCCGCCGGCCAGCCGCCGCGCGATCCCGCTGCCGGCGATTACGATTGCAGCGGGCGGACGGATGTGGCCGACATTGTGCGGTTGATCAATTACTTCTTTGCGGGCGGTCCGGGCCCGTGCGAGTGCGATTAGATCCGGTCGCAGTTTGGCTGATATTTTGAGTCCGTGGACTTCGTCTCCGCAACGATTCTGCAAATATAAATTGACATAATTGGTCAATTAAGTTACCTTTCCTCACAGTAGAATCCAACGCAGCCCAACATCGCAAACAAGGAAAAACGTTACACAACCGCAGTGGCGCGGTTAATCCGTGGCATTGCAGCATACGCGGGAGGTCCGGATGGACACCAAGCTCTATCACGTCGTGGTGATACTGATTTTGGCGGTAGCCGCTTTGACGACGAGTACAGATTCAGCCCGGGCCAATAGGGCGGCCGAGCGGATCGCTGTGACACCTGTCGAGATCGAGTCCAATTGGGAGGGGCTGGAAGCACTGTCACCTTACACTGGGCAGCCGTGCGCCGGAGCGTGTACAGCGCCGGACAACGGCATCGGGACGATTGATCTGCCGGCCGATTGCCCGTTCGTCGGGCTTGGGGCGAAGATGATGATCATAGACGGACTCCCGCCGGGGACGACGATTGAGAACGACCCGGAGTTGTCGACATTCACAGCGATTGTTCGGATGCCAGGCGGGACTCTCGGAGGCGAAATCCTGCAGTTCAACGCCATCTTGAAATTGGATATGGCGGGCACCGGAACGCTTTCAACATTCTCGCGCACGGTTTCGATACCGACGTCGGTCGTCATTCATACAGCGCCGCGGACGCCGGCGACGACGCCGCAGTCGTTTGCGACAGAACTCATGCAACTGCAAGGGCAGATAGCGGGCGACCCGGATTTTGACCTCCTCCGTGTCACCGCCGGTACCAACTTTGGGTTGCCGAGTCCGGGGCATATGACGCTGACGCAGCTTCCCAGCGGTAACTGGGCTGTCGATAGTTTTTTCGACATCACGTATCGCATCGACTTCATCGGCGCTCCGGGTGGCCCGGTCGCCGGAATGTCCGGATCGACGACCGGTACGATAAAGATGCAGCAAGGATTTCACCATTGGGTACCGGCCGACGGACATGTCATGCACTTCCCGCAAATGCCGCAAGCCAGCGGCTGGGATGTTGAAGCGACGGAGCCGCAAATTGCGGGAGACGATTGGACAGCAAGCTCCTCCGCCTACGTCAAAGACATCCATTTCTGGGGGTCATGGCTCAATAACTTTGAAGGACAAATTCTCAGCTTCGATATCTCGATCCGGGAAGACATTCCGGCTTCGAGTACAAATCCCTACAGTCGGCCCGGGATCACGTTGTGGCAACGGACGGTAACCGACTTCTGCGCTCTACCGATCACCGGATTCAACGGCGGCTGGTACGATCCCGCGATACCGCTCGTCTTGCCGGCCAATCACACCAGGATTTACCAGTATGATATCGAACTCGATTCCGTCGACTGGTTCAGTCAAAACGCCGGTACGATCTACTGGCTCTGTATCAGCGCAAAATTGGCAAGCCCGAGTACAACGCGCTGGGGCTGGCATTCATCGCCCAATCATCACATGGACGATGCTGTCTGGGCCATTCCGACTGCCACCTGTATCGCACCCGACAACGGCGGCACAGCGACGATGCCGGCGCAGTGCCCGTATGGATCAACGGCCACGATGGATATTATCGACGGCTTGCCGCCGGGCACAAGCGTCGAGTCGGACCCGACGCTTCACAGCCATATCGGAATTGTTGAAGTACCGGGGGGCACACTGGGTGGAACTCAGTCACAATTTCAATCGACTCTCGATCTCCAGATGAACGGGACCGGCGCGCTGCTGGGATTCAGCCGATCAGTTGCGCTTCCGATGCAGTCGATCATTCATACCGCGCCGCGGCTTCCGGGAACCACTCCGCAGTCGTTTCCGACCGACTTTTTCCAACTCTTCGGGCAAATCACTGGCGATCCCGATTTCGACTTGCTGCGCGTCACCGGTGGCACCAATTTTGGAATGCCGAGTCCGGGGCACACGACATTGACCCAGTTGCCGGGCGGCAATTGGGCGGTTGATAGCTTCTTTGACATTACTTATCGGATCGACTTCATCGGCGCACCGGGAGGGTCGCTGGCGGGAATGTCCGGCTCAACGACCGGAGTGATTCATATCGACCAGGGCGGCCCGACGACAACGACATGGTTGGAATTGTGGGAACCGCCGGCATTTACAGTTTCGATGGATTTGGCATTTGTCATCACCGGCGATGCCCCGTGCGACTGTCGTCCCGGGGATGCGGACGGCACGACGATGTTGTCGATTTCGGACGCCGTGTACCTGATCAGCTACATTTTTGCCGGCGGACCGGCGCCGACGCCGTATCCGGTGTGCTCCGGCGACGCCAACTGTGATTGTTTGGTATCGATTTCGGACGCCGTCTACTTGGTCAACTACATCTTTGCCGGTGGAGCGCCGCCCTGCGACTGCACAACGTGGTCGATTGGCTGTGGATTGCCGCTTCATTAGGCAGGTCAGGCGAAGCATCTTTGATTGTCTTTCGGCCCCTCTTTAGTCCTGGACGAAAGGTCGAGGTATTGGTGGATTGTCAGGAGCGCGGGGATAATGATTCACAGGCGGTGGGTGCGGGAGTTTTGTGAGTCGATGGTGCGCGGGATCACCAGTTGCGCTGTGGTAAGCCCTCACCCCTGCCCCTCTCCCAGAGGGAGAGGGGTAGAAGCGGCACATTCGCAGAGGCGAGGCGGCAATGGAGCAAGATTACTTCGCAACAATGTTTGTCGATGCTCTGAGGAAGCCGCTGATTGCGGGTGTGTGGGGAGCAAAAGGGGAATCAATACAACCCCCTTGCCCCCTTTGCTAAGAAGGAATCGTCAGCAGAGAGTGCGGTGGGGATGCGCGTCAGGTCGCCCCACGAAGCGCGAAAGAGCTGTGGTGGAGCGAAAGTTGATGGCGCTTCGCGGGAAGACCTGCCGCAACGGTGCGCGGCGGGAGCAAGACAAACAACAGCGGAGAGCCGACTGAAGTCGGCGCCACAGACAATAGTCAGGATTGCATGCATCTTGACCTGCGAGTCAGAACGATGCGGCGGCGGGAGCGCGGGGATGGAAGTCGACGAGCGACGATGTTCAGAATGGAGTTCTGGAGCTACTTTGCGGTGAGGTGATAGGCGCGGGAATCGAGTGTTGAGAGAGTGAAATAGAGACCCTCGCGCAACTCTTCGGCGGTCGTGATAATCTCTTCGTTGGTGAAGATGTCGACCAAGCGGACCTTATTGCCTTTGACGCCATAGGACTTGAGATCGACCTGAAGAACCACCTTGGTCGGCTGCGGCTTGGCGCGACGGAAGATCTGATTCGGCATCGAATTGAGGATGTAGAGCATGCAGCTCTTCTCGCCCTTGTGCAGGAAGACGCGTACATTCGGGTGCGAGGTTTGGATCGGGAATTTGACCCCGAGATCGCTGAGCAGGTTCTGGAAGAAGTTAATCTTCATGTGGTTGCCCTGCGACGAGAAATCGAAGGTCAACAGCACCACGGTGCCCTTGAACTTATTGATCACCAGCCCGACGTTCTTCTTGGCGTAGGTTGCGAGCTTCTTGGACTTGCGCGCAGTCGAGTTGATCGAGCCGAAGACGTAGGACGGGAACTTGTCTTTGCTGGTTACGACGGTACCGATCTTGCCGAGCGCCTGCGTTTTGCAATTGATCGCGTTGGCCAGCACCTGGCAGTTTTGCATCTCGGAGTTGAAGCGCGGCAGCAAGCCGACCAGAATCAGGTTGGCGCCCTCGCGCGCTTTCTCGACAAGGAATTCCTGTTTCTCCTCATCCATGATTTCGGTAACCGGAACGATCAGGTTCTTGACGCCCTCGAAGGAGGCGGGGCTGTCGAGATCGGGGATAATGAAATCCTGTTTGAGGCGGTCGAGGTCGCGGCCGATTTCGGCCATGGTGAATTCGTTCAGGGTCTGGACATAGTGATATGGGCCGGGATCTTCCAGAAGCGAGAGCCAGTTGTTGAGGCGGTGCGCCGCAATGGCGACGCTAACCGGTTGCTGGAAGGTGCCGATGTCGATATGGCTGAGCGAATGCATGTAGCGGCGGACGACTTCGAAGGATTCCTGGATCGTACCGTCGTTGGCCATCGGGGCGTCGTACCAGTTTTCGGTTTCGACGAACTTGTACTGATTGACACCTTTGATTCCGCCGGCCAGCGACAAGGTCAGGATGTACTTCGAGGCATCGGCCGTGATCGGGAAATGCTTCTTGGTGGTCGCCATGTCCGCGGTATGATTGCCGAGCGAGATCGAGGATGCCCACGGGAACTCGGAGTTGGCGCGCAGATAGCGAATCCGCTGCAGCATTCCGGTCGAGGAAGTATCCCAAGTGATCTGGATCGTCGGGAAAACTTCTCCATCGACCGAGACGATCGGGGTCATCGGCGCCTGGAAGTTGCGGTTGAACGCCAAGGTCTGGTAGAACAACGGCTCGCACTGGAAGCTCTTGTAGAGATCGATCATATGCGTGGCATTGTCCTTGATTAGCCACTCCTTGAAGCGGAACCAGTCCATCATCTTGGTGAAGGAAACATCCTTGGCGATGATGAAATCCTTGGGCGGCTTGACGGCGGTAAAGTCATTGGCGGAATCGCCGTAAGCGGCGTTGAGTGTGCGAATATCGCCGTAGCGTTTTTCCAGAAACTGCGGATACAAAGAGCCGACAATGTGCGGATTGTAATCGGATTTCCAGGGATAGGGGTCGCCGCCGAAATAAGAGCCGGGATCCAACTCGACCAGGAACAGGGGTCCACGCGGATAAATGTAGTTCTTGACGATTTCCGTCAAACCATTCAGATAATGTTTGACGAAGTTCTGCATGCGCGGATGAGGCAGCGACGGATAGGTGAAATCGGGTGTGCCGAAGGACAATTGCGTCTGCGTGACGGCACCGTTGGAATCAAGCGCGAAGATCTCGGGATACTTACTCAGGAAGGGGGGCAAGCCGCCGTTCGGCAGTTCGGCAAAAGCGATCGGCCCCGGCTTCAGGATGATCTTGAAGCCGAATTCGCGAGCCAGTTCGATAAAGACGATCAGGTCTTTGGTTTGATCGGTGAATCCGGAGAAGTCGAACTCGCGGTGGCTGTCCTCGTGCAGTTGCCAAGGGATAACGGTCGAGATGATGCGGAAGCCAGCGCGGCGGATCCGTTCAAAGCAGATCGACCAATACCGCTTGTTGACTCTAAAGTATTGTATCTCAACGGCATAGGGGGAGTACTCCTCTTTGCCGATCGTGAATTTATGTCCAGTTACCGCTATCATGCCCTTAAAAACAGAGCGCCATATTAACACATAAAAATGGACAAGTCAATGAAATTATAGCGACAGATGCATATTAGGTTAATCGCCAATCTATCAACGACTTAGGGCGTGGATAAGTCGCCTTAGCATTGCGACAAAAAAAGCCCTCTATGATCTCTCACAGAGGGCTTGAAAGCTCGAAAAGGAGCTAACTACTTCATTAACATCATCTTCTTGGTTGCCGAGAAGTCGTCAGCAGTCATGCGATAGAGGTAGACACCGGAAGCCACTGTTTCACCGGTATTGTCGGTGCCATCCCAAGTGACCTTCTTGTAGCCCGCTGAGAGATACTCGTCGACAAGGGTCTTAACCTTCTGCCCGAGGATATTGAAGATCTCGACCTTTACGTTTGCCGACTTCGGCAAGGCAAAATCGATAGCGGTTGACGGGTTGAAGGGGTTCGGATTGTTCTGGCCAAGTTCAAACGACTCGGGGAGGATTTCGCCTTCACTTTCATAGACCGGTAGAAGGACGTCGCGTGTTCCGCAATCGGAGTACACTGGGACTATTTTGTGCGAGCGCTTTGTTGGCGTTCCATGATTGATGGTGAGCTCAAAGGGTCCGGCCGGTGGGACGAATACGGAATCGACGTTGATTCGCTGGGTCGATGCGCCTGGAAGAACCTTCATGTACATCGTGAACAACAACTTTCCTGTAGCCTGCCCAGTTACCGGGACATTTGCAAACCCAGTGAAATCAAGCCACCCAATTAGTATTTGGTTGTCATCTGGTTTGAAAGTCGTCAACAGGATGACCGGAGCTGGGATTGCAGAACCGGTGCTGCTGACAGACGTGATCTCAACGAAGTCGTAATTGTAGGTAAAGCCGAGAGAGAAACCTCCCACGGTCTCATCTGTCCAGAGATACACTGGAATGGCGATAGAATCTCCCTCAATTACTGAGGCAGTAATCTGCGGACATCCAATACGAACCGTATCACAAGCCAGAGTATCAGTGCCGACCCACACACCTCCCCCGCCAGTGAAGATCTGACAAATCTGGGCAGAAGCATTGAACAGTGGAAGAGCAAGCAAAACGGTTGCCACCACAAGTACCTGCAAAGTCTTTCTCATCTTACCTCCTATGAAGGTCACAATCCAATTTCCATTTCGTATGCGGGCGGTGGGACAGAGTTTGACATAGCTTGTCAAGTCGGTCGACTCGCAGGCGCCCGCTGAATCTTAGGACGCTAAGTTCTGCTTATATATCCATTTAAAAATATCAAGTCAAACAATTTTTTGCCACAAAAAAACTGGAGGTTTTTGCGGTCAAATCATTGTCGGACAAAGTCGCTTCAATTTCCCGGCTCCGGCCCACCGCCGAAGATGTAATTGATCAAAAAGACGGCGTCGGAAATATTGACCACGTCATTGGAGTCCGCGTCACCATTGTACAGCGGCGGTGGCGGTCCGCCCGCAAAGATGTAGTTTATCAAGAACACCGCGTCGCTGACAGTGACCGCGCTGTCGCCGTTGGCATCCCCGCGCACACCGCCATTGACGGTAAAGGTCCCGGCAATGATCTCCGGGAAATAATTGCCGGCGGGCGTTGTGGCCGTAAACTGGAAGGACGAATAGCGCGTGGTGTCAACGACTGCCTGTCCGAGCGGCGGTGGCGCAGCGGCTTGACTGAAGTACAGCCGCATCAGCACACCTTCGCCGGCCGGCAGCGGCGGCGTGCCGAGTCCGGCATTGGCAGTAAGTTGAATCGTTGCGGTGTTAGTGCCGGGAGGGGCAGAAAGAACCGTGACCGCTTCAAAGTGCGAGGCGCGCAGACCGACGCGACTAATCGAATCAAGCACGAGATCCATGTTGCCGGCAAAGCTGATCGGCAGCCGCAACGAGCTGATCGGGGCAAAGTTGCGCAGGCGGAGATCGCAGTAGAGCGGCTGCGTGGCATGGCCGACGAAGTCGAGGAACTCGAGCGTATCGGAGTGAACGACGACAAAGTCGGGGTGGGCCGTCACATACTGCCCCGAGGGGCCGGTTGCCACCAAGGTGACATCATAAGCGCCAAGTGCGTTGTATTCGTGCATGACGTTTTGACCGAGCGCGCTGTCGCCGTCGCCGAAGTACCATTTCCATTCGTTAATTATCGTACCGATGGAACCGGAGAACGAGACCTGCAGCGGCGGCAGGCCGATTCGCTCATTAGCTGACATCTGGGCGACGAAGATCTGATCGAGGGCGAGCCGGGCATTGACGCGCCCGCTGCCAAGCAGCCCGATATACGACGGGTTCTGTGCGTCAATATTATCGGCATTGTTCAGGATCAGATCGACCACTTGCTGACGGGTCAAAGCGGGTTGGCGGGCGCGCAGCAGCGCCGCCACGCCGGCGACGTGCGGCGAGGCCATCGAAGTGCCGCTCAGCGAGGCATAGGTCGGCGTGCCGTGATTGGAGTAGGTCGAAGTGATGCCGGAGCCGGGAGCGGAGATATCGACATAAGTGCCGTAGTTTGAGAACGAGGACTTGGAGCCGGTCGAAGTCAGCGACGCCACCGAGATCACGTCGGCTCGTGTCGAGAGGTAGCCGGGAGTCTGGTTGTTGCTGTTGCCGGCGGAATTGCAGACGATCATGCCGGCGTTGGTGGCATTAGTGATCGCGGCCGCGATGCCGCCGGAGTTGGAGGAGCCCCAACTGCAGTTGACGGCCGTGACGCCGATTTGCGTGGCGTAATTGAAGGCCTGGGCGGCAAAGTCCATGCGCACGTAGCCGGTTTCGTTGCCGCTGGTGTTGGCTTGCGACCAGCCGATGCGCAGGGGAACAATGCGGCAGCCGGGATTGCCGCTGCCCCAGCCACCGGCGACGCCGGCGACGCCGACGCCGTTGTTGGTGATGGCGGCCATGGTGCCGGCGGTATGAGTGCCGTGGCCATTGAAGTCCATCGGCTCGTTGTCGGGAATCTGTCCATCCTCACCGGGCCAGGCGCCGAAGACATCGACCCAGTCCCAGCCGCGGACATCGTCGGCGTAGCCATTGCCATCGTCATCCACCCCTTCAGTGCCGTAGTATTCCTCCCAGTTGATCCAGACATTGCCGTCGATGTAGTCGGGCGCTGTGCCACCGAGATCAGGATGATTCCACTGCACGCCGGAGTCCATCGCGCCGACCAGAATCGCGCTGTCGCCGGTCTCGATATCCCAGGCTTCGGGCGCATCGATGTCACGATCGGAAGCTTGATTCAAGCCCCAGAGGCTGTTGAACGACGGATCGTTGGGGATTGCCATGATCGGATGAACACCAACCTTCTCGACGTGGCTGATTTCGGAGAGATCGAGTAGTGCCTCAAGAGCGGCATCGAGCGACACAGTTTCGGGAAACGTGACGCGGTAGTAGCCGGAGAGATCGAGGTCACCGCGCTGCAGCGATTTCTGAGTCTGGAAAAACATCCGTTGCAGGCCGTTCACACCGAGTGACGTGAAGAGCTGGTCAACGTCAGCCAAGCCGGTCTGCACGGAACCCTTGCCAGTGCGGAAAGCGGACTTGGAGACTGATGCCTGAAACTCGACGACCAGCACGCCGGGGGCGTAATACCAGTCGTCTTTGAACGAATCGTCGGGCGCCACGACGGCGCTTACCGGTGACGACGGAATGAGGCTGATGCTAAGAGTCACCAGCAGGATGAACAAGGTCGGATACAGAAAAGTACGGGGCGAAATCATGCGCGGTACCTCGATGTAAAGGCCAATTGATGTGACCAACTTAGCTCGTAAAGTCGGACTGCCCCGCTCCAACAAGATACTGCCGAAGTCACAATTTGTCAATTGCTTAACCGGCGGCGCTGCTTGCGAGTTCCGCGGAGGGAAAATCAAAGGCCGCATTCGGTGTTACCCGAATGCGGCCTGCCTTATTGTCGTCTCATCATGTGATGAGACTAATCAACAAGCTGTTAGCAGCCGGTCGGAGCCGGACCGCCCGCGAAGATGTAGTTGATCAAATACACCGCGTCGGAGATCGAAATCGCCTTCGATCCATCGGCGTCGCCCAAGCAGGTCTGAGCCGGAGCCGGACCGCCCGCGAAGATGTAGTTAATCAAGTACACAGCGTCGGAGATCGACCAGGCGCCCGAATTATCGGCGTCGCCGCACTTGCAGGACTGGCAGATTTGCGCGCCCGGCAGCAGGTTGCGGTTGCAGATAAACTTGTAGCCACGGTCGATGGCCACTTTCAAGTTGGCAAGCGTGCCACCGGCCACCGGTTGACCGGCGACGACAACGGCCACCGAAACGGTGTCAGCCGCCGTAGCGACGGTCTTGCCGCGTGCGAGGACGAGCACGGAGCTGAGGTCCTCAGCCGGACCAGTGCCAACACCCGGATCGACGAAGCCCGGAGCCGTCTGGTACTGATCCTGAGCCAGAAGTGTCAGGCGGTTCCAGAGGGAGTCATTCTCCCAGCCGACGGACGGGTAGATGTAGGTCGGGTTATCGACGACGAAGCCTCCGACGATCTTGCCGCCTTCGACCGCACCGCCGAGAGCGCCATAGCGATCATCATTGTTCGCTGCGCCGCCCGGGTAACCACCGCGCTGATACACCATATACTTGCCGGCATCAACGCCGGAGTAGTTATCGGAACCGGTATCGGACGGGACATCCCAGTCAGCGTAGTAAGCAACCGTCAGGTTGTTGACCGCGCCGGCCTTGGGTCCCTTGTAGATATCGAAGACGCCCACGAAGAAGTTGCAGGAATCGGGAATCTTCGGCGCGAACCAACGCACGTCGAACTGCAGCGTAGAGTCGCGGTTGTAGCCCTTACCGGACGCTGTACGCTGAAGCGCCGAGGTCGTCGAGTCACCGGTCATCGCAGCAGTCGCCGCATACAGGAATCCAAACGGATTGCTGCTGGACGGTTCGGTGATGCCGGTGCCGCCAATATCGCGGAAGGTCGAGTGCGTCAGGTTGGTGGCGCTGTTGCCGAGAATCAGGAAGCCATCATACATGTAGCCCTGCTGGGTGCTGGGCAGATCGGCGAAGTAGCTGAAGCGTTTGCCATCGACGTTGGCCGCAATCTGCGAAGCCTGGTTGACGTTCATCCGGGCGCAGGAGGTGCGAATATCGAGGTCCTGCGGCAGGAAGAAGTTGGCAAAGCTGTACAGCTCAACCGGGATTTGGGTCACCACGTTGATGCCCTTATCCGGGTCGGTGTAGGTTACGTCAATCGTACCGGTGAGATAACCGCCAGCGCCGGGCGAGAAGCGCACGGTGAAGCTGGAGGTGTTGGTGCAACCCGCGTTGCAGGTACCAGCGGAGCCGCCCGGGAACGAAATCCACGGCGAAGCCGAGGCGACCGTCCAGTTAGTGGAGGCGTTGCCGGAGTTGGTCAGGACGATCAACGAGTCCTTGGTCGCTGCCGGCGCGACGTGGAACGGATAAGAAAATTCCGCCGGTGTCGCCGACAGGTTGACGAAGGTCGTCATGGCAAAGCAGCCGACCGAGATATTCTTAACCGGGCTGTTGGTCCAGCCACCTTCGGTCTGTACGATACCGCCGGCATCCTTGTCTTCGATGTACTGGATGCGCAGCGAGTCAGTTACGTAGCGGGCCGAAGAAGACCAATGCTCGGAGAAGCACGCGCCCGAAGCGCAGCCGTTCGACGGGGTGTTGGTCAAATTGACTGGGGGACCCCAGGTCTGGCCATCGGTGCTCGAAGCCTGAGCAAAGATTTCGCCGTTGGAGAAGTTGGCGGCCGAGCGATCGGGAGCGGCAGTCGTGCCCAGGAACCGGGTGTAGGTCAGGTAGAGCACCTTGTTGGCACCCACCGTGCATTCGGTCAGGTTCATCTTGGCGATGTTCAGGTTCCAGGCACCGTTGTCGGTGTTGTCATCGACGTTGTTGGCTTCCGCCACCAAGCTCAGACACTGAGCGCAGTCGTCCCAGTGGCGCAGTTTGCAAACGTCGTTTGCGGTAGCGCCGCCGCCGGCAGAGTCAAACGGCGGTGCGTTCCAGGCGATATGCAGACAGCCGTCATCCGTATAGAGAGCGTCAACGTCGGTGTAGGCGCGTTCCAGGGTGGCACCGGTATAGTTGGAGACATGAGTGAGCGGACCCCAGCTTGTGCCGCCGTTGGTCGATTCGATATAAACGACGGTGTTGTTGTGCTGCTGCGTGCCAGCGGAGAAAGCACGGTCCTTCGGGCGCAGGTAGACGACAGCAACCTTGTCCGAGTTCGGGTCGGCCGCGACCACCGGAGTGATGTTCCAACAGGAGTCAATCCAGTAGGCGCAGGTGGTTGCCGAAGCGGTTACGCCGGGATTTGAGCGATAGTAGACAATCGACTGCTCGTTGTCATTGGCGTTCGGCGGCGACTCGGTGCTGACGGCATGGAGCACCGGCTGGCCACCGATGATGTCGAGGGCGATAATCGGCCAAATGTACGGGCCTTCCGCGCCATCAAGGCCGGAGATCACGCTCTGGCAGTTCGGGGCCGGGAAGACGAACGGCGTGTTGAAAGCCGCCGCGCCGGTAGAGAAGTCGTGAGTCGCTTTGGTGCCGCCATCCGAGACACGGTGGTAGGCGACAACGGCGCCGCCGGTACCGGTCGGATCGAAGTCGATATTGCCGTAGCCGGAGCCGGTCGTGGCGGGATCGACCGAAGAAACGCCTGCACTCGAGCTGCCGGGAGGCAACTGGTAGGCAAAGTACTCCATGTATCGGTCACCGGAGGTGCTGGCGGTCGGGTAGACCATCCAGGTATTGTGGACCCAGCCGCCGCCGACTACGATCTGGCGGCCCATCGAGCCGTTATGCTGGTAATCGAGGTAGGTTGAGCCGACGGTGCGAATACCGTCGGGGCTGAAACCGAGGATCTGCGAGTTGGAGGTCGCCGGTTTGCCCGTGCCGGTGTAATCGGCCGGAGAGACCACTTCGGCGCCAGCGATCTTGGCGGCCGGAAGGTCAGTTCTCAGTTGGTACTGAGTGCTTCCCGCAGACGCCGAGTTGACGGCCTTGGCCGCAAAGACCGAGGCGCCACACAGGGCGATCAGGAATAGTGCAAGAGTGAGAAGGACCGTAATTTTTCTGGTCATCTTCTGCTCCTTTCAGAGTGGAACGTTGCAATTAAGAAACCGATGTCAATCGAACGCAAAAGGCGTGGATGTCGTGCTGGGCGCATCACCTCCCTACTTTCGCCAAATCAACAGGCATTATGATGAAGGAATGTTGAAATTGAAAACTGAGAATGTTGGAACGAAGTTGCATTGCTTCACATCACCAGTTCCGATTGGTTTCGGACAATATCCAGTACCCAAGACCGGTGCGTCGGGCGGACGTACAAGACGAGGCTTGTACGCGACCCTAAACATCACTTCGACAGATTCAGCGTCTAGTCTTAGGACAAGTGAAGACCTATGAGGACCGCAAAATACGAGCGAATCCCGAAATTCGCCGGCTGGACCATTTTGCGATCACATACCGTAACAAAAATATTATAAGCCGATCCCTGATTCTTGTCAACAGCTTTTTGGTCTTCCGGCGTCGGCAAAAAGACAAAGTGATTCAACGATTTACAGTCAAGATCCGAGTCGAGGTGGTTGCCGCGTTCGGGGCAAGCAAAAGGCGGCAGATGTTGTCCACATCTGCCGCCACATGGGGGCTAAGATTGACTGACGGGCTCGGTCATTGCCCGCAGATACAGTTGGGAGCCGGACCGCCGCCAAAGATGTAGTTGATCAGATAGACCGCATCCGAAACCGACGTTACGCAGCTGCCGTCGGGATCGCCGCCGCGCAGCGTCGTCGGAGCGGGACCGCCGGCAAAGATATAGTTGATCAGGTAGACGCAGTCAGAGACTGAGACGATCTCGCTGCCGTCAGCGTCGCCGCAGATACCGTTGATGACGGTGATGACTACGGCGGCGGTATCGGCGCGACCATCGTTGGAGGTCGCGACGAAATTGACGGTGAAGATTGAGTCTTCCTGATTCGCGATCGGATCGAAGCGGAAGCTGCCGCGGCCGTTGGCCGAGTCGACCAGGACGGCGTTCCAAGGCAGGATCGGCGAGCCGTACATCGAGAAGGTCGGCGGCGGTGAGTCGACATCAGTTGCGCGCAGCCACAGGCTGAGGATATCGTTGTCGACGTTAACCTGGTAATCAGCAGTGAGCGGTGTGATCACCGGTGACTGCGGACCGGCTTCGATAACGGTAATCGTCACCTGTTCGGAGTCAGCCAGCGGCGGCGTAGCCTCGCGAACGCGGAACCAGACGTTATAGGTTCCGGCGGCGGCAAAGCCCGGCGTATACAGCAGCCGCGAGGTCGCGACGCCGGCAGGCTGTCCGGTCAACGCGGTCAGAGTGGCACCGGCGGGCAACGCCGTCGAAGAGATCGTCACCGGCAACCCATCGGGATCGGAACCGGTAACATTGACGTCAAGGGTCTGGCCCTCCACGACCGAAAGTGGCCCAATCGGATTGAGCACCGGCGGGACCGATACGTTGGTGACGGTAATCGTCCAGGCTGAGCGCTCGACGACGACACTGGGATACATCTCATCGATCAAGAGAAGCATGATGCGATAAGTACCGGCCTGCTGGAAATTCGGGTTGAATGTAAAGGTCGCAGTGTCACCATCATCGACCGTGGTCATATTCAGAGGCAACGTTCCCGCCATGAGCACCGTGGTATCGGAACCACTCACGGTAAACGGCTTCGCGGTGAGAATCGGGTCGGTCAGATCAGGATCACCGCCGAAGGAGTAGAACTGGAAGGTCAGAGTATTGCCTTCTGCGACGGCAGCACCACACCCGGCACCGGGGACGAAGCACAGCGTTTGCGGCTCAATCGTCAACGGACCCGGATTGAAGTTCAAGTCGGTGACGCGGACGACGACGTGGGTCGAGTCGATGATGCCGCCATCATCGCCGTCGGTGGCGTAGAACGTCAGCGTGTAGATGCCGAAGTCGAGATTCTCAGTCTGCCAATCAAACGTTGCCGTGGAGTTGGCGTTGTCGGTGAACGTCGCGGTTCCGGGCAAGGGCGACGAAATTGTCATAACCGTGACCGTGCTGTCGGCATCGGTGGCCGCAGCGTTCAGCACAACCGACTGCCCTTCCTGAACGGAAGTCGTATCCAAATCGTTCAGGACGGTTCCGCCGCGCCGGACCGTGAGCACCGGCAACTGATTGCCGGCATCGAAACACTCAATGTCGACGGACGCGGTGTCGGAGCGGGCGCCGTCGGTCGCGATGAAGTAGACCGTGTAGTTGCCCGCCTGCACGAAGACAGGCGAGAAGGTGAAGGCGCCGGCGCCGTTACCGGAGTCGACAAAGGCGGCGTTGGCCGGCGGTGCAACGATGTCCGCCAGCAGCAACGTCGGAATGGTGCCATCCGGATCGGTGGCACTAATGCGGAATTGCAGCACCTGACCTTCGGTCACAGATTGCGCCACCGGCGGAACTTCGAGAAGCGGCGGCTGCGGCACGTTGGTGACCTGGACCAGGACAGTTTCGTTATCCGTCCGATTGCCGTCGGAGGCGTAGAATTTGACCGAATACAAACCGGACTGTTGATAAGTCGGCAAGAACCTGAATGAACCGGCGCCGTTGGCGCTGTCGATCAGGACCGCATTGGCCGGGATGTTCTGCGCATAGAAGAACGGAACGGTGCCGTCCGGATCGGTGGCCGAGATGCGGAACTCGAGGGTGTCACCCTCCGAGATGGACTTGGGGCCAATCGCGGCCAGCACCGGGGGCTGGTTGGTGACCAGCACGGTGATGAGGGCGGTATCACGGGAACTCAGCGACGGCGTTTCATCGTCAGTAACGAGCACGACAAATTGATGGACGCCGGTATCGGCAATAGTGGGCAGCCAGCGCAGCGAGCCGCGGTTATTCGTGGAATCGGTAAACACCGCCGTTGTCGGCTTCTGCAGCGCCAGCAGGTAGAGGCGGCCACCGTTGGGATCGGTCGAATCGGAGGCGACAATATGGAATTTCACCGAGTCGCCGGGAACCGCAGTGACATTGGGAAGCGCCGGCAGAATCTGCGGCGGCCGATTGATGTCGAGTGTCGTGATCTGCACCTTCTCTTGCGTGATCGCGTTATCAGCGTCAATGGCGAAGAAGGTCACGGAGTCGATGCCGGCGTCGAAGTAGTCGGGCGTATAGGTGAAAGTACCGAAGCCGTTGCCGGAATCAACGAAGGTGTAATTATCCATCAGCGTATTGACCAGCAGGCTTGGCGTGCCGGTTTCATCGGTCGCCGAGATGAGAATCGTCAGGACATTGTTCTCGGCGATCTGCTGTGGGCCGATGGGATTGAGAATCGGCGGGATATTGCCCGACTCGCCGACGGTGATTTGTACCGTTTCGCTATCGGCAGCCAGACCGTCAGAGGCGACGAAGATCACGTTGTAGAAGCCGGCCTGGTTGAAATTCGGCGAGAAGGTAAATGAGCCGGCGCCGTTGGCGGAGTCAACGAACGCAGAGTTCGCCGGCAGATTGCTCGCAGTGAGCACGGGGAAGACGCCGTCGGGATCGACGGCACTGACCCGGAACTCCAACGTGTTCCCTTCCTGAACCGCACGATTGCCGATCAGGGCAAGAATCGGGCTCTGATTGCCGGCATCGGTGACGGTAATCGCCACGACTTCGGAGTCAGCCAGGAAGCCGTCGGAGGCAATGAAGGTCACGTTGTAGACGCCGGATTGGGCAAAGCTTGGCGTGAAGTTGAACGTCGCCGAGCCGTCGAGATTGTCGACGAAGGTAGCGCCCGAGGGTAGATTTGCGGCAGTCAGCGCTGGAATCGTCGAGTCGGGATCGGTGGCAGTCGCGGCGAAGGTCAGCAGGACGCCCTCGAGGACGCTTTGCGCACCGATGGCTGCCAGCACCGGCGGCCGATTCAACTCGGTGACCGTGAGCACAACAATCTCGCTGTCAGCCAGAACGCCGTCGGAAGCGATGAAAGTCACGTTGTAAACGCCGGACTGGGTGAAATTCGGGGCAAAGTTGAAGGTCCCGGAGCCGTTGCCGTTGTCGGTGAAGGTGGCATTAGCCGGAACGTCGACGGCAGTCAACGTCGGGATCGAGGCATCCGGGTCAGTGGCGGTCACGGCGAAGTTCAGCACGGCGCCTTCCGCCACGTTGCGCGGGCCAATCGTAGCCAGCACCGGCGCCTGATTACCGGCGTCATTGACCGTGACGGCCACGACTTCACTGTCAGCCAGCACGCCATCGGTGGCGATGAAGGTGACATTGTAGACGCCGGACTGCGCAAAGGTCGGCGTGAAATCGAAGGTGCCGGTGCCGTCGCCGTTATTGGCGAAAGTAGCGCCAGCCGGCAGACCCACGGCCGAGAGTGTCGGAATCGTGGCATCAGGATCGGTAGCGGTCGCATTGAAATTCAGATTAGCGCCTTCGTTGACCAATTGCGGGCCGATCGCGGCCAGCACCGGCCGCTGATTGCCGGCATCGTTGACGGTGATCGCGACGATTTCGGAGTCGGCGAGCGTGCCGTCGGAGGCGATGAAGGTTACGTTGTAGACACCGGATTGCGTAAAGCCCGGCGTAAAATCAAAGGTCCCGGAGCCATTGCCGTTGTCGACAAAGGTCGCCGTCGGGGGGAGGTTGACGGCAGCAAGCGTCGGCGTGGAGCCGTCGGCATCAGTGGCCGTCGCGTTGAAATTCAGATTGGCGCCTTCGGTGACGCTGCGGGGACCGATCGTCGCCAACACCGGACGTTGGTTGCCCGAGTCGATGACGGTGATCGCGACGACTTCAGAATCCGCAAGCGAACCGTCGGAGGCAATGAAGGTCACGTTATAGACGCCGGCCTGAGTGAAGTCCGGCGCAAAGTTGAATGTGCCGGAGCCGTTGCCATTGTCGACAAAGGTGGCATTAGGCGGCAGGTTGACTGCCGACAGCGCCGGAATGGTAGCATCGGCGTCGGTGGCGGTCGCATTGAAGTTGAGCACTGCGCCCTCGTTGACGTTGCGTGGGCCGATCGCGGCGAGAACCGGTCGCTGATTACCGGCTTCATTTACCGTTATCGCAACCGTCTCCGAGTCGGCGAGTACGCCGTCGGAGGCGATGAAGATCACATTATAGACACCGGCCTGGACGAAGGTCGGTGTGAAATTGAAAGTGCCGCTGCCGCCGCCGTTGTCGACGAAGGTCGCGCCCGCCGGGAGGTTGACGGCGGAGAGCGACGGCGTCGTGCCGTCGGCATCGGTCGCAGTGGCATTGAAATTCAGGTTGGCACCTTCGGTGACATTGCGTGGTCCAATGGCCGCGAGAACGGGAGCGCGTTCAACGACCTGGACGCGGACGGTATCGGGTGCGGAATTCACGATGCCGTCGTTCACAACCAAGCGGAAGAAGTAGTCGCCGTTGACGGAAGCGGTGAAGGTCGGCTGGGCGACGGTCGTACTGGAGAGCGTGACCGCCGGGCCGGAAACTTGCAGCCACGCATAGGTCAGGCTGTCGCCATCGAGGTCGCTGGAGCCGGTGCCGTCAAGCGTAATCAGGGTGTTCTTGAATTGTCCCAATTGATCGGGGCCGGCATTGGCAACCGGAGCGGTATTGGCATAATAGCTGAAACCGCCCGTGAGCGTTCCCGAGAGTCCGGAAGGGGTATTGGTGACTATGACGTTGACGCTGCCGGTACCCGCCGGAGTCGTGGCGGTAATACGGCCGCCATTGACGACGGTGATGCCGGTAGCAGGATTGCCAGAGAAGGTCACGGTCACGCCGGCGGCGTCAAAGCCTGCGCCGTTGATCACGACAGGTGTTCCACCGACGCTGGGGCCGGTGTTCGGGACCACCGATGTCACGACCGGAGCAGTGATGACGGAAGCGTCGCCGGTTGCCGGGACGGAGTGCGCGGAGTACTGGCCGCTGCCGTTCTGAGCGATGACGAGGTAGGTGTAGGACGAAACGCCATCGACAGTCGTATCGACAAAGAAGGTGTCGCTGACACCGGCATTCGCCAGGCTGCCCGCCGGATTGTCGATGCGGAAGAACGAGCCATTGGACGAGGACAGTCGACGGTAGACGTGGTAGGTCAGCCCTGCCGTGCCGCTCCAGGAGACATACATCTTCGAACTGGAAATTGCGCGCGCCGCGACGTTGGTCGGCCGCGCCGGAAGGGATGTCGGCGCCAGGAGAATATCTTCCTGCTGGAACGAGTTGCTCGGAATCGTTTTGCCCAGATGGAAGGCCTCGCCATTGGTGGTGTTGACGAAGTAATAGTCGTACGGATTGCCCGCGGCTTCGGTCAGATAATTCTGAAAATCATCAAACCAGTTGCCGGACTGATAGCCGGCGCCGTCGGACAGCTCAATACGGATTTCCTCGTCGGTGTCATCGAGAAAGCCGAAGAACAAGATGTCGCCGTCGGCAGGGGTGGTCAGATTGGAATTCTGAACCGTGCCGAAGATCGACCCCTGCGCGAAGGCAGCCGCCGGAAGTACCAGCCAAACGGCCGTCGCAACTGCCAGCAGGTAGCTCCAATATCCTGCTCGCGTTTTGCGATCATCAGTAATTAACCGCACAGTAACCTCCAAATATGAAGTAGCGAAAAATTCTCATTGCAATAGCCCCTACGGCGCCGGGAACAGGCCGTTCGCGGCGGCATTGGCTTGATAGACGCGCCCGGCCCGGATGGTGAAGTTAGTGCCGAAACCGGCGGCGAAGCGCGAACGGTACGACTGCGAACTCGGCAAAAATTCGTTCAGCGTATTGAGCAGACCGGGGATGCTGTTGATGACATCCTGGGCCACGGTGAAGACGCCGTCGAATTCGAACGGAATCATAATCAGTGAGTAGTCGGTCGTCGGGGTCGTCATGATCGGGTACGAGGTCGTGCCCGGATCGGGAACGCGACCGGCAATCGACCAGACGAAATTCGTCTTGGCGTTAACCTGGAACACGCTTCCCGGGACGACGGCGAAATTGGTGCCGAAGCCCGCGGCGAAGCGCGCCTGATAGCTCTGCGACGACGGGATGTAATTGTTCAACGTATTGACGTTCGTCGTGCCGCCCATCGAATTGATCACATCCTGCGCGGTCGCCAGCCCGGTATTGGCAAACGGCAGCCCGGCCAGGTTGAAATCGGTAGTGGCGGTGGTGACGATCTGGTAGTCGTATTCGCCCGCGCGATTCGAGACATTCGAGCGACGCTCGATCTGGTCGACGACGATGACGGCGTAGAAGTAATTCAGGGCCGTATCGCCGACGACATTGACGCCGCCGATGTCGTTGTCGGTGAAAGCGCCGAGCGTCGGAATGACAACACCGATGGATTCGGCCAGCGTCGGCGTGAAGTAAGCGCGGGTGCCGCGATAGATCACATAACGCGACAACAGCGTCGGCGTACCGAGCGAGTCGGAGGTAATCGGTGTCCAGGTGAGTTGGATCGCGTCGCCGACGATCGCGGCCATCAGATCGGTGACGCGCGCCGGCGGTACATTGCCGCCCTGGTCGACGACGGTAATCGCGACCAGCTCGGTATCGGTCAGCGCACCATCGGAGGCAATGAAGCGAACATTATAGACGCCGCTTTGCGTATAAGTCGGGTTGAAATCAAAGGTACCGCTGCCGTTGCCGTTGTCGACGAAAGTCGCATTCGACGGCAGGTCCTCAGCAGTCAGGGTCGGGATCGTCAGATCCGGATCGGATGCGGTCGCCAGAAAGTTCAGATTTTGACCCTCGTTCACCGAGCGCGGGCCGATCGTGGCCAACACCGGCGCAAGATTGACGTTGTTGACCGTGATGGCCACAGTTTCGGAATCGGCCAGATCGCCGTCGGTTGCAATGAAGGTCACATTGACGACGCCGGCCTGGGTGTAATCCGGGTTGAAGGTGAAGGCACCTGTGCCGTCGCCGTTGTCGACGAAATTCGCGTTGAGCGGAACGTTGACGGCGGTCAGGGACGGAGTCGTCAAGTCAGGATCCGTCGCGCTGACGCCGAAGTTCAGGCTGGCGCCCTCATCGACTGAGCGCGGACCGATGGCCGCCAAGACCGGTGCAAGATTGGTCCCGCCAACAGTGATGACGACGACTTCGGTGTCGCCCAACAGACCGTCGGTAGCAATGAAGGTCACATTATAGACACCGGCCTGCGTAAAGTCGGGTGCGAAATTGAAGGTGCCGGAGCCGTCGCCATTGTCATTGAACGTGGCGTTGACGGGCACATCCAGGGCGGTCAGCGTCGGGATGGTTAGGTCAGGATCAGTCGCTGTCACGTTGAAATTCAGCACCGCACCCTCCGCAACGCTGCGCGGGCCGATGGCCGCCAACACCGGCGGCAGATTGACATTGTTAACGGTGATTGCGACGACCTCCGAATCGGCGAGCAAGCCGTCGGAAGCGATAAAGGTCACGTTGATAACACCGGACTGCGTGTAATCGGGAGCGAAGTTGAAAGTTCCGGTACCGTTGCCGTTGTCGGTGAAGGCTGCGTTCGCCGGCAGGTTGACTGCCGAGAGAATCGGGAAGGTCTCATCCAGATCGGTGGCGGAGACGCCGAAGCTCAAGACTGCGCCCTCGTCCACGCTGCGTGGGCCAATCGCGACCAGTACCGGGCGTTGATTGCCGGCCTCATTGACCGTGATCGCGACAACCTCGGAATCGGCTAGTGCGCCATCGGAAGCAATGAAGGTGACGTTGTAGACACCGGCTTGGACATAACTCGGATCGAAATCGAAAGTACCAGTTCCGTTGCCGTTGTCGACGAAACTCGCATTGAGCGGCACGTTGACGGCTGCCAGAGTTGGAGTCGTCTGATCGGGGTCAGCTGCCGAGACACTGAAGTTCAGGTTCTGCGCTTCAGTGACCGAACGCGGGCCGATGGCGGCCAGCACCGGTGCCTGATTGCCGGCATCGGTCACCGTGATCGCGACGATCTCCGAGTCGGCCAGAAGGCCGTCGGAGGCGATGAAGGTGATGTTGTAGACTCCAGCCTGCACGAAATCAGGTGCGAAGTTGAATGTACCGGAGCCGTCGCCATTGTCAAGGAAGGTGGCGTTCGTCGGCAGGTTCACCGCGGACAGTGACGGCGTGGTCGCATCCGGGTCAGTTGCGGTCGCATTGAAGTTCAGCACCGCGCCTTCGGCGACACTCTGCGGCCCGATTGCCGCCAGCACCGGGCGCTGATTGCCGGCCTCATTGACGGTGATCGCGACGACCTCGGAATC
This sequence comes from uncultured Ignavibacteria bacterium, assembly GCA_964520555.1. Taxonomy (GTDB): domain Bacteria; phylum Zixibacteria; class MSB-5A5; order CAIYYT01; family CAIYYT01; genus JADJGC01. The sequence goes on from CAZFNN010000007.1 coordinate 158,794, forward strand.
AGCCAGTGCGCCATCAGAGGCAATGAAGGTAACGTTATAGATACCTGCTTGGACAAAGCTTGGATCGAAATCGAAAGTACCAGTGCCATTGCCATTATCGGTGAAGGTTGCATTCAG
>CAZFNN010000008.1:0-157647 GCA_964520555.1 uncultured Ignavibacteria bacterium
AACTTAAATAAGTACGCGCTTAAGATAACCTGATTGTCCATTTTTGTCAAATCCAAGGTGGATTCTTGACGGCGCGGGAATGACGGAGGCAACGAAAGGCCCTCACCCCCGACCCCTCACCCAAGAGGAGAGGGGAGATTACGGACTGCGGCGCTTGCGCAGGGTTGGTGCGACAGCCGGAGGGGCAGTCAGGAAGGGATTCCTGACGACGCGGATATCCCACCGCAATCCCTCGTTGCGCGGGACGCTTCGCGGCGGTGGGGCACCGGGAGACAACAAGCCGACTGAAGTCGGCACTACAAGGTGCGTCACTGCAGCGGGTCGAGAGTTCCTGCCGCAATCCCTCGTTCCTCGGGACGCTTCGCGGCGGTGGGGCACAGGGGCGGATTAGGAAGACCCACCGCAAGCGGTGGGGCACCTGAGATGGATTGGGGAATCCCACCGCAATCCCTCGTTCCTCGGGACGCTTCGCGGCAGTGGAGCACAGTGGGCGGATTTGGAAGACCCACCGCAAGCGGTGGGGCACCGGACTGAAGGTCTTGAGGACAAGTGATCAGTCGAAGGCGATTTTGCCGTTGCGGAAGTCGACTGAGACGGTGGCGCCTTCGCCGATTTTGTGTTCGATGATGCGCAGCGACAGTTCGTCGAGAATTTCGTTCTGGATCAGGCGCTTGAGCGGGCGCGCACCGAACACCTCATCGAAACCGGCGCGAGCCAGATAGGCAATCGCGGCGGGAGTGATAGTCAGGGTGATGCCCTTCTTCTCGAGGCGTGCGGCCACGAGTTGCATCTGCAGTTCGACGATGCGGGCGATTTCCTCCGGCGTCAATTGCTGGAAGATAATTATGTCATCGACGCGGTTGAGGAATTCCGGCTTGAAGGTCTGGCGCAACACCTCCTGCACGGCCTGTTCCTGCGCCTTGCGGTCGTGGGCGAAATGTGCGATCTGCTGCGAGGCGATATTCGAGGTCATGATGATCACCGTGTTCTTGAAATCGACGGTACGGCCCTTGTTGTCGGTGAGGCGGCCTTCGTCGAGCATCTGCAGGAGGATGTTGAAGACCTCCGGGTGCGCCTTCTCGATTTCGTCGAAGAGCACGACGGTGTAGGGATGGCGGCGGACGGCTTCGGTAAGCTGGCCGCCCTCTTCATAGCCGACGTAGCCGGGGGGCGAACCGACGAGCCGGGCGACCGAGTGCTTCTCCATATACTCGCTCATGTCGATGCGGACGAGCATGCGCTCATCGTTAAACAGGAACTGCGCGAGGGCCTTGGTCAGTTCGGTCTTGCCGACGCCGGTGGGACCGAGGAAGATAAAGGAGCCGATCGGGCGGCCTTCTTCCTGAATGCCGGCGCGCGACCGCCGAACGGCATTGGCAACGGCGGTGATGGCTTCCTTCTGGCCGACGACGCGTCGGGCGAGTTCGTCCTCCATGCGGGCGAGCTTGACCGATTCCTCGGTCATCATGCGGGCTACCGGGATGCCGGTCCAGCGCGAAACGACCTGCGCGATGTCTTCCTCGTCTACCTCTTCCTTGAGGATCGATTGGTCTTGCTGCAGTTTGGCGAGTTCGTCCTTGGCGGCTTTGATCTTCTTCTCGAGCTCAGGAATTTTGCCGTACGTGATTTCAGCGACGCGCTGGAGTTCGCCACGCCGGTCGGCCTGCGCAGACTCTTCTTTAAGGCGATCGATCTGCGCCGAGAAGTCTTTGATCTGGTCGATGATTTTACGCTCATTTTGCCAGTGCAACTCAAGTTGGGCGCTTTCCTCACGCGCTTCGGCGAGTTCTTTCTCCAGGTCGGTCAGGCGGCGTTTGGACTCGTCGTCCTTCTCCTGCTTGAGGGCCTCCTTCTCGATCTCCAATTGGCGGATGCGGCGGTGCAGGCGGTCGATCTCGGTCGGCTTGGAGTCGATTTCGATGCGGAGCACAGAGGCGGCTTCGTCCATCAAGTCGATCGCCTTGTCGGGCAGGAAGCGGTCGGTGATGTAGCGCGCCGAGAGGGTGACGGCGGCGACGATGGCGTTGTCGCGGATGCGCACGCCGTGATGAACTTCATACTTCTCCTTGATACCGCGCAGGATCGAGATGGTGTCCTTGATCGAGGGCTCTTCGACCATGACCGGTTGAAAACGGCGCTCAAGAGCGGCGTCTTTCTCAAGATGCTTGCGGTACTCCTTGAGCGTAGTGGCGCCGATGGTGCGTAGTTTGCCGCGGGCCAGTGCCGGTTTAAGCAGATTGCCGGCGTCCATGGCTCCTTCCGCGGCGCCGGCGCCGACGATGGTGTGCAGTTCATCGATGAACAGAATAACGCGGCCCTCGGAGTCTTCCACTTCGCGGATGACGGCTTTGAGGCGGTCTTCGAACTCACCGCGATATTTGGTGCCGGCGATCATCTGGCCGAGGTCGAGGGAGAGCAAGGTCTTGTCCTTGATGGTCTCGGGCACGTCGCCGTCGACGATTTTCTTGGCGAGGCCTTCGACGATGGCAGTCTTGCCGACGCCCGGTTCGCCAACGAGGACGGGGTTGTTCTTGGTGCGACGGGAGAGGATCTGCATGATGCGGCGGATTTCCTCATCGCGGCCGATCACCGGGTCGATTTCGCCGCGGCGCGCCATAGCGGTGAAGTCGTGGGTGTATTTTTCCAGCGATTGCATCTTGCCCTCGGGATCGGGGTCGGTGACGCGCTGTGAGCCGCGGATGCCGGCGAGTGCTTTGAGCACGGTGTCGCGGTCGGTCTTGACGAGATTGCGCACGGCGGATTGTTCCAACAGCGCCAGGAACAGGTGCTCGGTGCTGATGTACTCGTCGCGGAGTTTGCCGGCCTCCGATTCGGCCTGATCGAAGACTTTGCGCAATTCCGGAGCAGCATAGGGTTCGCCGCCGGTGACCTGCGGCAGGCGGGTCAGTTCGGATTTGACGCGATCTGCGAGGGTGGCGACATCGATCTCGAGTTTGTGCAGCAACGACGGGACGATGCCGTCGCGCTGTTGGATCAGCACCAGTAGAAGATGCAATGGTGTGATTGCCTGATGGCCGAGTTGGCCGGCCAGTTGCATTGTGCCTTGGACGGCTTCGGAAGCTTTGGTTGTGTATTTATCGAAGTTCATAAGTCACCTTTCCCATGCAAATCCCCCACCCTGCGCTTCGCTGCGGGTGGGCTACCGGGCGATCAAGCGGACCGCAACAGGCGCAATATCGCTGCGCCACTCCTCATTTATACAGCAGAAGTTCCCGGGATATTTGTGACGGCGGAATCGTCTTAGGGCAGTGAATTGAGCAGTTGGCGCGCCTGGGTGTCAGTTGGCTCAAGCTCGAGATAGCGGCTCAGGTGCGCGCGCGCCTTGACGGAATTGTTGAGTTGGCGGGCGTAGATCAGGGCGAGATTGAGAAGCAAGCGGGGGTTGTCGGGATCGAATTCGGCCGCGCGCTCGAATTCACCGGCGGCGGCGGCGAAGTCCTGATTTTGCAGAGCAGCGTTACCGCGATCCTTGTAGATGTTCGAGATGTTGAAGCGGATTTCGGCGCGCTGGCCGGCGGCGAGGATCGGCTTGGCAAGGCCGAGGGTGTAGGCTTCCAGCGCGAGATCGGGCATGCCGACCCGGCGGAGGAAGATGCCGACCTGATTGAGAAGCAGTCCGCGCGGTTCGTTATTGTAGCGACGGAGGGCGAGACGGACGTCGGCCTCGGCGCCGGCGCGGTCGGGCGGCGATATCAGCAGTTTCTCCTCACTGCGGATCAGGTCGAGATTGACGAGCAGTTCGCGCGACATCAAATCGCCGGGGTCAAGGTCGGCCGGGTACGCGCGCACCGGACGCGGTCGGTCGATCGGCGGGGAGAATTCGTAGAGCAGGCCATAGGAGTGCAGGGAGTCGAGTCCCTCCCACCAGTCGGGTTCGTTTTGGTAGTGGCTTTTGGCGAAGAATTTGCGATTTGGAGAATTGGCCAAGAGCAGAGCCCGCGCAGTCAACACGTCGTCGCCCAGGGTTGGTGAGTAGCGTCGAGCCTGCGCAATCAGCGGCCACTTGCGCACGGAGCGATCGTAGACTTCAACGTTAGTGCGGTATCCCTCGGCGAATTGCAGATAGAGCGGACCGAAGGAGTTGATGTCACCGGCGACGAAGAGGAGACTGTTGTCGGGGGCGGCTTCGAGCACCGCGCGCGAGTAATCTTCGTAGAGCGTATAGTTGGATTTGTCCTGACTGCGATAGTTGAGTGCCAAGAGGACAACTGCAGCAGCCATTGCCGCGGTAGCCCAGATCGGCTGCGGCAGTTTCAGCCTTTGCAGCCACAGGAAGTTGTTGGCGATCAGGAGCAGGGACGCCAACAATGGAGGCAGGAAGAAGGGCTCGTGATTGACGGCTTGGTGGAAAGCGGCCATGATGAGCGCCGTGACGAGGATCAGTAGCGCGTAGATCGTGCGGCGACGGGCAAGGTTCCAGCCAATTGCGGCGCCGCTGACGATCAGGATCGCGCCGGGCCACGACCAGCAATCGATAACGGCGCGGGCGTAGAGCTGGAGCGAGAACACGAAATGATCCCAGGAATTGCCGACCCAGCCGGAATACTGCTTGAGGGTCATATGTTGCCAGAGCGCCGAAAGTCCTTCGGGGTTGCCCCAGTCAGTTGCAGGATTGTGCAGCGAGCGAATCCAGAGATATAGGTAGATTGAGCCGGCGAGCAGCAGCAACGCGAAATAGAGCGGCAGACGGCGCGGCCGGGTGTATTCGCGGTCGGTGAAAAACGCATACAATAGAGCCGGCGCCAGAGCCAATGCCGAAGGATGATTGCCGAGGCAAAGGCCGAAGAGATAGATGGTCAGCGGCCAGCGGTAGGGAGTCTTGGATTCGAGCGCGTAGAAGCAGAGCGCGATCAGGAGGACGTTGAGTGTGTAGATTTCGACGCCGTTGGTTTCGGCCCAGAAGATCGGGGTGAAAGCCCAGATCAGGCTGAGGCCGAGCGCGGTCAGATCAGACAAGTGGCGGCGCAGGATCTGGAAGATCACGCCGACGGCGGCCGCAGCCGCGAGGGAGCAGAAGATCCCGCCGGCAAAGATCGGTCTCAGGAAAGCGAGTGACTGAACGATTAAGGTGCCGATGATCGTAAAGAGCGGATAGCCGGGGGGATGTGCGATGCCGAGCGAACTGAGCACGAGGGCGAATTCGGGCGAATCGCCGATCCAGAGGGCACGGCAGGTGGTCAGGAAGTAGACGACGAGCGCGAGGGCGGCAGCGATGACGGGGAGAAAGCGTTTCATCGATGTGTCCTGAAGTCGGGTCGGCGGTGGATCATGAGGGCAAGAAATCGGCTGGACGGGAGCGGCACAAGCAGAAAGCGGTGGCGCCGGGCGGAAGGAACGCGCATATAACGATTATGAAGATTCTCTATATGGCATTGGCCGTCACGCTTGGAAGCAGCGGGGCAAGTGTCATGGCGCAGACGACGCAGCCGCTGACGGTGACGACCGGGCGGGTGGTGATTGCGGTGGATTCGCTGGTGGCGCCGGGAACGAGCTTTGTGGCGAGCGTATGGCTGCTCGATACGACGATGATGTTGGGGGGATTCAATCTGCACATCGAATATGACCACAACGCACTGGTGTTCGATTCGGCCGCCTTCGGCGGTTTGACGAAGGGCGAATGGGAGTACCTGGCAGTGCGCACCGGCAAACTGACGAGCGGCGATTCTCTGGCGGTTGCTTCGTTCATTCGGATGGTGGGGTTGGCGGATCAGCAGGACGCGGCGAATCGGCATCCCTCGGCGCGCTCGCAAGTCGGGCCCGGCGAGGTGGCGCGGCTGTATTTTTACGCCACTGATGACCGAGGCTTTCGCGGGTTGACCTTGCCGCTGCGGTTTCGCTGGGGCAAGTGCGACGACAATTCGTTTTCCGACAAATCGGGGCATGTGCTCTTAGTGGGGCGCAGCGTGGTGGAAGGGGACGGCCGCGCGATTGTCGCGGCTGACAGTACGCACGCCGGACCGCGCGAGTATTGTTTCAAGCGGCGCTACAATGCGCCGGTGCGAGCCTTTGATTTTCGCAATGCGGCGGTGCGAATCGGGGAGTAGGGGAAAAACGCTTAGTAGTTTTTCCGCGCGATGAAAAGGGCAGATTTTCCGGTGACTGATTAAAACGACGAGGCGAACTGGAGCAGCTTGTCCTCAGGCATCAGGCTGACGGCGACGCATTCGTGTTGCTCGCACGACCAGATCACGTACTGAAATTTGGGGCAGGAGCCGAGGTAGAACGACTTGCCGTCTCGATCCTGGCGGTCGAAGTGCGACTTGTCGATGGTGTTCTTGTCGAGTACGAACACGGAGACTTCCTCGCCCGCGTAAGTGTACTCCAGATGCGCGTTGTCGTGATTATCGACATGGGCGATGGCGGCGCCGGCGAGTTGGAACTGGCCGGTGGGAGGTTGCAGCAGGTCCTCCGGCACTGCGCCGATATGGGCGAGCGCGGCCTTGACCTCCGCCGGGTCGTGCGACTGGACGATATACTGCATCACATGGTCGAGGCACTTGTTGTGTTCCATAGCGTAGGGATAGACCGCCTCCAGCACCGACCTTTTCGGCGCGAACGGATTGATCAGAAACACCGTGATGAGGATCGCGGCGGCGATCGGCATCAGCAGAAACAGGAGATTGCGGTTGTTCCCGGCGGGAGCGGCGCCCTGCTGGCGATCGATCTTGGCGATTTCGGCCAGAATGCGCGTCTTGAGCTGGTTGACTTCGCACGGCGTATTCAGCTTGGCGTGAACGACGCGGTCGAATTGTTCTTCCAGTTGGTATTTGTGCAGGCAATCGCTGCAATGTTCGAGATGTTTCTGGAGATCCTGACGTTCGGCGGGGGTCAGTTCCGCATCGAGATAGTCATAGAGCCTGGCTAATACTTCGCGGCAATTCACTGTTCAGCTCGTTCCTTCTCTCTATCGCTATTGTTCGCATACTCCCACAAGAGCTTCTGCAGGATCTTGCGGCCGCGGTGCAAGCGTGACTTGACCGTGCCGACCTGGATCCCCATGATGTCGGCGATTTCCTGGTAGGCGAACCCTTCGTTGAACGCCAGCACGACCACCATGCGGAATTCCTCGGGAAGTTTCTCGATCGCGGCGACGACGTCGCGGTCGATGATCTTGTTGAAGAACTCCTTCTCGGGATCGCTGGATTCGGCGACCAAGCCGGGCAGTTGCGTGTGCATAACGCTGTCGTCGATGTCGTCAAACGAAACCGACGTCGACTCCTTCTGCTTCGCCCGGTAGTTGTTGATGAAGGTGTTGGTCATGATTTTGAACAACCACGCCTTGGCGTTGGTGCCTTGCTCGAACCGGTCGAAGCTGCGATACGCCTTAAGCAACGTCTCCTGGACTAAGTCCTCCGCATCGGAAGGGTTCTTGGTCATCCGCAGCGCCGTCCGATACAGCGCGTCGGTATGGACCATCGCCTCTTGCTCGAATTCGCTCTTCAGGCTCTTGGCTTTGTTGCGAAACATGTCGTCGGTATCTAATCAACCAAGAGCTATTTGTCAATAGGAACGCGCCTTGGAGCCGTTGGTTCCCAAGGATTTCGAGGAATTTCAGGAAACAGAAAGGTCCCGGAATCGGGACAGATCGATCGGCTGAAATTGTCGTGTCCGCGGGGGCAGAATCAGCTTGACCGAGCGCGCGCGGAAGCATTTCGTGAGGCATTGCATAGTGTTAGCGCTCGGGAGCCGTCAAGACGGAGTGTCCCACAACGGGACGAATGGGACGGCCGTGGGTGCAAAGGAGGAGAGCGATGTCGCAACTAGTCCGGGAAGAACTGCGTGCGACCGGAGTAGCGCGCGTAATTGTCACGCTGAAGCCGGAAGCAGCAGCGGTGAAGTCTTTTCGGCCGCTGGAGGTGCTAAAGGACTTCTTCGTGCGCTCGGAAATCAGTCAACTGACGGCCTTGACGAAGGCCATGGCGCGCAAGCAGAAGGCGGCGCCGCCGGTGCGCTACTATCCGAACTTGGGAATCGCCTTCGGCACGATTGACGTCAACGGACTGGCCGAGCTCAAGAATGAGAAGGGACTGGTGGCAGCCGTCGCGGGTGCGCCGCAAGTGAGCCTGATACGGCCGACACGGACGACGGCGGCCAAGGTCACGAGAACCGTAACCTGGGGGATCGAAGCGCTGGGCGTACCGGCCTTGTGGAAAGAGGGATTGACCGGCAAGGGTGTACTGGTGGGGCATCTCGACACCGGAGCCGACGGGAGACATCCGGCGCTCAAGAAGGCCATCAAGTACTTTGCCGAATTTGACGTGCTTGGCATCGAGGTTCGTCCGACACCTTCTCCGCATGACACCGACGATCACGGCACGCACACGGCCGCGACGATCGCCGGGCGCTCTTGCTCGGGCAAGTCGATTGGGGTGGCGCCGGAAGCGGAGTTGGCGAGCGCAATCGTGATCGAGGGGGGCGATGTGGTGGCGCGGGTGCTGGCGGGGATGGACTGGGCAGTCGGCAAAAAGGTCAAAGTGTTGAGCATGTCGCTGGGATTTCGGGGGTGGTGGGACGATTTTGAGTCGCTGACCGATATTCTGCGGGAACGCGGTGTACTGCCGGTGTTTGCCGTCGGCAATGAAGGTCCCGGGACGAGCCGGTCGCCGGGCAACTACTGGCAGGCGTTGTCGGTGGGAGCGATTGACAAGCAGCTGGCGGTGGCGGACTTCTCATCGAGCCAGCGATTTCGCCGCCGGCGCGATCCGTTGGTGCCGGACATCGTAGCGCCGGGGGTGGAGATCGTTTCCGCGAAGCCGGGCTCGGGGTATCAGGCGATGGACGGGACATCAATGGCGACGCCGCACATCGCCGGAGTGGCGGCGCTGTTGTGGCAAGCGAAATCGAGGGCCACGGTGAATGAAGTGGAAACCGCGATTTTCCAGTCGTGCCGGCTGGCACCGGCCATGCAGGCCGAACGCGCCAATCGCGGTTTGCCGGATGCCGCGGCGGCGGTGAAATTGCTGTTGAAAAGCAAGTCCAAGTGACGCATTTTCGTTGGGCACGAACGAACACGCCGCGTAGCACCTGATGGAGACGATGCCGTGACGGTTAAGGTCAAGAAGAAATCCCCGGTGGCGAAAGCCAAGGCCGATCCCGATCTGAAGACGCTTCTACACTCAGCGACGGCGAAGACACAGCCGATTGAGGCGGTGTTCGCGCTGAAGAAGTCGAAGATCGGTTCGAGCACACCGGCGCAGATCGGCAAGCTGGTGGAGCAACTGGTGGCGCGTGCCGCCAAGGCATCCGGCGGTACGTTCGAGGCGCTCAACGTGTTCAAGAATCTCGGCCGCTTTGTCGTCAAGGCTGATTCCGAGTTTATCCTGGCGTTGCTGGCCGATCCGGCGATCGACTCGGCCCTGGCCAATCGCCGCAGTGAAGAGCTCCTGATTCGACCGAAAAAGAAGCGCCCGGTGGCGTGACGGTTCCTTCAGATATACAGTCCGACGTTAGAATCAGCTTGCAAATGGGGAGCGGTGAGTATACTTTTGGAACAGATACTCGCAGTACACTCAAAGCCATCGTTAACCACTGAAGTTCACTCCTGGATACGGGAGGGAAGAATGTCGATTGATCGAGTTTCGACTTTCAAGATTCTTGTCGTCGGAGTCATTTTGCCGGTGATCCTGTTGGCGCGGATGCTGGAGGGGCGCTGCAAGCCCAGTGCGCCGAATGACCCGGTGCCGTGCGGCAGTGCGTGTCTGAATGCCGAGGAAATTCCGTTTCCAGCGTATGTGTCGTCGCTGCTGATCGACGGCCGGTCGACCTGCGGCGCGCTGAACGACTATTCCTCGACCTGTCTCGGTTCCTATGACAACGGCGAGGACTACGTGATCCGTCTAGAGGTGACGCGCACGCTGGCCTGCCAGATCACGCTTGACCCGAAAGGAACGGGCTGGACGGGAATCGTGATTGACGACAATTGTCCACCCGACAACGATTGTTTGGGGCTGAGCACGACCTCGGGCACATTGCCGCACAGCATCCAGGGATTACTGCTCCAACCGGGATTCTACTACATCATGGTCGACACGTGGCCGTCGCCGAATTGCATCCCGGAGTTTGACATTCTGATCACGGAAATCAGCTACGATCCCTTTGGCATCGACTGTACGTTGCCGCTGTCGCTACCTCCGATCGCGGCGAGCAGCCTGCCGTATGTGGAGGGATCGATCACGACGGTGGCGGCAGAAGACAACTATTCGGCAACATGTCTGGAGGAATTCGACGGCGGCGAGGATCTGTTTTTTGACTTTGAATTGACGGAGCAACTGAGCCTCAGCTTCGTGCTTGATCCGGGCGGCGTTGCCGGCAGCGGTTTTCTGCTCGACACCATCTGTCCGCCCACGGACAAGTGCATGGCCGCGGCAACCAGCGGCGATACGATGCCGTATGGGTTCGCCGATATTACGCTGCCGCCGAATCATTACTACCTGATGATCGACACCTGGAGTCCGTCGGTGCTGTTGAACGCGGCGACGTTAACGATCGATTTAGCGTACCTCTGCGGCGATGCCGACGGCAGCAGTAATATTAGTATCTCGGATGCGATCTATGTGGTGAGCTATGTTTTCGCAGGGGGAGCTGCGCCGGAGCCGCTGGCTGCTGCGGACGTTGATGTCAGCGGGGTGGTGAACATTTCCGATGCGGTGTACCTGATCAACTATATCTTTGCCGGCGGCGCCGCGCCGTGCGGATAGACAAGCCAGCGGCGTCGGAGAGGGCTCTCCGACGCCGCTGTGATTGGTAGTTGGACCGAATTTCCCCCGGGTACTACTCTTTCACGATATTGAACTTCTTCACCTTGCGCCACAGCGTGGTGCGTCCGATTCCCAGTTTGCCCGCGGTAATCGAGTAATTCCAGCGATTTTCCCGCAGACTGCGGACGATATGCTCTTTCTGCATATCTTCCAGCGAAGCCGTTTCGGCGCCGACGGCAGTGCGGTCGCTGCGTTCGTCGCGTTTGGGCATCGGTTTCATCAGGAACAGGTTGTCGACATCGATGACATCGGCAATCGACAGGGCCACGGCGCGCTTGATTGTGTTTTCCAATTCCCGCACATTGCCCGGCCATTCGTGCGCCATCAGCTTGTCGCAGGCGCCGACCGAAAGCCGTTTCTGCGGCTTGCTGAAGTGGTCGCAGTAGCGGGCGAGGAAATGTTGCGCGAGCGGCACGATGTCCTCGCGGCGTTCCGCCAGCGACGGCAGATGCAGCGAGATGACGTTGAGGCGATAGTAGAGGTCTTCGCGGAAGCGGCCGCGGGCGACCATTTGCTCGAGGTTCTTATTGGTGGCCGCGATGACGCGGACGTTGGTCTTGAAGGTTTCATTGGATCCGACCGGGCGGATTTCCTCTTCCTGCAGGACGCGCAACAGCTTGGCCTGCAGCGAGGGCGAGGTGTCGCCGACTTCGTCGAGGAAGATCGTGCCACCGTTGGCCTCTTCGAACAGTCCCTTCTTGTTGGCAGTCGCCGAGGTGAACGCGCCCTTGACGTGGCCGAACAGCTCCGATTCCAGGAGCAGTTCCGGCATTGCCGAACAATTGATGGCGACGAACTTGCCGTCGCGGCGCTGCGAGTTGTTATGGATAGCTTTAGCAATCAGTTCCTTGCCGGTACCGGAGTCGCCGGTGACGAGGATATTGATCTCCTGCGGCGCCACCTGCTTGATCACGTCGATGACGCTCTTGATGGCGGGGGAGGAGCCAATGATGCTGTCAAAGTTGTAGTTTTCGGCGAAGGCGAGCTTGAGGTGCTTCAGCTCGTTTTTCATCTTCTTCTGGGCGAGCGCCTTCTCGACGGTGAGCAGCATCTCGGCTTCGTTGAACGGTTTGGTCATATAGTCGAAGGCGCCGCAGCGCATCGCTTCGACGGCGGTGTCGACGGAGCCGAAGCCGGTGAGCATGATGACTTCGGTTTCCGGCAGCACGCGTTTGGCGGTGCGGATGATGTCAATGCCGAGACCGTCGGAAAGGCGGAGGTCGGTGACGACCAGATCGAAGAGGCGTTTTTCGAGCCACTCTTGTGCGGAGGCGGCGGTAAAGGCGCACTCGACGGCGTGGCCGTTGCGAGTCAACAGCAGTTTCAGCGCATTGCAGAGATTGCGATCGTCATCGACGATCAGAATGCTGGGCATGGGTAAGTCCTTTCCGGAAAGTATATCTTCATCGATTCAAATCCTCGTTGGAGAGCGGGAGCGCGATGGTGAATTCGGCATCCTCGCGACCGCAGCGGTGGCGCAGGGTGCCGCCAAGCAAGCGGGCGTAATGCAGCGCGATCGGCAGTCCCAGCCCGGCATGGCCGGTCTTGGTCGTAAAGAACGGCTTGAGCATATTGTCAACCACGTGGGCAGGCATCGGCGCACAGTCGTTGCGGAAGGTCAGTTCGAAGAATTGATCGCGCACGGCGGCATTGAGGACAATGGCGTGACGCAGACTGGCCTCGAAGCCGTTGTCGATCATCTCGCTGAGAATCACCTGATAGAGGGCGCGGTCGGTTTCGATCACGACCTCGTGCTCGAGACCGTTCACTTCAATCTGGTTGCCGTTGACGGCGGCGTAGCGCTGCATGACCGCGCGCAACAAGGGGGTGACTTCAAAGCGGGTCAGGCGCACCACCACCGGCCGCGAGAGCATCACAAAGCGATCGATCAGGCGGCGCTGCGCTTCGGCAGCCGATTCGACGACGCCGATGAGCATGGCGGTGTCGGGATTGGTATCAATCAGTCCGTTATCGCCCAATTGCCCGGCCGCGGTCATCATCGCGCTGAGATTATTGCGCATCTTGTGCGCGAAGGCGGAGACCAGATCGTCGGGGATTGAGACCGACGGCGGGGCCGGCGTCGCGGCGACTGCGGTCGGAGTCGGAGGGGACGCCGGAGGTCCCGGGGTGGTAACTTCCGCCAGAATTCGCGCGTAGAAGTCGCCGAGACCGACGGTGATGGCATCGAGCAAAGCCTGGCGCGCCGGCTCGGAGAGTCCGGGCAAGGTTGGCTGCAAGCGCAGGTGGCGCGACTGGTTGTTGAATTTGAGAGTCAGGTCGAGGAGTGGTTTTTCATCAGCAGCCGCAGCTTCGCCGTCGCAATCTTGCAACGCGACCCCGGCGACGCGCAGCAGCGCGCCACAGCGGGACTCAAAGGCTGAGAGCAACTCTGACTCGGAGAGATACGCCGCCAGATCTTTGAGGATCGCTGACAGGTCATGACAGTCAGCGAGGGTGGCGGTGCGATTTTGTGCGGACATCATCGTGTTCAAAGCGGCACATCCTGTCTTCCGCTGAGGGTTTCATCCGTGAACCAACAATTGTTGTTTTTCATATCGGAACAGGCGGAGAAAGCTTGAGCCGCGGAAATGAGAAAATTTTTTCGGTCGGAGCGGGGTCAAGAAGCCGGGCGGTGCAGATTGAAACAGCGGCGCGGGCCAAGAAAAACGCGGCGAATCGGGGGATTCGCCGCGTTGCTCCCATTGGAGCGGGAAGGGAAGTTTACATGGTTTCGCCGAAAATCGCCTGACGGTTGTCTTCGATATCGGCGGTATTGATGAGCTTGGTGAACCACTTATCCCAGAACGAGCTTTGTGCCGTCTGGAGGGCCTTGGTGCGCAGCGTGTCGCGTTCGGCGGCAAACCCGTCGAGGCTGGCGGCGGTGCGTTCCTTAAACTCGATCACCGCGGCGCCGTTGCCGCAGAGGACCGCCGGCGAAAACCGCTTGGCCTCGGAGAGCGCGAAGGCCGATCCGATGAAAGCGGCGTCATTGCCCATGCCGGGCAGACGACCGGAGCGGGGGAAGAAGCCGGATTCGATGACTTCGTAGCCGGCAGCCTTGGCGGCGTCGGCGAGCGCAGAGCCGGCCATGACGGCGCTGTGGATGCGCTGCGCCACGGCGAGGGCGCCCTGACGCTGGCGCCGGTCAATCATCTTGCGCTGGATAACCGGGTAGACATCGGCCAAGTCGGCGACGCCGGCCGTCTTTTGCCGGTCTTTGCGAATCAGGTAGAAGGCCTCATTGCGGTCGATGACCTCGGAGAGCGCGCCCTCCGCAGATTCGAACACGAATTTTTCGATGGCCTCGTCGCGGCCGAAGTTGCCGATCGGCTGGTCTTTGGCGGCCTTGCGCGAGCCTTCCTGAGTGATACCGAGTTCCTGGGCCAGAGTCGTGGCGTTGGCGGCGGTCGCTTCATTTTTGAAGCGAGTGATCTTCGCCATCAACTCATCCATCGTTTCCTGCGAGACTTGCGGCCGGAAGAGGATGTGCGCGGCCTCGACTTCTTCCAACTCCACCGTTTTGCGCGTGCCGGTGCGGTGGATGAGGTGGTAACCGAAACGGGTCTTCACCGGCGCGGAGATGTCGCCGTCAGTCATCGCGAAGGCGGCGGAGTCGAATTCGCGCACCATCGCGCCACGGGCGAAGAAGCCGAGCGATCCGCCCTTGCCCTTGCCGGAGGGGTCTTCGGTGTACTCGTTGGCGAGGGTGGCGAAGTCGCCGCCTTCGTCGAGCAGCTTCTTGACCTCCAACGCCTTCTGCAGCGCGGCGTCATAGTCCTTGGCCGAGGCTTCCTTGTTCAGGCGGAAGAGCGTGTAGTAGGCCTGGTCCGGTTCGCGGAATTCGTCCGGGTGCTCACTGTAATAGGCGCGGACTTCGCTGGAGTCGATTTCATTGGCCTGAACCGGGAATTTGGAGTACGGCACGAGTGCGTAGTCGACTTTGATCCGTTCGTTGTCGCGCAGGTACTGCTCCTGAAGCTCGTTATCGGAGACGCGCACCATGGAGACGACATACTCTTGCAACTTGAAGGTGGTCAGGCGGGGGCTGACCATCTGTTCGAGTTGTCGCCAGAGGTCGGCGTACTGGGGGTCGCCCATCGCCGAGAGGTATTTGTTGTAGTCGAACTGGCCGTTGGTTTGGAAGATTTCGATCCCCTGAACTTCTTGCGGCGGGAACCGGCGGAGGAAGTCGACAACTTCCGCGTCGGTCAACTGGATTTTCAGGCGCTCGATTTGTTCCTGCTGCAGGTAGCTGTTGATGAACTCGTTCCAGGCCTGGCGGCGGGCGTTGCGATAATCCGATTCGGTAAAGTCCTTATCGGGGGTCTTCTGGCGTTCACTTTCAATGAACTGCTCGGAGACCATGCCGAAGTTCTGCAGGGGGATCTCGCGGCCGTTGACTTTGCCGACGACGTTCGTGGCCATACCGGTGCCGCCGCCGCGATTACCGGTGATATCCATACCCCAGGCGAAAATGATCGTACCCACAAAGGCAATCACCAGGATCCAGATGATGACCTGGGTATTATTGCGCATAGCTTGCATCATAGCAGGAAAATTCCTCCGTCCGTAATAGTACCAAAACTTATAAAATATACGGGTGAGGGCGGTTCCGACAAGAGGAATCTTGCAGTGCAGGCGACCTCACATGAGGCAGTTCGGCAAAATCAAAGCGGAATTGCACTTAGGGAATGAGGTCAGGACGAGCAGTACGTGCCGCGCAAAGTGATTCCTGGGCGACGGTTAGCCGCGGCCGCCTGCGTTTTCGCGCCGACAACTGGGAGAGAGCAGAAACTCGCCGGGAGCGCGCGGAATCAAGACCTGCCGCGGCAGGAGTGATGGAAATTCGTCAGCCGGCACCGGGTCGTCGCGACGGGCGGCGCCGAGTTTTTTCTTGACGCTTTCCGGCCTAAAGCGGTATCGTGGTTGAACTAAGTCGTGGGAGGGTCATGGAGTATTCTGCCCGAGAAGGCGCATTCTCCAGGCACGGGGGAAGTACTACCTCTGGAGTCGACAAGTCTCAGCCGGGCGGCGTAGACTATGGCTTCGCTCGTCGGGCGGCGGTGTTGCTTGAATCTGGCGATTGGGACGGGGCGTACGAGTTGCTGCAGGCCGGGATTCGGCAGTATCCGAACTACGCCGCCGGATTGCAGGTGCTGGGCGACCTGTACGCGCGCCGCGGGCAGCCGGTGTCGGCGACGTTCGCCTACTTGGAGGCGCTCAAGCGCGATGCCGACAACGCTCTGACCTTGGTCAAATTGGGGGATCTGTTCCGCGACGCGGGGCAATTGGCCGAGGCGCAGAAGTATTACCTTCAGGCAGCGCAGTTGGAGCCGAACTCGACGGCGATTGCGGCGCGACTGGAGGAAGTGGGACGGTTCCAGGAGAGCGGCGGCCAACCCGAACACGACATCCTATTAACTGAAACCGCAGCGGATCTTTATGCCCAGCAGGGGTATAAGGACAAGGCGCGCGCCATCTACGCCCGCCTGCTGCAGGAGTCGCCGGGCGATCCCCGGCTGTACGCGAAACTGATAATGTGTGGTTAGGAGCTTATGCACGGACGAATCAGAAATCTGCAAGCGCTGCTGAAGGAGAACAACCTTGACTGCCTGCTGGTGAACGAACTGTCGCAGGTGAAGTACCTCTGCGGCTACAGCGGCTCGAACGGGCTTCTGGCGGTGTTCCTGAACGAGGCCTATTTCATTACCGATTTCCGCTACAAAGCGCAGGTGCGGACGGAGGTTAAGGGCGCGAAAATCCTGATCGCCCAGCGCGAGCTGTACACCGAGATTCCCAAGATCAAGCGGCTGCTGCAGAAGAATCTGCGCGTCGGATATCTGGAGGCGTACTTGACGGTCAGGAATCTCAACATGATCAAGAGCCTGCTGCCGCAGGCGCTGCTGGCGCCGACCGGCGGCATGGTCGAGGCGCTGGCCTCGGTCAAGGATAGCGACGAGATCAAGAAGATTCAGAAGGCGGTGGATATCGCCGATGTGGGCTTCGGACGGATTCTGCAGATTATCAAGCCGGGCGTACGGGAGAACGAGGTGGCGGCGGAGCTGGAATACCAGATGAAGATGCTGGGATCGGAGGATCCGTCGTTCGAGACGATTATTGCTTCCGGTTACCGCTCGGCGCTGCCGCACGGGCGGGCGTCGGCGAAGGTGATCAAGAAGGGCGAGTTTGTAACGCTGGATTTTGGCGCGATTTATGGTGGCTACCACTCCGATATTACGCGGACGGTGGTGGTTGGGAAGGCATCGGCGCGGCAGAAGAAGATCTACAATTTGGTACTGAAGGCGCAGATTGCCGGAACCAGGAAGGCGCGCGCGGGTTTGAAAGGGTCGGCTGTCGATAAGCACGTCCGCGACATCATCGCCAAGGCGGGCTACGGCAAGAATTTTGGGCACGGACTGGGGCACGGGATCGGGCTGCTGATCCACGAGGAGCCGCGCCTGACGCCGCTGTCCGACACGGTGTTACAGCCGGGAATGGTGGTCACCGTCGAGCCGGGCATCTATTTAGATGGCTGGGGCGGCGTGCGGGTGGAAGATGATGTCGTTATTACCAGAAGCGGCTGCCGCGTAATGAATCGGGCGGATAAGTCGTTGCTGGAGCTATAGTTTTTGTCAGAAAACTCGATAAACAGGAGTAGGGTTGATTCAACCCGGTCATAGAAGCTAATGAGAGAATCAACTATCCGGAAACTGGTGAAGTTGGTGGAATCCTCGGAAATCGAGTCGCTGAACATCAAGACGTTGTTCAGTAACGTAACGATCGTCAAGCGGAGTCCGACCGGAAGCAACGGCAACGGCGGGCACGGCACGACGATTGCGATTCCGAAGGCGCAGGCGGTGTCGACGTTGCCGCCGCTGGAGTCGGCCGCAGTTGCGCCCGCTCCGGCGCCGCAGCCGAACGCCGCGCCGACGCCGGTCCCGGCGCCGCAAGCGGCCGCGCCGACCGGCAAAGAGATCAAATCGCCGATGGTGGGGACGTTCTATACCTCTCCGGAACCGGGCGCGCCTCCGTTTGTCGAGGTGGGTCAGCGGATCACGAAGGGGCAGACGGTCTGCATCATCGAGGCGATGAAGCTGATGAACGAGATCGAAGCGGAATTCGACGGCGTGGTTGTCCAGCGCATGGTCGATAACGCGCAGCCGGTCGAGTTCGGTCAGGTGCTCTTTTTGGTGCAGCCGGCGTAAGTCGCCGTCCGTCCGCCAGCCGTCGCACCGGTTCGTTTTCGGAGTAAACTTAAGGAGTGACCGATGAACCTGCGTGACATGCTGGTGGAGATGCAGCATCAAGTCGCCTCCGACTTGCACCTCCGGGTGGGGATCAAGCCGACCATCCGCGTCCACGGCAAGCTGGTCCCGATCAACACCGATCCGATCAGCAAAGAGGCGATGGCAGAAATCGTCTCGCAGATCTTATCTCCCGAACAGCAGAAACGCTTTGCCGCGCGCAGCGAAATGGACCTGGCGTTGTCCGTGACCAAGCTGGGCCGGTTTCGTATCAACCTCTACCGCCAGCGCGGCACGCCGGGCATCGCGATCCGGTCGGTCAACACGCTGGTGCCGTCATTTGAAGACTTGAGCTTGCCGGAAGTGATCCAGGATTTGTGCGAGACGCGGCGCGGACTGATCATCGTCACCGGCACGACGGGTTCGGGCAAGTCGACCTCGCTGGCGGCGGTGATCGAGCATATCAACTCGCACCGCGCAGAAAACATCGTGACGATCGAAGACCCGATCGAATATATCTACCGCGACAAGAAATCAATCATCTGCCAGCGCGAGATCGGCGCCGACTCGGAAAGTTTCGCGACGGCGCTGCGGCACGCGTTCCGGCAGGACCCGGACGTAATTCTGATCGGTGAAATTCGCGATGCCGAGACGATGGGCATCGCCCTCGCCGCGGCCGACACCGGCCACCTGGTGCTGAGCACGCTGCATACGATGAACGTGGTCGAGACGATCAGCCGCATTATTTCCTTCTTCCCGCCGCACCAGCATCAGCAGATTCGCCTTTTGCTGGCGGGCACGATGAAGGCGATCATCTGCCAACGGTTGTTGCCGCGGGCCGATATGCCGGGGCGTATTCCGGCGGTGGAGGTGGCGGTGACGACGGGCGCGATCCGCGATTGTATCATCGATCCGATGAAGACCTCGTCGATCATCGAGTTCATCGAGGCGGGGCAGGTGCAGTACGGGATGCAGTCGTTTGACCAGTCGATTATGAAGCTGTACCGCGGCGGGCATATCACCTACGAGGATGCCATGCGCAACGCCTCGAACCCGGATGACTTCGATTTGCGCGTCAAGGGGATTACCTCGGCCTCCGACACGAGTTGGACGACGATTCAGGGGACGCATTAGAGACGCGAGAATTACAGAGGTGGGATACGCGAACGGCGCTCAGAGACGGGCGCCGTTGGTGTTTGGGGGCTCACCGCCTGCCATTCTCCCCAGAAGAGCGAGATGCTGCGATCGAACGACACACCTCGTTTTGAGCCCGCGGAAAGGGAGACAGGCGTGGAGGTTAAAGCGGCGTAGGGGTGTGACGTGCGGGAGGAGTGGCCGATGCTACGGAGCCCCCCTCACCCCCGACCCCTCTCCCAGAGGGAGAGGGGAGAAGACGGGGTGTGCGAGGGCAGCCGGATCGAAGAACGGCTAGATTGCTTCGTCGCGATGGAGAGAGGTGGGTGTTCAAGGGAGGCGTTCGCTCCTCGCAATGACAACATCGGGCGTAGGGGCTGGGTCTGCCCGCCCGGAGACTGAGGCAGGACATGGAGGCCGGGTGCGCAGACCGTGCCGCCACGGGGTTGCGCGCGAGCAAGAGCGGGTGTCAAATCCCTTGGTCACGATGAAGCGGCGGACCTGCGCCAGATGATGCGGACGCGCAGTGTGCGGGGGTGGGAGGGGAACGGGATTTGACCTACGAGACTGCGGGGCTATTTGCAGTATCTTTGGTGGAATTCCATCGTTATTTCGCGGAGCGGATCGTCCAGGAACGAAAGCGCCGCGGCGGCAATCGCCGGAGGGACGCCGCCGTAGAAGGCTTCGGCGATGCCGCCGGTGATACAAGCAAGGGTGTCGGCATCGCCGCCTAGCGAGATCGCCAGGCGGATGGCGTTTTCATAGTCAGTCGAATCGAGAAAAGCAATGATTGCCTCCGGCACCGTACGCTGGCAGGACTCATTAAAACTGTAGCTCGGACGAATCTCGTCGCAGGTGCGAGCGAGATCGTATTCAAACCTCGTCGCGATGAATTCGCGAATAACCTCTTTCGAGTTGCCGATACGCGCCAGGCAAATTGCGGCAGCGGTCGCTTGCGCGCCCTTGATTCCCTCGGGATGGTTGTGAGTTACCTCAGTGAATTTTGCAGCATGATCTAGGGTGGCTTCCAACGAGTCGTAGGCCCAACCGGCCGGACTGATACGCATCGCAGCACCATTGCCCCAGCTGTTGTAAGGATCGCTGTCAGCGCTGGAAGCCCATTCATGGAACATACCTCCATAGCCGCGGCCGGGGTAGCGGAAGTAGTAGTTCTTCATAAGTTCAGAGTAATCGCACGCGTTCAAAATGGCATCAGCGAGTGCGATGGTCAAAACGCTGTCATCCGTGAAATCAGAGTTGTCACAGAAGAGCGGGAAGTCAATCGTCTTGATTCCCATGAACTCGTGCACTGAACCAATGATGTCGCCGGCGATCGCGCCAAGCATTGCCTCTACAACCTCCCCTTCACCCACTCCTCTAAACCACCTGCCAGGATTAACTCCTGCGCGGCGACACCGACCGGGCCGATCGGATAGTCTTTGCCGGAAGCGACGATCTTCGAGTGCGCGAAATCAACCTTGGCGGAGATGCCGGTCTTGGCGGTGAGTCTGTCGGCGCCGAACTGTTTTTTGAGATCGTTGACCAACTCGGGAGCTTCGACGGCGAGGAAGCCGTTGTTGAGCGCGTTACGCTTGTAGGTCTCGGAGAATGATCCGGCGACGACCAGCGCGATGCCGCGATATTTGAGCGCGGTGGCGGCCTGTTCGCGCGAAGAGCCGGTGCCGAAATTGAAGCCGCCGACGAGGATGTCGCCCGCCTTGACGAGTTTGCCGAATTCGGGATCGTAGTTTTCCATCACGACGCCGGCCTGCTGTTGCGGCGTGAAATCGTCGATGTAAGTGTACTTGCCGGGATAGATGCCGTCGGTGTTGAGGTTGTCCTGATGGCAGAAAATCAATTCGCCTTCGAGGAGAGCCGGGAAGCCGGAAATAATGGTGACCTTGCTGAGTGCGACGGCCTTGGCAGCGCCGCCGGTGACGCCGCCGATCGGTTTGATTTCGCCGTTGCCGCCGGGAAGGTCGATATGGCCCGCGATGGCGGAGGCGGCCACGACGGCGGGCGAAGCAAGATAGGCCTGCGATTCGCGCGAGCCCATGCGGCCTTTGAAATTGCGGTTGGTGGCGGAGATGCCGACCTCGCCGTCTTCGAGCGTGCCGGCGCCGAGACCAATACAGGCGCCGCAACCGGCGGGAAGCACGATCGCGCCGGCGTCGACGAGCACCTGCCAGTCGCCGCGGCGTTCCGATTCGGCCTGCACTTCGGAAGAAGCCGCCGCGAGATAGAACTTGACGTTGGCGGCGAATTTCTTGCCGCGCACGACAGCGGCGGCCTGCGCGATGTCCTCGATCCGGCCGTTGACGCAGGACATCAGATAGGCCTTGTGGATGGCGACCTTCTTGTCGCGCATTGTCGCAACGGAGTTCATCACCTTGACGGTGTTGGGGCCGGAGACATGCGGCTGGACGGAATCCAATTCGAGATATAATTCTTTGGCATAGACAGCGCCTTTGTCTGCGGTCGGGATGTTCTTCTCAAGCTCGTCGATGCGCCTTTGATTCATGCGCGGATGGCTGCCGTGGCCGTCGGCATCCGAGGGGACACCCTGCGGGCCGCGTTTGGCGACGAAGTCGGCGCGGGCGCGCAGCCACTTGATGGTGACGGCGTCGATCGGGAAGAGCCCGACCAGCGCGCCCCATTCGGTGGTCATGTTGGCAATGGTGAGGCGCTCGTCGATCGAAAGCGAAGTCAGGCCGTCGCCGGCGAATTCGACGGCGTGATTGAGGACTTCATCCTTGTTGAACAAGCCGCAGAGGGTGACGATGACGTCCTTGCCGGTGACGCCGGGACGCAGTTTGCCGCGCAGTTCAACCTTGGCGACGGGCGGGACCTGCCACCAGGTGCGGCCGGTCGCCCAGATGGCGGCGGCGTCGGTGCGGACGATCGGCGTGCCGAGACAGCCGAGACCGCCGTACATGTTGGAGTGCGAATCGGACGCGACGGCGAGCGTTCCGGGCCAGGCGTAGCCCTCCTCGCACATGATCTGATGGCCGATGCCGCGGCCGGCGGGGTAGAAGTCGATGCCGTGTTCTTTGGCGAAGGCTTCGATCTTGGCGTACTTCTTGAGATTGTCCGCGCCGGTGTCCTGCACGTTGTGGTCGAGGGTGAAGACGATCTGGCGCGGGTTGGCGACTTTCTTGGCGCCGATCGACTTGAATTTGGGGATCACCGCGCCGGTGTTGTCGTGGGTCATCACGTAGGCGGGTTTGATCGAGATGTAGTCGCCGGCGTGAACTTCATGGCCGGACTCGAGGCCGAAGGCGAATTTCTGGGCTAACTTCTCAACGAGGGTTTGCGACATGATCGATTCTCTCCACTGGTCATAATCAACTCGTGGGGAAAAGATACCGCGGGGGGATGGGGAAGTCAACCGGTGCGGGAAACGCCGATCAGCGATTCTCTTTGCGGATCACAAGCTTGAGGCCGGACCAGTAGTCGTCGACGGCGCAGACCTTGACATCAACCAGGCCGAGCGGCAGAGCGACTTCGCGGACGACGTTTTCGGTCAGGTCGGTCGGGACCTTCGCGGTTTTCTTCGGCCAGGAAATCCAGATCATGCCGTTCCGTTCCAATTGCTTGAGGAATTGCGGCAGCAGCGCGACCAGACGGGGGCGCTGGGTCGCAAAGCAGTGTATAAAATCGGCGACTTTGGCGCGGGCATCAACGAGGGTGACATCCGGTGGCAGCGGGCCGACCAGGCGCAAGTAGTTGTCGGGCTCGTTCACGAGGCGAATGCGAATGCCGGGCTTGATGCCGAGTTTGGCGAGTAAGGGGGTTGACGAATATCCGGCCACGACGGTGAGTCCTCCAACTGAACAGCGACGCGCGGTCGCGTTGATATTATCGACCTATGAAGTATATAATTTATCAGGCGGGGTTGCAAGCAGAGAATCGCGCGGTAGAGCGAAGTCGGGCAGGAGAACGGAAAGCGCGCGGCGGTTTAGAAGGGCGAGAATCCGGCGCCGGACCAGTAGTCGCCTTTGAGTTCCTCCTGCTGGCGCAGGAGGGCGTTGTAGTGGCCGGCCTCCCAGGTGGCGAGTTCGCCGAAGAACTTGCGCGCCTCCGGGTCGAGGGAGGACTGCGCCTGTTCCTGATAGAATTTGATGGCGTCGCGCTCGAGCTGGATGCCGATGGCCAGCGCGCTCATTTCGAAATGGGCGTCCTTGACGCGCGACTTGATCGCCGCGGTGAAGATCGGAAAGCTGCCGGCCAGGTCGGAGCCGTGGCCGAGGCGCGCGTTGACGTCGAGGCGGCCGGTATGCTGCAACGAATCGTAATGCGTCTTGAGAAAACTCAGGTGCTCGAGTTCTTCGCGGGCGAGTTGTTCGAAGACCTGCTTGCCTTTGGGGTCCTGGGTCGTATTGGCGGCCATCATGTAGAAGCTGTGTCCTTCGCGCTCGGCCATGGCAGCCTTGAGCAGAGCGTCGCAGAGGGGAGATTGATGCATGGTCATAAGCGGCTCCTGATTCAATGCCTTCGCTGGGAAGAAATTGATTAGCAGGAAAGGAAGCAAGGTGAAATCAGCCGGTCGAGGCTGAGGTGGTGCCACTCGCCGCAGGAGCGCCGGGGGGGGATTGCGTAAGGCCTTGAATCGGAATGGCTTGCGGGTCGAGTGGCAGCGAGTTCCGGCGCACCGATGAAAATGGACTTGACAGCACACGATGGTGGGTTATTATTTAGGCGTTACATATCTGAACCAATTCTGACTTACTGACCAGTCAGGGGAGCAGCAAAGTTGGCGGGCAGCCAAAGTTCTTCCTCAGTTTCGGCTGAGCCGTGGGTTTCTTGCGAGTCGGCTCGGCTGGCAGCGATGTGTTCCGGTTACGCGGGAACGCGGCAGTATACCCTCCTCAGTTCTACCCGGTTTGAGAATACGGGCAAATTCCGGCTGAACTCAAGCGCGTCTCGGTCATCTTCAATCCCGCGCTGCGCCTGCGCCCTGTTTGCTGAAGAAAGGAGGCGGACGGGCACAAGCGGCGAATGAAGCTGTGACTGAACGCGCCGGCCGCGGGGGAGAGCGCGACGCGAGAATTCGATACCACAACTGAGACGGAGTGCGGGAAGCAATTTGGAGGATAGTATGAATCGCAAAGACCTGCTCAGCGGCACGGTGTTTTTGGCCATCGTGTTGCTGGTGTGGTTTTCCTGGATCGCATCGGCTCACGGACAACCAAGCGGATGTCCGGCGGGCATGACGGGATACTGGATGCTCAATGAGACAACGGGGGGCACCTTTGACGATTATTATAACGGCAACGACGCTACCTGCGTCAGTTGTCCGACATCTGGAGCCGGAATTGTCAGCAACGGGCAGTACTTTGACGGCGTCAACGACCGGATCGATGTTCCCGACGACGGTAGTTTCGACTGGTCGGCGAGCAGCAGCTTCACGATTGAATTCTGGATGCGCTCCGGCGGCTGCCTGTGCACGGAGGTGTCCTGGAACTGCAACCAGGTGATGGCGGGGCGGTCGTCCGCGGTGACGCCCTGGTGGATCGGCTTCAACTGCGGCACCGGATCGGGGCCGGTGAACACGCTGCGCTGCTATTTCGATGTCGGCATCGACATGTTCAGCAGCATGACGTTGAACGACAATGTCTGGCACCATATCGTGTTCGCCTACGATCAGGCGGCGGGGCAGTACCTGCTGTACATCGACGGTGCTCTTGACAACAGCCTGGCGGCGGCGGGCAAGGATCGATCCGGCGCGGGGCCGATCGGGCTGGGATACTACAGCGCCGATTTCCAATACTCCGGTGCGCTCGATGAATTCGCGGTCTACAATCAAGCGCTGCCGTTAAGTGAAATTCAAAATCACTATAACGCAGGTGCGGGGCAGACTTATTGCGTAATGAATCTGCCGCCGGTGGTCGCGGATATTCCGGATCAGACGATCGCCGAAGGCGGGAGCTTCGCAACGATCGCGCTCGACGATTTCGTCACCGATCCCGACCATACCGATGCGGAAATTCTCTGGACTTATGCGGGCAACACCGATCTGAGCGTCAGTATCGACGGCAACCGGGTGGCGACGATCACGATTCCGAACAGCGAATGGTCGGGGAGCGAGTCGATCACATTTACGGCGACCGATCCGGGCAGCCTGTTCGACGCGGATGCGGCAAGCTTCACGGTAACCGCGGTGAATGACCCGCCGATTGTGACGGACATTCCCGATCAATCGATTCTCGAAGGCGAAAGCTTTGCGACGATTGCGTTGGACGACTACGTCAGTGACGCGGATCACTCCGATGCCCAGTTGTACTGGACGTACGCCGGCACTACCGATCTAACAGTGAGTATCGACGGCAGCCACATCGCGACGATCACCGTGCCGTCGCCGAGTTGGACCGGCAGCGAGACGATTACCTTCACGGCCACCGATCCCGACCTCGCGACCGGCAGCGATGCCGCGGCGTTTACGGTGACGGGTGTAAATGATCCGCCGGAGGTGGCGGATATTCCCAATCAGGTGGTGACGGCGGGATCGCCATTTGCGACGATCACGCTGGACGACTATGTCAGCGACCCGGACAATCTTGACAGCGAAATCGGCTGGAGTTACGCGGGCAATGTCGATCTGACGGTGGCGATCGTCGATCGGGTGGTCACGATTACGGCACCGACTCCGACCTGGACGGGCGCGGAGACGGTGACGTTCACGGCGACTGATCCGGGCGCGCTGACAGACGCCGATGCGGCGACGTTCAAGGTGATGGGGACCGGGTGTCTGCCGGGGATGAGCCACTACTGGAAATACGACGAGATGACGGGGGGGTACTATGCCGACAGCTACGGGTCAAATCCAGGTGCGTGTACAAACTGCCCGACTTCGATCCTCGGAGTCGCGGGCAACGCGCTGCAGTTCGACGGCGTGAATGATCGGGTGGATGTACCGGATGACGACTCCTTCGATTGGCCGGCGACAGCCAGCTTCACGGTGGAATTCTGGGCGCGACCGGTCGGTTGCGGCTGCACCTCGCCAACCTTCACCTGCAATCAAGTGATTGTCGGGCGGTCGCCGACGGTATCGGGTGGTTGGTGGATCGGGATGAATTGCGGCTTTGATGCCGGCGACGTCAACCGCTTGCGCTGCTATTTCGGCGGCACGACCGATCTGTTGAGCACGACGCCGTTCGACGACGGGCAGTGGCATCATGTCGCGTGCGTGTTCGACCAAGCGGTTGGAAACTACTTGCTGTACGTCGACGGCGCGCTGGAAAAGACGTTGGCGGCGCCGGGACAGGATCTGTCCGGGAGCGTGCCGCTGGGAATCGGCTATTACAGCAACGGCTATCAATACGACGGTGATCTCGATGAGCTGGCGCTGTATGATGTTGCGCTGGATGCGGCGACGATTGCCGAGCACTTCGACAACGGCGCGTTCGGCATCGGTTACTGCACACTCGGTAACAGTGCGCCGCAGATAACCTCGGCGCCGGTGACGACGGGCATGGTCGGTACGCCGTATGATTACGATGTCAATGCGACCGGATTCCCGACACCGACTTATGCGCTGAGCGTGTACCCGAGCGGGATGGTTATCGATAATACCAACGGGCTGATCACCTGGTCACCGACTACCAGCGGCAACTTCAATGTTGAGGTGGTGGCGTCCAATACTGAGGGCAGTGATATCCAGCCGTTTATTATCGCTGTCGAACCTGCGAGTGCCTGCAGTCCCGAGATGACACACTACTGGAAGCTGGACGAGACGGCCGGGAGTGCTTATGCTGATTTCGTTGGAGAAGCCGACGCAACCTGCGTCAATTGTCCGACGCCGGTGAGCGGGATTGTCGGCGGGGCGCAGTTGTTTGATCGCGTCGACGACCAGGTGGTTGTGCCGGATGACGACAGTTATGACTGGGATGCCGCGGACAGCTACACCATTGAATTCTGGATGAAGGCCGACTGCGGTTGTACGAGTTCGGATTACACCTGCAACGAGGTGATCTTGTCGCGCTTTGACATCACGAATCCGTGGTGGATCGGCCTGTCGTGTCGCACGAGCGAGAATCCGGGTAAGCTGCGCTGCTACTTTGGCGTCGATACGGACTTGTATAGCACGGTCGACGTCAACGACGAAGTCTGGCATCACGTGGTGTATATCCGAGACAACGCCCTGGGCGAATCGCGGCTGTACGTCGACGGATTGCTGAACGCCTCGGTGACGGTGGCGGCGCCGGTACGCGCGGGTGTGAACAAGCCGATGCAGGTCGGCTGGGCGAACGGCAGCCCGTATTATCGCTACGGCGGCGTGCTGGACGAACTGGCGATTTATGACGGGATCTTGGGCGAGGGGCGGATCAAGCAACACTATCGGAACGGCCTCGGCACGACCTACTGCTATTTGTGCGGCGATGCCGACGGCAGCACAGGAGTGAACATCTCCGATGCGGTCTTCTTGATCAATTACATCTTCATGGGCGGTCCACTCCCGAGTCCGGAATTGGCGGGTGATGTCGATTGCAGCACCCAGATCACGATCTCGGACGTGGTGTATCTGATCAGCTACATTTTCGTGGGCGGTCCCGAACCTTGTGCAGCCTGTAAGTAATTCGCACTGCGGGTAAGCAACGGGCGGACGTCGGTCCGCCCGTTTTTTTTTGCTCCGCAAGTCGCAAAGCGCCGTTCACGAACAAATCGCTGCGGTTCGCGCAATCGGATTGGCTGCCGGTGCAGTGAGTCCGTCTCCCAACATATACAACTCGAGTTCCGCAGCCGCCGATGAGGGCAAATCTCGGCCTCCGGACGAATGCGATATCCGGCAATCCATACCTGTCGAAGGAGAGGAGCATGCACCACAGAGATCTTCCGACAACGATTAGCATTGTCTTCGCGATCATGGTTCTGATCGCGATGCCCAACGGGCCGGCAGCGGCCCAGACGGCGTTCATCCGTATCACGGATCCGGCGAATCCGGTGGTGACTGATGTTACCAACGCGACCTATACCGGATGCGCGTTCGTGGACTATAACAATGACGGGGCACTCGATCTGATTGTCGTTGATCCGAACCAGACCAAGCTGTACAAGGGCGACGGGATGGGCGGTTTCACGCGGATCACCAACGCGCCGATCACATCAGGCACTTTCTTTGCGCTGGGCACAACCTGGGCCGACTATGACAATGACGGCGATCTCGATTGCTTCCTGGCAGGCACCGGCGGCGGGGCTCTTTATCGCAATAATGGCGATGAGACATTTACCCAGGTGTCATCGGCGCAGATGGGGACCAGCGACCTGCGCGGCTGGAGCCCAGCGTGGGGCGACTATGACAGCGACGGCAACATCGACCTGGTCATCACGTTCCCGACCGGCTTCGTCGGCAACCCGCAACGGCCCAATCGCATGTTACGCAACCAGGGACCGCCCGATTATACGTTTGCGGTGATCGACACTGGCGTCATTGTCACGGGTCTAAAGCCATACACCTCCGGCAACTGGCAGGACTACGACCTGGACGGCGATCTTGACCTGTTCATTGGGAGCGGACCGGCCACGACCACTCCGGGGCTCGATGACCTGTACCGCAATCGGCTGAAGGAGACCGGCGTGCCGGGATTCGAGCGGATTCTGACCTCGCCGCTGGCGGACGACCCGGGCGACGGCCAGGTGTGGAACTGGATCGATATTGACAACGACGGCGACCTCGACGGCTATCGCACCAACTGGGGCGGCGCCTCGATCGGACTCCGGAGCAATGATCTCTACGTCAATAACGGCGGGGTTTACTCCGAGTTGTCCGGCGAAGAGATTGTCGATGACCAGACGGTCTCACTGTCCAGCATCTGGCAGGACTTTGACAACGACGGGGACCTCGACTGTTACACAGTCAACATCGGTTTCAACAAGTACTACCGCAACGAAGGCGGAACCTTCTTCGCCGACTTCATGGGCGATCATGTCAGCACGCAACAGCAGGGTTCGGGCGGCACGGCGGGTGATTTCGACAACGACGGCGACATGGACATCTTCACCGTAGCGTCGGGCGCGAACAAACGCTTGCTGCTGCGCAACGACTACGCCGGTCCGAACTCGTGGCTGAAGGTCAAGCTGATCGGGCAGAGATCAAACGGCGCCGCGATCGGTGCGCGGGTGTGGGTCAAGGCGACGATCGACGGGGATTCGGTCTGGCAGACGCGCGACATTTCGGCGCAGAATACCTTTCTCGGGCACAATTCGTTCGAGCTGCACTTTGGTTTGAAGTCGGCAACGGTCGCAGAGCATCTTCGCGTGGAGTGGCCGTCGGGCATCGTCTTCGACACCGCGATGGTGGGCGTCAATCAGACGCTGACACTCGTCGAGACCTGTGAGGACGGCGACGGTGACGGCGTCGGATGCCTGGACAATTGCCCGGCGGTTGCCAACGCGCCGCAACAGGACGGCGACGGGGATGGGGTTGGAGACGCCTGTGACAACTGCAGCACAGCGGCGAATCTCGACCAGGCCAACGCCGATGCCGACAGCCTGGGCGATGCCTGCGACAACTGCGCGAACATCGCGAACGACGACCAACTCGACAGCGACGGCGACGGATTGGGGAACGCGTGCGATAATTGCGTTGATGTCGCCAATCCGGGACAGGAGGATGCCAACAGCAACGGCATCGGGGATGCCTGTGATTACGTCTGTGGCGACGCCGACGGCAGCCAGGCGCTATCAATCTCGGATGCGGTGTACCTGATCAATTACATCTTTGCGGGCGGCCCGGCACCGGATCCGGTCATTGCGGGTGATGCCGACTGTTCGGGTGCAGTATCGATCTCGGACGCCGTGTATCTGATCAACTTCATCTTCGCCGGTGGCCCGGCACCGTGCGCGTCTTGTCCGTAGTGGCGCGCCTGGTCATCTCCCCGGGCCAGAACAACGGTGACGCCGGCGGCAGGATCAGGCTGCCGGCGTTACTCCAATCTTGTCGAGGGAGTGCGAATTGGATTAGACGGAATGGGCGAATTCTGCGTTAAAAATGATATGGCTTATTCCGAGGTCTGGTCCAGAGACGATGCCCCCACTGGCAGCGCGACGCTGGAGTTAATCCGGCGCGCCGTGCCGGCGCGGGCAGTGCGCGTCGCCGCGGCGCTGCTGCTGTGGACGCTGATTGCGCTGGGCTCGGCGACGCACTGGTGGTTGTTCCCGCAAGGGCAGTATCCCTACACGTGGTGGGAGTTGGTGGCGGCCAAGTGTGGCGTGTGGTATCTGTGGGGTGCGCTGGTGCCGGTGATCTTCATGATCGCCGCGCGATTCCGGCTTGATCGGGCTTTCCGTTGGCGCCATTTGGCCATATTGCTGCTGCTTGGCACTGCGTTGACCTTGACCTATTCGGTCGGCTACACGTTGGTCATCCTGGCGGTGATCAATGAGCCGGGGAGTTTCGGTTTCGGCGAGATGCTGGACTTTGTAATGACGATGCACTCAACGTGGTACTTTCTGGCGTTCTGGGTGGTGGTCGGCATCGAGCACGGCGCGCTGTATTACCGGCGATTGCTGAAGCGCGAGCGGCTGGAGGGGCAGTTGCGGCGGCAATTGGCGAAAGCGCAATTGGAGCAACTCAAGGGGAGATTGCATCCGCATTTTCTGTTCAACACGCTGAATGCGATTTCGGCGCTGGTCCTCAGCGATCGCAAGGCGCCGGCATATGAGGCGCTGGTCGATCTGGCGAGCCTGCTGCGACTCAGCCTTGATCGCAGCGAAGCGCAGTTTGTCCGGTTGGCGGATGAGCTGGAATTTACGCGACTCTACCTGAGTCTGATGGCGCGCCGCTACCCGGAGTCGATGGCGGCGCAGGTTAGTGTTGATGCCGCGCTCGAAACGGCAATGGTGCCGAGCTTGATCTTGCAGCCGCTGGTCGAGAACGCCGTCAAATACGGCATAGCGGACGGCGCGGGCTGGGTGCGGATTACCGGTCATCGGACGGACGAGTGGCTTTATCTGGAAGTCAGCAACTCCGTCTCGGCCGCAACGGCAGGATTGACGGAAGGCTGCGGCCGCGGCCTGGCGGATCTGCGCGAGCGACTGGCATACCTTTACGAAGGCCGCCAGAATCTGCTTACGGTTGAGAGCGATCCGACGGAGTATCGAGTGCAACTCAAGATTCCTTATTCCATGACGAGAGAGGCAAGTGACTATGGCGGCGAAGCTGCCCGTGCCAATGCGCGCGCTCATCGTTGACGATGAACTGCCGGCACGCGAACTGCTGCGGTTGTTGCTGGCCGATCGCAACGACGTCGAGATCATCGGAGAATGCAAAGACGGCCGTACGGCGGTGACGGCGGCGGCGGAGTTGCAGCCGGATCTGATGTTCCTCGATATTCACATGCCGGGTCAGGACGGGTTTGCCGTACTGGAGCGACTGGGGGAGTCGGCGCCGATCGTAATTTTTGTCACGGCCTATGATCGTTATGCGGTGAAGGCGTTCGAGTATCACGCCCTGGATTATCTGCTCAAGCCGATTCGACGCGAGCGGCTGGGGCAGGCGCTGGCGCGCGCGCGCCGCGAGCTGGACGGGCGACCGCGACGGCGGCAGGCCAGGCGCATCCGTGAGTTACTCGAATACTGGCATCATCAGCCGGCCGTTGAGCACGAGCCGCGTTATCTGCAGCGGGTGTTCGTCAAATCAGGGCGGCTGTCACTTTCGATCGAGACGGCGGAGATCGACTGGATTCGCTCCGATGATCACTTTGTGAAAATCTCGGTGCGCGGCAAGACGCACCTGCTGTTTGCATCGATCGGGGAAATGGAAGAGCGACTCAATCCCACGCGGTTCTTACGGATTCACCGGACGTCGATCATCAACCTGAGTGCGGTCAGGGAATTCCGCCTGCTGGCGCTCGGGCGGTGTCAACTCGTGCTTAAGGATGGGTCGGAGCATGCCGTGAGCCGCAATCGTCGGGCGGCACTGCAGGAGCGCTTGCGTCCGGCTCAGCAACGCGCGTCTATCAGATAAACGAACAATCTCACACGAGGGAGTCGGGGGCGGGTCGGTCTTTGAGTTCCTGCAGCGCGAGCGGTTCGAGTTGGCCGCGACGCAGCGCGGCGACGGCCTCGACCGCCGCGGCGGCACCGGAGAGCGTGGTGATGCAGGGCACATTGTGCTGCAGGGCGGCGGTACGGATCGACCAGCCGTCGCGGTGCGAGGTTTCGCCGAGCGGCGTGTTAATGACGAGATGCACGCTGCCGCTCTTGATGACGTCGACGCAATTGGGGCGGCCTTCGGAAACCTTGAGGACGCTGACCGCATCGACACCCAGATCGTTGAGGAACGACGCGGTACCGGTGGTGGCCATGACGGTGAAACCGAGCGCGTGGAATTTGCGGGCAACGCTGAGAATGCCCTTCTTGTCGCGATCGTTGACGCTGATGAGAATCGCACCTTCGGCGGGGAGCCGCAATCCGGCGGCCAATTGGGCTTTGAAGAAGGCACTGCCGAAGTCGTTGCCGACGCCCATGACCTCGCCGGTCGAGCGCATCTCCGGTGACAGACGCGGATCGACACCGGGGAACTTGACGAAGGGGAAGACCGGCGTCTTGACAAAGTAGCGCGACACCGGCAGATCTTCGGTCAGACCGAGTTCGCGCAGAGTGCGCCCGAGCATGAGGCGGGTGGCAATTTTCGCCAGCGGCTGGCCGGTGGCTTTGGCGACGTAGGGCACGGTGCGGGAGGCGCGCGGATTAACTTCGAGCACGTGCAATTCGCCGTCCGCGATGGCGTACTGAATATTCATCATGCCGACAACTCTGAGTTCACGCGCCAATTGCCGCGTGACGGCGCGGATTTCCTCGAGGTGGCGATCGCTGACCATGTAGGTCGGCAGCACCGAGCTGGAATCGCCGGAATGCACGCCGGCCTCTTCAATATGCTGCATGATGCCCGCGATGATGCAGACATTGCCGTCGGCGATGGCGTCGACATCGACCTCAAAGGCGTCCTCCAGGAATTTATCGATCAGCACCGGCTGATCGGGCGCGGCATCGAAGGCCTGAGTGAGATAGCTGTGGAAACGGGAGAGGCCGTAGACTATCGCCATGCCGCGGCCGCCGAGTACATAAGAGGGGCGCAACAGCAGCGGAAACCCAAGCTCGCGCGCGGCGGCATCGGCTTCGGCCAGACTGCGCGCGATGGCATGCGCCGGATGGCGGATCTGGAGATGGTCGAGGAATGCGGCGAAGCGTTCGCGGTCCTCGGCGAGATCGACCGAGTCGGGCGGTGTGCCGAGGATCGGGACGCCGGCGCGCGCCAGGGGCAAGGTCAGTTTCAGCGGGGTTTGGCCGCCGAACTGCACGATGACGCCATCGGGTCGTTCGCGTTCGAAGATTTCGAGAACATCCTCCTGCGTGAGCGGCTCGAAGTAGAGGCGGTCACTGGTGTCGTAGTCGGTGGAGACAGTTTCGGGGTTGCAGTTGACCATGATGCTTTGGACGCCTTCCTCGCGCAGCGCAAAGGAGGCGTGGCAGCAGCAGTAGTCGAATTCGATGCCCTGGCCGATGCGGTTGGGGCCGGAGCCGAGGATCATCACCTTGCGGCCGGAGGTAGTCTCGCTTTCGTCTTCCTCTTCGTAGGTTGAATACAGGTAAGGCGTAAACGACTGGAATTCGCCGGCGCAGGTATCGACACGCTTGAAAACCGGACGGATGCCGGATTCGTGACGGCGCGCGCGCACGGCATCTTCGGAGGCGTCGGTCAGATAGGCGATGCGGCGGTCGGAGAAACCGAATTCTTTGGCGAGGCGCAGGTCGTCGAGCGACACACTTTCGAGCGACCGCCCCCGCAGCGTTCGCTGCAGATCGGCGAACTCGGCGATCTGGTCGAGGAACCACGGGTCGATGTAGGTCAGGCGCGCAATCTCGGTGACGCTCCAGCCTTGTTCGAGTGCGTGGACGATAAAATGAATGCGATTTTCATTGGGTTGGGCGAGCACGGCACGGAGCTGTTCGTCGGTCATGGGGCCGGGACGAAACGGCTTCACGGCTTCGAGTGAGCGCAGGGCTTTGAAGAGCGACTCTTTGAAGGTGCGGCCAATGGCCATGACCTCGCCGACGGACTTCATCTGGATGCCGAGAGTTGCGTCGGCCCCGGGGAACTTCTCGAAGGCGAACTTGGGAATCTTGGTCACGACGTAGTCGATGGCGGGTTCGAACGCGGCCGGAGTCATGCGCGTGATGTCGTTGGGAATTTCGTCGAGCGTGTAGCCGATGGCGAGTTTGGCCGCGATTTTGGCGATCGGGAAACCGGTGGCTTTCGAGGCCAGCGCCGACGAGCGCGAGACGCGCGGATTCATTTCGATAACGACGAGCCGGCCGTTGTCCGGGTTGACGGCGAACTGCACGTTGGAGCCGCCGGTATCGACGCGGACGCGGCGCATGATGGCGGCGGCGGCATCACGCAGGCGCTGATATTCGCGGTCGGTCAGAGTTTGCGCCGGCGCGACGGTCAGCGAGTCGCCGGTATGGACGCCGATCGAGTCGAAGTTTTCGATTGAGCAGACGACGACGAAATTGTCGCGGCGATCGCGCATAACTTCGAGTTCATACTCTTTCCAGCCGATCAACGATTCCTCAACCAAGACTTGATGCACGGGTGAAAGTCCGAGACCGCGCGCGACGATCACCTCGAATTCTTCCGCATTGTACGCGATACCGCCGCCGGAGCCACCGAGCGTAAACGAGGGCCGGACGATGATCGGGTAGCCGTTGTCGGCAGCGAAGGCGCGGGCTTCAGCGAGCGACGAAGCCAACAAGCTGCGGGGAACCTCCAGGCCGATTTCCACCATCGCCTGCTTGAACAACTGGCGGTCTTCGGCAACGGCAATGGTGTCGGCATTGGCGCCGATCATTTCGACGTGGTGGTGTTCCAGCACGCCGGCCTGCTGCAAAGCGAGGGCGAGATTGAGCGCGGTCTGGCCGCCGACAGTGGGGAGGACGGCATCCGGTTTGTCGCGGGCAATGATCTTCTCGACAAATTCGACGGTCAGGGGTTCGATGTAAGTGCGATCGGCCAGATCGGGGTCGGTCATGATCGTGGCCGGGTTGGAATTGATGAGGATAACCTCGATGCCCTCCGACTTGAGTGCCTTGATTGCCTGCGTGCCGGAGTAGTCGAATTCGCAGGCCTGGCCGATGACGATCGGGCCGGAGCCGATGACGAGGACGCGGTGGAGATCAGGGCGCCGGGGCATGGGTCGATTTCTCGCCGCGGAATTCGCGCATCAAGTCGGCGAAGCGCCGGAACAGGTAGTGAGCGTCATGTGGACCGGGGGCGGCCTCGGGATGGTACTGCACCGAAAAGGCGGGAACGTCCAGTAAGCGCAAACCCTCGACGGTCTGGTCGTTCAGATTGATGTGGGTGATGGCGGCGCGCGAAGAGCTGAGCGAGTCGGCGTCGACGGCGAAGCCGTGATTGTGCGCGGTGATCTCGACGCGGCGGTTGGCGGTGTCGAGGACGGGGTGATTGCTGCCGCGATGGCCGAACTTGAGTTTGTAAGTCTTGGCGCCGCAGGCCAGGCCGAGTAGTTGATGGCCGAGGCAGATGCCGAACACCGGCACGCGTCCCAGTAGTTGACGGATATTGGCGACGGCGTAATCGAGCGGGTCGGGATCGCCGGGTCCATTGGAGAGCAGGACGCCATCGGGCTGCGCCGACAAGATTTGTTCGGCATCGGTGCGCGCCGGCACGACTGAGACGCGGCAGCCGACGTCGACCAGGTTGCGCAGGATGTTCCACTTAACGCCGTAGTCGAGCACAACCACGTGGAACTCCGGATGGGCGGTAGTTGCGAAGAGGTCGCGCTGTTGCCAGTCGGGGCTGAGGGCAATCGAGCTTTCGTCCCAGGCGTAGGGATTGATCTGCGAGACCGAGGAGGCGAGGTCGCGTCCAGCCATCGAGGGGATATTGCGCGCGCGTTCGATCAACGTGTCAGCGGGAATATCGATACTGCCGAGCACTCCGCGCAGGGCGCCGCGCGAACGCAGATGGCGGACGAGCATGCGCGTGTCGATGCCTTCAAGTCCGGGGATGCCGCGCGCCGCCAGGTACTGATCGAGCGTGTAGGCTGAGCGCCAATTGCTGCTGATGCGGCTGCACTCTTTGACGATGAGCGAGCTCAGGAACGGCTTGCGCGATTCGGAATCGGCGCGGGCGATGCCGTAGTTGCCGATCTGGGGATAGCTCATGACGACGAGTTGCCCGGCATAGGAGGGATCGGTCAGGATTTCCTGATAGCCGGTCATGGCGGTATTGAAGACGACCTCGCCGTCGGCGTCGACCTGCGAGCCGAAGCGCCGCCCGACAAAACGCCGGCCGTCTTCGAGGACAAGCTGTGCGTTCGGGTGCCGGCGGTTCATGCAGAAGAACTTCGTTGCGTCGAGTTGACTCGATGTGAAGGGTTAGTGCCTGCTTCCGTGTCGCGCGAAGGTAGAGAATTGGCGGCGGGCTGTCAAGCCGACACTCCGAAAAAAATAACCGGAAGCAGCGGGGCTGCTTCCGGTTTGAAAGGTCAATCGTCCGAGACTACTTGCAGGTCGCGCAGGGTGCGGGGCCGCCAGCGAAGATGTAATTGATCAAGTACACGGCGTCGGAAATATTGACGGCGCCGCTGCAGTCGGCATCACCCGACAAAATCGGATCAGGCGCCGGGCCGCCGGCGAAAATGTAAGTGATCAGATAGACGGCATCCGAGATCGTGATGACGTTGTTGCCGTCAGCATCGCCGCAGACATAATCTCCCTGAGTGGTGAATGACCAGGTTACACCGGGGGTCAAGGCACCAAGCAGGTCCTTAGTGTCGATGCGCCAGAGGTAGGTCTGGTTGGCCACCAGCGGGCCAGGAGTATAAGAGGCTTCCGGCTGACTGGGACTGATCAAGTTGAGCGGCTGCGAGGTGCCGAAGTAGACGTCGTAGTACACCGGATCGCCGGCATCGGGGTCGCCGCCGGTCCAGGTCATGGTCGGCGTCAAGGCGATGCCGGTCGCGCCGTCGGTCGGGTTCGGATTCGAGGCCTGATACGGTGCCTGGTTGGGCGAGGCCTCGGTGCCGCCGGAATAGCAAACCAACTCGCCATTGCGACCGCCGATCACCAGTTCGTAGGAGACGTCGCCGACGACGTCGGGAATCGCGTGGGCGGCATCGACCGGCGATTGGAACGGCACGCTCATCAAGGTCGAACCGCTAACTCCGTTCATGAAGAAGGCATAGTTGTTGGAGTAGAGCGTACCGAAGACGATATCGTTGTGACCGTCGGCGTCGAGGTCGTTGGTGGCGGAGACGCACCAGGGCTTATCGGGGATTGACTGCGACCAGATGAAGGAGCAGTCTTTGCCGCTGAGGGCATTCGCGGAGGGTGAGGTGTGGGCGGGCATGATATCGACGTAGCCGTCGGCGTTGACGTCGCCGATCGGAACGAGGTTGAGCATCGAGCCGAGGGCCGACTGCTGGTAGAGCATAGCGCCGGTGCGAGCGTTGAGGATTTCGGCGACGCCGGTGGTGTAACTGAAATCGCCGCTCATCACATCGGCGGTGCCGTCGCCGTTAGCGTCGTTGAGCTGAGCCAGCGCCCAGACGGAGGAACCGGAAACCGGGTGGGTCCAGAAGATCGCGCCGTTGGTGCCGTTGATGCCGTAGACGAAGCCCTGGGTTTCGTCGGCATTGGAAGCGCCGGCAACGGCATCGGGTTGGCCGTCGCCGGTGAAGTCGGAGACGCCGATGACGCTGAAGACCGGTCCGTTCAGCAGGCATTCCCAGATCGGCACGCCGGTCAAGCCGTTCAGGCAGTAGGCGCGCCGGGGTCCGATGCCGTCGGCGTCATCGCCGGTGGCGGCCAGCACATCGAGCGAACCGTCGTTGTTGTAGTCGAAACGGGCGTCGACTTGGTAGATCCAGCCGCCGTCGCCGTAGTTGGTGGTATAGTGCGTCCAGATCGTATTGCCGAGCCGTCCCGAAATCGCCGCGATATAGCGTCCACCCCAGGAGGAACCGACGACGACATCGGGGTAAGTATCCTCATCGATGTCGGGGATGACGATCAGGCTGTTCTGGTTGTAGATCGAACCGGCGGCGAGCGCATGCTCCCAGATGATATCACCGGCGCCGGAGGCATTGCCGTTGAAGGCGCGGACGAAGCCGTCCTCGGAGCAAACGATGACATCGGGCATGGCGTCGCCATTGACATCGACAATCGGCATGATTGCTTTCGGGCTCGGATCCCAGCCGGTGGTGATCATGAAGCTCCAGAGGGTGTCGCCGATCGAGTGTTCCTGAATCACGCCGGCGCCGTCAAGATCGAACTGGTAGGGGCTGGTCGGATCGTTGCTGGTGATAATGATCGTGGTTTTGTAGATGATCGGCGCTTGCGGCCAGAACCAGATCGGGACTTTGACGGTATCGAGGGGATCGACGAGCAACGGGTAGGTGACCCGACCGTCGATGTAGAAATTCGCGTCGGTCGAACTGATGTCGCTGATCGAGAGGACCTCGGTGCCGGTATTCTGGATCTCCATCGTCCAGAGCGGGTAGGAGCGCACGCGCACATTGCCGTAGTCGTGCGAATTCGCCAGCGGGAAGACATCGGGGCCGGAATTAACGGCGAAGCCGGTCAAGGTCAGCGGCACCGCCGGGGTGATCAGGTCGTTGGAGTAGACGGTGACCGTCGCGGCTAACGGACCGAGCGAGGTCGGTTCGTAGTTGATTGCGATGCTGTCGCCGCCGGCGGCCGGAATCGTCAGCGGAAAGACGCTGGGACAGGTGATGTAGGGTGAGCCACTGATCGCGACACTGTCAACGACGAGGTTGGCCGTCCCGAGATTCTGAATCACGCAGTTCCATGTTTCCTTGGTGGTCAACACAACCGAACCAAAGTCATGGCTGGTCGCGGGAATGTCGATATCAGGCGTGCCGCCGCCGGAGAGATCGATCTTGTAGAGCTTATCGTAGCTGCTGGAGGCGCCTTCGTCACAGTACCAGAGGTACTGGCCGTCCCAGACAATGCCGGCCGGATCAACCGACTCCGAAGCATGGCTGTCAAGCAGCGCTCCCGAGGCGGTGTCGACCTGGTACAGCATGTCGCCCCAGTAGTCGGCGATCCAGAGTGTGCCATTGGCGAGACAGAGGTCCCACGGCTGGTTGTCGGGTGCCTGGAATTGCTTGAGCACCGCACCGAGGCCGTTGACCTTGTAGACCTGGCTGGGGTCGGGGTAATAACGTGTAACCCAGAAGTCACCATTCTCATAGGCGATACCTGAGATGTAGGTAGCGGGCAGGTTGAACTGCGCGCCGGAGACGCCGCTGAGGGAGAACTCCATCGCCTTGGCGGGTTGCGAGGAACTCGGGTGATCGGTCGTCCAAAGATCGGTGCCGTCGAAGGTCAGGCCATACGCGTCGGCCTGCGGGCCGGTGCATTGTAGCACGTAAGAACCGTTCGCCGGGTTGATGCGGTAGATGTTACTCCCAGCGGTTCCGTAGATGCCGCAATAGAGATTAGTGCCGTCCCAGGCGAGTCCTGAGGCGTCGTTAGGTATCTGGTAGGTGGCGACGATCGTCCAGGCGTTCGGCTCAGCCGTGCCTTGCTGGAAAAGTAATCCCAATGCCAGGATCGTGGTCATGCCGACGATCGTGGCAAACCGTAACGCTTTGCTCATAGAATTTCTCCCTCCCGAGCCGAGGTGGACAAGACGGGATATGTTGGACAAAAAGACCTTGATTGAAGTATGCTATTTGACTGCAATATAGAACGGTCAGCGGGGTTGTCAAGGGGTGTAATCCGTCGAAGGCAGGGGAATCGATCGGCCGCGGCACCGTCGGAACCCGTAAGTGGTTACGAACTGGAAAGTTGAGTGATGATTCGGGGACGTGCGCAGCTTTGAGAAATTCGGTCCGGTCATTCGCGAGGATGGTGGTCAGTTTGACCTTCGCTACAATAGACGACGACGCTCGCGCCGAAAACTCGAGCCGGCATCAGATGAGACAGTGATCACTGGTCGCAGGGGGACATTTTGATTGAAATATCTGGTAAATGGTCTATCTTCCAGTTCGTGGGACGGTTCTTTCGATTTACCGAATTCGGAACGACCTACCGGCGCGAGACGCTGGCCGGCATCACGACCTTCCTGACCCTCGCCTA
The DNA here is from genome assembly GCA_964520555.1 of uncultured Ignavibacteria bacterium. GTDB lineage: Bacteria > Zixibacteria > MSB-5A5 > CAIYYT01 > CAIYYT01 > JADJGC01. The sequence goes on from CAZFNN010000008.1 coordinate 40,286, forward strand.
CATTATCATTGTGAATCCCGCCATTTTGGCGGCGGGAGGAATCCCGCGCGAAGCCTCCACGACGGCGACGATCCTGGCGGCGGCGTTCGGCACCATCGTAATGGCGTTTCTGGCCAATCGCCCGTTTGCGATAGCGCCGTACATGTGCGAAAACGCGTTTGTCGCTTACACCGTGGTGGGGGTGATGGGATTGACGTGGCAGATGGCACTGGCGGCGGTGTTTCTGGCGGGGGTGATTTTCATCATCCTGACGGTGACCAAATTGCGCAAGAGGTTTGCCGAGTCGATCCCGCTGACTTTGAAATACAGTTTCGCGGTCGGGATGGGAATTTTTCTGGCCTTCATCGGTTTCAACGAGACCGGGCTGGTGCGTCTGGGTGTGCCGGGTGCGCCGGTGACGGTTGGGGACATGACCAATCCGGCGGTATTGCTCGCGATATTCTGCATCATCCTGATCGGTGCGTTGCTGGCGTTGAAAGTGCGCGGCGCAATCTTGATCGGCATGTTGGTCACGACCGGATTGTACTTCATCATCATCCCCGGCTCACTGCCGCAGGGGATCGTCAGTGCACCGCCGAGCTTGGCGCCGGTATTCGGCAAATTGGATTTGCGGGGCGCCCTGAGTACGACCGGGATCGCGGTGGTGGTGATGATTTTCGTGATGGCGTTCGTCGATACGATTGGCACGCTGCTGGGATTGTCGGCGCGGGCGAACTTGCTGGATGACAAGGGCAATCTGCCGAATATCGACCGGCCGATGTTGGCGGATGCGATCGCCACGACGGTCGCGCCGGTACTGGGGACGACGACGACCGGGGCCTACATCGAATCGGCGGCGGGAATCGAGGAGGGTGGGCGCACCGGATTTACGGCGCTGGTGGTGGCGGGACTATTCCTGCTGGCGCTCTTTTTCGCGCCGCTGTTGACGGCGGTGCCGGCCGCGGCCTACGGATCGGCGTGCATTATCGTCGGGTCGTTTATGATCGCCTCAGTCCGCAAGATCGATTTCGACGACTACACCGAGTTGATTCCGGCGTTTCTGACGATCACGCTGATGAGCTTCACTTACAATATCGGCATCGGCATGACCGCTGGATTCATCGTCTGGCCTCTGCTCAAGCTGTTGACCGGGCGGGTGCGCCAGGTCAACCTGATCCAGTGGCTGCTGGCGGCGCTGTCACTGGTATTCTACCTGCTGCATCCGTTTTAGTGTTTCTCGCCTGCTGTCTCCTTACCGCTGTTGTTCATCAAGTCGCTTCTTGAGCAATTCGATTTCGGTGCGCAACTGGCGCAGTTCTTCCGCCGGATCGGCTCCGGTTGGTTGTACTGTCGATTTGGAGCGGAATGACTCGGGTCGATAGAAGTCATCGGTCGATCCAGATTGGTCGGCGATACTCTGCACTGTGCCATAGGCGGTCGGGACGTAGAGGAGAATCAGTTCGGCATTCAGCACGGGAGCGCTGACGGCATCGTACTTCTGGCCAAGCAGGTAGTAAGTGTAGGTACCGGCAGCGGTCACACGGAAGATTGCGTGCGGCGCGAGCGTGCAGGAATACAAGCCGGTACCGACATTGGCTGAAGTGCCGAAATGGGCGGTACGCTCGAGATCGACGGTCGTACCGTCATCGGAGATTCCGACCTCGACGGCATCGTAGTCGTTGTAGGTGTGGTCGTACGAGATCCAGGTATGACCCAGCGCCACGACGTATCCGGCTGCGGGAACGGTGATTTGCCGGGAAAGGATAGTCTGCCAATCGTGCGTCAGGCTGATGAGTCCGTAGGCATCGAACGCCTTTCGCGAGGCCACGCCTGGTTCGTCGGGCAGTCGAGTGGCGGCCATGAGAGTGGGATTGATCGCGCCACCATACAGCGTGTCCTTGACCTGGATACTGCCGTAGACGTGCAGCTTGCGGGTCGGGTTGGTCGTGCCGACGCCGACGTAGCCGTTTTCAAGCCAGGTCATGGTTTCAATCGCGCCGCCGCTGTTGTAGAGCGAGAGTGAGCCATCGGGGAAGTTGGCGAAGGTCGACAAGTCCTGGCGGAGGTGCCAAGTATTCGTCGGGGTTTGGATGCGCAGACCGGTCTGTCCCCAGCTTGTACCATTCGATTGCTGAATTTTGAGCCAGCAGGTTCCGCCGGAAGTAGAGTTTTCGATGTGCAGGCGATCGTCGACCGTCAGCGTGCCGATGCCGACGCGGCGATTGGCATTGTCGAACTTGATCCAGGACTCGACACCGTAGAGTCCGAAGGTGATATCTTCGGTGGTCAGGGTGCTGAGATCTTCGGCAACAAGCCGCAGATCGCCGCCGGCGATGCCGGTGATACGGGTGGCGTCGGTTCCGAAGTAGATGCTCGATTCACCGCCCAGACCGAGATTGCCGCCGATGTTTAACTTGCCGAGCCGCGCTGTCGTGTTGATCGCCACAGTGTCGGCCGGCGTCACGAGCGATACGACCGTGCCGTTGTCGACCCAGCCGCCGCCGGGAGGCGCGATCGAGTCTTTGGCCGCGACCCAGGCGGAGCCGTTCCATTTCATGATCTGGCCGGAGGTGGCACCGTTTTGACCGATGTCGGCGAACGAAATCGTACCGTTGACGATTTTGCCAGTGGTAACGGAATTGTCGGCAATCGTTTTGGCGAAGCTGGCGGTATCGGCGCGCAGCGCCTGGAAGGCATCTGGCGCGCTGAGCAAAGGCCGGAGAGGACGCAGTTCCGTGTCGGTGTCGACCTGGATCCCCAGCCAGCGCACTAGTCCGGTGAAGACCGATCCGGGAATGGGCGTGGCACTTCCCAGAACGACGGTGAACAACCCGTCCTCGACCGCGACCGTCGGATGCAACTCAGTCCAGAGCGTGCTGGTCCCGAGGGAATCGGTGTAGATCGTGAAGGTCAGGGCAACGATCTCGGTCAGAGGTGTGCCGGACGAATTCGTCAGGCGGCCCTGATAGGTGAGCATCTGCGGCACGGCGGCCGCCGCCGTGGTGACGAACAGACAAATCGTGATTACCGCGATGATCACGGTGCTGAGAAGGTGCTTCATCAGATCCTCCGCTGGTGATATAGAAATAGTGAATTCAGATATCGTGGCCGGGTGTTTTGCCGGCAGGAGACTTTCGGGCGACATGCAACGAGTGCTTACCTGCTTCACACACGAATTCGGATACCCGTCGTGGTCAGAACCTGGGCTAACCATACGCGGGATTGCCCGGAAGTAGATGCCATGAATCGCCTCAGTATACGAAAGACGACAATATTGTCAACAATGAATCTCACAAGTCACATCTCCGCAACGACGGGGAGATGCAGAGCGCCGACGCGGGGTGAGGTGAAGCGATGGGGACTGAGGCAAGACACGACGACAGATTAGTCGAAGGCCTATTCCCACAAGGTTCGGTCTATCAAGAAGTTGCAAACAGGGATGTCGAGGGGATAGGTCGCGGTCTGGTTGCGATGATGAGTGCGTGAGATACCCCCGACGGAAATCGAGCCGACGCCGCGGACGTGCACGAAACGTCGATTGACAATAGCGAGAAAAATGTCGATTATGATCATGTAGGGACTCATTTCGAAGCGGGGAATGAAAGTCCGGCAGACGGAGGCGGATCTTTTTGCGTCGCTGCCCCACTTTCATTTTCCGTTGCCAACAACTGTCCGCCTTCACATCGAGAGGAGCGGATCGCAGTCCCCGCGCCTTAATGACCTTCAAGCGGAGGGTGGCAAAAATGCACAATCGACGAATACAGAGCCTGCGGCCGCTGCTGTTGGTGCCAGCACTGGTGTTGGCGGCAGTATTGGCCGCCATTGCGGGCAATCTACCGACGACTTCAGGGACACCGGGATCGGAACAAGACCCGATGCGGCAGGAATCGTCAATGGTTCCGCGTTATGCGTGCGAGGATGACCTGATTGAGGTGATCTTTGCGCCGGAGCTGAAAGTGCGGATGCGGGGAGGAAAGGCGGTTGAAATCACGGGGCGATCACTAAGTGCGGTCGAGGCAGTTTTGGGCGGCAAGGGCGTTCGCGAGTGGCGTCGCAGTTGCGGGATTGCCGAAGAGCGACTCGATGAAATGCAGGCCCAGGGGGAGCAGAGTACCGGCCAGGAAGTTCGCAACCTGAACAACATCTATCGCATCCGCCTGGAGGGCAAGCAGGACCTGTGGCAACTTTGCCGAGAGCTTGAGGCGTTGGCCGAGGTCGAGTGGGCGCGGCCGGTTCCCAGGCCGATGCGGCCGCCGATGGTGCCGCCGCCATTCGACACCGGCCAGGGTTATCTGCGGCCGGCGAGTGCGACACCGGTCGGCATCGACGCGCAGTATGCCTGGACGCAGACCGGCGGGACGGGCACCGGTGTTACGGTGTGCGATCTTGAATACAGCTGGAACTACAATCATGCAGACATCACAAAGGCGTCCGGCTCGCAGATCAACAGCAACGTCGTCGACCCGTACACCGATGACAATCACGGGACGGCGGTGATCGGCGTGATGTGTTCCGACAACAACGGCTGGGGGACGACGGGAATCTGCTATGGAGCCGCCCTGAAAACCTGCGGGACGTACTATGGGAGTCCGACGCCGGGGTGGAATGTCGCCGGGGCGATTGCGTTGGCGGTAGCACAGCTCGATGCGGGGGACGTGATACTGGTGGAGCAGCAGTGGGACTATAATGGAGTCGGGCAATACATCCCGATCGAGTGGTGGGGGGATGTCAACAATCAGAGCTGGAATCCGGTATTCACGGCGATCGTCAATGCGGTGACGAACGGGATTCACGTGGTCGAAACGGGCGGCAACGGGGCCTACAACACGGATATACTAAGCTGGCATCCCAACGGCTCCGGAGCGATAATCGTCGGCGCCGGCGGCGCCTATCCCGGCGGAACGTATACCGAAGGCGATTTGCAGCGCCTCTCGTTTTCCAGTTATGGCGGCCGTTTTGACTTGCAGGGCTGGGGAGAAGATGTTTTCACGACCGGCTACGGGGATGCTTACAACAGCGAAGGCGCGAACTACGCCTTTACAAAGACCTTTGCGGGCACTTCGAGCGCGGCGCCGATCGTTGCCGGTGCCGTGGCGAGTTGTGTGGGGCGATGGAAAGGAATCGGCGGGCACGGCCGGACGCTGACACCGGCGATCCTGCGCAATATACTCAAGAACACGGCGACGGCGCAGGTCACACCGCCAACGGGGAATATCGGCGGCCGTCCCAATCTGCAGACGGCCTTTGCCCAGATCGCTACGCCGCCGGAATGGAACGACGTAACGCCCCGCATCTTATCGCGCTACGGATCGATCGCAGCAACATCATGGGCCGACTACGACAACGATCAGGACTTTGACCTGTTCCTGACCATGATGTACGACCCCGATTCCAGTCACCTGTTTCGCAATGACGCTGGGACATTCACCGAAGTGACCCCGAGCAATATGGGAACAGCAGCCACGGGGATGCTGGGGGTTTGGGGCGATTACGACAATGACGGCGACCAGGATGTCTACATTTCGCGCAACGACAATCGCGCCAACAAGCTCTATCGCAACAACGGTGGCGGCACCTTCACCGATGTTTCCAGTGCGCCGCTGAACGACGGCCTCAGCAGTGCCGGCGCTGCGTGGGTCGATTACGACACGGATGGTGATCTTGATCTCTGTCTGTCGCAGTTGTCGTCAGCCAACAAGCTGTTTCGCAATGACGAGACTTCGGGATTCGTCGATGTCGGCGCCGGACCGTTGAACGATACGCTGCAGACCGAGATGTCGGCCTGGGGTGATTACGATAATGACAACGATCCCGACGTCTATCTGGCGAATTTCAATGGTCCGAGCAAACTCCTGCGCAATGACAGCGGCACGTTTACGGACGTCACGCCGTCGGCCCTGGCGATTGCCTCGCACAGCTATTCGGCGGAATGGGGCGACTATGACAACGACGGTGACCTCGATTTGTTCGTCGCCGTTTACTGGTCGGGCCTGAGCAATAAGCTCTTTCGCAATGATGGTGGCGGTGCCTTCACCGATGTGACTCCGGCCGTGATGAACGATTGGTATTACACGACGGGGTGCGCCTGGGCGGACTACGACAACGACGGCGATCTGGACCTCTACGTGACGAACGGCGCCAGTGAGCCGAATCAGCTTTATCGCAACGACGGCGCCGGTGTCTTCGTCGTCGCCTACAGTGGGGCCCTGATCAACCCGCTGCAGGATTTGGGCTGCTACGGCCGCGGCGGCGTGTGGGCCGATTATGACCGCGACGGCGACCTGGACATGTATCTCGCCAACACTTACGGCTCCAGTTGCCGCAGCCGCTTGTTCCGCAACGAAGTGGGTGATGACAATCACTGGCTGCAGGTCAAGGCGGTGGGTACCATTTCGAACAAGAGCAGTATCGGCGCGCGGGTACGAGTCGTCACGGGCGGAGGACAGCAGATTCGCGAGATCACGACGGTTTCCGGTGGCTGGAATCAGAGTCCGCCGCTGGCGGCCTTTGGTGTCGGCGCCGCGACCACAATCGATTCGCTGATTGTGCGCTGGCCGTCCGACACCGTGCGGATTCTGGTCGCGGTGCCCAGCGACACTCTGATCGCCGTCTATGAAACCGCGGCAAGCTATGTCTGCGGTGATGCCGACGGTTCCGGCGCGATTTCAATTTCGGATGCGGTGTACTTGATCAACTATATTTTTGCCGGCGGGCCGGCGCCTGATCCGCTGCTTTCCGGCGATGCCGATTGCAGCGGCGCCGTCAGTATCTCTGATGCGGTTTACCTGATTAATTACATCTTTGCCGGCGGGCCGCCGCCATGTGCTGCTTGCCCGTAGCAACTTGAGAGAGAACACAATCCGTGTGTGGCCTGGGGTGGTTGGGATCGAATGGGAGAGAATTTCGATTTCACAGTGTCCGTGGCCATTGAGACGTTAACGAATGGAAGGAGTTTCGCGATGAAAGCCCTCGTGTTTGGAGGCTCCGGGAAAATTGGATCGGCCGTGGCCTGGGATTTGGCCAAAGACGACAGCATTACAACGATCGGCATCACCGGTCGCCGACTGGACGCGCTCGAGAGAGTCAAGCAGTGGATCGGGAGCGACAAGATTGTCCCGCACGTGGTGGACGTCAATGACAAGGCGGCGCTGGCGGAAGTGATGCGCGGCTACGACGTCGGCGCGCTGGCGATGCCGGACCGCAAGACGAGCTACAAGGTCGCGCACTGCGCCGTCGAAAACGGCCTGAACATCGTCGACATGCTGGAGGAGTACCACCGGCGTCCGGACGCCTATGAAGTCGAAGGTTTGGAGTTGCCGGCCGGGATGACGCTCGATGGATACGGCGACTGGATTCACGAGACGGCGATCAAGAACAATGTGACCTTTATCGACGGTATGGGATTCGCCCCGGGGCTGAGCAACGTGACGCTGGGCGAGGGGATGCGCAAGATCGATAAGTCGGAGATCGCGGTGGCGCGGGTCGGCGGGATTCCTTCCAAGAAGGATGCCGCCAATCATCCGCTGCGCTACATGATCACCTGGGCGTTCGAGCACGTGCTGCGCGAGTACATGATCAAGGTCAAGGTGATTCGCCGCGGCAAGATTGTCGAGATCAACGCTGCCGGCGAACTCGAGCCGTTCAAGTTCAACAAATTCGGCAAGAACGAGATGCTGGAATGCGCGGTCACGCCGGGGATGCCGAGTTTCATCTTCACGCGCCCGAAACTGAAAGAGTTTTCCGAGAAGACCGTGCGCTGGCCGAGCCACTGGCAGGGTGTCCAGACGTTGAAAGAGTGCGGTATGCTTGATGCGGATCCGGTGGACTTTGACGGCCACAAGATTTCGCCGCGCGAGTTCCTGTTGTCGATCATCACGCCGCGGCTGAAGGCGCGTCCGGGCGAGACCGATGTGTGCGTGATGTACAACACGCTGACCGGCAAGAAGGGCGCGAAGAATGTCAAGATCGAGTACTTCATGTGGGATACGGCTGACAAGAAGAATAACATCTCGTCAATGATGCGCGTCACCGGCTTCCCAGTGGCCCTGGCGGTGCGGTTGCTGCTGAAGGGCAAGATCAAAGAGAAGGGGATTGTGCCGCCGGAAAATTGCATCTACGGCGACAACTACACCTGGTTCATGAAAGAGCTGAAGAAGCGGAAAATCAACATTCTCGAGGTCGTCAGCTCCAAGAAATAATCCGACGAGATTTCGCAGTCATTCGAGGCCGGTCATGGCGACGTGATCGGCCTTTGCATTTGGTGAAGGGCACTCACTAACGGGCATTTCGACCGCGACTACTGCGGTTATCGCGAGTTTCTGCTTGTATTCTGGTAAAATTGCTCCTTATTACGCCTTTCACTCGAGGAGGTTCGCTTGATTCACCGCAAAAGTCTCCGCATAGCCGCGATTCTGGCTATCGTTTTCATGTTTGCGTCCGCGTCTGCTGACGAAGGGATGTGGCCGCTCTATGACTTGGACAAACTTTCGTTCAAAGATCTGGCCAAGCGGGGTCTGACCCTGACACCGGAGCAGATCTACAATCCGGAAGGCACCGGGATTGCGTCCGCCGTGGTGCAGGTGGGTGCGACCGGTTCGTTTGTCTCGCCGCAGGGGTTGATCCTGACCAATCATCATGTCGCCTTTGACGCGATTCAGCAGCAGAGTACGGTCGAGCAGAACTATCTGCGCGACGGTTTTTATGCCGCGACCCTGGCGGAAGAAATCCCGGCAATCGGCTACAAGATCAGCGTGACGCAATCGATCGAAGATGTCACGGAACTGGTGCTGGCGGACGTGAAGGAAGGGATTTCCGATTTCGAGCGCTACCGGGTGACTGACATGGCGATCAAGAAGCTGGTAAAGCAGTGCGAAAGCAGCAGCAACATCAAGTGCCGGGTGGCAAAGATGTTTGGCGGCAAGCAGTACATGCTCTACAAGTATCTCGAACTGCGAGATATCCGCATCGTGTATGTGCCGCCGTACGCCATCGGCAATTTTGGCGGCGATATCGACAACTGGATGTGGCCGCGCCACACGGGTGATTTCTCGTTCCTGCGAGCATACGTCGGGCCCGATGGCCGCGCGGCGGAATACGCCAAGGAGAACGTGCCCTATCAGTCGCCGGTGTATCTGCCCGTCTCGGCGGCAGGAATTCGGGAAGGGGATTTCTGCATGACGCTCGGTTTCCCGGGTTACACCGAGCGCTACGTCAGCTCGTTCGACATCGAGAATCAGTTGTCGTTCGAGTATCCGCGCTCGATCAAGGTGATGGAGGATTATCTGCAGATCATGAGCGAGGCCGGACGGCGCGATTCGACGGTGGCGCTGAGGCTGGCCTCGGACGATGCCGGTATCAACAACACTCTGAAGAACAGCTACGGTACACTGGAGGGGTTCAAGAAAGCGGGCATTCTGAACAAGAAGCGCAACGACGAGCGCCAGTTGGCGGAGTTCCTCAAGACGAATGGGGAGCTGGAACGCCGCTATGGACACGTCTTGCCGGAACTGGACAGCCTGTACCAGACCAAGCGTGCGAATGATGAGAAGGACTTTGTCTTGTCGCGGCTGAACTGGTCGGCGGAATACCTGGCCGTGGCGAGCCGGCTCTACAAGTGGGCGCTCGAGCGGCAGAAGCCGGACCTGGAGCGCGAGCGCGGCTATCAGGAGCGCGACACGACATCGACCCGCGAGTGGCTGGAGGATCTGCAGATCAATCTGGTGCCGCAGGTTGACCGCGAAAAGCTGGAATACGGTCTGCGCAGAGCGCTGGCACTTCCAGAGGGACAGCGGATCGCGGCGATCGACAAGACTTTTGCCGGCATGTCGGACGAGGCGTTTGAGAGATATCTCGATGACGCCTTTGCCCGCACCAAGTTGGGAGAAGTCGCGACGCGGCTTGAAATGCTGAGTGCCGACCAGGGTACTTTGGAGAAGCTGGATGATCCATTTTTCCAACTGGCGATCGCGCTGCGTCCCGAAATGGATGACCGGCTGCGGCAGAACAAGGAATTCTCCGGCGCGCTGACGCGGTTGTCACCGCGGTTGATTCAGGCGTATGCCGAGTGGAAGAACGGCAACATGTACCCGGATGCCAACGGCTCGATGCGGCTCAGCTACGGCGAGGTCAAGGGCTATACGCCACGCGACGGCGAGCGGCATTTCTACCTGACGAGTCTTAGCGGCGTCCTGGCCAAGGAAACCGGTGTTGATCCCTTCATTGTGCCGGGGCAACTTAGTCAGGTTGGCAGGGAGAAGAAGCACAGCCGCTATGAAGATCCGGTGATCAAGGATGTGCCGGTGAATTTCCTGACGACCAATGACATCACCGGCGGCAACTCCGGCAGTCCGGTGATCAACGGCAAGGGTGAGATGATCGGTCTGGCGTTTGACGGTAACTGGGAGGGAGTGGCCTCAGACTATCTCTTCATACCGGATGTGACGCGCACGATTGCGGTGGATATCCGCTACGTCCTCTTCCTGCTCGACGAGGTGTATCATCTCGACGGACTGCTGCGGGAATTGACCGTCCATAAGGGCGGTGCCAGCAGTTCGATTGACTGAGATCAAGTGGCGCTGCGGTTCAACTGCCAGATCGTGAAGGTCAGTGCGGTGGCAAAGGAGACCCAGGTCAAGTAGGGGAGCAGGAGGATGCCAGCAACCTTCTGCTTCCGCCAGAACGCGATCAGCGTGGCGAGAATCAGCAGCCAAAGGACGGCAATTTCGAAAAACGCGGCGCCGGGTGCGTGCAGACCGAAGAAGATCCAGGTCCAGGCCGCGTTCAGCACCAGTTGTGCGATGAACAATGCGAGGGCTGTCCGAGCGCCGCGCCAGCCGTGTCGGCGCCAGACCAGCCAGGCGGCGACGCCCATGGCGGCGTAGAGAAAGGTCCAGACTGGCCCGAAGAGATAGCCGGGCGGCGTCCAGGACGGTCTGCGCAACTGGAAGTACCATTCGTCGGGGCCGAAGCGGGCGCCGATCAGGGCCGGCAGAAAGCAGATGACGATCGAAACGATCAGGCCGGCGACTTGGTTGTTCGATTTCTTGTCAACTCGGTTTTCCATAGCGTCTTGCCCTCCGATTCCCTGAAGCAGCGGTCTCAAAGTAAGACCTTCAAAGTGCGCTGGCAAGCTTTCGAACCAACTGCAACGAATCAACCGAAGAAAGCACCGACAGTGGATAGACATTTGTGTAAATTGTGACGGGTTCGAGTCGGGAGGCGAGGGAGAGAGTATGGGACCGCATAGATTGGATTCGATCTTCAAACCGCAGCGAATCGCCTTAATCGGCGTCACCACCAATCCCAATTCCGTGGGCGGTAAGGTCTTGAGCAATCTGGTCGGCGCCGGGTTTACGGGAGTTGTCTATCCGGTCAATCCGGCAACCGAGGCCGTGCTCGGCATCCACTGCTTTCCCGATATCGGAAGTCTGCCGCACAAGCCGGATCTGGCGGTGATCTGCACGGCGGCGCAACAGGTGCCGGGTTTGGTGCGCGAATGCGGCGAGGCGGGAGTTTGCGGGATCATCATTATGTCGGCGGGGTTTAAGGAATCCGGCGCCGAGGGCGCCGCGCTTGAAGAGCAAATCAAGGTTGAAGCCCGGCGTTTCCCGGAGCTGCGGATCATCGGCCCCAACTGCCTGGGGATCATCGTGCCGGCGCTGCGGCTGAATGTCAGTTTCGCTACGGGAATACCAAAGCCGGGGAATGTGGCGTTCATCTCGCAATCGGGCGCGCTCTGCACCTCCGTGCTCGATTGGGCGATGGAGGGGAAGATTGGATTTACCTACTTTGTATCGATCGGCAACACCGTCGACGTCGATTTCGGCGACCTGATCGATTACTTCGGCGAAGATGAAAACACGCGTTCGATCATTCTCTACATCGAATCGATAAATCGTGCGCGCCGGTTCATGACGGCGGCGCGGGCGTTTGCGCGCAGCAAGCCAATCCTGGCATACAAGGCGGGGCGATTTCCCGAGTCGGCGCAAGTGGCGGCTTCGCACACCGGAGCGATGGCGTCGGAGGATGCTGTTTACGACGCGGCTTTTCAGCGGATCGGACTGACGCGGGTCGATGACATGGGGGATATTTTTGACTGCGCGGAGCTGATCGGCCGCGGTAAGATTCCGCGCGGAGCAAAGCTGGGGATTATCACGAACGCCGGCGGACCGGGGGTAATGGCGACCGACGCGTTGATTGTCGCCAACGGCGAGCTGGCGAAGTTGTCCGCGGCGACACTGGCGAAGTTGGACGAGAATCTTCCGGCGTTCTGGTCGCACCGTAATCCCGTGGACGTGCTGGGCGATGCCAATTCCAAGCGGATCGAGAAGGCGATGCAGATCGTGCTCGATGACTCTGGAGTCGATGCCGCGCTGGTGATTCTGACCCCGCAGGCGATGACCAACCCCACGGCGGCGGCCAAAGTGATCGGCAAACTTGCGGAGACGACCGCCAAGCCGATTCTGGCGGCCTTTCTCGGCGGGCAGACCATGCGGGAGGGGCTGCAAATCCTGATCGACAAGGGCGTGGCGGCGTACAAGACGCCGGAACAGGCGATCGGGGCGTTTATGACCTTGGTGGCTTATGCGCGCAACCTGGAACGGCTTTATGAAACTCCAGAGGACTTGCCGGTGGAATTTCCGCTCGACCGGCAGACTTTGCGGGAGCAGTATGTCGCCAAGAATTTTCAGGGCAGTGCCATCCTGAGCGAGTCGGTTTCCAAGGAACTGATCGAGGCGTACGGAATTTCCGCGACGATGCCGTTCGTGGCGACGACGGCGGATGAGGCGGTGCAGATCGCGGAGCGGCTCGGATATCCGGTCGTATTGAAGATTCACTCCGCGGAGATCACGCACAAGAGCGATGTCGGCGGCGTGCAGCTCGATCTGGCGGATGCCGGCATGGTGCGGACGGCCTTTGAACGTATTCTCGCCAACGCCAAACGGCTTCGGCCGCAGGCCGGCATCGACGGTGTGACGGTGCAGCGCATGATCAACAGCAAGGATGCGATCGAATTGATCCTGGGGATTAAGAAGGATGCGGTGTTCGGTACGGTGATGATGGTCGGGATGGGTGGGACTGCAGCCGAGTTGCTGCGTGATCGCGCGCTCGGATTTCCACCGTTGAATGCGCGGCTGGCGCGGCACATGCTGGAGTCGCTCAAGATTTGGCCGCTTCTGAACGGCTATCGCGGCCGGCCGCCGGCTGATGTCAACCGGTTGATCGAAACGCTGATGCGGCTGTCGTACCTGGCGGCGGATTATCCCGAGATCAGCGAACTTGATATTAATCCGCTGCTCGTTTCACCTGCCGAGGTGGTCGCGCTCGATGCGCGGATCGTAATCGATCCGGCGCTGGTGGGCAAGCCGATCGAGCAGTATTCGCATCTGGCGCTGCGGCCGTACCCCGACAAGTACGTCAAGACCGTGCACTTGAAGGACAGCACGGAGGTGGTCTTCCGGCCGATCAAACCGGAAGACGAGCCGCTCTGGATGGAGTTGCTGGCGAGCTGCTCGAAGGAGACGATTTATTCACGCTTCCGTTATTTCTTCCACTGGCAGTCGCATGAGGTAGCCACGCGGTTTTGTTATATCGATTACGACCGCGAGATCGCCATTGTGGCGCAAGTGGTCAAGGGCGGCAAACCGAAGATTGTCGGCATCGGGCGGTTGACCGCCGACCCGGATCATGAGACGGTGGAGTATGCCGTGTTGATCTCCGATGCCTGGCAGAAGAAAGAACTGGGGAGCATGCTCACCGACTACTGCATGGAGGTCGCCAAGCGCTGGGAGTTGAAACGGATCTATGCGCAGACGACGGTGGACAACCGGCCGATGATTTCGGTATTTGAAAAGCGCGGGTTCACGGTGAGCTACGGCGAAGACGAGACGGTGGAAGTGGTCAAAGAGATCGGGTGAGGAGCCGGTTTGGCAGACATTTGTCTGATCTCAAAGCATATTTGTCTGCGCACTGCGAGGTACCGCCCATTGTCGGTCTTCGAATGTGTCCGGCACGACCTGATCTTCATGGAGAGGCGGGGATTCGACTGCCATCTCCTTACCTAACTGTCATTTGCACAGCATTCTGAGCGAGACTTACTGTATTGTCAGAAGTTATGTAGGTCTCAGCCGGACGGGTTAGAAACAAGTTACTTCCAGTTCGAGCAAGTAGACGATTAGAAAACAGTCGGAAAGAAATGTGCAGGCAAGAACACAAAGAGTGTGGTAAACTCAACTGGGGGTGCTCTGGCACACATAGCGAAGTTCAGATGTGACAAACGGATCGAACTCAAGCTGGGATCGAGTATTCAGGTTGTGTCCCTTCAGACGACCTGAATAGCCAAGAGTAACTGGAAGCCTGGCCGACTTCCGGTCCAACACACTCTCACGCGGATCCGGTGGCTACGGGCATGCTGCACACGGCTGTGGGCCTCCGCCAAACGTATACTGAATCAAATACACTACATCAGAAATGGTCACCAGGCCGTTGCAGTCGACATCAGCAGCCTCAATCGGGTTCGGCGCCGGTCCGCCGGAGAAGACGTAATTAATGATGTAGACTGCGTCGGAGATATTCACCAGCTCATTGCCATCAGCATCTCCGCAGGAATATTGCGGTGCCGTGATTTTGCGCGTCGTTAATCCCCAGGAATCCCAACTGAACTCCAGCCCATTCAGTGCGGTGAAAGTCATTTGTGCAAGTGCAGGGCCTTGGATGGTCCCGAGATTTAAGTGGACTTCACTGGCTCCCACGCCCATCGTCAATTGCTGAAGCGGGATCGAAGCCGCTGTGCACTCCAACTGCAGGATGCCCGGCTGTGTCACCTGGTTGACACGGATAATGACTTCCATGCTATCATGCCACTGATTGCTGTATAAAGCGAAATTTCCACTGAGACTGGAGACTCCGTTGTTACCGATAACCGACGGCACTTGCGGTAAATCCAGCCCGATCGAGTCAAGACGTGAGATTGAATAGACCGATTGCACGATATTGCCGAACTCGGCGTTTGAGCTATCGGTTCCACCCATCGAGAATCCCGAAAATTGCTGTGGGTTCGAAGCCGATTCCGGCAGCAACTGAGTCTTGAAACTCGCCACCGTGACTGTGAATTCGCCGTTGTCGTTGTGAACCAGGTACTTCCTGGCATCTGAAGTGTCCACATTCAGAACGCGAACCTCATTTCCGTTGGCATAACCGTAACTGGTCGGCAGATTCCAGTTCCAGACCTTCACTCGCGTCTTAACACCAGCAGTGTCTTCACTATAGATACTGACATTCCCGCAGCCGCCACTGCCGGAAAAGGTAAACTCGAACTGCCCGGGAGGTGGGATGACGATTTCTTTCCATTCACAATATTGATTGAACTGGTGACGAACGAAACTCAAGGAACCAGTCGAGAGGTGCATCTGCAGGCGATCAATGATCTCCAGAATATCATCCCTCAAGTCTTCCCACTTTTTACGGTCTGGATGTCCGAGGGGAAAACTGTTGATTTTGTCGATGACCCTCTGCAGCAGTTCCTGTTCCTTTTGAACGATCTCCGAAACGTGCTCGGTATGCTTGATTTTTGCCGCCGCAACGGCTTCTTCATAGCTATCACCAGCCTCCAAACGAGTTGTCTTTTCCTCAAGATATCGTGAGCCCGTTAACGGGTCTGCAACAGCCGGAGTTTCGGTGCCTGCCGCGGAATTCACGTGAATTTCGGTGCGTCCCTTATCGTTGAGTCCTTTCAGGCCCTCCAGCATATCGCCGCCAAAACACGTAACGAACTCATCGAGCAGATAATCGCAACCGGCATCGATCAGCAGCTGTTGCATGTTCTTGAATTCGATGGGCGAAACTCTCTCCACACCGGTTGTAACAATGCCGGCATCGTTCACACCATGATTCGTTATCATCTTCTGAACAGTCGTCTGCTTTCCCTGCGCCTCACAGGCAGCAATCCGCGCAGCGAAATCGGTATGTGCGGCACCGATATTTGCTTTGGTGCAAGGATCGACAACGCTGTCAGGGATCAATGACGGATTAGGGCTGTTTCCGTCAAAATAGAGAATCTTGATGTTCTCCGGGCAGTAGCCACCGGCTGCGCCGGTCTTGTGCAGGTACATTCTCTCGATGTCTTTCCAGTAACCCTGTTTGTTGACTTGAGCATTGCCACCGCCGCTTATCAGAATGGCAAATTTGCAGGGATCACAGGCTTCACTCGATTCTGCCTCAAGTTCGCCTCGACGTGTCTGATCCCGGGTCGTCGGTGACTTGGTCGTCGTGTCTCCCTCCATGAAGTATTCGTAGCTCAATACGTTCATGGTTACGATAAGAGTGTCATTAGGGTAAACCGGTGATGGGTTGATGGAACTACTGATGTTGCCAAGCGCGGCTATGACTCCCCCTCGCCAGTAGAGCGAATCAGGGAGCAATCCTGTCAAATACATAATGCTCCCCAATGGCATTAATTGTTGAAGCTCATAGTCGCCGAATGACGTCACCATCTTGTTGTCGCTCGGATGAACATATTGACCAAGAACCCGAATCGTCTTGCCCGACATGCTATCAATGTTCTGATATACATCGGTGATCGAAACGAGTGTGTCGGGGATGGCTGGACACTGACTCTGGGCCGAATCAAGACCGATTGCCTGCATCCAGAGCTGCCCTGGGAATCCTTGAGAGTGAAGATCAAGGAGGGTTCCACTGCTTGTCAGCTCGTAACTGATGCATGCCCCATCGCTTGTGTCGGTCACCGGATTGAAGCAAGTCGTCGGGTCAGGAAAAGTGTAGGCGAGGAAAAACGGAGCATTAACACACACAGTGTCATCGAAACTGTAATTGACTTGAATGCAGCTTGGCCCTCCGGTCACTTGCAGCGGCATCGCCGGGCTCGTGTAGAGCGCGGTTCCAGGGATCGGGCAGCTTGTCCCGATCGCGTCATGCACACTGAACAAGATATTTGTGTTGCACGAAGAGCCATAACACAGGTAAATCTTCATCCCGGTGATCCCGAGGGGGACGTCCGGATTACAGCTCGTGTTGGATGGATCAATGTACTTATAATAAGTCTCATTTCCTGTGATCCAGCCGGGGATGGTAAGCCCCTGCAAACCTTGAAATTGGCTCGAGCAAGAATCTCTCGGAATCAGCGTCAAGGCGTTGTCCTCTTCAATCGGTAATTCGATGGTTGAAGAGCTAAGCGCCGATACCCTGGCTGGCTTCCCCTCTACAGCGAGAGAGGTACCACCTGGCGAAGTCAGTGTGATGCACAAGGGGACAATTGTCCCGACAAGCGTTGGCCGAAGACTCACCGCACCCTCCGTGTCTTGGAGTCGTAACAACTCCGCTTAGATTTTAAGTCTCTATGTCCTTCATGGATAAGATAACTAATTATATCCTTTTTTGTCAAGTGCGAATTCACTAGCCTTCATTTTCTGCATATGTCAAAGTAGTTGCACAGTTCTGCTGCAGATTTGGCTTAGTCGATCAGTCTCGTATCTCCGACTCATTTCATTCGCCTCAGGTTCAGCCAGCAGCCGTCATGACGGAAAATGCCTCAGGTGTCGCACCGCTGAATGTAACGGGTCTTTGTGTCACATGACCTGTTACTCGGGGCGGTGCCAATCTGACAAGTTGTTCTTTCAGAGAACTGGACTTGTGATCGAGTCGTTCTGACAGCTTACTTGCATGCCGCGCAAGGCGCCGGTCCGCCGGCGACGATGTAGTTGACGAGGAAGGCTGCATCCGTGACATCAATGCGAAATGACTTGTTCGGATTCCCGTAGCGGGCGCAGACAAATGCAACGGACAGTGTATCAGCCCTGCAGCTATCGCGAAATTGGAGAACGTCCAATGGATCAAAGAGAGTGTCACGGGCGCGATACCGATTCCCAGCCGTTCGAGCCGTTCAGTAGTAGCCACCGAATCGATTCGCTTCTTGAGGGCTTGCGTTTCCTAAAGCGTCCCGGCCTACATGCATCGGTGCCGTCTGGCAGCGGACACGACGACGGAGCAGGTTCTCTTGCTGCGTTTACCTTGCCTTTATTGCACGCTCGCCATAATAACCTCTGTTGAGTAATCGGTAGAAACTTGCGGTTACGGCGAGGAAGTAGTCAGTAACTTCATGTTTTGTAATGGATTGATCTGTTAGAAGGAATTCTACGGAGAGGCAGGGATTCGAACCCTGGATACGGTTTTACCCGTATAACGGTTTAGCAAACCGCCGCCTTCAGCCTCTCGGCCACCTCTCCGGCAAATTCAGATTCGGGCGCATCGGGAAATGCGCCGTCAGTGCGCCGACCATCAAGCGGGCGCGAACTGACAGGCGGAAGAAAGCGATTGCGGCCGGTGCTGTCAACGGGAAAGATCGGCTGCGAACGGCAGCGCGATGATGGGATTGGTGCCAGAGGCGGCATCTGAGCCGGCTCCTTTTGCAACGGTGGGGAGTGGAGAACGGTGCGTGAGTGAAGCACGAGCCGCGGCGAGCTTGAGATTGCTTCGTCGCGATAAAGGGCGGAGGAGGTGCTGAGAATTACGTTCGCTCCTCGCAATGACACGAGCTCGGGCAGTTGTCATAGTGCGAGGGTTGATGGGGCTTCGCGGGAGGACGTGTCGCATCGCCGGGTGTCCGACTGAAGTCGGACCCACGGAAGAGGGGGAGAGAAGCCGACTGAAGTCGGCACTACAGGGGGGTGGGCATCAAAGCACAAGCCGGCGGCAACAAGAAACCCTGGCGGCAACAAGAAACCCGGCGGCAACAAGAGACCCCGGCGGCAAACAAAAACCCCGGCGGCACTGCCGGCCGCCGGGGTTGGCTTGTCGATTGCCTCGCGGCAGAATCAACTTTCCTTGTCGCTACTATCAGACTTTCCAGCCGCAGCCGAGGACGGTTGCTTGAGGAACATTCTGCGATACCAACGCGGGTGGTGGTGCTTCACCGATTCTTCGGTGACGCGACCGGTGAGCCAGGCAAAGGACATCGGGTACTGTTCCGGATGGAAGATGACAAAGAAGAAGTGGAAGACGGCGATGGCGAGCGTGGCGAGCCAGGCTTCGTAATAGTGAATCGTTTCGGAGACCTTGACGATCCAAGCCGGCATGAACGAGGTGAAGAAAGTCGGAAACCAGAGCACGAAACCGGTGAGCACCATCGCAAAGGTACCCCAGACCAGGGCCCAGTATTCGGCTTTCTCGGTGTAATCGTACATGTCGTACTCGGGGCGTTTGTCGGTCAAGCCGAGATGGAATTTCACGTTTTGGATAACATCGCGCAGATCCTGCTTAACCGGCATCAGGCCTTTGAGCTGTTCCTTGCCGCGCTTGGCGAGGAGGAGGAACGCCGCGTGATGAATCGAGACATAGATCAGGAAGACCGCCGCGACGCGATGGATGACGCCGCGCGTGTCCTCGTAGATGCCGAAGAAGTTGAGCACGCCGACCCACCAGGAATCGGGGAAGCGCAGGGCAAAGCCGGTGATCACCAGCACAATAAAGGCGACGGTGAGGACCAAGTGCTGGAAGACCATGTTACCGGTGAACCGCACGACGGTCGGCTGCGCTTTGTTCTGACGGTGTTTCTGCACGATAAAGGCGCCGAGGATGATGCCATTGTGCCCAAGCATGCTGCCAATGATCAGGACGATGGCGATGATATAAGCCAGTCGCACCCAGCGATCGATCGGATTAAACGCCTGCTGCGCCGTCTTGTGGGTGTAGCTGGTGGCGAAGGCGAAGTTGGCCTTCGGGTGGCAGGTCTGGCAGGTGGAGACGATGTTCTCCTTGCTGATCGATGAGGCCGGATTGGCTGACGGCAGGATATCATGCGCTTTGTGGCACGACACGCAATTGGCCGCTTTGATTGAGCCGCCGCGGATGGCCAGGCCGTGGTAAGAGTCCTGATAGGACGTGAATCGTCCTTCGGCCAGACCGTATTTCTCCATTAATTGCGGATCGTTATGGCAACGGCCGCAGACATAGTCGGCGAGATTGGAGGCATTGACCGGCGAGTTCGGATCGTCGACGCGGCGAATCTCGTGCTCGCCGTGGCAGTCGGTGCAGTTGGGGGAATCCATAATCCCCGCCTGTAGCGCCTTGCCGTGAATGCCGCGAAAATATTGAATCGAGATATCATTGTGGCATTTGGAGCACGTGTTCGGCAGGTTCATCTTGTGAACCTTTGAAGTGGGATCGGACGCCTTCTTCAGGTCATGCGTGCCGTGGCAGTCGTTGCACGATGCCGCCGAGCCGATGCCTTTCTGAATGCCTTCGGCATGGATACCCTTGATGTACCGATCGAACGAGTCGGTAATGCGAATATCGGGGTCCTGCTTGAGCGCGATCTTGTGATGGCAGGAGGCGCAGGTGTAGGGGAGGTTCTTTGCCGAGACCATTGACTCGGGATTGCTTTGCGGCAATACATTGTGGCCGCCGTGGCACGACTGGCAATCGGGCGAGTTGGGATTATCGAGGGCCTGACCATGGGCGGAAGACATAAAGATGGCATTGACGTCATCGTGACAACCGCCGCAATTGACCGGCTTGAGCACGTCGTTGTGCGGAAAGTCGGCCGCGCCTTCAAGGTCGACGTGACAACTGACACATTCGAGCCCGTTGTGTGACGATATCTGCAAGGAATCGAGATGCACGTACATCGAGCGCTCGACGCCGAAGCGGTCGGTACCGGTGAGGGTGTTGTCGCTATGGCACTCCATGCAGGTTTCATCGCCGGCGCGCACCAAGGCCGGCAGCGACAGCCACAGCGCGATCAGAAGCATGAGTGGCCAGTAGCCGGCCGGTGATTTGGAAAGCTGCTTGAATCTATTGATCACAGTCTCTACTCCATGATAGAAGCCATCTTGTGCTAAATCGTCGCATCGCATCAACCGTGCCGCCTCATGCCGTCAGATGCCCAAGGATGATCAGGAAGAGCAGGAAGAATCCGGTCAGCAGGGCGATCGTGCCCCAGGCATAGGCAATCACTGAGAGCACCAAGCCAAGCGGCTTCTTTTGGCGCCGGGTCAATTCGCCGGCGGCCTGCAAACGCTCGAATTCAAGCGGTCGCTCTTCCTTCATTTCCTTTTCGCTGATACGGCCGGTGTAGACGGAAACGTCCATCGGGAATTTGCTGGCGCGCAGATGCGTGTTGAAGAAGTGGACGACGAAGATAAACGCCGTCGCCAACAACGCCTCTTCTTTGTGTACGGTATCGGCCAGGGAGACCACGCCGCCGCCAAGAAGATTGCCGAAGAATTCCTCCTGCCAGCGAATCAGTCCCGACAACCCGATCACGAACACGCCCCAGAAGACGGCGAAGTAGTCGAATTTTTCCCAGTAGGTCCAGCGGTCGAAGCGCGGATGCGAACCTTTGTTGAAGAACCATTTCAGGTGTTGCCAGAAATCGGTCAGGTCTTTCTTGCGGAACATCAGCGTATTCGGACCGGTGAGGATCTCGCGGATGCCGGTTTTGCGCAGTTTGAACACGAGAAACACCAGATGCGCGACGAAGTAGAATCCGGTGACGGCGGCGGCCCAATAGTGCAGCAACTGCGCCGTTTTGAGGCTGATTACATTGGTAAAGAGCCATTTGGCGAGCTCGGTGTGCGCGTACGACTGGGGCAGCCCGGTGAAGGCCAGGGTCAGGAAGCTGACATTGACCAGAATATGCAGGAAGCGATGGAAGCCGTCGATGCGGCCGTAGTACGTTTCGGGTTTGACGACCCGCGCGCGAATTCCGCGTTGGAACCACAACATGGTGTGGAAGCCGAAGGCGCCCAAGACGGCGATCAGCAGTACGGTCATCAGGCCGGTCACGAGCGTGTTGAACCTGCCCCAGCCGCCGGCACTTGGTTCCGCGGTTTCCAGAGTATCACGCTGAAGGGTCATCAGGGTTGAATCCTGACGCGCCCGTGCCATACCCTCTGCCAACTCCGCCGCAGTCGGTTTGATCGGATGGACGAGATAGGAGACGAAGCGGTCATTGGCGCGCGGATGACACTGCTTGCAGGTCTCGACGATGTGTTCGCGGTTGACGCTCGACAAGGTATCGTTGGGCGGCTGAATCGAATGCGAGCCGTGGCAGTTGGTGCAGACCGCGAATTTTACCTGTTCGGTGCCAGTCTCAAACAACTTGCCGTGGTAGGTTTCCTTGTAGCCCTCCACCACGTACGGGTTGATCTGGAACTTGAGCATCTTGTCTTTATCCGAGTGGCATTTCGAACAGAGTTGAATCACACCCTCGGCGGTGAACTGCTCAGAAGTTTTCTTAATGTCGATTTCGCCGTGGCAGTCGGTGCAAGTGGGGGCGTCCATGATCCCTTGTGCACGGGCGCGGCCGTGGATCGACTGCTTGTATTGCCGGTTCTGTTCGGCGTGGCAGTTGATGCACTCGGTGCGGCGATGCTTGACCGAATCGTTGTCCAGGCCGGGCAGGTTCCAGTGGTAGGTGTGGCACTGCGTGCAGTTGGCCTCGGAACCGTCGGCATTGATCAGCATCAACTGGCCGTGCGCCAGATTCTCCTTGGTGTGGCGTTCGCCGGAATGGCAGACGTTGCAGCGATTGACGATTCCACCTTCCTTGAAGATGGCCTGGTTGATCGAGGCCATGTCGGTCTGGTGGCCGGTGTGGCAGGAGGCGCAGGAAATCGTGGCCGGGTCGACGCCGGGCGCGCGGTGCAGGCTCTCCTTGTGACCGGGATGGCAGTCGTTGCAGACGTCGGAGATATTGGTGGCGTGCACACGCGATTGCGGGTCGCTCGGCTTGCGGATGTCATGTTTTTCGTGGCAGCTCGTGCAGACCGGCGCTTTGGTATTGCCGCCTTCCATTTCGTGGAAGTGGCGCGAGTGGATGTAGGTTTCGATGTCGCGCTGGTGGCACTTGGAGCAGATATCGACGATTTCCTGCCGGTACTCGGTCTCCGACATGACCTCTTTCTTGGATTTGAAGTGGGCATCGTGGCAGGTGGTACAGATCGGGTACTTGCGCGTGTCTTCCTGATACTTCTGGAAGTGATAGCTATTGCGGTAAGCTTCGGCCTGCTTGGGGTGGCAGCGGTCGCAGACCAGCTTCATGCTCAGTTCCTTCTGGGCATTGTGCGTACCGTGGCATTCTTTGCAGTCGGGAATGTCCTGCTTGCCCTTGCCCTTGAGCATTTTGTAGAAGTATTCCATCCAGGTGGCGCTGACGACCGAGTGGCACGGTTCGCAATTCACCGGTTTGTACTCGGTGAAATGCGGTACGTCTTCAAAGTTGGCGCCCTCTTGCTGGTGGCAGCTCAGGCAGGCCATGCCCTTGTGGGCGGAGTTGTGGAGTTCGTCGGCTTTGACGTAAACCGATTTGCCGGCGTCCGATTCCAACGTCTCATCGCTATGGCATTCCAGGCAAGCCTGGTTAGGGTCTTCATCCTGTGCCGTCGCCATTCCGACGGGCAGCAGGAGCAGCACTGCTATCCCAAGGCATCCGAGGAGGATCCAGTCGCGTTGCCGTGTAGTAATCATATCAGAGTCTCCGCGATCTCCGGCATTAGCGTGGCAGTTGGCCGCGACGCAGGCCGCCGGCGAAGATCGGCACGTTGTTTTCAATCAGGTCTTCACAGCGGTAGGTGCGTCCCTGCGTGCTCTTGAATAGAGTCAGTCCCAGCGAGCAGTCGCAGATCATGCCAACAAAGCAGCGTGCGGTGATTTCGTTATTGCTCGCGACGATGGTGCCGTCGGTATACAGCCGGTCCAACTGCTTTTGGAGAAATTTGGAGTGGCGGCCGCGGATCGCCTGGTAAACCTGGCGCGCTTTGGCATGGCCGCCGAGAGCGGAATACAGCAGCAGGCGGTAGACTTCCTGATGCTTCTGAGCACAACTCATAACGTGCTCGGACAAACGGCGCAGGATGACCTCGATATCGTTTTCGTTTTCCAGTTCCTGGTACAGCTCGTCGCATTGCAGCCGGCCCTCGAGTGCATCCAGGACGGCGTCGTAGATCAGCTCTTTCGAGGCAAAATAGCGGTAGAGCGCCGGCTCGGTCACGCCACAGGCGGCAGCCAGTTTCTTCGTGGTAACCTTGTCATAGCCCTCGACCGAGAAGAGCTTGGTGGCTTCTTCAACGATTTGATGCCGTCGATCTTCGGCTGCTAACTTCATTCCTTCCTCCCGATCAAGGACGATCCTTGACCAAATGGGCGACTTTGTAGTTATCACTAACTAACAGGATCGGCGAAGTCAAGCGAAAAATGAGAGATTTTGTTACTTTTTTCACAATCTTGTTACTTGATGTGGACAAAGCGGTTGGATTTACCGATCGCTAAGTCAGATCGAAAAGGCGAGATAACGGATTGTGCGCCCTTCGGCTAAGTGGCGTTTCTCGTAGGTCGTCTGGATCGCCAATACCGGATTTTCGATCGGCTTTGCGTACAAATCTTCGATCCTATGGAGCATCTGCAGCCGCTCTGATTCGATCACTTCCTGCGAGAACGCGAAGAGATTTGGCTCATCGGTCTTAAGATGGACAATGCCGCCGGGGGTTAGAATTTGTCGATAAAGATTGATAAATCTGGGCGAGGTAAGCCGCTTTTTAGCCTTGCCGGCGCGCAGAAACGGGTCGGGGAAGGTGATCCAGATCTCGGCAACCTCTTGCGGGCCGAAGCAGGCGGCGATCTGTTCGATCGGCAACCGCACAAAGGCGACGTTTTTAAGATTTTCGTCGAGTGCGGTTTTAGCGCCGCGCCAAAGACGCGCACCTTTCAGGTCGACGCCGACGAAGTTGCGGTCGGGAAACATCCGGGCCAAAGCCACGGAATAGTCGCCCTTGCCGCAGGCCAGCTCGAGAGTGATCGGATTGTGATTGTGAAAATAGTCACGATGCCACATTCCGCGCAGGTGGGTCGAGAGCTGGATGACGTTGGGGAAATGCGCCATTTCAGCGAACCGAACGAGCTTCTTCTTGGCCATGGCAAAGCAGATTAGGGGTGAAGCGGGGAATTGTCAAGTCACGACAGAGGAAGCGGGTGATTCGGCGATGCGAATCACCCGCAGATTCCGTCGTGGGCAGCCGGGTCCGTTAACGCGGCAATTGCGGCGTGACGCTCATCGGGTACTTGCCTTTGTAGGCGAAGCCAGTACGCAAGGTGGCCTCGGCCTGAGCATGAGCGTACTCCGCGGCCATCTTCGGATTATAGTCCAGGACCGGTGTTACAAAAACGCGGATGGCGAACGTTTCAAAGCCGGGCGATCATTGCCACTCCAAGAGCACTTCGCCGGGCTCCGTCGAGACATCGCGAGCGCGCCAGCAAAGCGTGTCGATGTCGTCGACGACGTCGATCCGCAGATCGGGACGGGTCGAGCCGGGCTGGAAGTAGCCGACATAGAAGGGGTCGGTATAGGCGTAGAGATTATAGATCGGCAGCACGTTCCATCCCGCTTGCACTTCATACATTGCCGCGTCGGCATAAACCAAATTGTTGGGCACATCAGTACCGGCCAAGTCACTGTAGATGCCGTCATAAGCGAGCAACTGGATGAAGGTATCGGCCTGGCAGAAATTGAGTGCGATCGAATCGACGAAGACGCGGTCCTGGCCGTGTGGCATGTGGAAGCCCTTGATCCAGTAGTAATCGAGGGAGTCAACCTCCCAGCACTGCTCAAAGGTGGAATCATCGGAGATCAGCCAGGCGCCGCCGTTGAGGATGTAGACGTCGACCGAGTCGCGGATGACATTGTCGGCGTCTGGGGCATTGATGATCACGACCGCGCGCGAGATGCCGATTTCGTCGAGGGCATCGCGATCGGCGGTGAGGGTAATCGTCGCGTCGCCTTCGCCGGATGCGGTTGAGATCTCAAGCCAGCCGCCGTGTGCTGCTGACGCGGGCTTGGACAGGAAGCGGTAGCCGATGGTGAGATCCCACGGCATCGAACCACCGCCGGTGTTGTCAATGGTGAACGAGGCCGTGGTGCCATCGGCGCCGAAATCGATCTTGTGTTTGTTCAGCGTCAGCACCGGTTTTTCGGCGCAGGTGGGACACTCGTCATCACTGCAGCCGGCGACGAACAGCACGGCGCCCATAAGTAGCAAAGCAGCAAGCTTGCGGATCATGCATACCTCCAAAGTGATTTCAGATCTTGACCTTGAGTAGCGCGAATCCCGCAACAAGGGATCGCAGTGCTTCAAGGATAAGACGCGGGCGGCGGTCAAACAACCAATTTCTAAGCCGAAATTCCGGCGTCGCGCTTCTGGCGCAGCCAGCCAGCCGTTTCGTTGACGAGGAGCGATTCGTTGTCGGCGACATGGACGTCCACGGGTGAGGCGGCAACCAGGATTTGGCCGTAACTCTTGCGTGCCATGCGCGAGTCGGTGATGACGACGGCGCCCCAGTCGGTGGCGCTGCGAATCATGCGGCCGAGACCCTGGCGGTATTTGAGGACGGCTTGCGGCAGGGAGATCGTCATGAACGGGTTTTCGCCGCGCTGTTCGGCCAGTTCCTGCCGCGCGAGTTCAAGCGGATCATCGGGGACGGCGAAGGGCAGACGCGTGATGAAGAGCAGGCGCAACAGCTCATCGGGCAGATCGATACCTTCCCAGAACGATTCGGTGCCGATCAGAATTGCGTTGCGCAGTTGCTTGAAGCGGTTGAGCAACGTCTGCGGCAGAGTCTCGGGCGTTTGGACCAGCACATCGCCGGTGCGCGCCGGTTCGGCCAGCAGTGAACGCGCGATTTCATCCACCATGCGATAGGACGTGCACAGCACGAGGGTGGGGAGTTTGGCAGCGGAGCGAAAGCGCATGATCAAGTTCACCAGCCGCGGCGTGTACTCGGGTACGGTCGGCGGCGGCAGGTAGCGGGCCAACACGAGCCGCAATTGCTCGTGCAGAGGAAACGGCGAGCGAATCTTGACGCTATAGGGCTGATGGCCGAGTTCCTCGGTGAGGCCGAGCCGGCGGGCGATCCACTCGAAGTTGTCCTCGGAATCGAGCGTGGCCGAGGTCATCACGACGGCATCGTAACGCGCGTATAGCCGCTGCGCCATAAGTTCGCCGACCTTGAGCGGCGCGATCGTGACCCAGACATCGCCGGAGTCAAGCACGGTTGCCCACATCACATCGTCCTCGGTACCCGATTTCGGCACGCGTTCGAGGAAAGCGATGTACTTGAGAATCGAATTTGTCGTGCGGCGCAGGAGCGTGAGCGCTTCGGCGTGATCCTCGGCGCTGACAGTTGAAGCGCCCTGCTGGAACTTGATCGCGATGTCGCGCACCTGCTGGAACTGGAAATGCTCCGACTGCCACAGTTCACAGAGCAGGTCGTGCAGCGGATCCTCGCTTTTGATGCGGACGCGATCCTGGCCGCCCGTGGCGCGCGGTTTGAGCTCGCGGCGCATGGCCTCGGCCGTGAGAGTCAGGCGCGCGTGCAGGCGATTGACGAGGTTGGTGAAGCCGAGCAAGTCACCGTCGTCTTCACCGACTGCCTGCCGCAGGATGACCATCGACTTCTCGTCGGTGAGCCGCTCGAGCGACCGCGCGAAGACCAGCAGCGGCAGCGATTCGGCGAAGGCATTGATGGCCTCGTTCTCGAGGCGATGAGCTTCGTCGAAAATCGCGTAGGCGAAACGGCCGAGGATGTCGCCGCCGCCAACGAGGTCGGAGAAGAGCAGGGCATAATTGGTAATTACGGTGCTGGAGCGGGCGGCATTCTTGCGCGCGCGAAAGGCGTAACAGTCGTTGTAGAACTGACAGTCTTTGCCGAGGCAGGCGCCTTCGTCAAGCGTGATCTTTGCCAGCAGTTGTTCGCTGTCGGGCTGGTCGAAGATTTCGGTTTCGGTCAAATCGCCCGATTCGGTGAAGTGCTCCCAGACGATCAGCGCGGCCATCAGTTCCGCCGGAATCCGTCCCATCAACTCGGCCAGGTCGGAAGTGAAGAGCTTGTATTTGAGCAGGCAAAGATAGTTGGCCAGGCCTTTCAGTAGGCTGATGCGAAACCCGTCGGGGATCAGCGAGCGGATTTTGCGCAGATCGGAGCGGAAGAGTTGCTCCTGCAGCGATTTGGTGCGCGTCACGATGACGGCGCGGGTGTCGTGTTCGTGGCAGGCGGCGATTGTCGGGAGGAGATAGCCGATCGATTTGCCGGTGCCGGTAGCGGCCTCGAGCAGCAGCGCCGAGTTTTGTTCCAGCGTCTTGAGCACAGCCTGGACGTACTTGGCCTGCCCCTTGCGCGGCTCGTAACCATCGATTGCCTGCCGCAGGCGGTTGTCGTCGGCGAAGAGCAACAGGAGATCGTTGGCGGTCAGCGATGCGCCGCTGGTCAGATTTTCGAAACGGTCGAGGCTGATCTGGGCGGCCGGATCAATTTCGTACTCGACCGGCGCGGCTGGTTTGCCCAGTTGTTCCAACCAGGTCTGATACGGCTGCGGCAGTCCGCGAAACACGGTGCGCAGCGGCCGCGCGACGGCGGTCGGTAGTTCGTGTGCGCGGGCGCCGACGATTTCGATCAGTCGCGCCAGCGCCGCCGGCGGTGGCGTGCCGGCCGCAATGCGAAAGGCGGTTTCGTAGTCGCGCAATTCCGTGGCGATGATCGTGGGGAAGAAGAGACGCAGCAAGAAGCTGAGATCGACCAGCGGCAGGCTGCCGAGGAAACCGTCGATGCGGAGCCATTCGCGGTCGGTGGTCAGCAGCTCGCGGTTGCGCAGGAAATAGCCGGAGCAACCCTGCAACTCGAGAAAGAACTTGTCGGTGCGCGCCGTGCTGACCGGAACCTCCGGTTTCTCCGGAACGATCAGAGTATCGACGATCTGCGGCTTGCCGTCGACCAGGCGGAAGCGCTCGATCGAGAGCAGCCGGCTTGAGGCACGCGCGGCCTTGAGATCACACCAAAGCAGAACGGCATCATCGCGGCTAGCGGGCGGCATCGGCTCAGTGAAAGCGCAGCAGGTTCGGCCGCGTCTGGTAGATGTAGGAAATGGTCACGATCCGGTCGACCCGGTCGATGCTTTCGATGCGCAGGAGGGCGTAACACCCGCTTTGATCGAGCGCGAGCACGACCTCGTTTTCCGCGATCGGAAAGGTCGGTTGGGGCTGCAGCGGGCGCTCGATCACTTGTAGTTTGGACAGCGGTTGTCGGGTGTGCAGCGGGAACAAGCCGGTAGTGCGCAGGACGTTGTCGATCCGGTTGGGCGAGGCCAGATAGAGGCTGCCGCGAATCACCGCCAAATAAATGTCGTTGTCCAGATCGTCAGTCGTCACCGACTCGCGCCGATGAAACGAGAAGCCGCTGTCTTTGCCTTTGTACGATTCGCGCAGTTGAAACGTCCCCTGCGGGCGGGCGACAAAGCGAATCGTATCCGTTGGGGCGGTCTCGATGCCGCCCGGGTAGATCGTAGTCACGAAGGCGCGATATTCAGTTCCGGCGACCAGCGGCTCGGCTTTGTAGGATTCCACGGCGTGATCGGGATTGTCGTCACCCGGATAGGGCAACGGCGAGATGGCGACCAGGCTGTCGCCGGCAGCGGCGATGTAGAGATGATAGCCGGAGATGACGCGGTTCTCTGGCTGATTTGTGGTCCAACGCAGAGTAGCAGAGAGATCGCCCAGTTCGGCGCGCAGGTCGGTCGGGGGAATCAGCCTCGTCGTCGGTGGAGATGGCTTCTCCGGCTCCGGTTTGGGTGCAGTCGCGCAGGAGCCAAGCAGCAGCGCCAGAACGGCGACGATATATCCGATAACCCGCTTCATCGATCAATCCCGATTACAGCGCAGTCGCCCGGCGCCTACGATAGGCGGCGTTTGGGCGGGCCGACGTATTCAGCATTGGTGTCGCCGAGTTTGCGCATCGGTTTCTGCGTCGTTTTCTCCTCGTAGGCGTGCGCCACCAGCCCGACGATGCGCGACATCATGAAGAAGGCCTTGCCCAAGCGCCAGTCAAAGCCCATGTCGGAAGTCACGGCCGCGATGGCGCCGTCGACATTAATCGGCAGCGGCTTGCCGCCATCGGCAAAGACCTTTTCGATCGCCAGCGCCAGCGCGGTATGACGCCCGCTGAAATTGTGCTTCTTGGCGATGGCAAAGAGGCGTGCCGTGCGCGGGTCGGCGGTGTGGAGGCGGTGGCCGAATCCGGGCATCCGCTGCTTGCGGGCGTTGAGATCGTTCAGCAGTTCCGTCGCGAGTTTTGCCGGATCGCCGTCCTTCTTCGCCCAGTCCTGCATGATGCGCGCCGACTGCTCGATCGCGCCGCCGTGGACGTCGCCGATGGCCATGATCCCGGCCGCGACGGCGGTGTTGAGGGAGTTGCCGGCCGACATCACCGTGCGCGCCGCCAGCACCGACGGCGGTGTGACGCCGTGGTCAACCGACGAAACCAGGATGGCGCGGAACATTTCGGACTCCGCCGGCGTCGGCAATTCGCCCTTGAGGACCAGGAAGATCGCGTCGCTGAAGCTGGTGCGCTCCATCAGTTCGGCGACATCGTAGCCGCGCACGCAAATGGAATTGGGCGCGATTTGGCTGATGGCGGTCTGCCATTTTTCCTCACTCACTGCCCACCTCCCGGCTGAGCTTGTTTCTCACGTTCAGCTTCCTTCTCAATCGTGTGTTCCGGCAGGAAGGCTACCCATTGTTGGTAGAGCTGGTCGGGATCGATCTTGAGCACATTTTTGAGCGACGTCTCGATGTCCTCCTGGCTGCTGTAGATTTGCATAAACTTCTCGTTGCCCCACTCCCAGAGCATGAAGGCGCACAGGCTGGCGGCCTCGATCTCCCGCATCGTCGGCTTCAGCTGGGTGTAGCCGGCATCGAAGACGAGCGAGTCGATCGGATGGAGGATACCGTCGACGACAAAGTTGTTGACGGCGTGGTGGTAGTTGCGGCCGGTGAAATCAAACAGCACCGGCAGACCTTCGCGAATGAAGGCAAAGCGCGAGGGTCCCTGCGGCAGGCGACCCATGACATACTCGGCAATCGGCCGTCCGAACGCCGGTCCGTAGCCGTAGTACAGCTTGTTGTCGACCATGAACGGCTCGGAGCGCGACGTGTGCGCGGTGAAGGTCGGCATATCGTGGAAGCAGTACATGTCGATCGGCACAGTCGGATTGTACATCAACATCTGCGAGATGAAGCGGTAGACCTCCTCGGCTTTGGAACGCATAGCGGGCGCGTACAGGCGCATGGTGTCAGTCGGCTCGAAATAGAAATTGACCAGTTGCCCGCGTTCGGAGCCCCAAACGAAATTCGGCGGGCGCATGCCGGTCGCGGGGTCAATGGCTTGCAGCGGTTGCGGTTTGGTTTCAGCTTCCTCCTTTTTGGAGCAGCCGACCAGTACCGCCACGCAGCCCACTATCGACAGAATTCGGAAAAATTGCAGCATTAGTCCTCCCAAGGGTCGCTTCATAATCACGGGATGATACCAGTTTCGACGCGCTTTGTCAATCACAGCGCCGGCGGCCGGGGGGGCAGATTCTCGTTGTCAAATCGCGCTCAAACCTGCATTTTGGAGGTCGATATTAGAGCAAACGACAAAAGCTGACACGCGAGTTGGACGACGACAAGAAGGCTCGCCGGTGAGAGTCGAGAGTTACTGCTTAGGATGATAAAGGAGCCGTGATGAACGTTCGTTTCGTGGGGATTTTGCTGTTGGTGGTGGCTGCGCTGATCTTCGCCGGCTGCGGCAGCGACGGCAACCCGGTGTCGCCGGGACCGGCGGCGGATGAGTATGATGCCGACGTGGCCATTGGCTGGATGCAGTTGACGATGGACTTGGTCAAAGCGGAGCGCCTCAGTCCGCCCGCGGCGGCACGACTCTTTGGTTACACGACGGTGACGCTCTATGAAGCGGTCGTGCACGGAATGCCGGCCAATCGCTCGCTGGTAGGGCAGATCAACGACCTGAGCGAACTGCCGGAATTTGGCAGCGACCGTTACCACTGGCCGACGGTGGCGAATGCCGCGCTGGCGACGATCTTGCGCAGTCTGCTGGCCAATTCGACCTCGACGACGTTGAATGCGATTTCCGCCAGGGAGGACGCCAACAATTCCGATTTCGCCGCCGAAACGGATGATGCGACCTACACCCGCTCGGTGGAGCGCGGGAAGCTGGTCGGGCTGGCGATTTTCGGCTGGGCGCTCAACGACGGCTATCCGACTCTAAACAATTGTGCCTGGACGGCACCGGTCGGCACAGGAATCTGGGCGCCGACGCCGCCGACGTTTGCCCCCGCGCTGCAGCCCTGCTGGGGCAATCTGCGACCGTTCGTCCTCAACAACGGCGCGCAGTGTTTGCCCGGACCGCCGCCGCAGTATTCCGAGGCGGTCGGATCGGCGTTCTACAACGAGATGATCGAGGTTTACAGCACGACCGAGAACCTTACGGCAGAGCAACAGACGATCGCCAATTTCTGGGCGGATAATCCGGGCGCCACCATGACGCCGCCGGGGCACTCGCTGTCGATTGCCGGGCAGGTGCTGGAACAGGAAGACGCCGATCTCGGATTGGCGGCGGAATGCTATGTCAAGGTCGGGATGGCGGTGGCGGATGCGTTCATTGCCTGCTGGTACACGAAGTTTGAATATCTGCTGCTACGGCCGATTACCTGCATCCGCGATGTTGTTGACGATGAGTGGACGTCGCCGGTTGCGACGCCGCCGTTCCCCGAATATACCTCGGGCCATTCGGTGCAATCGGGCGCCGTCGCCGAGGTGTTGACAGCGATGTTCGGCGACGACTACGCCTTCACCGATCACACGCATGATGAGCTGGGCATGGCGCCGCGCGCATTCGATTCGTTCGATGATTTCGCGAACGAGGCGGCGATTTCGCGATTGTACGGTGGTATCCACTTTCGCAGCGCGATTGAGAACGGCCTTGAGCAGGGCCGTTGCATCGGTGAGCGGATCAACGCCGTGCAGTTCAAGATGTAGTTGAGTGGACTCGGCAGGTCTCCTCAGAGATACTTCGGAATTGAAGTGCTTCCGATCAGGAGACCTGCAGTACGGATCCTCCTTTGGCGTGGCGGGCGCAAGCTCATTTCTTCTCGCGGAAATTGAATAACTCATCAACGCGGCCGGAGACGGCATCGATGCCGATGCTGTAGTTGTCAAAGCCGAAGCGCTCGGAGTCGCGGCCGGGACGATACCAACTCGAGTTGTCGGCGCAGCCGGAACGCGGAACGGCCGTTTTGGTCGAGTCGCTGTAGTCGAGATAGCGGTCGGCGCCGCCGACATCGATGAGAATTCCATAGGATTGGGCATACCAGACAAAGGGCACGGTCGGCCGCGGGGTGCGATAATCGTCGCGCCAACTGGCCTCGCCGAAGCCGTCGGTGCCGGCGTTGAGTTGATAGAGGTCGGCGCCGCCGAAATCGAACAGGAAAGAGTTGGAGCGAATTTGCGCATTGGCGATCGAGATGATCTTACCGATGTAGCTGTCGTCGCCGGCCCAATCGACCATCAGTGAAATCGTGAAGTCCCAGCCGAACGACAGCCCGGCGCCGGCGGTTTCGAAGAGTTCGTGGCGGTCGTTGCCGCTTTCGTCGAACATCGCGCCGATGCAGTAGTGCGCGCCGGAAGCCTGGGTGAAATAGCAACTGCGGTAGAGATCGTTGCCGGCAACGTCGTAGACGATGCCAATGCCGAACCAGTAGCCGCAGCCGAGAGAGAAGTTGCCGGCATAGTACTCGTCATCGCCGTCGCAGTCGATTAGCGCGCCGAGTCCGCCCGCCCAACTGTGGCCGTCGGAGCCGTCACCGCGGCGGCCGCCGCCCCAGCCCTGCGCGTTGTTGGCGTTGATCTTACCCTGCGAATGGTAATCGCCGCGGTTGAATTTCTCCGCCAGCGGTTCGGCGGTGTAACGGTCGTTGCCGCGGTAGTCGGCCAGGATCCCGATACCGCCACCGATTCCGCCCGCGCCCTGACCGTCGCCCGCCAGATAGTACCGGTCGTCGCCCAGCCGATCGAGCAGCATGCCGACGCCGAAGTATCCACAGCCCTGGCCGGAGACACTGAGCGCGAAATCGTCGTTGCCGGCGGCATCACAGACGATGCCGGTGCCGAAGATGCCGACGCCCTGCGAAAGTTGGGAGGCGCGGTAGCGATCGTTGCCGGCCAGATCGATCACGATGCCGAGGCCGCAGTTGCCGTAGCCGAACTGGTGCGCGGTCAAGCTGTCGCCATAGTTGTCGTCGCCGCCCAGATCGATGATGGCGCTGAACGGCAGTAGGGGTGACGATCCGCCGCCGGTGGCGTAGGTGTCGATACCGCCGAAGTCACAGATAAGCAGATAGTCGCGCGCTGGGAATTTGTGCGGCTGCCGGTCGCCGATGCAGATATCGCCGAGCGGTGTCGGGATCGTTAGTGCAGCAACGTTCGCTGATGCGGGCAGCGCCTGCAGGCGTTTGGCCGCCAGGTCAGTGGCGGCGATCATCTTGTAGTGGGCGTACACCAGCGATTGCCAGTCGAGCAGACGCGCGCATTCATCGAATTCGGGGTAGTATTTTTGTCCGTCCCCTTGCGTTGCGTCGAGATCGCTGATGCGCGAGAGTCGTTGGATAATTTCCGGAGGCACGTTGCGGAAGGCGAGTTGGTGGTAGCGGAAAGCGTCGGCGGCATTCACGATCCAGAATGCCAGGATGTTCTGCACTCTCGGGTCGAGCGCGCGGTTCAGAGAATCCAGCAGCACCGGGCTAATTGCCGCGCCAGCGTTGGATCCAAAGGCGCGGTAGTCCCACTCGACGCCGGCGGCTGTGTAGAGCTGCCGAAGCGCAA
Source organism: uncultured Ignavibacteria bacterium (assembly GCA_964520555.1). Taxonomy (GTDB): domain Bacteria; phylum Zixibacteria; class MSB-5A5; order CAIYYT01; family CAIYYT01; genus JADJGC01. Next base: position 74,977 of record CAZFNN010000008.1, read on the forward strand.
ATTCTAACGGGCGGTCGGTCGGCAGCGAGTCGATCAGATTCGGCGAGTAATTGCGAAAGCCACCCACGCGCCGCTCCCAAGCCAACTGGTAGCTCAATTGGTAAAGCGCCGAGTGTGCGGAATTGGCAAAAGTGGTGTCCTGCATGTAGTGGGCAAAGGCGGACTTGAGGGACTGGCTGTAGTCGTAAATACGCAACGGCTCGGCGAAGAGATCGTCGAAGGCCGGCAACTTGTACGGGATTTCAAACGGATAGCGATTCCAGTAGCCTTTGGGCGAATAGCCCAGGTCGGCTTTGCTCTTGCCGACCGACGCCAGCGCGTCATCGAGAAGATCGGCCTGCGCCGACAGTGTGCCGAGTGCGATCAGCAGCCCCGTCACCAACAACTTCAGAGTCATGCGTCCTCCCATCGCCGCAAATAAGCCGCGTGCAATTTTTCCGGCAACAGTTTCGGTCTTGGTGAATCGGTGCGCAGCGATTATACTGCCGCCGGAATTGGAGCAACGATTTGGCCCAGCAAGTACGAAAATTCGAGGTGCGCCTGCACGATACCGACGCCGCGGGTATCTTGTTCTTTGCGCGGGAGTTGTATTTCGCGCACGATGTCTACGAGGACTTCCTGCGCGCGATCGGTTTCCCGATGGAGCGACTGCTGGGCGAAAGCGAGTTCTTCGTGCCAATCGTCCACGCCGAGGCGCAGTTCCAACGCAGCGTCCGCGCCGGCGATGAAGTGACCATCGCCCTACAGATTGCGGCCATCGGCACGACCTCGTACACCCTCAGCTACGAACTGACGAACGCGCGAGGCGAAACCGTCGGCACGGCCAAGACCGTGCACGTCAGCGTCAGCCGGGCCACCGACGGCAAGATACCGCTGCCGGAGCCGTTTCGCGCAGCGATTACCGCCTTTCGCGACCGCGCCTAATCTCCAAGTCGAGTTCTACGACTTCGCCACGATCTGTGCGACCTGCGCGCGATCAACTTTGTCGATACCGGTGCGGGGCAGCTTCTCCACGAAGATGATTTTATGGGGTAGTTTGAAGCGGGGTAAATGGTGGACAAGGTGTTGCCGGAGCGCGTCGAGATCGGACGCGCTTCCGGCCGCGGTTTCCACGACGAGCGCCGGGCGCATGCCCCAGCGTTCGTGCGGAACGGCGATGCAGACGGCCTCGCGCACTGCCGGCAGGAGCTGCGCGCAGCGCTCGATTTCTTCGGGGTAGATATTCTCACCACCGGAGATGAACATGCGATCCTTGCGGCCGGTGACGGTGAGGTAGCCGTCCTCGCTGAGAGAGCCCAGATCGCCGGTGGTAAACCACGCGGCCGGGTTGCGCGGCGGTTCATTGAGATAGCCGCGAGACATGGCCTCGCCGCGCAGAAGGACTTCGCCGATGGTGCCGGCTGCACAATCGCTTCCGTCCTCAGCGACGATGCGGACTTCGCGATAGCGTAACGGACGGCCATTGGAGGCCAGATGTGCCGGGGTGTCGCCGATTCGCGTGGCGGTGACTTGCGAAGCCGCTTCCGAGAGGCCGTAGCTTGTGACGACCGGCAGTTTCAACCGCAAAATCTGCTCGAGCAATACCGGCGGTGTTGGCGCACCACTGAGGAGGATCGCCTTGAGCGAGGCGGGAAAAGATCGGTCACCGCGAGCGCGCAGCAAGTCGAGAAGCATGGTCGGGACCAGTGAGAGGTGAGTGATTTCGCCGCGATCCACAAGGTCGATGACCTGTGCCGGCTCGAAGCGATTCACCACGTACATGGCCGCGCGCGCCAGCAGACAACGAAAGAGAATGCCGAGCCCGCCGACGTGGTGGAGCGGCAGCGACAACAGCCAGGTATCGCCGCTGCTGAGTGGGATGTTGTCGTTGGAGCCGACGGCATTGGAGATGTGATTGCCGAGAGTCAGCTTGACGCCCTTGGCCGCGCCGCCGGAACCGGAGGTAAAAACAATTGTCGCGATTTGATCGGAGTTAAGCGAGAGAGGCGACGGTGGCTCCGATTTGGCTGGTGGTCTTTCGGCTGACAACTCGCTGATTGACATCGACGGAAGAGCCGTTCCCAACTGTTCCTGCAGACCCTCGCCGCAAATGACAAGATCCAAAGCGGCGTCCTGAAGACGATTGTGCCAATCAGACAGAGTCAAGCGCGGATTCAGCGGCACGGCGACCGCACCGATGCGCAGCAGTGCCATCAGCAGTTGAACATAATCGGGCGAGTTGTCGGCCAGAATTCCGACTCGGGTGCCGGCAGCAATTCCGCTCCGGAGCAGATTCGCGGCAAGGACTTCGACTGTGTTGTCCAGTTCACCGTAGTTGATGAATCCGGAACCGAATCGCAGTGCCGCGGAGTTTGGTGAGGTCATCGCGGCTTGGCGCAACGGGCAATCAATGTGCATCGCTAATCCTGGTCAGGCAAGACATGCTGTCAGCCGTCAGCGCGATCGCGAAGCCGGGAGACGTGGGCAGACGCATGGTGCCATCTTCAATCGCCAGCGCGTGATCCGCCAGCGGATGTGCCAGCAAGTCCAGTGTGTCGAGGCCGCAGGCGGTGTTACCCAATTGTGCCGCCGCAGCCAGATGCAACGCCGCGGAGACGCCGACGGCGGTGTCGAGGGCGGAGGTCATTACGCAGTCGATACCGTTCCGGCGCAGCCGCTGGATCAGTTCGAGGCAACGCGTCGGGCTGCCGATCACGGGCGCTTTGATGATCGCGACATCGAAACCGCGCGGACCGCTCGATGCCGACAAGTCCAGGAATTGCGACAGCGATTCGTCGAGCGCGATCGGAAGCGGGCAGGCCGCTTTGAGCATCAGCAGCTTGTTCCAGGTAAAATCGCGCAACGGTTCTTCAACATATTCGATGCGCAATTGGGCGACGCGCGGCAAGAGGGTGAGCGCGTCATCGAAGGTGTAGGCGCCGTTGGCATCGAGGCGAATTGTGGCGGCCGGGCCGATCGTCGCACGCAGCAGCTCGATACGGCGGAGGTCCTCGGCCATCGTGTTGCTGCCAATTTTGAGCTTGAAAGTTTGGTAGCCCTGCGAGAGTTTTGTTTTTGCCGATGCGACGATTTCGGCGTCGCTCCCGGAGATCACGGCATTGACCGCGGCTGCCTCATTGGAGCGCTCATTGAGCCAGCGAGCGGCAGGGAGGTGGGCGCGTCGGGAGGCCAGATCGATCAAAGCGCACTCGATGCCGAATTCGATCGAGGGCGGCAACGGCGACGGGTGGATCGCCTGCCACCAGTCGGAGATTTCGGCGGGAGAAGTTGGAATCGGCTTGCCGGGCAATCGCGGGAGCAACGACTCCGTCTCAGAGCGCGCATCGTTCAGGTCTTCGCGGTTGAATCCCGGCAGCGGGGCGATTTCACCCAGCCCCGTTTCTCCGTCAGTTGACTGCAAGAGCACGATCGTTCCTTGCCGCTCGCGGAACGTCTGTCCGGATGTGACGAAGGGCCGCGTGAATGGGATGCGGTACTCGTATAGTTCTGCACTGCTTATGCGCGTATGATCCATCCGATCGAAAAGAGGATCCCGTACAAAGCCAGCAATCTGCCAGTGCCGGCGAGGGTGTGGTTGAGGGCGCGTCCCTCCTGTGTGGCCAGGGAGCGGATCAGGAAGATCGCCGGAATCAGGGCCAGCGTGGCGACTGTCGCAAACGGATGACGGCCGGTCAGGGCAAAGTAGATCGCCGGATACAGCAACGCCAAAATGACGACGATTGCATACTGCACGACTGAAAAGGTGCGCCCGAATCGCACCGCCAGCGTTCTCTTGCCGGCAGCTTTGTCGGTGGGCAGATCGCGCGTGTTGTTGACCACCAGAATTGCCACCGATAGCAAACCGGGAGCGATTCCCGCCAGCAACGCGTCCTGCGTGACTGTCAGCGCCGAGACGTAGTAGGTTCCACCGACAGCCACCGGTCCGAAGAAGATCAGCACAAAGATGTCGGCAAGTCCGTTGTAGCCGAGCGGATAAGGGCCGCCGGTGTAGAGGATGCCGAAGAGGATCGAAGCGAGGCCGATCCCGACAATCGGCCAGCCGCCGCGTGCCACAAGGTAGGCGCCGACCAAAAGTGCCAGGCCGAAGGTGACGGCGGTTGCGACGCGCATCCGGCGCGGCGACACGAGTCCGGCGTGGGTGACGCGCAACGGTCCGAGTCGCTCGTGGGTATCGACCGACTTCTCGAAGTCAAACAGGTCATTGGCGAAGTTAGTGCCGATCTGGATCAAGACCGCGCCGATGAGCGCCGCCAGGAGCGCGGGCAGCTGAAATGCCTGATCACTCCAGGCAAGCGCCGCGCCGATCACGACCGGCGTAATCGCAGCCGGCAGCGTCTTGGGACGAGCGGCCAGAATCCAGATTTGCAGCGGTGAGAGTGTGGCGGTCGCCGCGGTCATGGGTTTCGACTACGGATTACGCTTGAACTTGGAGAAGTTGGGCTTGCGCTTCTCGACGAAGGCGTCGCGTCCTTCCTGGGCCTCCGGCGTCATGTAGAACAGCATGGTGGCATTACCGGCAAGTTCCTGCAGCCCCGCCTGGCCGTCGCAGTCGGCATTAAGCGCCGCCTTGAGACAACGCAACGCCAGCGGGCTGTTGGCAAGAATTTCGCGGCACCACTGGATAGTCTCAGCCTCGAGGCGCTCGTAGGGAACAACGCAGTTGACCAGCCCCATCTCCAGCGCTTGCTGCGCATCATATTGCCGGCACAGGAACCAAATTTCGCGGGCCTTTTTCTGCCCGACAATCCGGGCCATATAGCTGGCACCGTACCCGCCGTCGAATGATCCAACCTTGGGACCGGTCTGGCCGAAGCGGGCGTTGTCGGCGGCAATGGTCAAATCGCACATCAGGTGTAGAACGTGCCCGCCACCAATCGCATAGCCGGCGACCATGGCAATCACCGGTTTCGGCAGCGTGCGAATTTGGCGCTGCAAGTCGAGGACGTTAAGGCGGTGCACGCCCGAATCATCCTTGTAGCCCGAATCACCGCGGATTTTCTGATCGCCGCCGGAGCAGAAGGCTTCCTTGCCTTTACCGGTTAAGATGACGACGCCGATTTCCGCATCCTCGCGGGCGTCGGCGAACGCCGTTTCCATTTCCTTAATGGTCAGCGGCCGAAACGCATTGCGGACTTGCGGGCGGTTGATCGTGATCCGCGCGATCCCCTCGGCTTTGTGGTATTCGATATCGATGAATTCACCGGCTTTGATCCAGTTCAGTGCGCTCATCGTTGGACTACTCCCTGGTCGGCTCGCGCCGGTAGACGTGTTCCTGCAAGAAGCGCACGAGCGTCGTCAGATAGGCGTCCGGCTGTTCCAGATGCGTATTGTGCCCGGCATCGCCGATCATCCTCCACTCGCAGCGCGGCAGCGATTCCGACATGATGCGATTGATGCGACAGAACTTGTGGTCGAGCGCGCCGGTCAGCAAGAGGGTCGGCACGTGCAGGCGATCGAGCTTGTCCCACAACGACGGCTGACGGCCGGTGCTCAGCCCCTGCAGCGCTTCCGCCAAACCTTCGGTATTGTGCACCGAATGCAGCTTTTTCAGATGTTCCAGCTTCTCGGGATGCCGCTGCAACGATTCAAACAACGGCGCCCGATACCATTCGTCAAGAAAGATCTCGATTCCCAGACAGCGCAGATTATAAGCGCGATCGTCGTCAAGAGCGATGCGCACGCGTCGCTCGTATTCATCCTCGATGCCCGGCCCGCCGCTTTCGAGCACCAGTCCGAGCAGACGCTCGGGATGTTGGATGGCGAAGTAGAGCGCCAGCCGCGCGCCCATCGAGTAGCCGATGAGCGTGACCTGCTCGAGTTTGTGGTGATCGAGGAACTTAAGGAGATCGCACGCCACCGACTCCATGCTGATACCGCCTTTACGTAGCGGAAAGCCGTTGCGGCCGTGACCGGGAAGATCGGGAGCGATGCAGCAGTAGTCGTGTTCCAGGTGCGCGATGAGCTCCCGCCAGTCCTCCGCCAATCCCATGAACCCGTGCAGAAACAGGAGCGCCGGGTGCTTGCGATTGCCGCGGGTGAGATGGTGCCAGTCCATAGTTTACGAATTTACCAATTGATCAAGCCGCCGTAAAGCGATCTCTTCGATGCGAATCCACAGTTTCTGCAGCCAGGCGGCTTCAATCGCCCGCTCGGTTTTGACCTCGATGAGAGCGCTTTTCCTGGATTTCAAGCTGGCACGGTAAACCGTGGCGAAGTCCTTGAGCGTCTTGGGCGAATGAAACTTGATGTCAAAGAGGTCGCAAGCGGCGCGCAGCGAGCGGCCGTGCGGCGTGCCAAAGACTTCCTCAAAGTGCGCCTCGATCTTGGCCACGGGCAGGTGCGAGAAGATTCCACCGCCGTCATTGTTGAGGCAAACGATGGTTACCGGTTGGTCGGCGGTTCGTATGAGCGCCAGCGAATTCAAGTCGTGCAGCGTCGCCAGATCGCCGATCAGCAAGGTCACCGGCGTGCCGGCGCCGGCCGCGAAGCCGATCGCCGTGGCAATGGTGCCGTCGATGCCGTTCGCGCCGCGATTGGCTCCCACCCTTGCGTGCGCGCCGTTGACAGCAGCGGCCATCTCGGCCAATCGCAGCGACATGCTCGACGCCACGAAAACGGCGCGGTTTTCCGAGGCGGAGCGCAAGACCTGTTCGGCGATGCCCAGTTCATGGAGTTCGGCCGCCTTGCCGAGCGCGGCTTCGCTCAATTGCTCGCGCGCAATTTCATCCAACTTTCGGAACGCGGCCAGAAGCGGTGACGGTGTCACTTTGAGTTGTGCCGCCCAGGCCTGGGCTACAAGTGCCGGCGAAGCGATCAGGCGCTTGCCGGCGATGTGCATCGGGTCGAGTTGCAGCGGCGCGGAATCAACAATAACCAACTCGGCTCCGCTCGAAGTCAGGTAGCGCTGCAGCGACTTGGACAGCGGCGGCGCACCGAAATGCAGAATCAGATCCGGTTCCAGTCGCCGCGTGATGGCTTCGCTGCGCAGGTACAAGTCATGCTGCGTGATGATTTGTTGCGCGGCCGAGCCGGCAAAGCGCACGCCGGAACTGATATCCGCCAACAGCGGCCAATCAAGGCGATCGGCCAATGCGATGATCGCCGCAGTATCGGTCGAGCGCGCAAGCGCACCGGCAACAAGCACTCCGCGCCGGGAAGCCGCCAGTGATTCGGCAAGCCGGGCGATATCGCCCGTTGCCGCCAGCGGCGAGCCGATCGAATACTCCGTGAATGGCCGGTCGGTCTTGAGCCAGCCAGTCAGTGGCTGCAGATATTCCGCAAAGGACCTGGATTCGCCGAGCGGCGCGAGCGGTTCGCGGAACATGCAATTGAGATGAACAGGCCCGGCGGGATTACCGGAGGCCGCGGCGACAGCGTAATCGATGGTCGACAGCAGGTACGCGGGGGAGATCTCGGTGGATGGGGTTGGCACGTCGGCAAACCATCGGGCATATGAACCAAAAAGCTTAACCTGGTCAATCGTCTGCAATGCGCCGGAGTCGCGCAATTCCGGTGGCCGGTCGGCGGTGAGGACGATTAGCGGCACTCGTGACTGACTCGCTTCGATGATCGCCGGATAGAAATTGGCCGCGGCCGTTCCGGACGTGCAGATCACCGCCGCCGGTCGCCCGGTCGCTTTGCCGTAACCCAGGGCCAGAAAGGCGGCGCCGCGTTCATCGAAGTGCACCGTCTGGCGGCACTCACTTTTCTCCGCAACGGCGATCGCCAGCGGCGTCGAGCGCGAGCCGGGGCAAATCACGAAGTAGTCGACACCCGAACGGACCAACTCCTCGACAATCAGTGTTCCCCAGAGATGATTGACGTTGACCGCTTTCATGCCTTCATTCCAACGAGCAATTCCAGTGCGGCTTGCAGCTTTTGTTCCAGCTCAAGCCACTCGAGATCGGGATCCGATCCGGCGACAATTCCGGCGCCGGCAAACAAGATCACACGGTTATCGCAGACCAAAGCGGAGCGCAAGGCGACGGCGAACTCGGCGCCGTCCGGCTGCAGAATTCCCACCGGTCCCGCATAGTAGCCGCGATCAAACGGCTCCAACTGCCGCAGGGCGAGCAGTGATTCCGCGCGCGGCGTGCCGCAGACCGCGGCCGTCGGATGCAGCGCGGCCAAGATTCCGGCCGCCGTCGTTTCCGGCAGTAGTTCGGCGTGAATCGCCGACACCAGGTGTTGCACGCGCCGCAGCTTGACGATCTCCGGCTCCGGCGCGATTGTGATCTCGCGGCAGAAGGGACTCAGATCGGCGGCGATACCGTCCACAACGAAGCGGTGTTCGCGGTTGTCTTTGCGGCTCTCCAGCAGTAGCCGCGCCAACTGGTCGTCGGTTTCCGGTGCTTGCCCGCGAGGAACGGTCCCGGCAACGGCTTCGGAAGACAAACTCCGCCCATGCAGCTGAAACAGGCGTTCCGGCGATGCCCCGACAAACGCCGATCCCGCTCGCGGCGACAGCAAAAAGCGGTAAACCTGCTGATTACTTTCACCCAGCCAGCGCAGGAAATCATACGGATTAACGGCATCACCAAAAATCAACTCCGTGCGCCGAGCCAGCACTACTTTAGAGAGATTCTGATTCTTGATCTCCTCGAGGACATAGCCGCAGGCATCGTTCCATTCCACCCGATCGGGGCGATCGCGGCGTTGGATCAGGGTAGCCGGCGGTTGCTGCGGCGAGGCCGGCGCGATCAATTCTTCCAGCAAATGCTCGGCTTGTGCGATCGCGTCGTTCACCGCAATGTCGCTGGAGAAAACGAGAGTCCCCGTGAATTTGGCTCCGGCTCGTTGCACCGAAAATCTTGGCAGTTGGCGCCACACATCGGGGAACGGGCGCCAGTCGCTGCCGCGGTGATGCGCGGCTTCATCAAAGCGGCCGGCCACGACAACCGCCGGAAGCGCCGGATCGGCTGCCGTCTTGAGTGCGGCTTCGATTTTTGTCACTTCGCTCAAGGTGTTGATCTCATCATCGGGCCAGTCGGTCAAGTTGCCGACGGCGCCAAATTCAATCGTACGCTCGCGGTCGTGCCAGTATGACTTCGGGTATGTCGCGGAATGCTGCAGCCAGGCCAGCAGGTCACACGCCGGCAACGCGACTCTGATGGCTCGGACGCCGTTTGAAACACTCGGTTGCCGCGTGAATTCGCGGCGGATGAAGGCAATAACTTGCCTGAGTTCTGTGGCGAGAGATTCTGCGGATAGCGCGGGCGAGTGGGGCAGACGCTGGTCCGACATTGGCTATTGTGCCCGCCGATTCTGGAAGAATGTGCGCGCCTGTCCGAGCAGCGCGGCAAACTGCGAGAGCATCAAAGCCTGGCGCGCGTCGGACAGTGCCGTCATGGGCTCGGGGTGGACTTCGATCATAATTCCATCGGCGCCCGCTGCGACCGCCGCCAGTGCCAGCGGCGCGACCAGATCGGCGCGTCCGGCGGCATGCGAGGCGTCGGCAATCACGGGATAAGGCGACTGCTGTTGCGCGAGGACAATCGCAGCCAGGTCGAGCGTGTGTGCGATTTCCGGTTCAAAGGTGCGCACGCCGCGTTCGCAAAGGATGATCGCGTTGTTGCCGCCCCGGCTAATATATTCGGCCGCTGCGAGCCATTCCCGGATCGTTGCCGCCATGCCGCGTTTGAGCAGGATTGGCTTGTTGATCGATCCCAGCGCCGTCAGCAGCGTGTAGTTGAACATGTTGCGCGAGCCGACCTGCAGCACGTCCGCGTACTCGGCGACGGTGTCGATCTGCGACCGGTCCATCACCTCGGTGACGACAAACATGCCGAACCGGTCGGCCTGTGCGCGCAGCAGCTTAAGCCCGATGATGCCGAGTCCCTGGAAGGAATCCACTTGCGTGCGGGGTTTGTAAGCGCCGCCGCGCAGAAACTTGACGTCGCAGCGGTGCAGGAATTCAGCGACTGTCACGAGTTGCGCTTCATCCTCGACGGCGCAGGGTCCGGCGATTACGTTCAGGCGGCTGCGATCGCAGAGCAGGTCGTAACACCCGCGTTCGCCGGGGCGTTGCAGCGTCAGACTGGCGTGATCGAAGCCGCGATTGTGCAACTGCTCGCGAACTTCCGGAGTAATCCGACCCAGGACCCGCACGACCGTGTGGTTGTGTTCCGAGAGCTCGTAGTCGATTCCGAGCTGGTCGAGCATGGTGATAAACTCCTGCTTGCGCAGGTCGGCGGCGGCGAAACTGTAGATCACGGTTTTTGCCCCGTGTAGAGCGTCACAATTCCTCCATTTAACGGCTGGGCTTGCGGCGATGCGAAACCCGCGCGCGCCATTAACTCGCAGAACGCTTGTCCGTAGGGAAAGGTTTCAATCGTCTGATTCAGATACGCGTAGGCGTAGTTGTCGCCGGAAACCGTCCGTCCGACGGCCGGGACAATCCGGCGGATGTAGAACAGGTGCAGTCGGCGCAACAGCCGGTTCTGTGGTAACGAAAACTCAAGGATGATCGCTTTACCGCCCCGACGGAGCACGCGGTGCATTTCACCCAGGCAGACATCGAGGTCTGCCATGTTGCGAATGCCGAAGGCGATGGTCATGGCCGCGACTGATTCACCCGGCAGCGGCAAGGCATGGCCATCGCCCCGCAGAAATTGTATTCGATCGGACAGACCATTGGCCGCAGCCTTGGAGGTGGCCAGGGCAAGCATCCGCTCAGCCATATCGATTCCGATCACCCGGCGCTGCGGATTAGCGGCCGCGGCAGCCAGGGCCACGTCGCCCGTGCCGCAAGCCAAATCGAGGACCGGCGCCTCCGTTTCGCACGGCAGTTCGGCTACCGCCCGGCGACGCCAGGCGCGGTCGAGTCCGAGCGACAGAAGGCGATTGAGCAAGTCATAGCGCGGCGAGATGCGATCAAACATCCGATGCACATCGTGCCGCGACGGCGAAACTGTAGTCGACACAGCAAAATCCGGCATATTATCGTCGAGCGCCGGCGCTTCCCAGCGAAGCGCCGCGCCCAATTACATAATATACGACCCCAAGAGCCCGGATGCAACCACTGTGACAGGGAGCGAATTGGCTGATTTGGAGCTAAGTAGCTACGACCGAACCGGATGAGGGGCAGCCGAAGCAGCATCGGCCGCAAAGTGGCGTAGCAGCAGGGCGACCGCGGGAGCGCCGTCAACTACCAATTCAGTCAATTCGCGCATCTGGTCGCGCGGTCGGGCGCTCTGGTTGGCGTTGATCAAGACAGTGGGGAAGTTGCAGGCGCGGCACTCGCGGGCGATGATTTCCAGTTCTGACTCCGGTAGCCGGATGGCGTCGATCAAGCAGATTGTTCGCCGCTGCGTTGCCAGCGGACTCAGGTCGCGAATCGTGTCGGGTCTTATAAACGCCAGACCCAGATCACGGCATTCGTCGGCGTAGGCCTGCAGAGTGTGTGGATCATGGCTGAACACAATCAAGCGCGCGATCGCGGCGGTGAGGCTGTCGCCTTCGAGTGGCGCGGGTGCGATCGGCAGGCGAACGGTGAAGGTGCTGCCCTTGTCGACGGCGCTGGCGACCGTGATCGAACCGCAATGCGCACTGACAATATTACGACAGAGCGAGAGTCCCAGCCCGGTGCCGAAACCGGAGTCCTTGCCCCAGACCCCCTTGGTGGAGAAGAACGGATCGAAGATGCGGGTCAGATTCTCGGGCGGGATGCCAACGCCTGTATCGCCGACGCGCAGGTAGATTGACTCGTCGTCAGCAGCAAGGCCGATTGTCAGTTCGCCACCGCGCGGCATCGCCTGGGTTGCGTTCAACACCAAGTTCAGTACGGCCTGCTGCATTTTGGCGGGCGATACCAGCGTGCGCGGGATCGGCGCGAATTCTCTCCGGCAAATGATATGGCGATCGGCCAGCTCCTTGCTGGCGAACCGCAAGGAGGCCTCGACCACATCCGTCAAGTCAACGGAAGCGAGTCCGTCGCTCTGGTTGCTGGAGTAGGTTAGCAGCGCCATGACGGTCTCGTTGGCCTTTTCTCCGACTGCCACGATTTGCTCGAAGGCTTCCCGCGCCCCCTGAATTCCGTCCGGACCGCTGAGATTGTCGAGTGCGAAGCCGGCGTGACCGATGATTCCGGCCAGGTGATTCTTGAATTCGTGCGCCACGCCCGCGGCCAACGTGCCGATCGAGGCAAACTTATCGGCCTCGAGAAGCTGCTGTCGCCGCGCTTGCTCGTCCGTCAGGTCACGCATGATAATCGTCAGGGACAGTTCGTCGCCAATCGCGACGCGGCTGAGCGACATCTGGATCGGGAAATCGCGACCGGCGGGCGTGCGTGCGTGTGTTTCGAAGGAACGGCGGTCGCTTCGCTGGAAAATCTCGACGGTCAGTTCCGGCAGATAGCGCAGGACGGAAAAGCCGTTCGGCGGCTCGGTCAGTTCAAGAATCTGAGCGGCCGCTGGATTGAGCGTGCGCACGATCCCGTCCGCGTCGGTGACAATGATGCCGTCGGCGGCGGAGTCGACCAGCGTGTGCAACTGCAGTAAGCTGGCCCGCAGTTCCGCCTCCGCCAGCTTGCGGCCGGTGATGTCCTGGATCAGACCGATGTAATACTGCGGCGTGCCATCGCTGCTGCCGTGTGCGACCGCCGTAGCCTCGGTCCAGACGATTGAGCCATCTTTACGGCGCATCCGTAGTTCAATTTCCAGCGGGTGCTGGCCGCGGCTATTCGGCAGCGGAGTCATCGCAGACCGCGCTCGTTCGAAATCGGGAGCGAGGACCAGATCAGAAATTTCAGACCGCTTTAGCTCTTCGGCTGAATATCCCAGCATGCGGCAGATCGCGGGGTTGCAGTCGATGATGTGACCAGCCTGATCCGCGAGCAGCATGCCGATACTAATCGACTCAAATACTTCTTTGAAGCGGAGTTCGCTCTCGCGCAATGCCACCTGGGTTGTGTGGAGACTGGTGATGTCGCGAAAGACCCCGAAGTGGCCAATCAGGCGGCGGTCGCGATCAAAGCGAGGCGCTACCGATACCGAGACCCAGCGTCGTTCACCGCTGGGTCGTTTGATCCAGGTCTCGTAGTTTGTCCGCCCGGACTTCAAACCGTCATCGCGGTCGCGTCGTGCTCGCGCCAACTCCGCGGCATCCATGAATTCGTCGGAGCGGCGGTTTAGCAAGGCTCCCGAAGCCACGCCAAAGATGCGTTCAGCGGCCGGATTCACGACCAGGAATCGACCATCAAGATCGGCCAGGCAGACCCCTTCTTCCTGGCTGTTGATCAATTCGCGATAACGCGCGCTGGTGTCTGCGAGTTGCTCAGCCAGTTGTTGCTGCTCGGTGACATCGAGCACCGAAATGGCGACGCGACCGCTCGGTCCGCCGGGGTGGAGGGCCGGACGCACGAAGACGCGGTAGTGGCGGCCCGCGGAGGACTGCTCCAGTGCAATAGCGGTGCCGTCGGCGATAGCGGCGCGGATCTGATCTTGAAGTCCCCAGGCCGGTGCGAGCGGGCTGATCTCGGCCCAACTGCGGCCAATGATCTTTTCGAGCGGGCGCCCGACCAGCTCGGCCAATTGCTGATTGGCAGCCTCGATCCGCCGATCGGAGCCGATCAGTAGCGACGGTCCCGGCCCGGCGTTCAGCAGGGCGGCGACATCTTCGGCGGCGGCCTGCAACTTCATCTCGTCAGCCTTTCGCGCGCTGATGTCGACGAGGACACCGTCAATCCGCGCGGCATTTCCGCCGGCATCGCAGACCACCTGGCCGCGTTCCTGCACCCAGATCACACGGCCGTCGCGCCGCAGCAGGCGGTATTCAACAACGTAGTTCGCCTGGTCCGCGACGGCGGCCGTCAGGACTGCGGCAGCCTGCGGGCGGTCCTCGGGATAAATCAGGCTTCCCGACAGCCGAACGTGGTTTTCGATCAGCTCGGCGGCCGGATAGCCGGATAACTGCTCGATCTCGTCGCTGATAAACTCCAGCGGCCAATTGGGAGCAATCCGCAGGCGGAACACGGCGCCGGGGATATTGCCGATCAGCGTCCGCAGTCGCAGCTCGCTTTCCGCTAATTCTTCGTGCGCCTGTTCCCGCTGGCGTACCGTGATGCGCAGGCGGCGATACAACCGATGGCTGAGCAGGACAATAACGGCGACCAAGGCGATGATTCCGCCCTGGACCGCCAGCAAGAATCCCTGCAGCGACTCGACCATGGCAGTGATTCTGCGAATTTGCGTTCGTTGTGCTTCGATCTGTTCGGCGCGATATTGCACGCGAGCGGCTTGATACGCTGCTCGCGCCTGCTGCAAGTCCGCCATGGCAGCCTTGGCTTGCGCGGCCTCGGGAGATTTGCCGACCTCGGCAGCCGAGCGCGCGGCATTGATCAGATCATAGCCGTTGCGAATAATGCGGCTGGTGGCTTGATGGAATCCCAATCCTTGATCTGAACCCGCCGCTCGCGCCGACGCCGTGCTCAGATCGATCAGGGCTTGTTCGAAATCCGCGATCACGTGGGCCAGAGAGTCAGCCTGCGGCTGCGGCTCATGGTCGTAGTACTTTGACTCGGGAATCGAAAGCACGGGCAGCAGCGCCTGTGATGCTCTCAGATTGCAGTCGCTCCAGTGCGACCAAAGTTCGTTTATCCTGGCTTCAGCCTCGCGATAATCACGAAGCTTGCTGCTGACGAAGACCGTCACGATCGCGGCAAAGAGCGACAATGCCGCCACCAGATAGAACTGCAGCAGCCAGTTCGGCGGATGCTGACCGCCCGACTGATTCACCCCGCTGCCGGATTTACGAAAGAGGCTCGCAAGACGAGACATTTGCATGGTATGAACTTCAGAGGCACTTTCCATGCCTCTTATCATCATCTTATCGGCAAAGTTGGACGTAACTGTTGTGCCAAAAACAGCTTAGAAGGCTCGAAAATTCGAGAGGGTCAGGAAAGTGGGAGTTGTTATGCTAAGTCGGAGTCGATCAACTGGGCGTACAGGATTGATCCGGCTGCTATCAGCCGATCCGCCAGCAGTCCATCGCGCCAGCGCTTGATCAGTTCAACTTGATTCGAGACTTCGTCGAAGCCGGCGGCCGGATAGCTGCTGTCGACCGGGACCAAGCTCTCCGGGATCAGCGCAAAGACCAGCCGCGATTCCTGTGATGCCATGTAAGTTCTGGCCTTTCTGATCAAGTGGTTGGAGTACTCGACCGTGGCAAAGTCGATGTAGAGGAAAGGACCGACCAGTTCGAGGGTCAGTTCGGTGTGAATGCACTTAATGTAGCCGATCGGTACGTGATCCTCAAAGCCGACCAAGTAGCTGATATCGGGATTGTCTTCGGCGTTGAGTAGCTCGGCAAAATCATCCTGCATCATCGCCTGAACTTCGATGGATTGGCCGTTGAGGGCGGCTTCGAGGATATCCTGAAGGAGGGGCAGTGCGCGTCGGCCGGCGCGCAGGTAGCGAAGCTCGGGCATGGGGATAATATAACGCAGCCCGGCGGATTGAATTCGTCGTTTTGCTGAATTCTACCGCGAGGTCAAAATCGCCGGCGCGCTAACTGAAGACCGTTTCCTCGCGCCCCGGTCCGGTTGAAAGGATACTGATTTTGACGCCCAGGTATTCCTCGAGACGCTCCAAGTAGCGGCGGGCGTTGGCATCCAAATCCGAGAGTGACTTGGCGTGACAGACCGGCTTCTGCCAGCCCGGGAGGGTCTCATAGACCGGCTCGACGTGCTGAAACTGGAAATTTGACTGCGGGGGCAGGTCGATGACCTGACCGCCGAAACGGTAGCCGACACAAACCTTGACCTCCGGCAGCCCGTCCATCACATCCATCTTCATCAGGGCGATGTCGTCAACACCGTTGATCCGAACGGCATATTTCAAGGAAACCAAATCGAGCCAGCCACAGCGGCGCGGGCGGCCGGTGGTCGAACCGTACTCGTGCCCCCGCTCGCGCAGACGATCGCCGATGTCATCCTTGAGTTCGGTCGGAAACGGCCCGGCGCCGACGCGCGTCTGATAGGCTTTGACGATGCCCGTCACCGTTCCCAGATGCTTGAAACCGATACCCAGGCCGGTCAGGACACCGCCGATCGTCGTGTTTGATGACGTGATATACGGATAGGTTCCGAAGTCGACGTCCAGCAGGGTGCCTTGCGCGCCTTCGAACAGGATCCGTTTGCCGGCGCGACAGGCGGTATCGAGATATTCGGCGACATCACAGACCAGTTCGCGGGCTTCGTTACGTTTGGAGACCAGCGTCTCAAAGGTCAGATCGACATTCGGTCGTTGGTCGCCAGGGAGGCGGTCAAAGATGTGCTTCTTGAGTTCGAAGTTCTCCTTGATCTTGCAGCGCAGCACGTGGTCGTCGAAGATATCGGCAAACTGGATGCCGCAGCGGCCGATCTTGTCGAGATAGGCCGGCCCGATTCCGCGCTTGGTGGTGCCCAGCAGCGCATCGCCGCGGGCCTCCTCCTGTACGGCATCGATGATCTTGTGATACGGCATGACCAGATGCGCCCGCCCCGACACCAGGATGCGGCCTTTGACGCTGATGCCTTGCGCCTCCAAATCGCGCATCTCGGCGAACAACTGAAACAAATCGAGCACTACGCCATTGCCGATCAGGCAGGTTTTGCCCGGATGCAGAATGCCCGAAGGAATGAGATGCAGGATGAACTGGTGGCCGTCAACCTTGACCGTATGTCCGGCATTGGCACCGCCCTGACAGCGTGCGATAATATCAAAATCGCGCGACAACAGATCGACGACCTTGCCCTTACCCTCATCTCCCCACTGCAAACCCAGCACAACTCGATTCGACATCTTCGACTCTCCCATGCTCTATGTCAAAAGCTCGGACTTCCCGCCGGTCGAGCTTGTGTCAACTCCAATTCGTCAGGCGGCGACTTCCGCCACCCAATTCAGAATCAAATGTTTGCCTTCTCCGGTTTCAGCGGAGAAGCTTACAATCTGATTGCGTTCAATCTCCAATTGCGCCGCCAGGTCCGCAATCGCTTTCGCCTTCTGATTCTGCTTAACCTTGTCGGACTTGGTCAGAACATACAAGTGGTTTCGCACCAACGGCAAAGTCCACTCGTGTAATTCGACATCAAGGCCGGTAGGTTCGTGGCGGATGTCGATCAGATGCACCAGACCGCGCAGCACCTGGTTCCGGGCGAAGAACACATCCATCAATTTCTTCCAGCGGTCGCGTTCCGCTTTGGGTGCGCGGGCATAACCGTAGCCGGGCAGATCGACGAAACAGAGTTTATCCCCGACACGATAATAGTTGATCGACTGGGTCTTGCCCGGTGTCTGGGAGACCTTGGCGAGCGCCTTGCGATTGAACAGCTTGTTCAGCAGGGACGACTTACCGACATTTGAGCGCCCGGCAAACGCCACTTGTGCCGCTCCATCCAGGATCAGTTGATCCGGCAAGTAGGCAGTCCTCTCCAATGTCACCTGTTTCAGGTCCATTTTCTCACTCGTTAAACTTTCTACCGGTGCAAGAAGCTATCGAAATCAGTGAGGGAAGGCAAGCTTTAATACTTCGGAGGCGTTTTTGACGTAGGTGATGTGCAGCTTGTCAGTCAGTTCTTTCGGCAATTCCTCGATATCGGGGCGATTGGCGCGCGGTACCACGACCGTCTTGATGCCAGCGCGCACTGCTGAAATCAACTTGGCATTCAATCCACCCACCGGCAGTACCTCACCGGAGAGCGTGATCTCGCCCGTGTAGGCAAGTCCTTTGGCGGCATATCGTTTGGTGAAGGCCGAGCAGAGCGCCACCAAGACGGTGATCCCTGCCGACGGACCGTCTTTCGGAACAGCACCTTCCGGCAGATGCAGGTGAATATCGGTGTTCTTGAAGACATCCTTTTCGATTTTCAGGCCGTGCGCCTTTGATTTCAAGTAGGTCAGTGCGGCGCGCACAGATTCCTGCATCACTTCACCGAGCTTGCCGGTCAGGGTCAGTCGGCCCGTACCCTCGGTGAGGGTCACTTCCACCGGCAGAATCTCGCCGCCGGTGCGTGTCCAGGCCAGACCGATTGCTTTGCCAATCATGGCGACGCCGAGTTCGGTGTCGAAATACTTGCGGACGCCGAGATACTTCTTCAAATCGCTGCGCGTGACGGTGAAGACCTTCTTGCGGTCGCCTTTTGCGACGCGCTGGGCGATCTGACGCATGATGGTTCCGATCTGCCGTTCCAGCTCGCGCACTCCCGACTCGCGCGTGTAATCGCGAATGATGGCGCCCAGGACCGGTCGTGCGATCGTAACCCGCCGCTTCTCCAAGCCGCTCTCGATTTTCTGCTTCGGAATCAGAAACTGTTCGGCAATCTGCACCTTTTCGAATTCGAGGTAGCCGGGTAATTCAATCATTTCCATGCGATCGAGCAGGGGTCGCGGAATGCCGGTGGTCGTATTGGCGGTTGTGACGAACAGGATATGTGACAAATCGAACTCGCACTCGAGGTAATGATCCTGAAAGGTGGCGTTCTGCTCCGGGTCGAGCACTTCCAGAAGCGCCGAAGCCGGATCGCCATGGAAATCCATTCCGATCTTGTCGATTTCATCGAGCAGAAACACCGGATTGGCACTGCCGACCTTCTTGAGCATCTGCACGATTCGTCCCGGCATGGCGCCGATGTAGGTGCGGCGATGGCCGCGAATCTCCGCTTCATCGCGCATGCCGCCCAGCGACATGCGCGCAAACTTACGATCCAGCGCATGTGCAATCGACTTGCCCAATGAGGTCTTGCCGACTCCGGGCGGACCGACCAGGCACAGAATTGGGCCCTTGACGTTTTTTGCCAGCTTGATCACGGCCAGATGTTCGAGGATGCGCCGTTTGGCCTTTTTCAGGCCGAAGTGTTCGCCATCCAGAATCTTCTCGACCTCAGTGAAGTCGGTGCGATCAGTCGTTTTGCTGTTCCACGGCATCGCCAGAATCCAGTCCAAGTATCCGCGGATAACGTTCGCCTCGGCGGAGTAGGAGTGCATCCGACTCAGGCGCGTGACCTCTTCCGCGGCCTTCTTGGCGACCGTTTCCGGCATCCCGGCCTTGGCAATGCGTTCCTCGTAGTCGGTGACGTCGGCGGCGTCGTCGAACTGCCCCAGTTCTTCCTTAATGACCTTGAGCTGATGCTGCAGGTAGAACTCGCGCTGGGTCTTGTTGAGGGACTCGCGCACGCCACTGTCGATTTCCTGTTCCAGCTTGAGAATCTGAATTTCGCTCGACAAGCTGCCGGCGAGAAGTTCCAGGCGCTTGGTGACCGACACGGTCTCGAGAAGTCGCTGCCGCAACTCGATCGGCAAGAGCACGTGTGCCGCGACCACATCCGCCAGCTTGCCCGGATCGCCAACTTCCGTTGTATAGGACAGAATCTCATCCGGCAGGCGTCGATTCAAATTGACATAGTCGGTGAAGGCTGTCGTGACTGTGCGCGAAAGCGCTTCGAGGCGCAAGTCGTCGCTGTCAAAGGCGTCCTGTTCGAGGCGGATATGCGCGCCGATGAAACCGTCGGCGGGCGTCAGCCGTTTGACGGCGGCCCGGCCGATCCCCTCCATCAACACCTTCATCGTGCCGTTTGAGAGTTTCATGACTTGCAGTACGCGTGAAACGGTGCCGAACTGGTAGAGGTCGTCCGCCTTGGGGTTCTCGATCTCTTTGTCCTTTTGCGCCAGCAGCAGGATTTGCTTATCGCGCAGCATCGATTCCTGCAACGCTTCGACAGAGAACTGCCGGCCGACGATCATGGGGTAGACCATGTAGGGGAAAACGATCGTATCCCGCACGGGCAGAACCGGCAGGTATTCGCTGATCGTCAGCTTTTCCGAACCGTAGTTATAGATCATTGTCGGGGTCAGGCGCTCGCCTTGCCGGATTTCGTCGAGCGCTCGATTATCGGCGGCGCGTCGGAAGTAATGCTCTCGTCGGTAATGATGATCTTGGAAACGTTGCGATACGAGGGTGCCTCGTACATGATGTCCAGCATCTTCTCTTCAAAGATCGACCGCAGCGCGCGCGCGCCGGTCTTCCGTTTCTTGGCTTCCTGCACGACGGCGTTCAACGCCGCGGGCGTAAACTCCAGCTCAATTCCATCAAGTTGGAACAGTTTCTGATACTGCTTCGTGAGGCAGTTCTTGGGCTCGGTCAGAATCTGGTGCAAGGCCTCATCCGACAGCGGATCGAGCACCGACACCACCGGTAACCGCCCGATCAGTTCCGGAATCAAGCCGTACTCCAATAAGTCCTCGGTCTGCACCATGTGCAGCAGCGCGGCCACGTCGTCCTTATCAACGCTCTTGGATTCGGTTTTGAAGCCGACCTGCTGCTTGCCGACGCGCCGGGCGATGATTTTGTCGAGACCATCGAAGGCGCCGCCGCAGATAAAGAGAATGTTGCGCGTGTCGATCGGCACAAACGGCTGTTCCGGATGCTTGCGGCCGCCCTTGGGCGGTATATTCGAGACGGTGCCCTCGAGGATCTTCAGCAATCCCTGCTGCACGCCCTCGCCGGAGACGTCGCGCGTAATCGACGGGTTCGCCGTCTTGCGCGCGATTTTGTCGATTTCGTCGATAAAGACGATGCCGATTTCCGCGCGTTCCTTGTCGTAATCCGCGGCCTGGTATAGGCGGACGAGGATATTCTCGACATCCTCGCCGACATACCCGGCTTCCGTCAGTACCGTTGCATCGGCGATGCTGAACGGCACCGACAGCATCTTGGCCAGCGTTTGCGCCAGCAGGGTCTTGCCGGTGCCGGTGGGCCCAAGCATCAGGATATTCGACTTCTCGATTTCGACGTCGGCCGTTTCAGCTTCATTGAAGATGCGTTGGTAGTGCGAATAGACCGCGACCGACAGCGTCTTCTTGGCTTTGTCCTGGCCGATAACATACTGATCGAGGAAGGAGCGGATTTCCTTGGGCTTAAAAATCTTGACCGGCCGCTGGATTGATTTCTTGCGCGGCACGTCGTCAAGCATGTCATGCGTCAGTTCGATGCACTGATCGCAAATGTGCGCGTTGTAGCCGGAAAACAGCTTGCGCACACTGAAGGCGTCCTTGCCGCAGAACGAGCAGCGTTCGATTCGTTTATTGGTGCCGGCCATTGTGTCTTGCCTCGTCGCTCCTCGCGGTTACTTTTTGGATTCGGGGTTGTAAACTTCGTCCACCAGGCCATACTCCTTTGCCTCTTCCGCCGACATGAAGTAGTTGCGGTCGGTGTCGGTATTGATCTTGTCGATCGGCTGCCCGGTGTGTTTGGCCAGCAATTCAGCGAGGCGCTGTTTGTGTTGCACCGCTTCCTTGACCTGGATTTCCAGATCGCTGACCTGTCCCTGCGCGCCGCCGAGCGGCTGGTGGATCATGATGCGCGAGTGTGGCAGTGCCGAGCGTTTCCCCGCCGCGCCCGCCGCCAGCAGGAACGCCCCCATTGAGGCAGCCAGGCCCATGCACACCGTCGCCACTTTCGGCTTGATGAACTGCATCGTGTCGTAAATCGCGAGCCCCGAGGTCACCACGCCGCCGGGCGAGTTGATATACAGAAAGATGTCCTTGTTGGCATCTTCCGCCGCCAAAAACAGCAATTGCGCGATTACCAGATTGGCGATATTGTCGTCGATCGGTGTGCCGAGGAAGATGATACGGTCCTTCAGCAGGCGCGAGTAGATGTCATAGGCGCGTTCGCCGCGGCCGGTCTGCTCAACAACAATCGGAATCAGTTGGTTGTACGTCAAAGCGTCCTCCTTGAAATCACTGCTTGGGCGAAACCATCGGCGAAAAGACCTTCTCAACTTTCGAACCGTTAAGAACCAAGTCAATCACCTTATGTTCGAGAATCGTCTCCTTGAGATCGGCAATTCGCCGATTGTCTGTAACAGTCTTGCGGGCCTGTTCCAGCGTCATCTTATAGTTATCGGCAAAACGCTGCAGCCAGGCATCCAAATCCGATTGTTCTACGCGCAGCTGCTCCTTTTCGGCGATCTCGTGATACAGTAAATCCCAGCGAATCTGGCGAATGGCGACCGCCCGGTACTGCTGGCGAACCTGCTCTTCGTCGAATTTCTCCTGCGTATTTTCCCGATAATCCTCCACCATCCGGTCGAGATAGCGCTCCACGAGCGCGTCGGGTAAATCAAAACGATTTTTGTCGATAACTTCCTTGATTGCTTCCTCGCGCAGTGCGTCGGTTGCTTCTTTGGTCTTGCGCGCCTGGATATCGGCCCGCAGTTTCTCCTGAAATGCTTCAAGTGTTGTGATCTTCTCGTCGAATTGTTTGAAGAAGGATTCGTCGAGCGGGATCAGGTTCAGATGCCGGACCGCCTTGACGTTGACTTTGAACCGCACCCGACTGCCGGCGAACCGTTTATCGAAGTGATCCTGTGGATAGTCGATTTCGATCTCGGTGTCGGCACCGTTGTCCAGGCCCGACAACTGCTTGCCGAACTGCGAGGCGACCGGTCCCTCGACCAACTCCAATTGGACGTTCTCGAATTTCTTCTGTTCCAGCTTGCCGCCGGAATCGCTCAGGACTTCCAGGTCAAGCAGAACGAAATCGTCCATCTGCGCCGGGCGCTCGACCACTTCCAGTGACGAGTGCTTGCGCTGCAAGTATTCGAGCATCTCCTTGACTTCGCCATCCTTCACTGAATCATCCGGCTGCTTCAGTTCAAATCCGGTGTACGTCTCCAGCTTGATCTCCGGACGAATCTCCAGTTCCGCCGTGTACGTGAGCGGCTTGCCTTCGCCGAAGTCGACGTCCGAGATGTGCGGGTAATCGACCGGGGTCAGCCCCGATTGCTGGATGGCTTCCTTGTACGATTCATCCATCAAGTCTTCCAGCACGTCTTGCGCGGCGGCGGCGCCGTAACGGGCCTTGATGGTTGTCAGCGGGGCGCGGCCCTTACGAAAGCCGGGGATCTGCGCCTCGGCCTTCAGTTTGCGGAAGACTTCATCGAATTTTTCCTGCACCGTTTCCTGGGCGACGGTGATTTTCAGGGTGCGCTTGCACTTTTCCCCCTGAGCGAGTTCAAAAGTAACGCTCAAACGCGATTCCTTTCCTGGAAATGAAGAAATGGTGCGAACGGGGGGACTCGAACCCCCACGGTTATTCACCACTAGATCCTTAGTCTAGCGCGTATACCAATTCCGCCACGTTCGCACGCGTGCAGTCGGCAAAGTGCGATCTCAATCGCCGGAATCTTCCGTGGTCATTCCGGGTCTGAATCGTCAACCTGCGAAAGGGGGGACTCGAACCCCCACGACCGAAGTCACCAGATCCTAAGTCTGGCGCGTCTACCAGTTCCGCCACTCTCGCGCGGCATTGCCACCGCCGAACCGCAACACGAATACGCATTCCGGCGGCGCAATGAGAACACGAATGTACGAGCGCTGTCCATGACTGTCAAGCGCTTATCTGGGCGCGAAAATTCCCTTGAAATCGCGCACGGAAACCATATACTTCACCCCGTTGCGTCGTCAGGGCGTAGCCGCAATCGACATCACGGCGCTATCGTCTAGTGGTTAGGACGGGTGGTTCTCAGCCATCAAACCGGGGTTCGACTCCCCGTAGCGCTACCAATAGAGCCGATCGATCCCGCTTTCCCGGCGGGATCGGTCGCTTTTACGGCAACACAGCCGAACTTCACAATAGAGAAGCGTCCAGACTGCAATGATCGCCGCATCCGCCACAGCGCACCTGCTTTGCCTCGGCAAGTCGATCGCCGATTGGCATTATCGCCGGTTGAGCGATCCGAGCCGCTGGGGCGCCGGTCAGTGCGAAAGTTACCGGTGGCTGGAGTCCACGCAGTGGTGGAGCCGCGACCAGCTTGAGTCCTACCAATGGGAGCGGATTACCGAACTTCTGCGCAGTGCTTACTCCCATACCGTTTTTTACAGGCGCCGCTTTGACGAACTGGGCGCGTCACCGGAGGATATCCGTTCGTTGGACGACTATCGCCGTTTGCCGCCCATAACGAAAGCGGATGTTCGACGCTATCGCCGCGAAATCACCAGTGACCAGTTCGCACCTGCCAGCCTGATCGAAACGCGTACCGGCGGCTCCACCGGCGCGCCGCTCGTCGTCTACAAAAGCCCGGCGGCCGAGCAGATGCGCGTGGCGGTATCGTGGCGCTCGCGCGCCTGGGCAGGCCTCGACTTTCGTGCGCGCAAGTGCATCATCGAGATTCATCACGCCGCCGAACGCGGACAGCGGGGCTGGTACATCGATCCGCGCAGCCGCACGCTGCTGCTTTCCGCCGGACGGCTCGATTACGACCGGTTACGGCGCTACGCAGAAATCTGCCGGCTGTTTAAACCGCAGATGCTGGTCGGCTCGATCGGCTTCGTACGGGTGCTGGGAAAGTTCCTTGAAGAGCAGCGCGAGTCCCAACCTCCCCTGCGTGGGATCTTCGTAGTCGGCGAGACGGTCAGCCCGAACGACCGCTCCAATGTCCGTCGCCAATTCGGTTGCGAGCTGTTCGATGCCTACGGCATGCGCGAGAACACCGTGTCCGCGAGTGAGTGCGCCGCCCACAGTCTGCACATCAACTCCGAGTTCACCTACGTGGAATTCGAAAAGGGCGACCACGGCGGTATCATCGGTACCAACCTGCACAATCTTGCGTTTCCGCTCCTGCGCTATCAAACCGGCGACATGGGGCGGCTGGTGGATGGTACTTGCACGTGCGGACGCGCACATCCGCGGATGATGATCGAAGGCGGCCGCACCCGGGATTATTTGCGCACCCGCGAGGGTTACGTCTTCGTCTCCTGGCACCTGGCGCAATTTATCGACAAGAACATGGGAGTGGACAAGCTCCAGTTGTACCAGCCGGATCTCGATCATGTGGTCGTGCGCATTGTGCGCGGCGACACATTCAGTGAATGTGACGAGACGGCCCTGCTCGGCTCATTGACACAGCTGGCGGGTGACCTGCTCACGTTTTCGGTTGAGTACCTCGACGAGATCGAGCGCACGCCGTTAGGCAAGCACCTGTTTGTCAAGTCGGACTTGGCTGAGGACACCGACGCGCTGCGAGGTTAGCCGGCCATTCGCGCCCGCCCTACCTTGATAGAAATCAAAGGCCGCATTCGGTGTTACCCGAATGCGGCCTGCTCTATTGTAGTCTCATCCAATGACGAGACAAGCAATCAAGCGATTAGCAGCCGGTCGGAGCCGGACCACCCGCGAAGATGTAGTTGATCAAGTACACTGCGTCAGAAATCGAAATCGCTTTCGATCCGTCAGCGTCGCCCAAGCAGGTCTGAGCCGGAGCCGGACCGCCCGCGAAGATGTAGTTAATCAAGTACACAGCGTCGGAGATCGACCAGGCGCCCGAGTTGTCCGCGTCACCGCACTTACAGGTCTGGCACTGCTGAGCGCCCGGGACCAGGTTGCGGTTACACATGAACTTGTAGGCATAGTCCATCGCCGTCTTGAGGCCCGTCAAGGTGCCGCCGGAGACCGGCTGACCGGCCAGGACGACGCCCGCGAACACGGTATCAGCCGCGGTCGCAACCGTCTGCCCCTTGGCCAGAACGAGCACCATGCTCAGGTCGTCGGCAGTCGCCGGCGGAGTCGGCTGGACGTCCGGATACGGACCCGCCAGGTATTGATCCTGAGCGAGGATGTTCATCCGATTCCACAGGGAGTCGTTTTCCCATCCCGATTCCGGATAGATATACACGTTGTTGTCAACGACGAAGCCGCCAACGATCTTGCCGCCTTCGCGCGCACCACCCAAGCCAGCATAGCGGTTGATGTGGTTGCCCGCGCCGCCCGGATAGCCGCCGCGCTGATACAGCATGTACTTGGTGGCATCGACGCCGCCATAGTTGTTCGAGCCGGTATCAGACGGGACGTCCCAGTCGCAGTAGTAGGCGACGGTGAAGTTGTTGACCGCACCCGCCTTGGGTCCCTTGTAGATGCGGAACTGGCCGACGAAGAAGTTACAGGAATCGGGAATCTTCGAAGCATACCAGGTCACATCAAACTGCAGGGTCGAGTCGCGGTTGTAACCCTTGCCGCTCGCCGTGCGCTGAATCCCCGAGCTCAACGAGTCACCGGTCATCGAAGCGGTGGCTGCATACAAGAATCCAAACGGATTGCTGACCGTCGGGAAGTTGATGCCGCTGCCGCTGATGTCGGTCGCGGTCGAGTAGGTCAGGGTCGTCGGGCTGGTACCCAGGACCAGGAAACCGTCGTACAGGTAACCCTGGGCGGTGCTCGGCAGATCGGCGAAGTAGCTGAAGCGCTTGCCGTCGACGTTCGAGCCGGTTTCCGATGTCTGGTTGACGTTCAGACGCGCGCACGAAGTGCGAATGTCCAAATCCTGCGGCAGGAAGAAGTTGGTGAAGTTGTACAGGTCAACCGGGACCGTGAGCGACTTGGTGCCGCTCTCGTAGGTCATCACGATATTCGCCTGATAGAAGCCCTGCGCGCCCGGACCGGTCGCGCGCAGACCAATCTTCTCCAGGTTGGCCGGGAACGGCACGGTGCCGGAATGCGCCGCACCGCCGTTGAACGCGCCATCCGCGAGCCAGCCGGAACCGGAGACGTAGTTAATCGCCCAAGTATACGGCACGGACACGTTACCGGCGTTGGTCAACGTGAACGAGGTGTCACGGGTTCCGCCCGGAGTCGTGCGGAACGGATAGACGAACGAGGTCGGACTCGAACTCAGTTCGCGGAACTGCGTCATGGCGAAGCAGCCCACGTTCAGAGCCTTGATCGGGTTGTTGGTCGTGGTACCGTTCGTATTGACCGAGATACCCGCGTCCTTGTCTTCCATGTAAACGATACGGAGCGTGTCAACCACGCGTTCCGGCGAGCCGAGGTTGTATTCGGAGAAGCAGGAACCTGCCGCGCAGTTGTTCGAGAACGTCTTGGTCAGGTTCGAGTCCGGACCCCAGCTGGCGCCCCAGGTCGACGACGCCTTGGCGACAACTTCCGCCACGGCAAAGCCGCCCGCCGAGCACTCGGTGGTGTCGTTGAAACGCGTGTAAATCGCGTACAGGTTGCTGTTGCTGGTGCACTCGGTCAGAGTCACCTTGGCCACGTTGCGCAGGGCAACGCCGCCGAGGTTGTTGGCGCAGCTAAAGCCGCCGGCGTAGGTCGACGCATCGGTGACCGTCGACAGCGTGGTCGCGCAGTCATCCCAATGGTAAATCTTCGCCGGGTAGATCAGGATGTAGCCGCCGGTCAGACCGGTGTCGGACCAGGTCGAGTGAACCAGAACATGGAGACAGCCATCGCTGGCGTACATCGCCGAGGTTTCCCACGGGCGTTCCCAGTAGTTGGCGCCCAATGGATCGCGCTGCGACTCCGGTATCCAGATGTTCTGCGGAGCACCCCAAGAGGCGCCCAGGTTGGTCGAACGCTTGTAAACCACGTTATCGTTGGCATACAGAGTATCACCATAGACACGCGGCTTCAGGTAGACGATCGACACTTCCTGGCTGGCCGGGTCGGCCGTCACGCAGGAGGACAGGTTGGTAATCGAGTCGATGAAGATGGCGTTACTGAGGGAGACCGGCTGGTGGCTGTTGTTCTGCGAACGCCAGTAAACCAGCGACTGATAACCGGTCGCATCGTTCGGAGTTTCGTGCGCGATCACGTGCACGAACCAGTTGCCCGAACCGTCATCATCGGTCGTAATGCGCGGCCAGATGTACGGGCCTTCGGTCGGACCGGTCTGAACCGTACCGTTCGGGTACGGGTTCGACTCAGACAGAGCCGCGGCATTGCAGCTGATGTCGATGGCCGTATAGGTTCCGGTCGCCGCCGCGTGGTAGGTAGCAACCGGGATACCGGTGCCGTCCACGGTCAGATCCGGGAAACCGTTGCCGGGGGTGCCGATCGATTCTTGAGTTGAACTCGCTGTCGCCGGCGCACCTTGATAGTTGAAATATGAGGTGTAACGGGTGGGCACGATAGTCGTGATCTGAGTGAACACGGCGTGCACGCGGCCCTGGCAACCGACCTGAATATTACGAGAGGCCGACTGGTTGGAGGGCAGGTCGTAGCGGCTCACCAGCGTCGAGTTGGTGATATTGACCGCCATGTTATAACCCAGCGTCGTGGACACCGAGTTATTGATGCCGCGGCCGAGGTCGGCCGACGGCTCGTCGGTTTTGGCATCACGCAGGGAAGCGGACGCGGTTGCGACCAACTCCGAAGCGTGATTGCTATTGCTGACGGTCGCCTTGGCCGCAAACGCGGAGGCGCCGAACAGCGCTAAAGCGAAAATTGCCAAAAGGAAAAGTAGCGAGAATTTTCTCGTCATCATTTGCTCCTTTCAGAGTGAAACGTTGCTGTAGAGTGAAAACCGTGTCGTCTCACAGCGTGAGAACTGTTTGCCTGTCTGCCGATCACCTCCTCGATACAAATTCTTCCGTTGCGGAGAATTGCGCTTTCCCACGTGAACGTCATTCCTATTTGTTCTTCAATGCGGCAAAGAATCAACGACACTGGTGCGCTCAGGCTGCCGGCAGTCTCGGCAGATTAAGCCGCGTTACTTTTCAACGCTCGGTGAGGTAAACGAAGCGTCTGAACCGTTGGTCGTCCAGTGTCCGTTAGATACGTATTTCCAGTAGCCAATATATTGGCACGCCAAGAACTTGGCAAGACCCTAATTTGATTTTTTCATCGCGGAAGTCGGTGCCAAAAGCGTCGAAATTCAACCAGAAAAGACTGCTATCGCCGTCTCGTCGTCATCACAGTTTGCCCACTTGCGTGCTCCAATGCTACTCCCAAATGCATTCACGTGAGAAACAGGACCTTACGAAGCCGCAAGTGAATGATTATCACATAAGATGACCTGTTGTTATTCTCAAGCACAAATTGGCTGCTTGTGTAATATGTTATTATACAATGGTTTATAGTTTATTAGACAAAAATAAGACAAGTGGACTTTGAGACATTTTTCACAATTATATGAAATTTCACGTGACTTTGCCCGATCACTGAAATAGTTTATCGAAGAATATGGCAGTGGAGGGCTGACGGCTGTCGGAAGAAGAGATATCAAACTTTGATCGGTTAAGTCCAAGTTTGCACCATGAAGAAGTCGTTCAGGTTTGCCGGTACTTCTCAGCCCACCACGCAGCACGAGCAGAGGGATTCTATCATGTCTGAGATTCACTCGTCGCAATCGCGCTCCGGAATTCTGGCCGCTACCCAACTCCAATCCTTAATCGACTTGTTGCGCAAGTCGGGCTACGAAGTGATCGGCCCGAGCGTTCGGGAGAACACCGTGGTTATGGACCGCCTGCAGCAGGTTACGGAGTTGCCGGTCGGCTGCCATGATGAGCACGATGGCGGTCATTATCGCTTAACCCGCAACGGTTCCGGCGCCTACTTTGAGTACGTCGTCGGTCCCCAGTCGGTGAAGAAGTACCTCTATCCTGCGCGGCAGGTGCTCTGGCGCGGCGAGATGGCCGACAGCGAGCTCAAAATCGAGTCGGTCGACCACGAGGCGCTGCAATATGCATTCGTTGGTGTCCGCCCGTGCGAGTTGCACGCGGTCGCCATTCAGGACAAAGTCTTCATTGACGGGCCGTATCCAGATCCGGCTTACAAAGCGCGGCGCGAGAAATGCTTGATGATTGCGGTGAATTGCACGTATCCCGGCGGCACCTGTTTCTGTGCCTCAATGGAGACTGGTCCGCGGGCGCAGCAGGGATTCGACCTGGCCCTGACCGAGGTGCGCCGTGATCGTGAGCACTTCTTCGTGGTTCATGCGGGCAGCGCACGAGGCGACGAATTGCTGGCCGCGCTCAAACTGCCGGTCGCGAACGAAGCGGCGCTGAAGACGGAAGACGAGCTACTGACCATGGCCGCCGGCAAAATGGGTCGGCAGTTGGACACGGCGCACATCAAGGAACTGCTGCAGCGCAACGACGAACATCCCCGCTGGAACACCGTTGCCGAGCGTTGTCTCAATTGCGCCAATTGCACCCTCGTTTGCCCGACCTGTTTCTGTGTTACCGTCGAAGACACCACTGACCTGACCGGCAAGAAAGCAACGCGGACCCGGCGCTGGGATTCGTGCTTCACGATCGACTTTTCGTACATCCACGGCGGCGCCGTGCGCACCTCGGCCTCGGCGCGTTACCGTCACTGGATCTCGCATAAGCTGGCGAACTGGCACGATCAATTCGGGACTTCCGGCTGCGTCGGTTGCGGCCGCTGCATCACCTGGTGTCCGGTGGGCATTGATATTACGGAAGAAGCCGCGGCCATACGGTCGACGACGATACAAGTATGAAAATTCGGCGAATTGAATAGAGGAGAGTCCAGATGGAGACGCTTGAACCGATTCTGACCGCGCACCCGTTCATCCGGGGTCTGAGGCCGGATCATGTGCAGTTGATGGTCGGCTGTTCGCGCAACGTGAAGTTCGAGGGCGGTCAATTCATCTTCCGCGAAGGGCAGGAGGCGAACGAGTTCTACATCCTGCGTCACGGACAGGTGAATCTGGAGATTCACGGGCCGAAGCGGCACGTGGTGACGATTCACACGGTGCGGGAGGGTGACGTGCTCGGCTGGTCGTGGCTGTTTCCTCCCTATTTGTGGCATTTTGATGCCCGGGCGATGGAACTGACCCGCGCGATTGCGCTCGATGCCAAGTGCCTGCGCGCCAAGTGCGAAGAAGATCCGGCGCTCGGCTACGAACTAGCCAAGCGGCTGGCGCACGTCATCGAACACCGCCTGCAGGGCGCGACTCTGCAGTTGCTCGATCTGTACAGCAGCAATTTCTGAGAGGTTAGACTGATATGGAAACCACGATTGCCGGCCCGATGGTCCCGACGCTGGCGCGGGTCGACCGGGTACGGCGCGAGACGCACGACACCTTCACGCTGGAATTGCATCCGGCGTCTGGAAATGGTGAGCATCGTTTCGAGGCCGGGCAGTTCAATATGCTCTACGTGCATGGCGTCGGCGAGGTGGCGATCTCCATCTCCGGCGACCCCACCACTCCCAAGCCGCTGATCCACACGACACGCGCGGTCGGCACGGTGACCAAGGCGATGGCCAAGTTGCAGACCGGCGACGTCATCGGTCTGCGCGGGCCGTTTGGCAATTCCTGGCCGGTAGAGCATGCTGCTGGCGACGACGTTGTCCTGGTGGCGGGCGGGATCGGCCTGGCGCCGCTGCGCCCCGTCATCTATCAGGTGTTGGCCGAGCGCCATCGCTACGGCAAGGTGATCCTGCTTTACGGTACGCGCACCCCGGCCGACATTCTCTTCCGCAAGGAACTCGAGACCTGGCGGTCGCGCTTGGATGTCGAAGTGCACGTGACGGTCGACCGCGGTTCCGCCAATTGGCGCGGCAACGTCGGCGTCGTCACGCTGTTGATCTCCAAGGCCGGCTTCGATCCGCTCAGTACCACCGCGATGGTGTGCGGGCCGGAGATCATGATGCGCTACGTTGCGCTGGAAATGCAGAAGCGCGGCGTGCCGATGAGCAGCGTCTACGTCTCGATGGAACGCAACATGAAATGCGGGATCGGTCTGTGCGGCCACTGCCAGATGGGGCACAGCTTCATCTGCAAGGACGGCCCAGTGTATGCCTACGACCAGATCCGCGAACTTCTCTACAAGCGGGAGATATAGCCATGGCCACGAAGATGAAACCGAAACTGGCCGTCTGGAAGTTCGCCTCGTGCGACGGTTGTCAATTGAGTCTGCTCGATTGCGAGGATGAACTGCTGGACATCGTCGGCGAAATCGATATCGCCAATTTCCCCGAAGCTTCCCGCGCGGTCGTCAAGGGACCGTACGACTTGTCGTTGGTGGAGGGTTCGATCACCACGGCGCACGACGCCGAGCGCATTCACAAGGTCCGGCGCGCCTCGAAGGTCCTGGTCACGATCGGCGCCTGCGCCACTGCCGGCGGTATCCAGGCGCTGCGCAACTTCGCTGATGTCAGAGCCTTTACATCCATTGTCTACGCTTCGCCGCAGTACATAGAAACGCTGACGACCTCGACGCCGATCAGCAACCATGTCGCCGTCGATTTTGAGCTGCGCGGCTGTCCGATCAACAAGCTGCAACTGGTCGAAGTGATCAGCGCGTTTCTGGCCGGCCGCAAGCCGGTGACGCCGCCGCATGCGGTCTGCGTCGAGTGCAAGCTGCGCGGCATCCCTTGCGTCATGGTAGCGCACGGCACGCCCTGTCTGGGGCCCGTGACCCACGCCGGCTGCAATGCAATTTGTCCGTCCTTCAACCGCGGCTGCTATGGCTGCTTCGGACCGAAAGAAACTCCCAACACCGAATCGCTCGCGAGTCAATGGCAGAAGCTCGGCAGCGACGATCCCGGCATCGTCCGCGCCTTCCGCGGATTCAATGCCTATGCCGAGCCGTTCCGGAAAGAGAGTGAGATCCATGAAAGGTAGCCGCACGATCAAGGTTGACTATCTGGCCCGAGTCGAGGGTGAGGGCGCGCTCTACGTGAAGGTCAAGGACGGCAAAATCAGCGATCTCAAGTTCAGGATTTTCGAACCGCCACGATTCTTCGAGGCCTTCCTGCGCGGGCGCGATTTCCGCGAAGCTCCGGACATCACGGCGCGCATCTGCGGGATCTGTCCGATTGCCTACCAGATGAGTTCGATCAACGCGATGGAGGCGATCTGCGGGGTGAGCGTCGACAAACAAATCCGCGATCTGCGCCGCCTGATTTACTGTGGCGAATGGATCGAGAGTCACGCGTTGCACGTCTACATGCTGCACGCGCCCGACTTTCTTGGCTACGAGGACGCCATCCAGATGGCCAAGGACCTCCCGAACGAAGTCAAGCAGGCGCTGCGCTTGAAGAAGGTCGGGAACGACTTGATGACAATCATCGGCGGCCGCGAAATCCATCCGATCAATATGCGTGTCGGCGGATTCTACAAGGCGCCGGAGAAGGCCGATTTTGCGAAGATCAAGGAAGAGCTGGAGTGGGCGAAGGAAGCGTCGCTGGCGACGATCAAGCTGGTTGCCAGCTTCACCTTCCCCGATTTCGACCGCGAGTACGAGTACGTCTCGCTGCAGCACCCCGACGAGTACCCGCTGCACGACGGCCGGCTGGTCTCCAACCGCGGCCTCGACATTGCGGTGAATGAATACGAGCAACACTTCGTCGAAGAGCATGTCAAACACACGACCGCGCTGCATTCTTTCATTAAGGAGCGCGGCGCTTATTTCGTCGGGCCGCTGGCGCGGTACAATCTCAACTTCGACAAGTTGACCCCAGCCTGTCAGAAAGCCGCCAAGGCCGCCGGGATCGCCCCGCAGGTGCACAATCCGTTCAAGTCGATCATTGTGCGCTCGGTGGAGACGCTCTATGCAGTTGAAGAGGCTTTGCGGATCATCAAGACGTATGAGAAGCCGGATCGACCGTATGTCGACGTCACGCCCTGGGCCGGTGTCGGCTGCGGTTGCTCCGAGGCTCCGCGCGGCATTTGCTGGCATCGCTACCGCATCGACGAGCGCGGCATTATCCAGGATGCCAAGATCGTGCCGCCGACCTCGCAGAATCAGAAGACGATCGAGGAAGACCTGCGGCAGTTTGTTCCGCGCCACCTGCGGTTATCGGATGAAAAGCTCACGTGGCAGTGTGAACAGGCCGTGCGCAACTACGACCCCTGCATTTCGTGCTCCGTGCACTTCCTGAAACTTCAGATCGAACGCGAATAGATCGATGGGAATGGCGCGGCGGATCGAGTGATCCGCCGCGTCGTGAGTGTTTATGGTCTTGATAATCGGAATCGGCAATCCATTTCGTCGGGATGATGGCATCGGCCCCATCGTCGCCGAACGGATCGCCGCGCTCGGTTTGCCAAACGTCGAGGTGCGGCTGGAGTCGGGCGAAGGCGCGGCGCTCATGCAATGTTGGAGCGGGTATGACGAGGTGATCGCGCTCGACGCCGTCCGCAGCGGCGCGCAGCCGGGGCGCGTGCATGTGCTCGAAGCGCACCACACGCCGGTGCCGATCGATTACTTTCACTATTCTTCCCACGCCTTCGGGCTGGCGGAGGCGATCGAGGTTGGACGTGCCTTGGGAGAATTGCCGAAGCGGCTGGTCGTGGTCGGCGTCGAGGGCCGGGATTTCGTTTCCGGTTCCGGACTATCGCCGGAGGTGGAAGCTGTCGTACCACAGGTTACGGAGACCGTGCTCGGTCTGATCCGTGCCGGCATCATTGGGGCGACCGCGATGCCGAAGCGTGACCACTGAGACAGAATGAAATCGCAGGCAACTGACAGCATGACTCGGTTGCGCCTGGTGGTGACGGGCGCCGTGCAGGGTGTGGGTTTCCGACCCTTTGTGTATCGTCTTGCCCGTGAATTGGCGCTGGGCGGCAATGTCGCCAACGACAGCCAGGGCGTGGTTATCGAAGTTGAGGGCCACGAGGCGACTCTGGAGGAATTCCGCCGGCGCCTGCAATCAGAGCTTCCGCCGCGCGCCTTTCTGAACAGCGTCGAGGCTTGCTATCTCGATGCTGCCGGCTACAGCGACTTCCAAATTCTCCACAGCGACGACGGCGGCCCCAAGTCCGCGCTGGTTCTTCCCGATCTGGCGACCTGCCCCGATTGTCTACGAGAAGTGCTGACTCCGACCGACCGACGCTATCGATATCCGTTCACAAACTGCACCAACTGCGGTCCGCGCTATTCGATCATCGAGAGTCTGCCGTACGATCGCGCCAATACGACGATGAAGATCTTCTCGATGTGCGAACGCTGCCGCGCCGAGTACGAAAACCCGACAAATCGCCGCTTCCACGCCCAGCCGAACGCCTGTCCCGACTGCGGACCGCAATTGGCGCTGTGGACGCCCGCCGGCGCGGTCGTCGCGACGCGGGATGGGGCGCTCGAGGCCGCTGCGAATGCCCTGCGCGCCGGACAGATCGTCGCGGTCAAGGGTCTGGGCGGATTCCACTTGATGGCTGACGCGACGTCAGGCGCTGCGGTCACCGAGTTGCGCCGCCGCAAACGGCGCGGCGACAAACCGCTGGCCGTGATGTTCGGCGATATGGCGCAACTCGAACAGGAGTGTGATCTGGAAGACAGTGAGCGCCGCTTGGTCACTGCGGTCGAATCGCCGATTGTGTTGGTGAGGAAGCGTATCTCGACGGCGGTCGCTCCGGCCGTTGCGCCGCGCAATCCGTATCTCGGTGTGATGCTGCCGTACACGCCGCTGCACCACCTGCTGTTGCGCGCTGTCGCCCGGCCGCTGGTGGCCACGAGCGGCAATCTCTCGGAGGAGCCGATTTGTATCGATGAACATGATGCGCTGGAGCGCCTGCGCGGCATTGCCGATTTATTTCTGGTTCACAATCGGCCGATCAAGCGCCACGTTGATGATTCGATCGTCCGCGCTGTCGCCGGCCGGCCGCAGATCATGCGACGTGCTCGCGGCTATGCACCCTTGCCGGTGCGGGTCAAAGAACCACTGCCGCCTCTGTCCGCCGTCGGCGGACATCTAAAAAACTGCGTCGCTATCGCGAAAGACCACAATGTCTTTCTGAGTCAGCATGTCGGCGATCTCGAGACGTTGCAATCATACCGTGCCTTTGTGTCGGTGCTGAGCGACTTGTTCAAGCTGTACGAGCATACACCGATCGCGCTGGCTGCCGACCTGCACCCGGACTATCTTTCGACGCAGTATGCTGCGAAATCGGGATTGGCCACGGTGCCGGTGCAGCATCATTACGCCCACGCCCTCGCTTGTATGGCAGAAAACGAGATCGGACCGCCGGTGCTGGCGGTCTCCTGGGACGGCACTGGTTTCGGCATGGACGGCACCGTCTGGGGCGGGGAGTTCCTGCTGATTGACGACGCGGGTTTCACCCGTTCGGCATGGCTGCGGCCGTTTCGGCTGCCGGGCGGGGAGGCAGCGGTGCGCGAACCGCGCCGCTCGGCCGCCGGGATGCTGTATGCGACGTTCAACGGATCCGGTTGGGAGCGACATCTCGGGGGCAACTGCTTCACTGAGGCGGAGACGCGCGCGATAGACCAGATGTTGCGCTCTGAGCTGAACTCGCCCCAGACCACCAGCGTAGGGCGGCTCTTCGACGGGGTGGCTTCTCTGCTTGGCCTGGTGCAGAACAACTGCTATGAGGGCGAGGGAGGAATGCAGTTGGAGTTTGCCATCGACGCCCTTCGGTCAGATGAACAGTATCAATTCAGAGTCGATGAGCACGAATCAGGGCGCGAGATCGACTGGCGGCCGATGCTCAGGGCGCTGCTGGCGGATCGCGACAAGGGCGTTGCAGCCGCGACCATCGCCGTTCGTTCTCACAATACGCTGGTCGAGATGATCGCAATGATCGCAGAGACTGTCGGCTGCAAACGTGTGGCTCTGACTGGCGGATGTTTCCAAAATAGGTATCTTGCGGAGCGGGCGATCCGGCGGCTGGAGGAATCCGGTTTCGCGGTGTATCGCCACCAGCGGGTGCCGCCAAATGACGGCGGGATTGCGCTGGGGCAAATCATTGCCGCCGCCCGCGCTCTACGGAAGGAAAAGTAGAATGTGCCTCGCCGTTCCGGGAAAGATCATCGCCGTTGACCCGACCGAGTCGCTGATGCGGCCCGGCAAGGTGGACTTCGGCGGCGTCGTCAAAGACGTCAATCTCTGCTATGTCCCCGAGGCCAAGGTCGGCGACTATGTCATCGTTCATGTCGGCTTTGCCCTCAATGTGATTGATGACGCCGAGGCCGCCCGGGTGTTCGAGTACCTGCGCGAGATCGGCGAGATCGAGAAGGACCAGGCGGAATCAGCGTGAAGTACATCGACGAGTACCGCGATGCCGCCGCTGCGCGCGCCTTGGCCGAGGAAATTCGCCGCATCACGACCCGGCCGTGGACGATCATGGAAATCTGCGGCGGTCAAACCCACGCCATCGTCAAATTCGGGCTTGACCAACTGCTGCCGCCCGAAATCACGCTGGTGCACGGGCCGGGTTGTCCGGTCTGCGTGACGCCGGTGGAGACGCTGGATGCGGCCTGCGTGATTGCCGCCCGGTCGGAAGTGATCTTCTGCTCATTCGGCGATATGCTCCGCGTACCCGGCAGCGCGGTCGACCTGCTGCGCGTCAAGGCGCAGGGCGGTGATGTGCGTATCATCTACTCGCCGACCGATGCCCTCGCTATCGCTCGCGCCAACCCGGACCGACAGGTGGTCTTCTTTGCCGTCGGTTTTGAAACCACTGCGCCGGCGAATGCTATGGCCGTTTACGCCGCCGCGCAGGAACGGCTCGACAATTTCTCCATTCTTGTCTCGCAAGTTACCGTGCCGCCCGCGATGACCGCGATCCTGAGTGCGCCGCACAACCGCGTGCAGGGTTTTCTCGCGGCGGGCCACGTTTGCACCGTGATGGGCTTCTGGGAGTACGAGCCGATCGCGCGCCGGTTTCGCGTCCCGATCGTTGTCACCGGTTTCGAGCCGATTGATCTTCTGGACGGCATTCTGATGTGTGTGCGCCAACTTGAAGCCGGTCGCAGTGACGTCGAGAACCAGTATGCCCGCGCGGTCAGCCAGGGGGGGAACCAGCCGGCACAGCTGATTCTGCGCGAGGTCTTTGAGATTGCCGACCGTAACTGGCGCGGTATCGGCGTGATTCCGCGCAGCGGACTGCGCCTGCGTGAGAAATACAAAAACTACGATGCAGAACAACGTTTTGCCGTTGCGACCGCAGCGGTTGCCCGCGAAACGGAATGCATCAGCGGATTGATCCTGCAGGGCATCAAGAAGCCGCACGAATGTCCGGCGTTCGGTACGCGCTGCACACCGGAACAACCGCTGGGCGCAACCATGGTTTCCAGCGAGGGCGCCTGCGCCGCCTACTTCCGCTACCGCGGCCGCATCGCGAGCAAATGAGAAGACCATGACCGATCCAGAGTTCCATCTGAATTGTCCGCTCCCGCTGCCCAACCATGAGCAGGTGCTGCTGGCCCATGGCGGCGGCGGCCGTCTGATGCAGCAACTGCTTGAACAGGTGATCACGCCGGCGATCGATAATGCGACGCTGCAGTCGCGCCACGACGCGGCGGTGATCGAGGTCGGCGGGCAGTGCTTTGCCTTTACGACTGATTCGTTCGTGGTGCGACCGCTCGTTTTCAACGGCGGCGATATCGGCAAGCTCTCCGTTTGCGGCACGGTCAACGACTTGGCCATGGTGGGCGCACGTCCGCTGTTTCTGAGCCTGGGGCTGATCATCGAGGAAGGCTTCGCGATGGAGTCGTTGCAGCAGATTATGCGCTCGATTGGCAGCACTGCGGCGGCCGTCGGCGTGACCATCGTTACCGGCGACACCAAGGTCGTGGAGCGCGGCAAGGGCGACGGCCTCTACATCAACACCGCCGGCATCGGCCTGATAGAGCATCAGCAGCAGATCGCGCCCGCCTCCATTCGCGCCGGCGACGCCGTCATTCTTTCGGGTGACATCGGACGTCACGGTATCGCGATCATGGCCCAGCGCGAGAACTTGCAGTTCGAGACGGCGATCGCCAGCGACTGCGCGCCGCTGCACCGTGAAGTCGCTGCTTTGCTCAGTGCCGGAATCGAGATCCATTGTCTGCGCGATCTCACCCGCGGCGGTCTGGCCAGCGCGCTGGTGGAGCTGGCGCAAACAGCACAACTCGGCATTCAGATCGTTGAACGCGCCATCGCGGTGACGCCGCCGGTGCGAGCCGCTTGCGAAATTCTCGGACTTGATCCGCTGCACGTCGCCAACGAAGGCCGCTTCATCGCGCTCGTACCGCCGGAGCACGCCGCAACCGCGCTGGAACGGTTGGCGACTTTCGACACCGACCACGCACCCGCTTTGATCGGGCAAGTCACGACCGCTGATCCCGGTCTCGTTACAATGACCAGCCTGATCGGCGCGACCCGGATTGTCGACATGCTCTCCGGCGAGCAGCTGCCGCGCATCTGCTGAACTGCAGTCCCGCTAATCCAATCCGATCACAGTGCTAACCGAAAATTAATGTCGACTACAAATCATACCTTTTGTGTTGGCGACGTAAATCTGTTAAGATCGAACCTGAAGGCGCAGAAAGAAAAGTCATGGCCAAAGACACCATCCTCGTGATCGAAGACGAGGCCGATATTCTCGAACTGATCAGCTACAATCTCGGCAAAGAAGGCTACCGCGTTTCCGGCGCCGCCTCCGGCGAAGCCGGACTCAAGTCCGCACGCGCGAATCTGCCCGGCTTGATTGTGCTCGATCTCATGTTGCCCGGCCTTGATGGTCTGGAAGTCTGCAAACTGCTCAAGGCCGATTCCAAGACGCAGCACATCCCGATCATCATGCTCACCGCCAAAGGCGAGGAAAGCGATGTGATCACCGGACTCGAGGTCGGCGCCGACGACTATCTCACCAAGCCGTTCAGTCCGAAGATCCTGATTGCCCGCGTCCGCGCGTTGTTGCGGCGCAAGGCACGGGCGGCCGACAAGACGACGGCCACAGTCAAGGCGCACGATATCGTCATCCATCCCGGCCGCCACGAGGTGCTGGTTGCCGGCAAAGCGGTCGACCTCACCTTCACCGAATTCCAGATTCTGCAGTTGTTGGCGCGTCATCCCGGCTGGGTGTTCTCGCGCTACCAAATCGTCAACGAAATTCGCGGCGATGAAACCATTGTCACCGATCGGTCGGTCGACGTACAAATAGTGGGTCTGCGGAAGAAACTTGGGGAGGCAGGCCAGTACATCGAGACGGTTCGAGGCGTGGGTTACAAATTTCGGGAGTAGCGGTGCGCCGTAAGCGGCTGCTCTGGCAGATCTATCCAGCATTTCTTCTCCTCACAGCGGTCAGTCTGATTGCGGTCAGTTGGTACGCCCACCGCGCCCTGGGAAACTACTACGAGCAGCGTGCGGCTTCCGACCTTCATGCGCACGCTCAATTGTTGACCACTATCCTCGCACCGCGCCTGATTGCGCAAGACTACGCCGGGGCGGACTCGCTCTGCAAGACGATTGTGCTGGACTCCGCCATGGTCGTCACTGCGATCCTGCCCAATGGCGAAGTCATCGCTGATTCGCGCGACACCCCCCGCAGCATCGACAATCAATCGAGTCGGCCCGAGATTGTGACCGCGTTGTCCGGGCTACCGGGGGTGTCCGAGCGCTATAATGCACGCTTCGCTGAAGAAATGGATTTCGTCGCGCTGCCAGTGCTGGCGGGCCATCAGATTGTCGCGGTGGTCCGTGTCGGGATTTCCCAATCGGCAGTTAAGGACGCCCTGACCGCCATCTACCTTCGCCTGGGGATCGGCGCGCTGATTGTCGCGGCCCTCGCCGCCCTGTTCAGCCTGCTCGTGGCGCGCCGAATCAGCCGCCCGTTGCAGGACATCAAGGCCGCAGCCGAACGTATCGCGCAAGGAGACCTCGACAACCGCCTGCCCGAATCGGAGTTTGAGGAGATGGCGGGAGTTTCCGAGTCAATGAACCTCATGGCGGGGCAACTGGACGAGCGTTTCAAGAATGCGGCGCGGCAGCGCATTGAACAGCAAGCCATCGTTTCAAGCATGATTGAAGGAGTGATCGCGATCGATGTCGACCAGCGGGTGATGAGTCTTAACGCCGCGGCCGCGAACTTGCTCTGTCTGAAGGCTGATGATGCCGTCGGCCGCACCATCCTCGAGCTCACCCGCAACAACGATCTACAGCGGCTGGTTGCCAAAACCTTTACGGTCGGCGAACCGGTCGAAGGCGACATCGGTATTGGCGACATTGCCGGCAACGGCCGCTACCTCCAGGCGCACGGCACGCTGCTGCGCGATCCGGGCGGACACAGTCTCGGTGCGTTGGTCGTGCTCAATGATGTCACCCGGCTGCGCAAGCTGGAGAGCGTCCGCCGCGATTTCGTCGCCAATGTCTCGCACGAACTGAAAACCCCGATTACTTCGATCAAGGGTTTCATCGAGACGCTGATTGACAACGAGTCCATGAGTACCGAGGA
The DNA here is from genome assembly GCA_964520555.1 of uncultured Ignavibacteria bacterium. Taxonomy (GTDB): domain Bacteria; phylum Zixibacteria; class MSB-5A5; order CAIYYT01; family CAIYYT01; genus JADJGC01. The sequence goes on from CAZFNN010000008.1 coordinate 115,886, forward strand.
ACGCCGTCGCTTTCTCGATATCATCGCACGCCAGTCTAATCGTCTCCACGCCATTATTGAAGATTTGCTGCGGCTTTCGCGCATCGAACAGGAGTCGGAACGCGGCGAGATTCCGCTCGAACTCGGTAACATCGGCGAAGTCATCAAGGCTGCCATTGCCGCCTGTGAACCGCAGGCACGCACCAAAGGAGTCACGATCCGTGCCAATGATACCGCCACGCTACGGGCGCGGATCAACCCGCCGCTGCTGGAACAGGCGCTGGTCAACCTGATCGACAATGCCATCAAATACAGCGATCCTGGCACCGAGGTTGCGGTCACCGGCGCCGTCAACGATCGTCTCGTTACCATCGCGGTGCGTGATCAGGGAAGCGGTGTCGCCAAAGAACATCTGCCCCGGCTGTTCGAGCGCTTCTACCGCGTCGATCGCGCCCGCAGCCGCGAACAAGGCGGCACCGGACTGGGACTGGCCATCGTCAAGCACATCATATTAGCTCACGGCGGCAACGTTACCGTCCAGAGCGAAATCGGGCAGGGAAGCACCTTCACGATCAGTCTCAGCCGCAGTTGACCGCAGTGCGACGGCCGTCCTAACACAATCCTAACAATTAACTAACACGATCATCCTATTCGTCCGGTTGCTTGATGAGACAGGTCGGGCTTCGTACCGACATGGATGCGGAACTGCCGCTCAATCTATGGAGGAAAGCTGAATGAGAAGACTAATCGTCGCCGCCCTGGCCGCCGCCGTGCTCACCGTCCCGGTGCTGGCCGGCAATATCACCATCAAGGGTTCCGATACGATGGTGCGTCTCGGCCAAAGATTGGCGGAAGAATACATGAAGAAGTTCCCCAAGAGTGTAATCCAGGTTTCCGGCGGCGGCTCGGGTACCGGGATCGCGGCGCTGCTCAACAACTCGACCGACATCTGCATGGCCTCGCGCGACATGAAACCGGCCGAGTACAAACTTGCGCAGAGCAAGGGCATCGACGTCAAACGCTACTCCATCTGTCTCGACGGTATCGCCATCTTCTTGCACAACAGCAATCCGGTCAATGATCTCTCCCTCGATCAGCTCAAGGCCGTCTACACCGGCGAGATCACCAATTGGAGGAACCTCGGCGGCAAGGAGGCTCCGATTGTCCTATACGGCCGCGAGAACAACTCCGGCACCTACGTCTATTTCCGCGAGCATGTCCTCAAGGATGAAGACTACTCGGAGCGCTGTCAGACTTTGCCGGGAACGGCCTCGGTGGTCAACGCCATCACCAAAGATCCTAACGGCATCGGGTACGGCGGTATCGCCTGGGCGACCACCGTCAAGCATGCCGGCGTCAAGATCAACGACACCACGACTGCGGTTCATCCGGAAAATGAGGCGGTTTCCAACGGCACCTACCCCATTTCACGCGAACTCTACTTCTTCACGCGCGGCGTCCCCACTGGCGAAATCAAGGACTTCATTAATTGGGCGCTTGAGCCAGAAGGTCAGAAGGTTGCCGAACTGGTCGACTACATTCCGCTCCCCACGGAAGCAGCGGCAGCGAACATGATTAAGTAGCCCGAGGACGGACGAAAGCCAGCGCGGATGGATCTGAAGTACAATTTCAAGCCGAAGTCGAAGTGGCGAGAGAAGCTTGGCGAGAAATTCATCGCCGTGAATGCCTTCGCCGCGCTCATCGGCATCGCGCTGATCTTCATTTTCATCTTCAAGGAGTCAATTCCGATCTTTACCGATGCGACGGTGCACGAGGAAGTCACCATCGAAAAAATGATCAAGCCGCAGGTGTGGAAGGAAGGCCAGGAGGCCCGCCATTCCTGGCAACCCAACTCGACGGTACCGAAATATTCGCTGACGCCGCTGTTTGTCGGCACGTTGAAGGCGGCTCTGATCGCAATGCTGTTTGCCGTGCCGCTGGGCGTCGGCGCGGCGATCTATTCGTCGGAGTTCGCTTCCAAGCGTCTGCGCGAAGTCATCAAACCGGTGATCGAGTTGTTGGCGGGAATCCCCTCGGTCGTACTTGGTTTCTTCGCGTTGATTGTGCTCGCCTCGATTTTACAGAACCTATTCGGACTGACGTATCGGCTCAATGCGCTGAACGCCGGCATCGCCCTCGGACTGGCGATCATTCCGATCATCTTCACCGTAGCGGAAGATGCCATGAATTCGGTGCCCGGCAGCCTGCGTGATGCCGCCCGCGCGCTCGGCGCCAACCCGTGGCAGGTATCCTTCACGATGGTGCTGCCCGCGGCCATGCCCGGCATCGCCGCCGGCGTCGTGCTCGGATTCGGCCGCGCCATCGGCGAGACGATGATCGTGCTGATGGCCTCCGGCAACGCCGCGATTCTTTCCGGCAGTTTCACCGAGTCGATTCGCACGCTGTCGGCGACGATTGCCGCCGAACTGGCCGAGGTCGTCTTCGGCAGTCCGCACTACAACGTGCTCTTTCTGATCGGCACGCTGCTGTTCGTCTTCACGTTTCTCGTCAACCTGGGCGGTGACATCGTGCTGAACCGCCTCAAGGCCCGCTTCCAGGGGCGGCTGCGATGAGTCAGAGCGCGTTGCAGCAAGCGCCGGCCGGGCAGTTCTCCTCGCCGCTCAACTTCGCGCCGAAAACCCGTGGCTATGTCCCGCGCGGCCTGACCTTTCTGGCGACGCTGATCGTCGTCATCATGCTGGCCGTCATTCTCGGCAACATCGCGATCGGCGGCTTGGGCACGATCTCGTGGGAATTTATCTCCAGTCCGCCGGAGCAGGGGCTCGAGGCCGGCGGTATCCTGCCGGCCATCATCGGCACGGTCTTCCTTGTGCTCCTGATGGTAATTATGGGGGTGCCGGTCGGAGTGCTGACGGCGATCTATTTGCAGGAATACACCAGTCCTGATTCGAAGGTCACGCGCATAATCCGGATCGGGATTAACAACCTCGCCGGAGTGCCGTCGATCGTTTTCGGGCTGTTCGGGCTTGGCTTCTTTATCGGTTTCATCGGCAACGGCATCGACTCGTGGATATTGCAGTCCGAGCAGCCGATTTGGGGACAGCCGGCGATCATCTGGGCAGCGCTGACGCTGGCCTTGCTGACGTTGCCGGTCGTGATCATCTCGACCGAAGAAGCGCTCAAGGCGATTCCGCGCGACTTGAAGGACGCCAGCTACGCGCTCGGCGCCACCAAGCTGCAGACGATCGCCCGCGTCATCGTGCCGCAGGCGTTGCCGGGCATTTTCACGGGTGCCATTCTGGCCGTCAGCCGCGGCGCCGGCGAGGTTGCGCCGATTATGTTTACCGGTGCGGCTTACTATCTGCCGTATCTGCCCAATGACCTGACCGATCAGTTCATGGAATTGGGCTATCACGTCTACGTGATGGCGACGCAATCGCCCGACGTCGAGAAGACGATGCCGATTCTTTACGGCACGGTTTTGGTGTTGCTTCTGCTGACCTTTCTCCTAAATTTGGTCGCCGTTTTGATCCGTTCGCGGATCCGATCGAGGCGTATCAGTGCATAGCCTGAATCTCAATCCGCGGCCTGAGGAGTTGAACAACGTGCTGCCTCCCGAGAAGCAAGACGCCGCCCGCGTCAAGATGGAAATCTGCAATCTCGACTTTTACTACGGCACGCACCAGGCCCTCAGAAACGTCGCCATCGACATCGAAGAACACCGCGTGACCGCCTTTATCGGTCCTTCCGGCTGCGGCAAGTCGACTTTCTTGCGCACGCTCAACCGCATGAACGAGACGATCCCCGGGACGCGGATGAGCGGTTCGGTCAAACTCGACGGCATCGACATCTATCGCGATATTCGCGATGTCTCGCAGGTGCGCACCCGCGTGGGCATGGTCTTCCAGAAATCCAACCCGTTCCCGAAGTCGATCTTCGAAAACGTCGCTTATGGCCTGCGCGTCAACGGAATCAAGGACAATCAGGTCATTACCCAGGCAGTGGAGGAGACCCTGAAGGCTGCGTTCTTGTGGGACGAGGTGAAAGACAAGCTGGATCACAGCGCTTACCTGCTCTCCGGCGGCCAGCAGCAGCGTCTCTGCATTGCGCGCGCGCTGGCGGTTCGGCCCGAGGTGCTCTTGATGGACGAACCGGCCTCCGCCCTCGACCCGATCTCGACCTCGAAGATCGAAGACCTGATCGGCGAACTGAAGCGCAACTACACGATTGTGATTGTCACCCACAACATGCAGCAGGCGGCCCGTATTTCCGATGAAACGGCGTTCTTCTATGAGGGCTCACTCGTCGAGTACGGCGAAACCAAGATGATCTTCACTAAACCCGGAAAGAAACAAACCGAAGACTATATCACCGGCCGTTTCGGCTGATCGAGTAGAGACCGAACCCATGACAGAACACTTGCGCCGCGAAGTCGACCGCCTCAAACGCAAACTCCTTGCCCTCAGCGCCTACGTGGAGGAATCCGTCCAGCGGGCGGTCCGCTCGGTCTCCGACCGCGACGAAAAACTGGCTCAGCGCGTGATCGACACCGACCAGGAAATCGACGACATGGAGGTTGACGTCGAAGAGGACTGCCTCAAGACGCTGGCTCTTTACCAGCCGGTGGCAAAGGACCTGCGCCTGATCATCGCCGTCCTCAAGATCAACAACGACCTGGAACGCATCGGCGATCTGGCCGTCAATATCGCCGAGCGCGCCATCTCGCTGGCCCACAAGCCGCGCATCGAATCGCCGTACGACTACGCCACCATGGCCGATAAGGTGCAGAAGATGCTGCAGAAGGCGCTGGACGCATTGGTCAATGCCGACTCGGCACTTGCCCGCGAAGTTCTCGCCGGCGACGATGAGATCGACGAGATCAACCGCCTGATGTATGTCAAGATCAACGAGCGGATTCAGAAATCGCCCGCCGACTCCGACACGCTGATCCAGATGCTGGCGATCTCCCGCAACCTCGAACGCATCGCCGATCACACCAGCAACATCGCCGAAGACGTGATCTACATGACGGAAGGCGCCATCGTCCGCCACGGCGGCCGCCAGTATTAGGCCGGCCGCGCCCGTATTATCGATCCATTCAGATGTCCCATCTTCCGGCTTGTCGCCGCGCCGGTCATGATGTATGTTCCCGCCCAGGCGTAGAACACTGTTTCGGGGAGGGAACCTGTATGCCGTCCACCGGTTGGCTGGCGAAGCTGAAACGGATTCGACTGCTTCCGCCGCGCGATGTCGAATTTTTCGGGCTCATGGAGCATATTGCCGATACCGCAGCTGAGACCAGCTATTGGCTGACCGAGCTGTTTAACTCCGATGCCCGCCGTGGCCCGGAACTGGCGACCACGATCGAGAATTGCCTGACGCGCACGACGCAAATCGAGAAATCGATCGAGGATTTGCTCGGCCGCTCGCAGCAACCGCCATTCGGCCGTATCGAGATCAGCCAGTTCGCCAACGACGTCTTCCGCATCGTCAAATACATCAACCATTCCGCCAATCGCTACGTCGTCTACGACATCCCGTCCTCCGACAAAGAGATGCGCGAATTGGCGGCGATTATCCGCGAGGCGTGCGAGCAGATCGTTGAGGCCGTCCGCTGTCTGCGCCGCGACCGCCACGTCGAACCTTACGCCCGCGCCGTCGACCAGCTCGAAACCCGCGCCGATGAAATCTACCACGGCGGTCTGCGCCGGCGCTTTCAGGAAATTCGCTCCGACCGCGCCAACCTCGAGGCTCGGATCAAGGCGACGCCGACCACGGCCGAGGTCGAGACCGTTCTGTCGCTGATTATGGCCAACACCGAATACACGCGCCATGTCGCCGTGTTCTTCATTCTGCGCCAGGTCTACGCCGAACTCGAACGCGCCATCGACGCCTGTACCGAGGCCACCAACACGCTGAAGAGCATGGTCGCCGACAATGTCTGATCAACTGCTGTTGATTCTGATCATTGCCGCAGCGCTCATGTACGACTTCGTCAACGGTTTTCACGACGCCGCCAACGCCATCGCCACCACCGTCTATACCCACGCCCTCTCACCGCGCTACGCTATCATCATGGCGCGAACGCTCAACTTTGTCGGCGCGCTACTGCACACGGCTGTGGCCTACACGATCGGCAAGGGTGTTATCGAGGCTGAACTCATTACGCTGCCGCTGCTTTTGGCCGGTGTCTGCGGTGCCATCTTCTGGGGATATTTCACCTGGTATTTCGGCCTGCCGTCCTCCTCGACGCATGCACTGATTGGAGGCCTTGCCGGCGTCGCGCTGTTCGAGTACCATTTCGATTGGGCGGTACTCATGGCTCCGGGAATCAAGAAAATCTTGATCGCCATGGTGATCTCGCCGTTGGCCGGAATCGTCATGGGCATGCTGCTTCTGGCGCTGTTTAGCTGGGTGACTTGGCGGACCCGCTACCGCACTACCGCCTACGTCTTTAAGAAAGTCCAGGTGCTTTCTGCCGCCTTTGTTTCGTTGACTCATGGCATGAACGATGCGCAGAATGCCATGGGCGTCATTACTGTTGCCCTGCTCTCGGCCGGTGCCATCAGCGAGTTTCATGTTCCGATGTGGGTGCGCGTGGCGTCCGCCTTCATGATCGGACTGGGTACCTCGATCGGTGGCTGGCGGATCATGAAGACCCTGGGACGGCGCATTACCAAACTGCACGAACCGATGGATGGTTGCGCCGCCGAAACGGCGGGAGGCGCCGTCATCCTGATTGCCTCTCTCGTCGGCGCACCGATCTCCACCACACAGGTTGCGACCGGTTCGATCATGGGCACGGCGATGGCGCATCGCATCGGCAATGTCAAATGGAGCGTTGTCACCAATATCCTGATGGCCTGGGTGTTCACGTTCCCCGGAGCCGCAGCCTTTGGAATCGGTAGCCTCTTATTACTACGACTTTTCCTTTAGCAGAGAACTTCGCCTTGCACATTTCGCCGGCGTTCGCGTACTTGAAGTATGATCACTAAACTTGGATCAAAACCCAGTGATTGGGGGGTCGCGCTATTGCTTGTCGTTGCCGGCTTCAGCATCGCGTCGGCGCAGACGCGGCCGCTGCAATTCCTGGTTTCCGGCGGTGTCGCTTACCCGGTCGCCGGCAAGAACTTCTCCGACGGCTGGAACACCGGCATCAACCTCAGTCTTGGGGTTGCGCTTCCGGTCACCGACCGCATCGCCACCGTGGTGTCGGTCGAGGCAAGCAATATGCCGCTCGATGACGAGCGCTACCTCCGCGCCAACCAATTGACTGCCGATGAGAACGTCGCCGAAGAGGGGTCCGCCACCGTCATCGCCGGCCATGTTGCCGCCAAGATCACCTTCAGCCGTTCGCGCACCGGCGAAGCGCCGTATGCGCTGCTGGGTGCAACCGTGGCCATGTTTTCGCGCGGGGATGTGTTGATCAACGCGCAGGAGGGCAGCGAGACCAATTCCTACGTTGTGCAGGGTGAATCAAAAGCGGCCTTCGGGCTCGGCGGCGGGCTGGGCTTTGATGTCAGCCTCAGCCACAAGAGCTTCCTCTTCTTCGAGGCCCGCTACACGGTGCTCTTCACCAGCGACCCCAGCGTCCACTTCGTCCCGCTCCGTCTCGGCATCGCGTTTCGTTGAGCGGGGCAACCACTAAGATTGCAGACAGAAGAAGAGGTCATGGCCGGATCGACCATGACCTCTTTCTATTTAGACTACAGTGTCTGCGACGAATCTACTTACATCCCGCGCATGGTACCGGACCGCCGCCGAAGATGAAGTTGATCAGATAGACCGCATCCGAAATCGACACCAGTTCATTGCAGTCGACATCGCCGGCCGACAACGGCTGCGGTGCCGGACCGCCGCCGAAGATGTAGTTTACCACGAAGACACCGTCGGAGATATTCACGATGCCGCTGGCGTCGACATCGCCGCAATTCGCCGCAGTGGCCACGAGATTGAGCGCATAAATGCAATCGAAATCGGCTTCTGTGATCGGCTTGACCCGCCAATAGTAAGTCGTCGTATCGGTGATCGGAAGCGGCGCGGGCACCTGGTAAACTGGACCAGCTACCACAGTTGAGTGCACGATGCTTGTGAACTGCAAATCGGTTGCGATCTCGAGATTGTGCTGGCCGGCGACGTTCCACTGCAGCGTCGGCGGATTGGCGAGGCTGAATTGTCCCGGTCGCGGGTAAATCGGGGAGACATCTTCAAGTGGAACACCGAATCGACAGCCCGCGGCCGGCATGGCCACCGACCGGGCGAGTGAGTACTTGATTCCATTCAATTCATATTCCAGCGAAAACGGCTCACCAGCCTGGGCCTCGGGTCGTGGTTTGGCGTCCAAATAATACTGGCCCGCTTCGATCACGCCGAATGTCAGCAGAGCATCAGCGCGGTCATTCAGGTTGGCGTTGCGTGCGTTGAAGGTCGCTGCTGCCGCCGTATTGCGAATCTCGTTCACGAAACGTCCGCTCGGCGTGGTGACGGCGACTACGGCATTATCGCGCGCATCGATCTTGCTCTGGCGCTTCGCGTAGCCTGCGGGATTCAGCTGGTTCCCGCAAAGTGTGACGATCTGGTCCTCCGCGGCTCCTCCGGCGGTGACAATCAGGTCGATATCACCGTCGACATCGACGTCCGAGCAAGCGACATGCCGCGGCGCATAGGGGTCGGTCGAGATCCGCAGCTCGTTTGTGAAGCTCCCGCCGGCGTCGCCGAAGAGGATTGCGACATAGCGCTGCGCCCCGTTTACGTAGACAATGTCCAGTTCGCCGTCGCCATTGATGTCGCCGACGCAGTTGCCGAAGATCTGGCCCTTGACGTCGCGAACTAATTGCTGGTCAAAGGAGCCGTCGCCGTTGCCAAAGTAGGCGACCATCTGGCTGCGGGCGCCGCCGACTGACGGTGTTGAGATACACAGATCGAGCAGACCGTCATTGTTGAAGTCGCTGCCTTGATTGGTGACTTCGATTTCGACAGCGCCGTTGTCCTGAGCGTACACGCCGACGAGTGAATAGTCGCCATTGCCATCGGCGAGGTAGACTTCCAGGGCCGTGGGGGTTCCGACCGCCAGATCATTGTATCCGTCCAGATTGAAATCTCCGGCATTGATTGATGTCGCCCAATTCGTGGTTGGAATCATTCGCCAGATGGCAAAATTACCTTGGGTGTCGCCGGCATAAATCCGCACGCCGTCATACCATGTGCACGCATAGTCCAACTGAGCGTCGCCGTTGAAGTCGGCCAAGACTCCCGAACGCGTGGTATGACCAGGGTTGGTCTCGAAAACCTCCGTAAAAGTGTCGTCGCCGTTGCTGAGAAGCGTGCGCGCATGATAGCCAGAAGGCGGAAGGAATTTCATCATCAGGAAGTCGGGTAGACGATCCGAGTCGATGAGCCCGGTGACCGGTGCGAAGTTGGGTCGACCGGTATAGAGCGAGTGTACTCGATTGACCGTCGGTCCGGCGGTACACTGGTAGAGCTCTTCATCGGGTGTCCCGAGTTGTCCGCTTCCAGTCACATAGACCTCACTCAGACCATCACCGTCCACGTCTGCAGTGACGATCCCGGTGGAGCTGGCTGCGTCAGCCAGCGAAATCAATGCGAAGCTCGGTGCAGAAGCGCTGCTCGTGAGGATCTGGATCACGGCCGCACGCGTTGCGCAATTGGCGCTGATATCACAGGCCTCAAACGTGGCGAGCCAAATTCCGACGTCGCCCGCCGTTGGCGTCCAGTGAAAAACCGCGGGATTGCCGGTTGATAGCGACGGGCTCCCCGAAGGCAGCAGCTGCTCGTCGTCAAAACCGTGAATCGACACGAGTTCGATCGATGCGGTGCCACCGATGACCGTCGAAGCGGAGACATCGAAAGTCAGGACTTGATTGATGAACCCGGTCACAAGCTGCGGCAACGATAAGATGGGTGGCGGATTCTGATCGGTCACCGCGATCATGCCACCGACATACTGCGGGAAGATGCTCGTAGCCAGTCCGTCGCTGACCAGCATGAATCTGCCGACCGGCGGGAAATATGTACTGTCCACAAAGAATGACCCGGTGTCCAGTCCGGTGAAATAGAAGTTGATTAAGGCACCGCGGCCGCTTGGCAGGGCATTGAGACCATAGTCGATTCCGCCGGAAATCAGAATGTCCGGTGACACACCGGGTGAGGGCTCGCAGTCGCAATACTTGGCGATGCGAACGCTGATGACGCTAGGGTCGCTCATTCGACCGACATAGACCGCAGAATCGAACTGCGCAAATCCCCCGTCCAGCGTCGTCAACAGAAATCCCAGCGACCAAGTCGCTATGGCCTCATCGTTTGTTAGGGACATCGTGATCGGTAGCGATTGCCCGACTACCAGCGGTCCGCCGCCTATGTAGACCGTATCGGGTATCCCGGGATCAGCATGGGCTGCCACTGTCAACCCGGCAGAACAGAGCGCCGCGAGCAACAGTAAACCACGGAAGGTAAACATGGCTCCATCTCCTTCCTTACCTTGGGGCACCGGCGTCATTGCGTAGGCCAGCGACCTTGCCGGCGAAAACGATGCGCACAGTGCTCACGAGGGCCCCTGGTTTCGTCAATGCTATTTGCTTTTGCGCCACTCAAGTCTAGTCTGTCCCTGGTCGGCTGTCAAGCCCCAAATTGCCTTCGCAGGCGGATGTACCTTGTGCGCAAACGACTTAGCCTGAATTGAGCGGTCGTAGTATCCGGCAATTTCGCCTTGATTTCTCCGCGACGATTGTTATCTTGCAGGTCTCTTTTTGCGGAGGTGACGGGATGCTGAATGCGCTGAAGATAATTTCGGGCACCGCTAACCTGCCTTTGGCGAAGAAGATCGCGCAGTACACCGGCGTACCATTGACCGAGTGCGACGTGCGCCGCTTCTCCGACGGCGAGGTGCGGGTGCAGATCAATCAGAATATTCGCGGTTCGGACTTGTTCATTGTCCAGCCGACGAATCCCCCGGCGGAAAACCTGCTGGAGCTTCTGATCATGATCGACGCCGCCCGGAGAGCCTCCGCCAAACGCATCACCGCCGTCGTGCCGTACTACGGTTACGCCCGGCAGGATCGTAAAGACCAGCCGCGCGTTTCGATTACGGCCAAGCTGGTGGCGAATCTGATCACGACGGCCGGCGCGGACCGCGTGATCACGATGGACTTGCATGCGGCGCAGTTGCAGGGATTTTTCGATATCCCGCACGACCACCTGTATGCGAGCAAGATCTTTCTCGATTATTTCCGCGCCAAGAACGTGCCGAACCTGGTGTCGGTCTCGGCGGATGTCGGCTCAATCAAGATGGCGCGCGCTTTTGCCAAAGAGCTGCACTGTCCGCTGGCGATCATCGACAAGCGCCGGCTCGAGGCCAACGAAGCCGAGGTGATGAACATCATCGGCGACGTCAACGGCAAGAACGTGATCATCCGCGACGACATCGTCGATACCGCCGGTACGGTGGTGCTCGGGGCGCAGGCGCTGAAAGATCACGGCGCGCTCGACATCTACGTCTGCTGCACGCACGGCGTGCTGTCGGGCAACGCGATCGAGCGGATCGAGCAGTCGCCGATTACCGAACTGGTCGTGACCGATTCGATCAGCCACGACATGGCGCACCTGCCGCCGAAGTTCAAGGAGATTTCGACGGCCGACGTTTTCGGCGAGGCGATTCGCCGGATCTGGCACGAAGAGTCCGTATCGAAGTTATTTGATTAATTGATAGAGGTAGAGTCATGCAAGAGATCAATCTGGAGGCCCGGAAGCGCGATGGTTCCGGCAAAAGCGTAACGCGCAAGCTGCGCGCCGCCGGCGACGTGCCCGCCATTCTGTACGGCCTCGACAAAGACCCGATGATGCTCGGGGTCAACAGCAAGGCATTGCACCACATGCTGCATACCGCGGCCAGCGAAAACATTCTGGTCGACCTCAAGGTCGGCACGCTGCGTCCGGAGAAGGTTCTCCTCAAGGAGGTCCAGCATCACCCCGTGACCAACAAGGTCGTCCACGTCGATTTCCAGCGCATCGATCTGACCAAGAAGATCGTCGTGCCGGTGCCGGTGCATCTGGTCGGGACCGCCGAGGGTGTCCGCGGCGGCGGCGTGCAGGAATTCGTCATGCGCGAACTCGAGGTCGAGTGTTTGCCGACCGATATTCCGAATCACATCGAGGTCGATGTCGCCGCCCTTAAGATCGGTGACTCGATTCACGTCAGCGACATCAGGGTGGAGAAGTTCGCGATCGTGACCGATCCGTCGCGCACGATCGTGATCATCTCCGCGCCGACCGTGGTGGCGGCGCCGACTCCGGTGGAAGGTGCCGAGGGCGAAGCCGTCGCCGCGGAAGCCGAGCCGACCGAGCCGGAAGTCATCACCGAGAAGAAGCGCGAAGAAAAAGAGAAGGAAAAGGAAGAGAAAGAGAAGAAGTAAGCTTCCTCTCGTATCTCTCAACCCATCGCAGCGGCAGGCCTTCTGGTCTGCCGCTGTTGTTGTTTCCTCCCCACGGTCAATTAACTCAAAGTCGATAACCGCATCAACAAACTCCTTGACACAGAGTTGCCGTAACGATAGATTGCATTTGTACGCGTTGACTTGGGGGTTAAGTGGCGGCTTTAGCAAAATCTCTCCTGATCGTGATGCTAAGCATAGGGATGCTGACGAGCACAAGTGCGTCTGCGGTGTGGACGACACCGGTCGCGCTCGACAGCACGGTAAATGCCAGTTTCACAGACTACTGGCCCTGCATCTCAGCCGATGGCCGCAGGCTCTATTTCTCGACGCCGCGCGCTGACGGATTTGGCAGCGAAGACATCTACTACTCCGACTGGGACAGCGTTGCCCAAAACTGGTCTACAGCGGTGAATTGCGGGCCGGGCGTAAACTCCTTCATGCGCGAAATCTCTCCCGCTATCACGAGCGATGGCAGTCGTTTGTATTTCGTGTCGTCTCGTGGTGGCGGCTACAGTACGTGGGACGTCTGGTACAGCGATTGGGACGCCGACAGCGGCCGCTTTCTGCCCGCCGTGAATGCCGGTCCGAACATCAATACCGTCTGCATCGAATGGAGCGTGGCGATCAGTCACGACATGAAGACGCTCTACGTGGCGAGCGGCTACTTTCCGGGTCACGCCTGCGATCTGGAGACGCTGAAATCTTCGCAGTGGAACGAGGCCGATTCCAACTGGGGACCGGCCGACTATGTGCCGTTCCAGCAGATCTTCCCGGCGCAACTGGAAGCCGCCAGTTTCACGGCGGACGGGCTGACGATGGCCTTTCAAAGCTGGGGAGGCTTCAGCTCTCTCAGTCCTTGTTTTCAGGGCAATTACGAGTTATACACGACAACTTGGAATGGCTCGGCCTGGGATGATGTTTCCGCCCTGTGCCCGCCCGTCAACTCGCCGACCTTCGACGGCAGCCCCAGCTTGAGCGCCGATGGCCGTTGCCTCTACTTTGCTTCAAGTAGGGATGACCCCGAACATGGCAGCACCGACATCTACGTCAGCTACAACTTTGGCGACACGACGTATGTCGTTGAAGATTCAGCAGCGCCAACTTCGATCAAATTGACATCGCAGAACTATCCGAACCCGTTCAACCGCTCCACCGCAATTGAGTTCACCATACCGCTTCCGGCACGAGTAAGATGCACGGTTTACAATGCGATGGGCCAGACCGTCGCTTTGTTGGTTGATAGCGACATGGCTTCCGGCAGACAAGTCCTTCTCTGGGATGCGACCGACACTTCCGGGCGCACCGTTGCCAGCGGAGTTTACCTATATGCGATTGACTATTTGGGAACACGAACGGTAAGGAAAATGACACTCATAAAATAGGAGGTTTCTATGCTTGGGGGAATCAAAGGGATCATTTTGTCGGTCGCGCTACTGCTCGCCATCCCAACTTCTTTGAAAGCGCAAATTGAAGAACTCGGACCGTTCTGCGTTCCTGACACCGCCGGTCAGGGCGGAACTGCTCTTGAAGTGCGAGGGGGCTATCATGACGTCCCCGATACGGGAACAGTCGGGTGTGTTGTCATCTTCTGTGCGCCCGCCAATGCTCAGTACGACACCATTCCCAGTTATCTACGCAAAATGTGGGACACGACCGGGTCAGAGCAGCTCTCGATACCGCGATACTTTGACGATGTGTCGAGAGGAAAATTCCGTCTGAAGGTAAAGACTATTCCCGAAAGCGGTAATCAAGCCATCAAGTCGGAGCTTGACCTTCTGAACTGGCAATTCGAAAAGTCCGGCTCAAATTTTCGACCAATGTTGCACTCGGTCGTTGCCAGAGCGGACAGCCTCGTCGACTTCAATCCCTATGATCTCGTCAGTGGGATATACATGACTTTTGAACCCAGCGTGGATTTGATGATCTTCGTGATGATAGGTGTTGACGTACCGAGCTGGGGAGTGGCCCGCGGGCTGAACTCCTACTTTGACCGGCCGGGTCGCAAACTTGCTGACGTCAATTCGCATGGCGACTCTCTCCTCGCCTACAATTTCATCGCCTACGCCTTTAACCCCGATACAGCGAGCGTCTATACGCACACTGGCTTACTTGTCCACGAATTCGGTCATTGCTTCGGCTGGCCCGACACTTACTACAATAATCACAGCGCCCTCGGCTCATTCTGTGGTATGGGTCTGAGAACCTTTCGCGACCAGCAGCCCAGCCCCTACAACCTTGCGTGGCTGATCCGAATGGGCTAGCTCGAAGCCACAGAGATCGAGTATGCCCAGGACAACTATGTACTTCCCGACCTTCTTGCGTCCTCCAGTGCGGTACAACTGGGACTTCCAAACGGACAGCTCCGGCAACATTTTCTTGCTACGTACCACAACCTCACAAGCGATAGGTACTGGGAGAACAATTGGCCGAAGCAAGGCATCATGATCTGACATGTCGACGACAGCCTGCGCTGGGTCGGTTACGCAAGCAGCAGCAACTGGTTCAACAAGTTCGACAAGCCAATCGACGTCGAATACGCCTCAGGGCTGTACTACCAATACTCAGATTCGATGATATTGCCGCTCGCCCGACCCAACTCTGGTGCCGACAGTTTGGATCTTAGAACAGGGGTCTGGTACAATGAAATCGGATGGGGCTCCGCCGGTGCCCTCTGGCATCCCGGCACGAAGACTACATTCGACGAGAACACGAACCCCAATAGCAATTTCTATTACACGGTACACGGCAAGGACCCACTGACTCCGAGAGAATCCACAATCTACATCTTTCCTGCTCCACGTGACTCCGTCTACCAAGATCTCAAAACCGGGATCGCCGTGAAGAACATCAGTCTGTTTCCCGAGGCAGGCCATGCACTCGCGGATTTGTATCCGGGGCGCTGCGGGATGGAAGTAATTGCCTCCACAACTCTGAGTGGAACGGTAAACTTATCGAATGGTCTCATCATTCCCCCGGGAGTTACGGTGACAATCAATCCGGGTGCAATCTTGCGAGTCAACACGAGCCGCGATTATTGCCAACAAATCGCTGACAGCAAGAACTCGATCATCGTCGAAGGCAACCTCATCATCGAGGGCACTCAGTCGCAACCGGTGCAGATTCGTTCCGCCGCCGGACTTCCCGGTTTCTATGACTGGGAGGGTATCGTCGTCAAACCCGGCGGTACTGCGACCGTAAGTTATGCCTCCATTAAACACGCGCGATCCGGGATTTCGTTCGATGGAGAATCTGCAAGTTCTGTTGCGTATAGCACCATCGATTCCTGCGAACTATATGGCATCAAGAGCTCCAATACTCAGTTGAGGATTGAGCACAACCGCCTCCTCAGGGTCAATTCCGGCTACGGTGTCCATCTGCGCGACTCCTGCACGGTCTTGTACAACACATTCGGCGAGCCCGAAGTCAGTTGCCGATTTGCGCCGGTCGGACTGCGTGCGGAAAATTCCAATGCGCTGATCGATTCGAACACCTTTTGGTTCCGCACTTCTGAGAACCCGCCGTGCGAGATCAACTCCATTGCCGCAATTGAAGTCGACGGTAAGAAATCACAATCGCAGCCGCTGCACATCAAGAGATGCTACATTGACGGCTACAATATCGGTATTGACATCGCCATGAAATCCAGTGTGCGGATCGAGATGTGTGATCTGTTCTGTCCCCCGAGCAGCAACCCCGGCAGAATCGGCATCAACGACAAGGGATCGCTCTCCGAAATCGTTGTGAGAAATTCCATAATCTCAGGTTTTACCACAGGTGTTCACACAAAGAGCGGAAACATCGATCTCGGTCAGTGGGATGGCAATCAGGGGGGCGGCAATTCAATATTTTTGAACTGCAATCATGACCACGCGTCCAAGGCGACGTGCAGCGACTGGGACACCTACTACCGGTTTGTCACCACAAATGCGATTGAGGGTGTCATCAAGGCCGAGGGCAACCGCTGGGTGATGCCCTGCTCGACTTCGACGTGTCCCGACCCGGCCAAAGTGCCTGACATCCTTGATGCCTCGCCCTGTGGCGGGTTTGACTACGTGTGGTGCGGCAACCCGCCAGAAAAGCGCGCAATTGTAGTCGCGGACGAATCCCAGCCCTTAGATTTTGACTTGGCGCAAAATTTCCCGAACCCATTCAATCCTATCACTGCAATCACGTTTTCAATTCCTCGCTCTGAGAACGTCGAATTGTCCGTTTATAACCTGCTTGGACAGCGAGTAGCCGTTCTGGTTGACGAGCTAAGAGAAGCCGGTATTCACAGAGTAGAATGGGATGGACGAGATGCCACGGGACGCGAAGTGGCATCCGGCATCTACTTTTACCGGATTTCCGCTGGAAATCTGCTTCAGGTCAAGAAAATGATCGTACTCAAGTAGGCTGCCACATCACTGCAGCAGCGGCAGGTTTGAGCCTGCCGCTGCTGTTTTGTTGGGGGCTCGCACGGCTTCGATCATCACCGCAAGTCGATTTAGCTTTGGCGCTATGATCTTGGCCGACCTCCCGTTTCTATCCTCTTACGCTATTTGACGATGATCTGATCCCCGCGGGAATAACCCAAGCTTTCGTTGGTATCTCCAACAGGTGGTTCCGCCGAAACAACTGACTTCAAGACAGTGCAACTCTCGAGAAGGAGGAGTCTATGTTACGCACAGTTGCCATTGCCCTGATCGGGGTCTGGATTGGCGCGCAAGCCGATGCGCTGGGCGCTGCCAAGCAAGTTGTCGAAACGAAGATCACGGCCGTTACGGTTTACAACGATCGCGCTCGTGTCATGCGGTCGGCGCCACTGACGCTCGAACCCGGCAGCCATTTACTGGTCCTGGCGGATCTTCCGGCAGCGGCTGATGAGGCCTCAGTGCGGGCGCAAGTCGTTGGGCAGCACGCCTTCGTGCTCGGTCTCAACCAGAGGGTGGAGCCGGTCGGCGTCGCGGATCACGCGAGCACGGAAAAACTGCGTCAGGAAATCGCCACTTTGCGTGACCGCGACCGTGCGGCCATCTCTGACCGTCTGGCGATTCTGGAAAAGCAACAGGAGATGCTTGAAGCGATGGCCGCCGCCAGCACCGCACTCGGCGGCGAAGTTGTCAAGACCGGTTTTGACGCCCGCAACTGGGAAAACGCCTATGGGTTTGTCAGCCGTCACCTTTACGAGGTAGTCGATTCCACGCGTGAGCTCAATTTGCGGCTCGCCGCAATCGATGTGCGGTTGGACGAACTCGATTCCCGGCTGGTAGAGATCCAAGCCGCCGGCGCGAAGCTTGTCCGCCGCGCTGAAATCGAGGTGCAGATCGATGCCGTGGCGGCGGTGGAACTGCACGTCGAGTACGTGTTGACCGGCGCCAGTTGGCGGCCGCTTTACCATGCGCGCCTCGGCGACTCGAATTTGGTGATGATGAGCTGTTTCGGACAGGTGCGTCAGAACACCGGGGAAGATTGGAACGACGTCGAGATCACGCTGTCCACGGCACAGCCGGGGCGGACCGCTACTCCCGGCGAACTCGTGCCACGGCTTCTGAGTGTGCGGGAAGTGATGCAGCAATTCGGCAACGTCCACATCCGCGGCGGCCGCAACGGTGAGGTGGAGTATGTGATTGTGGGCGAGCGGTCCGAAGATCGTTTAGGCAGTCTTGATCTGACCGAACAGGCGAACATCTCTACGCTTGAACTCGAAGCAGTGACGGTTGTCACTGCCGGCTTCGATGCCGAATACGGAGATGGCAATCCGGGGATCGTAAATCCCGCCTATATCCTCGCCACCGAGTACTCGACGCAGTTCCGCGTGCGCTCGCGCCAGACGATACCGTCCGGCGGCGAAGTCGTACGCACTCCGATCAACGAGTGGACCATGGCCGGTGACTCGCGACTCGTGGTTCGGCCGCGCAACCAACTCAGCGCGTTTCGCTTCGTCACTCTGACGAACGAAACCGGCGTGCCGCTGCTGCCGGGCCAGATCAATCTCTTCGCCGGCGCCGACTTCATCGGCTCGTTGAGTTCGCCGTTTCTCGTCATGCCGACGCAGAAGTTCGAGTTGGCGTTCGGCATCGACGACCGTATCGAGGTCAAGCGCGAGATTGCCAACCAGCGCCGCAGCGCCAGCGGAGACAGTCGCAAGCTGGAAGAAACCGTTGTGATCACCTTAATCAATCATAGTCCCAATACGGAAGAAGTCGAGCTTGAGGAAGCCTTGCCGGTGTCCAGTGACTCGCGCATCAAGGTGAAGACCAAGGCGATTACGCCGAAGGGGGACGACTCGATGGGACAGGGGATCAATCGTTGGCAGTTGGAACTGCAGCCCGGAATCGAGGCTGTAGTCTCGGTTACCTACGAGATCGAGCATCCCGCTTCGCTGCAGCTGCTCGGCATGTGATGAGCACGCTCATTTCCCTCCTTCTTCCTTCGGGAAGAGGGAGGGGTGAGAGGAATTGTCCCACAAATCGCTACTGGCTCGACTTTCTCACCAGAGTAAACATCACCACCTCCGGCCGGTTGCCGGAGCGCAACGGCGGCCCCCAGGTGCCGGTGCCGCAGGAGGTGTAAAGGCTGAAGTCGCCGTCTTGATACAGACCGTGATCGAGTCCACGATACACTCGCCGCGTGATGTAGTTGAACGGCCACATCTGGCCGCGATGCGTGTGTCCCGCCAATTGCAGGTCAACGCCGAGCAGCTTCATGGTGTCAGAGAAGGCCGGCTCATGATAGAGAACGATGATCGGCTTGCTGCGATCCACCCGCGCCATCACCGAGTCGAGGTTCTTCCGCTGTCCCATCAACGGGTAGTCGATGCCGACCAGTTGCACACCGTCGATCTCGACCACTTCGTCGCGCAAAATGCGCAGCTTCAGTCCTGACAGCGCTTCCAGCGATTTATCCAACCCGACATAGGTCTCATGGTTTCCGGTGATGAAGTACGTTCCCAGCGGCGCGTGGAGTCCATCCAACGGCTGTGCCAATCGCCCCAATTCCGGGCCGCTGCCGTCGAACAAGTCACCGGTGATCACCACCAGGTCCGGTTTTTGCGTATTAGTCAGCTCAACGACCTTGCTCAGGAAGCCTTCCCGCAGGATGGCACCGATATGAACATCCGAAATCTGAGCGATCTTCCGCCCCTGCCACGCCTCCGGCAGGCCGCTGATCGTCACTGTCAATGGTCGAACGACCGGATTGGCGGCGTTCCAGAGCCCGTAAATTGAAAATCCGATCGCCAGGAGAAACGCCACCGCCGTTACGGCGCGTTCGGCCGTGACACCGTCAATCCCCGACACGCGCAGCAGCAGCACCAAGATCCAGGCAACAACGCACGCGATCAGCAGGTACACAAATGCACCCGTCCACACCGACGACAACAGATAGGGGATGCGCGTCGCGAGGTTCTCTTTCCAATGGATCAGCAGCAGACTTCCGATGAAGCTCACCGACAGCACCAACAGGACCCAGAATAGTGCGCGCCGCAGCGCGCCCGGTTCAAGATGCAGTAGCTTGACAAGAGTGACGTAAACTCCCCCGTGGGCGGCGATGACAATTAGCGAGGCGAGCGTAACGAAGATGAAAAAGGCCGAGCGCATGCCTTCTTATACGCGATCGGCGCAACAAACACAACAGGAGTGTGACTTCGACTTGAGGCTTAAACAAAACCGGCGGGTCGTCGGACCCGCCGGTTCATTATTGCGCAAAACCCCTGGAATTTTGCCGAGATCGCGATTTAGCCCTTCGGAGCCGCTTCCTTCTTCGGGGTCTTTTCGTGCATCGCCTTCGCGTTCTTCACGGCTTCTTCAAACTTGAAGCCCTTGAAGGTCGGCGACTTCTCGTTGTGACACTTCACGCAGACTTCGTTCTTCGGCTCGATCATGCCGGACGCCAGCGCCAGCGCCTTGTCCTTCATGACCTTCTGCGCCTTGTATTCCGAGCCCGGGCCGTGGCAGGCTTCGCACTGCACGCCCATCAGCAACGTGCCATCCGCCAGCTTGCCGGTAGAATGGCAACCGATACACTCTTCTTTCTTCTGTTCTTCCGGTTTGAGCTTATCCCAGGCCTTGGCATGGGTTGAAGCCAGCCAAGTTGTATGCTCAACCTTGTGGCAGATCTTGCACTTGTCAGCACCGACATAGGCGAACGTCTTTTTCGCTTCCGCCGGCTTGGCGGCATCCTGCGCCATCAATGACACGAACATGAATGCCATCACGGCAAGTACGATCGTTGCCACTACTGTCAATTTTCTCATCCTGTTACCTCCTCCAGAGCTCTCGATGGTCATCTTGCCATTTATACATCAAAGCTTAAATCAGGACGAAGATATTTACAGTATTCCTGTTGTCAAGCGAAATAAATACCAAAATAGCGCTGTTTGGGTCTTGTCTTATAACACTATGACAAGTAAGTCTTTATGTCGCCGGCCCCAATTTAGGTCCCAAAACCGTGCAAAATTCACAAGCTAAAATTTTCACAAAGTGTATCTCTTGCGTCTACGATGAGGCCGAATTCCTAATCCCCGCGTCGGTTATCTTTTTTGTTGATTTCGGTTTGAGGAGGATTTAGGTTACGCCCTAATTTGGCTGGGAGTATTTTGCCCGCCGCTAACGGATTAGGATAATGGACGACTTTCCATGGAGGAAGATGCAAAAGGCTATCTCTTCCGGGACTAACTTTGCAATAACTTTAATTGGGAGGTATTCACCTTGCGAAAAGCCATAGTTCTGTTGACCGCGCTGGCTCTTCTTCTCAGCATGGCTTTGCCGGCACTGGCTTACGATCAGACCGGACGGCTGGGGTTGAGCTACCGCTTTGGCTTCCATACCGTCATGAAGGATCCGTGGAAACTCCGCTGGATGCATGGCGGCGAAGCCAAGTTTGTGTTCCACAAGAATTGGGCGGTCGGCCTGACCGGTACCTACGCCAGAACCCAGAAGGGTGTCCTCGACGTGAACAACGCCGGACTGCCGATCTACCGCGAGCCCTCCGATGATGAGAGCTTCCTTAAGCTTTATAACTACATCCTGGAGTTAGGTCCGACCTACAACGCCACGCCGAATGACAAATGGAACTTGTTTCTAACTGCCGGCGCCGGAATCGGCTATTGGGCGGTCAAGGCGGGCGATGACGTCGTCAAACTCACCGGTCTCGACGGTCGGCCGTTCGATCTCAAGGATCAGCGCTTCACCATCATGTTTGGCGGCGGCGCCGAGTACTTCCTGATCGACAACTTCTCGATCGGTGCGGCGCTGCGTTATCACATCTTCACCGACATTCTGTCGGGATTCCGTGATAACAACGACCGCAAGGGATTCGAGGAGTCGCTCGACATCCACAAGGGTCTATTGGAAGGCGGCGCGTTTGCGACGGCCTATTTCGGCAAGTGCAAGGATGACGACCGCGACGGCGTCTGTAACGACGACGACAAGTGCCCCGACACCCCGCGCGGCTGCAAGGTGGATGAATTCGGCTGCCCGATCGATTCCGATGGCGACGGCGTTTGCGACGGCCTGGATAAGTGCCCCGATACGCCCAAGTGCGCCAATGTCGACCTCAACGGCTGCCCGATCGACACCGATAAAGACGGCGTCTGGGACGGCTGCGACAAGTGCCCGGATACTCCGACCGACTGCAAAGTTGATGCCGACGGCTGCCCGCTCGATGCCGACAGGGACGGCGTGTGGGATTGCCGCGACAAGTGCCCGGATACGCCGACCTG
This sequence comes from uncultured Ignavibacteria bacterium, assembly GCA_964520555.1. Lineage (GTDB taxonomy): Bacteria > Zixibacteria > MSB-5A5 > CAIYYT01 > CAIYYT01 > JADJGC01. Next base: position 137,975 of record CAZFNN010000008.1, read on the forward strand.
CTGCAAGGTTGACGCCAACGGCTGCCCGCTCGACTCCGATAACGACGGCGTCTGCGACGGCTGCGACAAGTGCCCGGGGACCCCGGCCGGCTTGACCGTCAATCCGGAAGGCTGCCCGACCGACTTCGTCTATCCGGAAAAGGAACTGATCCTGCGCGAAGTGCAGTTCGTGGTTAACACTTGGACGCTGACCTCCAAGGCCAAGACGGCATTGGATGAAGTGGCCAAGTCGCTGGCGGCGTTCCCGCACGTGCAGATCGAAGTCCAGGGTCATACCGATTCTTCCGGCAAGAAGGAATGGAACGACACGTTGTCGACCAACCGTGCCAAGGCGGTCTATGACTACTTCATCTCGAAGGGCATCGAAGCCTCGCGCCTGACCTACAAGGGTTATGGTCCGGACAAGCCGAAGTACGACAATGCGACTGCGGAAGGCCGCGCGCAGAATCGTCGCGTCGAACTTGTTCGCATGAACGATTAGTTTTCGGTTCTACAGGCAGCGCACTTCGCGCTGTATCTGACTAAGCAAAAGCGTCCCGGGAGACCGGGACGCTTTTGTGTTGGCAGTGAGTCCCGGTGCCGTTGAGCCTGACCATCGATCCTTGAATCGCGGCTTGAAGCCATTTCAGCTATTTGTCTCGCCCTTCTCTGCGGTGTATATCGAACCTCACCATCAAGCTGCCAGGGCCCCCGATAGATTCGATTGAGTACTTCAGACGCCCGAGCGTATGTCCGATGGAACAAGAAGAGACCGATTTGGCGTACGCGCAGTGTTTCAGGGAAGAGATCACGCCGTCCAGTCTGTCTGAGTACTAACGGGAGAATGCATGGGTTTCGACTACGGCAAGTATAGCGCGGAGAGTCTCAAGCGGGAGTGCCCCTGGGTCTTTGACACAGTCGCCAGATCGCTTTCGGTTGAGGACATGCGCATCGGTCTCACCAAGTTGTCTCACCATGCGGAATTCGACGCTCAGGACGCACCCGACCGGCTTTCCGAGGGGTCGATCATCCGGGTGCGCGACTGTGCGCGCACATTGTTTCGGATCCTCACCCGCCGCTCCGACCATCACGCTCAGTTCTCGGTTGCGCAGGCGATCTGGGACATTGCCCACGACATCCCGCGATCCGATCTCGCACCTGCGTTCCATGCCGATCTTCAATACCTTTTTCTCGGCCTGCGCGCTCTGGGGCCGAGCAACTCGCTGGCCGACCAGTACCTGGCGCCGAGCCCACTGGAGGGGCGCGATGCGGCGGTTGAGCGTTCGCGTCAACTCGATATTCTGTCGGCGGCCGTGCAGGAGCGCATGAACCGCTATCCGAGCGGCATGGAACCTGCCGCCGTCGAAGCTCGCAAACGGCGCCTAGCGGCGATGCTCAGGACCCTCGAGGCGACGCGGGCCGAGTGGAACGATTGGCGCTGGCAGATTGCGAACATTGTGCGAGATCCAGACCGCATGTCCAAACTCGTGGCCCTGAGTGCGAGCGAACGCGAGGCGATTTTGGAGGCCAAGTCCCGTTGTCTTCCGTTCGCAGTCACCCCGCACTACCTGTCGCTGATGAACGAATCCGCCGACTCGGGGAACGATCGGGCAATCCGAGCGCAGGTGATCCCACCGCCCAGCTATGTGTCGGGCATGGACCGGCGCGACGACCGAACTACGTCATGTCTCGACTTCATGCGGGAGTCCGACACTTCGCCGATCGACTTGATCACGCGGCGATACCCGGCGATTTGCATCTTCAAGCCGTTCAACACGTGTCCCCAAATCTGCGTCTACTGCCAGCGCAACTGGGAGATCGAGGATGCAATGGAGCCGGGCGCTCTGGCCCCGGTCGAAGACATCGAGCAGGCTATCGCCTGGATAGAGCAGCATCCGGGCATCCAAGAGGTACTGCTGACCGGCGGCGATCCGCTTGCCATGGAGGACGAGCAACTCGAGGCGATTCTGCGGCGGCTCGCGGGCATTCCCGGTCTGGAGCGGCTGCGCATCGGCTCGCGGGTGCCGGTAACGCTGCCGATGCGTATCACCGAGCGTCTCGCTGATCTGCTAGCGCACTTTCGAGTCCCGGGTCGCCTGCAGATGGCGGTTGTGACGCATGCCCAGCATCCCTCCGAGCTGACGCCCGAAACCGCCGTGGCCGTGGAGCGCCTACGCACGCGTGGAATTCCGGTCTGCAATCAGTTGGTCTACACCTTCTACGTTTCGCGGCGATTTGAAGCCGCGCAGCTGCGCCGCTCGCTCTCCCTGATCGGCATCGATCCTTATTACACGTTCAACACCAAGGGCAAGGAGGAGACCAAGGAGTACCGGGTGCCGATTGCGCGACTCCTGCAAGAGCAAAAGGAGGAGGCCCGGCTGTTGCCGGGGCTCACGCGCACCGATGAGGCGGTTTTCAATGTTCCCGGACTCGGCAAGAACTATATCCGTGCCCGTCAACATCGCGATCTCATCTCCATCCTTCCGAATGGTGCGCGCCTCTACGAATTTCATCCGTGGGAGAAGAACATCTCCAGTCAGATGACCACCTACATCGGCGAAGACATTCCAATCCTTGAATACCTGCAACACCTCGACCGAATCGGGGAAGACGTCTCTGACTACGAGACGATCTGGTATTACTTCTAACTGCCGGCAGTCCGTCTGTTCGGATAGCTCGGTCCGTACTGGTGTAGATCTCGATAGTGCCGGAGGAACGGGGCAGGCGACTCACCGCCCTCAAACCCGAATCGCAGTATTTTCATTCACCCCCCGATCTTCTGAGGCATTCCCCATCCGATAGCACACCACGCCGCACTCGCTTACGTCGCATACAGCGTCGTCAGATGAATGGTAATGTCACAAATGTGACTCCCGGACCTGCAGCATTCTCCGAGTCGCGCAGCGCTGTTTCTTCGCAGATCTTATTCGTATCCCCTTCGCCGCCAACATGTCTATTAACCGCTTGTAGTGGTTCACTCCAAAAATCAGACCGCGATGATTAGTAGAGGACCGAAGCTGGCCGCGTCAATCGAGTGCGGTCGGGGATGAGTCGGAGCGGTGAAGGCGATGCGATTGTGCATCGCATCGCCTCTACCGCTCGAACTGTGACGGAAAAACGTCGCTCCTGGGAGAATCTGAGTGATCTAACGCTCCGGCACAATAGTCAGCGTGTCCTCGATTTCAAATCCTTCGATCGCGGGGACATCCGGAGGAAATACCAGCCGTAGCTCCTTGCCTGGCGTGAGAGTGACCGTTTGCGTGTTGCGCGAGGAGTACTGCATCGTCGACTGGCTGGTCGGCTTCCGGCCGCCGCGCGCAGCAGTCAACATGTATTGACGCATCAATGTCACTTCGCATTCCGTCTCGGCCTGCGTGGCGCCGGCCGCACCCGGCATCCGGATTTGCACTCGGTACATCACTTCCCTCACTCCCGACGGGTCATCCACCGGGAGCGGAAAGCGGACGTCGAAGTCGTATTGGTCGGCCAGCAACGTCTTGACGCTGCGCTCCCGAGCAAGGTGTTTGCCGTCCCGCAGTAGCGTCGACGTCAGCGTCACGGCATTCCGGCTGAATCCCGAAACCGAGGCCGAGCCATCGCTGAGAGCCGTGGCTTCGATGAAGACCGTGCGCGCGTCATCCAATCGATACGAGCACAGCAGGACGCTCTCATCAAGCGTGAATTCGCGCTCGGTGATGGTTCGCTCGGCGGCACCGGCTTTCGCCGGGGCGCGATATCGCAGCGCATGCGTCGCCGCGCTGATCCGCGATTCGCTGACCATCAGGTTGAAGACCAATTCAAACTGCAGGCCGCTCTGGCGAAAGCGCGTGACGTCACTCGTAATTCCCGACGTGCCGTCAGCGATGTAGTAGATGCCGTCGCAACGCGGGTCGCTCGACAGATCGAAGAGCAGTGACATGTCGTCGAGTTTCGTGCCGCCGGCGTCTTCGCTATAGACGTGGATTTGCAGGTAGCGAGGCAGGGAGACGGCATGGATATTGGCGGCCGCCAAGGCCACAACTATCGGGATCAGCAAAAGGCGTTTCATGATTCCTCCTGGCGCGAGACAGAATCGGTTGCTTCAAGTGGTTCCGGCTGTGCGACTGCCGGTTTGACGCGGATCACTTCGACGGCTTGCACCAGCCCGGTGTTTCTTGATCTGCCGGCCGCGGTATCCGGCGTGCGCAGCAGCAGCGTCCAACCGCCGATCAGTAGAATTGCGATGCCGGCTGCGACCGGCATTGGCACGGACAATCGGCGCCGCCACCACGGCACATTTACTGCGCGCTGCGGCAGCAAGGATGGGGCCGCCTCGGTCGGTTGCGGCAGGCGCTGGATCACGTCGCGGACGCGGCGGCACGAGTCGGCAAACTCTCGACAGGAGGCGCAGTCCCGCAGATGTTCGCTCAGAGCGCGCGCCTCCGCCTCCGGCAGCTCACTGTCGAGCTGGTCCGAAATCAGCCGTTCGAATTCGACACAAGTTCTCATCATCAGCTTTCTCCCAGTTTCTGCATCTTCTTGCGAATGCGATGTAAGCGGACACGGACGGCCTCGCCAGAGATTGCCAGCATGGCGGCGATCTCCTCGATCGAGAACTGTTGAAGTTCGCGCAGCAGGATCAGGTCGCGCTCTTCCGGCTCGAGGCGGCCAAGCACTTCCTCGATGAAGCGCCTGGTTTCGGCGTCGACGCCGGGCGCCGGCGCTGCGACCAGCTCCTGGAGCCGCGCCTGCGTCTTGGCGGCGCGTAACCGCCCGAAACAGAGGTTGCGAGCGCAGATGAAGAGCCAGTCCTGCAGGCGCGACTCAATTGCGAGCTGGCCGTTCTGCGCCAGCAGGCGCAGAAACGTCTCCTGCACGACCTCCTGGGCCGCGCCGGGATCGCCGAGCACGTACGCGCAGTAACTCAACAGCTTGCGGCTGTGCCGCTGATGGATCCGCGCCAGAGCTGCGCTCTGACCGCGGCAGAAGGCCGCCCAATCGTGTCTGTCGATGTCGTCCATCGTTCGTCCTAAAGACACCGCGCGAAGTGAAATGTTACAGAAAAGGATCGATGGTTTTGCGCCGGCGTTACCGGTCGATACTCTCGCCCGCTACCCAGCCGGTCGACCAAGCGGCCTGGAAGTTGTAGCCGCCGGTGATGCCGTCGATGTCGAGAATTTCGCCGGCGAAATAGAGCCCCGGGCAGAGGCGGCTTTCCATCGTGCGGAAATCAACTTCCTTGAGCCGCACGCCGCCGGCGGTGACGAATTCATCTTTGAATTCTCCCTTGCCGGTGATCGCGAAGCGGGCATTGACCAGTTGTTCGACCAGTGCCGATTGCTGCTGGCGCGTGATGTGCGACCAGGTCAATTCCGGTGCGATTGCAGAGTCGGCAACGATTCGTTCCCAATAGCGGCGGGGGAGGTCGTAAAGCGGGTGCGCGGTGATCGCCCGCCTCGGATGCGCCGCACGATAACGGTGGAGATTTTCTTCGATTGTGGTGAGCGACTGCTCCGGCAGCAGGTTGACGCGCAGCATTGCCTGATAACGCGTCGTGAACAGGAGCCGCGCGCCCCAGGCCGACAACTTGAGCACGGCCGGTCCCGACAGACCCCAGTGGGTAATCAACAGGGGTCCGCGTTGTTCGAGCGTGTTGTCGCCGACCTCCAGCGTCAATGTAACGTCAGGGAAGCTGATACCCGCCAGCCCGTGAAGCCGCTCATCTTTGATCTTGAAAGCAAACAGCGATGGCACCGGCGGAATGATCTTGTGTCCGAGCGAGGAGGCGATCTCGTAGCCGATCGGACTCGATCCGGTCGCCAGCAGCACTCGGTCAAATTCCGCGCTCGCGCCGTCTTTGAAATCAATCCGAAAGGTCGGAGATTCGTCTTTGTCTCGACTGATTCCGGTCACCCGCGCATGCAGTCGCAGCCTGACTCCGGCGGTATCGGCACTGTGCTGGAGACACGCAATGATTGTCGCGGAATCGTCGGTGACGGGAAACATGCGGCCGTCATCCTCCGCCTTGAGTCGCACTCCGCGCGATTCGAACCATTGCACGGTATCGCGCGGCTGAAAGCGTTGAAAGGGCCCGATGAGTTCCTTGAATCCGCGCGGATAGCCCTGCAGAAGGCGGTCGATGTCAAAGCAGTGATGCGTGACGTTGCAGCGGCCCCCGCCGGAGATGCCGACCTTGTAGAGCGGCTGGCGGGTCGCTTCAAGCAGTTCAACTCGCGCCTTGGGGAAAGTCCGCGCGGCATTGATCGCGGCGAAATAGCCGGCGGCGCCGGCTCCGACGATCGCTATGCGCAAAGCGGTCTGATTGGACATGACACAGGAATAAAGCCGATGTGGAACGGAATGTCAAAACCGATCAGTACTCAAGTCCGGTCGGAGGGCGGTGCCGAAGCCAACTTGTCGGCAACGAGCCGGGACAGATCGGCAATGGTCAGTTGCTGTGCTTTGGCAATCACCTGCTCCTTGAAAATCAACCACTGATCATGGAAGGCACAGGGAGTTGCCGGCGAGCAGACGCGCAGCCCCATGCAGCACTCATCTTCAAGCTTGCCCAGGCTGTCCATCGCCGCCATGATCCGGTACAGGGTCACGTTGCCGGGCTCGACCGCCAGCGAGAACCCGCCGGTCGGTCCCTTGGTCGAATTGACGAATTTCTTGCGCACCAATTGGCTCAGGACCTTGGCCAGGTACTGCTCCGGAATCTCCAGCCGCTGTGCAAGTTCGCGCACCTTGATGGAATTGCCGGGAGGAAGGGTCGCCAGCAAACCGAGAGCTTCGATGGCGTAGGCGGTCGATTGAGGGTAGAGCATGCTGTTGTTTCCCCTAAGATTGCCAATGTAGTTCCGTGTTTACGATATTCCGGTCGGAATTTGCGAGATTTTATGAAGACAGTCAACCGCAAAGTCGCAACGTCATCTCCAAATTGAGGAGCGCCCGGGGGCGGGCAGGAGTTGTATGTTTATCAGTGATTTTGATGATTCTGGCGGGTAATCGGCCGGCAGGATTCATTTGTCGGTAGATTTTGTTGTATTTTTAATTGACAGGACTAAATCGACCATGTATATTGCCGATAATAAGATCAGAAACTCAACTACTGCTGCAAGGCAGTGAGGAGGATCCCGATGTTTGCAGCCAGCCGTCAGCGCAAGGGCAGTTTGGTCGACATTCTTGCCGATCGAAGTTTGCCCAACCACTCGCGCACGTTAATCGTCGAACCCGATCCCATCGGCCAAACTGAAGCCCAGCTTGCCCTGTACGCGTCCGGCGGGGGCACTGCCGACATTGCCCTCAACTTGAGCTCAGCTTTCGAAATGCTTAAGCACCGCCGCTACGCCATGCTGCTGGTCGATTATCGTCTGCCCGATGGCGACGGTCTCGAGCTGCTCGACTGGGTAGATGACGAGACCGACGTGATCATGCTGGCCGCGCCGGCGGTGCGCAGCAGCATTGGGGCGCACGGTCACGCCGGCTGGGACTGCGCTACCTCTCCGGCTTAGATCGCCGCCGCTTGCTTTTGCTCCTATATAGTGCCATATTGTCGCCGATTTGAGTGCGTTCGCATTCGCTGACCATCGTATAACCATTCGATACTTGAATCGCGCCGGCCGGCGTCGCGCCCGCGGGCCGCGTCAACCTGAACGGGAAAGAGGCTATGACCGTAATCTCCACCGGTAACAGCAAAACGCTTGCGGAACTGGGGCTGCACAATCTCGGTAACGTCTTCTGGAACGCCACCACCCCACAGCTTTACGAAGAAGTGGTTCACCGCCACGAAGGATTTGTCGCGCATCACGGCGCGCTCGTCGTCCGCACCGGCCAGCACACCGGCCGTTCGCCCAATGACAAGTTCATCGTCCGCGATTGGATTTCTTCGGACAAGATCTGGTGGGGTGAGGTCAACAAGAGCTTTGACCCGGAACGGTTCCACACGCTCTTTCACCGGCATCAAGCGTACCTGCAGGGCAAGGACATCTTCGTTCAGGATTGCCACGCCGGCGCCGACCTGAAATTTCGCGTACCGATCCGCGTGATCACTGAGGACGCCTGGCAGAGCATCTTTGCGCGCAATATGTTTCGCCAGATTCACGATCCGGGTGAACGCGAGCAGCACGTGCCGGAGTTCACGATTCTCACCGTGCCGCGCTTCCGCGCGATGCCGGAGTTTGACGGCACCCGCTCCGAATCGTTCATCATCATCAGCTTTGAGCGCAAACTGGTGCTGATCGGCGGTACCAGCTATGCTGGAGAGATCAAAAAGTCGGTCTTCACCATTCTCAATTACCTGCTGCCGCAGCACGGTGTCATGCCGATGCACTGTTCGGCGAACATCGGCAAGGCAGGCGACACCGCGCTCTTCTTCGGCCTTTCCGGCACGGGCAAGACCACGCTGTCAGCCGATCCGGAGCGCCTGCTGATCGGCGACGACGAGCATGGCTGGTCGGATACCGGCGTCTTCAACTTCGAAGGCGGCTGCTATGCCAAAGTCATCCGGCTGTCAGCGAAGAACGAGCCCGACATCTTCGCTGCCACTCGACGTTTCGGCACAATTCTGGAGAACGTCGGCTTCGATGTCGACTCGCGCCGCGTCGATCTCGATGATAACTCGCTGACCGAAAACACGCGTGCCGCCTACCCCTTGAGTCACATCGCCAATTCAGTGCCGGAGGGTGTCGGCAATCACCCGCGGACGATCGTGATGCTGACCTGCGATGCCTTTGGTGTCCTGCCGCCGGTGGCGAAGTTGACGCCGGAGCAGGCGAGCTATCAGTTTATTTCCGGGTATACTGCGCGCGTCGCCGGCACCGAAATGGGCCTGGGCAACGAGCCGAAGGCAGTCTTCAGCACTTGTTTCGGCGCGCCGTTCATGGCGTTGCCGCCGTCGGTATACAGCTCGTTGCTGCGCGAGAAGATCGCCAGGCACGAGGTCTCCTGCTGGCTGGTCAATACCGGCTGGAGCGGAGGTCCCCATGGTGTCGGCCAGCGCATCAGCCTTCCGCACACCCGCGCGATCATTCATGCCGTGTTGTCGGGCGAACTCGACAAGGCGCCGATGCGCACCGATGCGATTTTCGGCTTGCAGGTTCCGCAGGCCTGCCCCAACGTGCCCACGGAAATCCTCGATCCACGCACGACGTGGAAGGATAAGGACGCTTTCGACAAGCAGGCCAAGGCGCTGGCATTGATGTTCCATGAGAACTTCACGAAGTTTACCGACGGACTGCCGGAAGAAATCAAAGCTGCGGGCCCGACCTATCGCGCTTAGCGCGCCGTCCAACGCAGGTAATCAAATACAATAACAATTGCCGGCTGCCGCCGTTACGCGGCCGCCGGCAAGAAACGACAATGGTAGCCGGGTTGCGCGCAGGGCGCGACTCAGGAGGAAACGCTTATGGCTCGATCCTTGCGAGTGATGGGTGTTCACGGGGTCGGCAATCACCACACGGATCTGTCATGGCAGAGCGGCTGGCAGGAGGCCATCCGGGCCGGGCTGACGCGCTGGAATCCCGACCTGCGCCTCGAATTCCATTTTCCCCTGTATGACGACATCTTTGCCGCTGACATAATCACTCCCGCCGCGATCGCGATCGCGGTCGCCAAACTCCTCGGCAGCGGCATCATCCACGGTATCGGCGATCTCTTTCGCCGCCGCCGCGGTCTGGCCAGCCTGCCGGAACGTGTGCGCTGGACCGCCGGCATGGTGGTGCAGTGGGCGGAAAATGACAAGCTGCGCGAGCAACTGCGCCGCTGCATTTGTGACGAGATTGCGCGCTTTCAGCCGGACGTCATTGCCGCCCATAGCCTCGGCTCGCTGGTTTGCTACGACACGTTCATCCACGAACCGAAGAAATCAGAGATCGCCGGACTCACCTTCGTCAGTTTCGGATCGCAGATCGGCAATCCCTTTGTGCGCGGCATCTTTGGCGGTCGGCTGGTGCCGGTCGCGGCGCAACATTGGTACCACCTGTTCAACCCTGAAGACGACGTGCTGACGGCGCCGATTTTTCTCGACGACCAGCGCTTCGAGCAGTTGTACACCTTCTTTGACATTGCCGGCGCCGCCGATCACGCCGCCGAGTGTTATTTGTACCACGCCAACACCGTGGCGACCGTCTATCGGCAACTGGCGGCTGACCTTCTAACAACTGGTGGAGGCGACAACCCGGCGTCTGCACGATCTCGGCTACACGCAGTCACCGCACTTATTCGGACCCGGCAACCCCGTTGAACAGCCGATCCCGTGGTGAGCGCTACTGGCGCAAGCGGCCCGTTGCGAAGAAATGAAAGGCGGTCTGGTAGTAGGCAATCGCATCGCGGAGGATGCCGGCGTCTGGATTCAACGGCAGCGGCTCCAAGGTGGACTGACTGCGCCGGAACATCTGATCATCCTGCCGGATTCCGAGCACTGCCAGCGTGTCGTTGCGCAGCAGGGCCACATCGCGATTGTGCGAGATCAACGCCATGGCACGGTCCGACTCGATCCGGAAAATCGAACGGCCGAAGAAGCGCGATTGATAGCTGAAATGCAGCAGATCGAGCAAGGTTGGCGCCAAGTCCATCTGCGAGGCCAGCAGATCAATACGTTGGGCCGACGGAATCAGCGCCGGAGCATAGAATAAGATCGGAATTTCGTACGACGGAAAGGGGATTTGCTGCGAGCCGTAAACGCGCGCGCCATGATCGCCGAGGAAGACGAAGATGGTGCTGTCGAAGAAGGGATGGGCACGGGCGTCGCGAACAAATTTCCCCAGCGCAAAGTCGGCGTAGCGCACCGCGTTCTCGCGTGTCCGCTGCTGCGGATCGAAAGGAATCACGCCGGCCGGGTAGGTGTACGGCTTGTGATTCGATACCGTGATCAAGGTCGCGAAGAACGGCCCGCCGAGTGCATGGAGCGAGTCGAGCACTGACAGAGTCTTGTCGAAGAGATTGCCATCGCAGACGCCCCAGATCGTGCTGAAGGTCTGGTGCTCGATGTCCGTTTGATCGATAATTGTTTCGAAACCGTTGGTTGCTGCGAAGTGGCCGAAGTTGTCGAAGAAAGAGCGGCCGCCGTAGAGGAAGACCGTGCGGTAGCCCTGCTCACGCAGCAGCGCCGGCAGGCTGAAGAGTCCCTCCGAACCGGGTCGTTTGACAATCGACTGCCCCGGTATCGGCGGGAAGCTTAGCAGGCTGGCTTCGAGGCCGCGAACCGTGCGGTTGCCGGTGGCGTAGATATGCGTGAAGAGCATCCCGCCCTGCGCGAGAGAGTCCAATTGCGGCGTGCAGCGCGGGCCGTCGGGATGCAGCAAGCCGGAAAATTCCGAGCCGAGGCTTTCCTCGAGTACCAGCACCATGTTGGCGCGTATGGGCGGAGCGCCGCCGTCGATGGTGCGCGCCAGCGGCACCGGGTTGCCGTCGGAGTTGAAGCGCGCATCCGGCGTCACCGCCAGGGCCTGAAGCCGCCAGCTTGCCTCCGACTCGTCGATTTGCGTATAGTAGGCGTCGTAGTCGAGCTGATTGGTGAATGCGGCGTAGAAGAACGAGTAGTAACCGTTGCCGGCGATCTCATCAACGACGCGATTGGGGGAGATGCGCGTCAGATTGATATTCAGTCCGACTGCGCCTGTCGCGACCAAAGCAGTCATGCCGACGAGAAAGGCGATGCGCCGGCGACGCGGTGTCGGTTGCGCCAGCGCCGTCGTGGCCCGGCGCCGCAGCAGCACTACGATCACCAGGGTCGCGAGCACTACACCGATCAGGACTTCCAGCACCGGATACGAATCCCAAATGTTGATGAAGACTTCGTGCGGGTAAAGCAAATAGTCCACCGCCACGTAATTGAAGCGCGAGTTGAATTCGTCAAAGAAGAACAGCTCGACGGCCGCGAGGTACAGCAACAAATAAACGAAGACCGTCAGTCCAGCGAAATAGAGCCAACGTGTCAACCGCCAGCGCGCGACCCGACTCGACAACGACAACAAGATCGCCGCCAGCGGCAAGGTCGCGACCAACGCGACGAACACGTCGAACACGATTCCCAGCAAGAACGCAATCAGGACACTGCCGAAATTGCCGGCAACTTGCGACCAATGGAGTATTACCAGCATCAAACGCGTCAGGGTCGCCACCGCCAGCAGCAGCAGTGCCGGCAATAAGACCGCAAAACAGCGATCGGACGCGGCTGAATCCGCGAAGTTCCGGTTGGAAGGAACGGCAGTGAACGTGTCAGTCATAATGATGAATTGTACAAAGGTAACCGGCCGATAGCCGCGGGCAAATCGGCGTTAATTGGGACAGCGCATTTACCTCGACGGCAGGGAACCATCTGGTACCTCCGGCGGTTAATCTCAAAGAGCTGCAAGTCAGAGGAAATTGGAAGGATTATACGTTATGGCAAGTGAAGTATTTGGAGGTAGTTGGATGATGAATCACATCTTGATCACGTTGGCGTCAGTACTGGTGGCTTCGACCGCGTTTGCCCAGACCTGGACGATCGACAAAACGCATTCCTATGTCGGATTCAAGGTCAACCATCTGGTCGTCAGCAAGGTTAAGGGACAGTTCAACGAATTTTCCGGTACAATCAATTTTGATGGGAAGGATTTCAGCAAAGCCTCGGTCGAGGTCAACATCGATCCGCGCACGATTGACACCCAGAATGAGAAGCGCGATCAACACCTGCGCAGCTCCGATTTCTTCGCGGCTGATTCCCTCCCAGAAATGAAATTCAAGTCGACCAAGATTATCCCCGGCAGCGACAACAAATTCCAGGTAATCGGCGACCTTACCATGCGGGGCGTGACCAAGCCGGTAACGCTGGAGGCCGAATTCAACGGCGCCATCGCGGGCATGCGCGGTCAGACCGCCGGGTTTTCGGCCGTCGGGAAGATCAATCGCCAGGATTGGGGCGTCTCCTGGAGCCGCGCGCTTGACAACGGCGGATTGGTTGTTAGTGACGAAGTTGAGCTGAATCTCGAAGTCGAAGCTAATCAGCAGCAGTAAGTCCGTTTGTCCGCTCCCATTCACATCAGGGCCTCGGCCGACGCCGGGGCCTTTGCCTTTCCGGCCTGACGGCGGTGGTCAAATGGACGCCCAAGCCGGTTGCGTCCGTCCGCCGGAGTGGTTATACTTGGCCAGACGTTCTCAAGTACGAACAAGGCTGTTCTTTCCATAGGAGAAGCATGATGTCCAAGCAAGCCATGGCCGAATTGAAGCAGCTCATGAACGAGGTGACTTTGATCGGTTCCACCGCCGCCGTTCTCGGGTGGGACGAGCGGGTCTATATGCCGCGCAACGGGTCGGCGCACCGCGCCAACCAGCTCGCGTATCTGTCCGGACTGCGTCACGAGAAGTTCACGGCGCCCGTCGTCGGTAAGCTGCTCGAACAGGTCGAGGGGACGGCGTTGGTGAAGGATCCGATCTCGGTGGATGCGGTCAATATCCGCGAAATTCGCCGTGTATACGACAAGGCCACCAAGGTACCGAAGAAACTGGTCGAGGAGATCGCCCATACCGAGACCGTCGCGCAGAATGCCTGGGTCGAAGCGCGCAAGAAGAACGACTTCAAGTCATTCCTGCCGCAGCTGGAGAAGATGATCGGCCTGAAGATCAAGTATGCCGAAGCGGTGGGCTATGACGAGGTGATTTACGACGCGCTGCTGGACGACTACGAACCGGGTGCATCCACCAAGTCGGTGACGGCGGTGTTCAAGGAGTTCCGCGAAGAGCTGGTGCCGTTTGTGAAGAAGATTCTCAACGCGCCCAAGAAGCCCGATGTCTCGATTCTCGAACGCGAATATCCCGTCGACCGCCAGCGCGTTTTCGGCGAGGCGGTGGCCTCGGCGATCGGCTTTCCGTTCAGCGACGGCCGGCTCGACGTCACTGTGCATCCGTTCTGCACCGGCATCGGCCCCGGCGATTGCCGGATCACGACCCGCTATAATGTTCGCCACGTCAACGAGGCGCTGTTCGGCACGATGCACGAATCGGGCCACGCGCTCTATGAACTCGGTCTGCCGCGCGAGCACTACGGCATGCCGATGGGGGATGCGGTCAGCCTCGGCATCCACGAGTCGCAGTCGCGGATGTGGGAGAATATGGTCGGACGCTCCAAGCCCTTCTGGAAGCACTTCTATGCGCTGGCGCAGGGCACGTTCCACGAAGCGCTGGCCGACGTCAAGCTTGACGATTTCTATTTCGCGGTCAACGACGTGCGCGCATCGTACATCCGCGTCGAAGCCGACGAAGTGACCTACAATCTGCATATCATGGTCCGCTTCGAACTCGAGCAGGGAATCATCAGCGGCGAGATCAAGCCGAAGGATATTCCGGCGGCCTGGAACGAGAAGTTCACTTCCTATTTCGGCATCACGCCCAAAACCGACCGCGAAGGTTGCCTGCAGGATGTCCACTGGGCGGCCGGGCTGTTCGGTTACTTCCCGACCTATGCGCTCGGGAACCTTTACTCGGCGCAGTTCTTTGCCAAGGCCAAGCAGGACATTCCTGATCTGGACGAACAATTCGAGGCGGGCAAGTTCGACGCGCTGCTGGGCTGGCTGCGCAAGAACATCCACAGCCAGGGTCAGCGGTATCGTTCGGAGGACCTGGTCAAGGTTGTCACCGGCAAGAAGCTGTCTCACAAGCCGCTGATGGCGTATCTGGAGAAGAAGTTCAAGCCGCTGTACGGGGTGAAGTAGACTTCGAAGCTGTTTGGACAGGCCAACTTAAGCCCGCGGTTCTAATGGGACTGCGGGCTTTGCTTTTCCGGAATAGATTTCCCTGAATGTGATTGCTCCCCCGCCACTGGCGCCGTATAATGTCAAGTTCACTTTTTTCGGAGGATATTCATGTCGGCTGGATATATACGGATCAAAGGCGCCCGCGAGCATAACCTCAAGAACATCGATATCGACATCCCGCGCGATAAGCTGGTGGTAATCACCGGCCTATCGGGTTCGGGGAAATCCTCGCTGGCATTCGATACCATCTACGCCGAGGGGCAGCGCCGCTACGTCGAGTCGCTGTCGGCCTATGCCCGGCAATTCCTCGGGCTGATGGAGAAACCCGACATCGACTTCATCGACGGCCTGTCGCCGGCGATCTCGATCGAGCAGCGCTCCGCCAGCAAGAACCCGCGCTCGACTGTCGGCACCGTGACCGAAATCTACGACTACCTGCGCTTGCTCTTTGCCCGGGCCGGCGAGCCGCACTGTTACATCTGTGGCAGCAAGATCGCGCAGCAGACGGTCTCGCAGATTGTCGACGCCGTGATGGCCTATCCTGAGAACAGCCGGATCCAGATTTTGGCGCCGCTGGTGCGCGGGCGCAAGGGGGAGCACCGGGAGATCTTTGAGGAAATCAAGAAGCAGGGCTTCACGCGCCTGCGGGTCGACGGCGAAACGTTTGAAATCGATGCCGAGATCAAGCTCGACAAAAACAAGAAGCACACGGTCGAGGTGGTCGTCGACCGCCTCGTGGTCAAGCCGGGGATTACGACGCGGCTGGCCGACTCGGTCGAGACGGCGATCAAGCTGACCAGCGGTGTGGTCGGAGTGCTTCAGGGCAGCGAGGAACCGCGCATCTTCTCGACGCACTATGGCTGCCCGAATTGCGACATCTCATTCGAGGAATTGTCACCGCGGATGTTCTCGTTTAACTCACCGTACGGCGCCTGTACCGGTTGCTCAGGACTGGGCCACAAGATGGAGGTCGACCCCGATCGCGTCGTGCCCGATCCGTACCTGTCGATCAACGACGGCGCAATCCACCCGTGGCGCGCTGACATGTCGAACTGGTATCGCGTGATGCTACGCGGGGTGGCAGAGCGTTACGGCTTCAAATTTACGACGCCGTTCAAGGATTTGAGCAAGGAACAACAGCAGGCGGTGTTGTACGGCACCGACAAGGAACTCACCTTCCGCTATGAGTCGCGCGAGGGCCGGCACAAGGGCGAGTATCGCGGCAAGTTCGAGGGCGTGATTCCGAATCTCGAGCGGCGCTACCGGCAGACGGAATCCTCCGGGATCCGCCAGTGGATCGAGACCTACATGTCGATGTCACCGTGCCAGGTGTGCAAGGGATCGCGGCTCAAGCGCGAAGCGACTTCGGTCTACGTCAGTGGCGAGTCGATCGCCACGGTGACGGCGATGTCGGTCAAGCGCGCGCACAAGTTCTTCCATACCCTGACGCTGACGCCCAAGCAGGCGACGATCGCCAAGCAGATTCTCAAGGAAGTACGCGAGCGGCTGGGCTTTTTGATCAACGTCGGACTCGACTATCTGACCCTCGACCGGATGGCATCGACGCTGTCGGGCGGCGAGGCGCAGCGCATCCGGCTGGCGACGCAGATCGGGTCGCGGCTGGTGGGGGTGCTGTACATTCTCGATGAACCGTCGATCGGCCTGCACCAGCGCGACAACGAGCGTTTGCTCAATACGTTGATCGAGCTGCGCGATCTCGGCAACACCGTGTTGGTGGTCGAGCACGACCGCGACACAATCGAGCGCGCCGACTGGGTGATTGATCTGGGTCCGGGCGCCGGAATTCATGGCGGGCAGGTCGTCGCGGCGGGCACGCCCAAGGCGATTGTCAAGAATCCGAAATCGCTGACTGGCCAGTATCTGTCGCGCCGGCGGTCGATTCACGTGCCGGCGCATCGGCGCTCCGGCAACGGTAAAGTGGTATCGCTGCGCGGCGCCCGCGGCAACAATCTCAAGGAAGTCGATATCGAAATCCCGCTCGGAATTTTCACCTGCGTCACCGGCGTTTCCGGTTCGGGCAAGTCGACGCTGATCAATGAGACGCTGTACCGGATCATGGCGCGGCACTTCTGGGACGCCAAGCACGAGCCGCTGCCGTACAAGAGCGTCAACGGGCTGGAGCACCTCGACAAGGTGATCGACATCGACCAATCGCCGATCGGCCGCACGCCGCGCTCGAATCCGGCGACGTACACCGGCACGTTTACCTTTATCCGCGACCTGTTCGCGCAACTACCGGAGTCGAAGATTCGCGGCTATTTGCCTGGACGGTTCAGTTTCAACGTGCGCGGCGGACGTTGCGAGGCCTGCCAGGGCGACGGCATCATCAGAATCGAAATGCATTTTCTGCCCGACGTCTACGTGCCGTGCGAGGTCTGCCGCGGCGAGCGCTACAATCGCGAAACTCTGGAAGTGAAGTACAAAGGCAAGTCGATTGCGGAGGTGCTCGACATGACGGTGTCGGAGGCGCTGACGTTCTTCGCCAGCATTCCGTCGCTGCGCAAAAAGCTGGAGGTACTGCAGCAGGTCGGCCTGGGCTATGTGCATCTCGGCCAGCAGGCGACCCAGCTCTCCGGCGGCGAGGCGCAGCGCGTCAAGCTGGCGACCGAGTTGTCGAAGACGGCGACCGGCAATACGCTATACATCCTCGACGAGCCGACGACGGGACTGCATTTCGAAGATATCAAGATGCTGCTCGGCGTGCTCAACGAGTTGGTAGATCGCGGCAACACAGTGGTGGTGATCGAGCACAATCTCGATGTAATCAAGACGGCAGATCATGTGATCGACCTTGGTCCCGAGGGCGGCGACGAGGGCGGAATTGTCGTGGCTTCCGGCACGCCGGAGGAGGTAGCGGCGGTGAAGAATTCATTCACCGGGCAGTTTCTGCGCGAGGAGTTGGCGCGCGAGAAAGCGACCGCGCCGGCGAAATCGCCGAAAAAATCGGGGCGGGTGAAGATGGCGGGGTAGGGGGATCGTTCCGACCTACAAGTCCACTTCCGCATACTCCAGTTTCGCGAGGCGGCGCGGAGTTAGCTTCTTGAGCACCAGACCGGCGAGCGCAATCAGAAGCAACAAGGCAGCGACAATCGCGATGTAGCCGAGCGCGCCGCCGTAACCGAACTTCGACAGCAGCATCATCGGTATGATGATGAAGGCGATCGGGACGAACATGCCGATGATGTAAATCATCTGCCGCTGGCCGGTGCGAGCCGGAACGCTGAAGGGGATGCGCGGAATCAGGATGATATTGAACCGCACGAGCAACACCATCATCAGGAACAACACCAGACAGTGCAAGAACGAGTGCAGGTAGTTGCCGAAGAAGTAGCCGAGAATTCCCACCAGTAGCAACGCATACGGCAGGCAGAAGAAGAGAATTGCGAACTTGCCGGAAGCCATCACCAACCTGGTGCGTTCGGCGGGCGACGAGAAAAACACCCACGAGGCCGCTGCGGAGGATGAGTAACCGGTGCTCGACACGACGATGAAGGGCATGATCGCCACGGCGAAGTAAAACAGGAAATTGCCGGAGGACTTGGCGCCGGGATCGGGCGCAAACGGATCAACCACCATGTTGCCGTCGCGGATTCCCATGAACAGATAAAAGAGCGTCAGCGGGACGATGACCAGGATCGCCATCTTGAAACGGTTGTCGTACTTGAATTGTGCGCGAATCAACTTGCGCACTGCGGTGTCCTCAGAGGTTGAGACAGCATCGATCAAACGGCCAAGGATTGTCTTGCCGGTGCGCGTCGTATCCGGCTTTTCCTGCTTTTCGACCATCTCCGTCAGTGTCAGTGCGTAGCCGGAAGAGAGGCGCGCCATGCCCAAGTAAGCGAGCACGATCAGCGCCGCAACGCCGGCCAATGCCGCCAGCAGATGATCGCCGCGAAATGACTCGAGCGGCAGGGCAGTCCAGGCAGCATACCACGCGGGCGGTGCAAGATTGAGCGCAGGCAGGTCGAGGCGGCTGGTGTCGAGTTTGCCGAGGTAATCAAGCGCCTGTGGAAAGAAGATGTAGCCGGCGTAGAGCACGGTAATGAAGAGGAGCTGGGTGTAGCCGAGGACGCGGTTCATCGTACCACGGTTGATGACGCGCAGCATCAGGCTGTAGAAAACGATGAAAAAAAGCGCGGTTGCCAGTGCGGTCGCCCAGCCGGAGAGAAAGGTCAGCGGCCCCATCCACCAGGCGTGGAAGCGAATTGCGGCGACGACGGCTGGCGCAGCGACTATCGCGAAGGCCAGCACCGAAACATAGCCGGCGAAATGCGCGGCTTTGACGGCAAAAAAGGTTTTGGAACTGACCGGGTGCGGCGACAGCACCGGATAGTCATCGGGGGTCAGAATCAGATTCGAAAATTCGAGCAGAATCGTCAGCGCGATGAAGACCATGATCGTCGTGTTGAGAATCAACGTCCCGAAGAAGGGGTCGTTGATCTTCCAGACGACAGCGGCCATGACCAGCCCGATGAAGAGCTTCATGATTAGGACGCCGAGGATGGCCGGGAATTTGGTCTCGCGCTGGCCGTAGCTTTGAAACGGATTGCGGGAGCCGCGGAGGTCACTCTTGACCGCGAGCTTGAGCAGTGTCTGGAACTGGCGGCGGTCGACTTTGTCGGCTTCAGCGATCATCGTGCGTTATTCCCGGCCGGAGTCGAGGGCGCGGATGATGCCCTTGGCTTGCGAGTCGATATCGGTTGCGCCGGTGAGTTGATTGAAGGCTTCGTTAAGTGCGCTCACGCCGACCTGGGCGACGATTTCGCCGGGGGTGCCTTCGACGAGCTTCTTGCCCTTGTGGACGATAATCAGCCGGTCGCAGAGGCGTTCGACGATTTCGAGCACGTGCGAGCAGAAGATGACGGTGCGGCCTTCGCGCGCGAATTCCTTGATCAGTTCGCGGATCAACGATTGCGCGTTGGCGTCGAGGCCGGAGAGCGGTTCGTCAAGCACGAGGACGCG
>CAZFNN010000009.1:0-129031 GCA_964520555.1 uncultured Ignavibacteria bacterium
ACGCCGAACAGGACGTAAGCGGCCATAAAAGGAAACAACGCCAGTCGCGGTTTTACCAGCAGCGCGACCAAGAATACCAAAATAAAAGCCATGCGCCAACGGTTTTCTCGACGGTCAAAGCGCTCCGGCAGCGAGTCATAGAACACGTTGGAGACCATCAGCGCGGAGCAGATAATCATCATTCCAACAACGAGTTCTGGGAATCGGATCTCTTGCCAGAGGCTGAGGCTGAAGATGAAATAGGAGCAGACGGTGATCGCGGCAATCGGGATCGGCAGGCCGACGAAATGGGACTTGGAGTGCGGGTCGGCCATGACGTTGTAGCGAGCCAAACGGAAAGCTCCGGCCATCATGAAGACGGCACCGATCATGAAGCCATAGCGGTCAAAGTTGCCGAGACTGGCCGACCAGACAAGAAAGGCCGGGGCAACGCCAAAGGAAACGATGTCCGCGAGGGAGTCGAGTTCTTTGCCGAAGTTGCTGGTTCCTCGCGACAGGCGGGCGACTTTACCGTCGAGGCCGTCGAGGAAGGCGGCGAGGATCACGAACCAAGCGGCGCGCGCCGGTTCGTTGTTGTGCGCCGAGAGGATCGAAAAGAATCCGCACAACATGTTCCCCATCGTGAAGGCGCCGGGGAAGATGCCACGGAAGTTAGCCATCTTGCGGGAATCGTCCAATGACGCTGACTCCTCCGGCGACACGGTCGCCGATTTTGACCTCGAGGTGGACGCGGCGATCCAGAAACAGGTCGACGCGCGAGCCGAAGCGGATCAATCCGCAGCGGGCGCCGCGGGTGACGGCATCGCCCTCGCGCACGCGGCAAACGACCCGCCGCGCAAGGATTCCGGCGACCTGGCTGAAGCGGACATCACCGAAGCGAGAGGCAACGGTGATTTCGGCGCGTTCATTCTCGCTAACGGCTTGCGGTTCGTAGGCGCGATGGAACCGGCCAGGAATATACTCGACTCTCCTCACCGTGCCACTGATCGGGATGCGGTTGACGTGCACATCGAACACGGACAGGAATATCGACACCAGATTATACGTTGTCCCGTCGGCAAAGGTGCGCTCTTCGACGACGATCACCTTGCCGTCGCCGGGTGACAGGATGCAGTTTTCGCCGGCGGGCGGCGTGCGGTCAGGATCGCGGAAAAAATAGATGACGAATCCGGTCAACGCCGTCGCCAGCAATGCCAGAACTACGCCCATGTAGGAGTGGGTGGCATAGACCAATAACCAGCACAACAGGGTGGCCAGCGCGGCCGGGACGATGAACCGCAGTCCGTCGCGTTCGATCATTTCAGGCACTTCGCATAGATCTTGTCGACATTACGGAAATAATAAGCAAGGTCAAAGCAGGCTTCGATCTGTTGCGGTCCAAGGTACTGTGCGATATCGGGATCGGACTTGACCAGATCGACGAAACGTCCACTTCCCTGCCAGCCGGCCATGGCATTACGCTGCACCATGCGGTAGGCTTTTTCACGAGAGCCGCACGCCGCGGCCAACGTCAACAACAGCCGGCCGCTGAATACCAGGCCGCCGGTGAGGTCAAGATTGCGGCGCGCGTTTTTGGGGTAGACCTGGAGATTAGCGATCACCTTCGTGAACAGATCGAGCATGTAAGAGATGAGCGCGGTCGAGTCGGGGAGAATGACGCGTTCGACCGAAGAGTGCGTGATGTCGCGCTCGTGCCAGAGGGGGATATTTTCGTAGGACGCGACCATATTGCCGCGCAGGACGCGGGCGAGTCCGGCGATCCGCTCGCAGGTGATCGGATTGCGCTTGTGAGGCATCGCCGAAGAGCCCTTCTGGCCTTTCGAGAAACCCTCTTCCATCTCCAAGACTTCAGTCTTCTGGAGAGCGCGGATCTCGGTGGCGAATTTTTCCAGCGAAGCACCGAGGAGGGCGATGGCCGCGATGAACTCGGCATGGCGATCGCGCTGCAGGACCTGGGTCGAAATCGGTGCGGCGGCAATGCCGAGCTTGCGGCAGACCGCGGCTTCGATTTTGGGGTCGAGGTTGGCGTAGTTGCCGACGGCACCGGAGATCTTCCCGACGGCGACCGCCTTGACGGCATGTTGCAGGCGCTCGCGCTGGCGCTGCAGTTCCATGTACCAGAGCAGGAACTTCAGACCGATGGTTGTCGGTTCGGCGTGCACGCCGTGGGTTCGCCCCATACAGGGAGTTTTCTTGTAGCGAATTGCTTTCTTGCGGACTTCGCGGGCGGCGGCGTCGAGCCGGTGCAGAATCAGTTCGCCAGCTTCCTTCAGCGTCACGCCTTGCGCCGTGTCGACCAGGTCGGAAGAGGTCATGCCAAAGTGGAGGTACTTGGCGGCTCCACCGACGTTCTCGGAGACCGAGGTGAGAAAGGCGATGACATCATGCTTGACTTCGGCTTCGATCTTGTCGATGCGCTTGACCGAGAACTTGGCGTTCGCCTTGAGTTGGTGATATGCGGACGCAGGGATAATACCCATTTGCGCCTGCACTTCGGCGACGGCAAGCTCGACCTTGAGCCAGGTCGCGAACTTGTGCTCATCGGTCCAGAGCGCGCCGATGTCGCGCGGCGTGTAACGCGGAATCATCTGCCTTTCACCTTCTCCCAGTCTTCGAGGAATTTCTTCAATCCGAGGTCGGTCAGCGGATGCTGAATCAGCTTATCAATGACATTGAAGGGCATGGTGCAGACGTCGGCCCCAAGCAGGGCGGCCTCGACCACGTGCATGGGATGGCGGACGGAGGCGACCAGCACCTCAGTTTCATACGAATAGTTTTCGTAGATCTTGACGATCTGGTGAATCAGCTGCATGCCGTCGGTCGAGACATCATCGAGGCGGCCGATGAAGGGCGACACGAAGCGCGCGCCGGCTTTGGCGGCCAGCAGCGCCTGCATCGGCGAGAAGACAAGCGTCACGTTGACGCCGATGCCTTCCTCGGCGAAGGTTTTGGTCGCCTGCAGTCCGCTCATGATACAGGGACATTTGACGACGATGTTGCTGTGGATTTTGGCGAGGTCCCGACCCTCGCGCAAGATGCCCTCGTAGTCGGTCGCGGTAACCTCCGCCGAAATCGGGCCATCGACAACGTCGCAGATTTGCCGGAGGATGTCCTCAAACTTGCCCTTCTCCCTGGCGACCAGCGAGGGATTGGTGGTGACGCCGTCGAGGACGCCGAGCGCCGCCGCCTTCTTGATTTCTTCGATGTTTGCGGTGTCGATGAAGAACTTCATCCGCTTTCCTCCAACCTATCGATACTTTACTTTTTCCAAGTACAGCCCGTCCGGCGGTGCCGGGAATTTTGCGCGGCGGCGGTCGGGATGTTCGATGATTTGCCGGAACTGCTCCGGTGTCAACTTCCCTAGCGCCACTTCGATTTGCGCCCCGACCAGAAACCGCACCATGTGATGCAAGAACCGGTCGCCGGTAATTTTGAAATATAGTCGTCGACCGCTGCGCCGCCAAGTCGCTTGTTTGATCGAACAGCGGTTATCGGACTTGCGCGAACGCAGCACGCAGAAGCCGGAGAAATCATGGGTTCCCGCAATTATGGCTGAGCAGCAGCGCAAGATGTCCAGATCGGGGTCTTCGCCAAGCTGCCACCAACGATCGTTGCAGAAGGGGGAGCGGCCCAGAACGACTTGATAACGATACGTCTTTTCGTAGCTGTTGCGGCGCGCGTTGAAGTCGAGGGCGACCTCGCGCGAACCCGTGACGAGGATGTCCGCCGGAAGCTTCGACTGCAAGGCCGGCGCGAAGCGCGCGGCCGGAATGGTCGAGTCGGTGAGAAAGTTGGCGATGAAGTCCTCGGCGTGGACGCCGGCATCGGTACGGCTGCAACCGGTGACAGCGTGGGGCGTACCGGTGATCTGCGTCAGCGCATCCTCGATCAACTGCTGGATCGACACGGCGTTTTTCTGTCGTTGCCAACCGGCGTAGCGGGTGCCGACGAACTTCAGTTTCAGGAGGATGTTTTTCACCGGCTGAGCACCACCGTCAGCAGGATTAACAGGGCCGTAAGACCCAGGAACAGGCCGTCGGGCCAGCCGAAACGATACTCGCGGTAGAAGGTCCGCGGCCTTAGTCCCCAACCGCGAACGGTGAGGGCATCCGCCAGAATCGACGACCGTCGCAGGGCGCCGACCATCACGGGCGTCAAGATCGGCACATAGCGGCGCACGCGAGCGATGGGATTGCCGCTGAAGTCGGCGCCGCGGACGATTTGCGCAGCTTTGACTCGTTGATATTGGCGTTCGATTTCCGGGATGAAGCGGATCGCGAGTGCCAGCGACATGCCGAACTCATGGACCGGCAGGCCGATTCGGCCGAACGGTTGCAGCATGCGCCAAAGCGACTCGGCAAACTCTTCCTGCCGGAGTGAGTGGGCAAAAAGGATCGCGAGCGCAAAGAGAATCACGATGCGCCAGCAATAGAGCGCACCGGTGACCAGCGCGCTGTGGTAGACAGTCACGCCGAGAAGATTGTACGCGAGCATATTGGAGTCCCGGTGAAAGAGCAGGTTTAAGGCCAGCGTGAAGAGCATGAACAGCGCCATGGCGGGCAGGAGGCGTTTGAAGGCGGCGAGCGGTGCGCGTGCGACCGTCCAGAGTGCCAGCAGGGCCAGCGTGGTCACACCCAGGACGGCTGGCACAAGGCTGATACTGGCGATGATCGCAATGGTCAGGATCGCCGCCAATTTGGTACGAGGATCAAGTTGCTGCCACATAAACTAAGTGCGGCGAATGATAGGCGATTCGTGGCGGAGAGTCAATCGGGGGATTGGGCGCGTTACTTGGAAAGAAACATCTTGCGCGTCTGCGATTGTTCGCCGATGCGGAGGCGGTAGAAGTAGACGCCGGAGGCAAGAGAGGCGGCGTCAAAATCTATGCGATGAGTGCCCGGCTGCGCGGTAGTCTGATCAAGGACGGCAACCCGCTGGCCGAGGATGTTGAAGACTTCCAGTGTCAGCAGCGCTCCGGCCACGCGCGGACTTACGGTATAGCTGATCACAGTGGCGGGATTGAACGGATTGGGGTAGTTTTGTTCAAGTTCGAAATCAAACGGGAGGGGGCGCACGTCGACGATCTCACCGGCATCGGTAGCGACGTTATTCCGGAGGTAGTTGATCACCCGCCGGAGCACTTCGGTGCGCGTGGCGAAGCCGAGCGCACCCTGGCTGGTGGTGATCGCTTCCGCGCCAAAGGAGAAGAAGACGGCGACGGCGTTGTTCGGCAATAAGGTGATTGCACCACCGAGACCGGTTTCAGTAGCGCCAAAGGTCTTGAGGGTAACGGCCGGTTCGCTACCGGACAGCACGCTGATCACATCGGCATCGAGCTGGTTGGAGGCGCCGACGGATCCAGCGACCCGCAGTTTGAGGCCGGCGGTGATTGGATTTCCGGCGACGCCGTCAGCCTCATAGGGGCGCATGTCGCCGAGGAAGCGCGCACCGAGATAGTCACGCAGAAAAGTTGAGTCCGCCGTCTGCGCAAGCCGTTCGGCAATATCCTGACCGGTGAGAAACAGGTGCCCACCTTGATCAAGGTAGCCTCGCAAGAACGCTACTTCGGCTGTGCTGATGGTTTGCGTCAAATCCGGTCGCGCTGAGCCGGTGAACCAGATGACCATATCGTACTGATTCTGAGGGACTGCGGGGACTCCCTGCGCGGCGATGTCCCAGTAGTCGTAAGGTACCATCAGTGAATCAAGGACGGTGGTATAGAATGTGATGGCGTCGGTGGACAAAGGGCTGTCGTCGGCATCAACGAGCAGGATGTCCACGCCGCCGACCGGCTGCTGAACGGTTAGCGCGAAAGTGTCAGCGGGGACCTGGCTGATGACGGAAAGGTCGAATTGCGCGATCGCGGGCATGATCTCCGGATCAAGGACAAAGGCAAAGGGGATCGAGCTGGTGACCTCCTGCCCACTGCCGATGACCGGGAACTGCGCGGTCGGCGAGAGGAAGCTGATGCCCGAGGTCGCAGTGGTCAAGGTCGCAGTGACATTGCCGGCACTCTGCCAATGGTTTTTCAAGGTTAACCGCGCCTGGACAATTTCGCCCGGCTCGAACTGGCCATTGCCGTTGCCGGACAGCAGATCGGTGAATTCAAGGCTGACGATTTCGAGATAGGTGCGGGAGTAGGTGACATCCAGATTGCAGGTAATCGTCTTGGCCGCAGGATCGCGCCGAATATCCCACACCGAAATCTGATGCAGCGTGTTGTACCATGAAGCCGTGTTGGGAGAAGACAGGCTTGTGAATTCAGTCTTCTCGCCCAAGACTCCCGGGAACGGGTCATCGCCATCACCTTCGTTGATATCCTGCTCCATTTGGAGGAAGCCGTCGGCCTGTTCCAGCGACACTCGCAGGTGCGGGTAACGCACGGTATTGTTGGATCCGGCAAGGTTATCATCACAATGATAGATCAGCAGGCCGATTCCGGGCAGGTATTGGTCGAAGCTCTCTTGCTGGCGGTTTTCGATCATGAAATACTCGCGTCCGGAGACGGTAGGCAACTTGATGCGATAACGAATCGAGTCAGAGACAGCGCTATGGAGAACGACGTCGCGGAGGTTGGTGGTAACGTCGATGGTGCGGCCGAAGCCGCCATGCAGCGAATCGAGGACGTGTTTGCACCAGGCGTCGAAATTGGCCGGCTTGCGCTGGCCGAAGTTCCAGGAACCGCCCGCCATCAGCGACCAGCGGCCGAGGCCGGGCTGTGACGGATCGGGGCCGATGTCGTAGAGGTCGGGCAAGCCAAGGACGTGACCGAATTCGTGAGCATAGACGCCGATGCGCGGCGGCCCGCCAAGAACTTCCTCAGGGACGGCAACGTAGTTGAAGCCGCGCGCGCCTTCGTTGGAGAGCACTTGCCCGCCCATATTCCAGCGATGCGACCAGATGTGTGTGGTCTGGCCGTTTTCTTCCGCGCCGGGTCCGGCGTGGACAATGAAGAGGCCTTCGATATAGCCGTCGCCGTCGTTGTCGTAAGGCGCGAAATTCACGCTTGGGTCGGCGGCGAGCATAGCCTCCTTGGCGAGTGTTTGCGCATTAGGCTCGGCGGCCTGCAGGCCGTTGTCGCTGCCGACATAGGTGGCATAGCTTCGCGGCATGCGAAACCAGCCGTAGACGTCGCCGACGATTTGGAGTTTACCGTAGGAGTTCTCGGAATAGAAGTCTGACAGCGAACCGTGGCCGCTACCGCCGGGGGCAAATAGAATCTGCTTGACGAGACTCGGAGTAACGTTGGACACGGAGCCGCCGGAAGCGGGGTTGTCGGAGAAGTCGACGAGGAGCACGCAGACGCGCAAGGTTTCGGGAACCGCAGCCTGGCCCAGGGCGGCTTTGGCCATGCGCCGGTCCTGAAGATTAAGGGGAGACTTCTGATTGTCGAGGCGGCGGTGCCAATCGGAGAACTTCTGACTGAATTCCTGCCACTTCCCTTCCGCATGGAGTTGCGCACGCAGTTCCGGTGAAATCGTCAAGGCGGCCAGCGGGCGGCTCGAAATGGCAAGCGTGCCGCAGATTACGGCGATGCTAAAGAGTAAGGTCAGAGTTTCAGCGCGGAAGCGAGCTCGTAGTGCGCGTGCCGTCATTGGCCGGATCCTCATCCTTTCCGCAGGTAAGACGCGGCGGAACTGGAAATATCCAGTTCACTTGAGTAGAACCATCTTCCGCGTCTGCGAGTTTCCGTCGAAGTTGAGGCGGTAGAAGTAGATTCCGGTGGCGACATCATCGCCGCCGGCATCCTTGCCGTCCCAGATCAGGTTTTGGGCGCCGGCCGGGCTATGCTCGACATCGTAGTGGCGCACCGATTGGCCGAGGGCGTTGATGATTTCCAGCGAGTAGCGACCGGCCTTGGGCAGGTAAAATTCGATTCGGGTGGCGGCATTAAAAGGATTGGGATAGTTCTGATTTAGGACGAAGGACTCCGGCAGGGTGGAGCCGTTATCGTCGACATCGGTAGTCTGCAGATAGCGCTGTTGGCCGGCCTGGAGTGCGACGCTGATTTCTTCAAGGCTGTTACCGCAGGCGACGACGAAGCCGAAGCGCGTCTCCGGTTCGGCGAAGGTTAATCCATAGAGTGCCGCCCAGTCGGAGACGATGTCCGGCAAGTCGCTCGGGTTCGCGAGCAGCTCGGCGCGGTCGATATCGGACAGATTGCCGGACTTGTAATCGGCACCGGCAAGCGGGGCAATGGTCAGGTTGCCGGGCGGCAAGGCCCGGACACCGACGAAGCGATCAAGGCCGGCGCTGCGGAAGATGAGGTCGTCACCGGTGCGCACGAGGGATTCGCCACCGGCAAGGTCGAAATCGAGTGACAATCCGGCGAATGATGCCTGCGCATCGCCCGCCAACGACGAGAGATCAAATTCGTAAACCAGGAAGTTGTTGACCGTGCTCTGCGTGAAGGCGCGGGTGGACTGGATGACGGCATATTCGCCGGCGGAGTATTTCGACTGAATCGTCGTCGACTCTGAGTCATCGTCGCGACGAAGCGAGTCGGCAGCCGTGAAGTCGAGGCCGGAGGGCATGGCGTCGAGAATCTGGCCGTCACCGGTGACAAGCACGAATCCCAGATGAGAAAGCAGATCGAGACCGGCGGCCTGATCGTAGAGACGGCGGCTGACCCCGTAGTTGGTGACCTCGGCGTTGAGGCGTGAAGTGGCGATGACATCGGCCGCCGCGATCACCGGCTGCGCGAAGGTCAGGGTGAAGTCAACGCTGTTGAGGTATCCGAACTGCTGCGAGTAGAAATCGATCGTAAACTGAGCCGCTTCGCCCGGCTCGGCAAAGTGGTCGATTTTCACCTGGTACGGTGAGCCGGTGTTGTCGCCCAGCGTTTCCGACGGCAGGTTGCCGAAGGCGGCCGTGCTGGTGAGCAGGTAGACATGCTGATTGGACGAGCGGATAACTCCGGTCAGATTCGTGACCGGCAGCGACAGCGAAGAAACCGTGAGCTGAAGCGGTGTCGTCGCGCCGACGGCCAGAATCGCATCGGGTGATTCCAATGCGACCGCTTCCAGTCGGATGCGCGGCTTCTGCGGCGTCGGTAAGAAATCGATGGCACGACGAACATTGAGGAAGCCAAAGCCATATTCATTATCCTTGCCGGCCAGGCCGAGGTCGGTGGCCGCCTGTATCAGGGCGTTCTTAATCTGGCTGACGGTGGCGTCCGGGTTGTATTCGCGCATCAACGCGACGCAGCCGGCGACGATCGGCGCCGCCATCGACGTGCCCGACATCAGGCGGTAGGTGCCGCTCTTGTAGCTCGAACGCAGGCTGACGCCGGGCGCGACGATTTCCGGCTTGATCTTGGTGGTGTCGCAATTGGCCGGCCCCCGGCTGGAGAAGTTCGCGATCATCAGGTCGGCGCGGGTCTGATCGACGGCGCCGACGGAGAAGGAGTTGGTCGGGCTGGTGGCGCGATCGGCCGGATTGCGGATCGTGCCCGGGTTTGGGCCTTCATTGCCGCAGGCGAAGATCACGACGACTCCGAGCGCTTCGAGGTTATCGATAGCTTCGTAGAAAGTCTCGTTACAGGGAGCAAACAGGCCTTTGGGGATGCCCCAGGAATTACAGATCACATCGGGGAGATCGTCGACCGTCGCGCTATTGCCGTCGGGGTCGGCGGCCCACTGAAAGGCCGCGAGAATATCGGAGACCGTCTTGTTCAAAGTCTGGCCGCGATCGATGACGCCGGCTGCCATCCAACGGGCATTGAACGCCACGCCGATGGTGTCGACGCCGTCGCGGCCGACCATCAATCCCATCGTATGTGTGCCGTGGCCGTTCAAGTCGACCGGAGTGACACTGCCGTAGGGATCGAACCACGCCTGGTTGGCCGGGATTGTGTCACTGCCGTTCCAGTTGGCGGCGAGTGCCGGATGGGTCCCTTCGACGCCGGTGTCGAATCCGCAAACGAGGCGACCGTGGCCGGTGTAGCCGAGATTCCACATGTCGCGGACACCGATTTGGGCCATCGAAAGATCGCTACCGGCCAAACCCGATTCAGCTTCACCGGTCGCAACCGGCGCCACGAGTTCGAGCGGGGCGTCTTCGACGATCAAAGTGATGTCATTTTCAGCAGCCAAGCGCTCAAGGGCAACGGCACTGATTTCGAGAGCAACGGCGTTCGTGATCCAGAAGTCTTGACGACTGCCAACCTGCCCGGCATCGAAGAGCGAATCGAGCAGGGCGTTGATTTTCAGATTATGGCGAGAGCGATTCTGGAGCTGACTAATCAGCAAATGGTGTTCACGTGAAGAGCGCGCTGAGTGCTCGAAAAGCGCGGCCTTGGCCGCAAAGTTCTCGACAGAATTCAAGAACGCCACGACGGCAACGCGCTGATCGCCCTGGACGACTTTGGCAGCGAGGTCGGGCGACATCTTGGACAACGCAAGATCGCGGTTGGCGCCGGAGACGGTGGCGAGACTCAGTGTCAGAAGGACCAAGGCTGTAATCGTGATTCGGCTCTTCATCACCCCCTGTTTGAGCAAGCGACGTGCCACGGTCTAAGATTGCAGAGCATTGCACATGCCCTGCTGAGTCGCGCATCTGCCGATTGCCGGCATGTCGATAAGTCGTTATTATTACTAATGTTACTGGGTAACTCAATTGTGTCGACGGCACGTGCAGGTTTCTGGCCGAGGGGTACACTGGGGGTTTCTGCAGGAGCCTGCGCAGGTCAATATGCAAAAGACTGCATGGCTACGACTTCGTTGCCTGAGTCGATTCAATCGAGTATGTTGGGCGCGATGATGACTGGAAGCGACAGGAAGACCTTTTGGATACTTCTGGCGGCGGGGCTAATTGTCCGAATCGTCTATTTTTTCGAGTATCGAAGTCTCCTTGAATTCTCGTATCCGACGGTTGATGCACTCTATCATCACCTGACCGCAAAAGCGATTGCAGGCGGCGGATTGGTTTCGACCGAGCCTTTTTTCCGGGCGCCATTCTACAACTACTTTCTGGCGCTGATCTATTTCGTCAGCGACAACAGCGTCGCTTTCGCTCGGTTTGTCCAGCTCGCACTCGGCGCATTCTCGATTCCGCTGACCTATGTCATCGCGAGGCGAATGTTCGACCAACGAGTGGCGCTGATCGCCGCGATCCTGGTACTGGCAACGGCGGATTTGGTGTACTTCGACGGCGAACTGCTTCTCGAATCTTCAGTCTTGCTGATGCTGCTGCTCCTGATTTGGAGTTTGCTGCGGTATCTCGAAAGTCGCGCGTGGAGCTGGCTGGCGCTGGCCGGATTCATCCAAGGGCTGGCGATCATCAATCGTCCCAATACCGCTGTCTTCGTGCCGATTGCATTGTGGCTCCTCTGGCGTGCCCATCGGCGGGACGCGGCGCGGAGTTATTGGCTGCGGCTGTTCGGCTTCGTGTGGCCGCTGGCGATTCCGATCGCACTCGTTCTCTGGCACAACCTGACACGGCCGGAGCCGACTTTCTCGATCGCCACCCAGGGCGGAATCAATTTCTACATCGGCAATAATCCCGAGGCGGACGGCGTCAGTGCGGTGATGCCGGGGAAATTGGGTTATGCATGGCAATTCGCGGATGTCAAGTACCTGGCCGAGAGCGAGGCGGGCCAATCGCTGACTGCGGATGAGGTCAGTGGCTTCTATTTTCGACGCGGGCTTGATTTTGTTGGGAGTGAACCGCTGGACTGGTTGAAGCTGACGGTGAAGAAGCTCTATCTGCTGTTTTCGGGCGCGGACATTTCCAACAATCGGAACCTGCCATACTTCAAGTCGCAGACCGTGATGTTACGAATTCTGCCGCTGGGCATGGGAGTGTTGGCGCCATTGGGCCTTGTAGGAATGTGGCTGACGCGCCGGCGATCACCGGTGGTTGCGGGCCTGGCAGTTTTTGCGGTTCTGTACGGGTTAACTTTCGTTGTGTTCTTCGTCAACTCCCGCTTTCGTCTGCCCTTGCTGCCGTTGATGGCGATATTCAGCACCTTCGCCCTGAAGGAGCTTTGGGAGCGCCGGCGAGCCAGTATCGTTGGTTTTCTCAAGCCGATCAGCGTCGTTGTTCTGCTGGCGCTCGTACTGAACGCCAACTTGTATCGAATGCAGTTTGACAACCGGCAGCAGGCACTGTTCAGTCGCGGCAACTTGTTGCTGGATGCCGGGCGAACGGGGGAGGCGATCGCGGAGTACCACAAGGCGAATGCCGGTGGACCGCCGTTGCAGCAAGTCAGTCTCAATCTGGGGTTGGCATTTTTGAAGCTGGGGCAGTTCGACTCGGCCTGGCATTATTTCCTGGTGGAGGATTCGCTGTTTGGCGGCAGCGCTGAGGCGATGAACAACCTCGCGTACCTGTATCGCCAAACCGAGCAGTTTCCGGAAGCGATCATTGCCGCGCGCGCGGCGCTGGAGGAAAAGCCGTATCTCGCTGAAGCCCGCCTGAATCTCTGGTACGCGCAGCGCGAATCGGGGCGATCTGACAGCGCTTACGCCGCGATCGGCGACTATGCAGCCGAGCACAAGCTGACAAACAGCGAGAAATTCATCGCCGCCGTTGCCGCCTCCGATCTGCGCCGCTATGACGAGGCGGAGCGGCGGTTACGCGAACTGGCGGGGACGCTGCAAGCGCAGCAAGCACCTGGCTATTCGGAGGCGTCGAATTTGACGAGGACCACTGACCGCTTGGCGCCGGCGCTGTTCGAGAGCCGCGTGTTCTACAATCTTGGCTTTGTTCTGGGCAGTCGCGGCCAGATGGATTCCGCGATTGTCTATCTGAGCCGAGCGACGGAGCTTGATCCAAAGCTGTCGGAGGCATGGATCAACCTCGGATCAGCGTACTTCGCGTCCCGCCAGTATCCGCAGGCAATTGCCGCGTTTGAGCACGCGTTGACGACCGGTCCGCCGACAGCGGTGCTGACTTTCAATCTGTCATTATCTTACTTGGCCGTCGCCGATACGGCTACCTCGCGCCAGTACCTCGCACAGTGTCTGCAGCTTCAACCCGGCTTCGGCCCGGCCGCGGCCTTAGCTCAAGCGCTTCAGATGGAGAACAAATGAGAAGGGCGCCGGATCAACTCCGGCGCCCTGATCGTGATCAAGACGTGGAATTCCCTAATTCAGGAACCACGTCATCATCTTACGCGTAATGTCGATCGCCTGGTCCTCCCGCGTACAGAACGCGGAGAAGCCAAAGACGGCAGACTTCCAGACGCCATTGTTCTGGCGCACAGCGACGATCGTGCCCTGCATCGGCTTGATGTACGCTTTGGCGCTATCGGGAATCGAGTTTCCAAAATACGACTCGAACAAGAACAACGGTTGGCTAAAGATGTCGCGAATGAAGTAGCTGGAGTTCGGCGCACCACGGAACCGCAGCGTATCCTGGGCCCGCGCACTGGTGCGCAGGAAATTGTAGGAAAGCTGGGCGCGTTCCAGATCGATCTTAAAGTCGCTGAATTCCGTGCCATTGAGCGCCAAGCCGCCGGTGAATTGCTCATTCGTCATCGGAATGGAATCGGTCCGGTCGGGAGGCCAAGTTGACTTCTTGGTGTACGACGGAGTCCAGAAGCTGCGGAATTCGCCGGTCACGTCGAAGTAACGGTATTGCCAGGAATTCGCCTGGAAGCCATTTAACGACTCGGCATTGCCACCGAAGACTGCCGGTGACCAGAGCCAGACGTTGCCGCCGAAATCCATGTAATCCAGCATATTCGGGATGTGTATTGTGCCCAGGCGCGAGACTGATCCATCGTTGAGCATGGCCACGACGCGATAACGCGCGTAAACTTCCTTCGACAATCCGCGAGTCAGTCCGGTTCTGGGTACTCTCACCAACTCGGCATCAGGATAACCGGCTTGGCTGAAGATACGTTGGTAGGCCTCGACCATGTCATCTTCGCCATAGATTTCATACGGTAAATTCGTGTAGGCACCTTCCGGGAAGCAAGGCACCTCACCCGGCGTCGGGCCCGAAGCGCAGAATGACGGAACAAAGATCAGGACATTCTTGTGCGGCTTGAAGTCAATGGCCGTGAAGACGCGGTATTCGGGGGTTGGATCGGGCGCGGAGGCATCGTCG
Organism: uncultured Ignavibacteria bacterium; assembly: GCA_964520555.1. Taxonomy (GTDB): domain Bacteria; phylum Zixibacteria; class MSB-5A5; order CAIYYT01; family CAIYYT01; genus JADJGC01. The sequence continues at coordinate 14,056 of CAZFNN010000009.1, forward strand.
CGCGCGACAACTTTGAGGACGAAGTCACCCATGCGCGAGGTATCGGAAACCGCCTCGTTGCGCCAGAGATTGTAGAACCGTCCGGTCGTTGCCTTGACCCAAACGCCGCCCAACGTCGTATCGCGCGAGGTCAGAACCAATTTACCAATATCGGTCGTGTCGATGGCGAAGGCTCCGCCAGGAGCGCCGGTCTCCGGATCGTAATCGAGCTGCCCATGCGGGTACGGCCCAAAAATCTGGTAGTAGAATGTGAATTCCGGCTGATCGGCCTCATTCGGGAAGTCGATCTTGTCGAGACCTTTCCACTCCAACGTGATGCCGTTGTAGGTCAGGGTAGTTTCCGGCACGTCGTAGTAGAACAGAGTATCCGGAGCGGTGACGATTTCGGTCGTGGGCGGATTATTGTTCCGCGAATAGACACTGTAATCAATAATCGACCGGGTTGAATCGTTGTCGACGGCGCGGACAAAGAAGAACTGCACGACGGTGTCTTCCGGCGTGTTGCCGGCGATCAGTCGAATCTGCTGGCGGGTCGGACTGTCGGTCGTCGCAACATCAATGATGATCCAGCAGGTTGGGTCGCAGGGGCTGCTTGGTCCCGGCATGTCGATCTGCGTCCGGGCATACTCAAGCACGGCGCTTTCGTCGCTGGTATCGATGGCAGCCGCAACCACGGACGCGCGAACGATGGCGTATTCGTAGGCAACGATGTAACCGTCGGCATCGGTGCCGTACCAGTTAATCAAGGGGCTGGTGGTGAAGTGCGAACCCGCGGCGGGAATGTTCACGATCTTGACGATCGGGGCAAAATTCTCGGGCACGTTGCCGTCCGGCGCGGTCGAGCACGAGCCCAGCACCATCACCAGGCCGGCCGCCGCGAGCACTGCCGCCACCACCCACAATTTCCTCACGCTAAACATCTATCTCATCCTCCTCAAGCAAGAGCAAACTTCGCACTTAGAATTTCAGACCGAGGGTGAAGCGGTGGGCTTGTTCCAACAGACCCATGTCCTGGTAGCCATAATCCAACCGCAGTTCCATGTTGTTAAACGGTACCCGCACGCCGCCCCCGGCACTAAACGACCCCTCGTCGTAATTGAACTTCTGCCCCACCCGCAAAAAATACTTCTCCGCGTACTGGTACTCAAACCCCGCATTGTACTTCTCCAAATTGTCCGATGGATGCGCCGCCTCGATCGCAAACACGCCCTTGTGCTGTTCCCCCTCCAGCACATTGATCGCCCCCCCAAACTTGAAGTTGATCGGCAGCGGATAACTCTCCGTGATAAACGTCATGTCCGGTCCAAAATTCGTGATCACCATCGATATCTTGAAGTTCCGGAATCCCGTATCGTAACTCGTCCCCACGTCCGCCGCCCAGCCCGTCGAACGCTCATCCTCCAGCTTCTCGTCGATCAGCTTCACCGTCACCCCCACGCTGAACCGATCCGTCAGCGCCCGACCGTAACTCACCGTCGCCGCATAGCTCCCCGCACCAAACGTCCGTCCCGTCCCCTGATGATACTCGTACGTCGTCTCGTCCATCTCCCCCGCATCCAACGCGTAAAACCCGATCCCCAAGACGCCACCCATCCGGTACAGCGGATACGCCACCCCCGCAAAATCATACTGAATCTCCGCCAAATACTCCACGTGCGTCACCACCACCTCGCGATCGTACAACTGCGTTAACCCCGCCGGATTGTAATACATCGCCGTCGCATCGTTCGCCACCGCCACAAACGCCTCCCCCATCCCGATCGCCCGCGCCCCCACGCCAATCTCCAAAAACTGCGCCCCCGCCGTCGCTACTTTCGCCTGCCCGTACACCACCCCCGGAACCAGCAGCAGCAACAACAACAGCCAGCACAGCGTTAGTCTCTTTATCATCACTTGCTCCTCTATCTCGCGTCCCGATCCAGCCGCCTACTTGATAATCACAAATTTCCCGACCTGCGTCCCCAGCACGCTCTCCACCGTGTACAGGTAGATCCCCGACACCGCCGCCTGCGTGTTCCGTGTAATCAAATCCCACGCCATCATGCTCTCCCCCTCCTGCAGCGGACAGTTGCACGGATGCTGCATCTCCCGCACCATGTCTCCGTCCAGCGTGTAGATCCGGATCGTCGCCGCGCTCGGCAGGTTCGCAAAATGCAACCGCCGCGCCCGTTCCGGCGACGGAGCGGCTGTGGTCAACTGCTCGTAACCAGCCTCCAGGTAGCCGCCGTCGATGCGGTAAGGATTCGGGAAAACTGTCACTTCAAGATTCTCGGATTCAACGCGATCATTTGAGTTGACGGGATACACTTCGATGGCATTAGCCAGCGGCGAGCTTTCAAGCGCCGCCAAGCTGGTGGCCGGGTTGCCGAAGTCGATCGTCGTGACCGCGAAGTAGACCGGCCGCGACGGCAACAGTCCATCGATGATATATTCGTACTCATAGTAGGCGTCGACCGAGTCATTCAACTCCGGCTCCCAGATCATATCACCCTTCTGAGCGTTCGGGAAGCGTTTAGAGATGCTCCCCGCTTCGCCCAAGACCTGGCGATTATAGTCTTGCGGGGTGAAGTAGTAGGCCGCGTTCTCATCCGGCACTTCGAGCGAATCACCGGCGTTGGGGTAAAGACTCGGGTCGAAATTCTCGCCGTAGAGAGTCCGAAGCGAGTCGAGCGTGAAGGGAACTTCGGTTAGCTCCCAACGCGGCGGATCGAAGCTCCGGTTATGGCGATAACGATTGAAGTCCTCGAAATCGAAGGATGTCAACAGTGCGAACTCGCTCAAGAGCAGTTGGTTGCCCATGTAGACGCGGTAGCCTTCGAAGTCCCTGAGGAACGAGAACGGATCCTGGCCTTCCTCGCTGTCCTTGCCGTTCCAGCGCACTTCCACCCGACCCGGCGAGGCCGAGAAGCGCAATTGCGGCGGATTCGGCGGCGGCGGTCCTGAGAAGTCCGGCACACCATCGCCAAAACGATAGATCTCTTTGCCGGTGCAGGGGTTGAGGATCGGGTCGTCGACACCCGGGAGAACTTTGATGCCGTTGCTGTCGGTATCGACGCCGGGGTTGTCATAGACCCAGCCGGCCCATTGCGCGTTGGTCGCCAAGTCCTTGAAATCGAGGACGGCGGCCACCTTGTCGGGGTTGTTGGCATCAAAGTTCGTCTTGAAGTCATCCGGCCGGATATGGAACTTGTCGCCGGCGACATAAGCCATCGTAATCGGCAGCGAGTCGCCCGGGGTAATATCGAACGGGCCGAAGGAGAGCAGGTAGCGGGTGTCATAGCCGTCGGCCAGGTCGGAAGAGATGCTCTGGGCGGGCGGCAACCAGCCGGCGGAGGAATAGTCGATCGCCGAATAGAGCTGGTCGTAGTCAAACTCGCCATTTTTCATGAAGAAGTATTTGTTTTCATCGCCGGCCGGAGTGCCCAGTCCACCGGTGCCGAGACCGCGATTGTTCTCCTGCCGGATCGGTCCCCAGTCCAGGCTGGCGTCACCCTGCGACACCCACCAATTGAAGCTGGTTTTCAACTCCGGGTTGGGCGTGCGCACCACGCGCGTGCCGGTCACCGCGGTCGGGCTGTACTTGTTGAAGACGCCGCCTTCGGGGTCGCCGTCGTTGTCGGCGATCCAGGCGACATTGATGATATCTTCCAGATCGGGACAAGCCGGTGAGGGCACGGTACTACGGAAGCCGCAGATGTCATCCTGGAAGAAATCGTTGTTCGTCGGCTGATGACCGACGTCGGCATCGACGTAGATGCCCATATAGCATTTCTTAATTTCCGAGACACCGATGTTCTTGATCAGGAAGTCGATCAGGATGAAGTCCTCAGCATAGGAGTACGACCAAGCGTAGCTCTTCTGCGTGATCTCGACGTTGACCGGAGTATGCGGGCGACCTTCATCGGGGTTCTGCTGAACGAAGGCCTGATCCGTCAGCGTGTCGGTGTAGACGGCGATATAGTCGGCTTCGGAAACGGCATCGGGGCTGTATTCCGGTTCCGACTTGCGGATCGTGCGCTTAACGATTGAGCCCTTGGGGGCGGCGTCGGCATAGAATTCAAAGATGTGCTGCCAACCGTCGTGACCGTGCGACACCAAGGTGTCTTCATTCACGATGGCGCCGATCCAGAGCGCGCCCTGGAACAAATACTCGATACCGGAACCCGCCGGATAGACGCACGATGGTGCCGAGAGATTGGTTTCGGGGTCGATGATGCTGGCATCAGCCTGATTGCCGAAGATGCCATAGTTGGTAACGCAGAACTGAATATTCCCGACCTTGTGGACGCGAACTTCGAGGACGGGGTTGCCCGCCGTCGGTTTGTTCAGCCCCTGCAATCGTCGTATATGCTCAAGTGAGCTCTCGCCGGAGACCAGAGCCGCATTGAGAAGACCGTTTGTCGCCAGCACGATCAGGCAACCGAGCAGAAGTTGCCGTCGCACGCGGGCGACAGACCGATAAACGTTCATCTGTCTTCCTCCAACTCTATCGAAAATCGTTCCTATAGCCAATTCGCAATAATCACGCTCGCACTTAGAATTTCAGACCGAGGGTGAAGCGGTGGGCTTGTTCCAACAGACCCATGTCCTGGTAGCCATAATCCAACCGCAGTTCCATGTTGTTAAACGGTACCCGCACGCCGCCCCCGGCACTAAACGACCCCTCGTCGTAATTGAACTTCTGCCCCACCCGCAAAAAATACTTCTCCGCGTACTGGTACTCAAACCCCGCATTGTACTTCTCCAAATTGTCCGATGGATGCGCCGCCTCGATCGCAAACACGCCCTTGTGCTGTTCCCCCTCCAGCACATTGATCGCCCCCCCAAACTTGAAGTTGATCGGCAGCGGATAACTCTCCGTGATAAACGTCATGTCCGGTCCAAAATTCGTGATCACCATCGATATCTTGAAGTTCCGGAATCCCGTATCGTAACTCGTCCCCACGTCCGCCGCCCAGCCCGTCGAACGCTCATCCTCCAGCTTCTCGTCGATCAGCTTCACCGTCACCCCCACGCTGAACCGATCCGTCAGCGCCCGACCGTAACTCACCGTCGCCGCATAGCTCCCCGCACCAAACGTCCGTCCCGTCCCCTGATGATACTCGTACGTCGTCTCGTCCATCTCCCCCGCATCCAACGCGTAAAACCCGATCCCCAAGACGCCACCCATCCGGTACAGCGGATACGCCACCCCCGCAAAATCATACTGAATCTCCGCCAAATACTCCACGTGCGTCACCACCACCTCGCGATCGTACAACTGCGTTAACCCCGCCGGATTGTAATACATCGCCGTCGCATCGTTCGCCACCGCCACAAACGCCTCCCCCATCCCGATCGCCCGCGCCCCCACGCCAATCTCCAAAAACTGCGCCCCCGCCGTCGCTACTTTCGCCTGCCCGTACACCACCCCCGGAACCAGCAGCAGCAACAACAACAGCCAGCACAGCGTTAGTCTCTTTATCATCACTTGCTCCTCTATCTCGCGTCCCGATCCAGCCGCCTACTTGATAATCACAAATTTCCCGACCTGCGTCCCCAGCACGCTCTCCACCGTGTACAGGTAGATCCCCGACACCGCCGCCTGCGTGTTCCGTGTAATCAAATCCCACGCCATCATGCTCTCCCCCTCCTGCAGCGGACAGTTGCACGGATGCTGCATCTCCCGCACCATGTCTCCGTCCAGCGTGTAGATCCGGATCGTCGCCGCGCTCGGCAGGTTCGCAAAATGCAACCGCCGCGCCCGTTCCGGCGACGGAGCGGCTGTGGTCAACTGCTCGTAACCAGCCTCCAGGTAGCCGCCGTCGATGCGGTAAGGATTCGGGAAAACTGTCACTTCAAGATTCTCGGATTCAACGCGATCATTTGAGTTGACGGGATACACTTCGATGGCATTAGCCAGCGGCGAGCTTTCAAGCGCCGCCAAGCTGGTGGCCGGGTTGCCGAAGTCGATCGTCGTGACCGCGAAGTAGACCGGCCGCGACGGCAACAGTCCATCGATGATATATTCGTACTCATAGTAGGCGTCGACCGAGTCATTCAACTCCGGCTCCCAGATCATATCACCCTTCTGCGCATTCGGGAAGCGCTTGGCAATGCCGCCCGGCTCTCCGAGCACTTCGCGATTATAGTCCTGCGGGGTGAAGTAGTAGGCCGCGTTTTCTTCCGGAACTTCGAGCGAGTCGCTGGAATTCGGGTAGTGCGACGGATCGAAGTCTTCACCGTAGATCGCCCGGAGCGAATCGAGCGTGAACGGCACTTCGGTCAACTCCCAGCGCGGGGGATCGAAGTTGCGGTTCTGGCGATAACGATTGAAGTCTTCGAAGTCATAGGACGTCAAGAGCGCGAATTCGCTCAGGACAAGACGGGAACCCATGTAGACGCGGTAACCTTCAAAGTCCAGGAGGGACGAGAAGGGATCTTCCGTCGTTTCGCTGATCGTGCCGTTCCAGCGCAGGGTGACCTTGCCGGGCGAGGCCGAGAAGCGCAGTTGTGGCGCTTGCGGCGGCGGCGGACCGGCGAAATCAGGGATGCCGTCGCCGGACTTGTAGTATTCACGTCCCGAGCACGGATTGATGTAGGGATCATTGATGTCGGTTGACTTGGTCCCATCGCCGTCAGTGTCGATTCCGGGGTTGTCGTAGACCCAGCCGGCCCAGAGCGCGTTGGTCACCATATCGGTGAAGTCGAGCGCTTCGTAGTACGCTTGCGGCGCGGAGGGGCTGAACAGCCGGAAGTCGTTGGGATTGCTATGGAAGCGGTCGCCGGCAACATAGCCAATCGTGATCGGCAGCGTGTCGCCCGGACTCAGTTCGAAGGGTCCGAACGAGAAGAGATACCGGGTGTCAAAGCCATCCGCCAGGTCGGTGCCGACCGTCGCGTTTGGCGGCAGCCACCCCTGGGCAGACTGGTCGACCGCCGAATAAATCTGATCGTAATCGAATTCCGGCTGCGACATAATATAGTACTTGTTGCGATCGCCTTCGGGCGTGCCGAGGAAGCCGCCGAAGTCGCGATTGTTCTCCTGCAGACGCGGACCCCAATCGAGGTTGGTATCGTCGCCGTTGGAGACCCACCAATTGAAGGAGTAACTCAACTCCGGATTAGGTGACCGCACGACGCGGGTGCCGGCGACACCGGTGGGGCTAAACTGATTGAAGACACCGCCCTCGGGATCGCCGTCGAAATCCGCGATCCAGGCGATATCGATGGCTTCAGTGAGTTGGTTACAAGTCGGCGACTGGATGTCCGCCAGATACCCGGTGATATCATCATCAAAGCCGTTCGAAACGACCGGGTTGACCGACTGGTGCCAGATATCAGCATCAACATACAGCGCCATGTACATCTTGCGCAGATCGCGGTCGCCGATGTTGACGATCTTGTAGTCGATCAAGACAAAATCCTCGGCGTAGCTGAACGACCAGGCGTAGCTGCGCTGGAGGACCTTGATACCGAGCGGCTGGTGCGAACGGTTGTCGAGGAAGTCGCGGCCGGTCAGGGCGTCGTCCACCAGCGTATCGGTGTACTCGGCGAAGTAGTCCTGCTCGGAGACCGCCTCCGGGCTGTAGAACTCGGAGGTGCGGCGCGACGAGAGCTGCACGATATTGTCGAAGGGTGCGGCACGCGGGTACATTTCATTGACCCGCTGCCAGCCATCGGCGCCGAAGGACACCAAGGTGTCTTCATCGACGATGGCGCCGATCCACAGTGCGCCCTGGAACAGGTAGCTGATGCCGGTTCCGGCGGGGAACTCGAATGACGGCGCCAATTCACCCTGCACCACACCAGGGCCGATGCAGTAGTCTTCGGTCAGCCAATCAGTGGCATCGCCAAATTGGCTGCCGAAGAAACCCCAATTCGTAACGGTGAAGAAGACATTGCCGACGCGATGCGAGCAATTCTGCGTATTCGGCGTTGCCATCACTTTGCGCAACGCGAGCCGGCGCAGATCGTCATCGGTCGTACGCTTCATCGCCGCGGGCGCCGCGGCGGTCAAGAACAGACACACCAGCGACGTCCACGCCAGACCCTTCACCAAACCACCACACATAATCTTCAAGGTCACCTCTAATTCTTAGAATTCCACTCCGAAGCCGACGCGGATATTGCGTCCCGGTCCGAGGTTGGTCGGATCGCTGGCCCCCGGCGTTCCCTCGAACACATAGTTGGAGCCCGGAGTCTTCGAAGCCGAATTGTACCGGCCGGTCAAACCATAGATGTAATCAATATTTTTCGCGTCGAAGAGGTTGTTAACCCACAACGTCACGGTGTAATTCAGGCCGACGAACGGGAAGCGCTTGTAGGCGCGGATATCGACCTCCGACGTCGCCGAGTAGCGCAGCGAGTTGGTTTGTGGCGTTTCGCCGGCCAGCAGCCGCAGACCCGGATAATCCTTGTCCGGCGTATACGGGAAGCCGGAGCCGAATTGCCAGAGCACATTGGCGCCCCAGTTATCGGGCAGCTTGAGGCCGAACAGACTCGGGTGATCGCCCTGCGGAATCGCGAAGTCGATATTCAGAGAGATCTGATGACGGACATCCCAGTTCAACGGGAATTCCTGAATCGGAATCGAGCGGCTGTAGAAGTCGTCGAAATAGTTCGAGTTTTCATCCGAGCTCTTGCCGTAGGCGAAAGAATACTCGTAGGTCGCGATACCCTGTACGTAGTTGCCGTAAGTCTTCTCCAGTTCAAATTCAAAGCCACGGGTACGGGCATAGTCGGAGTTCTGATAGACGTTGCGCTGGTTGGGGCCGGAGCCTTCGCGCACGGAGTTGATGATGCCGAAAATGTCCTTGTAGAAACCGGAGACGCCGAGGACGTAGTCTTCGGACAGCTTGTAGCTGACGCCAAACTCGTACTGGATCGTCTTCGAGAAATCGAGGTTTTCGTTACCGATGATGCCGAAGGCATTCGAGGCCTGCGTCGCGCGCTGGTACATCAGGTTGAGGTCGGGCAACTGGTTGAAGTGGCCGTAATAGAACTGCACCTTGGCGCGATCGGAGATCGGATAGGAGAAGCCGACACGCGGGCTGAAGCGGTTCTGCGAGCCCAGGATCGACTTATCCTGCGCCTGGTCGACGCTCTCGCTCTGCTTGAGTTCGGACGACTGGATGAAGAAGTCGTAGCGCAGACCGAGGTTGGCAATCATCGAGCCGTATTCCATCTTGTCCTGCACGAAGACCGCGCCGGTGATGGGATGGCGGGTATAGAAGTCGCGGAAGACGCCGCGATCGCCCCAGGCGCCGCCGTCCGGGATCCCGTCGTAGGAATAGTTCGGATAGCGCAAGTCGGCCATCTTGATGGTATGGAGATCCATCGACAGACCGGTCTTGACGTCGTGTTCCTTGCTGAACTGCTTGTTGATCTTGAAGTCGGCGGTCCAGCGGGCGGCCGAACGATTCTGATAGAAGGCCCACTGCTGATGGCCGCGATCGTAGAAGCCGTCGCGGGCATCGTAGCGGTTGTTGCGATTCAGATCGTCGTAGGATTCGCCGGCGTCGTAGCGACCGTTCGGCGGATCATAGACGCCATTCTTGTTGCGATCGAGGAACGGTGTGCCGGGCAGCCACGGATCGCTCGGACCGTCGTACTTGGAGTTGCGGTTCAAGTCCTGATTGACGGAGGGATCGACGGCGAGAATAAAGATATCAATACCGGCATCATAGACGCCGTTCAGGTTGACATCGGTAAAGGGCTCGCCGAGATTCTGGTCACCATCCCGATAAGGTTCGGGCTGGTCAATGTTCGTCACCTGCGCCCGTTCGGGGTCGTACTTGCCGTTGCCGTTGGTGTCCTGGATCAAGTAGTCGCCGGCGTTCCACTTGCCGTCGCCGTTGAGGTCGACGAACTGCTCCGACTCAAAGAGGTCAACCATGCCGTTGCCGTTCCAGTCGGTAATGATCGTGTCGACGGTAGCGGACGAATTGCGCTGTCCCTGGTAGCTCGAGCTGACGCCGCGATATTCCTGATTGACTTCGTAAGCGATCAGCGGCCAACCCGGATAACCTACTGCAACCTGGCTAGCGGCTGCAAAAGCGTCGCCGAAGGTATAGAACGGGCCGCCGTTCAACCACGACGTATCGCCGTTGGCGTTGATGAACGGTTCGGCCTGATCGAACTTGCCGTTGCCGTTGCGGTCGAAGAAGTACTCGTACTGGTCGAACAGAAGGAAATCATCGGGCTCCAAGCCTTCGCCGGGGCGGTTCGGATCACCCGGCATCTGCCGATAGTCGCGGTTGAAGCGGGACACGGTGATTTCGTAGTAGGTCGACTTGTCGAGCTGATGGGTCAACTGCGCCGAGAGGAGATGCGATTCCTCATGTTCAATCGGCGCGGTCGCGGGCGTGTAGATGTAATTCCACTGGAAGTTGGTTTGATCGTCCCAGGAGCCGCGGTAGCGCATGTTCAGCTTGAGGTTCGGCGTTGCCTGATAGCGCATCGAGACCTGCGCTTCGTAGGAGTTTCTCATGCGGTCTTTCAGATCGAACAAGCCGAGAATCGAGCGCGACTTGAAATCGCGCGACGTCGCTTCGGTGAAGTACTGCTTGTAATTGACGTAGTCATCGGTCTTGTCGGCCGCGGCCTGGATCGAATAGAACAGCTTCTCATTGAACCAGTTGATGCCGAGGCTCGGCAGCAGCTTGCTGGAGAGATACGGTTCCGGTCCGGAGAGGTTAAATTCGGCGCGATCGAAGTTGTAGGAATTCTTGTTGAGAATACCGGTGCCGAAATCGTCGGTGAAGTATTCGAGGTGAGCGGTGGTGTTGTTCGAACCGCTCTTGGTCGTGATGTTGACGATACCGGACTGGGCGTTGCCGTATTCGGCGTCGAAACCGCCCTTGATGATCTGCATATCTTCGATGACGTTGCCGGAGATATTCATCGCCTGATCAACGGCGCCGAGCCCGCCGAGCGGGTCCTTGACCGACACGCCGTCGACGACGTACATCACTTCGTTATTACGGCCGCCACGGATGTGGATTTCGCCGAAGCGCTCAACCACACCGACCTGTGCCTTGAGCACGTCCTGGACGGTCGAGACCGGCATGTTTTTGATCGTCTCGGCCGTGATCTGCCGGAGGTTGGCGGTTTCGGTCAGTTTGAGGAGGTCACGCTGGGCGATAACGACCTGAGTCTCGGTCTCGATCACGCTTTCTTCGAGCGCGAAGTTGATCGTGCTGGTCTGGTCGACGCGGACATCGACCGCCTCGGTGCGCACCGGCTGGTAGCCGGTGAGCTTGGCCGTAACCGAGTAGACGCCCGGCGGCACGTTGATGATCATGTATTCGCCGTTGACATCGGCCTGTGCGCCCATGGTGGTGCCGTCGATCTGGACAACGGCAAAGGGCACGGCTTCCTTGGTCTTCTTGTTGGTGATTTTACCGCGGACCTTTCCCACCGTCCCTGCCCAGACGCTGGTCGAGGCAAAGAGCCCGAGCACCAACAACAGGACCGCATTACGCAACACATTCGCCATCCGCATGGACCTACCTCCTGCTCGCCGTCCGGCGAGTTGTTCAAAAGAATCTTTTATCATAATCACGAGTGCCGATGCCGCAAATGGCTGAAACTTTCGCGTGGCTTGAGCGTAAATTTCAGAAGACGATCAAGGTGAAACTTGGTTGGCGGACATCGTAGCTTAACTCTCCCATGTTTCTTGTCAGGCGCTTGCGCGACAAGACCTTCCGTATCCGAAAGGCAATCTGCAAATTAAGCAATTCTGTCCGCGGCAAGTCAAGCGAAAAGTTGACGCCGAAGCGGCACTTAACTTCCATAACATAAGACTGTTAAGGGGCGATTTTGTTTAATGGCGGGATGCGGAAAGTCGCGGGGGACGATGCGATTAATCGGCCTTGGGCAGCCGGATTCCAGCCAATGTTCCAATTTGAGTCGGCGCCATTTTGACCGAAAACCCGCGCTCAATCGCGTCGGCGAACGCGCCAACGACATTTTCGACTGCGAGCCACTTCCCTACCTCCCGCTCCAGAGCGGTAATTGACTCGCCGTCAAGGTGGCTTCCTTCGGGCCAGAGTCGGGTCAAATCGTCATGATTCCAGTTGTCCTCGATCCGCAGCGAACCGTGTTGGAGGAAGAAATCACCGGAACGAAACTGGGCATTGCCACAGATCTTCCGGCCTTTGACGGTGACTTCAAAGGGATTGAGCATCGCAAAGCAGGGATTGACGCGGCCGTGGGCGCCGGGGGCCGTGGTTGGCAGCTCGGTCAGGTCGACGCCGAGCGAGCGCAAGGTGGCGGAGATGGCTTCGCCGATCGCGCGGTAGGTTGTGGTCAAAGTCCGGAACAACGGGTGGCTGTGGCGCGAGGCGATGATAGCATAGCAGAGGTCGCCCTTGTGCAGCAGTGCGCGGCCGCCGGTGGGGCGATGGACGAGGCCGTAGCCGAGTTCGGTGATGACGTCGCGGTTGACGACATCCTCCGGTTTCTGATTCACACCCAAAGAGACGGTCGGGCGCTCCCAGCGGTAAAAGCGAACGACCGGCACGGTGCGTTCGCCGGCCTGAAATTGGCTCAGCAATTCCCGGTCGATGGCCATATTGTATTCGCCGGTGAAAGTGCCAGAGCCGAGGTAGTGCCAGGAGTCGGACATGGGGGGAATTAACGTGAATGTCGAGGCGGACGCAATGTGAGAGCGTCGCAATATCGGCGACGCAGGATAAAACGCCGCATTTGGTACTTGCTAAAATCGACTGTTGTTACTATGTTGACACAGATTCAAACTGAGGGCTCCCTACTCAGAATTTGAAACTTGGTCGCAAGGATGGCTGCCAGCCAAAGGGTATTCGTCCGGCACTACAGCTTTGATCGAACAGCGGATTAGCCAATCCCGACAGACGTAGAGTTTGCGAAAGAAAGCCCCCGGCATTCGCTGCGCGGACGCCGAGAGGCTGCGACTGGAACCTTGTGCTTGGAGGGGTTTCGCCCAAGGTGGCACGATCGTCAGATCCCAAGAACATGTCTTTCCAAAGCAATGCGGCGCGCCGGTCCTGCGACGAACTGGCTTGGATCGAAGACACACTGTCGGCACTGATCTCGGGGTTGCTAATCGGCCTGGCGCAGTACCAAGCAGGATTGACGCCGTGCTACGTCATGGCAGCGTTGCCCTGCTATGCTCGGGCGCTTCAGGCGGACAGCCTGCGCCGAGCGTACATGATGCTGCTGATCGTGATGTCGGCCTTGGTAGTCATTCCCAGACAGCAGTTAGCCACTAACGGTCCAGAGTTGCTGTTCCATCTAATCGTTACTGCACTTGTTCTTACGATTGCCGCGCTCGCGGCGCAGGGCTGGGGACGCTCCTCGAGCCCGATGCTTCTGGCCCTATTTGTGCTCTGGCTGCCCATGGAGAACTTCATGCACGCCGGACAGCCAGTTCCGGCGCTGAGTTCTCCTGCTTCCAGTTCCGCATCGCGACAGGTGGTGAGCCTGCGCAACCAGGATCTCTTCGCTGCCGGCGACAATCACCTGTGCCATCATCCCGCCCTCGGGGCGGACAGTCATGGCGTCGAGGCTACGCTTCAGCGAGGGTCGCGATCCGTAACGCTGCACCAGCGACTACGACGATTGCGTTGGGTCCAGCGGCCGGCCGAGTTTATGTCGGCTCTGCCGCCGTTCCGGTCACCACCGGGCACAGCTCCGGGGAGAGAATGGGGGCGAAGGCTGGAAAACCTAACAATTCTCGGAGGATGAAATGACAAGCAGAAATGCGTTCAGAGTAATGATAGTTGCTGTGCTGGCATCAATCCTGGTAGCCGTGCCGTTGTCGGCAGCGGAGGATATCACGGTGGTATTCAATGACGCAACCGACTACCTGGTGTACTCGCTCACAGGAGGCGATGCCGGACAAGCTTACGTTGTCACCGGCACGGCCTCCGGGTGCGTGACCATCACGCCCGTCGATCCCCCGGATCTTGTCGGGGCGACCGACAAGGACTCGGTGAAAGTCAACTGCGCAAGTCCCAACGGCACCGGCACGGTAGCGTTGGCCTTCTACAAGGGCTCGGTTTCGCCTGCGAATGAGAAGGCCGTTGCGAGTTACGCGTTTCAGTGCGGGGCAGCATGCCAGGTTACCGGGTATCCCATCCCCACATTGTCAGAGTGGGCGCTGATAGTATTCGCGGTCGTGCTGGTAGCGCTGTTGACCTACTACATCGTTCGAAGACGGCGGACGGCCATTGCAGCCGTTTGACGGTGATGAATAACAACCACACTATCCTCAGGGAGCGGCCAAAACGCCGCTCCTTGATTAAATGGGTCAGCACTGGCCTGCAGAAGTATAGCGACTTGCTCAAGGCTTATACGGTGTTCATCGGCATTACCGGCATTGGCTTTGGGTTGGTGTTGGCCGACTGGAGTCACGGGCGCATCCTCGATCCGATGAACAATCTGACCGCGGCCATGTCCGGTGTCATCATCAACCTCTGTGGCGGCACTGCGAATGTTCACAACAATAGCCTGAGTTCGTTTTCCAGCACGGTTTCCATCGCCGAAGGCTGCAATTCGGTGTATGTGACGATCATCTTCGTGGCGGCGGTGGCGGCGTTTCCGACGAGTTGGCGGAAGAAGCTGCTTGGGATTGTACTGGGGACGCTGGCGTTGTTTGCCATCAACTTGCTGCGTGTGATTTCTCTGCTCTACCTGAGTGGCCGCGATGCCAGTTTATTTGAGGAGGCACATTTGCACATCTGGCAGTTTGCGATCATTCTGATCGGCGGGTTGCTGTGGTTGCTGTGGTATGACAAGGTGGTGCGGCGGCCGCATGTCCCGACTCTATAAGTTCGCGGCGACGACAGCGCTGATCTGGCTGGCATTGCAGCCGATCTGGCTGTACCTCGTTTCGCCGTCATACGGCGAGTTGCTCGCCGAGGCGGCAAACATCCTGATTCGACAGAATCTCGTCACCGGCGATGAAACGGTGTATGAGTACGTTCATCCCTGTATCAAGGGCAACATCTACTTTGACGTCATCGACGCGCGCGATAGCCGTCCGGGCCGAGGGAATCTGCGGTTTACTATGGACGGCGAGCGGTTTCAGTTCAACCTGACGATCTGGATTGCGCTGGCGTTGGCGACACCGTTCGGCGGCGCCAGGCTGAAGAAGCTGCGGTTTCTGTTGGTGGGTTGGCTCGTGGTTTTCCTATTCCAGGAACTCGATCTGCTTTTGCAGACGGCCGATAACAAGCTGATTTACATGCAGAGCCCGGCGTTCTTGGCGCAGTTTCGGCCGCACAATACCACCGACTATCTGCTTGGATCGCTGGGCAAGTACTTCTTGCTGGTGGGCTACGTGGTCGTTCCGATCCTGGTCTGGTTACCGGTGGGAGTGCGGCAGCTGCGTCTCGCGTTGGACGTCAGACGCAAAATCGTTGCAGAAACGCCACAGCGAACGGAATTTCCGGAGATCAAAGGGGGTTGAGGGCGCTATTCCTGCGTCAGATGATATTGCTTCATCTTGAGGCGCAAAGTGGACTCGGGGATCGAGAGCTTCTCGGCGGCGTGCTTTTTGACCCAGCCGGAGTCGCGCAGCGCCTTGAGAACGCATTCGCGTTCGAGGCGGTTGAGATACTCGTAGAGCGAGAAGCTGCCGTTCGATTCGGTGCGCGTGCCGGCGGAGGCATTGGCGCGGTCGGTAATGCGGTGAGAGATCATGTAGGATGAGATCGTCTTCTTCTCGCCCGCCAACAACACCAGTTTCTTCATCTCATTTTCCAACTCGCGGATATTTCCGGGCCAATCGTAGTCCGCGAGGCAGTTGAAGGCTTCGGGTTCGAGGCGCACTTCGGGATCGAATTTCTGGACGAAATGCCGGAGCAACAGGGGAATATCTTCGCGGCGTTCGCGCAGCGGCGGCAGGCGAAAACCGAAGGTCGAGAGGCGATAGTAGAGATCCTGGCGGAACTGGCCGTGTTCCATCATCGTCTTGAGATCTTTGTTGGTGGCCGAGATGACGCGGACATCGACGCGGCGCGGGACGGTTTCTCCGAGCCGCACGACCTCTTTCTCTTCGATCACACGCAGCAGTTTGACCTGGATCGAGAGCGGCATATCGCCGATTTCGTCGAGGAAGAAGGTGCCGCCGTCGGCTTCTTCAAACAAACCGACCTTCTCGCCTTCGGCGCCAGTGAAGGCCCCGCGCTTGTAGCCGAAGAGCTCGGATTCGAGCAGAGTTTCGGGCAGCGCGGCGCAGTTGACCGAGACGAAGCGGCGGTCTTTGCGATTGGAGTTGTAGTGAATGGCTTTGGCCAGCAGGTCCTTGCCGGTGCCGGTTTCACCTTCGATCAAAATCGAAATCGATGAATCCTTGACCTGCAGGACACGATCGAGGATATCGAGCATGTCGTGACTGGCGGTGATGATGTTCGGGAAGGCCAGTTGTTTTTGCAGTTGGTCTTTGAGCCGGCGGTTGTCCTGGGCCAGCCGGCGTTTTTGCTCTTCCGACGATTTGAACGCCAGGATATCGGAGAAGGCGATGGCAAAGTCGAGGTTGGACTTGGTGAAGTTGGCATAGCGCGCGCCGATGCGGTCGATGTAGACGAGCCCGGCAACTTCGGACGAGAGCTGAATCGGGATCGAGATGAACGCCCCGAGTTGATCGCCGGCACCGAGATAGTCGAACATTCGCTTGCGATCGGTGGTCAGGTGCGTTACCAGCAGGGGCCGATCCAGGGGCAGCGAACCGCCGCGGCCGTTGGCGAGCGATTTGGCAACTTTCTGCAAAATGGTCGTATCGAAGTCGAGCGCGGCGAGAGTCTCGAAGCAATTCTGCTGAGAGTCGTAGGAGAAGATAAACGCGCGGGTGCCGCCGACCTTATCGCGAAGCACGCGCAAGCTGTCCTCCAAGGAACCACTCTTGAGGCTGCCGTACTCGCTCGCGGTCAGGAACGAGCTGAACAAGCTGAATTCGTTTTCGTTGGAGAGCCCGGCGTCGACCATGTCGTCCTCGATCGCCAGCCGGAGGATGCGGCACTCTTCGATGGCACGGTCGTCCTGGAATTGGTGCGCCAGCGATTCGCAGGCTTCGAGGTAGTTGAGAGCACCATCGAAGTCTTTCGCTTCATAGGCGAGTGCCGCCATCTGATAATGTGCGTGAATCTTAAGCCAAGTGAGCGACAGCTGTTCGGCGAGGCGAATCGCACTATTGAGATAGCGCAGGCCGAGCTGGTGGTGGGCGCTCGCCTTGATCAGAGATTTGCCCGCGACATAGTAGGCGTAGGCGAGTTCACGCACTTCGCCGGCGACTTCGAGGAGCTGCACCGCATCATCGAACGACTTGAGTGCATCGGCGAAGCTCTCGTTGGCAGCGGCCAACGCTCCGAGAATCTTTTTGGCGCCGGCGACTTCGATGACTTCGCCGACATGCTCGGCGACCTGAAGAGCGCGGCGGGCATGATCGCCGGCCAGAGCATAATTACCGGAGTTGTATTCGAGTTCGGCCAGGCGGCGCTCGGTCTGGCTGATAATGGCGCTCTCAGGGGCGATCCGATGACCGATTTCGAGGGCGTACGAATAGTGCTGACGCGCCATGCGGGTATCACCCATCGCGGCGAGCAATTCGCCCATGTATTCATGATAGATCGAGCGTTCGCGCACCAGATCGAGACGTTTGATCACGTCATAGGCCAGATCGAGGGTACGGCGGGCATCAGAGAAATTCTCCTTGAGGTAAAGCACGTAGCCCAGCGAAAGCAGGTTGCGCGCCTCGGAGGGACCGGCCTCGGTGCTGTGGCTGAAGGTGACACAATCTTTCAGGGTCAGGAGCGCTTCGTCCCACTGGCCGATAAGAATCTGAACACGCGCGCGGTTACCGCGGGCGCGGTTGAGGGCGATGTCGGAGGTCACCGCCAGGTGTCCAGCCAGTTCGATCGACTCGGCGAGGAACCTGTCGGCCAGCCGAAACTCACCGCGAATAAAGTAGATCTGCGCGAGACGGTTGTAAGCGCTGACCAAGTCGTCATCGTGGCCGATGCGGCGGAAGGAGCTGATAGCATCGCGGATAAAAGCTTCGCCCTGGGCCAGATCACCGAGGGCGACGTGGAGCTTTCCGATGAGGGCCTGAATCCGTCCGATCAGGAGGTTTTCGGCGGTCGCGGCAACAAGGGCATAGGCCTTGGTGGCGACAGCCAGAACCTCCAACGGCGGCTTGGTCGGAAGGTCGACCGCCGCCTGGAGGTAGAGATATTCTCCCGCCGTCACCGAAGAGGGCTCTGACTCGATGATAGGAGCCAGCTTCCCTAACTCATCCCGGGCCGCGACAAACTTGTTTTCGCCGATCAGAATTTGGATTGTCTTAAGTTTGTCCGCCGTGTCTGTCGCATTACCGATTCTGCTCATCCAGACAAAAACGTTGCTACTTGGTTTTCCTGTTTTTGACCGGCGAGTCGATCCGTTTGTTCGAGCCGGTCGTGGGCTTCACGCTCGTATCATTCCTCTCGCCGCCGATAAAGACGCTTTTCACTTCGAGAATAAAGAATCGTGTCCATTCGAAGATTCTCGTGATGATGGGCGTATTCGGGCGTGGGGTGTCAGTGGAACCATTCTGTGGCTTCCAACCGACCGTGGTCGTATCCGTAGGACGATCGTCCCAGGGATGGTCCACCGCCTCAGCGGCAGCGGGGAGGAGCAGAAATATCGAGGCCGCGAAGACTACCAGCGTTAGTAGCTTTAGCAGGTTCATGCCTACTGCCTCCAAAGAATTAGCTGTTATCAACTTATTAGGGCGGTCAAAGAAGTGCAGGGGACAAAGCGACGCACATCCTTGGCCGTGCTTTAAGCTAAACCGGCTCTCACGGCTTGTCAAGCATTTTCTGCGACGACACGGAAAAATACGTTAACATTCAGAGTATTGTATTGCCGTAGAATAACTTATGGTTCTATCGCAGCTTCTGCGACACTGCAATTGTTTACATATTATAAATGTGAAGAGGCCGGATCAGCTTGCGCCAATCCGGCCTGGACAGAGAAGTGGCCGATGACAGTTATGATTTGGATCAGAGAACTTGATTCTCGCGAAGCTTGGCGAAAAGCTTTTCCGCGATTTCTTGCGGTGTCGCGCCGGTGAGAATCTCGCCTTTCGGGCGAGCCGGGGGATCGGCAGCTTTCGAGACGGTGCTGCTCGAAGCATAGACCGGTGAGGTCAAGTCAAGTCCCAGATCAGCAGCTTTGTAAACTGCGACGGTTTTCTTTTTGGCGTTCATCTTCCCTTTCAGAGACGGCAGGCGCGGTTCGTTGATTTCCTTTACAACGGAGATTACTGCAGGAGTCGGCGCCGAGACTTTGTCGAAACCGTCGTCGGTCATCCGTTCGACGGTGAGTTTGCTGCCGTCAATCGCCTCGATTTTGCGGACGAACATGATTTGCGGCCAGCCGAGGAAACCGGCGAGCGCCGAGGAGACGGTGCCGGAATCGGAATCCACTGCTTGCTTGCCGAGAATGACCAGATCGACCGAGCCGATTTTCTTGACACCGGCGGCCAGCGCGCCGGCGATGCCGATCGAATCGACGGCAGCGAGAGCGTCATCCATGATATGGGCGGCTTCATCGACACCGAGCGCGAGGGCTTCGCGGAGCGCATAGTCGGCTTCCTTGCCGCCGAGCGAAAGCGCCCAGATGCTGCCGCCGTGTTTTTCCTTGAGGCGCAGCGCCTCTTCGATGGCATAAGCATCGAAGGGGTTGATCATGCCGGGACTGGCGGGCAAATTGAGTTTGCCGGATTGCGCGTCGACGGTGACGAGCGCGATTTCGGGGACTTGTTTAACACAGACGACGATATTCACGATGATCCTCCAGACTATGCGTGTTCATCGAGCGCGGCCAGGGCGCTCTCGGCGGCTCGCTGTTCGGCGCTCTTTTTGGAGTCGCCGCGGCCGGTGCCGAGGCGACGACCGCTGACGAAGACTTCGACAGTAAACACCTTGCGGTGATCGGGACCGTCTTCGTCCGAGACCGTGTACTTGGGCAAGCCGCCACCGCCGGCTTGCAGGCGTTCCAGCAATTCGCCCTTGAAGTTACGCAGCGACAGGAAGTCGCTGATTTCGTCAAAATTGAGCGAGATCAGGCGCTTGATAACCTGGCGGGTCGGTTCGAGTCCGCCGTCCAGGTAGACGGCGCCGAACATCGCCTCGAGGCAATCGGCGACGATCGAGGGCCGGGTGCGGCCGCCGGCGCGCTCCTCATCCGCCGACATCAGGATGTAATTACCGAGGTCGATTTCCATGCCGGTATGCGCCAGCACCTTCTTATTTACCAGCAGTGATTTGTTCTTGGTCAGGCTGCCTTCGCTCATGTCGGGGTATTTCTGGAACAATTCTTCGGCGACAATCAGGCCCAGCACCGAATCGCCGAGGAACTCGAGGCGCTCGTACGAACGCAGATTGCGCGGTTCGTTGGCGCGCAGGAAGGAGCGGTGGGTGAGTGCTTTGGTCAAGTAATAGGCGTCGTTGAAGGAGTAACCGATGCGGCGCTGGATCTCGGCGATGGTAGTCGAACTGAGCGTCGATGGTGTCGACCGAACTGGACGTTTACCGAAAAGCCGCGCGAACAAGCGCCTCATGCGTCATCCTGCAGAATTCATGTGCTTGCCGAGCGTGAGCGTGATATTGTGGCCGCCGAATCCGAAGGAATTGCTGATGGCGTACTTGATCGACGCCGGGCGGCCGCCATCGCGCAGGTAATCCAGATCACACTGCGGGTCTTGATTTTGGATATTGATCGTCGGATGGACAAAACCGTGATGCAGTTGCAGGACGGTGGCGGCGGCTTCGATCGCCCCGGCTCCGCCGAGCATATGTCCGATCATTGACTTGGTCGAGTTAATCAACAGCGAGCGGGCGCGGTCGCCGAACACCCGTTTGATTGCGGAGGTTTCGGCGATATCGCCCAGCGGCGTAGACGTGCCGTGGGTGTTGACGTACTCGATTTGCTCCAGGGTCAATCCCGCATCCTGCATGGCCGTCTGCATGCAGCGCGCGGCGCCGTTGCCGTCTGGTGCCGGCGCGGTGATATGATGAGCGTCGGCGCTCATGCCGGCGCCGAGCAGGTCGGCGTAGATGGGAATGCCGCGCTTGCGGGCATGCTCTTCGTCCTCAAGAATAATGATGGCGGCGCCTTCGCCGATGACGAAGCCGTCGCGATCGACATCGAACGGCCGTGAAGCATGCTCCGGGTCATCGTTGCGGGTTGACAGCGCGCGCGCCTGACAGAAGCCGGCGTAGGACATCTGCGTGATAGCCGCTTCGGCGCCGCCGGTCACGATGATATCCGCTTCGCCGCGCTGGATGATGCGCATGGCATCGGCGATGGCGTGTGCGGAGGAACAGCAAGCGCTGACCGTGGCGTAGTTTGGCCCCTGGAATCCGTACTTGATTGAGATCAATCCCGGGACGATATCGATGATCATCATCGGGATGAAGAACGGGGAGACCTTGGACGGTCCCTTGTCCTTATAAGTCCAGCACTGGTCTTCGAAGGTGAGGATACCGCCGATGCCGGAGCCGGTGACGACTCCGACGCGGGTGAGGTCGATTGCGTTCAGGTCGAGGGCGGCATCCGCGACCGCCATTTGGGTCGCGGCGAGGGCATATTGTTGGATCAGGTCGGTGCGCCGCAGCTCCTTCTTGTCCATGTAGGCCGCACCGTCGAAATTGCGCACGAGGGCGCCGATGCGGCTGTCGAAGTTGGACGTATCGAAGCGGTCGACGGCGCAGACACCGGACTTACCGGCCTGTAACCCGGACCAGAACTCTTCTTTCGAATTTCCCAGCGGCGAGACGATGCCGAGGCCGGTAACCACGGCCTTACGTTTCATACTCAAATTCAGACTCTCCGGCCGTGTGGTGGCAGTTTACGCCGTTTCCTTGGCGTGAGTTTTGATATAGTTGATAGCATCACCGACGGTGGAGATCTTTTCGGCTTCTTCGTCGGGGATCTCCAATCCGAAGGCTTCTTCCAGCGCCATCACCAGCTCGACGGTATCGAGGGAATCGGCGCCCAGATCATCAACGAATTTGGCGGTCGGTACTACGGCGTCCTTGTCGGCATTCAACTGCTCAACAATGATTTCTTTGACCTTGGCTTCCACATCAATCGCCATTGCACATCCTCCTCATAAATTGCATTTACGTTTACTTTCGCGATTACATCAGCATTCCGCCATCGACCTGCAGGACCTGACCGGTAATGTACGCCGCATCCTCCGAGGCGAGGAACGCCACGGCGGCGGCGACATCAGCCGGTAATCCGGGTCGCTTAAGCGGAACGACACTCAAGAATGCTTCTTTTGACGCGTCGGAGAGATGCTCCGTCATCTCGGTCTGGATATACCCCGGCGCGACGGCGTTGCAGGTAACATTACGTCCGGCAAGCTCTTTTGCAACAGATTTGGTGAGTCCGATCAGGCCGGCCTTCGAGGCCGAGTAGTTGGCTTGGCCGAAATTGCCCATCAGACCGACCACCGAAGAGATATTGATGATCCGGCCGCTGCGCGCTTTCATCATAACCTTGGCCGCCGCCTGTGACATCAGGAAGGCGCCTTTCAGGTTGATGTTCAGCACGCGATCCCAGGCCGCCTCGTCCATTTTGATGACCAAGGTATCCTTGGTGATGCCGGCGTTGTTGACCAGAATATCGAGCTGACCGAAATGCTGGATCGCATGGTCGATCGCGGCCTGGCAATCGGCGCCGGCGGTGACGTCACAATGGACAAAGCTGACTTCGCCGCGGGCGGACAGCTCCGCCACGGTCGCCTGCCCGGCATCATCAAGCACATCGGCGACAACGGCTTTGCAGCCGAGCGACATGAGTTTTTCGACGATGGCACGCCCGATACCGCGAGCGCTGCCTGTGACCAAAGCGACCTTACCGTTCAGTGTCAAACAACCTCCAGCAATTTCTCGGCAACCAAATCAAAGTCGGAAATTTTGTCAAGGTTGATGATTTCCACCTCGCCCAGCGTCCGTTTCACGAGTCCGGAAAGCACCTTGCCCGGTCCGATTTCGACGAAGCGGGTGACGCCGAGGCGGCGCAGTTCTTCCAGGGTGTCGACCCAGAGAACGGGCGCGGTAATCTGGTTCACGAGTAGTTGTTTAATTCGCTGCGGTTCAGTCTCCGGCTTGGCAGTGACATTGGCAATCACCGGAAACGCCGCGGGCTGAAATGGCAATTGACTCAGGGTGGCATCCAGTTTGACCGCTGCACTCGCCATGAGGGGCGAGTGGAACGCGCCACCGACCGGCAACAGGAGCGCGCGTTTGGCACCAAATTCTTTGGCGATCGGCACCGCCTGTTCGACGGCCGCGAAGTCGCCGGAGATGGCGATTTGATCGGGCGCGTTGAAATTGGCCGGGACGACCGTGCCTTCGGACTGGAGCCGTTCGACCAGTTGCAGCACCTGTTCCCGTGAGGCGCCCATGACGGCGGCCATGGTGCCGCGGTTTTGCTCACAGGCTTCCTGCATCGCCTTGCAGCGTGTGTTGACGGCAATGATCGCATCTTTGCGACTGAGCACGCCGGCGCAGGCAAGCGCCGAGTACTCGCCGAGCGAGTGACCAGCGGCGAAGTCGGGCCTGATTCCCTGCCGTTCCAGGATGATCTGCCACGCCAGCGAGTGGGTGAGGATTGCCGGCTGAGTGACGACGGTTTGCTTGAGGCGATCTTCCGGACCGTTAAAGCTGACTTCGGCCAGATCATACCCAAGCAGGAGCGAGGCTTCGGTATAGAGGGCGCGCACCATCTCATGCTGATCGTAGAGATCGCGCGCCATGCCGACGTACTGCGAGCCCTGCCCTGGAAACAAGAATGCGGTTTTGCTCAAGATTATATCCTCACCAGTACGGCGCCCCAGACCAAGCCGCCGCCAAAGGAGACGAGGAGCACCAAGTCGCCGGTTTTCAGGCGGCCCTGCTGTTTGGCTTCGCTCATGGCGATGGGGATCGACGCCGAAGACGTATTGCCGTAATCGGCGATGTTGACGAAGACCTTCTCATCCGGCACGTTGAGCCGTTTCTGCAGCGAATCGATGATCCGGATGTTGGCCTGATGCGGAATGACCAAGTCGATCTCTTCCGGCTTGATGCCGGCTTCGGCGATCACCCTTTCCGCGGAGTCCTGCATATTGCGCACCGCGAATTTATAGATTTCCGAGCCGTTCATATAAATGTACAGCGCACCATTGTGCATGTTTTCGGTGGTCACTTTTTCGCGCGAACCGCCGGCGCGAACGAAGAGCAGTCGTTCGTGGTTGCCATCAGCGGCGAGATGCGAGGCCAGAATGCCCCGGCCCGTATTTTCCGCGCGGGTCAGAACCGTGGCCCCGGCGCCGTCGCCGAAGAGGACGCAGGTGCCGCGATCCTGATAATTGGTGATGCTGGTCAGAGTCTCCGCTCCGACCACCAGCACGTTTTCGTACATCCCGGACTCGATAAAAGCGCGGCCGGTAGTCAGGCCGTAGAGGTATCCGACGCAGGCGGCATTGAGATCCATGGCGGCAGCACGCTTAGCGCCGAGTCGTCGTTGAACGATCACCGCGCTGGAGGGGGTTTTCATATCGGGTGTAACGGTGCCGATGAGGATCAGATCGAGGTCGGCCGCGCTCATGCCGGCATCCGCCAGCGCCATCTCGGCCGCTTTCGTGCTTAGATCGGAGGTCGCTTCACCGGAGTCGCCGACAACGTGGCGGCGCTTGATGCCGGTGCGTGAAGTGATCCACTCGTCGCTGGTGTCCACCATCTTCTCAAAATCGGCGTTCGTCAATATCGTGGCCGGAGTGTAGGCACCAAGCCCAGCGACCTGGGCCGAGACTTTTGACTTCATCATTGTTCGACCGCCTTCGCGGAACTTTTCTCGATTCGTTTTTGGATATGACCGGTAACATTGGTTGAGATCATTTCGGCGGCGCCGCGGATGGCATTGCGGATCGCCTTTTCCGAGGACTTGCCGTGGCCGATGACGCAATTGCCGTTGATCCCCAGCAGCGGCGCGCCGCCGTATTCAGCATAGTCGAGCGAGCGGCGCATGCGCCGCAGGAAGGGCCCCATCAAGATGGCGCCGGTTTTGGAGAAGAGGTTAGAACTGATCTGGCGGCGAATCTTGGTTTCCAGCAGGACCTTCACCGATTCGGCAAACTTGAGAATCACATTGCCGATAAAGCCGTCGCAGACGACCACGTCGCACTTGCCTTCGAGCACGTCACGGCCTTCGACGTTGCCGATGAAGTTGAACGGACCCGACTTGAGCAGATCGTAACCGGCCAGCACCAATTCGTTGCCCTTGCTCGGTTCCTCGCCGATCGAGAGCAGGCCGACCTTGGGCGAGCGGACTTTGAGAATGTCCTCCGAGTAGGAAGCGCCCATCATGGCGAACTGGAGCAGATTTTCCGGTTTGACGTCGACATTGGCGCCGACGTCGATAACCAGGGTGCCGCTGTCGTGGGTGTTAGGAAAGGTGGCAGCGATGGCCGGGCGGCTAACCCCGGGAATGCGGCCGAGGGTGAGGACGGCGGTGGCCATGACGGCGCCGGTATGTCCGGCCGAGACCACGGCGCTCACGAGTCCCTCTTTCTGCATGCGCATTGCTACGGCAATCGAGGAATTTTTCTTGCGCAGGGCTTCTGTCGCATTCATTCCCATCCCGACAGTTTCATCCGCGTGGGCGATCGAAATCGGGAGCGCGGCGTCGACGCCAATTTGCGTCAGGTGCTCTGTCAGCACCGCTTCGTCGCCAACGAGGACGATGCTATCGTTTTCGTTCCCCGGCGTTTGCAGGTAGCTGACGGCGCCGGCTACCGCGGGCAGCGGTCCCAGATCGGCGCCCATGCAGTCAACGGCGATGCGTCGCGTCAAGATTGAATCAAGCTTCCTTTCCTTCAAGAATCTGCTCGCCCCGGTAAAAGCCACAGGCGGGGCAGATGTGATGCAACATCTTGATTTCGCCGCAATTGCTGCACTCCGACATGGTCGGCATTGTCGCTTTGTAGTGGGTGCGGCGCTTGCGGCCGCGTTGTTTCGAGTGTCTGCGTTTTGGAAGTGGCATGGTTCTCTCTTACGGTTAAGCGTTCAACTATTCTCTTTCAACTTGCGCAAGGCGTCCCAGCGGGGGTCTTCCCGCTCGCTGCGGCAGTCGCACTGCCCATCGTTCAGATTCGTCCCGCACTGCGGGCATAGGCCGCGGCAGTCCGCCCGGCACATCGGCTTCATCGGCACCTCCAGCGCGATCAGGTCGCGGAGATGTTGATCGAGCACATAGACGGTTCGGGAGGCGGCAATGGGAACGAAGACATCGTCTTCCGCTTCCCCAGCCACTGACTGCTCGTCTGCAACCAGTTGCAGTACGAGATTCAGCGGCAACGCGCAGTTCTGCTCGAACTCGCGGAGACAGCGGGCACAGATATACTGGATCGTGTAATCCACTGTGCCGTTGAGGAATATCTCGTCCTCGATGCGCCAAGCCGACAGCCGATAGTTCACGGCTGACAAGACCTGGGCCAGTTCCAGCCGAAGATCCAGGTCTCCGGGAACTGCCGTCAATTCCAATTCACTGGGATCAGCCGTGATCGTATCCAGCTGTATCTCCATAGCCCGATAACCTATCTTTCCCAATGGTTAATGTCAAGCATAAATGCCCGCGACACGATAGTCGATACGGTCGGTCGCGGCAATCTTCCGATGGAGTACAACGGCGTTGCGATTAAGATGTTTGGCGAATTTTCGGGAGCCAAGAATGCTGCAGGAGAGAGGAGAAACGACCCGGATCAGGGGATGTCGTCGAACAGGTCGTGTTCGACGCGGCGGCTGCCTCCGACGAGGCTGAAAGCGCGATAGTACTCCTGCCGACCCCAGAGCACGAGATGGGCTTCCTCAGGAAGATCGCGCAGTTTGTCGTAAATGGTCAATTGTGTTTTGTGACAGCGGATGGCATTCCAAACTGTGCGCCAATGGGCGGAGGTGTCGACACGGGTCGTAATCGACCAGTCGGGCCACGCGGACGCCTGGCGGACGACGTTATCAACTTTGTATGTCAACTGCTTGAACGCGGCCTGATAGAGGTCCCACACGGGCTGGGAATTCACAAAGTAGTAGAGCTTTTGCACTTGGTGAGGCTGGCCGGGCAGCCCGGACGCGGCGCCGGCCGCCTGCACGATAGCGGCGCCGGTGAACTGGGAGATGGCGATGTGATCGACGTGGCCGTAGGCGCCGAACGGATCGAACGTGATCACCACCTGTGGCCGATGATCACGAATCAGGGCAGCGATTTCCGCAATGATGGCAGCGGGCGGCGCGGTGTCCAGTTCGCCGTCCATGTAGCCAAGAATGTGCAGGTGCTTCACATTCAAGACCTTTGCGGCCGCGCGCAATTCGCCGGCGCGCACGCGACCGACCGTCTCGATTCCCGGGTGTTCTTCGGAGAGACCGTAGCGTCCGCGCTGACCGGTGGTAGCGCTGATCAACGTGGTTTCGACGCCGTCGGCGGCGGATTTGGCCAGGATGCCGCCGGTACCGAGGGACTCGTCGTCCGGATGCGCCAGGACGCACATGAGGCGGCGTTCAGCCGACATGATATAGACTCCAATGGTACATGTTCACTTCAATTAATACGAGGGCCATTGGTGCGCAAGAGCGACTTTTGCGAGGGAGCAAAAAAAACGCCGCCCGCGAGACGGGCGGCGTTAGCACGATTCTGAGTCGATCAGCCGCTACTTGCTGATCAATTCGGCGGTGTCGAGCGCAATCACCAATTCTTCATTCGCCGGCACGACGACGACTTTGACCTTACCGGCGGATTTGGAGATGATCGCTTCCTTGCCCCGCGCAGCGGCATTGGCGGCGTCGTCGAGCTCAACGCCCATGAACTCCAGCCCGGAAACGCAGGCCTGGCGCACCTCGGCGGAGTTCTCGCCGATGCCGGCGGAGAAGACGATACAGTCGAGTCCGCCCATGGCGGCGGCGTAGGCACCGATGTATTTTTTGACGCGGTAGCAGTAGATGTCAAAGGCCAGCTTGGCCGACTTGGTGCCGTTCTTCATCTCCTCGAGAATTTCGCGCATGTCGGAGGAGACGCCGCTGACGCCGACCAGGCCGGAGTGCTTGTTCAGCATGGTGTTGGCCTCGTGCAAGGAGAGTTCTTCCTTGCCCATCATGTGCAGGATGATCGCGGGGTCGATGTCGCCGCAGCGGGTGCCCATCATCAAGCCCTCGAGGGGGGTGAAACCCATCGTCGTATCGACCGAGATGCCGTTCTTGACTGCCGACATCGAGGCGCCGTTGCCGAGATGGCAAGTGATGATTCTAAGGTTCTCGCGGGTGGAGTTCAGCATTTCAGCAGCGCGTTTCGAGACAAAGTGATGATTCATCCCATGGAAGCCGTAGCGACGGATCCGGTACTTGCGGTACAGGATATAGGGCAACGGATAAATGTAGGCGTGCTCCGGCATCCGGTGATGAAAGGCCGTGTCAAAGACGGCGACGTTGGGAACGCCGGGCAGATTGGACATAGCGGCATTGATGCCGCGGATATTGTGCGGATTATGCAACGGAGCCAGCTCGATCAGCTTGCGCAGTTCCAGCATGCATTCCGGAGTGATCACGCAGGATTCGGTAAAGTGTTCGCCGCCGTGGACGACACGATGGCCGACCGCAGCGATTTCGGAGCGGTCCTTGATGACGCCGTGATTCGGTGAGAGCAGCACGGCGATAACGTGTTCGATGGCGACAGTGTGGTCGAGAATTTCGGATGAAAGCGTGACCTCCGGCCGGTCGTGCGGCTTGTGCGTCAGGACGGCGCCCGACATGCCGATCCGGGAGACCATGCCTTTGGCCAGACAGAAATTGTTCGGCAACTCGAACAGCTGATATTTGACCGACGAGGAACCGCAGTTGAGGATAAGTACTTTCATGATCAGGCTCCTTCAATCCTGTTGCCGTCTTCATCATATTTGAAGAACCCTTGCCCGGTCTTAACGCCGAGATGCCCGGCGCGCACCATTTTGCGCAGCAAGGGGCAGGGATTATACTTGTGTTCTGACAGCTCCTTGAGGAGGTTGTCCATCATCGCCATGACCTCATCCAAGCCCATCATATCCGCCAAAGCCAGCGGACCCATATTGAAGCCGAAGCCGAGTTTCATGGCGTTGTCGATTTCTTCCGCCGTTGATGTGCCTTCCATCAGGACGTGCATCGCTTCATTCAAGAAGGGTACAATGATGCGAGTGGTAACGAAGCCGGGATACTCATTGACCAAAATCGGTTTCTTGTTGAGCTTGACGGCAAATTCCTGAGCCAACTTGTAGGTTTCGTCCGAAGTCTTAAGGCCGCGGACCAGCTCCACCATCGGCACTTTGTGAACGGGATTGAGAAAGTGCATGCCGATGAACCTGTCGGGACGATTGGTTGCCGAAGCCAACTGCGAGATCGAGA
Source organism: uncultured Ignavibacteria bacterium (assembly GCA_964520555.1). Classification (GTDB taxonomy): domain Bacteria; phylum Zixibacteria; class MSB-5A5; order CAIYYT01; family CAIYYT01; genus JADJGC01. The sequence continues at coordinate 43,476 of CAZFNN010000009.1, forward strand.
GTGTCGCAGTGTTGGTGATGAAGATCGTTTCGGGCGGACAGAATTTATCCAGTCGCGCCAGCAGATCGCGCTTCAGTTCGATGCTTTCGGGAATGGCCTCGATCACGATGCGCGCCTTCTTGACCATATTGATATCGGTGCTGGCTTTGACTCGCGAAAGAATTGCTTTTTTCTCGGATTTCGTAATGCCCCACTTCTCGATTTCGCGGTCCAGCGAGTCCGAGAGAGATTCAACTGAGTGTTTTAGGACTTCCTCGGAGATGTCGTTGAGGATGACTTCCGTACCGGTTTCCGCAATGGTTCGGGCGATGCCTTGTCCCATTGTGCCGGCGCCAACGACTACGATTTTATCTAACGCCATTTTATCCTCTTTCCATCACGCGCCCATGGCCGGGCGAAGTTCTCATACAATGGATATCGGCCAAAACATTGTCGTGAATATAACCCAGGCTGTATTCTTTCGCAACGACTTTGTGAAATTTGTAACTATCTTGGCTTCAAAGTCTTGACGACACAGACGGGACGCCGAACTACTTCCGAATTCCGAGGATCTCCCGTACCGGCTTCCACTTGAGGGTTTCGAGCGCGGCAACACTGGCAAGGGCGGCAACGAGACAAAGGGTCAGGTCGGCGGCATGGAGTCTGTCGAAGCGAAAGAGTTCCCGGAAGAAAGGTACAAACAGCGCCAGCGACAAGAACACGATCGTGCCGCCAACGACCCACCAGGTTGTCGGACTTGGAGTGGAGATCGTCTTGAGGATTGACTGAGACTGCGAGCGGTTGGTGAGGATCAGGCCGAGGTTGCAGACGACCAGCGTCGTAAAGGCGAGAGCGCGCGCGGCGTTTTCGGTGTGAGAATTGAGTGCGAGGCCGTAGACCACGAGCACTGAAGTCAGAATGATCAGCCCTTCCAGCAAGCTGACGAGGATTGCTTTGCGGCCGAACAGCGGCTCGTTGAGCTTGCGGGGTGGCCGATCCATGATGTTCTTCTCTGCGGCCTCCGCTTCAAACACGATCGAACACGCCGGATCGATGATCAGTTCCAGGAACACAATATGCACCGGAAACAGCGCCAGTGGCCACTTGAGGATCACCGGAATCAGTGAGAAGCCGGCAATGGGCACATGCACCGAGAAGATGAACATCATAGCCTTCTTGAGATTGTCGAAGATCCGGCGCCCCATTTTGACCGCTTGCACGATTGAGCCGAAGTCGTCTTCGAGAAGGACAAGCGCTGCCGATTCGCGGGCCACGTCGGTGCCGCGGCCGCCCATGGCAATGCCGATGTGAGCCGATTTCAGGGCCGGGGCATCGTTCACGCCATCGCCCGTCATGGCCACGACCTCCCCCATCGCCTTGAGGACAGTCACGAGCCGGAGTTTCTGTTCCGGGACCATCCGGGCGAAGAGATTGACGTGCTTGAGGCGCGCAGCGAGTGCCTGATCGCCGAGCGATTGCAGTTCGGCGCCGGTGATGACCTCCCCGGGGTTTCTCAACCCGATCTGATGGGCGATGTTCTGCGCGGTACCGGGATAGTCGCCAGTGATCATGATCGTCCGGATACCGGCGGCATAGCACTCTTGAATTGCCTCCCTGACCAGTGGTCGAACGGGATCTTCGAGTCCCAGCAATCCCACAAATTCGAACTCGAAATCGTGTTGGCCCGGTGGCAATCCAGCCGTATGGAATTGCGCGCGGGCGACACCGATGACGCGCAGGCCGCGACTGCTCATCTTGTCGATCACGAGCGCGAGGCCATTGGTCTTGTCGATCGAGAAGTGGCAGAGATTGCCAATGGCTTCGGGCGCGCCCTTGGCCGCGACCACGTAGTCTTGCTTATCGGGCGAGCGCCAGACATGAGTCATGGCCAGAAGTTCGTCGGTAAGCGGGTATTCGCGCTCGAAGGTCCAGTCATCATGGAGGTGTTCTGTGTTGGCCAGTTTTCGTTGACCGAGTTCGCGCATGGCGCGTTCCATCGGATCAAACGGATCAGCGGGACTGGCGAGGATGGCGTACTCGACGACCTCGTGGAAGACCTCGGGAATGTCGGACTTGGCCAGCTTCAGGTCGTGGTACTCGCCGTCGGCGTAGAGCTCGCGCACCGACATGCGGTTCATGGTGAGCGTACCGGTCTTGTCGACGCAGAGGACGGTGGCGGAGCCGAGCGTTTCGACCGCCGGGATTTTGCGCGTCAGCACGTTGGCGCGCGAGATGCGCCAGGCGCCGAGAGCGAGAAAGATCGTCAGCACCACCGGGAACTCTTCCGGGAGCATCGCCATGGCCAGGGACAGACCGGCGAGAAAGCCCTGCAACCAGTCATTGCGGGTTAGGCCGTAAGTAACGACGACCGCGATGCAGAGTGCGATGCCGAGGAAGGCGAAGGTGCGCACAAGACGACCGGTTTCCTTCTGCAGGGGCGTGCCTTCGGCTGCGACCGTCTGCAGAGCCCTTCCGATTTTGCCGATTTCGGTGTTCAGGCCGACGCCGACCACGCGGGCAATGCCCTGCCCTTTCACGACGAGGGTACCGGAAAACACAAAAGGCAGGTCATCGCCGCCGGGAGCAGCGATGGGCGCATCGCCGGCAGCCAATTTCTTCCGCACGGGGATTGATTCGCCAGTCAGCAGGGATTCATCGATGGTCAGGTTGGTGGCCTCGAGCAGAATCGCGTCAGCAGGGACGCGGTCGCCCTCGGCCAACAGCAAAAGATCGTCGCGCACGACGTCGCGGCCGGCAATGCGCTGTTTGGCGCCGTCGCGGATGACGAGCGCGCGGGGACTGGACAGGTCGCGCAACGCCTCCAGTGCGCGCTCGGTCTTACGTTCTTGATAGAGGGTGATGCCCATGATGACAAAAACGAAGCCGAGCAGGAGGAGCGATTCGGTGATATCGCCGGAGATGAAATAGAGGAAGCCGCAGGCCAGGAGCAGCAGGAACATCGGCTCGCTGACGACCTCAAAGGCAATTCGCCAGAAACTTCGATGTTTCGAGGAGGGCAGCGCGTTGGGACCGTCGGCCGCCAGACGTCGCTGGACTTCAGCACTCGTGAGGCCACTTAACTTTTCTGTGCCGTTTCGCAGCGTCTCGAGCATTAGCCGCCCAGTTCTGTCGAGTTCAGGGATTCACGGGAGTAATCGGAAAGACGACGGAACGCGAATGACTGAAAGTCTGAAAAAAGAAGGGGCGAATTTTGCAGACTGAAACCTCCAGCACGCCGTCGTTGTTCCTGGACAAAATATTCAGAGTTCGGTCTTGTTTCAAAGGATTTCTTTCGTAAGCTTCGAGAAACCGCGCTCCAATCGAACGATGTCTGGAGATACATGATAAGCCGCAAACTCAAGCTTGCGATGATTATGACCTCGCAATGGATAATTCTCACGGCGTTGGGAGTTGCCGTCGTGCTGACGCGGCCGATACAGCGATTCTCATATCAGACACTTACTGGCGCCGTGGTTGCACTGAGCGGGTTTGCGGTGATGGCCGTCGCGCTGATCGTCTATCACAGGGCTAATCGTGACTCGACTATTAACATAGTGCCAACCCCGCACCAGAGCGCTCGGCTGGTGACAAACGGGATCTATGCCTACGTACGTCATCCGATCTACCTTGGAGTCGTATTGGTAACGGCAGGAATCCTGATTTGGTATGCCACTCTTGTGATCGCGATCCTGTGGGTGCTGATCGCTGCATTTCTCCAGATCAAATCCCGATATGAGGAGTCGCTGTTGCTTGAACGCTACGACGGATATGAAGAGTATCGGCAACGGACTGGGCGGATACTGCCTCACTTGACTGCTCGTCGGCGTCGCTGATGTTTCTTTGAGCTTGGATGATCCGGTCGCGTGTATAATCAATGTTCTCTGTGCGACGAATTGGTATCCGTCGGACGAAGACTCGATCAACTGTAAAGGGCTTTGTCGGATCGACTAAACAAACCTATATCTTTTTTCAAGGGGTCTGTCAACATGTTCAAGTTTCTGCAATCCGGGCTCGGCGCCGACGGAATGAATCGTCGGACCGACTGGGACATCACGAAATACGGAGGCGGCCATGCTCAACAATAGCGGCGGTGTCAGCAAGACGCTGTTGACCAGCATCATAGCGGTGCTGACAATGATCATCATCGTCGGAATCATTTATATCGGTACCAGTGGCACCGGCGGCGATACGGTCAAGATTGAGGCCTTCAGTCCCGGAGGAGAGGTGCCGCAGACGACGAATTTTACGGTGACATTCTCCCGTGAGGTGGCGCCCGATTCGCTGCTCGATGTGGCGCTCGAAGCTTCGCCGATTGCATTTTCACCCAACCTCCCGGGGCGTTGCGAGTGGATTGCCCGCGACAAGTTGCGGTTTTATCCGGAGGTCAAGCTGGCACCGTCGACGCGCTACACGGCGGAGGTGACATCGAAGCTGACATCCGATTTCGGATTTGTCCTGCGTGGGGAGCGGCGCTTTGCCTTTGTGACGCCGCAGTTTCGAGTGATCTCGGCGATATTGAGTTATGATCTCAAGCCGGAGACTGATCAGCAGGCGGACTTGGTGGCATCGATTGAGTTCAACTACGCGGTGGACCCAAGCGAAGCCGGGAAGAATATTTCCATCGTCGATGCCAACGGCAGCAAGATTCCCTTTGAAGTCGAAACGCAGGACAATTCCGCCTTCCTGAGCCTGAAGGCGAGCAATGCGGCGCGCGGGCAGGAGGCGCGGGAGATTCACCTCAAGATCGCGAAAGGACTAAAGTGCATCGGCGGCGACAGCGGGTTGCTGGAAGACCATGTCACGCCGTTGAACCTGCCCGGGCGCACTGATTTGCTGGTGGAAAGTGTTCTGCCGACCCCGTATGATCCGGCGACGCGGGCAATTCGGATCGCATTCAATCTGCCGGTGAGTCCGGAAGTAGCGGGCCGGTATGTTGCGGTCGAGCCGCCGGTGGCGTACAAAATCAGCGGCACCCATCGTCACCTCGATTTGCGGGGCAACTTCGATGCCACCACCACCTATCAGGTCAAGGTCACGAAGGGGCTGCGCGCGATCGACGGTTCGGAGTTGAAGCGTGACTTCGCCGGCGCGGTGATCTTGGCGCGCGAGAATATCCCACCGCAGGTAGATTTCGTCGGCCAAGGTTTCTATCTCACCCGCACCGGTGACATGAATGTCGGCGTAGCGACGATCAATGTGGACAAGGTGTCGCTTGAGGTACAGCAGGTGTTTGCCAACAATCTGGTTTATCTTCTCAACGCCAATGATCTGGCCGAAAGCGGGCGGTGGTACGATTGGGTTTACAACATGGAGGCGATGGGGCGCACGGTCAAAGAATGGGATCAGCCGGTCGAGAACCGACCGAATGACGAGGTCGTCACGCCGGTCAATGTGCGGGACTATCTCGACGCCGAACGTCCCGGTATTTACCGGCTCACCGCGCGCGACGGACAGAACCGCTGGAACGTCGCCGCCAAATGGGTAGTTGCCACCGACTTGGGGATTCTCGTCAAGAAATCAGAGAATGAGTTGTGGGTCTGGGTCAATTCGCTGAGCAAGTTGCAGCCGCTCGCCAACGCGAAGGTGGCGCTGCTCAGCCGCAACAACCAGAAGTTGGCAGAAGTGACGACCAATGGCGAAGGAATCGCCATCTTCCGTGATCTCACCGCGTTCGACAAGGGGCTGGAACCCTACTTAATCCTCGCTTCCCTGGGGCAGGACTTGTCGTTCGTAGAGATTACGCGCCGCTTAATTCCGACGACCGACTTTGATGTTGACGGCGCGTCGTTCCTGGTCGGCGGTTACGAGGGTTATCTCTATCTCGAGCGGGACATCTATCGTCCCGGCGAAACGGCGCACTTTGCGGCGATTGTGCGGGGCGCCAACGCCGCGGTGCCCCAGGCGTTCCCGGTGCGATTCCGCGTGACCGCGCCGGACGGCAAAATCATCAATGAGCAGAAGGCGACGCTCAATTCGCAGGGCGGCGCCGAATTCAGCGCAACGATTCCCGACTACTTACTGACCGGACGCTACTCGGCAACGCTGTTGATCGGCGAGAGTCTCGAAATCGGGCGGGCGCGCTTCAGCGTCGAGGAATTCATGCCGGATCGGATGAAGGTGACGTTGAAGACCGACAAGACGACGTACAGCGCAGGCGAGTCGATCAAACTGGATGTCGACGCGGTCACGCTCTTCGGGCCGCCTGCTTCCGGCCGCGCCGTCCGAGGCGAGATCACGGTAGAGCCGTTCACCTTCACGCCCGAGAAGTTCAAGAGTTTCAATTTCGCGGATGCGACCAAGCAGTTCAAGGAGCAGAAATCGCCGCTGGCGGATGCGAAACTCAATGATCAGGGACGATTCACTTACACGATCCCGACCAGCGCGCCGGTGACGCCACCGTCGGCATTGCGCGGAGTGATTTCGGTGACCGTGCTTGAACCGGGCGGGCGGGGAGTGACGGCCTACACCGGTGCGCCGATTAATCCCTATCCGGCGTACGTCGGCCTGCGGCAGGCACAGGAGGGATACGGCCAGCCGAATCGTCCGACCAAGTTTGAATTTGTGGCGGTTGACCCGAACGGTTCACCGATGGGCAGCCGCACCGTGGAAGTCGTCCTGCAGCATATCTATTGGCAGAGCATCCTGCGCAACGACCCAGCGCGCGGCTACTATCGGTACGTTTCGGAGCAGGTGGTGCAGGAAGTCGACCGCTTCGCGGTTACATCGACGGCAGGCATAGGAAACTTCGACGTCACACCGGACCAGTACGGCAAGTATCGCGTCATCGCGACCGACAGCAAAGGCGGCGGTTCGGCGTCGCTGGAGTTTTACTCCTCCGGCTGGGGCTATTCGCCGTGGGCGATGGACAACCCTGACCGCATTGAGTTGGATTTGGACAAAGAGGCTTATCTCCCGGGCGAGACGGCAATCGTCCAAGTGCGGGCGCCGTTCAGCGGCAAGCTGCTGCTGACGGTTGAGCGGGAAAGAGTCTTCACCCACCAGATTGTGCAATTGAAGGAAAACACGGCCACGTTGCGGCTGACGGTCGCCAAGGATTGGAAGCCGAACGTGTACGTTTCGGCACACCTGATTCGTTCGACCGAGAAACTCGAACGCGATACGCCGGTGCGCGCCTTCGGCGTGGTACCGCTCAAGATCAACACCGATGCCCAACGACTGGCAATTGACTTGCAGACGCCGTCCGAGATTCTCCCGAATTCGGACCTCACGATCAAGTTCGACATCAACGACATGGTGCCGGCGGTGCCGTATGTCACGATCGCTGCGGTAGATGAGGGCATCTGCCAATTGACCGACATGAAGACGCCTGATCCGCACGGATTCTTCTTCAGCAAGAAGAAACTGGCGGTGGAGTCATATGATCTCTACAGCGCGATTTTGCCGGAGATCTTGCTCAAGAAATCGCCGGCCGGGGATATCGAGGCCGCGCGGCGGCGCCAACTGACACCCACGAGTCTGACCCGCGTCAAGCCGGTTGCCTTCTGGTCGGGACTGGTCAAGACGAATGGCGACGGTACCGGTTCAGTGACATTCAAGGTGCCGCAGTTCAATGGTCAGTTGCGGATTATGGCAGCGGCATTTGGTGGTGACCGCTTCGGCAGCGCTCAGCAGCGTGTATTCGTGCGCGAGCCATTGGTGTTGACACCGACGTTTCCCCGCTTTCTCAGCTCGAGTGATGAATTGAATGTCCCGGTGGGAATCTACAACGGCACCGGCCGAGATGGGCAGTTCACCGTCAGCATGAAAGCCGAGGGTCCGGCAACGGTCCTGGGAGAGGGGACGCAGACGCTTCAGGTGAGCGGCGGCCGCGAGGCGCAGGCGTACTTCCGCATCAAGGCGGGCGAGGGCATGGGGGCGGTGAAGTTCACGGTTGCCGCCGGCGGCAACGGCGTCGAGGCGAATGTGACCGAAGATGTGCCGTTGCGACCGCCGGTTCCTTTCGTGACGCTTGCCGGCCAGGGTTCGGTAACGGCCGCGGCATCGGCGGTGTTCAAGCTGCCGGCAGAATTCATTCCCGGCACCGGTGACTACACGTTGACGGTTTCATCCTTCCCCGCTGTGCGGTTCGCCGGCAGCCTGCAGTATCTGCTGAGCTATCCTCACGGTTGCCTGGAGCAGACTACCTCGAAGCTGTTTCCGATGCTCTACTTCGGCGACCTGGCGCGCCTGGCCGAGCCGGAGTTGTTCAAGAAGAACAGCGTCGACTATTTCATTGAGGAAGGCATCGCCAAGCTGGCCAATATGCAGTTGACCTCGGGTGCGTTCATGTACTGGCCGCAAGGCAGCTACCAGCACAATTGGAGTTCGGTGTATGCGACGCATTTCTTGGTGGAAGCGCGCCGTGCCGGGTATACGGTGCCGGATCGTGTTTACGATCGCGCTCTGAACGCGCTGCAGATTTTCGCGCGCAATTACCCAGCCCACAGTCCGGGCCGTCGCGAGCGTGATTCCGGCGATGACAGCAGCGAATACTATTCCGACGCGCGCCAGGCCTCGTACGAGACGGCGACCTACGCCAACTATGTCTTGGCGTCAGCGGGCAAGCCGGATCGATCGACGATGAATTTCCTTCGTGCGGCGGCATTGGAGCGCTTGTCGCAGTATTCGCAGTACCAGTTGGCCGGCGCCTATGCCTTGCTGGGAGATTTGGTGACCGCACGCTCTTTGATGCCGAACACGTTGGCGCCGCGCGACACCAGCGACCGCTGGGAGTCGGGCGGCAACTTCAATTCGCCGATTCGAGCGCAGGCGATCATGCTCGACATCCTCGCCGAGGTGGAACCGGCGAGTCCGCTGGTACCGAAGCTGGTTGAGAGCCTGATGAAATCGGCCAACGACCGCTCGTGCTGGCACACGACGCAGGAAAACGCCTTCGCGCTGATGGCGCTGGGCAAGATCTTCCGCAAACAAGGTGATGCGAATTATACGGGCACGGTCAAAGTCGACGGAGCCATCATCGGCAAACTTACACCCGACCAGCACGACTTTCGCGCCAAGGACTGGGCCGGGAAGACGATCGAGATCACGCTGACCGGAAGCGGCACTGCCTATTTCTATTGGAGAGCGGATGGACTCCCGGCCGGTCTCAAGGTTGATGAATATGACCGCGACCTGCAGGTGCGGCGGCGATTCCTCGATGAGAATGGGAATCCGCTGACGGGCGGGAGTTTCCGGCAAGGCGATTTGATCATTGCTGAATTAACGATCAAGGCGCCGACGGAGACGGTTGAAAATGTGGCGATCGTCGATCTGCTGCCGAGCGCGTTTGAGATTGAAAATCCGCGCCTGCAATCGCGGCAGGCGATCAAGTGGATGGGCGATAAGGTGTATCAGCCGCGCTACATGGACATCCGCGATGATCGGATGATCATATACGGCGATGTTGCCCGCGGACGGGAGGAAAAGTTCTACTACGGCATTCGCGTGGTGAGTGCCGGCACGTTCGTCCTGCCGCCGGTGCGCGCCGAGGCGATGTACGCGCCGATGATCAGCTCGGTGGCGTCCAGCGGGAAGATCACGGTGACGCAGCCCTGAGGAGCGAGCGGTGATAAAGAAACAGTGGCGGCGGGCGGCGGGCCGCGCGGGAATCGTGTTATTGGCGGCGGCAATCGTCTTGGTCGCGCTTGACCTGTGCTTTCCGCTGCCGCACGACCGTCTTTTCCCGAAATCCTCGACTCTCGTCCTTGACAACCAGGGCGAGCTACTGCGCGCATTTCTGGCGCCGGACGATATGTGGCGGTTGCGGGTGCGCCGTGACGAGATCGCTTCGGCGTTAGTTGATGCCGTTCTGGCTTACGAAGATCGCCACTTCTTCCATCATCCAGGTGTCAATCCGGCAGCGCTGGTTCGGGCGGCAATCGCGAATCTTCGGGCCGGCAATGTCGTTCAAGGCGGCTCGACGATAACGATGCAGGTGGCACGCATGATCGAGCCGAAAGAGCGCACGGTGATGAGCAAGCTGATCGAGATATTCCGGGCGTTGCAGTTGGAGTTGCACTACTCCAAGGATGAGATACTCACCCTGTATTTCAACCATGCACCCTACGGCGGCAATATCGTCGGCGTCGGCGCGGCCTCGTGGGCGTACTTCGGCAAGGCGCCGGAGCAACTCAGTCGCGGCGAAGCGGCGCTGCTGGCGGCGATTCCGAATTCACCGAATCGGCATCGGCCGGACGTGAACCCACAAGGAGCGCGGCGGGCGCGCGATCGGGTACTTAAACTGCAACAGGACAGCGGCAACTTGACTGCGGCAGAATTGCTTGCGGCAGAAAGTGAGAACATCCCTGAGCGGCGTCGTGAACTTCCCTTCGGCACGCCGCATCTGGCGGAATACCTGCGCCGGATCTATCCTGATCGCGAGCGGTTGGCGACCACGATCGACCGCGACGTGCAGGGACTCGCCGAGACAGCACTGCTGCAGCATGTTACCGGCTTGAAGGGGCGCGACATCAACAATGGCGCCGTGGTGATCATTGACAATCGCTCTCACCAGCTGTTGGCGCTGGCCGGATCGCATGACTTCTTCGACTCGACGGCCTTTGGCCAGGTCAACGGTGCCCTCTCGCCGCGGTCCCCGGGGTCGGCGCTCAAGCCGTTCGTCTATGCCCTGGCGCTGGGCCGCGGCGTGATTTCCCCGCGCACGCTGTTGAATGACGTGCCGGTGGAGTTCGGCGGTTACAGGCCGGTCAACTATGACGAGAGTTACAGCGGCGTCGTCAGCGCGGAGGAAGCGTTGATTCGATCGCTAAACGTGCCGGCGATCAACCTGGCAGCGACCGTCGGCGGCGAGGAGTTCTTTCGACTTCTGAAGAGCGGCGGCGTGTCAACACTCAACAAGCCGTGGGCGCAGTACGGTTTGCCGATCGTGCTGGGCGGGTGCGAAGTCACGCTGCTGGAGTTAACGAATCTCTACGCGGCACTGGCGGACACCGGCGTCTTCACCCCCTGCCGGGCGCTACTCGACCAGCCCGGGGTTCCCGGGAGAGCCCTGTTCGCCCCTGAAGCCACATACATTGTCACTGAAATACTGGCGGAACTGAGGCGGCCTGAGCTCCCGAGCGTCTGGGATGCCGCCGTGAACATCCCAAAGGTTGCCTGGAAGACCGGGACATCGCTGGGCAAGCGCGATGCCTGGTCGATCGGCTATAATCGCAACTACACGGTCGGTGTCTGGATCGGCAACTTTGATGGTCGCGGAAGTCCGGGGTTGGTCGGGGCTGAGGTTGCGGCGCCGTTGTTGTTCACGATATTCGAATCACTGAACACAGGTGCGCAGGTTGAGTGGTTTGCACGTCCGGGGCGAGTGTCGGCGCGCCAGGTTTGCGCAGTTTCCGGGATGCCGCCCACGGCGCTGTGTGTTGCGACGGAGCAGGAATTGTTCATCGAGGGCATCTCGCCGAATCGGCCCTGCGATATTCACGAACAGATTTTGGTTGATGCCCGGTCGGGAGTGCGGTTGTGCAATCACTGTCGCGCGAGTCACGAGATCGAAGAGCGGCTTATCGCGCGCTGGCCCGCTGACATTGCCACGTGGCTGGCGCGGCACGGTCACGCGATTGACAAGATCCCGGCACACAATCCGCAATGCCCGACGGTTGCCGAGGGTACCGGGCCGGTGATCGTCTCCCCCGCGGCTGATGCCGAATTCAAGATTCGGTCCGAGGTGGCCCGGGAGTACCAGAAGCTGCTGTTGGATGCTTCGGTCGCCAATGAGACACGGACGATCTACTGGTTTCAGAATCGCAAGCTGATCTTCTCGGGCGATCCGGCAAGTCGAGTCTTCCTCACACCGACGCCGGGCCGGCACGAGTTGATCTGCATGGACGATGCCGGGCGGTCCTCACAAGTTACGATCACGATTCGATAATGCAATTGGCCGCCTGAAAACACTACGCCCTCCCGCTCTTGGCGGGAGGGCGTTCCCACAACACTATCAGATCACACTGAGGGGACGTGATCAGCAGGCAACTCGCGACCGAGCGACGCTGTCGCGGCGCGAGCTGACTCTTTTCGATTAGCGCCGTTGCATCTTGACCTTCATGCCGGGCGGAGCGGTATCGGCGGTGCGGCCGTCGTCGTGACAGTCTTCGCAGACCGGGTCCTGCTCGTACTTGCGGTCTCGGTGGCAATCGGTGCAATCCAACTCGGCGTGAATTTCGTCCAGCTTGATACCGGTAATCGCGTGCTTGAAGTTCTCGGCGTTCCAGCCGCTGTGGCAATTGACGCACATTTTGCCCAGTTTGGAGATGCGTTTGCCGGTTGGATGGCAAGCCCAACAATCCAGATGCGTATGATAAGGGTTGAGGGGCCAGCCGGTGGTATTATGAGTGAAGCCCGGCCGTTCGGCGGTGTCGTGGCACTTGGCGCACTGATCTTGCTTGTGGCAGTCATTACACACCGCGTGGACTTCCTCCTGAGTTTTCTGTCCTTTCGCCGGCTGTTGGATGTCATGACAGTTGCCGCAGTTCTCTTTCTCGTGGCAGTCGACGCAGCGGAAGCCGAAGAGATCGATGTGCTCCTTGTGCTGGAAGGTGACGATTGGCGCCTGCTTGTAGGGTGTATCGTAGACCTTCTTGGCCGGTACGGTGATCACCGGGTGCGGGATGCCCATGATGTCGGTGGGGTCATGGGCTTCGCCGGCCAGCGCCCCGCCCTCCTTCGGAAGGTGGCAGACGATGCATTGCGTGTCATGGCTCCATTCGCGGTGGCACGATAAGCACTGACGGTGGTACGCGCCCTTGAGATTGGGTTTGGCCAGATCGCGTGATTCGGCGGCAGTCGAATGGCACTCCTTACAGGGCGGGATGCGTCCCGGCGGGCTGTAGTGATGACACGTCCCGCACTCGGCGCCCATTTCGGCCATGGAAGCGTGCAGTCTGTGACCGAAGCGTACCGGCTGGTAGAGATCGGCTAATTCATCGATTAGCATCGAGTCAGGTGCTTCGGTGACATCGTGGCGTCCTTGTTGATGCACCATCGTCGTGCGCGGGCACGATTTCAGGCAAGGTTCGGAGAGAGTCGGCACGGCACAAGTGTGACACTCGGAGCAGTCCACTTGCGGAGCGGCCGGCATAGTTGATTTTTGTGCGGTCAGCGGCAATGCGAGGCCAATCGCCAGGATGACAATCACGAAACCCCAAACTGCCGCATGATGCTTGTTCATGAAACTGAGTCCTTTCATCAGGCCGCTTTCACCGCCTGCGGCTGCTCGCGTTCGGCAGCCTGGTCGGCCGGTTGTGCGATGACCGGGAAGTTCAAGGCGAAGAAGCGGTATACCAAAACGAGAGCCGCCACCAAACCGACGGTTACGGCAATCTCGAAGATCGACGGGAAGTAGGTCTTTTCAGGATACAGCGGCTCGTAGGCAACCAGGAAGACGTTGATACGATTCAGGAGCACACCGAAGATCACCAGCGAGGCCGACACGAACAGACCGCTGACCGAGTGCCGGACTTTGCGCGACGAGAGGAGAAGGATCGGCGCGACGACACCCAAGAGGATTTCGATCAGGAACATCGTGGATTCGACGCTGCCTTCGAGGAGATAGGGCCACGCGTTGCGCAGGGTCAGATCACCAATTTTGACGGCGAGATAAGCACCGAGCAACACCGGGGTATAGGTGGCGATCGAGGAGAGGACTTTGGTCTCCGGCGCCAACTTGAACGAGCGCGAGGCCAGCAGCGATTCGAAGATCACCATCGGGAAGCCAACCGCGATCGCCGACATCAGGAACATCAGCGGGGAGACCGGGGAATACCAGAGCGGGTGCATCTTGGTCGGTGCAATTACCATCAGTGTCCCCAGCGACGATTGGTGCAGGCACGAGAGCACCACGCCCATGATGATGAAGATTGAAATGAACTTGCCCAGGAACGTGCGGCAGATGCGCAGCCAGCCGTCGATCAGCCGGTTGAAGACGCGCAGCGGGCCGGGAAGGTTGACTCGGCCGATGAACCGCTCCGACACAATTGGCAGAAACTCGATATAGAGCACGGTCAAATAGACCATGACGCACATGCCGACTTCGAAGAGCACCGAATTGCCCTGCCACATGCTCGGCAGCATTGGATGCCAGACGTTGTAGTAGCGTCCGAGGTCGGCCAGAAGCCCAATCACCACGAAAGTATAGCCGAGCATCGCCGTCAGGAGTGCCGGCCGCGTAATGACGTGGTAGCGCTCCTTGTGGAAGATGTCGGCCAGGGCCGCAGTCGTGAATCCGCCGGCGGCGAGGGCGACGCCGGAGGCGACGTCAATGGCAATCCAGATCCCCCAGGGATACTGGTTGTCAAGATTGGTGGCCGCCTCCAGGCCGAAGATGAGGCGGTAGATGTAGGCAGCGACGCCAAAAGCCGCAATGGCCGCAACAATGATCGTGCCCTTGGTAAAAAACGGGACCCGGGTCACCGGAGCGGGGATTTCATGAGCGGTCATTGTCCGACTCCTTGTCTTCCTTGTTATCGCGCATCGAGTACATAATCAGACCGAGAAATCCGTACAGAGCCAGAGGCGGTACGAACGACTTGAAGATGCCGTGCTGGATGGTCTCGGTTGTTTCCGGAATTGGTCGACTGTTGAGCTTCGGTAACTCGGTGTGGACGAAATCGACCGGTGCGAGGTACATCCAACTTGTGCCGCCGACTTCCGTTTCGCCGTAGATGTGGTTGTAGTAACGATCGGGCTTGGCCTTGATGCGTTCCTTGGCGACTTCAATCAATTCCTGTCGGGTCCCGAAGGTCAAAGCCTCGTTCGGACAGATGCCGACGCAGGCCGGCATCTTGCCCTCTTCCAGCCGGTGAGCGCAAAATGTGCATTTCATCACACGCGGCTTGAGGGCTTCGCGGTACTCATAGGTAGGAATCTGGAACGGGCAGGCAACCATGCAGTAGCGACAGCCAATGCATTTCCACGCGTCGTAGTCGACCGAGCCACTCTTGTTCTTCTGGAGCGCGCCGACGATACAGGCGGAGACGCAGGCCGGGTGATTGCAGTGCATGCACTGGACTTTGATGGTGAAAGCTTTTGATGTTTGCGGGTCGCGGAACTCATTGACGACGGTGTAGGCATTGTCGTTCGGGCGACGGTGCGCTTGAAATACCGACTTATCGTCAAAAGCTGCCAGTGGTTTGTTAGCAAGTTTGTGTTCGTTATTGCAGGCCCACTCGCACTTGCGACAGCCGATGCAGACAACGGTGTCCACGAGCACGCCGTAGGTCTGACTGCAATCAAGCGCAAACTCATCCTGTTTTGCTTCAAGCTTCCCGGCCAAGACGGAGACACTTCCCGCAGCAGCCAGCTTAAAGAGATCCCGACGTGTGAATGCCATACTGTATCACCTCAATTCCCGTAGTCGTACGGCGCCGAACCAATACTATTTGTGAAATAATTCACATGATCGGCGCTTCTTCTCCTGTTTCTGCTCGCATAAATAGCCTCTGGGCACATCAATGTCAAGCAAAAAGTAGACAAATCATCCTATTTTGCTATTAGACTTTATCGGCTGAGATCGTGAAAAATATAACAAATAATATCAAATTTGGAGGATAAGGAATGAGACTCGATAGACGCTAATCGCTATCGGAAAATGACCCACAACGGCGCGGGCGGAGAACCGAGTTTCTCCGCCCAATCGTCGAAATTGTGAGGTAGCAAGTCGTTAGCTGCAGTCCGGACAGGCTGGTGTCGGACCACCGGCGAAGATGTAGTTAATCAGGTATACGGCATCGGAAATTGAGATCGCCCCACTTGCGTCGGCGTCGCCGTTTAGCGGGGAGCACGGCGCCGGTCCACCGGCGAAGATGTAGTTAATCAGGTAGACCGCATCGGAGATCGAGTACGCCCCACTGCAGTCGGCATCGCCACACTTTCCGCTGGCGGCAGGACCTTCATTGAGATAATCGGCAAACCAGAGATTCGTCCAGTTTGTCATCCAATTGCTGGTAGCGTTGAACGCGCCGGCGTATGGCGCTGACAGGAACCAGGCGTCTTCGGCGGGTGCGTCCCTTAATCCGATCGAGAATGCCGGTCCGCCGGCAGCAGGACGCGGGTCAAGGGCGTTTTGTCCGGAGAAGCGGCTCTTGGCACGGTTATTGCCCGCGAAGATCGGATTGTCGATGACATTCTCCCAAGCACCGCCCGGGACACTGGCGATAGCACCACCGAGCGACGGATAGTCGGTGAAGAGGCGCTGTTCGGTCCAAGATTGAGAACTGGCCACGAGGGTGGGCGTGATCGCCGCGCTGTTAATCGCGCACCAGATGGTACCGAAGACATCGAAGTTGGACACTGCGAAGTTCGGATTCTGGTTCGTGTAGCCTCCGACCCAATTCGGGTTGGCGAACGGACCGGTGAGACAGCGGCTGTGATATTCGGCGTCGATCTGGCCACCGAGAATCGAGCAGTCGGGAATCGGATTCAGGCTGAAGGAAGGGCTGGACTGATCTTCGATGAAGATCCCATTGCGCGGCCATTCGTAGAAGATCGCATTCCGGATGTGACCGGCATTGTTCTCCTTGGAATGAACGGCGGCATTCTGGTTTGACGGCACGGTCGTCAGCACTTCCCCGCGACCGAACGCAGTCACATTGTAGACAGTCGGGCGAGCGTAGGGCTGCGTATCGGCGTTGCCATCATCACTGTCGATCTCGAAGGCACGGTCACCGTTGGTCGAGTCGTAGATGCAAAACAGGAACTGCAGCTTACCGGAATAACCTTGATCCCAATCGAAAGCATCATCGTCGTTGAATGCGGAAATGAGGTAGCGGCAGTTCACGGTTCCACCGAAGAACTCGAAGCCATCGTCCAGATTGGCGAAGACCTCGACGTACTCGATCGTCGTCCCGGAGCCGACTCCGCCGAGGGTTAGCCCATTGATCTCGTTGGCGGCGCCGATGACCGAGCCGCCGTGTTTGAGTTGCACGTAGCGCAGAATGCCGGAATTGTCGAACGCATCGCAGCCGCCGTACTCGGTTTTCGGCGAAGGCGCGATGCCTTCAATGAACGCGGTCGCGCAGGTATTCGGCGGGGTGACCGTGCCATTGATCGGGGCGTTGCCGAGGATGATCAGCGAGCCCCAGAGACCGCGATTGGAGCGATCAAGATCGGTCGGATCGTTCACATCGTCGGTGCAGGCGGTGAAGATGATCGGCGCTTGCTCGGTGCCGTTGGCGATAATCTGAGCGCCGCGCTCGATGATGAGCGAGGCGACTGATCCGGCCGGCAGACCGGTGATGCCCTTGATCACGGTGCCGGGATCGATGGTCAAGGTAACGCCCGGAACCACATAGGTCGGTCCTTGCAGCACGTAGACGTTAGCGGCGGTCCAGGTTTGGTCGGTCGTAATGTCGCCGATCGGCACCAGGACCTGGGTTTTACCGGGTTCGATAATGCACTGTCCGAAGGCCCAACCAGCCATCATGAGGACCAGAGACAGTGACACCAGAAACAGACGATACACTGATTTTCTCCTGTACATGGATTTTCCTTTCTTGGTTTTCCACTTGGGTCACAAATCGAAATCGAGTGGATGCGCGCGGCACCCGGAGATTCTTGAGCGGCGAGGTCGCAAGGTGCTCGCGGAGAAGCAAACGTGCAGGTTTTGCGCTGATGTAACGTTCAACCATATCCGCAAGAAGAATGGCGCCTCTCGGTTAGGATGCGATGAGGCGCCGATTAGTTCTCGGAGTGCGGCTATAGCGAGTAGGACAGGCCGATTGTATAGGTTCGGCCTTCGCGGCTGAGCGAGCGGATGTACTCCTTGCCGGCGGCCGTCTGAATGAGCTTGCGGTCTTCATTGAAGAGGTTCTTGGCGGCAAATCGTGCGGTCAGCGGCCCAAAGACTCGCTGCATGATCGACAGATCCGCCTGCTGGCGAGACTTCTCGAAGATATCGGGCGCTTGATAGCCGACCTCGGCCAGGCGGTTGCCGAAGATGTTGTAGAAGAAAGCGATCTCGGTGGTCGCGCCCGGACTGGTGTAAGCGATATCGAAGTTAAGGACATATGGTGACTGGCCGCCGAACGGGCGCTTGGTTTCGGTGGAGTCGGTCAAGCCGTTGCTCAGGCGGTACGCGAGTTCGCGGGCGTCGATATCGACCTCGGAATGAACAATCGTCAGGCTGGCGCCGAGTTGGAAGTTCTGGAGTGGGGCGATGCCGGTATGATCCAGGCGGCGGCGAACCTCGAATTCCGCTCCGTAGACGACTGCGCGCGGGACATTCAGGAAGCTGATATCGCCGTTGTCGGAGAGATTGAAGCGCTCGATCGGGTCGGAGAAGTGCTTGTAGAAGCCGCTGACGGCGATCACTTCGCCCGGCCGCGTAAACCACTCCCAGCGCAAATCCCAGTTGCGAATCAGAGTACGGGTGAGGCGCGGGTTGCCGATGTTGTTATTGCCGGTCAGGAATTCGTAGCTGTAGAAGGGGGCCATCTCGCGAATCGTCGGGCGCGCGGTGGTAATGCTGAAGGCGCCGCGTAAATTCATGTTGGGCTGGGCGTGATAGACGAGATTGACGGAGGGCAGCCAATCGGAGACGCTGTAAGCGCCGCGAAAATTGAGTGATGTCGTGTCGGCGGTTTCAACCCACTGGTCGGTATGCTCGAGCCGCGCCCCGGTAATCAGATCAAAGCGCGAGGTCATTTTCCAGTCGATCATGCCGTAGAAGGCGAGGATATCCTGGTCGCCGCGATAGACGTCCGCTTTCTGGGTTAGATTCTCCGGCACGATACCCCAGAGGTAATTCCACGAATTGGTATAGCTATTGAAGGTGGAGTCGGTCTTGCCAATCTTGTCGTCGGTCAGGATGGAGCCCGGATCGCCGTTGTAGGAAGAGAACAGGTCGGGGCGCTCGGAGGGATTCAGTCGGATCAGCCAATTGTCCTGACTACGCGACTTGTCAAAGATTGCTGTTCCGAAGCGCAGTTTCGAACCGGGATTGGCGAATTCGATCGGAATCGAGAGATCAACTTTGTATTCGCGATTGGTTTCCGTGAGGTAGCGGAAGAAGTGAGTCGGGTAAGGAAACCCCGTGACGATGCCGGCCGAGATCAGGCTGTCATGCTCGTCATAGTTGGCGATATCGGTCCAGAAGCGCATGTCGGGGTCATCCTGCTGATTGCGGCTCGTCGAAGCGCTCCATTCGATGCGGGTGCGGCTCAACAGCGGGAGTTCGAGCGAGTGCTCGCCGCCGTATTGCAGCGCCTGCATGGAGCGCTCGGTGTACTGCCAGACATGGCTGCGCAGCCGCTGCCCCGCTTCCACGGTATAACTGGTGTAGATGCCTTCCACCTGGCGCGAAATCTTCTCGCCGTGCTGGTTGCGGTTGAAGCTGAAGCGTAAGCGGTGATTCGGACTGAGCAACAGGTTGGCGGTCAGCAGACCGCCCCAGAGTACTTCCTCCGAGGCTTTTCGATCGGCGTAGTCAAGATAGGTGCCGAGCCCGGTCACTTCGGTGCCGATCCGCTCAACTTCATAACGCCGGTAGATGCCGTCACCGCTGTAGCTGTTATTGCGGCTGTAGGTGAGCGAGCCGAGGATGCCGAGCGGGCGGTTGAAGAGCTGGTACAGATTTCCGAACGACAAGCCATAGCCTTGATTGAGCGGGGCCCGCCGCTCGGTGAAGGCGAAATCGCGACTCAGCGCTTTGGCAATGCGATCGAGGTATTCGGCGCCGGCGGCGTTGCGACTGTCGCCGACGGTCGTGTAGCCGGGGGTACGGAAACTCGAGTCGATAATTTCGGCGGGTGCACCGCGGAAACCGTCGTCAAAGCCCAGCCATTCTTTGGGACCACTCGAGTGCGTCAGCACGCCGTCATGGAGTGAGACATTCGAATTGTAGGATAAGGAGGAGCTGAACTTGAGCGTCATCCGCTCGGGAAGATCCTTGGTGCTCAGATTGATGGCGCCGCCGGAAAAATTGCCCTGCCGGTCGGGAGTGAAGGTTTTCTGGACGGTGATGTTGTCGAGCAATCCCGCCGGAATCAAGTCCAGTTGGACGGCGGGTTTGTCCGGATCGGTGCTGGGGAGTTGCGCGCCGTTCAACTGGGTATTGGAGTAGCGGCCCGACAGACCGCGGACCACGGCGGTGCGGCCGTCGATCACGCTGGAGCCGGTGACGCGCGTCAAAGCAGCGGCGGCATCACTTGCACCGGAACGCGACATGACTTCGGAGCTGATGGCATCCTGCGCCGCCGGGGCGTGCTGCCGCAGATTCAGCAAAGCGGCTTCGGTATCTTTGACGCGGGCGGCTTCGACAACAACGTCCTGGCCGACGACAGCTTCCGACTTCAGGCTGAAATCCAGCTTGGCCGTCTGGCCGGCTTCGACCGAAACGCTGTCGATGATCGTTCGCGTATGACCGATCGCCGAGACAACCAAGCGGTGGACACCAACCGGAACATTGTTGAGGATGTAATTGCCGTCAAGATCGGCCATCGCGCCCAATTTGGTGCCGTCGAGCATGACACTGGCGCCGATCAGTGGCTCGCCGCTGTCCTGAGCGACGACTTTTCCCATGATGCGACCGGTCGTTGGCGACTGCGCGGCGGCGTTACTCCACCAGCCGCACAGCAGCAGGACGACAAACGTAGCGAATGCGACACTGAAAAATCGGCTCGCCTGGGGCTGCAGTGTGGACGATAAGGTTCCTTCCATTCCTTCCCTCCGTTAGTCTGAACTCGGCGCAGCGGGCGCCGGACGGGCTGTCTTCTCCAGACAGACGGAACAAAGGTAGAAGTGGGTGTTAGCGGCGTGTTAATACCGCGCTAATTCTCGGGCAGAACCAAGTTAGGGGGTTAGACGAACGCCTTGACGATTTCGCGCTGCAACACCTGAAGCTCGGCGTAGGCGCGGTTGATTTCGTCGATCTTCTCCTGCAGCTTCTTCATCAGCTTGTTACGTTCGAGGCCGTTGCGCAGGACAATGAGGATATCGTCGTTGTCCCACGGCTTTTCCAAGTACTGGAACAGGCCGACCTCGTTGATCGCCTTGATCGCGTTCTCCTTGTCGGCGTAGCCGGTCAGGATAATGCGCGGTACCTGCGGTTTGAGGTCGCGGACTTTGGCCAGAAACGTGATGCCGTCCATCTCCGGCATCAGATAATCGGACATAACGAGATCAACATCATTGGCGCCGATGAATTCGAGCGCCCTCTGCACGGAAGTGAAAGCTTTGACGTTGTATTCCGTTTCCAAACTCAGGAAGGAGCTCAGGCTGGTAATAACCATTTCCTCATCATCGACGATGACGATGGTTTCGCGTTTGTCGAGAGCGGAAGAATCTTTAGCAGTATTCGACATAGTCAGACTCCGAATCCAATCAAATTGTCTCTATTGCAACAATGGTCGTGTCGTCAGGTTCCTGCGAGCCGTCACAGAAATCGCGCGAGGACTGCAGCAACCAATCCAGCAGTTGTTCCAGCGGTGTGGCGGCGTGTCGTTCGATTTCCTCGATCATGCTGGCATCGCCGAAGAAGCGGCCGTCCCGGCCGGGCACTTCGCTGAGGCCGTCGCTGTACAGCAGTAAACGATCACCCGGCCCGAGCGAGACGGTGGTCGCTTCGCTGGCGCAGTAGCTCAGGGGCAGGTCGATGCCGAGGAACAACCCGTTGGCGGCGACCCGCTCCACGGTGGTGGCAGCACGCCGCCAGATCAACGGATGCGGCAACCCGGCGTTGATGATCTCGACCGACATCTGCCGTTTGTCCAGAATCGCGACGATCGCCGCGACAAAGGAATTTTCCGGCAGGCCGCGCCCCAGGATCTCATTCATGCCGGTGACGATTTCCGCCAGCGATTGACCGGACTTGATCAACGTGCTGAACGCGAATTTGAGCAAGGCCGTACTGAGTGCCGCCTGGATGCCATGGCCGGTGGCATCGGCAACCAGAATGCCGAGCCGGCTCTCGTCGAGTTCCTGAATGTCGTAGTAGTCGCCGCCGATTTCGAGCACCGGCTCGTACTTGGCGGCGATGCGCACGCCGTTGGCCTCCGGCAGTCGCCGCGGCAGCAGGTTTTGCTGCACCTGTCGCGCCAGATCGAGCTCCTGCCGCAGCATCCCTTCGCGGGTGGCGAGAGCATCGCGGTGGCGCAGCACCTCGTCCAGCTCGCGCAATTTCTGTTGTAGTGTCTCCTCCAACGATTTCGTGGCCAGGCTATTGCGCAGCACCAGCTTGATGTGATCGTTGTCCCAGGGCTTCTCGATGTACTGGTACAGACCCACTTCATTGATGGCATTAATCGCGTTGCCCTTGTCGGCATATCCGGTCAGCAGGATGCGCGGCACGGAGGGATACAGGCGCTTGACCTCGGCGAGGAATTGCAGGCCGTTCATTTGTGGCATCAGAAAATCGGAGATGACAGCGTCGACCGGGTGTTTCTGCAGCTCCGCCAAGGCCTCGACGGGCGAGCGAAAAGTGACGACGCGATAGTCCGTGTCCAGCCGCAGCAACGACTGCAAGCTGGTCAGAACGATCTCCTCGTCATCCACAATCATGACCGAAGGTGGATTAACTGGGTTTTTGATATCAGCCTTATCTTTCGACATCCCGTTTGAATTGGTAATGCTTGGCGGGGCAAATGTCAAGCCGGACGGCGGCCGTGCTCCAGTTGCAGGCGCTCCATGATGCTGCGCAGCCGCCGCGTCAGGGTCTTGAGGAGGAACTGGGCGATTTCGGCGTGGTCGGCGAGGATTTCGGCGAAGCTCTCGCTTTCGATCCGCAACAGGCGCACCGCGGTGACGGCGGTGGCGGTGACCACGCGGCGCTCTTCGTCAAACAACGCCCAGACACCGAAGCCCTGGTTGGCTTCCGCTACGGCGATTTCGTTGCCATCGCGCTGCAGACTGACGCGGCCGTCGAGGACGAAGTACATGGCCGTCGCCGGATCACCTTCGCCGAAAATTGTCGTGCCGGCCGCGAAACTTACCTCTTCGGCAATGGCGGCGATATAGGCGAGATTAGCCGTGGGCACGTCGGCGAAGACATCCACCGCCTGCAACAGAATTACTTTTTCGATCGTCGTCAGCATCACACCAACCGCAAATACTAATAACCAAGTTCAGCGGCAACCGCCAGCGCCGTTTCGCGGACAATCGCCGAATTGTCAAAGGCGGCGTCGCGGAGATGGGCGCGCAAGTCGGCAAACGGCACCCGCCGGGCGGCATAAAGGCCGCAGGCTCTCAGCCAGTAGTCGGCGCTGCCGAGCATCAGGCGGTGAGCGTCGGCCGGAGTCGTCACCTGCCGGCGGTAGACCGGCGCCGCCAGTTCGAGGATCGCCGCGGGAGTGTGACCTTCGATCAGCGGCAGGACATGGCCGCGAACCGCGCCGGTCAGGCGATTGCTCAGATACTCGACGGCGTTGATTTGATGCTCGCGCCGGTCGCTGCTGATACGCAGGTACGCGCCATAGATGTCCTGCGACGGATAGAGCAATCCGAGCAGCCGGAACACCAATTCCAGCGCGTCGCGGCGGCGCTCGTTGACGGCACGCAGGCAGAGGCGATCGACCGCGTCGGTCGTTGCGCGTGACAGGATCATGCCGGCCTCCACCAGCAGGAGCGCGCGTCGCGCCTCGGCAACGACCAACTCCGCAATGGCGGCCGGCGGGAAGCGCAGCCGCGTTGAAGCCTGCCGCAGCTTATTAAGCCCGCGCACGATGGCGAATTTCTGATGGTCCGGCACCTGGGCGGCCGCAGCGATGAGCAAGTCGACCGACTGTTGGTGGATGATGCGGTGAATGACGCTCGGCACATTGCGCCGTACCACATCAGGCGTTGCCGAATCGAGGAGCAGAGTCTGCAAGCGGGGTAGGATTTCCGCCCCATACGCCGCCAGCGCCGGTTTGGCTGCGCCGCGGAAGCGCCGGTCGGCCAATTTGTCAATCAATGACGGAATGAAGTTGGCGTCGCGCCGACGACCGGCGGAGGCGATAGCTTCCCGCACGACCACCGGCGACTCATCGGCGAGCAACTGGGCAAGAAAGACACCGAAGTGCTGGCCCGCCAGGACACCCAGGAGTTTGGCGGTTTCCAGCCGTCCGGTCTCGGCATCACCATCCGTGCGAACGAGAAACGTCTCCAAACGATCTTCGTCGAGCAAGTCGTGAGCTTCCGGTAATTGGTGCTCGGCCAGGCATGCCACAACAGCCGTCTGCAGGCGCGGGTCGGCGTGGTTGAGAAACTGGCGGAGAAGTTCGGTCTTTGCCGCTCCAGCTTTGAGGTAAAGCAAGTAGATGGCCTCGCGCCGCACTCCCAGATCGTCGTCGCCCAGGAGCGCCTCGATTTCACTTAACAAGCTCATGATATTCCTGCAACACCTCGACCGCGCGACGGCGGACCTCGGGCGAGGCGTGGCGCAGCAGCGGACTGATGTTCTCGACCAGACTCGGATCGCGAGCCGACTTGAGCAGATCGAGGGCATAGGTCACCTGGCGTTCATGGGGACTGGAAAGGTAGCCAGTCAGCATTTTCAACGTTTGCGAATCATCGATCGCGGAACGAAGGTCGGAGATGTCGATATCGCGATGTTCGATTGCCAGCCTGAAGGTCTCGACATATTCCCGGCGGACGACGAGCGCGATGAGCAGCCAGACCAGCGCCAGGACGGCGGCGATGACAGCCATCTGCCGGGTGCCAAAGGCAAAGACGCCGGTGGCGACCAGCAGCACGACGCCGGCCACGCCGCGAAAGAGCCGATCGACGAAGACATCGACAAAGACTTTCACGCGTTTCTTGAGATCCAGCGACAACGGCATGAACAGTAGTTCCCGGCCACTGCGATCAGCCGAGTACTCCAGCAGTCCCTCCGAGCCTTTCAGCGCCAAGGCCGTCAACAGGAGCGGCGCGACGATCACACCCAGCGAACTGCCG
The DNA here is from genome assembly GCA_964520555.1 of uncultured Ignavibacteria bacterium. Classification (GTDB taxonomy): domain Bacteria; phylum Zixibacteria; class MSB-5A5; order CAIYYT01; family CAIYYT01; genus JADJGC01. Next base: position 68,334 of record CAZFNN010000009.1, read on the forward strand.
ATCAGGATCAAAGGCATGATCACGATGACTCCGCCGACCCCCAGCCGCCGAACCAACGGATAGGTGAGCAGCAGCTGAATCACGAGCGCCAGCAGACTGACGCGTCCATAGAAGACGCCAAAGAAGGCCGTCAATTCCTGCTTGCTGCCCCCGTAGGCGTTGAAGCAGATCTCCTTGAACACAAAGTCGATGATGGTTGAAGTCATGACGGCGACAGCAATCAGGGCGATGATCGTCTGCAGGAGCCGGGACTTCCGCACGGCCTGCAAGACTTCCAGGGTCGGCAGGGTCGAACCTCCTTCGGACCTTGCGCCGAGATCGCTTTCTCGGGTCGATTCGCGATGCAGCTTAGCCAGTTGCGCGATGACCAGAGTGGCGAGAACCAGGATCGCGGCCGCCAGGACGATCAGGTTTTCTGTCGCCAGATGAACCCGATTAACCAGCAGACTCGTTGCTTCACCGGCGCAGAACGCGCCCAGGATTCCCGCCGCTCCAAGAAACGTGAACAGCCGCTTGGCCTGCTGGACGTCGAAAACGGCACTGGCCAGGAGCCAAAACAGCGCCGTGACCAGAATTCCGTATACTCCCACCCAGGCATAGAACGCATAGAAGACCCAGCTTGAGCCGACGCCGAGCAGATAGCGCAATAGAACGAGGCAAACAATCAACACGAAGGAGGTGCCGACGATCAGATTGAAAAGAGAGAGCCGCCGCGCCGCTCTCATGTAAAACCCGGCGATTGGGATGGACGCCAATGCCGAAACGATGAAGACCACGGGGAGTTGCTCCGGGGTCAGCTTGAAGAGAAACAATGAATCGCGGGCCGACTTGAGGAAATAGAAGGTTGAAAGGAGCAGGAAGTAGCTGAGCGCCATCAAGGCTGTCAGTCGGCGCTCGCCGGGACGGATATCAAAGACGCGGGTCAGCGACCGGAGCATTGGCCGACTCCCGCGCGCAACCTCTCCCAACTCATGAAGGGGCGCCTTCCAGAATCTCGTCCAGATTCATCGGCAGTATGATGGTGAATCGGGTTCCCGCACCGACCTGGCTGGCGACTTGAATCTCGCCACGGTGATCTTGGATAATCTGATAGCAGATGGAGAGTCCGAGCCCAGTCCCGACGCCGACACCCTTGGTCGTAAATCCGGGATCGAAGATGCGCGCGAGGTTTTCCTCCGGGATACCGACGCCGGTGTCGGCAATCTCGACGCAGGCCTTGCCGTCGCGCACGAAGGTTGAGATCGTAATCTCGCCCTTGTCCTTGATCGCCTGCTTGGCGTTGATCAAGATGTTCAGGAAGACCTGGTTGAGGCGCCCCGGGAAACAGGAGATCTCGGGGATGTCGCCGAAGCGGCGGGTCAAGGTGATGTTATGCTTGATTTCGTGGTGGATCAGCGTCAGGGTGTCTTCGAGGCCCTCATGGATGTTCACCTTCTTGAGTTCCGCCTCATCCAGACGAGCGAAGCTGCGCAGACGCCGGACGATGTTGACCACACGATCGGTGCCGGAGACGATGACGCGATTGGCATCCTGGATCAGCTTAAGGGTCTCATTGATCTTGGCCAGTTCATCCGGATCGTGCGCCGAGAATTGATTGATGAAGGCCGTGAGTTTCTCGATGGCGCGCACCAGAGTATTGTGCATGCTGGCGACGGCGCCGATCGGCGTGTTGATTTCGTGGGCGATTCCGGCAACCAACATGCCAAGCGAGGCCATCTTCTCAGATTGCACCAACTGTCCCTGGGTCAGGCGCAGATTGCGATAGGCTTGCGCCAGTTCGTCAAGGGTGAGCTTGCGTTCGGTGACATCATGACCAATGCCGATATAATAGCGCACGTCACCGGTCTCGTTCTTGAGGGCAGAGATGCTGGAGTTCTGCCAGCGGATCGAACCATCCCGATGGAAGACGCGGTATTCGATGCCGCTCATCCGCTGTAACGATTGCATCATTTCTGTGAAGCAGTCCTCACAACGCGGCCGGTCATCGGGGTGGATCATTTCCATGAAGGGGCGACCGAGGAGTTCGCCCGGCTGGTGTCCCAGTTGATTCGTCCAATTGGGCGAGATGTAAGTGAAGCGTCCGGACTGATCCAGCAAATAGATGAGGTCGTTGGCGTTCTCGACGATACCGCGGAAGCGCTCTTCGCTGAAGCGCAGCGATTCCTCGGCGGCCCGTTGCTCGGTGATATCGATGCCGGTGCCGATCACGAATTCGACGCGGCCGTCCTCGGTCAGCAATTCCGTGTTGTTCCAGGCAATCAACCGCTTGTCGCCGGAGCGCGAGACCCAGTAGTTTTCCACCCGGCCGATCATCCGCTCCGCCTTGATATCGGCGAAGGCCTGCTGGATGCGATCGACGTCTTCCGGCAATAGGAGGAAATCCCACACGTAGCGTCCAAGGGTTTCGGAAGCATGATAGCCGCTGATCTGCTCGCAGGCGCGGTTGAACTGCACGATGCGGCCGTCGGCATCAAGCACGATCACCAGGGCGCCGGCGGTATTGAGTACCGCCGTGATGAAGTTGCGTTCGCGGCGGACCTCTTCTTCCATCGCCTTGCGGTGACTGATGTCATAGAGTCCGCCGATAATGACCTTGCGCTCGCCCATGGTGGTCAAGTTCAGCGTGAAGATCATCCACTTCGAATCGCCCGTCGGGGTCTTGATGCGCACTTCCCGGTGTGCCTTGCCGCGCTCAGCGAGCATCTTGATAAGTTCGATCCGATCGCGCGGATCGTAGTAGAATTCGGGCGCGGGCCGGCCGACCATCTGTTCCGGGGTCAAGTTGACCAGCGAACTTAGATGCTCGTTGGCATAGAGAATCTCACCGTCAGGATAGCTGGAGATGATCAGCGGAATTGGTGCGGCATTGATGATGGCGTGCACTTGTTCGTCGGCACGCTTCAACTGTGTGATGTCCGAGAATCCGAAAAACACTCCGAGGCGCTCGCCCTGGCGGCCGACTACGGGCACAGCCCAGGGCGCCAACGTGCGTACCGACGGCCGGACCACTTCCAGTACGAAGGCATTCAGGCGGTGGATGTCGGCTCGAATCTCTTCGACAACGCGCGGCTGGGCGATCAGCTCGCCGAGGATGCGCTTGACGCGGTCGACATCGGCGCAGTTGTTGCCGATGACCTCGATGAAGTCCTCGATGCCCAGTCCGGCAACCTTGTTCGGATCGAGGCCGAAGTAGTCGGTTACCCTGGGATTGCAGGCCGCGATGCGATTGTTGATGTCGACGAAAATCAGGAGACTGAGTGAGCTGTCGAAGACGGCTTGCAGCTCATTGCGACTGCGCGACAACTCGGCCAACATCCGTTGCGTTTGCACGTTCTTCAACTCCAGATCGGACTTGGCCGCCTGCAGTTCGGCATTGACCCGCTCCAATTCGCGCGTCTTTTCCTCTAATGAGGCGGTTCGTTCCTGCACCTGCCGCCCCAGGGACTGAAAGGCGCGAATATGATCAATGGTCAGACTGACGATGTTGGCGAAGATCTCGAATCGCGCGATATCCTGTTCGTCCATCAAGCGTTCGTGATGCTGCATGCTTCCCAAGAGCACGCCGATTGGACGCCCGGCTTCGCGCAGCGGCGCGAGAATCAGCGCTTTCGTCCGCGTCGGACGTTCGGGATCCTGAATCCAGCGCGAATCGGAGTTCAGGTCGGCGATGAAGACGATCTGATTGTGGTTCAGGCACTCGTAAAACGCCGGCGGGAATTTCCAACGCTCTTCCGCCACGGCCTGCAAGAAGTCCTGGACCAACTCGGGGTCGTCCTTGGCGAATGCCGAGCACTCGATCTGCAACTTGCCATCGATGAGGAGTGAGATTCCGGCCCGGTCGAAATCGAGGGTTTCAGTCAAGACCCGGCATGATTCCAGCCAAAGGGACTCCTCATCCTGGAGTCGTGAGAATCGATTGGAAACCTCGGTCAGCGCCGCCATTTGCCGGTAGGCAAATTGCAGCCGCTCGGTGCGTTCGGCGACCTTGAGTTCGAGTGCGGCCGAGTACTCATGGAGCCGTCGCTGCATCCGGCCATTTTCCACCGCTTGCAGGACGGTCAGTTCGATATCCTCGACTTCGAAGGGCTTGAGCACAAAGTGATAGGCGCCGCGGCGGATCGCCTCCGCCGCCGTTTCAATCCCGCCGTGAGCGGTGAGAATGATGACGGGCACGGTTGGACGGCACTTACGAATCTGCTCGAGAACTTCCAGACCTTTGAGACCGGGCACCGCAAGATCGGTCAGAATGACGTGGTACCTATTGCGCGCCGCCAGGGCGAGGCCGTGTTTGCCGGAGCGTGCCGTCGCCACCTTGAACCCGCGCCGTCGTAGGGCTCTTGCCAGCGCCTGCCGCTGGCGCATGTCATCCTCGATATAGAGAACCTGAATTGGTGCCATTTCCGTCACAACTTGACCCATAATAGTAGTGCGCCGACGCGCGGGCAAGCCGGAAACTCTTTCGGATTTTCCTATTGCTTGACGCGGGTTGCGGCTCCGGCTATATTCCCAGCGCTTCGACTCGGAAAGTCTTGATACGTTAATCGTGGAGCAGAGTTTGCCCCAATTGCGAAAACTGATTCCCGCCGGCTGTGTGCTTCTCCTTCTGTTTCTGCAGGTCACTCTTGTTGCCCAAACCGAGGCAGACTCCACGCTGTATCTGCGACCGGTTGCGCCGAAGAAGAATTTCGGCGATCGCCTGCTGGATGTGCCGGAGACGATCCTGAAGACGCCCATCTATGTCGGCAAGGGACTTAGCTGGGCGGCGATGAACGGCATCTACCGTAACCCCACGGTGCGGCGGTTCGCCAATTATGTGTTTTCGTTTCAGCCGTCGCTGGGCCCGGCACCGGTAGTGTCCTATAGTTCCAACGGCGGTGTCAGGCTTGGCCTCAGCTATACCAGGAGGCAAGTCTTTTCGCCGCAGGATCGCTGGCGCACCGTCGGGACGCTCTCAACGCACCAGTACAAGCGCTTCGAGACCAGTTACGTCGCGCCGCAGTTGTTTTCGGAGAGATCCGGCCTGAGCTTGCGTGCTGCTTACCGCTGGCGACCGCGCGAAAACTTCTATGGCCTCGGATACACCAGTCGCGATGAGGACAAGGTTTCGTTTGCACTGGAGCAGACCGAATTTGCGGCAGTCAACAACTGGCGCGTCGATCCGCACTGGCGGATTGATTTTGAGGCCGCTTTCATAGCCAGCAACATCAGCGGCGGCAAGAATAAGAGCCTGATCACGGATCTGAATGAAATCCAGGACAAGTTCGGCATGGCAGCAGCCGACTTCCGCCGCAGCCGCCTCGTGCGCGGTAGCTTTGCGATCGATCATGACTGGCGCGATGTCAAAGGCCAGCCTTCCTCAGGCGGACGCGAGCGGCTGGCGATTGCCTACAGCCACGGCGTCGGCCATTCCGATGACATTCGCTTCGTAGCCGCCTCGGGCGATATCGCGCACTACTTCAATGTCTACAAGAAACGGATCCTGGCGATACGGTTGCTTGCGGAGACCGTCGACGCCAACGAGGACGACGGTGTACTTCCCTTCTACCTCAAGAGTCGGTTGGGCGGCCGCGACGATCTGCGCGGATTTCTCAGCAGCCGCTTTGTCGACAACGACCGCACGTTGGCAACGGTGGAGTATCGCTACCCGATCTGGGACATGATTGATGCCTTCATCTTCGCCGAGGCGGGACGGGTTTTCTCTTCACTGACCGAGGAATTCACGCTGCGCAATTGGTCGGAAAGTTTCGGCACCGGCTTGCGAGTCTGGCGTAGCGAGGAGGTCGTCCTCAGTGCGCAAGTCGCCTATTCCGACGAAAGCTGGCGTCTCTACTTCGAGCTGGGGAGCGACTGGTGAGAATCGGGTTTGGACTCCTGCTGATTGCGGCCGTGACGGTGGGCTGCAGCAGTCACAAGCTCGTCTATCATCCGGGGGGAGAACCGTCAAGCGAGCACGACAATCAGACGATTCCCGCGCCGAAATTGGCAGACCCGGTGCTGGCCTGGCAATCGCTGAACCGCTCGGTGTGGGAGCAGGGCGAGCAGTTGCTGGACATGGATCGCAACTTCCGCAAGCTGATCGGTCGGCCACGTGAAGCTTACAACATGACGCGATTCGACGGAGTGGCCAACAGCAGCTGGTTCACAAACCGGATCGGCATCGATGCTATCGATCCGGCTGAAGTTGAGCGGGGTCCGAATGACGCTCCCGGCCCGGACACCAGCGGTCCGTGGATCGTCTCCCGTCCGAAGATACAAGGGTTCACCATCGGGTTCTGGATCAAGGATGTGCGCGGCGATCAATACATCATGAAGTTTGATCCATCGGATAATCCGGAGATTGCCACGGCGGCCGCGGCCATGGGTTCACGCTACTTTCATGCCTGCGGCTATAATGTCCCGGAGGAGACCATTGTTTATTGGCGGCCGGAACAGCTCCAGATTCAGCCCGGAATTACCTTCACCGACCGCTCGGGGAAAACGCGCGAGTTTACGCAGGAGTATCTTGACGACATGCTCAAGGACGTCTACCGGCTTCCTGACGGCCGCATTCGCTCATTGGCCTCCAGATTACTCCCCGGCAAGGTCGTCGGACCGTTCAGCTATGACGGCCACAGGAAGGACGACCCCAATGATTGGTGTCCGCACGAGAATCGCCGCGAATTGCGCGGGCTCTATGTAATCGCCTCGCTCATCAATCACTATGACGCCAAGGATCAGAATACGCTCGACCTGTACGTGACCGAAGGCGGCCGCAGTTATGTCAAACACCATTTGATTGACTTCGGTTCGACTTTCGGGGCCAACAGCAATCGGCCGAAGGGGCCGAAGCAGGGGTACTGCAACACATTCGACCTGCGCGATGTGCTGGTGTCATGGTTCACGCTGGGGTTGAAGAAGTGGGGTTGGGAGGACGCCGAGCCCTACCAGCACACGGCGATCGGCTACTTCGAGTCGGAGATCTTTCAGCCGAACAAGTGGGATGTCATAGTCCCCAACCCCGCCTTCGAGAACATGACCGCGCGCGATGCTTATTGGGGCGCCAAGGTGGTCATGGCATGGCGTGAGGAGTATTTGCGCGCCCTCGTCGCCGCCGGTAAGTATTCCGATCCTGAAGCCGAAGCGTATCTGATTAAGACGCTCATCGAGCGTCGCGAGAAGATCGGCCGTTACTGGTTTGGTCGGGTTAATCCTCTGGATGACTTCACACTTGAATCATCACCAGCCGGACTGCGCCTGCGATTCGATGACCTGGCGGTGCGCTACAATTTAGAGACGGCGTCGACAACCAAGTACCACTGGAAGTGTCGCGCCCAAGGTCGCTCAATGTCCGACTGGTCGCAGAACACCGGAACTTCGATTGAGCTGAATCAGGATTTGATTGCGAAGATTGCCGCGGCTTTTGCAACTCGCAAATCACCTTCCGACCGCGATCACCTGGTCGAAATCCGTATCGAAACCAAGCGCGGCGACAGCGGCTGGAGCCAACCGGCACTCGCATGGCTGTGGTTCCACCCTGAGACCGGGCAACTGGAGTTGGTCGGCGTCGAGCATCTTGACTAACAGAATGCGGTTTCGTTCGAAGGCGGCAATTCCTCAGCTCTCATGTCTCCTGCTGGCCGGGTGGATTTTGGTACTCCTGCCGAACTACTGCGTTGCGGGGCAGTTGCGGAAGACTTATCTCACGGAACGCCAGAGCGTGCTGATCGGGGTCGGTGCGGCATTGCCCTTGATCATCGAGCAATCTCTTCCTCCAACCGACAGCACGCAACCGGCCTTGATCGATCACCCGATTCTTCTCGATCATTGGGCGGCGCATGCGCTGGGCGGTCGTTATTTTTCCGGTAAATCCAATTTTCTGGATGGCACCCGCGGCTCTGCGATAACGCCGATTGCGGGGGCCATCGGGCTGGCGGTCGTGAATTTCACCTGGGCGGAAAGGCGGCCCGGCAAGGACGCTTTGCAAGACCTCTATCTCTACAACTGTGGGATCTGGGCAACGGCCGGTGTTACCGGCATCGCCAAGCACCTCATCGCACGCCCGCGACCATTTCAATACTACTATCCGGACTCGGCGCGCATGCACGAGCCGGACTATTCCGAGACGCGCAAATCATTTTTTTCCGGGCACGCCTCCAGTTCCTTCTTCGCAATGTCCTACCTGAACAAGCGGATCCGCACCGCGATGCGGCAACGACTGTCTTCCAGCGACTACCGCAACTGGCGATGGCTGCCACCGACCGTCCTGTTCAGTTGGAGCGGTTATGTCGGGTTGACCCGGATTCGCTGCTACAAGCATTACCTTTCCGACGTTGCGGTCGGCGCTGCTGCCGGAGCACTTCTCGCCGAATTGTTCTTTCGTCTGGCCGACGAGGCCGAAGTGGCTTCGGATGCAAACGGTATTGAAAAGCCGATCTTCATGATTACATTGCCCCTATGATGGCGCGGCAATTCACTCTGCCGCAGATCGATTCCGGCAGGAGGGAACATCATTAGGATCAAACATCGATTGGCCCGTCCGGCAGGTTTGGCGCTGGCGCTGTTTATCGCGCTCGTGATCGTTTGCATCGGCCAGATCATCTGGTGGGTGTATTTTCAAGTCATGATTTCCAAGGAGCAGATCGAGTTTCACGAGCGGCAAACGGCGGCGGCAGCACAACTGGCTTCCGTAATTCTGAACCGATCCTACGACCGGCTGGAATACGAGGCGGAATCGTTTGTCGGTGTCGATAATCTCGCGCATCTGCGCGCAGCGCTCGACTTGCTGCTGGCCGATCCAGCGGTCGAGGGCTATCAATTGTTCAGTCCGGCCGGAGAATTGTTGATAACCTCCGGAACAGTGGATTCCAGCTTCTACTTGAGCGTCGGCGCAAATCATCGGGCCGCGATCTTTCTGGATCCGGCCTACCCCGCCCGGCTGACGACGGAATTGAATGCCGATCTGCAGTACACGGCCGCGCCACGGCAGGGCGAGTATCGCAATCCCTGGTTTGAACCATCGATGTTCAGCGTCAAGGCAGGCGTGACCGCGGAGGTTGAGGAGCGTGCCCGCCGCCGCGTCTTCATGTTCGCCATGGAGGGATCGTTCTTCGTATTGTTGACTCTGTTAGGCGCCTTCATGATCTATCGCACCCTGCGGCAGTCGGAGAGCCTGAAGCATCAGCAGGAAAACTTCATCCATGCGGTTACGCACGAGCTGAAAATCCCGGTGGCTTCGATCAAGCTGTACCTGGAGTCGATGGCCTCCGGCAAATTTGACCAGGAGAAGATCAAGGGATTCGTGCCGCGCATGCTCGATGACTGTGAGAGACTGGAAGGGCTGGTCGACAACGTCCTGGAGGCCGGGCGATTGTCGCAGCGCGGCCATCGGGCCAAGCTGGTTGAGACCAATCTGTCGAGTGATTTGCTCGAGTACCTGGAGGGGTTGCAGGCTCTGATCGACCGTCACAAAATGAAGTTGACCCTTGATCTTGAGAAGGAACTGATCGTCAAGACCGACTATCACGCGTTACGGAGAGTCGTAACGGCGCTGGTCGATAACGCCATCAAGTACTCGCCGGAAGAACGGCGCCGGCTGAGCATCAGCACGTGCCGGCGCGGCGATCAAGCCGAATTGCTGTTCGTGGATGAAGGCGTTGGTGTGGAGAGGCACGAGTTGAAGAAGGTATTTGAGCGCTTCTATCGCACGGGTATGGAGAATACGCGTTCGGTCAAGGGAACCGGCATCGGCCTGTTTCTCGTAAAACAGATTATTACCGAGCACGGCGGGACGGTCGAGCTGCACTCGGATGGTCGCGATCGCGGTTGTACCTTCCGCATCCGGCTGCCGTTGGAGAAGGTTGCATGAAACGCATATTGGTTGTCGAAGACGAAGAGCACATTGCCGAAGGGTTGCAGATGAATCTTGAGGCCGAAGGCTACGAGGTCGCGGTCGCGGCCGACGGGATCGCCGCCCTCGACCTCTACCACAAGGGGCAGTTTGATTTGATCATTCTGGACATCATGATCCCCGGCAAGGACGGGCTCACCGTGTGCAAGGAAATCCGCCAGGAAGGCGGAAGGCTGCCGGTGCTGTTCTTGACTGCCCGTGACCGCCAGTCAGATCGCATCGACGGCTTCCTCAGCGGCGGTGATGACTACATAACCAAGCCCTTCAATCTCCAGGAACTGTTGCTGCGCGTCTCGGCGATCTTTCGTCGCCAGGTCTGGTACGGCACGGTAGAACTGGACAAATCACGATTCGATTTCGCGGAGTGCTGGGTCGACTTCCGCACCTATCGCGCCAAGGGTCCGGCCGGTGAAGTGGAGCTGTCGCAGAAGGAGTGTATGACGATGAAGTTCCTCGTCGAACACGCCAACGAGGTCGTCTCGCGCGACATGATTCTCGACGCGGTGTGGGGTTATCACGTCTATCCCTCTTCGCGCACCATCGACAATTTCATCCTGCGCCTGCGCAAGATCTTCGAACCGGATCCGGCCAATCCGCGCTATATCCACACCCTGCGCGGTGCCGGCTACAAATTTACGCCTGCCGGCGAAGTCGATTCGGAACTCCCCTAAAAATCAGCCATTTCCGGCCGATCGTGGGTTGAAGTGTTGCAGTTCGGAAAGCAGTGGTTCCGGAGCGCATCGCTTTCCAGCTGTTCAAATTTCTGTCGCTGTACCCCGGCGAATCTAAGTCGAAGTAAGTAACCGCTATCTCCGACTGTGTCGATATTCAGAGCGTGCAAACGCGCTCTGCCATTGCTCTGGGCACGCTGATCCTGTTGATCGGGCTGATGTATTTCGGCCGCCTGCTCCCCGACGGCTCAGCCGACTCGACCGCCCGCCACCCTCACCAAGACTTAGCTTGCCGCCAGTGTCACGCGTACTCGGAAATCGCGGAGCGTGAGGCACAGCCGCGTGGCCAATCCCAGGAATGCCTTGGTTGTCATCGCGAAGTAGCAGAGAAATCCCGCTTATTCCACTCGGACTTAACGGAGAATTGTAGTGGATGTCATCTGTTCCACGCACCGAAGCTCATCATCGTCCGTGGAGACACCTTGTCCTTGACATTTGCACAGACTGCAGGCCAAGTCTGCCTGGACTGCCACAAGAGCGGCACCCGACCAACGGTGAGTCCTGGCCATCGTGAAGCTGCGAAATTGATCCATTCCCAGCGTAATCTTGCCTTCGCAGAGGAACCGTCTCAATTCTGTCTATCTTGCCACGACGCCGATCGCCGGGGCGAGGTCGCGGGTACTACAATGGGCAACCTGCCTCGGTTTCACGTCAGCGCCAGTCATGCCTTCGGGATTCCCCTGGTGGCTGGATTTCGTAAGCCATCGTCAACCTTGAAGATAAACTCAGACATCCCAGAGTCTCTTGTCCTTATAGACGGCAATATCGAGTGCCACACTTGCCATAGTCTCGTTTCGAATTCTGAATTCCTTCTCAGTCGACAGATAGCTGACGGAATGTGTACGGACTGCCACGACATGGGCAGAGTTAGTAAAAGCTCACCAATCGTCACACTCAAGCCATAATTCTCCAAGGTACTCTACCTTGTGATCACTCACTCACTTAACTGATCCGAGAGAGCTCATTTCTCTAATCGTGAATTAGTGGTTCATGACATCATGAACCGCTTCGAGCGATGTTCATTTGAAAAAAACTACCAAATCATCGAAGTTTTCCCTTGCCTATTTGGTCTTTCTTCTCTATAATCTCACCAACGAGTTGGTTTTGCTCTGGTTTTGAGGTTACTGTTTTGACGAGTCTACCGAAATACTTCGGATTATATTCGATACGCGTATGTGAAAATAATCACATACAACTCCGCTTTTATTTAAGTGAGTCGCCTGAAAGTTCATGTTCTCGGGCTGATTTTGTTTCTTTTGTCGAAGATTGTGAAATAGTTCACATTTACTCCCGCTAATGAGCGGGGCTGGAGACTTCCGAGTTGCCATCAACGGATCGAGAGAACTGCATCGGGAAGAATGGCCGGATGATGACTACCTTCGTGAGCGTTGTTGTTTTGGCGGCGTCTCTTGTCTCTGTTCTGCTCCCTGCCCGCTTGCAAGCGCAGGCTGAAAAATCGGTTCCGGCCGTGTACTTGCGCAAGCTCGACCTCCCCGGAACCAACAACGGTCTCGTTCGTCCTCAGCAGGTCTTCATCGATCAGCGCTTTAATGAGGTCTTCATAGTTGATACCGGCAACAACCGCGTGGCTGTCTTTGACACATCGGGCGTCTTCAAGTTCCAGTTTTCGGGGCGCGACGAATTCGGCAGCCCCACAGATGTCGTGGTCGATTCACGCGGATATATCTATGTCGTCGGAGCACAGCGACAGCGTGCCGGATCGATCTTCAGATTTGACTACGACGGCACGTTGATTGGGCGTCTGGATCTGGCCGATTTCGTCGGCTCCGACAGTTTTGATGTGCGGTACATCGCGATCGACAGTCAGGATATTCTCTATCTGATGGGCGGCACGTTTGACCGCATCATCAAGATCGACACTCAGGGCAAGTATCAGGGTGAGTTTCCCCTCGTGACGGACTTGACCGACAAGGAGCGTCAGGAAGTCGTCATGGGCTCGCCGCGAATCGACGGCGAGTTGCTGTACCTGCCGGTGTCAATGTTTGGGGTTGTGTACGTCTACGACCTATCCGGAACGCTGGTGCGGCGGATTGGGTTACGCGGCAACAATATTGGCGAGCTAAACTTCCCGACGGCAGTGGACGTCATCGATCATGCCTTAGTCTTAGTTCTCGATAAACATCGATTCAACGTGGTTTGCTTCACGACCGAAGGTCAATTCCTCGGTGAATTCGGCGGGATGGGAAATACGCTGGGGTGGTTCTACCATCCGGAGCGGATGGCAGTGGACAACCTGGGCCGCATTTATGTCAGCCAGATTTTTCTCAATCGGGTTCAGGTGTGTGAGTTGCCGGAGTTCATCGCGGAACAAGTGAAGTCGTTTGCGAAACCAACCTCAGAAGTAACCCTAAAGCCCTGGAAGCGCGAAGCGCAGAAGGAGGAGGTGAGTCTGGAGTTTACTACCCCCTTGTTGAATTCACGTTCGTTTGTATCTGATTAGTCTTTCGGAGGTTTTTACATGCGCAAGCTTTTGTTAGTCCTTGTCTCGATGTCGTTGGCGGCATTGTTGTCAAGCACTGCGTTTGCATTCCATGATGGCGGCGTGGCCTACTGCGGCGGTTGCCATACGATGCACAACATGAGCAATGGCGTCCTCGTGGACCCGGCTCATCCGAACGGAAACGCCTACCTGCTGAAGTTCCAGTCGGCGAGCGACCTGTGCTTGTCGTGCCATGCCACCAGCCGCGGTGCGGTGTGGGGCACGGACCCGTTGAACCCACCGGCCGAAAAGGGCGGTGGCAACTTCGTGTTCCTGACTGAGGACAATATCAACGACGGTCACAGCGGCGCGACCAGCCCGATTCCGGGCCGTGCAGCCGGTCACAATATCAATGCCCCGGGTCGTGGTGCCGGTCCGGACGGAACGTTACTGGTTTCCCCGGGTGGTACGTTCCCGGCCAGCCAGCTGGGTTGCACGTCGTGCCATGATCCGCACGGCAACCAGAATTTCCGTTTGCTAAACGGCATTGGCCCGATCCAAGACGGTTTGGCCACATTCACGGCCCCGGCCCCGGATGCCGAAGGCCGCAGCTACAACACGGCCGAGACCGACATCAGCCATACCGCCTACAAGAGCGGCATGGGTGCGTGGTGCGGCAATTGCCACGGCGATTTCCACAACAACGCGACCAAGCTGATTCACCCGACCGGCCGCGCCATTGGCGGTACGATTGCCAACATCTACAATCTGTACAGCGGCACCGACAACATCACGGGTGGGACCCAGGCGACCGCCTACATCGCGGCGGTTCCGTTTGAAGATCCGTCCAACACGACGACCTCGACCAATGGTCCGTCGGCGACCAGCCAGGTGACCTGCATCACCTGTCACCGCGCCCACGCGACCTCGGCTCAGAACGCCGGCCGTTGGGACTTCAACATCACCTTCTTGCATGAGGATGGTGTTGAATCGGGATCGTATGCCATTCCGAACCCGTATCCGAGTCTGAACCAGCGCTCGCTGTGCAACAAGTGCCATGCGAAGGATGCCGGCGACGCTCCGTTCGAACCGTAGTTCAAGAATCGGGTCATGATGAGTGACCTCGAAGCCCGCAAGGGCAAAACCAAACGCCCGATCGCGAGGTCGGGCGTTTTTTAGGGAGTGAGCGAAATGCGACAAAGCAGAGTCAATTTAATCAGAGCCGCAGAGCGATTGCTTCTGGCGGCGCTGCTGGCGCTGATTTTGTCGCCCTCCGCGCACGGGCGCATCTCGAATAATCTCACTGCGGACTTGCGGCTTGGCTATGGATCGACCAAGCAGGATCAGAACACGCAGGAGAGCGTTGATCAGGAATACAATGTCGGCTGGCAGAAGCGGTTCCTGCGCAGCCTGCTGACGCGCGCCAACATCCGCTACTACAACTTCGGACTAAGTCAGACGATCGGCGCCAACACGTGGCAAAGTGAGTTTCAACCATCGGGTGAAATAACGTGGGCGCAAAGCTGGGTTGCGGCCTCGGCACAGGTGATGCGCCGCGATTCCAAGAGCAATGACCGCCTGACCCATTTGATCAACGAAAGCGCAGGCCTGACTGTGCGCTCGCAGGTGGTCAACCGTCCCTGGGTGCGACTGCGGCTGCTTCAGGAGAAGCTGTACAATGAGGCAAACCGGCAGGATCGGGACACACGGGATCGCCTGGCGATGCTTGGAGTCGGTTACGCGGGCAAGACAACAGCCGTCGCCTCCAACTACTCGCACAAGCAGACGCTGAACCGATCGCAACACGTCGAGCAGACTAACAATCTCTTTGGGGCGCAATTCTCACATCTACAGACGATGATGGGCGGCCGGCTCCGGACGACGGTCAGCTACGACTTTACCTACAAGCATGAACAAGACAAGAACCTGGCCTTTGATCCGATTCCGATCGAAGTCCCCGT
Organism: uncultured Ignavibacteria bacterium; assembly: GCA_964520555.1. Taxonomy (GTDB): domain Bacteria; phylum Zixibacteria; class MSB-5A5; order CAIYYT01; family CAIYYT01; genus JADJGC01. The sequence goes on from CAZFNN010000009.1 coordinate 83,352, forward strand.
GCTGACCGGGCTTTATGCCAGCGACGCGACGCCGGATCAGGGGAGTTTAGACTCAGTTAGCACTCTGATTGATGGAGATCTGACTGCGGCGACGTCGCCGCGGATCGACATCGGCGACAATCTGGTGAACCAGAATGTCGGGGGCGATTTGGGATTCCGGCGGGAAGTCTCGCTGATCTACATCTATACCGACCGGCCCTCCGGCAACAATGTGCGCTGGGACGTCTACGGATCCGAGGACAACCTGCTGTGGTCACCAATCGCGGGAACAACGTCACGATTCAGCCCGGGCTTCAGTCGCTATGAAGTGAGTTTCCCGGAGACGGCAACACGATATATCAAAGCCGTTAACAAGGGGCTGAACGAAATCGACAGCGTGATGGTGACGGAGTTCTCCGCCCTGTTACGCCTGGACGAAACGGGAGTCGCCAAGCGCACACAACAGGTCCATCTGGCAACCTTGAACAACAATCTCAATCTGAGCAAGAGTTGGAGCGCATCGGCCAATGTCGCGCTGCGGCGTGATGGCGGCAGTTCCCTGAATCAAGGTCGCGACGAGACGTATTACACCTTCGGTCTGCATAATCAGACCAACGCAGCATTGAGCCAGAATGCGCGCGTGCAAATCGGGCTGATTGATTACGAATATTCACGAGTGGACGTGGACCGCACGCTTTCAGCCAATTATGACCTTCAATACCGGCCCCTGGAGACACTCACGTTTTCCATGTCGCTGTCCCACCGGGACAATTATATTGCCGCAGTGAAGTCACAAGAGATCAACTTTGCGACAGCGCGCGTCCGCGGAGAAATCTTCCCACGACTGACGATCACGCAGGAGTTTGGCGGCGGTCGCAATACGGTCATGCTCAATAATACCGGCTTCGACAATTGGAATTATCGCGCAGCCTTCAACGGCCGGATCACCCCGGGCCTGGATGCCGAAGGCAGCTATTTTCATCAGCGCACCAAGGACCAGGCGGGAAGAGTGCGCAATCGCGATCAGTATACCGCCGATTTCGGCCTGCGCTTGACGGCCGCGATCCAGCTGCGGGGCAACGTCGATCTGACGCGCGACAACCACACTCGCTATCTGAATCAGGACTACTCCGTCAGCTGGCTGCTATCGCGGAAGCTGACTACGGCGGCCGCACTCAATTTGTCGGACTACGAGAACGGCAACGAATCGCGCAGCGAGCGCTACAGTGCGCAGGTCGAGTACGCGTTTTCGGCACGGACGGTGCTGACCGGGTCGTACAGCCGGAGTGATCTGACTTCGGCGGGCGGCGGCAAGAACCAGTCGGTACACGTGGGTCTGCGAACCGGGCTTTGAAAGGGTACTAATCCGTGAGACATCTCCGAATTCTTGCAGTCTTGGCCGCGGCTCTCGGCATCGGTGTCATCGCCGGCTGCGCCGGTATGGGCTCCACGGTCTTTATTCACCGCGATTACAACTTCGCGTTTGTCGAGAAGGTTGCCGTGTTGCCGTTCGAGAATCTCTCCAACGATCAGGGCGCAAGCGCACGGGTGACGCATTTGTTTATCACCGAGCTGCTGGCAACCGACGCATTTGACGTTGTCGAGCCGGGCGAGGTGTTGAGCGCAACGGGCCGGATGAATATCACCCGATTCGATCTGTTGTCCGAAGAGCAGGCGAAGCAACTGGGAGAGGCGCTCGGGGTTCAGGGGATTATTCTGGGGACGGTTAACGAGTCGTCCGGCGCCCGAGCCGCCGCCAACGAAGGCACGGTCGTGACGCTCGACGTCCGCATGATTGAAACCGAGAGCGCGCAGACGGTGTGGTCGGCGACGCATACCGAGGGCAGCCGCGGATTCTTTGCCTCGCTGTTCGGGACCGGTCAGCGTTCGCAGAGCGAGGTTGCGCGCAAGTGCGTGCGCAAGGTCATCAAGACACTGGTGAAGTAGCTGCTATGTTGCCGTGCCGACTCGGATTCTCCGCGATTCCCCAAAAACTAATGATCTTCTGTCTGCTGGGTCTGCTTTCGACGGCGACCGCTGTCGGCGCGACCTTGCCGCGACTGGCGCTGATCCCACTGGCAAACTATTCCGAGTCGATGCAAGGGGCAAAGGCGATTGAGGCGAGTCTGCGCGGCCGGCTGACGGCAGCGGGATTCGACTTGGTGGCCACCGATACGCTGCGGGGCCTGATGCGCAGCCATCGTCTCCGGCTGATCGGAGAATGCGACAGCAGCAGCGCCGCACTGATTGCGGCTGCGACCGGCGCCGAGGTGATCCTAACCGGCGCAGTTGAGCTGTATCTTGAGCAAGAGAACCCAGAGGTTGCGGTGAATTTGCGCGCATACGATTGTCAAGACGGAGGAATTATCTGGCTGAATCGTTGCGCCCTCAGCGGCGAGGGCGAGGCGGGTGTATTCGGCATAGGCCGGGTCAACTCCGTAGGGACGCTGACAGAAAAAGTGCTCGATCGGTTGCTGAAGGACTCGGCCAAGCTGATTGCGCGGCGGACTGCCGCCGTGAAGGAACCGGCCAACAGAGATCGGGCTCTGGCAGCGCGGGGACGCGTCGCCGTCGTTGAAATTGAGAACGGTTGTGGATTTGTCGGCGCCGGCGCCGTAGCCACGGGAGCGCTCATGTATGAATTGCACCGTCGCGGTTATCGACTGGTGGAACCTGGCGAGTTGACGCGGTTGCAGCAGAAGCTCGGGATCGGATTTCATGGCGGCGCTGTGGCCCCGCTGCCGGAGGTATTGGTGGATGAACTCGGCGTCGGCACGATTGTCACCGGCATTGTGACGGAATTCCTTCCTTCCCGCGGCGGCGACAGTGAAATCGGACCGCATGTCGAGCTGACGCTGAGAATGATCGATGCACGGACCGGCGAGCTCACTGCGGCAGCATCGGTTGTCCGCGATGGCGCTGACACGGAGACGCTGTTTGGGATCGGCCGGACAGATGCGATCGGGGAGTTGACTTTGGCCGCGGTTCACCGGGCTTTCAATAAGTTGATCGAGGACGAACATCGAGGTCCGAGCCAAAGCCGCGCGGGAACCACGAGCATCGAGAAAGGAAACTGAGGCCATGTCGGCGCGATCATTGCTAGCACTCTTACTTGGAATTTTGACGATAGCGCTTGCGGGCGGCGCCGGTGCGGATCAGTCGGAGCGGGCGCTTCTGGCGGTAGTCAACAGTGACTCGATCTTCACAACGGATATCGATGCCATCTTTGCCGGCATCCATTCCGGAATGTCCGCCCGCCAGAAGGGCGACTTTGACTACCACAAGTTGCTGAAGAAGCTGGTTAACGACCGCTTGATCATTCAGGAGGCCAAGGCATTGGGAATACCGGACGAAGACTACTTCCGGGAATTTATTGATGGGCAAAAGCGTGAGCTCGTGTCGCGGCTCTACGTGCGCCAGAACTTTCCGCCGATTGACAGCATCGGCGAGGACAGCATCGCGGCGTATTTTCGCGACAACTATCGCAAGGTGCGAGTCCGCACGATTGCGGTCGAGACCGCGGCGGCCGCGGAGTCTCTCCTGGTGCTGATCAAGGTCGGCGCGGATATGGACAGCCTGGCCCAAGCGCGGTCGCTGGACGTTCATCGCTATATGGGCGGGCTGCACTCGTTCAAGTATTGGGCCAATATCGAACTGGACTTGCGCGATTATCTGCAGGGTGCGACCAAAGGTCAGTTGATCGGTCCGTTCCCCTATCGACACGTGAGCGCCATCATGCGGGTGGAAGATACCGCGCCGGCAAATCCGGAAGAACTACCGGCGCTGCGGGGCATGATCAGAGAGGCCTTGCGGGCACAGAGCGCGGAGGCAGCCTGGAAGCTGTTTGTCGCGGGCCTACGCGACCGCTACGCGGTCGTGATCGACAGCGGAGTTATCGCAGCGATTGGGGAAAACACGACCTCGGTGCTGGATTCGACCTTCCGGTATGGCAGCGAGCGACCTGTCGCGACGATGGCCGGTCAGGTCTTGGTCGACGAAAATCGCCTGCGCCAGGCGACCGCGCACACGGCGATGTCGAATGCCACCGCTCCGGTGGCAACGCTCCTGTATCAGGCGCTGGACGGACTGCTGCAGGAAGCCGTTCTCTATCGGGCCGGAGTCGACGCCGGATCGGATACGGACGAGCGCATAGTCCGGCAACTGGCCACAGCGAGCGACAGCGCGCTGATCGAAATCTATTTGAAGGAGACGGTCGTCGCCGCGATCAAATTCAACCACGACGAGTTTCAGCAGTACTATAGTGAGCACGAAGCCGATTTTCGCGATCCGGATCAGATCAACATCCGCGAAGTGACGGTGGCATCGGCAGCGGCCGCTGACAGCGCGGTGGCGTTGCTGCGCGAGGGTGCGGATTTTGACTACGTGGCCGGGCGATTTCGCAAGGATGTCAAGGAACTGGCCGAACGGGTCCAGTGGGTTTCGCTGGCGGCATTTCCGCCGTCGATTCGGGCCGATCTCGAGCAGCTCAAGGTGGGCGGCAGTTCGCAAGCTTATCCGACGGAAGATGGATGGGTCATTTTCAAGATTCTGGATCGTCGGCAGGGGGAACTAAAGAAGATGGACGAAGTTGAGATGAAGATTCGCGAAGCGATGTTTCAGACCAAGTTTACGAAATTGTTGGATGCGGCGCTGGAGCGTTTGCGGGCGAATTCTACAATAGTGCTGTTCGACGAGGCGATTGAGAATTATCTCGGCGCCGGGAATTAGACGACGCGGGAGCGGGCAGACTGAGAGGATTGGATTGAAGCCGGGAATGGGCGCAACACGCAGCGCCAGGAATTACAGACGCCGAATCCAAACGCTGTTGCTGGCGGCCGCCGTGTTGGCGGCGGTTTCGGCGAATGCGCAGGTCAAGCGTGGTAAGCGGTTTTCAGCGGAAGGCAACTGCCTGGAGTGCCATTCAATCGGGGACTTCAAGGGGAAGTACAAGCACCAGCCGTTCGCGGACAAGGACTGCCAATCCTGCCATAAGCCGCACGGACTGGTGGGAATGTTGCGGCTCAAGGAAACGGGAGCGGCCCTGTGTTACCAGTGTCACAGCAAAACGGAACTGGGGATGGAGCGGGCGTATTTGCACGCGCCGGCGAAGCGGGGCGAGTGTTCCAAGTGTCACAACCCCCATGCCGGCGATCAACCCGGGATGCTGGTGGCCAAATCCCGCGAGGTGTGCTTCACCTGTCATGATCGCACGGAGCACGAGAAGCAATTCGTCCATAGCCCGGCGAAACAGGACTGCTCAGCGTGCCACGAAGTTCACGGCGCCGATCATCCGGCGCTGCTGAAGAAAGGGCAAAGCGAGCTTTGCGCCGAGTGCCACAGTCCCACTGCGCCGGCATTCAAAACGGCACACGGCGCCTTCGCCGTCGAAACCAAGGATTGCGGGCTATGCCACTCGCCGCATTCTTCGGAATCGCCTACGTTGTTCGCCAATTCGATCCATGCGCCGGTTGAGGGCGGCGAGTGCACCACCTGCCACCAGGAGCCGGGTACAGGCGAGCCGTTCGCTCTTCAGGGCGACGGGAACGAGTTGTGTTTGACGTGCCATGACCGCGGCGAAGTGGCTCCGGCCGGCAGCCATCCGCCGGTCGCCGAGGCTGAATGTCTGACGTGCCACAATCCGCACGGTTCGCGCGAACCGAAGCTGCTGGCCAAGAAGGAATCCGCGTTGTGTATGGAGTGTCACGACGATGTGCAGTCGCAATTGACCGGCGTGTCGGCGCATCAACCGGTTCGGGAGAATTGCGCGCTGTGTCACGCCGCCCACGGCAAGACCAAGCAGCATTTGCTAACAAAGGACACGAACACCCTCTGTCTTGACTGCCATACCGACCTCGGGGCCTTGATGACGGCCGCCAGCCAACACGCGCCGTTCAGCGACGGTCTGTGCACGGACTGCCACGCTCCGCATGGGTCGGTTCACGAGAAGCTGTTGAGTAAGAGTGAAGGTGACCTGTGCACCGAATGTCATAGTGATGTCAATAGCTGGATGGGACAGACCAGCGTCCATCTGCCGATCAAGGCGGGCGAGTGCACCAAGTGCCACAATCCGCACGGCGCCGCGATCAAACCGCTGCTGGCTGCCGCGCCGGACCAGCTCTGCGGCAGTTGCCATCAGGCCGTAATTGCGGACAGCAGCAACACCGTCGTCCACCCCCCCTTTGCGGAGGGCAGTTGCAGTTCTTGCCATGCACCGCACGCCACCGACTTCGAGGGGCTGTTGACTCAGACCCCGGCGCAGTTGTGTGGTGAGTGTCATTCCGACGTGATTGCCACCAATGCCGCCAGCATGCATCTACCGGTTCTGCAGGGTGACTGCGCCGCCTGCCACAAGCCGCACGCCGGTAAGATCAAGAGTCTCCTACTCGACAAGGAGCCGCGGTTGTGCCTGAACTGCCATCAGGATATCGACGAAATCTTGACCAAGGGTGTAGCGCACGCCCCAGCGAAAGATGAATGCGGCAGTTGTCACAAACCGCACTCGAGCGAGTTGACCACCTTGCTGAGCGAACCGGTCCCCATGGCCTGCTTGACCTGCCACGACGGCGACGATCAAGAGTTCAAGGGCAAGCACCTGGGACTGGCAGGCAGCCAGATCGACTGCCGCAAGTGCCATGATCCCCACGGCGCCAAGGAAGCCACTTTGATGATGAAAAACGGCCATGAACCGTTCTCCGGCGGAGCGTGCGACGCCTGCCACACGGAGACTCCGCAGAACGGAGGCAAGGAATGAAGACGCGTCTCGTGATACTGATGATGGTGGTGCTGGCCGCGGCGGCGCCGCTGATTGCGCAAGTCGTCAAGGTCGACGAACCGGGGGTGTGTTTTACCTGCCACGACGATATCCAGGATGAACTGAACAAGAAAAGTCCGCATACGGCTTTTGCCGAGGGCAAGTGTTCCGACTGCCACAATCCGCATGCGTCGCGCCATGCGGCGCTCCTGAAGGAGAATCCTGGCGATTTGTGTCAGAGTTGCCACGAAGATCTGAAACAGGTCGCCACGCTGGCTTCGAAGCACCAACCCGCTGCGAACGGGGAGTGTCTGTCGTGTCACGATCCGCACGCCTCCGATTTCCGCAACCAACTCGTGCAGTCGCAAGGCGCGCTGTGCCAGAGTTGCCACCCGGCGGTCACCGACTGGCTGAAGCAAGCGCAGGTCCACTCCCCGGTGGCGAATCGCGACTGCTCGCAGTGTCATGCGCCGCACGGATCGGAGCATCAAGGGATTCTGGCCAAGGCGGTTCCGCAGTTGTGCTTTGGTTGCCATCCTCAGAACCAGCAGTTTGCGACTGTTCACAAGGGCTATGACCTGGCTGACGCCGATTGTTCGACCTGCCATGATCCCCATGCCTCGTCGCACCGCGGGCTGCTGATGGCCAATCAACATGCGCCGTTCGAAAGCGGAGAGTGCTCAGAGTGCCACGCCGGCGGCGGCAAGTCATTCGCGATTGGCGGTTCCGTAGCCGATATCTGTCTGAAGTGTCATGAAGACCAGGCCAGCGCGCGTAAGGCGGAGTTTCACACGCATATCGATGGCGATCGGTCATGCACCAACTGCCACAATCCGCACGCTTCCAATGTCGGCGCTCTGATGGCCTCGAGCCAGCAAACGCTGTGCACGCGCTGTCACTTCACCGACGTTCCGGTCAAAGACAAGCCGAAGTATATGACGCATCCGGGTCAGGAGTGCTCGAGTTGTCACGCGCCGCACGGCGCCGACAATGCGCGATATCTCGTGAACAGCGATGTGATGGCGATGTGCCGCACCTGCCATGCCGACGTCCACCGCAACTCGCATCCGATGGGCGGCGAGGTAGTCGACAAACGTACGGGCGGCGTGCTGGATTGCCTGAGTTGTCACAAACTTCACGGCTCAACCCAGCAATTCTATCTGGCATTCAATCCGGACATGGATCTGTGCATCCAGTGCCATAAGCGCTAAACTTGCGATCTGACCACTAATGAAGACGCCGTCCGGGAGTCCCGGTCGGCGTTTCTATTTCGGCTTCAGCCAGACTAAGCCGGAAGCGGCGTGAACGATGTGATGATTTGCTCGATCTGCCCGGCCAGTACTTTGAATGAAGACTTGGAATAGGTCGTAGAGAAGGTATAGCCGCGGCCATCCAGCAGCACATAAATGTACTGCTGAAAAATCGGCTTCTGATCCGGGGGTACAGTCTTGTAAATCCACTCCCACGCCGCTACACCGTTGGGGAGGGTTTTGGTCTCATCTTTGAGCGTCTCCACCACTCCGAGCCCCTGCTTAACCATGTCGATGCGCTGATGGGCAAAAGACTCGGTGGACTCGCTGCGGGCAACATTCGGATCAATGACCAGCCGCAGCAGGTGGCGCATGCCGTGCAACTCCGGGCCGGAGAAAACGAAGATCGACTGATCGGACCAGCCGTCGGGGAGAGCAAGTCGAAACTGATTATTTGAAGAACTCATACAGATTCACCATCTATTGCGAACGATTTTGATTCCAGAGCGAGTCGAGCCGTGCGGCCAATTTGCCAATCGCCGTACTGTGGCCCTTGTCGAGTTCAGCGGCATCAGTGCGCACGGTGAAACCGTTGACGCTGAGGCCGAGCCGAAACCGTTGCGTCGGCGACGTTTCTGCTTGTGCGGTGGAGAACTCCCGGCCCAGCAGCCGCAGGTCGACGAGCAGGCGCCAGAGTTCCTTGTAGTCGCGCGGAGGGAGTTGCACAGTAATGCCGGCGCGTGTCAGACGACAAGAGGAGTCCGAAAAGGCGACCGCCCATTGACCGAGCGCTACATCTTCAAGAGTAACCGTCAACGCTGTGGGGAGAACCAGCTCGGCTTGGCGACGATCAAACGAGGCGACCAGCCGGTCAACGACGGCTTGCAGCGGATCGCGCGCGGGAGATTCCAGTCGTTGATACGACTGCAACCAATCGACAACAGTGTCTCCATCAACCACGTACTTCAAGATTTCGCGAGCTTTCTGGTCAGGCGGAGTGCGTCGGAACTTGAGCGCCGCGGGATCGGCGTACTGGGAGAAATCGATCCGGCTGAGGTCGGCCCAGATGGAATCGAATTCGGCCGGTGTCATGAGCACCGTTGTCGGCGTTTCATCAAAGTCGGCAGGAGGCGGTACTTGGGCGTCGTCCCAGCGTTCGCTGTAGGCTACGGTGACAAAATCACCATGCTTCACAAGAGTATACTGGTCGCCAAAGGCGAAGAGCAGGTCGACCGGTGCGCGCCGGGCTTCGGTGCGGCACGAAACCAGCAAGGGCAACACCAGAGCGCAGAACAGCAGCCCGAGCAGATCGCAGCCGTTAGTCGAAAGCATACAGCATCTCCTTACTGGCGACATAGATGCGGCCGGTTTCATCGACGACCGGCGGAGTATTGAGTTCTTCCTCGAAGACGATATCGAACATCGTCTCGCCCGCCGGGCTGATACGAATGAGGCGATTGACGGCGACGACGAGGACGCTATGGTCGGCCAGGGCCGTCGCCAAACCAAAGGTCGTCTCCTTGGCTTCGTAAAGCCACAGTAATTTGTCGCGCTGGAGGCAGACCAGAGCGCCGGTGGTCAGCACCCAGTAACGATCCTGGGTGAGCAAGGGCGGCGCGACCGGGCGTCCCGGCAGCCGGGAAACTACATCATCGCCAATAACGAACGACAACCCGCCTTTGGCGTCGGTTGCGCAAATTCCGATGCCGTGATCGCCGCGCCCGGTGAAATAGAGGGCGCCGTCGGCGGCACTGCTCATCCAGTGAGTAGACGTCCCCAGAGGAAACGGGAAGCGCGCGATCGGCGTCGCTTCACGTTGGCGCGAGCCGAGGTCAAAGATCAGGATTTCACCGGCGTTGGCGGTTGCCAGATATTGCGCTTCGTAATTCACCAACGGAATAATCGGACTTGACGGAGCGGGCACATCCATAACCCAGTCGAACCAGGGGTCATTGAGCGGCGCCTTAAAGACCATGAAGAAGGGAGGCGCGCCGTGGATATCGCCGGCGAACTGGATCTGGGCGTAGAAGTCGGATTCACCCGGCTCAAATAGCACGAGCGAAGACTGGTCGATCAAACCGGGTATGCGCATATCATCGGCCAGGATGCGCCCGTGCAGGTCGACAAATTGCATTCGATCTTTGCGCGCGGCGGTCGTGAATGCGAGTCGGTCGTCATCGAGCGTGACCTGACAACCATACCAACGCGGCAGGGTACAGACCTGGTTGCCGTTGTGGTCGAAAAGAAACAGTTCGTTCATCCCGTCGACGACGACGCGGTCAGCTGTGCTCAACAACAAGCGCGCCTCGGCCGGCTTGTCCGCGGCCCGGCTGATCCGCCGGCTCCAAATGAATTTTCCGATGGCGGCGCTGGCCACCGGCACGAAGCCACTGCGCCGCGAGTTGGCAAAAAAGCGTGAATAGATTGCCGGCATCCCGTCTCCTATAGGTCGTTCATTGTGAACGTGGCGTTAGCTACGCTCGCGCCGCTGATCCAAGTGACCAAGGGGCCAAAATCGGTTCGGGTCAGCGCCGCAGTTCCAGCCGTGAAACCAAAGCAGAATCGAATGATCCGGGTGGTGTTGACATCCCGATCGACCTCGAGCCGATTGCCCGAAATAGTGAAGTTGCCGCCAGTCTGGGCCTTGACCCGAATATTGATATGCGAATCGCCGGGGTCACCGCCGGTATACTCCTTGAAGTGCGGATTGAACGTGCACAACGTCTCCTGGAAGTCGTTGGTCGGCGGACATGAAAGTCGGAACGTCAGATCCGTCAACCCCTGATAGTCGTTGTTGAGCGCGACCGCCCACGTGCGCTTGTCGGCGGTCGTCCAGGTGTTGGCTCCGACATCAATAAAGCGGATCGCAAACTTGGTCTGAACCGCAGCGATGCCGGTCAGGATCAACCCGGACTTGACCAGATGAGCGGTTTCGTCGTCGAGTTTGTACAGCAAGACGTCGAGTTTGGCATTTGAACCCATGTTGATGTTGGTGCCGCGTTTGGCCGGGAGAAAGATATTCTTGTATGTGTCGGCCAGTTCGTAGCGGAGGGTTGTCGACGGACCGGGCAAGGTGATCTGGAATCGCGTCCCGTTGAAGAAGCGGTTGAGTGGCCGGCCGGCGGCGGATTCGTCGTGAAGCCAGAGCACGTTCTTCCAAAGGTGGCGGGCACGCCAAGCGCGGTTGCGATTCATCAAAGCCATTTTGTCGAAGGCATACGGACCACCTTCGGCTGTATTCGGCTGATCGTAGTCGGGCAGCCCCCCCCAGGAGTTGCCGGATGCGTCGTCCGCCGAATAGAGATATTCATCGGCATTCCCGAGCGCATGGCCCATTTCATGCGAGTTCGCCAGTGGATCGTTGGTATTGCCGTCGAGGTCCTGCCGGGTATTGTCGGCATCGGGAGACGAGAAGCGGTTAGGTTCAGCCCGGTACGCGGCCTGGCGGAAGTTGGCGGTGTCAATCATCATCCAGCTCCCCGCTTGGACGATATCGACCATCGCCTTATGCGCGCCGCCGTTCGTACTGTTTTTTGCCTCCATGAAATAGTAGGGTCGGATGACGATGTCGTGGGTGCCGCTCTTGCGTTCAAAGAGGTAATTCTTCCGATTCATACGGTCGTTGGCGTTTTTCATGCCCGGATGGCGGTGGTTGGCGACGTCGGCTGCAGTTGCCGGAGCCACGGCTTGGATCCGACAGTTCCAGTGCGTGAGCAGATAGTGCAGCGGCTTGCCGTCCAGGATATCGCAATTGTGCAAATAGTGGAGCGTGTAATGGCCAATCACCGGGTTGCCGTCTGACAGCGTGTAGGCTTTGGAACGATCCGACGCGTTGGAGGCGATCGCGGTGTGCGAGGCATGGACATCGGCGTCATCCAGCAACGCCAGCCGCGCGCCGACCACGTGATTGGCCGAGAAATTGAAGCCGGGGTCGGATGCGCGCGAGCGCTTGTCGTAGACATCGTAGAAGCCATTGCAGAAATAGACGACACGCGTGTTGCCGGGGACATCCGTGACCAGATTAGCGCTGAAGGGCTGGTTGGTGAAAATCGCCAGGTTCGGGTCGGGATTGTGAAGCATCAGCTTGCGCAGGTTCTTGGTAGTGCCGGCGACGGTCTCATTGGTCGTGTGGTCGATGTAGAAGACAGCGATGCGCGAATTGGCATCGAGATTGATCGGCGTGCCGGAGGCGTTGCGGTCGCGGACAGCCTGCGAGCGGTTCGTGTCGCCAAGAACGATATCATCAAGCGAAAACGTAAGCGGCTGATTCGGATCGGTCGTGTTACCGCCGTAGGGCTTCAGTTGCTTGTGGGTCCGCATGACTTCGACAAAACGGTCGCCGGTATTCGGGTTGGTGTTGTCGTAGCGCGTGAAGTAATTCCGCGACGACCATTCCGCCGGAAGGTCATAGTACTTGATGCGTTCAAGCCAGGGCAAGGCGGCGATCTCCGCGGGCGTCTTGGTGACCAGGACCGGATCGGTTTGGTCGTCGGCCGAGAACAGCCACTGGTTGGTCGTCGCAAAGGTAAAGTGAATATCGGTACGCGCGGGATTGTTCTGCACCTTGACCATGTAGACGCCGTTCGAGAAGGTGATGCGGGCGGGGATTTCGGTGCTGAGATTCTCGAAGGCCTTGATCACAAGACCGTCCGGCATCGTTTTGACAGCCTGATGCACCCGATCGAAATAGTTGAAACGCAGGTGATAGGCGGTTGCGGTCAGATCAGCCGGATCGATATGCACGGCCGCAAAGTGCCATTTGTGCCACAGGGGGCATTCCGCAGGCGTATGAATCGACGACGTACGCGTCGGGCAATTCAGGACGGGAATTTCCTCCTTGTCGAAGAAGAGCAATTCGACGCGGCGGTTGAGCTGCGAGCGATAGTTGTCGCGACCGGCGTTATCAAGCGGGAATGATTCGCCGCAGGCCACGAGCTGTTTGAGATCATCGGTATACATGACCAGCGCACGATAGCGGCCGATCTGGCCGCGCGGTACTCCGAGGGCGGCGGCGATTTCATCATTGTAGATATCAAAGACCGCGCGCCACATGTCGAGCGTCCAGCGGTGGGTGCCGGAATTGGATATGATCGAAATCGTATTGTCGGGAATGACCGTCGCTCCCGGCGGCGCCTGGTTGGCCAAGACCCAGGCGTTGTATGATGTGATGAAGTTCTTGGTCGCTTCTTTGGTCGGGTTATTCCACTGGTTGTTAATGGCGCCCGGATCGCAGTTCCAGCCCCACCGGGTGTTCTGCTTGACAAACAGCATGATCTGCTGATAGTCCTCGATGCGGTGCCGCGATTCAGAGACCTTGGCCCACTTCTCGCGGTCGCCGTCGATGAGGTATTGCACATTCTGCGCCCGCAGGGCGGAGAGCTCGAAGTTCATCTTGGCCTGGCCGGACGTATCGGCATGGCCGGCGATGAGGAGGCGTTTGTTGGGATTGAACTCAAATTGCTTCAGTCCGAGGGCAAGAGCGCGCACGCCGGTCACTTGGTCCTGTTGCTGTTGGGTGGCCGCATCGGACGAATCATCACCAACTCCCTCCGACGAGGATGCGCCGGAGGGGCGTTCCGGCATCATGACGGCGCTGTCGAGATGGAAGAGCACGTCCTCCATTTCGAGGATGTCGACCTGGAGACGGTGATGGACAAAAGTCGTTGGAGTGCCGGTGCGCGCACCGAGTCGCAGCAGGAAGTCGCGGAATGAGCCGAAGACGCTAAATCCCATAATTGTCGCTCGCTGTCCGTGCTATTGGGTCCACTCTTCGTCCTTGATATCGAACGCTACACGTATACTCCCGGCCGGCAGATCGGTTTCCTTCCCTTTGCCGGAGCCATCGAGGTTACCGGTGCGGATTGAGCCGTTCGGGAGGTAGAGGCTGTATTGTTTATCCGGGATCGGATTGCCGAACTCATCCTTGAGTTCGAATTCGAGGTCATCGATAATCGTCAACATGCCGGAACGCTTGCTGAAGTTGCCGACGGTCACGACAAAGTAGAACTGCGGCATTGAGAAGCGGCCCATGATCTCCTTCTCGCGTGCCACCGCCAGCATGTCATCGTCGACTTCCACCAGCCACTCGGCTTCCACCTTGTTACCGGAGATTTTGCTTTCGATGATTTTGAGGCGTTCGGTGGAGTAATTGGGATCGTAGATCCAGATTTCGAGCCGGGCTTTTGCTTCATCCTTTAGTCCGGCAGTCTCGGCCGTGAGCTTGACGGTTTCGCCAACTTTGGCGGTCGTTTTCGACCAGACGGCGGTGACGATCGCCCGCAGCGTCAGCTCGTAATCCCCGGTTTCGGTCACGGATTCTTTGAAGCCGCCAGCCAGCAGACCGCCGCTGATATCACCGTTGGGCGCCTTCAGACGGTAGTTGCAGTCGGTTATCGGAAATCCGGCGGAGTCGACAGCGGTAACCTGGATGTAGTGCCCCTCAGTTTCAGACTCGGTTTCTGTGCCTTCCCCGCTCTCGACCTCGCCGGCCTCAGTCTCGGCGGCCGTTTGCTCTTGAGCGGCAATAGCGCCTGAGCCGCCTGATCCCGACGAGCCGGCGCCACCGCCACCCCCGGCTTCACCGATCAACACGGTGAAGCAACCGGCGACGATTGAATCCGGTGGCCCCGAGCAGGTGCACATATCGCCGACCCGTGCCGCCGGCTGGCCACCGATCATTACGCCCGAGGAGCCTTTCGTGATCGGGCCACCGACGTGCGGCGGCGGGGGCGTGCCCGGATTAACCATCGGGCAGACGTGCATATCACCGAGGCGGGCGGCCGGCATGCCGCCGATCAGAACTTGCGGGAAGCCCACCACAATGCTGCCCCCGTGGGCGGTCATATCTCCGATTCTGGCTGCTGGAGGCATAGTAAGTTCCTTGTTAGACTCCTTCCGCTCATACTGTCGCATGAGCGGAAGGGCGGTTCAAACCCAGACGGCAACGGTCAATGAATGTAGCGAGAATGTATTGGGGGAACGGGAGACAGTCAATAAAGAAGTCGAACGGGGATTATGATTTACCCCGTTCGAGTCGCGCGCCGCAGATCGGACAGGTATCGCGATTGCCCCGCAGCCACTCGTGACCAAAGCGGCAGCGCAAGAACGCGGTGTCCGGATCGATATAAACGGTGTCCCAATCAGCCAGGACGGTATACTTGAGGCTGCCGTCGGCCAGGCGCATGGCAAAAGTGAGCGGCTCGATCTTTTGCAGCACGTCGCCTCCACAATCGAACTTGATCAGCACCGAATCCTGATGCACTTGCTTTTCGGTTTGCCGGACGTTGTTACGCTCGACAACGCGAGTCTCCAGCATGGCAGTGGTTTCGCTGCGCATGCCTTTGTACATCAGCGAGTGTTCCGTCGTGATGCTATCAATGGTCATGCGCCATTGCGCGATCACGATATTCGGTTTGGCGGTAAACTCCACGCCGCCCTGATAGCGCTTGCCGATACGGATTCGCTCGGCCGCATCGACCCAGCCGCTTGAGACCGCCAGCAAAGATGTGACGAGTGCTGCGGCCATTAACATACATCTGATCTGCCCGGTACGTAAACGCATGTTTTTGTCCTCCATTTCACTCGTCGGCGTAAGATCAAGCGGAACGGAGAAATATAGCAAACAACGCGCAAAACGGGCGACTTTTGAACAGCGATGCCAAGGGAAAGTACAGCCGCAAAATCGAAGTTGGCTTCGCGCCGGCCGTTTAGCCGGCGCGGCGCCAGTCGTTTCTCCGAAAGATGGCTTGCGACCTGAGTCAGAACCTGTTCGAATACCGCGGACAGCTCAGGAATTGCCTTTGAACAGGCCGACCACATTCCCGTCGAGGTCGGCGAACATCGCGCAACTGCCGATCCCGGGGATTGGCGTCGGCGGCATCACCGTTTTGCCGCCGAGTTTTTCCGCCTTGTTGAGGCTGGCCTGAAGGTCGTCGACACCGACATAAAATGTAATCGAAGGACCTTGCCCCGGCTGAAACGGCCCGATCCCTCCGCCAATCGTTTTCTCGTTGGCGGGATCAACCAGGGAATAATCGAATCCCGGCGCGGAGCTGGTTTTCCAACCGAAAAGCTGCGAGTAGAATTCGACCGACTTGGCGCGGTCCTTGACGTTGATTTCAAAATGAACTACGGGCTGAGACATACAATTCCTCTCTTGGGCATGATTTCCAATCTGCGAATGGACATTGATTTATCGGGTGGTCGCCGGCACGCGGCCATAAAGCTGAGTCAGCAGGCCGAGAACCAGGCCGACGAGGGTGCCGGGAATGAGGATCTCGAGCCAATAATGCTTGCCCGTTTCATCCGGCATCGCCGCGATGATGAACGCCAGCGCGAAGCCGACGAGAATTCCGACCGTGATTCCAATTTTCATGCTCCGAAACTTGCGCGCGACAAATCCAATGATGACGCCGGCGATCATACCTTTCAGCGTGGAGCCGATGACAATGCCAGCAATGGCCGGTGTCGTTTCTGGCGCAGAAAACAGGGCGGTCAGGCCGTCAATGGCGCCCAGAACGGCGCCCAGGATCAGCCCGAGAATTGGTTTGGACATCTGCAACTCCTTGGTTTCGTGTTATCAGACAGCTTCTAATCTTCTATTGCCCGGGCGGGGCGATTCCTTTACGACCCGAGGAAGAAATAAATGATCGACCTGATCACCATATAGCCGATGACGATCAGCACAATCACCTTGTTCCGGTTCGCCCAGCGCCAGAAGTGCTCAAGCGGGTTCTCGCGGTAAGCGGAGACTTCCCTGCCATCCAGAAAGGCGGCGACGTCGCCGGCCAGTTGAGTTACGGTCGCATAGCGCAACTCCGGATTCCGTGCCATTGCCTTGAGGCAAATTGCCTCCAGAGCACGCGAGATCGACCGATTCCGTTGGCGCGGCGGCTTGAAGCTGCCGGCGACAACCTGTTCGCGAATCACAATTTCTTCCGGGCCACCGAATGGAGCGCGGCTGGTCAGGAGAAAATAGAGGACAGCACCAAGGGAGTAGATGTCGGAGCGCACGTCGATGCGGTGAACTTCGCCGCGCGCCTGCTCCGGCGCCATATAAGCGGGTGTGCCGATGACGGTACCGGGCGCGGTTGCGTTCGGAATCGTGGTAGCCGACGGGTCAAGCGGTGTCGACGGCGGTTCGGCGCGTGCCGTTTCGGCCGCCCAGGCAATCCCCCAGTCCATGACCAGCACTTCGCCAAAGGCGCCGATCATGATATTTCCGGGTTTGAGGTCGCGATGGATGATGAAGCGCGAATGAGCGAAGGCGAGAGCCTCACACACCTTGAGGAAGATGCGCAGGCGGTCGGCAAAACTTAGCTCCTCCAGCTTAAGGGTTTCCAGCGTTTTCCCTTCCACATACTTCATCGCGTAAAAGGCGCGGCCGTCGGATAGCTGACCGACGTCGTGGATCGGCACGACTCCCGGATGTTCGAGTTGCGCCACGATACGCGCCTCATGCAGCATGCGGCGGGATAGATCGCCGGTTTCGTCGAGCAGCGAGACAACCTTGATCGCCACCGTGCGGTTAAGTTCCCGGTCGCGGCCACGGTAGACAGTCGCCATTCCGCCGGCGCCGATTCGATCCTGCAGTTCGTACTTGGTGCCGCTCAAATCCGGTTCATCGAGCACGCCCTGTAACCGGCGCAATCCGGAATCGGAAAGGTGTTTCACGCGGCGTCGATCCCCAGCACGGCGCGGACTTCCTCGCGGTACTCTTCGTCGGTAGCCGTCAGTTCGCGGATTTCCGCAAGGACGATCCGGCGGAAATCACGGCGCACGGCCGACAAGTAGTTGGTCACGGTTTCCTCAGAGATTTGAAACGACTCGGCCAGTTCGCGATAGGTGATGCGTGTTTCGCCGTCGAGCGCCTCCAAATCATAGCGCTCAAAGATGGTGAATTGCTTCGATTTGCCGGCAGTTTCGCACTGACACCGCAACAGCTCGACGCAATGCGCAAACAGGCTGCGCATCCACTCACGCTCGAACAATTGATCAGGGGCCGGCGCGTGGGCTTGCGGCAGCGCGGCGATTTCGCCTTCGGCAAAGTCGAAGTCCAGCGACAAGTGCTGGAGGTCGCCACCGCGCTTCTGGCGCGATGCGGCCGCGTTTTCCTTGCCAACATAGCGGTCGAGACAGACGCGCAGAAAGGTTCGGAAACGCGCTTTGCCGGCATCGAAATCGGCAAGGAATTCCTGTTCAAGCGCGCGGAGGAAGAACCCTTGAGTGAGATCCGCGGCTTCGGGGCGATCCTTGTGCCAGCGCAGGCGAAGATACTTGTAGACCGGCATCCAGTACAGATCGATGATGCGCCCCATGGCAATGCGGCGTTCTTCGCCGACCTCCGATTTGAGCGCCGCAATCGCGGAGTGGCGCGTGCGCGGGAAGCTACTGCCCACGCCAGATGATTGTCTGTTGCTATCAAGACTCATGATGGATCACGCCATTTCGATAACGCCCGCAGCATCCTCTCAAGATTGGGATTAGAAGAAATACGATTCGATCCCGGAAAATTGGAGAGCGGCGTTGCGGATAAATCACTTCTGGCGCAGGACCATCAGCCGGATCTCGGTCATGTCTTCGATCGCCCAGCGGATACCCTCGCGGCCGAAGCCGCTCTCCTTGACCCCGCCATACGGCATGTGGTCGACCCGCCAGGACGGCACATCGCCGATGACGACACCGCCAACCTGGAGAGTATCCCAGGCGTGGTGCGCTTTCTGGATATCACGCGTGAAGATTCCCGCCTGGAGGCCGTACCTGCTGTTATTGACTTCGCTCAGAGCCTCATCAAAATCGCGGAATGTTGACAGTACCGCCACCGGACCGAAGGCTTCGTTGGTGCAGATCGTCTGATCGAGCGGCACAGCTTCCAGCAGGGTTGGTTCGAGCATCACGCCGTCGCGCCGGCCGCCGCAGAGAAGTCTACCCCCCGCAGCCAGAGCGGACTGAATCCAATTCTCGAGACGGCGGGCGTCGTCCTCGGAGATCAGCGGGCCGATAAAGGTGCTCTCGTCCCGAGGATCACCCATCTTGAGGGCTTTGGAGGCGGCCACCAATTTCGTCTTGAACATCGCATAGACGGTCTCGTGGACGATAATTCGCTGTACACTGATGCAGCTTTGTCCCGATTGATAGAACGCGCCAAAGACGATACGTTGCACGGCATCATCGAGGTCAGCGTCGGCATCGACGACGCAGGCGGCATTGCCGCCAAGTTCCAGGACGACTTTCTTGCGGCCACAACGGGCTTTCATGTCCCAGCCGGCAGCCGGCGATCCGGTGAACGAGAGGAGTTTGAGGCGCTCGTCGGTTACGAGCAGATCAGCCGACTCACGCTTGGACGGCAGGATAGAAAACGCTCCCGCAGGCAGATCGGTTTCAGACAGAATTTCGCCGATCAGCAGCGCGCCTATTGGCGTATAGGTGGCCGGCTTGAGCACGAACGGACAACCGGCGGCGATAGCCGGCGCGATCTTATGGGCCACGAGGTTCAGCGGGAAATTGAAGGGCGAAATCAAGGCGCAGGCACCGACCGGCACCCGCTTCCACATCCCGAGATAGCCGCGCGCCCGGGGAGTAATGTCGAGCGGCAGGACTTCGCCGAGAATGCGCACCGACTCTTCGGCGGCGATCCGGAAGGTATCGATCAGGCGCGTGACTTCCCCGCGCGCGTCGCGGATCGGTTTGCCGGCTTCAAGGCAGAGCGCGAGTGCCAACTCCTCCGCTCGTTCTTCAAACCGACGGACACAATGATTGAGAATGGCCTGGCGCTGGAATGCCGGCAATTTGCGCATCGGCTCTTCGGCGGCAACGGCAAGAGCAATCGCATCGTCAATAACGGGGCCATCGGCCAGCGCGACCCGCGTGACCGGCTCGCCGGAAAACTTGTCAACAACGGCCAGGTCGGTATTGGCCGCAACCGGGCGACCGCCGAGATAATATGGATAGGAAGACTGCATTGCTCACACCTCCCGTCATGCGCAACAATCGGAGGGAATATAGTTGAAGCGACACCCTTGCCGCCACTGCTTCGTCTGACGATAGTGACTTCGATTCGTCTTGTCTTGCTTGTTGTTAGAGCGTATCTTCCGAGTCTGTCGAGGTCATCGTACTCGTCAGTGTGACATTTGGAGCGCTACAGCAGTGAGGCCAGTCGAGTGTTGCGACATTGTCTGACCGTGGACGTCGAGGCTTTCGCCGAGGGCATGGCCGAGAGCTTTCCGGTGCCACAGGAATTTCTGGCAGAGCCGCGCCAAGATTCGGAGGTTGAGAGGAACACCAACGTGATCCTCGAGCAGTTCGCCCAACGCGGCTGGCAGGCAACTTTCTTCGTCCTCGGCCGCGTCGGTGAGCGACTACCGCAGTTAGTTCGCCGGATCACCGAAGCCGGTCACGAGATAGCTTCCCACAGCTTCTGGCACAGACGCATTTTCGGGCAGTCGCGGCAAGAATTTCGCAGTGATCTACGGCGCGGCAAAGATGCTCTGGAGCAGGCTTCGGGCAATCGTATCATCGGCTTTCGGGCACCGGACTTCTCAATCCGTACCGACAATTGGTGGGCCCTGGATGAGATCCTTGAGGCCGGTTTCCGTTACGATACCTCGCTTAACCCGACCGACGTCCATGATGTCTACGGCGTACCACTGAAGTCGCATTACATCCATCGCCTCGAGAACGGCCTCTGGGAATTTCCGGCGGCAACTTTTCGTATCGCCGGCAAGATTGTTCCCTATGCCGGCGGCGGCTACTTGCGGTTGTATCCGATCTGGCTGACCCGTCGGCTTGTGCGCCGAGCGGCGCGAATCGGCCAGGCCACGATGTTCTACATCCACCCGTACGAATTGGGACCGGAGATCCCGACGATTCCCGGCTTATCGCCGCTGCGCAAACTACGTCACTATTGTCGCGTAAGAAACGGTATGACACGATTCGCAGAAATCCTGAGCGGTGTCAGCGTCGCGCCGGTGCGGACCCTGCTTGAAGCCGAAGGGATGAAGCATGACTGATGCCAGGTCGCGTGCCATTGAACATCAACGCGCAGCCGATTACTTCGACCGCAAGGCGGAGTTGTTTGACTCACTCTACGCTCTTGAAAAGTCCGGCGTCATCATGCGCTTTCTAAATCGACACTTCCGGAGCGATATCTATGTGCGTTACGGACTGACGATGGATCATGTGCGCGCCAGCGGCGCCCGCAGCGTCCTGGACGTTGGCGTCGGCAGCGGACGCTATATTCGGGGCTACCTTGAGGCGGGCGTCTGCCGGGTCGTGGGTGTCGATATCTCATCAACCATGCTGGAACTGGCGCGGCAGTACGTCAAGTCGCTGGGAGAGACTGCAGGTGAGGTAGAGTTAATAGAGGCTGACATTGACGCGTTCTCGACCGCCGAGAGATTCGATGTCGTAGTCGCAATGGGATTCTTCGACTACCTCGCGGATCCGCTGGCCAGTCTCCGCAAACTTCGCGATTTGGCGGGCCACTCGGTGATTGCGTCTTTTCCAAGCAAATCCGTGTACCGAACCCCCTTGCGCAAACTACGTTACCGGATTAAGCGCTGCCCGGTTTACTTCTTCGACCGGAACCAGATCTCCGACCTGGCGCGCTCCGCTGGATTCTCCACATGTAACATCACCAAGATCGACGGTGCCGGCATGGATTATGTTGCGACCTTCCGAGGGTAAGCACCGTTCGTCGGCGAGTCCGGACCTCCCCTCGACGTGGCCTGGCGTCAGCGTGATACTGGCCGTGCGTAACGAAGCTGAGCATCTTGATGACTGCCTTAAGGCCATTGCCGCGCTGGACTATCCGCACGATTTGCTGGAAATCCTCGTCATCGACGGAATGTCTACTGACGGCACGGTTGACATCATCCAGAGATGGATGAGTAGCGATCAACGTATTCGTTTCTTCCAGAATCCAGCCAGCCAGGTGGCCGCCGGCATGAACATCGGTGTAAGGAACTCTCGATGCGACCATCTGCTGTGGATTTCCGGACACGCACTCCTGAGACCGGAGCACCTGAAGCAGTGCTGGACCACCATGAAGGCAACCGGTGCTGCCGCCGTCGGCGGCGTGCTGGAGACCCGCGGAACGACGACGGCCGGGCAGCTGAATGCCGCGGTCCTGTCAAGTCGTTTCGGCGTGGGCGGCGGAGAACATCGGATTGGCGGAGAACCGGGTTGGGTTCCGGCGGTGACGATGGCGCTCTATCAACGCGCGGCGATCGTAGCCGCCGGCGGATTCGATGAGTCGTTGCCGCGGAGTCAAGACAATGATCTGCACGACCGTATGAATCGACTCGGCCTGAGGGCGTACTTCAACCCGGAGATCCATCCAGTCTATCTTTGCCGCAATTCTCTGCGCGGGCTTTTGCGCCAAGCCTGGCACAACGGGTTCTGGTGCATTATGCTCAAACGAATGAATCGCGGCGGCGTCTTGCTTCGTCACCTCATGCCTATGGCGTTTGTCGGGAGTCTGGGTTTACTCGCGCTCGTCGGGATCTGGTATCGACCGTTCGGGGCTGTTCTCGGCGTCATGACGGGCATTTATCTGCTGGGCGCATTGACCGCGACCGGCGTCATCGTCGTTGGCGGCCGTGCTCCCCGGTTCTGGATTCTCTTGCCGATTTGGTTCACATTGTTGCACATTACCTATGGGGCTGGTTCCTGGGCGGCGCTGTTTGCGCGCCGAAGGTAAACACACACTCATGCACTACCTGTTACCTTCCATGACCTTTTCCCGTGGCTTGTCATCTGCGACTGAGGCTGCATAGACAGGATTTGCAATGGACTCACCGCGACGCCGTTCAGACCCGCTTGGAAAATTCCTCAACCTCTTTGCCGAAGTGCGTTCGGGAGAGGCTGGGAATACGCTGCTGCTCACGCTCAGCATTTTTCTGATCCTCACATCTTATTACATCGCCAAGGTTGTCCGTGAACCGCTCATTCTGGCCGGCGGTGGCGCGGAACTGAAGTCGTATCTGGCAGCCTTCCAGGCCATTCTGCTCATATTCTTCGTGGGTGCTTACGCCAAACTTGTAGAGCGGCTCAATCGCCGTCGGCTGCTGACTTACGTTACCGGCTTCTTCGTTCTCGGATTTGCCGCCTTCTACCTGCTGGGGGTTGCGAAGGTTGCGTACGTGGGCGTAATCTACTTTGTCTGGGTCGGTATCTTCAGCCTGACGGTCATAGCGCAGTTTTGGGGCTTTGCCAATGACATTCACACGCCGGAGGCCGGCAAGCGGCTGTTTGCCATCATCGTCTTCGGCGGTTCTCTGGGCGCGGTTGTGGGCGCCAAGCTTGCCGATGTGCTGATTGACATTATTGGAATCTACGAGTTGCTGCTGATCTCTGCTGCGTTGCTGCTCGCAAGTCTGGTGCTGGTTAACGTCGTCGAGTCGCACAAGCGCCAAAGCTCGCGGCATCAGGGTAGAACGCCGGACCGACACACCGCCGACGAACCGGTCGGGCCGGGCGGGGCATTTGGCGTGGTCCGACGCAACCGCTATCTGCTTCTGATCGCACTGCTGGTGTTGGTGACGAACTGGGTAAACACCACAGGTGAGTACATTCTGGGCGACATCGTCAGCGAAGCGGCCCTTCAGGCAGTGGCCGGTGGAAGCGGCGGCGAGATCGGGTTGAATGCCGAGAAGGTGTTTATCGGGAAGTTTTATGCTGACTTTTTCTTCTGGGTGAATCTCATCGGGCTGGCGGCGCAATTGTTCTTTGTTTCGCGGTTGATCAAGTGGTTCGGCATTCGCACCGCGATCATGGTAATGCCCCTGATAGCGCTGGGAGGATATCTCTTGGTCGCTATCACGCCGATATTGTCACTCATCCGGCTGGCCAAGACCAGCGAGAACGCTACAGACTATTCCCTCAATAACACGGTGCGCCAGATGCTCTTCTTGCCGACGACGCGCGAGGAGAAATACAAGGCCAAGGTTGCCATCGATTCGTTCTTCTGGCGCATCGGCGACGTGCTCTCTGCGGTCGTCGTCTACGCCGGCGGCACGTGGCTGGCTTTTAAGACGCAGCAATTTGCCCTTGTGAACGTGGCACTGGTTGTGCTGTGGCTGATCCTGGCGGTAATGATTGGGAAAGAGAATCGCCGTTTGATGGCGGCGGCCGAGAGCGCTAACGCAGAAGCTTGACGGCGTCCTCGTAAGGCGTAAAGCCGGGCGGTCGCCGATCCCCCATTGTGTTCGGTTTGTGAAACTCGGGGCTGTCCTTGATGATCTTAAGCAGTTTTTCGCGCTCGCTCGGCTTGGCCAGGTGGGCAATGCCGACGGCTCGCTCGCCAAGGCTCAGAGTGCGCGGGTCGAGAGCGCCATACTCGGTCACGATGATGACCTTGTCGACCGGCGTCGCCGTCGTGGTGATCCCCGCCGGACAGCGGTCGACGATTTTGGAGATGCCGTTGCTGGTTTGCGACTTGAGCGCAATAATCGCCACGCCGCCGTCCGAGTATTGCGCACCGCGGATGAAGTCGCTCTGTCCCCCAACGCCGGAGTAGATCTTGCGCGCTTCGAGGGAATCGGCCCAGATATTGCCGTGCAGGTCAACGCCGATAGCAGAGTTAATCGACACCATGTTCGGTTGTTCGGCAATCTTGAAAACGGAGTTGGTGTAGTTGGAGGGGCGGCTCTGCACGGCGCTGTTGTAACCGAGCCAATCGTATCCCGCCTGAGCTTCGGACAAGAAAATCGCCGCAACCGAGAAATTGAGATGCTTCTTCCAGCGATTGGTCACCACACCTTTCTTGATCAATTTGGCCATCGCGTCGGCGAACAACTCGGTATGGATTGACAGGTCCTTAACGCCTTTCTTGAGGATCGCCTCCGTGACCGCCTCCGGCACCTCGCCAATGCCGTACTGAAGGGTTGATCCGGGCTCAGCGCCGCTACCATCCACGATGTACAGCCCGGCGATGATCTCGCCGATGCGCGTCGCGACGGTATCCGGCTCCGGGATCGGGGATGAGGGCAGCGGGTATTCGACGTCCAGCAGATAGTCAATCGATGATTCCGGTATCGTTGTGCCCAGCACGAACGGCATATGCTCATTGCGTTCAGCGATGACGATGCCACCATTGTGATTACAGAAATTGACCGCCTCCAAAACACCCTCGACTGTCGTACCGAGACTGTAGTTGCCGCCGCGATCAGGGCCGGAGACACAGATGAAAGCGACACTGGGATGAATGGCGCTCTTGATGTAGCGCGGAATCTCGGACAGGTGGAGCGGGTGGTAGAACGCCCAGCCGCGATTCACGGCCTCGCGGGTGATGTAGCTGTTAAAGATGATGCGATACGTAATCCGACTGCAGGCCTCTTCCGTAAACGCCGAGCGGATGCGATCGCCCAAGAGCAGGACGGCATAAAGGTCGACATCTTTGATCCCGGTTTCGATTCCCAGGTGCTCGATCAGTGACTGAGGGGTAGCAGCGTTACCAGAGGCGTAAATGACGCTTCCGGGCTGAATGAGCAGAGGGTTGACGACGTCGGCGGCACAGGAAACCTTAATCATAGCAACAAGATATCAGAAAACCTTCCCTAATTCAATCGTTTATTGGTTTATCGACATTAGATAGCCGAATATGAAGACTCCAGCGAACGTTGGAGCGCGACATTAATCTCGCTTGCTATTTTATGGCAATGATTTACCTTAAAATGGATCAGGTCATCCACGGACACGACATCTCTCCACAACAACCATTCTTTTGAGGTTTTTTGATGAGTTCGCTTGTCCCTTATTCCGTCCGGGCAGCTCTCCTCGGCCTGATGAGTCTTCTGCTATCTTCGCTCGCTCTGGGTTCGGCACCATCTTCATTGGCTGGACGACCGACTGAAACGGAGCCAGAAGGACCCGTATTCGCACGGGAGCAACTGCTTGAGCCGCAAGGGTACGATACCCTCGCGTACAACTTCACCAGCAGTCTCGACGGCTGGACTTTCTTCCACGCCGCCGATACCGTGCAAGAGTACTATCGCGATGTTCGCTGCGTCGAGCGTACGCGGATGAAAGCGGTCGGGTCGCCGTTCGGGCTGGCTTGGAGCAGTTTCGGCGGAACCGGATCGGGGCAGATGACCTGCGCCTTTGACGGTTACTATATGGACAGCTGCAACTATAGCTGGCAGATCAAGTCGATTCAATCCCCGGTGCCAGCCACCTGGGATGGGGCAAGTCGGATCGAGGCGCGCGTTTACAAGAGCTTCTCAACTACGGCGTACGCGATGATCGGCTACATGAAGCCGGGCGATAGCGTGTTCAGTTATGTCGGCTGGACAAGCGCTCTGCCCACCAACGCCTGGACGACGATCTCGCTTCAGGAGCCGACAGCGGGCGCGTTTGCCGACCTGGCCGCGGTCTCGGTGCTGATCGGTTCGTACAGCGGCAAGGGCGCGGTCTACGTCGACTGGGTGCGGCGAATCAAATTCACAGTGGTGACGCCGACTCTAATTTCGCCGGCCAACCTGGCGACGATTGAAAACAACTTGCCCACCTTCACCTGGTCGGACGACGGCGCAAATTACACGCTTCAGATCGACACAAGTGCGAGCTTCCCCACACCCCGTACCTTTACCGGAATCACAGAGGGTTCTTACACTCTGACTGCGCCATTGCCGAATTCCGGCGGCTACCTCAATACGCATTATTACTGGCGGGTGCAGGCGAACTACACGGGGATCAGTTCTGCGTTTTCCGCGGCACACCGCTTCGACATCATCGGGACCCACGATGTGCCCTCGGAGTTTGCGACGATTAGCGCTGCCTATACAGCGTTCGGACTCCGCTCTGCGGGAACCGTGCGTGTGGCGCCCGGGACCTATACCGGCGCGGGGAACTGCAATATCGGCAGCTTTGGCGAACGCCCGGTGAGTATTGTCTCATCGGCGGGTCCGGCGACAACAATCATCGATTGTCAGGGGCTCTATCCCGGCTTCAATTACGATTATTACGCCCCCGGCGGAATCGTCCTGCAGGGATTCACGATCCGCAACGCCAGCGGCGGCAATGGCGCCGCTGTCTTCTGTTGGACAGCCTCACCGACGATCCGCAATTGCGTGATCGAGGGCAGCACCGGTCGCGGTATCTACTGCCGCAGCGGCTCGCAGGCCCGAATCGAGAATTGCGTGATCCAGGACAACGATAGTGCCGGTGTGCAACTGGAATTGGGTGCGAATGTCACCGTCACCGGCGGCCGCATCGCGGGCAACTCCGGATACGGAGTCCGCATGTGGGACGGCACTTCCGCCACCATCAGCGGCTGCCAATTCGGTACATCCGTGGCGAACGCACGTGGAGAAAGCGGGGCGATCCGCGCGCTGTACTCGATTCTGACATTGACCGACTGTTCCATCACCAACGGCACCGGGAACGGGATTGAGAGCTATGGTAATAAACTGACCGTAACCAGATGCGATTTTGTCGGCAATCGTTCACAGACGAACGGTGGGGCAATCGCGGTCTATTGGTCGGAGGAAAATACCGTCAGCATCGATTCATGCTTCTTCTTCGGCAACACGGCATCGACCGGCGGCGGGATGTATTTGGCGCAGGTCGGGACTTTGAGCATCAGCCACTCGACATTCGTGAACAACAAGACCGGCATTGACCCGAACGTTGAGGGGAACTATGTCGGTCCGATCTCGATGGCGAATTGCATCGTCGCCAATTCCACAACCGGTCCCGGGGTCGACGATGCCGACGGCATCATCGGTATAACGATCTCTTGCACGGACATTTACGGCAATGCCGGCGGCAACTGGGTGGGCGCCTTATCGCAACAGCTGGGTCTGCGCGGCAATGTCGCTGCCGATCCGCTGTTTTGTGACGCGGTTGGAGGTGACTTCACGATCGCGGCGACGTCTCCGTGTGCTGCCGCAAACACTACCTGCGGCGGGATGGGCGTGTATGCGGTGGAATGTACACTCAACCGGCCCCCGGTGTTCGTCGAGCATGCGGATACGACGATCCTGGAGATGCAAACGTTGATTCTCACGGTGCAGGCCAGCGATCCGGATGAGGATATCCCCGATCTGAGTACCGGAGCCCTACCGGCAAACTGCGCATTCGTAGATCACGGCGATGGCAGTGGCAGCCTCACGTTTACCCCCTCTTTTGAACAGGCGGGCGCATACAATGTGACCTTCTACGCCAGCGACGGTGAACTTGCCGATACGATGTCGGTACAGATTACAGTGACAAATGTTAATCGCCCGCCGGTCTTTGCGGCGATGGCCGATGATACGGTGGCTGAGGGCGAGACGCTCGTGTTGAACATCAACGCCAGCGATCCGGATGGCACGGTACCAGGGCTAACCGCCACGAGCCTACCGCAAAACGCCTCGTTCACCGATCTTGGCGGCGGTCAAGGTCGTCTGACGTTCACGCCCGACTTCGGTCAAGCTGGAGAATATGCCGTGACGTTCTTTGCCAGCGACGGTACACTGAGCGACACCGCCTCAGTCTGGTTATTTGTGACCGGCACAAACCGCCCGCCAGTGATCGGTCCGATCGAAGACCGCGAAATTGCAGAGCAGCAGCCGATCGAGATCGTGATCACGTCAACCGATCCGGACGGCACGATTCCGATACTGAGTGCCTCGGGGCTGCCGCCAGGCGCTGCCTTCAGTGACCGAGGCGACGGCAGCGGGCAGTTCAATTGGACGCCGACATTTGCGCAGAGTGGCGTGCATGTGGTCACGTTTGCGGCAACGGACGGCGCATTCTCAGTCGATGCCAGCGTGACGATTACGGTGACCAACGTCAATCGCCGGCCGGTCTGGGTCACGGCGCGGGATACGACGATGCATGTCGGTCAGTCATTGGTTCACAGTGTGCATGCGAACGACCCCGATTCCGACCCTATGACCTTGAGTGCGCTTGGGCTGCCGCTCCACGCGACCTTTACCGACATTGGTGGAGGTGACGGCGAGATTGCCTTCACGCCGGAACTTGACCAAGTCGGCACCTATGCCGTCAGCCTGATTGCCAGTGACGGGTCTCTGGCAGATACCAATTCGTTCTCGATTGAGGTGCGACCCGGTGCGATCATCGCCGTACAGCCCGATACTGTCCGGTTCATGATTGACGCCGTAGCGGCGATTTTGACTATCGAGAATCACGGCGAAACGCAACTCGAGTGGTCCGGGAGCGCCGATGTCCCGTGGCTCGCAATCAGCCCCGAAGGTGGGGCTATCGCGGTTGGCGGAAAAGCTGACGTAGAACTTGCGGTTGATACATCGCAGCTGGCCTCGGGATACCACTGGGCCCACATTGACTTGCTCTCAAATGGCGGCAATGCGCGTGTGACCCTAGTGGCGGGCAAGTCGCTGGCATTGACAGTACCGCCGATCCTGGGGAGCGTTCAGATCAATGAAGAGATCAGCCTGCCATTTAACGGCCTGATCAGCTCCGCGACCCTACTCGAGGCGGTTGTGGTCGAGAGTCGAAAAGGCGCCGGCTGTACCACAGACGTCGTGACGGCGAATGATCGAGTTACACTGATCGTCGCCCCGGCTGCGGGAGACGAATTTCTCGAACTTGACTCCGTGATCATCCACATCAGTCCGGGCCTGACGACTACCGACGGCATCCCATTGCGCAGTCGCGACTCGGTGCGAACGTTTGTCACTGGAGCGGCAGTTTGGCCGGGCGATATCGACCACAATGGTATCGTTGATGAGCGCGATGTTCTGCCGATTGGACGTTACTTCGACAGCCAGGGTCCGCCGCGAGGCGACAGAGATTGGCTTTGGTCGCGCCACCTGGCGCGCGTTGTGCTGGGCGAAAACGCTTGGTCGCCCTACGCCGCGATCTACGCCGACGCCGACGGTAACGGCGCTGTTGAAGCGGAAGATGTCTGCGGAGTGGCCGACAATTGGCTGAAGACAGTTGCCGCCAGCGAGCGCGCCGGCAAGGTCAACGACTTCGTAGATCTGGCCAGGCAATTGGAGGGATGCGATTGGAGCGAGATCCGTCGGGCGCTGCTTGGTTGCCCGGAAAGCCGCGGGCGCACTGAACTGATCGGAGTTTTGGATGCCATGGTGGGCAGTCCGGCAGCGGTTCTTCCCGATGCCGTCGAGCTGTCCCAAAATCGTCCTAACCCATTCAATCCGACGACGGTTATCGAATTCAACTTGCCCAAAGCGGACTGGATTTCATTGACAGTTTACAATATCCGCGGTCAGCAAGTCCGGCTATTATCTGAAGGGAGGCGGCCGGCAGGTCAAGCGCAAATGACCTGGAACGGTTGTGACGATCGGCAGATGCCGGTAGCATCAGGTGTCTACTACTACGTCTTAAAAACTTCATCGACGCGGGTCGGACGAACAATGGTGCTGCTTCGTTGAGAGAATGCGGCGGAGATCAGTCAAATCGGTCCGCCGAGAAACCGCTTGCGCCGCGATAACAATCGTGTCAATGTTGGTATAACGCTTCGACAAGCATTACCGGTTGTATGCAATCGGGACGAGAGAATGACTGTGGGAGGCGGTACACTGACGGACTAATTCGACATTCGGAATTGCAGGCAGGAGTGTGACTGCGGCGAACCAGGCGCGGCCGACCCGGGCCGGCGCTATGCCGTCGACGAACCTCCTGGCCGGGCCTGAGGTTCTCAGCATTCAACAAGGAGAGGGTTATGCTGAACATCATTTGGTACATCATTGTCGGATTCTTTGCCGGCTTGGTCGCGCGGGCGGTACTGCCGGGCGCCGATCACATGGGCTTTCTGGCCACAACCGCAGTCGGCGTTATTGGCGGACTGATCGGCGGCTTGATCGGCGGGCGGTTCAGCAAAGCCGAGCCGAATGCGAAATTCAAGATGGGCGGCTTTCTCATGTCGATCATTGGCGCAGTGATCCTGTTGATCGTGCTGCGCTTGTTGCGATAAGGGTTGGCGGCTGATCCAGGCCGTTGCTGATGTTTACCCGGTCCGACCATCGCGGCCGGACCGGTTAAATCTACATGGCCGAATTGGCCGTGGAGTCGTGAGTTACTTTCTGAACCAAACCGAGGAGGTAAAATGGACATTGCCGGATTAATCATCCAGTTGGTCAGCGGTGCTGTCGGCGGGAACGTCATCGGCGCGCTGGTCAAGAAGATCAGCCTGGGTGCCGTAGGCAATTCGATTGCCGGTATATTGGGCGGCGGGCTCGGTGGGCAATTGCTCGGGATGCTGACAGGAGGCGATGCCGCGGCGACCGGCGCCGCGGCCAGCAGTCTCGACCTCGGGTCAATTATCTCCAGCATAGCCGGGGGAGGCGTCGGCGGCGGCATATTGATGGCCATCGTCGGCGTGATCAAGCAGGCGCTTTCCAAAAAATCATAACCTGCGCAGCAAAAGTCATTCGGTGGTCGCCGGTGTTCGCGACCACCGTCTGCGTGCACGATCCTGCGAAGGCGAGTCGTTCGTGTACCCCAGCGTTGTTCCGTCTGGTCAGGAGTCTTAGAGCATTCCTTTGGCTTGCAGCCAATCGTCGTTGTAGATCGTGCTCAGATAGCGAGAAGCGCCGTCCGGAAAAATCGTCACAATCCGGGCTGACTCTTTGAAGGAATCCTTCAGCCTCTTGATGGCATGGATTGCCGCGCCACTCGAGCCACCAGCCAGAATGCCCTCCTGTCGGGCTATCCGCCGCGCGGTATGAAACGCGTCACGATCAGCGACCTGCACCATGTCATCGATAACCGTGAAATCGGCGCAGCCGACGATGAATTCATCGCCGAGTCCTTCCATCAGATATGGCGCCGGCTTGATCATCTTTTTGGTGCGAAAGAACTCGGTGTAGACAGAACCGATCACATCGACTGCAACGATCTGAATCCTGGCGTCTTTCTCCTTCAGATAGCGGCCAACGCCGCCAATGGTTCCGCCGGTGCCCATTCCGGCGACCAGATAGTCAATCCGACCCTCCATCTGCTCCCAGATCTCCGGACCGGTCGTGAGGTAATGTGCCTCGTTGTTTTCGCGGTTGTTGTGCTGATCGGGGAAATAGCAGTTCGGAATCTCGCGCGCGAGTCGCGGGGTGATTTGATTGTAGGAATCGGGCGACTCCGGCGACAAGGAGGTGTCGGCCTTGATCACATCGACTCCGAGCGCCAGCAACTGGCTCAGTTTCTCGGGGCTGATTGTGTCCCGAACCACCACTTTCAGTTTATAGCCACGCTGAATAGCAATCAGGGCCAGACTCATGGCCATGTTGCCGGACGAATTCTCGATAATCGTGTCACCGGGCTTGATGCGGCCATCCCGTTCCGCCCTGAGAATCATGTGCCGGGCCACCCGGTCCTTGATGCTGCCGGACGGGTTTAGAAATTCCAACTTGGCGTAGACTGCGCAGGGCAGATCTGCGGTGATGCGAGTCAGCCGGACTAACGGCGTGTTTCCGATCGCCTCCAAAGTGCTGTCAAAGCGCCTGACGTCCAATGGTTCTCCTCTCTCTGGGACTCAATCACTCACAACCGCGACGCGCAATTCGTTTTCGGTGTCGACAGGACTGCGGGATAGATAATAAGGAGATTCAGTGCGGAATGCGCGTTTGAATTTGCAGGAACGGGAAGTCAAATCTTTGGGAATTGTGCGAGGCAGCAGAGACCTACGCCCGCAATTGCTTTAGCGACAGTTCTTGATAGAGCGCCGACGAGTCCAGGAGTTCGGAGTGCGTTCCCTGGGCCACGATGCGGCCGCCATCGAGGGCAATGATCCGGTCCGCGCGCTGCACCGTCGCCAGGCGATGCGCAATGATGATGGCCGTCTTGCCCACCAAGACCTTATCGAGCGCATCTTGAATCAGTTGCTCCGAGATTGAATCCAGGGCGCTGGTAGCCTCGTCGAGGATCAGGATCGGGGGATCTTTCAGCAAAGCTCGCGCCAGACAGATACGCTGCTTCTCGCCACCGGAAAGCGTGACTCCGCGTTCGCCGACCATGCTGTCGTAACCGCGCGGTAAACCGGAGATAAAATCGTGGATGTTGGCGATTTGGGCCGCTTGCTGGATTTGTTCTGCACTGGCGGACGGGTCAGAGTAGGCGATATTTGCACCGATGGTCATGTTGAATAGGAGCGGATCCTGATCCACCAGCGCGATGTTGTCGCGCAGAGTCTGCAGGGAGAGCCGGCGCAGATCCACGCCATCGACAGCGATGATGCCGGAATCGGGGTCATAGAAGCGCATGATCAGGTTGATGATAGTTGTCTTGCCAGAGCCGGATGGACCCACCAGTGCCAGCGTTTCGCCGGCGGGGATGTGCAAGCTCAGGTTTTCGATGCGAAAGTTGGAGTCACCGTAAGAGAAGCTCACATCGGTGAGTTTGATATCGCCGCGGAACTTGCTGATTCGCACCGGCGCAGGATCTTCCTGCACCGCCGGCGGCAGGTCGAGATACTCGAAGATGCGCTCGACGGAGGCCATGGCCGCTGCGACCTCGATGCGCGAACCGGCCAGACTCTGGACCGGGCTGTACAGCAACGACAGATACATGTAGAAGGCGAAGAGCTGTCCGAGCTGCATTGTGCCGACGGCAACCAGGTAGGCGCCGGCACAGAGCACGATGATCGGGCCGAGTGCGTTGACAAACTGAATGCCATTGCCGGCGACTGAACGGAGCACGCTGAACTTGACGTAGAACCCGGTCAGGCCGGACATGACTCCATCTACCTTTTTGTTCTCAGCATCCTCCCGACCGAAGGCTTTCACGATCTTAAGCCCGACCAGCAATTCCTGAATCGCCGCCGACAGCGTCGCCACCGTGGCTTGAAGTCCGCGCGCCGTCGAGTGAATGTGTTTGCTCAGGATGCCGGTCACGAGAATCGTCACCGGAACGGGAATGATGGCAATCAAGGTCAATTGCCAGTTGTCATAGAGCAGATAGGCAAGGACGCCGGCGAGCAGAAGGATGTTATTCAGAATCACAAGCAGCGTGGACGAGAGCAAATCCTGGATGCGGGAGACATCGGCGAGGAACCGCGACATCACCTCGCCGACTTTGTGCGTCTGAAAGAACTTGAGTGACAGTCGTTCGAGATGCGCAAACAGGTGGGAGCGCATGTCGGCAATGATGCGGGCTCCGATGAAACCAACGAAGTAGTCGCGCACCCCGGTCAGGACAACCTGCAACAGGTAGATGGTGACCAAGGCGATTCCGAACCAGACGACCGGCGCGAGGTCGATAGCGCCGGCAGCACCGGATCGAATCAATTCGGGTATAAGGACGTCGACGAGATACCGCACCGTCAACGGCACGGCGAGGATCAGCACCGTAATCGCCAGCATGACGATCAGCGTGACCAGTTCGTGCCGCCAATACGGCTTGAGAAACTGCCACAGCCGTCGTGCCTTGGTGGTGCTGAGTGACATGAGCGGTCGCCGGCGCCGGGGGCTGAAGCTCCAGCGCCTTGAAACTACCGGCTTTCCTTCGCCACCGGCGGGAATTTGGCCAGCAATGCGGCCACGTACTCGCTGTCCGGCGGCGTGGCGAATCCCTGCTGCTGCTCCATTCGGTAAATGCAGTAGGGATTGTCGGCGCGGCAGCCGGTGGCCGAGACCGAGGTTGTCGCACAACCGCCGCGGCACAGCGGCAGGTACCGGCAGTCGTGACACTCGCCGCGCGCCGTCTCGCGCGTGAATTGGCGGTTGTAGGCAAAGCCGTCCGGGTTATTCCAAATTTCGGCCAGCGACTTTTCGCGGAGGTTGCCCTCGACAAATTCCTCCGGCATCGACAGACATCCCTTGATGGCGCCGTTGGATTCGATGCCGAGAATCCGGGTGCCCGCATAGCAGCCCCAGTACGGGTTGCCCTGGCGCAGTTGATTGCCGGCCTGGCCGTAGTAGCCAATGTTCTCACCGACATCAATGACGATTTCGTCATCATGTTCCTGCAGTGTGATCAGCTTGTCAATCAGGCGCGGATAATTGTCGAGCGAGAGAATCAAGTCACGGTTGTCCCGCATGCGGCCGGTCGAGGTGCAGAGCTGGACGCGCCATTGAGGGCAGCCGACCTCGATCAGGATGCGGCGGATGGCGTCCATCTCGTCAATATTGATATTCGAGATCTGGCTCACGGCGCAGAACTGGCGGAAACCGTGTTTGCGCATCAGGCGCATGGCGTTCAACGCGCCGCTGAAACTGTCGTCGCGCTGGCGGATATAGTTGTGCGTCTTCTCGGTACCGTCAAAGCTCACTCCGACCTTGTTCAACGGCACACTCATGATATCCTGCACCACCTGATCGGTGAAGGCCAGGCCGTTCGATATCATCAGGGCTTTCATGCCGCGCTCGCGGATCCGCTTGGCCAGGATCAGCCAGTCATCCCGAAGGAGCGGTTCGCCGCCGGAGAGGGTGATGTCTTCGGCTCCCAGCGCTGCCA
Source organism: uncultured Ignavibacteria bacterium (assembly GCA_964520555.1). Lineage (GTDB taxonomy): Bacteria > Zixibacteria > MSB-5A5 > CAIYYT01 > CAIYYT01 > JADJGC01. The sequence goes on from CAZFNN010000009.1 coordinate 118,704, forward strand.
GCTCGTCGATCATGTTCAGGGCTTCGGCGGTGGTCAGTTCGTCGGGCCGTTTCTTGCCGGCAGCGGTGCCGCAGTGCAGACACCGCATGTTGCAGGCAAAAGTAGTCTCCCAGACTACGGAACGTGGATAGAACTTGAAGTCGGTCATGATTGCTCCTTGGGTGTAGATGCCGCCCGCTGGCTTCGCGAGCGCGCAATAATTTCCAGCATCGGAGAAAGATTGTGTTTCCAGCTCTGGCAGGCCTGTTCGCCGGTCAGGCCGCGGTCGGCCCGATTGGACGGGCAGCCCCCCATGCAAACCGGCAGAATGTCGCAGTCACGACAGAGCGGATCAACAAACGGATCAATAGCGAAGAGATTGACGAAATTTGCATTCTGATAGTCAATTTTGTCGCGGATATGCCCCATGGTCTTTGCTGGATCGCCGACATAGTTCCAGCAGCGATAGAGATTCCCGTCCGGATCGACCAAGAAGGCGTTGACCAATTGCGCCATGCAGAAGACCGCACAGGGGCTGGGCAGCTTCTCAACGCCATAGCCGTTGTCGAGCAATTGCCGATAAAATCCGATTTCCACCTGCGAGAAATCGGCAATTTCATAGCAGGCTTCGGCGACGGCGGCGCAAGTGGCGGACGACGGCTCAACCATTCCGAAGTTGACCGACACGCGCTGCTGCAAGCCCGCAGCCTTTAATTCCGCCAGCAATTCGGCAACGTCGGCGGAACTGAAACTCTTGTCGATGTTAACTCGCACGGACACTACCAGCTTGCCGGCGGCATATTTGAGATTGTCAACGATCGTCTGGAAGCTGTCTCTCCCGTTCTTGAGCGGGCGTCGTTTGTTGTGCAGTCGTGCCGGGCCGTCAAGCGTCACCTGGCACACGCCGACTTTCAGATCGACTAACTTGTCGACGGTGTCGCGATTCAGTAGATAGCCATTGGTGATGATCGAGGCTCGATAGGTGAAGGACCCATCACTTGCCATTCCGATAAGGCGGCGCGACAGGTTTTCGATGACATCGAGGGCCAGCAGCGGTTCGCCGCCATACCAGGTGAGATCGAGCTGAGTCAGTGTTTTGGCCTGGCGGCTGACGAATCCGACGATCTGATCGGCGATCTCCGGCGTCATCTTGCCGCGCTTGTTGTTCTCGAAGCAGTAGGGACAGGCCATGTTGCAGGCTAACGTGGGCGCAACGATCAACGCCAGTGCGGTGCGATCAAAGCGGGCGCTGCCGTGGGTGAACTTGAGTGCCTGCAACTCGTCACAGTCGTCAGGGTGAACGAAGCGGCCATGCTCGAGTTGGCGCAGTAATTCCTGTTCCGATTCGGTCAGACCGTTGGCTGAGTTGCCGTTGGAGAATCTTGCCGCCAGACTTTGATAGGCCGCGAAATTTTCTTCAGTCATCAAGGCGAGGGCACCGGTGAAGGCATTGAAGGCGATTCGATAGCCGCCTTGCCATTGTTGAAAGTGGTTGTAGCGTGATACTCTGCTCATTGTGTCATGCTCGCTACCAGCAAACGCACCTAACGCACTATCGAATCTTGCTTATTCCCGACTTTCTCCACCGCTTCAGAGCTTCGCACGGATCCGGCAAGATCAAAGTCAGGAGAACTCGGGTCGTCTGTGTCCATTTCAACTTTGTGGCACCACCTCGCACGCAAGAAATGCGTCAGAGAAATTGTGCTGTTCCTGGGAGGAGGAGTTTACCGCAACTCAACCAAAGGCAGAGAGGGGCGATGCCCCTCTCTGCGGATCCGTCACCTCAAATCTCGACGGGATCGATTCCGTAGCACGGAACGACCCTATCCTTCGGACAGAGGAACTTGAAGATGCAGACTTCGATGCCTGGATTCTGCGGATCGATCAAATAGATCATTGCAAATCCTCCTGTAGTGGGTTAGTAGTGACCTATGGGACCAGGCCCATCGTATCATAACGCATGATACGCCGTCGTCAGTTATGGACACCTTCCACTCCACTGACCGTTTCTTGGCTACAGGTTGGAGTTCGAGGACGTCCCTGTGATCCAGAAAGACACACGCACTCAAAAGCCGTTGCCAAACGGCTTTAAATCTGGACTTTTCGATACATTAGTCTACATAACACCCTCTTTTGAGTCAAGTATTTTCTGCAGTCGGACTCAAATAGTTATTGTCAGAGTAGGCTAACTCTGAATTAACGCTGAACCACTTTAAAACCGCGACCCGGGTCAGGTTTTGTCGTTCGCGCGCGGAAGCGAGTTGGGAGATGCCCGAATTCTCAAGCAGCTGGAGTTCGAGTCCGGAGGCTCAAATGAAGAGTCATGGAAACCGTCGAGGCTGAAGTTAGCTGGGATACTTAAGGAAGACGAGTTTAATAAAATAGCGGGGGGTGGATTTGAACCACCGACCTTTGGGTTATGAGCCCAACGAGCTACCGGACTGCTCCACCCCGCGATCGGTTCCTCTATACCACACGCCGTCACGCTTGTCAAGGAAATTCACCGAACGACAACAAGATGGTGCACCGGTGCTATTGTGACTCGACTCTGGTGCAGCTCTTGTTGCGCTTCTTCTTGGTCTGGAGCGATCTTGAGCAGCCGACCCGGGGCTGGAGTGGCAACTCTCAGCTTGCATCGTTACGCCCGGCTGAGTATTCTGGGGCGCCCATGGAAGTTCACGAGCAGAAACCGAATGAAGTCCGGCGGATGGCTTATGCCGGCAAGCTCTATCCGGCCGATCCGCTGGAGTTGAGTGAGTTATTGGAGCAACGGATTGCAGCCTCTGCGCGACCGCAGTCGGCGAAGGGCGAGGTGCGGGCGATTGTGACGCCATTTGCGCCGGATCGGCTAGTCGCGGAACCGGGGATCGGCGCCCTGCGTGCACTCAATCGCCATCACTATCCGACGGTCGTCGTTGTCGCCAGTGCGCAGGAGGTCATGTTTGACCATGCGTCGATTTTTCACGGCGGCGCCTACGAGACGCCGCTGGGACGAGTGTTCCTGGATTTGGAGTTGGCCAAGACCCTGTCCGCTCTGCATCCTCGCGTCGTCATGTCGGCTCGCGGCCACACCGGCGGCCGGCAAGCGGAATTCGTCATCGAATCGATGCTACCATGGCTGCAGAAACTAATCGGCGATTTTCGGTTGATTCCGATTGTGGCCGGAATCGATGATGCCGAGCTCGCTACGGGCATCGGCGAGGTGCTGGCCCATCCATCATTAGGAGACTCCCTGATTGTATCGTGCACGCAGATTGATATTGACCTGGCCGACAGCGGACAGCAAGCACGATGGCAAAAGGTCGAAGCGGCATTTGCCGGCCTTGACTTTGCCGTACTGAGAGACCGGCTCGCGCACTTCGCCTTCCCCGGCTCCGCTGCCTGGCTGGCGCTAACCTACGCCGGCCGTCGTCGCGGCTGGAAGCGCATCGTGCCGATGTCGCTTCAAGGGGAAGAGCAAGTAGCAGCTGAAGCGTGTTTGTCTTACGCCGTAATCGGAGATTGAAGGACTACCCGCGAAGATCATCCCGATCGAGACGCGCTCCAACCTTGGACACAATTGCAGCCGCCGCTCGAGCGCCGATCATTGACGAGGTCACCAGATCAAACCCCAAAGTCAATCCTCGCAGAACTCCCGCCGCATAGAGATCGCCGGCGCCGGTGGTATCGACCACTTTGGTCACCGGCAGGGCCGGCGTCATTCGCAGCTGGCCGTCGGAAACTGTGATTGCCCCGGCGGCGCCGCAGGTGAGGCAGATGGAGGGTACCCGCGAGGCGATTTGCCGTGCCGCCATCTGCGGATCCTGAAATCCGGTGATCTCCTCCGATTCACGCGCGTTCAGAAACAGCACGTCGACGTATTCCCCAATCAGGCGTACGAAATCGTCGCGAAAGCGCCCCACCAGCCAGGCATCCGAGAAAGAAAAGGCGACTTGAACAGCCGAGCGTTTGGCCGCGTCCAGCGCCCGAACCGCCGCATTGCGAGCCTTGGGCGAATCCCAGAGGTAACCTTCGAGGTAGAGAAACTGCGACTGCGCAAGCGCCTCAAGGTGGATGTCCGAATCGGTGAGGTGAGTCGAGGCGCCGAGAAAGGTCAGCATCGAGCGCTCGGCGTCCGGGGTCACGAAGCTGACACATGACCCGGTCGGCAGAGTGTCGGGCTCGACGTAAAAGTCAATACCGGCCTGAGTCAAGTCTTCACGATAGAAGCGGCCGAGTTCGTCATTTCCAACTTTGCCCGAATAGCAGCCTCGACCGCCCAGTGCGGCCAGACCGGTGATCGTATTGGCGGCCGAACCGCCGCTACAGCGCTTGACTTCGTGGGCGCGCAACCCTTCCAGAGTATCATGCCCCGATGTGCCGACCAACGTCATGATGCCCTTGCCAATGCTCTTGTCGATCAGGAATTGGTCGTCGACGAACGAGATGTAATCCACCAGCGCATTGCCGATGCCGTAGACATCGTACCGCCTGTCTGCCCTGTTGTTTCCGGCCATAATGAATCGATAAATAATGTCCACGTTCAGATTGGGCAAGTCTTATTCGCGGCCGGAGATACGCGATGAATGCTTGACGTCCAGCCGGATGGCGGCTACCTTGCCACCGGAGCCGTAACGCCGAGATCCATGGAATACAGTGACACTGACATAGCCATCGTCGCACTGCGCGAGTATGCGAACGTGGGGCCGCGCACGTTGCAGCAGTTGATTACGCGCTTCGATACGGTTGAGAACATCTTTGCGAGCGCGCCGGGCGAGATCGCCGACTTGCCGCGGATGACGCCGGAAACGGAAGACTTGATCCGGTTGTCGATCGACAATTCCGACTTGATCCGGCACCGGCTCGCCGACTACGCCGACAACGAAATCTACCTGACGACAGTTGTCGGCAGCACGTATCCGCCGGCGCTGCTGGAGATCAACGATCCGCCGCCGTTGCTCTATTTTCGCGGCAACCTGGATGTCTGCCGTGACAATTGCGTGGCCATCGTCGGCAGCCACGAGGCTTCGGCCGAGGCGATTGCCGAAGGCGTCCGGCTTGGCTCGCTCATCGCCGAGACCGGCACGGTCGTCGTGTCGGGTTTGGCGCGCGGCATCGATGCGGCAGCGCATCTGGGGGCGCTCAAGTCCGAGGGCAAGACCATTGCCGTCTTGGGATGCGGGATTGAAGACATCTATCCGCCCGAGCATCAGAGTCTGGCCGACAACATTGTCACTAACGGCTTGATTTGTTCGGAGTATCCGCCGGAGAGTGCGGTTGAAGTCGGCCGGTTGCTGTCGCGGAATCGCATTATCGTCGGCCTGGCCCGTTCGGTGATAGTCGTCGAGATCACTTCCGGAACCGGCGGCACGGCCAGTGCGATCCGGGAGACGATGAAGCAGGGCAAGTCGCTATTCACCTGCTTCAATCCCAATCTGGACGGGGCGGCAACAAACGAACTGGGGGCGGTACACCTGAAAGATCCTGACGACTGGAAGATGGTGATTCGCTACATGGTGTAGCGGAATCTCCAACCCGGCGGAATCTGTGCAAGACACCTATCGCACGATCAAGGAGCAGGCGCAAGCGGAGATCAAGATTGAGCGCTCGCGGTTCATTGGTACAGCGGTTCCAGTCGCGACACGAGAATCCGCCGAGGCGGCGTATGATGCGATCCGCCGCAGATTCCACGATGCCACCCACAACTGCTTCGCCTACCGCGTCGGTATCGACGACGAGAAGGCTGAGCCACGCTACTCCGATGACGGCGAGCCAAGCGGCACTGCCGGGCGGCCAATTTTAGATGCCCTTAACTCAGCGACTGTCACTAATACGCTGGTGGTAGTGACGCGCTATTTCGGCGGGGTCAAGCTTGGCACCGGCGGGCTGGCGCGGGCTTACCGGCAGGCCGCTGACCGGGTCTTAGAGGAAGCTACGATAGTCGAGCGCCTGATCGAGCGACGATTCTGTCTCCGCTTTGGCCACGACGAGACATCGGTCGTTATGCACGCCCTCGCTGAATTCAGAATCAAGCCGGCGCGCACCGACTACTCCCAAGAGGTGGCTGTTTACGCACAAATCCGACTGTCGCAGTACGAGCAGTTGCGAACGACCCTGATCGAGCGATCGCGCGGGCGCGTGGTGGTCGAGGCGATCGAAGGCGAGGACATCGACTGATGCTGGAGCAGCTTCAGCAAATCGACACCGAGTTGTTTGTCATGATCAACCGGAATCTGGCCAATCCGGTCTGCGACCTCTTGATGCCGGCGGCAACCAATGCGTGGATCTTGCGAGGGATTCTGCTGGCAATTGTGCTGGCGCTCGTCCTTTTCGGCAAGACGCGCGGTCGCCTGGCCGCCGTGGGATGCATCATTGCCGTCGCGATCTCGGATCAGGTTTCGGCGCAGCTGATCAAGCCGCTGGTACAACGCGTTCGCCCCTGCCACGTGGTCGCGGGTGTCCATCTCCTCGTGAATTGCTCGCAGGGATTATCGTTCCCTTCATCACACGCCGCCAATACATTCGGTCAAGCGATGTTTCTTGGCGCGCTGTATCCGCGGGCACGGTGGTACCTGTTCGGATTCGCTGCGATTGTCAGCTATTCGCGCATCGCGGTCGGGGTGCACTACCCGTTCGACGTTGTTGTTGGCGCGTTGGTGGGTGTCCTCTGCGGCTGGTTTGTCTATTGGCTGTGGCGGCGAGCAACACGGCGCTACCCGGCGATGAAAGCCCACACTTAATTCCTTGAGCAGGATAGTGTTGTCCGCCTGAGCGGAAATAAATTCCGTCAATTGTCATCGTCAAAGGTCGAACCGAATTCCGATCCTACCTAACCTGTTGTTTGTCAATCGATTAACTCGGACCTACTTTCCGGCATCCGGCTTGCTATTTGCAGGACGGAGCATGGAGGCTCATGGATCGACTCTTGACGAAAGAGACAACACGCCGACCGGAGATCACCGGTGTCCTTCGGCTTTTGACTAATCACAGCACGTTTGTCTTGACCTTCACGACGGTGATGACGCTGGCAACGTTGGGCGTCAATCTGTTGTTACAGAATTATTACAGGTCCACCGGCACTTTGCTGCCCACCGGCTCAACCAACCCGGCACAGGCGCTCGGCAATCTTGCCGGTGCGATTCCGGGTCTGGAAATGATGAATAACGATCCCGACCCGACGGCATCGTCAAAGCTGTTCCCGGAGATGCTGCGATCCGATGTCGTTCGCAAGCGCGTGCTCCATGCCCAACTGCCTGATGCGCTCGCCGCCAAATTGGAGGCGACGACGATCGGGGGTGTGTTTTCCGACGATCCCGTGAAAGCTCTCGAAAAGTTGACTGAGGCGACGTCGGTCGGCAAGGACAAACAATCGGGAATGATCTCGCTGACGTTTGAGTGGACCGACCCGGATTTTGCCCAATTCACTGCGGCGGAGTACATCCGGCAATTGGATGCATTCTGCTCCAGTGAACGCTTTGCCCGTCTTGATGAAAGCCGCGCCTTCGTTGAGTCGCGGCTGCGTGACGCCGAGCGGCGCTTGCAGGCGGCCGAAGATTCGTTGCTGGCATTTCGTGAACAGAATCGCAATTACTACATTGCCTCCGCTCCGGACCTGCAACTTGAACACGAACGGCTGACCAGAAAAGTCACGGAAATCGGCCAAGTGTATGCCCTGCTCAGCCAGCAACTCGAGATGGCTACAATCGAGGCGAAGCGCAAGAAGCCGGTTGTGGCGACACTCGATTTTCCGTCGGTACCGGAGGTCAAGTCTGGTCCGCAGAGACTGGTCAATACTTTACAGGCCGCCATCGCTGCGCTGCTCTTGAGCTGCGGTTTCATCATCGGCCGTGATTATATGCATCGAGTGATGACACCGGAAGAGGCCAATGACCTGCAGCAATTGCGGAGTGATTGGCGCCGCCAGATCAGCGGAGTCAGCCATCGTCTGCGCCTGCGCCGAAAGGCGGAATCATGCGAGCCGTGATCTTGGCGGGTGGTACCGGTACTCGCTTGCGGCCGTACACGACGATCCTGCCCAAGCCGCTGATGCCGGTCGGCAACTACCCGATTGCGGAGACGATCGTCCGGCAGTTGCGGCATTATGGCTTCACAGAAATCACCTTTGCCGTCGGCTACCTCCATCAACTTATCGAGGCCTATTTCGGCGACGGTGCGGCCTGGGATGTCCGCATCGATTACCTGCGCGAGGATCGGCCGCTCGGCACGGCCGGGCCGCTGGCCAACCTGGCCGACTTTGACCGTCCGCTCCTGGTGATGAACGGCGACATCCTGACTGATCTCGACTACCGCCGGTTCTATCAATCACATCTTGACAGCCGTGCGGAGCTTTCGATCGCCGTCTTCGAGAAGCAGATCAACATCGATCTGGGCGTTCTCGAAACTGACGCGCAAGCATTGGTCACTCACTATCTGGAAAAGCCGAACTACTCGCACAAGGTGAGCATGGGCGTTTACGTCTTCTCACCGTCGGTACTGGAGTTGATTCCGGCCGGTGCGCGCTGTGACTTCCCCGACTTGGTTCAGTCGCTGCTGACACAGGGGCGTCGCGTCAAGGCCTACGCGCATCGCGGCCTCTGGCTGGATATCGGGCGTACCGAAGACTACCTCTCCGCTGCCGACGTCATGGATACTCATGCCGACCGGCTCTTACCGACGCAACCTTCGGTCGCATCAACTTCGCCCGGAATTGCCTCGCCATAATCGGAGTCCTAAGAGCACGCCCTATGGAAACTGCAGTCATCAAGCGCATCGGATACAAGGTCAGACGCAAGCTCAAGATTGTGCAGGCTATGATCCCGACGCCCAAGCCGACCGACGAGCAGTTTCTGGCTGAGCTCGGTTCAACCGCCGCAGGCTCGCTTGAACGATTTCCGCTGATATTCCCGAGGTTGATCGACACATCGATGGCCAGGAGTTTGTCGCGCACGATGCCGGAGGACTTCGCCCGTGCCGAGACGGTGGCACGCCAGGCGTTGCAGCATCGCTTCAATCTGCTGGGCTCTGGCTGGGTGGACGCCGGCCGGCCGATTGACTGGTCGCGCGATTTTAAGAGCGGCAAGCGTTGGGCAACCCGCGACTACCGGCTCCAGCGAATTGTCGATCTCAACGACGATTCGGATGTCAAGGTCCCCTGGGAGCTGTCGCGCTGCCAGCACTTCTTGCCGATGGCAATCCTCTATTTGGCCGAAGGCGACCCGGCATTTGCTGCCGCCTACGAGAATCAGATCAACTCGTGGATCGAAGCCAACGAGTACGGGCAGACGGTCAATTGGTCGTGTCCGATGGATATTGCGCTGCGCTGTCTAAACTGGTTGGCAGCGTATCAGCTGTTTGCCGCGCGGAATGATTTCGGCGAGCGTTTCCGCCAGCGGCTGACGCTTGAGTTCTACAAGGCCGGTCGCGCAATTCGAGAAAATTTGGAGAAGATCGGATCGGGGTTCAACACGAACCACTACCTTGCCGACCTGCTCGGGCTGCTCTATCTCGGGTGGATGTTCCAGGGTGTCCCGACGGCGCACGACTGGTTCGATCTGGCCCATCGCGAACTCGAGCAAGAACTGCAGTCGCAGGTTACGACCGACGGGATCGACTATGAGTCCTCCCTGCCTTATCACGGTCTTGTTTCCGAGATGTTCTTCTATGCAATGATCTTGAGCGAAAGATGCGGCCGGCCGTTCTCAACTGGCTATGCTGAACGTCTGCGCCAGATGATCGCGAATTTGGCGCGCTTCACGCGGGCAGACGGCACGGTCGAGCCGTTTGGCGACAACGACGATGGACGCGTTTTTCGACTCCTGTGGCGCGGCTCGCGCGACTATCGCGACTTGCTGAGTCTGGCTTGCAGTCGCGATCCCGAATTGCAGTTGCCCGGGTTCACTCCGACACCAGAAGAAGCGTTCATAGTTACCGGCTCCACCAGCCGCCGCGATGCGGCTGCTGTCGCCTCGACCTGGAGTTCGGTCTGCTTCGTGAAGACCGGGATATGTCAGATGAGGGCACCAGGAGTGGTTCTCAACTTCTTCAACAACGAAGTCGGCACCGCCGGGCTGGGCAATCACAAGCACAACGATCTGTTGAGTTTCACCCTGGAGTATGACGGGGCTCCAGTGTTTGTTGACCCTGGCAGCTACGTATACACGGCCGATGCCGAAGCCCGGAATCAGTTCCGCTCAACGCGGGCGCATAACACGGTCATGATTGACGACCAGGAACAGAATCGCATGGTGCCGGGGCTTCTTTTTCATCTTCGTCCGGACGGCCGCCCGCAGATTACCCACTGGCAATCCACCGAGAAATTCGATTTGGCGGTGGCGGAGCACAATTGCTACGAGCGACTCGACCAGCCGGTC
>CAZFNN010000010.1:0-104967 GCA_964520555.1 uncultured Ignavibacteria bacterium
CATTCCCTTCCCACTCCAACCGTCCGATCCCCCCCTCGCCTAACCAACCCCGAACCTCCCCCCCAATCCATCCGGCAGTCTGTACCGCCGACTTCAGTCGGACTCACTGCACTCCCGCCGCTCGACCCGATCCCTGCATTTCCTGATCTCAATTTCCTGTGGGTCCGACTTCAGTCGGACTCTTCGAACTCCGGCCGTACTCCTCACCCGCAGGGGCGGCGCTCGTCCCCGCCCGTCGTCCCTCGTTCCAGCAGGTCTGCCCGCGAAGCGCCTCGGACTCTCGCCTTATCACGATCCTCCACGCGCTTCGTGGGACGACCTGCCGCTGCCTCGGTGGGTCAGACATTCCTGTCTGACACTCCCACTCACGCCGACGGCTCGACAGAAGTAGGGCAGGTCTCGGTTCCTACCTCTGACATGCCCATTCTCTCCGCCCATGAGACCTGCCGCTGTTCTCTCCTCCGAGCGCCGATGTCCCACCATACTTGCCGCCACAGATTCCCCCTTAGCAAAGGGGGCCAGGGGGTTGTATTCCGCGTTGTCCGCCCTCACAACAATTGCCCACATCCGGTCAGATACTGCGACCTGTCATTGCGAGGAGCGACCGCACTCCCTCTAGTCGCACCACCCCCCACCGCGACGAAGCAATCTGTCTCCAGTCTCGTCTCGCTGTTTCCCCATGTGCTGCGATTTCCCCTCTCCTCCTGGGAGAGGGGTCGGGGGTGAGGGCGTGTCCTTCGGTGCTGTACCGCCACATCCGTACCCCCCAACAACAACAAAAACGGACGCGGCAAACCGCGCCCGTCCAATGTCTGACCTATTTCCGTCGCTTAATCAGCCAACGGATTCGTGTGGTAGTTGGGCTTGTCCTTCTTCAGATCGGTCGAATAGCCCGGGAAAGTATCAACCTCGGGATTGACGTACTTCTTGGCGTTATTGACTGCAATCGCCGCCTCAGCGGTCGCCATCGAGATGAAGTTCAACTCCTTGGCCTTGCTGATGAAGTCGCCGCAGGCGTACAGTCCCGGCACGCTGGCGTTCATCGTGGCATCCACTGCGATCCCCTGCTCGTTGATTTTGACCCCTTGTTTCTTGAGCGACTCGATTAGGCCTTTGCTCTTCTTCTGCACCTTCTCCAGCGATCCGAGCGCCAGGACAACGGCTTTGGACTTGTGCGCTCCCTTGTCGGTCGTCACCGTCCACACCTTGGCGGCCTTGTCGAATTCGCAGGCGCTGACCGTCTCATTCTTGAGTATGACATGCTCATACATTGTCGCTTGCTCGATGAAATTCTCCGCCAGTTTGCGCGCCGTGATCAGCACGAAGCCGGCAACGTCGCGCAGGACCTCGTTGGGGTACTCGTGAATCAGTGCACCGCCGAGTTCGCCGGTCGATTCGATGATCTTGGTCCTGGCATCGCGCAGGCCGGCGTAGAACGAGGCAAAGAGCCCGGCTGGTCCGCCGCCGATGATGGTAATATCAAACACTTCCGCACTCATATCGAACTCCTTCCATCCGTTGACGGACGACTCGTAGATTACTCTTCCAGCATCTGGGAGCCTTCGTAGGCAAACCAGTTGATGTTGCCGCGCAGGGCCTCCCGTTCGGCGGCCAGCGTATCGTAGTGGCCATCCTCTTCGGCCACCAACTCAGCAAATACGGCGCGCGTGCGCGGATCCTTGGTCTTGTTCTCACCGTTCTTGTAATGCACGGCGGTCAAGCGCTCCGCCTCCATTGCCAGGTCAATCAAACGAAACTTGTCCGCTTCGGCAAGCGGTCTGTCACCGAACGCGTCCTTGAAAATCGCCAAACCCTGCGCCGGGAGATCGGCCACATCCCGGCCGACGAACTGCTTATACAACTCGCGCAATCGCCGTTCGTGGTTGACCTCGTCCATCGCCAATTGCTCAATCTTCTTGCGCGCCTCCGGGTTCTTCACCTGCTGCGCCAGCGTCGCGTAGAAATACTGGCCCTCGATCTCGGTCTTGATGCCGACCTTGATAATCTCCTCGATCTCTTTGTTGACGTCCGCCATGGCGGTTCTCCTTATCGCTAAACTAACTCAATTTGCGGATTTGTTCGACGGCCTGCTCCCAGAGGCGCCGCACCATCGAGCGGCAATGCTCTTTTTCGCCGCCGGTGTCCCGTTCAACCGTGGCAAACACCGCCGCGGCCGCCGCGTCGGCCTCCGCCGGCATCTTGCCGGAAATCGCCTCGGTCAACATCGAAGCCGTCGCAATCGCAACCGCACACCCGAACGATTGAAACCGAGCCTCGCTGATCTTGCCGTCCCGCAGGTTGATCGTCATGGTCATCTCGTCGCCGCACAACTCGTTGGTGACCGCTACTCTGAGGGTTGGCGTGGCAAGCATGCCGGCATTGCGCGGATGCAAGAAGTGCTCCATGATCGCGGCGGAATATGTGGCGGGCTGGTTCGACATCGTCGTTCGGCGCCGGGCGAGCGCATCGTCGCCCGAAAACTCGACGCAATGTAAGCAAAATTGCCCCGAATTGCTTGCGAAAAGTTGGGCTGGACGCACTACCACGGCCTCGCGCAGCAGTTACGCCTTGACAATCTTGCGGTAGCGATTGCGCCGGTTCTCGAACGGCCGCCCGCCCAGCTCGCGCTTGTGCCAATCCTCGTACTCGCGATAGTTGCCCTCAAACCAACGCACATTGCCCTCACCTTCGAAAATCAGCAGGTGCGTACAGACGCGATCCAGGAAGAAACGATCGTGGCTGATCACCATCACGCAGCCCGGGAAGTTGAGAATCGCTTCCTCGAGATTGCGCAGCATGTTGACGTCGAGGTCGTTGGTCGGTTCATCCAGCAGTAGAACATTGCCGCCCGACTTGAGCACTTTCGCCAAGTGACAGCGGTTGCGCTCGCCACCCGAAAGCTCCCCGACGGTCTTCTGCTGGTCCGATCCCTTGAAACCAAAACGCGCCAGGTACTGCCGGATCGGAACTTCGATCTTGCCCAGCATGACATTGTCCGCGCCGCCGCCAACCTCTTCAATCAGGCTCTGTGCCCCCGTGAGGGTATCGCGCTCCTGGTCGACGTACGCCAATTGCACCGTGCTGCCGACCTTAACTTCGCCGGCCGTCGGCTTCTCCTGGCCGACGATCAGGCGGAACATCGTCGTCTTGCCGGTACCGTTCGGACCAACTAAGCCGACAATCGCCGAGCGGGGCACGTTGAAACTGACATCTTTGAAGATTACGCGGTCGCCGTACTGCTTGGCGACTCCGTTGAATGCGATCACCTGATCACCCAGTTCCGGACCGGGGGCGATGACAATATTGCCGCCGCCTTCCTTGGCCGCAGCCTCTTCGCGCGCCACCAACTGCTCGTACTCGATGATGCGCGAACGCGACAATTGCTGCCGGTCCTTGTTGGTCATCTTGATCCAGGCCAGTTCCCGCTGCAGCATGCGTGATCGCGGCGTGTCCTTTTTCTCCTCACCGGCCAGCCGCTCAAGCTTCTGCTCCAGCCACGACGTGTAATTGCCGGAATAGGGAATTCCGCGGCCGCCATCCAACTCAAGAATCCACTTGGTGATATTGTCGAGGAAATAGCGGTCGTGCGTCACAATGATGACCGTGCCGGGGTAGTCCCGCAACTGCTCCTCCAGCCAATCGACAGTCTCGGCGTCCAGATGGTTGGTCGGTTCGTCCAGGAGCAACAAGTCGGGGCGTTCCAGCAGTGCCTTGCACAGGGCAACTCGGCGCTTCTCGCCGCCTGATAGTGTGCCGACTACTCGTTCATCATCCGGCAGGCAAAGCGCGTCGGCGGCCACCCGGATGTGCACGTCGAGATTCCAGGCATCCAGCGCATCCAGCTGCTCCTGCAGCACCCCCATCCGCTCCATTAGCTTGGTCATCTGCTCGTCGTCCAGCGGTTCACCCATCTTGGCCGTTATCTCGTTGTACTCATTGAGCTTGGATGTAATCTCACCGAACGCCTGCTCCACCGATTGGCGGACTGTGAGCGTCTCCTCGAGCAACGGTTCCTGCAGGACAATGCCGGAACGGAAATTGCCGAGCAGTTGGGCTGTGCCTTGAAACTGATCGTCAAGGCCGGCCATGATCCGCAAAACCGTCGATTTCCCGGACCCGTTTTCTCCAACAATGCCGATCTTGGCGCCGGGATAGAAGCTCAGATTGATGTTCTTGAGTACCTGCTTCTGGCCGTAGTACTTGTCCAGCCGCAGCATCGTGAAGATATATTTCTCGCTCATTACCTGCTTCCTGATGGAGATTGCCCAGCTTTCGGCGGTCAAACTTGACCGCCGGTAACGAAGCCGCTAAGGTAGGCAACAAGGGGCGACAAAGTCAAGAGGCGCGCGACCCGGATCAGGCTTCGTCACATCCTCAGGTTGCGGCGATAATCGGTCCAATCACTGAAATTCTCGATTCTAAACTGTACGAACAAGGACTATGTCGATCTCTGATTGATGTTAGTCTCGTTCGGCCTGCTGCCGGCTACAACAAAATTCTCATACGCTCGGGAAGGAACACCATGAAGAGAACATTGCTTTCGCTCGGCCGCCTGGCCACAGGAATCATGCTGCTGGCGTCGCTCTGGGGTTGCTCGAATGAAGCCCCCTATGCGCCGGAAGCCTCGCCGGTCGCCAGCCTCGGCAGCGCCGGGAATCAAGGCCAAGAGGTCACTACGGCGGTCAAAGACAGCGGCCCGGCCGTTGAAGAAGTTTCTAGTCTGGTTGAATTCGAAGTGCTGCTGCTGACGCCAAATCTGGCGAACAGCACGATCCAGCTCATGCCCCTTGCGGGCGGGTCAATTCTGACCGGACATGTTGACGAAAACACGGTGCTGCTCGGAATGGAGGGCGAAGAGGTTGAATTGGCTGATTTCCAGGTCTGCTTCCGCGGCTACGCCAAGGGCGACATGATCAATGACACCGAAATGCAGCTCACTTCGCTGCAAATGCTTCCCTTCTAAGAGCCAAGGAACGACACTTGTCGGCGACGGCATAAACGAAAGCCGGCAGCGACGTCGGCAGGTGCTCCAACACGGGTGCGAACGAGCTCGCACCCGTTGTTGCTTAATCCAATCGCTTCATTCTCAACAACTTGCGCTTGACAATTTCCAGGACACCGGGGCAGTCTCTCGGTTGACGTCGCCGGCCGGGCAATAATCGATATTGCGACAAACTTCCTCAAAATATTTGTTGACAGGCCCTATTGAGCGCTTTAGATTCTGCGCCCATTGAAGGAGGGATTGTGAAAGGTTGCGCAAGCACACGATTTTGGAGTTGAAAGGCGCAACCGGAGCAATCAGTGGGAACGGTCCGGATGCCGTCATCCGGAGAATGAGAAGAATAGATCAACTAAACAGAGACCTCCGCCGGGATGGGTGTTAAGCTGGACAGGCTTCGCGTGTCCTTTTTTTTTTGACCCAGTCGGGCGGGGAAGAAAGGAAGTACCACAATGAAGAAAATCTTGTTAGCCGTTATCGCCATTTCGTTAGTGGTGATGGCCGGCTGCAGCAAGCCGCCGGAGGCTGAGATGGCGGCCGCGCAGAGCGCGATCAACAACGTCAAAGCCGCCGAAGCGGAACAGTACGTTCCGCAGGCCTTCCGCATGCTGACCGACAGCTTGAATGCGGCAATGGCGATGAAGACCGAACAGGATGGGAAGTTCGCACTTTTCCGCAGCTACGGCGAGTCGAAGGCGATGTTTGAGCGCGTCACCGGCATGACTGCCGACGTGATCAATCAGGCCAATGCCGAGAAGGAGCGCGTGAAGCAGGAAGTCACTGGAATGATGGCTGAGGCTAAGGGCCTGCTGGATTCCGCTATGGTTCTCCTGGGTAAGGCGCCGATGGGCAAGGACAACAAGGCCGAGCTGGAACTGATAAAGAACGACCTGACCAATCTGGGTTCGGAATTTACCGTTGCTGAAGGCGACTTCAACGGCGGCAAGTACCTCGTTGCCAAAACCAAGATCGAGTCGATCAAGTCGCGCGTGATGAATATCACGGCCGAGATTTGCAAGGCTTACGAGGCGAAGGGCAGAAAGTGCCCGATGGGCATGTAAATCCGTTTCGGATTTGACGAGTATAATAGCTGGGGGGAGACGATCTTCGCCTCCCCCCAGAAACTTTTGTGAACGTTGCCACTGATGTTGATTTGCGGGGATCAACCTTGAGCTACACCAAACGTATTGTCTTTGGCCTCATCCTTCTTTTCGGCTTAGTTCTCGTCTTTGCGGGCTGCGAAGAACCGCCTACCTTTAGCCTGCAGAACGCCCGGCAGGCCCTGCAATTGGCCGAACAGGCGGGCGCGATGCGCTACGCCCAGACCATCTACCGCGACGCTGAGCAATTGATCTACTCCGGCTGGATGGAAATGGCCCACCAGAACGGTCGTTTTGCTCCCTTCCGCGACTACGATAACGCCGATTCGATCCTGGCGCTGGCCCTGCGCCGGGCCACCGAAGCGCGCGAAAAGGCAGTCGACAGCCTCGCGGCTGTGACCACGGCCTCCGCGAATACGCTGTCGGAACTGCGAGCGGAACTGGACGAGTGGAATAACGCCCTCAATGGCTCGCTCAATAACTTCCACGCGCGCGACGAATGGCAGCGGGCGCGCTTGAACCTGGATATGGCGGCCAAACTGGCGGCGGCGGGCGAATTTGACGAAGCCTATTTGTCGATGCTTAAAGCCCGCGACCTGCTTAAGCTGGTTGGCAAATCGCTGGAAGAACATCAGGCCGACGAAGCCCGCCAGATTCACCTCTGGCGTCGCTGGGTCAACGAGACGATCGAACTGTCGCGCCGGTCCGGCGGCTTCGCCGTCATTGTCGATAAGACCGCGCACAAGACCTATTTAATCAGGTCCGGCAGAATCGTCCACACCTACGACTCGGAGTTGGGTTATAATTCGGCGCGGCAGAAGCTGTTTTCGGGCGACGCCGCGACCCCGGAAGGCAAGTATCGGGTCGTGAAGGAGAATAACCGCTCGCGCTACTACCGGGCGCTCCTGATCGACTATCCCAATGCCTCCGATCGACAACGGTTCGCCGAAAACAAGCGTCGCGGTCTCATCTCGCCCCGGGCGCGGATCGGCGGCCTGATCGAAATCCACGGCGACGGCGGCAAAAACCGTGACTGGACCGAGGGCTGCGTGGCGCTGACCAACAAAGATATGGATCATATCATGCAGTATGTTTCGGTCGGTACGCCCGTAACAATAGTGAGAAAGTCAGATCTGTGGCCATGAGGAAGTTGATCATATACGGCGTCTTGCCGCTGTTTTCCGCGCTGGCAATCCTGTTGTTTATGATTGCCGTGAGCCGCGATCAACCGGAGGTGATCGCCGAGGGCTACTCCATCGATACCCTCGCTACCGAACTCCCGCGTGACCAGGCCAAGGCCGAGACGGAACTCAAGGCGGCACGCAAACAACTCAGTAAACTGAAACCGGCCAAACCCTACATCGTGATCGACACCCACGCCAACCGCATCTACCTGCGCACCCCGGACCGCGTCATGCTCGATGCGCGCTGTTCCACCGGTTCCGGCGATACGCTGACCGACTCAACCACCTCGCGCAAGTGGGTGTTTCATACCCCCAAAGGCGTTTTCAAAATCAAGAACAAGCTCAAAGAACCGTGGTGGCGCAAGCCCGACTGGGCCTTCCTGGAAGAGGGCGAGGAAGTTCCGAAGAATGAAGCCGAACGCTATGACCCCAACGTCATGGGCGAATACGCTATGGGATTCGGAGACGGCTTTTTCATCCACGGCACCATCTACGAACGCCTCCTCGGCGTCAACGTGACGCACGGCTGCGTCAGATTGGGGAGCACCGACCTCGACTCGCTCTACCGGCGGACGCCGGTCGGTACCTATGTCTACATCTTCTGAGATCGAACGACGAACCTACCGCCTGATCGCGGTGACAGTGGTTCTGACGCTCGCCCTGACCGCCTGTGGCGGGAACTCGGGCGAGGTCCCCGCCGCCGCAGGCAAAGCAGCCAAGTGGAATCAAGAATCCGCCGAAAGCGAATACCGCCTGATTCGCGCCGAAATTAAGCTGGCGGAGTCGGAAAAGCCATATCTGGTCCTCGATTTGGCTGCAAAGCGAGTGCAGTTGCGGCTCAAAGGTGTGGTGGTCTGGGAATACCCGCTCGAACTCATCGATACCGACCAGGGCGAGCTGCTTGACTTCTCCGGTGACTTCATGGGCGACAAGGAAACCATGGTGCGACCGGTGCTGGAGCAGTATCTCTTTGCCGCGCAGGAGCAGACCCCCGACTCGGTGCTGGCGATTATCTCCGAAGCCACCAAATTCGACAAGTCGTTGCTGCAGCGCGAACTCCCGTCGCGCTTTCAGTTGCGCTGGGCCGGCGGACTGGTGCTCGATATCCGGACCGACGTCGAAGGCAAGGAAACTTCGTCCTTTAAGAATCGACTCCGTGAACTGCAACAAGCCATCGCGCGCCCGTTCGGCCATGAGATCATTACCTGCCGCATGCCCAAGGAAAACGCGCTGACCCTCTACCGCACCGCACGTCCCGGAGTGCCGACGCTGCTCATCCCGGCGTAGACCTCCTGACATATCGGGCAGGACTC
This sequence comes from uncultured Ignavibacteria bacterium, assembly GCA_964520555.1. Classification (GTDB taxonomy): domain Bacteria; phylum Zixibacteria; class MSB-5A5; order CAIYYT01; family CAIYYT01; genus JADJGC01. The sequence goes on from CAZFNN010000010.1 coordinate 8,597, forward strand.
AACAAATAACTCTATGCTTGAACGCCGCATCTCTTTCGACCGACCGACCGGCACCTGCAGTGTTCGACGGGCACGACTCAGTGACCTCGACCGCATTGTCGAACTCGAAAACCTCAGTTTCGAGTTTGACCTCTTCACCCGCGCCCACTATCGCTACCTGATGGTCAAGGCCAATTCCGTGGCCTTGGTGCTCGAACGCAACGGCCGCCTCATCGGCTCGGCAGTGCTGCTGTTTCGGCGCAATGCCTGCAACGCCCATCTTTACACCATCGCCATCCGCCCCGAAATGCGCGGGCGCGGCTTCGGCGCGCGCTTACTGAAGATCTGCGAAGGGATCGCCCTCCGCCGCGGCTGTAATCGGCTGACGCTGGAAGTGCGTGCGGACAATCGCGCCGCCAAGAAGATGTACAAAAAGGCGGGTTATTCCATTCTCGAACGCGTCGAGGCCTACTACGAAGATGGCTGCGATGCGCTGCGCTTGATGCGGAAGATCTAAGCAGCTGCCGCGTCTTGACTGAGACTCAAACCTCGAATTCGTTCCGGCAAATGTAAGAGTGCACGGCTCCGTCGCTTTGACGCTCGGAGTAGATGGCAAATCCCTTCTTGGCGACAGCGTCCAGCAAGGGCGCCGGCACAAAGGGAGTGATCAGTTCATACACTTTCCCGGCCGCCAGCTTCTGCAAATCGGACATCACGCGATTCAGCGGATGCTCGCCCGCCTCCAACAACGGCGTGGCATCGAGCGACTGTGCGATCCTGTCCGCCTTCACCCAGCCTGGCTTACCGGTGGCTGCGTCACTCTTCTCCTCGCTCTGCCACTGTGCTTCTATTCCCAGCTCACTGCGCAAAGTGTTGATCAGTGTGCCGATCGCGACATCGCCGATCTTCGCCACTTGCTGCAACGTGGCCACCTTGGCGACCGTCTTGCGCAGCAGCGGATTGCGCAGCTTGGCGTAGGCCGGCGACAGCTTCATCAGCGGCGCTTCCAACTGTGGGAACCGGTCGAGCAACGGACCGATCTTGGTGTCGGGCGTGATCGTCAGAGTCTGATCTTGATTCGTCATCGGACGGGCTCCTTTTCCTCCTTTGCGTACGACAATAACCGCTGCTCCCCGCTCAGCGCGCGCTTCTCCGTCAGATCCTGACTCACCTCCAGCGTACCGAGGTAGTTGCCTTGCTTGTCGCGCAGCGCGAAGTATTCGATGTGTATGAACCTGCCTTTGAGAGTGATCCAGAACGGTGCACGCGTCTCCCGGCCCGACTTGAAATCTTCCAGAATCTTCTGCACGATATGCACGCTCTGCGGCGGATGGCACAACTGCACCTGCCGGCCGAGGATCGCGCGGTTGCGGTCGAAAATCCGTTCCCGCCCCTGCGTGAAGTAGCGCACGGTGTCGTCCTTGTCCACGAACGTCAGGTCAAACGGAATCGTGTTCAACATCGCATTGAGTTCCGTGGGCGTCATGCTGCCCGAAGGCAACTGGATCCGCCCCTCGGCGGAAACGCCTTCGCCGGAGGTTCCCTCGACTCCGCTCGGCTGCCACTCATCTTTCGGATCGTACAAGCAGAACCCGATTTCGAGACTCTGGCTGTAAACCTGCCACCACTCCTGCTCGGTGAGAGTGTCAAGGCACATCGGGAAGAGAATCTGCTCTTCCTTGAAGATCATGTCGGCGATGCCGTCCGAGGCCGGTTTGAACACCAGTTCCACCAACGTGCGTGCCTCCTCGACCGACAACTCGGTCGCATGCTCGAACGTCTCAATTGCCGTCCGCAGCAGCTCGCGGATCTGGTCGTGCTTCCCCCACATCACGGTCGGCGGACCGGTAATACCGTGATGTTCCAGAAACGGGAAGACGAGGTTCTCTTTCCGTCGGTAGTGCTTGTCAATATCTGAGAGCTTGTGCAGGTTGACGCGGATTTCGGCGACCGCCTCGCCGACGGCGGCCGGGTCGGTTGACTTGCGGATCACATCATAGCTGCGCTCCAGTGCCGACAACTCCCATTCAATCGTGCGGTTCTCCTTCAAAAACGTGTCCACCGGATGCCCCGCCGGTGCGGTCTTGGCGCCGCTCTGGTCGATGTCCCCCTTCAGTACCGCGCTGTGGATGTCGCACAGCTTGAGCACTTCAGTGAGGGGAAGTCCCTCTTCGATCAACTCCTTCTCGACGACCATCACTTCGTTGTATGGCACCTGGCCCAGCACGCGCTTGAGTTGCGTCTTGACCTGCTCCGGCGCCTCACCCTTGTGCAGTTGCAGGATCAGGTGCTTGAGCAGCTCCCTGCGCTTCTCGGCATTGTTAATCAGTTCGCTCATTTACTTCCTTCACTTCCAATTATCGTTGTGGTGCTCCGACCGGGGCTTGTGGGCTCTGCTCGTGCATCCGCCCCAACCCTTCGGCATCGGTCGGATGACCGTAGCCTTCAAGATATTGTTGATGATGAATATATTCTTCCGTCGTGACCCGGTTTTGCCAGTAGCCGGTCAGCATGCCCAGCCCGGTGATGACGACAAAAATCCCCACTGTCGCGATCGCCGTCCACCGCTTATGCACCGGCTTGTGGGTTATCAGCGACTTGACCTCCAGCGTGTCGGCCACCGGGCACACGTCGACGCAACTCATGCAGGAGGTGCATTCATCCGACCACACCGTCTTGACCTTGTCAACCTTGATAAACGCCGGACACTTGAGCGCGCATTTGCCGCAGTCGATACACGACACCGGATTCCGCTTGATCTTATGCGGCGACAAAAACGAAGTGATCCCCAGCAGCGCGCCGTACGGACACAAGTTGCGGCACCAGAATCCGCGAAACGGAATCGACAACAGCACTAATACGCCGATCACGATCAGCGCAAACTGCGAGATTTGTGCGAAGAAATAATACATCTTGATGTCGGCGACGATATTGTACGGGCTGTCGAGAAACGCCTGCAGCGCCAGCCGCCCCATCGAGAAGAAGATCGCGTAAACGAAAAACGCCAGCAGCAGGTACTTGAGCGAGCGTAGTGGATAGTCCAGCCAGCGCGGCATTTTCAAGCGCCGGCGAAAAATCTTCTCGCCCAGATCGCCCAGCGCCTCCGAGATCAGTCCCACCGGACACAACCACGAGCAGAAGGCCTTCCCAAAGACTATCGACAGTGCAATGATCGCGACCAGAATCACCAGCCCCGCCGGATGCGCCGGATGAACCTCGCCGGAGAGGAACAAATAGTACAGGCTCATCAGCGAACTGATCGGCAGGAAACCCTCCACCCCCGGGGGCCGCTCGCTATAGCCCGCCGTGCCGCCCGATTCAAGATACTTGACGAAGAAGTGGAATTCGATGCCGATCCAGACGCACAACAGCGCAAACGCAATCTGTGCTGCCAACCGCCACTTCTGAATCGGCTTCTGACGATTCTTTACGACCTTCGGCTTCGCCATGCCTGTTTGCGCAATGTTGCTGACTACTGCAGCAGCATCTGGAGACTGGCGCCTATCGACCTGGTGGTTGCTTTCGTTCACGATTCACTCCTGACGGCCGTCGCATCTGAGTGCATCTTGCCGTCGCTGATAGAATCGGATAATGGGCTTGTTGAGTCCTTGATTTAAGTCAAGCGGTCAGAGCTTTTCACCGCTCGCAATCGCTTCCAGCAGGGCCGGATCGAGGATGGTGATGCGTTTGCTGTCGACGGCGATCGCCTCCAAGTCCTTAAGCTTCTTGAGGCTGCGCGAGAGCGTCTCACTGATCGTGCCGAGCTGGCTGGCCAATTCCGCCTTTGTCACATCAAGGTCAAAAGTGTCGGCTGCCAGTTTCTGCCTCTGCCGCAGGATGAAATTCGCCAGCCGCGCCGGTACCTCGCGCAACGATAGATCTTCAAGCTTCACCGTGAACTCCCGCAGCCAGCGCGAGAGACTGGCAATGATCTTGAGCGAAATCGCCGGATAACGCGTGATCAACTGCACGAACTGGTCCTTGGGAATGAACGCGACTTCGGAGTCCTCGCCGGCGACCGCATTGGCAGGGAAGGTCTTGCCACGGAAAATTGCCGCCTCGGCAAACATCTGCCCCGGCGCAATCTGATGCAGTGTGAATTCCTTGCCGTCCGGGGCCGACTTGTAAATCCGCACTCGTCCGGAAAGTAACACGAAAAAGCCGGTCGCTGGATCACCCTCAAAGAACAGCATCTGCCCGGCATCAACCCGGCGAAACTGCGTGATCGCCGCCAACGCGGCAAACTCATCGCCGTCAAGTTCCTGGAAGAGAAAGGTCTTCTGTAGCAAACTGCGTTCCGGCATGGCAGATGAATAGCCCATCCGACCATTGCCGACAAGGTAATTTTGCGTTGCACCGCAGACGCGTTGCAACGCCGCGGCTGATCTCACGTATTCTCTTGAAATGACATTCACGAGGGGAAAAACATGACCGTTAATGAAGTCCTCGCCGACCTGCGCGCATTGGCCGACGAGCGCGCCGTCAAAGTCTGGGTGCGACTCGGCAACGATCCCGAAAATTACATCGGCGTCGCGCTGACCAAGCTCAAAAACTGCGCCAAGAAACTCAAGAAGAACCAGGCGCTGTCCCTGCAACTCTGGGCGACCGGCATTCACGATGCCCGCGTCCTCGCTTGTCTCATCGCCGATCCGCTTCTGGTCACCGAAGCCCAGATCGACGAATGGATCACGCATATCCGCAATACCGAGCTGGGCGACCAGATTGCCGGGTACGTCGTCGCTGACGGCCCCTTCGCGATCAAGAAAATGAAGGAATGGACCAAATCCAAGGACGAGTGGACCAAGCGCACCGGCTACATGCTGGTTGCCAGAATGGCCGGCCATCCGCAGACTCTGACCGAAGAAGATCTTGAGAAGATTCTCGCCACCATCGAAAAGGAAATTCACAAATCCCCTAATTTTGCGCGTGAAGGGATGAATTGGGCGTTGATCAAGATCGGCGAACGCAGCCCCGAACTCAATAAACTGGCGCTGGCAGCCGCCAAGCGCATTGGAACCGTTCAGGTTGACTACGGTGACACTTCCTGCAAGGTCCCCGACGCGGTCACATACTTGCGGAAGAAACCAACCACCAAACGGCTGGCAATCGGCGGGATTTAGCAAACCATTGCGGCGTCTGTAGCCACCCACGTCTGTAGCCCACCCGGAGCGCCAGCGAAGGGTGGGGCCACTCTTTCGCCCCTCACAGAAACTCGAAAAAAGGGTTGCCACTGTCTTGTTATCCGATTAACTTGTGAAAAGATTCACATCGCCAGTTGGCGGTGCGGATAGCAGTCCAGTGTCAGGTCGCGCAGCGCGGGGTGAGGGGCTTACGGGAATGTGTTCGATATGCGCTGTTGCGACCTGACACGCAAAAGACGTCCAGCGCCTCTTCTCCTCTTCTTCTTGAGCGAGGGGCGGGGTGAGGGTTTGTTCGGTGATTGTTCTTCTTCCACATAAAGTGAGTCAACCATGAAACAACTTCTATCGGGCAATGAAGCGGTGGCACGGGGGGCGTTCGAGGCCGGCGTCAAAATGGCCGTGGGCTATCCCGGCACACCCTCAACCGAAATACTTGAAACGATGGCGGTCCGGCATCGCTCCGTCTATTCGCAATGGTCGCCGAACGAGAAGGTCGCTTTCGAGGTCGGTATCGGCGCTTCCATTGGCGGCGCCCGCGCCCTGGTCACCATGAAGCATGTCGGACTCAATGTGGCCGCCGATCCGCTGATGACCTTTGCTTACACCGGTGTCAATGGCGGCTTCGTCGTCGTCTCCGCCGACGATCCGGAAATGCACTCCTCCCAGAACGAACAGGACAACCGCATTTTCGCCCGCTTCGCCAACATCCCCTTCCTCGAACCCGCCGACTCCCAGGAATCCAAGGACATGCTGGTGGCGGCGTACGAGATCTCCGAGCGCTACGATACGCCCGTCATGCTCCGCATGACCACCCGCATCTCGCACACCCTCGGCATTGTCGAACTCGGCGAACCGGTCAACCTGAAAGAGCGCAAATTCGTCAAGTCGCCCGAAAAGTACGTGATGATTCCCTCCAACGCCCGCGTGCGCCACGTTGTCGTCGCCGAGCGACTCAAGGAACTCGCCAAATATTCTGAGGTCACGCCGTTCAACCGCGTGGAAAGCAACGGCTCCAATATCGGGATCATCTCCGGAGGCGTGGCCTACCAATATGCTAAGGAAGTGGCGCCGCAGTTCGACTACTTCAAAATCGGTTTCGGTTACCCCTTGCCCCTCGACGGCCTTCGCAAGTTCGTCGAACAGCACGAGCGGGTGCTGGTCGTCGAAGAACTCGAGCCGGTCTTCGAGGACCAAATCAAGGCTGCCGGCATCTGGGTCGAAGGCAAGAAATTCTTCGGCGCCCTCGGAGAATTGTCCCCCTCGCGGGTCGCGCAGGGCCTGAAGGACGCCGGCCTGATCGACAAAGTCGTCAAGCCGGAGATCACTCAGGAAGAGCTGTTCCCGCGGCCGCCCGTGCTCTGTCCCGGCTGCCCGCACCGCGGCGCCTTTATGGCCCTCAAGAAGCTCGGCGTCGCCGTCACCGGCGATATCGGCTGCTACACGCTCGGCGTGCTCAAACCGCTCAACTCGCTCGACACCTGCATCTGCATGGGCGCATCGATCGGCAACGCCATCGGCATGGAGAAAGTGAAGGGCTCTGAGAAGGGCACCGTCGCCGTGATCGGCGATTCCACCTTCTTCCATTCCGGCATCACCGGCCTGCTGGACGCCGTCTACAACCAGTCGAACGTCACCGTCATCATCCTCGACAACCGCGCCACCGCCATGACCGGCGGCCAGGAACACCCCGGCACCGGCCATACTTTGATGGGCGATCCCGTCGGGCGCGTCGATCTGCACGAACTGGTTCAGGCGCTCGGCGTCAAGAATTTCGAGGTGGTCGACGCCTACGACTACGACGCGACCCTCGCTTGCATCAAGCGCCAGATGGAAACCCCCGGACCGTCGGTGATCGTCACCAACCGTCCCTGCGTCTTGATGCCGAAACGCATCATGGACGAACCCTACATTATCGACGCCGAACTCTGCAACGCCTGTTCCGCCTGTTTCCGGATTTCCTGCCCGGCGATCGCCGCCTCGCACGAAACCAACGAACACGGCAGTCCCAAGGCCATCATCGACGAAACGCTCTGCACCGGCTGCACGCTCTGCGCGCAGATTTGCCCCACCGAGGCGATCGTGCTCAAGAGCCAGTTTGTGAAAGTGTAACGGAGGTAGCTCATGACCAAGCAAGCTTTTGATATTCTCATCGTCGGCGTCGGCGGCCAGGGCGTGCTGCTCGCGTCCGAAATCATTTCCGAGGTCGCGATGCACGCCGGACTCGACGTCAAAAAATCGGAAATTCACGGCATGTCCCAGCGCGGCGGCGTCGTCACCTCGCACGTCCGCATTGGCCCCAAGGTCTATTCGCCGACTATCCAGCAGGGCGAGGTGGACATCCTGATGGGCTTCGAAAAAGCCGAAGCGCTCCGTTTCGCCGGTTGGATGAAAGCCAAAGGCACAGTGATCGTCTCGCACACGACCCTGGTGCCCGCGATCGTCACCTCGACCAAAGGACTGCACTACCCCGAGGACGCGATCGACGATTTGAAAACGAAGGTTCATAATGTGATCGACGTCGAGGCCGACAAGATTGCTGCCGAATTGGGCAATCCGCGCCTGGTCAACACGATTCTGATCGGCGTGCTGTCGAACTTGTTGCCCTTCGACGAGAAACTCTGGACTGATACTATCAAGTCGCAGGTGAAAGAAAAATTCGTCGCCGTCAACCTGCAGGCCTTCGCCCGCGGACGATCAATCCACCTGGCGGCGGTTGCACCGTAGGGGCGACCCTTGTGGTCGCCCGCTGGCGCCACCGCAGACGCGCGACAACAGACCCGTCATTCCGGCGAACGCCGGAATCCAGGTGCCGGTTGTAAGGCGGGTTCCGAATCCCGCGCGGACGGGCGACAACCTTGCACAATCTGGCAGAGCCCATATCTTGTCATTGCGGCCTAATGCATGCTGTAGTCATACAGAAAAAGGTGAGAATTCATTATTTCGGACGTTGAGTGAGTTCGATGGATGACTCCGCACTCGAAATCAAGCGTCAACAGTTGATTTCCTACTTCAAGGTCTTTCAAGCTCTTGTAGAGAAGAAAGCGCTCGAGTTGCTGCTGCCGCCTGGACTCATGGGCAATTTCTACGACCGTTGCCGCCGGTCAATGAGGGACGTCGAACGGCCAATGACGCTGGATTCCGCAAGTGACGACAATCCTGACACACTCGATTTTGAGCAGTTCGAAGTTGAATTCGAAGAGTATCGACAAATGTGTCGATCTGCTGCAGTCAGTAACGACGCTGTTCCTAAGGATTGCGCAAACGGAACTGAGCCGGAATCCGAGGATAGAATGACATCGCTCGGAATCTGGTTGCGGACGTCAGGATTCTACTGGAACAAGTTCTGCAATTGCGATCGAGCTGACTGGACTCCGAAGTTCGCGAGACTCCTTCAAGAGCTGCCAACTTCAGTCGACGAGGCAGTTTGCTTCCTGGCTGTTAACGGAATTCGCGGTGAAGTGACTTTCGGAAGCTGCAGGGTGGGGAATCTCTCCGACGAAGAATCAGAACTGGTCAGGAATCTTCTCCATGTAAGGCAATTCGCTGGTTGGTTTGACGATCCCTATGATTACCTCGATTGGGGTTACTCCGGCGGTGCAGGCGAGATTAGGCAGCGAAGCAGTTCGATGAGATCAGACACATGGTTGACCAAGCACCTGGATTCAGAAGTCGCATCCTTTCAGAGATGGTGTGGATGGGACCCGTTTGCGATTGAGAAGATCGTACTCCAGTTGGCTTCGCGAGATCGACTGTCTTTCCATTTCGCAGCCCACTCGTCCAAATCTCTTACCGAACCATGCATGTTTGCAGAGAGCATGGGAGGACGGTATTACCCAGGTATACGGGTTGACACCAGGTCCCTGATTAGAGCACAGCTGTACGAATGGGAAACCGGAGAAAGTTTGTACCGGGAAGCGCTCGAGCAGAAGTTCGAACAATACCGTGGCTTCTTCACAATTGGCTCCCCCCAATTGAGGTGGTTTCACGTCGTTTCTGAGTGGCTGTATGGCCTATTCGGAGATGAAGGCAAGATTTTCGACTACGGCCTGACGAATGCAGTTTACCTGTATGGTCTGGCGTGCGCCGAGTCAGATCCCACTAAGGAGTTCCTGCTTCTGAGGACATGTCTCGAAGCCACGCTTACAAGAAGAAACGAGCCTTATATCAACAGAAAGATCACTGATCGACTTAGACTGTTGAGATCATCGTACGGTGGAGATGAGTACGAACTTGCGGAGTTGGAGAAATCGTGGGAGCGGCGGAACGACCTATTCCACGGAAGTGCCCCTACTCTACTCAGCTCGCCATTCAAGGAAATTCAAAGCCCTGAGTGGCATCGGACAATTTGCCGTGAATCCCTCATACTGACAATCATCGTACTTGAGTGCTGCGGACAATCCGGTTCCGCACTGACACAGTTTCTAAGGGCGCGGGGCTATCTTACACCACGAAACCTTGCTGGTCTGCTCGACATGATGAACTCCTTCGGACATGAATCGGAGTTCAGGGACGCTCTGGCGAATTCCATTCAGATATTTGCAGCTAAGAACGGATTCAACTTGGGAGAAGTATTAGCCTCGCTACCTTCCCCTCCGAAAGAACCCGAGCGGCTAAAGAAACGACTGGATATCATTCTGGCAGATATTGGAGTCCCCATGCCCACCCACCTCATCATCATCAACCCCGGCTCAACCTCGACCAAGGTCGCGTTGTTCGACGGGGACAAGAAAATCGCCGAAGAAACCATTCGGCACGACGCACACGACCTGGCGCAATTCGACAACGTCGCAGACTCGTTTGTGTACCGCATGAAGAACATCAATCCCTGGCTCGACGGCCTCGGCGTCGACCTCAAACAGGTCAAAGCCGTCGTCGGCCGCGGCGCACCGGTCAAACCCCTTGCCGGCGGATCCTACGCCATCAGCACGCAAATGCTGGACGACCTGCGTACCATGAAATACTCCAACCACGCCTCCAACCTCGGCGCTATCATCGCCCATCACCTCGGCGAGCGTTTCGGCGTGCCCTGTATGATCACCGACCCGATCACCACCGACAACTTCACCGACATCGCGCGCGTCTCCGGCATCCCCGAAATCCAGCGCAAATGCCGCGTCCACGCGCTCAACATCAAAGAGGTCTGCCGCCGCGAGGCCGCCAAAATCGGCAAGAAGCTCGAAGAGGTCAACTATGTCTGCGCCCACATGGGCGGCGGCGTCAGCGTTGCCGCGCTCGAGGGCGGCCGCGTCGTCGATGTCAATGACGCGCTGCTGGGCATGGGCCCCTATTCGCCCGACCGCTGCGGCGCGCTCCCGATCGGCCCGCTGGTCAAGCTCTGCTATTCCGGTAAGTTCACCGAGAAGGAACTGCTCGACAAACTGTCGCGCAAATCCGGCCTGCTGGCATATATCGGCGTCGCCGATTTGCGCGAGTGCGAGAAGATGATCCGCGACGGCGACGAGAAGGCGCTGCTCTACTTCAACGCCATGGCCTACCAGATCGCCAAGGAAATCGGCCAAGCCGCCGTCGTCCTCAAAGGCAAGTACGAAGCCATCGTACTGACCGGCGGCATGGCCAAATCAGAGCGGCTCGTCAATGAGATCAGCCAGTATGTCGGCTTCCTCGGCAAAGTTATCGTCGTTGGTGGCGAATTCGAGATGGAGGCCCTCGCCGCCGCCGGCATGCGTTTCCTCTCCGGCCAGGAGCAACTGAAGGAGTATTGACTCCGCATCGCATAACCGCTGCCGCGCCGTCAGGAATCCTTTCCTGACGGAGTAGGGCAGGTCTCCTTGTCGGACGCATCACAATTCTCGAAGCATCTCTCCGGAGACCTGCCGCCCGCTTTCGCCGCACCGTGGTGTGGGTTTGTTGCGGCAGGTTTTGATCCCGCGCGCCGCTGCACCTCTCATTTCGATTCCAATCTCCCGCGCGGGATTGTGACTTGCCGCCGTCACCTTCGACATCGACGCGGACATCAACTTTGGATTCGCGCCTCCGTGAGAATGACGCTTTCTCCCCTCTCCCCCTGGGAGAGGAGCCGGGGGTGAGGGCGCTTCCCGCCGCAACGAGAGCGGTGACTCGCGGTGCCCCACCGTTTGCGGTGGGAATCCCCACATTGCGTCGTGCCTCTTCCGCGTGCGGCGACTTGACGCCTTCCTTCTCGCTTTCGATAACCGTATCAACCTGCATTCCCGCCTCCGTGAGAATGACGCCTTCTCCCCTCTCCCCCTGGGAGAGGGGCCGGGGGTGAGGGTGCTGGTCTTCGCATTTCCCCCTAGCAAAGGGGGTCAGGGGTTGTAGTACTTTCCATTTCACGTGCCCTCAACCGCTCCGCTGCTGATGCTTTGAACATCAACGCGCTCTTTCCTCCCCTCTCCCTCCTCAATCCTTGACCCGCACCCGCGCCGACAATACATTCCCTCGTCACAGGATGTGACCGCACGCATGAACCAATTCCCCAAACGCCGTCCCGACCTGCTCGTGCAGGTAGAACGTGTCCAGGACGTTGACTACTACATCGTCAAGTCCCCCGACACCGGCAAATTCATCCGTCTGCGCGAGCCGGAATTCGGCCTCCTCAACCTCCTTGACGGCGCTCACTCTTTTGCTGACGTCGCCGACGAATTCATCCGCACCTTCAATCTGACGATTACCCCGCCGGCCGTCGAGCAGTTCGCCGCCAGCCTCGGCAAACTCGGCTTTCTGGAAGGCGTAGAAGCCACCCGCCGCGAACCGCGCAAATCGATACTCTTCGTAAAGCTCAAAGCCTTCAACCCTGACGCCTTCCTCAGTCGCACCTATCCGCTGGTCAAATGGCTCTACTCCCCGCCGGCTGTCGCCTTGCAGATTTTGCTGATCATCATCGGCATCAGCGTCTTCTTCGCCAATCTCGAGAAGTTCCCCTTCAGCCTGATGGCGATCCTGACCGCCGGCGACGTCGTCACGATCATCGTCGCGCTCTTCATCGTCATCACGGTGCACGAATTCGCCCACGCCTACGCCTGCAAACGCTACGGCGGCGGCGTCCGCGAGATGGGTTTCCTGCTGCTCTATTTCCAGCCCGCTTTCTACTGCAATCTCTCCGACGCCTATCTCTTTCCCAAGCGAAGTCAGCGCCTGATCGTGATGTTTGCCGGCATCTTCTTCCAACTGCTTCTCTGGGCGCTGTTCGCATTGTTGTGGCGGTTGACGATTGAAGGTGTCTGGCTGAACCGCGTCTTCTACTGGACCGCCGCCGTCTGCTTCGCGACTTTGGTTTTCAACCTGAATCCCGCGATCAAACTCGACGGCTACTACCTACTCGCTGACTACCTGCAAATCCCGAATTTGCGCCAGAAGGCCTTCAATCATATCTGGACCCGCATCAAGGTTCGCCTTTTCGGTTGCGCTGACGACGCGCTCCTTCAACCGAACGCGCGCGAACGCAAAATCTACTGGCGCTACGGTATCCTGTCTCTGCTCTACTCGGTCGCGCTGATCGCGTTCGTGGTTTACCGCGGCGGCCAGTTCCTCATCGGCCACTGGCGCGGCACCGGATTTGTCTTGTTCGTCGCTCTTTGTTTCCTTATTTTTGGACGACCAATAGCGACATCAGCCGGGCGCCTCAGGGATGTATGGCGTGAAAGGAAGCAGGTCTGGATGAAACCGAAGCGCATCGTCGGTTACGGCGTAACGCTGGTGATAGTCGTATTGCTCGCGCTGCTGATCCGTGTCGGGCAAACCTCCGGCGGGGCAGCGCGCCTGATTGCCGCCGAATCCTTTGTCGTCACGCGGGTCGCGCCCGCTCTGCTGGAAAGCTCGCATTACCGCGGCGGCGTCCTCGAGAAGAACTCCGCTAAGGTCTTCCAACTCTCCGCCTCCGATTTCGCCGTCACCCAAATCCAGCCGCTGGTATCGGTCGGCGACACGGTCAACTCCGGCGACACTTTGCTGATCATCAACTCGACCCTCAATAGCGGCTTGCTGGCGGAAGCCGAATCTGACCTTAAGAAGGCCGAAGCCGACCGCCGGCTGCTGCTCTCCGACCCCAAAGCCGAAGAAGTCTCCAAGAAGCGGTCGGAAATCAAAGAAGCTGAGGCCAGGTACGAGGCCGCGCGCAAGGACTTCAATCGCGTCAAAGAGCAGCACACCAAACAACTGATCTCCGAATCGGAATACGAGCGCGCTTCCGCCGCCTTCAATGTCGCCAGCTCGGTCTGGAACACACGCAAGAGCGAACTCAAACTTTTGCGCTCTCAACCCAAGGCCGAAGAAGTCGAGCGCAGCGATGCCGAAATCGAGAAACTGAAATCGCGCGTCCAATATCTGACCGATCAGTTTAATGCTTCCGTCATCCTCAGCCCGTTCAACGGCGTGCTGGTCGGCGTTTCCGAGACCAAGGATCTGCTGCATCTGGCCCGTATGGACTCGCTGGTGGTGGAGGTCGATCTTGATGAGGCCGACCTCGATATCCTCTCTCCTAATTCGAATGTCGAACTGCGCGTCAGCGCTTTTCCCGGTGTCAAACACCATGGCGTCGTCACCAAGCTGGCGCTCGCGCCGCATCTGAAAGCGGTCGCGACCGTTCCGAATGACGGCCACCAATTGCTGCCGGAAATGACTGGTTATGCCAAGGTCGACTGCGGCAAGATCTCGATTGCCGGACTCTTTTGGCGTAAGATATCTCGCTTCTTCCGTCTTGAATTCTGGTCGTGGTTCTAGAAAAGGACAAACCCCGACGTAAAGTCAGCTTCGTCGCGATCTACACGACCGCCCTGTTACTGCTGGTCGCGATGACCGCCTACGTGCTGCTTCTCAGCTCCGACGCGATGGGGAATGAAGGGGTATTTGCGGTCTTGATCACGGCCCTGGTCGCGATTAGTCCGATCAGCCTGATCCTCGGCATCCTGAGCGTCTGGGGTGCCAAAGCCCGCCCACAGCGGCGTTGGCTCTATTTGCTGCTGGCGTTTGTCTTTGCCCTGCACGTCCTCTTTGCGCTCTACTGCATAATCCGCTACTTGTCGTTCTGATTCCTTCTCAAATCTCGATCTGCGGCCGGCAATCGCTGGCCACTACTGTCGCCGCACTTGTGGCGGCAACCATCTCGGCGGACTCCCGTCGCTGCCTCTGCGAATTGGTGCGCGGCCGGTGCTCGCAACTGAGGATCAGCACGATCAACGCCAGCGAGACGAAACTCACAAGATGGTAAGGGCTGACAAGCACACGAAAACTCAACATGTTCCGCTTCGGTATTTCGCTTGTTTTCCAGAATTCAGATCTTTGGATCAAGACTCGATTCCAGAGCAGAGGATATGCCGAAACCGCAGGGAATCACGTGCACGGCCAAATCATTGTGCGACAACGACGATCGACGCATCGACGCGGATTTGGGCGGAAACTTGAAGCGTCCCGGCAGTTCAATCCTTGAGCGACTGTTCAGCGATTGCCGGCGCTAATTGTTCAACTGCGCTTGGATCGCAATCGCATCGAAATCAACCCGGTGATCGTAAGTGAACATCCGGATCGTGCCCGACTTGCCGACCACAACCACCAGGGGGAAATCAGCGACGCCAAAGTCACGCATGAAGACGGCTGCGGTATCGCAGTAAATCGGAAAGGTCAAGCCGTTGTGCTTGGCATACGCTTCGAGATTCTCCGGCTCGTCGAAGGAGATGCCGACGACGCGCTCGCGGGGAAACTTGCCTTCATCGATTAGACCTTGCCACTTCTTGGTCATGCTCTCGCACGGCGGACAACCGGGCTCAAGAAACATGAAAATCGACCCGTTACCGGAATACAAGCTGGAGGTCGGAATCGCTCCCGGCGCGGTCGACACTAACTCCAAATTCGGAAAGGCCGATCCGACGAGGAGCTTGGATGATGGCCCCTGGGAATAGAGAAAATCGCGGTCCTGCGCTGCCCGCATTTCCCGAAACGTCATGCCGAGATATACGCCGACGGCGGCGAGCGCGAGAACCAACGCCCCCAGCCCGGCTTGCTTGAAAATTCGCTTCATCATGATTTGGAACCGTTGTCACTCATCGTTTGCAGTTAGAAAATAATCCGGCGGGGTCCAGCCTAAGCCGTCACCCCGCCGGGCGATGCATTGGCATTCGATCAACAGGGCTGATCGCCTGCCTAGCAGGTAATGATGGCCGGGCAATAAATCACACCGCCGGCCGGCTTGCAGACTTCTACGCCAAAGCTATTGATACAGCACTTCAGCGGTGCACCTGTACAGCTACACTTGTAATAGCAGGGACCGGCATCGGCTGTCGGAGCAGTGGCACCGAAAATGAAAGCCGCAACAAAAACCACGAGGAGAACACCAAGGACTTTACGCATCAGATATCACCTCCCTCCACTGTAAAGCTGGAGGAATTACGATAAAAAGGATCGTACCAGTCTGTCAAGAGTTTAATTAGCAGATTTGCCGGCGACATAACATCTTCTCGCGGACGGGCAAATGGTATGGCCCCTTCCGCCGATATCATGAAAGATGAATCTCAGAATCAGTCCATCAGAACGCCCGGCCGACGCGGCAAGGAAAAGACAGGTGAACAAAGTCAAATTCTGTTTCGGAATCCATAACCATCAACCGGTCGGCAACTTCGGGTGGGTCATCGAAGAGGCCTACCAGAAATCGTACCTGCCGTTTCTCCAGCTTCTGTCGCGCTACCCTGATTTCCGCATTTCGCTGCACTTCACCGGTGTGCTGCTCGAATGGATCAAGCAGCAACACCCCGACATGTTCGACCTGATCGGTTCGCTCGTTCATCGCGGCCAGATCGAACTGCTCACCGGTGGCATGTACGAACCGATCCTGCCGGCCATCCCCGACCGCGACAAGCGCGGGCAAATCGAGATGCAGACCGAGTTCATCCGCCGCGAATTCGGCGTGACGCCGATCGGCATGTGGCTGGCCGAACGAGTCTGGGAGCCGACGCTGCCGATCCATCTGCGCGCCGCCGGCGTTCAGTACACGATTCTTGATGATATCCATTTTCGTTACTCCGGCCTTCGTGCCGACGAACTGGATGGTTACTACCTGACCGAAGACCAGGGCGCCGCCCTCGGCCTGTTCCCAATCGCCAAACGCCTGCGCTATACGATTCCCTTTGCCGATCCCGACGCCACCGTGAGTTACCTGCGCGGTCTTGCTGCCGGCGATGGCCACCGCCTCGGCGTCTACGCCGACGACGGCGAGAAATTCGGCGTCTGGCCGAAAACCCACGAACATTGCTTCGTCGACGGCTGGCTCGAACGATTCCTGCGCACCATCACCGAGAATCTCGACTGGATCGAGATGCTCACCTTCGGCGAGGCCTTCGCCCAACTCCCGCCGCGCGGCCGGGTCTACCTCCCGACCGCCTCCTATTCCGAAATGAACGAATGGGCCATGCCGGCGGATGTGATCGAGCACTACGACGATTTCGTTCATCGGCTGAAAGAACTCCACCTTTTCGACGCCCATGAGGCATTCATCAAGGGCGGCTACTGGCGCAATTTCCAGACTAAGTACGCCGAGAGCAACCTGCTCCACAAGCGGATGCTCTACGTCAGCGACCTCTTGGAGCGCAGCCGCAGAAGCCTGACCCTCGAGGACTACGAATCCGCCCGCCGTCTGCTCTTTGCCGGCCAATGCAATTGCCCCTATTGGCACGGCGTCTTCGGCGGCCTTTACTTGCCCCATCTGCGCGGCGCCGTGTATCAGGAAACCATCGCGGCGGAAGCCCTCTTGCGTCGCTCGCTCGGCCGGGCGAAATCCGGGGTCACGGTCGAGGTCGTCGACTTCGATTGCGACGGCGCCGACGAGATTATCGTCACCGGCAAGGCGCAGAAGGCTTTCATCGCGCCCGCGCTGGGTGGCGCCATCGTCGAGCTGGATCAACTCGACATCGCCAAGAACCTGGTCGATGTCGTCGGTCGGCGCAAAGAAGGCTACCATCGCAAGCTGCTGACCCACCGTGAGTCCTCCAGTGAAAGCACGAAGTCGATCCACGATTTGGTGCTGGTCAAGGAGGATGGGCTGGAGAAGCTGTTGCTGGAGGACAACTACCGTCGCGCCTTCTTTGTCGATCACCTTTTTGCCCCCGGCGAATCGCTCGAACGCTTCGTCTTGTCACATGCGGCCGAACTGTCTACCTTGACCGCGCAGAAGTACGATCATCGGCACGAATCCACTTCTGATGGCCTTGCTGTCACGCTCTCGGCGGTGCCGACCGTTGCGACGCCCTTGGGAGAGGTGCAGATCGAATTGTCGAAACGTTTCCGCTTCACCGATCCCGGCGGCTCGATTGTCGCCCATTACCGGTTGCACAACCCTAGCCCGTGCACGCTGGTCGCCGACTTCGGCGTCGAATTCGGCTGCGGCAGCTTCACCTGGCCGCCCAACGAATCCGAACTCCGCGCCGCCGGACATCCGGTCGACCTCAGCGCACAACTCAATATCGCAAACTGCCGCGAAGTACTCCTCCACAGCCGCCTCTACGATTTCGCGCTCCGCTGGCGCCTCAAAGCTGCGACCGAATGGTGGACCCATCCACTCTACACGGTGTCGCTCTCAGAAGGGGGTTTTGAAAAAGTTATGCAGGGATTGATTCTGGTGCCGCGCTGGCCCCTTCGACTTGAGCCGGGCGAAGCCTGGGAGACCGAAGTCACGCTCGACTTCATTACCGAATTCAGTCAGCGCAAGTCCTAAGCAGAAGATCGCGGGTGGGATCGGCAGGGAAGTGGCCCGTTACGGCCGGAAGGCGCGCAATACCGGCAAGTACTCCGGCCAAAACTGCTCGACTTCTGATTCTGAGATGAGCTTGCCCCCCAACGATAACAGCACAAACGAATCCCCGACCCGCTGATACCAACCGGTATTCGTCGCCCCAAATGCCGACAACGGCCCGCAGGAGAACAGCACCGGCTGCGGATTCTCAACCCCGACCCGGGCCAACTCCTGCGCCGCGCTCGATGCCGCAAACAGTTCGGCGCGACAGAATCGCAACGCCGTCGCCTTCGCCACCTCCGTCACCGACTCGCGCCGCGGATCGTCGCGATAGACTGCCGCCAGTTTGCCTCCTTGAAAGACCGGAATCAGCCAGAAATCCTTCTTCTTCTCGCCGACCCCGACCACTTTGACCGGCGTGCCGACCGAATCCCCCTTGAACCCGTCCCGGCTGCGCTCCTGTTGCGCTAGCCTGCGTAATTGCGCTGGTGTCGGTTCTGCGGCCGTCGCGGCAGCGGCGAGCAACAACGCGAGAAGGAAACTAACGATTGTCTTTGACCGGTTCACTGAACGTCCCTCGCGGATTGCGTTTGATGATCGTCTGCTCCAGCCGCTGGTCCGTCTCCAGACCATAACCGGTGAGGATATCGTCACCCCGGTAGATTTCCACGTACCCCTCGGTGACAATCTTCTCCGACTTGGCGTCCCAGCGCAACGAATCGGCCTGAATCCGGCGGTTGTCGGTGCGCCACGCCTTGACATGCCCCATCGCGCACATCGAGTTCGAGCGCTGGCTCACCCGCGCCGAATCGGCGGTCAGCGTCGACGTGTGGTTGCCCAAAGAATCGAAGAAGAACATCTCGACTTGATAGAGTAAGGTCGTATCAATGCGCGAATAGATCTTGAGCGAGTCCGACTTGATCGTCCCCTTGCGGATGCCGTCGCTGGTCAGGTAAATCTCGGCATTGGTCATGAACTGATCCGGCGCGTTCTGGGTCGCGCTCCGCGCCGGCGCCAACTCGGACGAATTATCGCCGCACCCGAATCCGACCACTCCGCAGAGCAGACACCCGATCATGGCAATCAACCGTAGCATACTTGTATTATACTTTAATGATCGGCAAATTGGCAGATGATTTCTCTCCCCGCCACCCGCCGGTTGACAATAGCCAGAAATGGACTATATTGGTACCTGTTACGCCGCTGCTACTTGCCGGCCGCTTTTGCTGAGGAGATCGATTGCCGACTGCCGTGCCTATGAGGAACTGCCTGCGCTCCGCCATAGTACTCCTGCTGCTGCTTCTGACCGGCGCCGCTTCCGCCCAGTATACCCGCCAGTACGCGCCGTTCGCGGTCATTGTCGCCGGCGATACTAGCGCGCTGCCGTTCTACGGCGGTCTGAACAATCCCAAACCCTCGCTGGTCGATTTCGATGGCGACCTGCTGATCGACCTGCTGATCGGCGATCCGCAAGGGAAGTTGCATTACTTGCGCAATACCGGTTCGGCCGCCGTGCCGCTCTGGACCCCGGTCACCGAACGCCTTGGCAGTATCGACATCGGTGCCTGGCATCGGCTTGTCGACATCGACGCCGACGGCGATCTCGACCTCTTCTGCGACAACCTCGCCAACGGCATGCGCTACTACCGCAATCAGAGCGTCGGCTCGAATATCAGCTTCGTCGAAATCAGCAGTAGTTTTGGCGGCATCGTCAGCGGCACAAACAACACCCCCGACTTCGTCGATATCGACAATGATAACGACCTCGACTTCTTCCTCGGCGATCCCGGTGGCCAGTTGGTCTTTTATCGCAATACCGGCACTCCTAATCTGCCGAGTTTCACCTTCGTAACTGACTTCTATGACAGCATTTTGGCCTTCCCCGGAGGCAGCGGTCCCGGGCTCGGCAAAGCGACCGAGCCCCTGCACGGCTTCAGCGCCATCAACTTCGCCGACATCGACAATGATGCCGACCCGGATCTGCTCTGGGGCGATCTCTTCAATCCCAACCTCTATCTCTTCCGCAATAACGGCACCACCACCGCCTCGGATCTGACGTACCTGACCGACACCTTTCTCTCGGCCTCGTACTCAACCTTCGGCTTCAATCACGCACCGGTCGCGGATGTCGACGGCGACGGCGATCTGGATATGGTCATGGGTCTGGCCAACGGCGAAAACTTCGCCAACCTGCGCTTCTTGCGCAATCTCGGCACACCGGCCGTGGCCAGTTTCCTGCTCGTCGACAGCAATCTCGTCGACCAAATCGATCTGGGTCGCAGCAGCTTTCCGGCGTTGGCCGATCTCGACGGTGATGGCGATCTCGACCTGCTGATCGGCAACGGTGATGGTCGGCTGACCCACTTTGCCAACGTCGGTACGCGCACCACCCCGGTCCTGCAACACCTCACCGACTTCTTCCAGTCCATCGACGTCGGGTTCTCCTCCATGCCGGCGATCGTCGACTGGGACCGTGATGGCGACTACGACCTCCTGATCGGCACCGAGCTCGGCTTCATCCAATACTGGCGCAACGACGGCGATGCGTGCAACTTCACTGCGGTGCTGGTGTCGAATCAATATGCCGGCATCAAAACCGATCAGCTCGCCGTGCCGGTGCCGGTCGATCTCGACCGCGACGGCCAGACCGACCTGGTCGTCGGCGAGTGGGACTTCAACGGCCTCGCCAACGTCCTGCTCTACGAAAACACCGGCACCACCGGCAACCCGCAACTAACGCTGGTCACCAAGACCCTGCTCAATAAGACCGCGCGCGACTTCACCATCCCCCATGCCGTCGATTGGGACAACGACGGCAAGACCGATCTGCTGCTGGGCGGCCGCGGCGCTGGTCTGACCTGGTTTCGCAACACCGCCGCCAACGGCGCCTTTCCCGATTCACTCACCCTGATCCCGCAGCCCGATTCGCTGAACTTCGGCGACGTTGGCCTGCGCGTAACGCTCACGCGCGGCGATATCGACTCCGATGGCGACTTCGACCTGATCATCGGCGAGGACGACGGCGGCGTCAACTTCTTCCGCCGTGACGGCGGCACGCCTTTCAACCCCGGCGATGCCGATGGCAGCGGCGCCTGGTCGATCTCCGATGCCGTCTATCTCATCAACTACATCTTCGCCGGCGGCCCATCCCCGTCACCGCTGGGGAACGGCGATGCCGATTGCAGCGGCGCAGTGTCGATCTCGGATGCCGTCTATCTGATCAATTACATTTTCGCCGGCGGCCCCGCCCCCTGCACGCCCTGTACCGGCGCCTGATTCGATCTCTGACTCGCCTCACGCCTTTGTTGACAAAATGGCTCTATCTACGTATTAATTGTGTCCACCTGATTCGTGAGGAGCCTTCTTTGATACGATCTCTTGTCCGAACTGCCCTTCTGCTTATCGTCGTGACTGTGCTCGCCTCCTGCAGCGACGAGGGTACCGCACCGCCTGATACCAAGACCGGCCCGGTCGGTAAACTCTACGTCCTCAACCAGGCCGACAACTCGATCTTTCTCTTCGACACCGAAACCATGACCAAGCTGAAGACGATTCCCACCGAGATTTCCAAGCCCCACTATATCGTCTTTGCTCCCGACCAGACGTACTACTACGTCATGACCGTCGATCTCAGCGGCCGGATCGCCAAGTTCGCCGCCGACGATACCTACCTGGAGAGCTTTGATCTGACCGCGGCGGCGCAGGCCCTCTTTCCGAACCAGCGCAGCGTGATCCCGGCCGGCATGGCCATCACGCCCGACTCCAAGTATGGCTACCTGTGCGATTACACCGCCGGCTCCGAGCGCGGCCATATTTACAAAGTCAGTCTGCAGTCCATGGAGGTCGAAAAGAAAATCCAATCGGGCGCGCAGACTCACGAGCTGCTTGCCACTCCCGACGGCGCCGTGATCGTCGCCTGTAACCTGCGCTCGGACGATGTCACCATGCTCTACACCGACGCCGATACCGTCACCTTCGTCCCGATTGATCCCGACGAATTCTCCGATCCGGACCATCCGCGCTACGGTCCCTACTGCATCGCCATGGCGCCCGACGGCGCCCGTGCCTACATCACGTGCCTTTACGCCCTTCAGGTGCGCGTGCTCGACATCGCTTCGCGTCGCATCGTCGACTCGCTGCCGATCCCGATTACGCCCGGCATCTCCACCTCCGGGCCCGCGATGGCGCATGTCTCCCACGACGGCAAGTATCTGTACCTGAGCACCAAATGGGGCAATTCGATCGTCGCCGTCGACCTGCAGACCAAACAGGTCGCCGCCGAAATCTCCACCGCGATCGGCCACACCTTTGGCGTCGCCATTTCCGGAGATGATAAACGAGTTTATGTCGCCGCCTCCGGCACGCCCCCGGCTCATGGTTGGGTTTACGAAATTGACGCTGCCACCCGGGCTAAGATCGACTCCGTGGAAGTGGGAACGGACTCGTGGGGATTGGGCTGGGTCGGCCCCGGGCACTCGCATTAAGCGCCCCCGGCGTTACTGCGGCGGCTGCACAGCCGTCTGCAGCGAATCGATCATCTGATGCAGCGCATCCAATCCGGGGAAATTCGCATTCAGCATGCGCGCCGTATCGAGATAGGCGTGGGCTCGGGGAAAGTCCGACCGCTGCAACGACAGCGAAGCCAGATTGAAGTACGACGCCGGGCTGTACGGCTGCGCCCGCCGCACGAACTCAAATTGCGCTTCCGCCAGGTCCAGCTTGCGCTGGCGCGCATACACCTGCCCCAGATTCGCCTGT
The DNA here is from genome assembly GCA_964520555.1 of uncultured Ignavibacteria bacterium. Taxonomy (GTDB): domain Bacteria; phylum Zixibacteria; class MSB-5A5; order CAIYYT01; family CAIYYT01; genus JADJGC01. Next base: position 31,172 of record CAZFNN010000010.1, read on the forward strand.
GCCTCGATCGAACTCGGCATGTAGCTCAAGTATCGTCGAAATTCTTCCTCCGCTTCCTGGCGCATGTCGGCCAGTAGATAAGTTTCTGCCTTGCGAAAGATCGCGTCAAAATAGGTGGTGTCGGCCTGAAAGGCCCGTTCGTAGATGTCCGCCACCTGCGTATACTCCTGCAGACGCTTGTGCAAATCCGCATATTCGTCAAATACCCAGTTCGCCTTCGTAAATTCTCGCATCAGGTTGTAGAGGAGGGTATTGAGGTCGGTGACCTTGTTGCGCCGCTTGTAAGAATTCACGATGACGCGATACGGGCGGTCGTCACTCGGCGCCAGCCCGGCCGCGCGGTAGCTGCTGACAATGGCCAGCGAATCGTTGCCTAACCGCATGTATACCGACGCCAGCCCGCTGTGCGGCCGCGGCGAACGTGGATCGGATTTGGCCGCTTCCTCAAATTCCCGTCGCGCCGGCTCCATCACGTTCGCAGTCAAGTAGGCGTTGCCCGTGTAGATCCGGCCCTCCAACTCGGAGTTGATCCTGACCTTCGTGTCAAGGGCATGGATGATCCCATTGACCGCGACAAACGCGATAACGAACACGACCAGATTGCGATAAAACCGCCGGAAATCGCCGGCGCGTATCAACGTAATCATGCCCCAGAATCCCACTGCCGCCCAGATAATCACCGCCGGAATCGCCGGCAATCGCTGGTGGCTGAACGGCGAAAACAGCAACGCCGCCGCCGCGAATACAATCGCCAACGCTTGAAGCGGAAACTGCCCGTGCCGCGCCTGTCGCGGACCGATTGCCGCCAGCAGCGCCAGGGGCAGGAGAACCCCGAGCGGGAAGGCCACCCCGGAATCCCACATCAGCCACCGCAAAATCGGGCTCTGCTGCGCAAAAAAGTACAACGGCTTGTCGAGCGTGACTTCGTAACCGCTGATCAGCAGCACCAGTTTGCGCAGCTCCAGCTTCAGCCAATCAACCGGGTGAGCGAGAATATACGCGACCGCTCGCCCCGTCCAAAAAGACCCGAAATTCTGTAGCGGCACCTCGCGCCCGTTGGTACGGTTGGCCGCGTCGACGGCATTCAGATACGACTGCCCCGGCTCATCGACCGAATTCGGCAACCGGAAGTCGCGGCCGACGGCCTCCGCATTGTTCGCCACCGCCATCCGCACGCCCACGTCGGTCAGAAACGGAACCGTCTCGCGGCCGATCTCGTGATTACGCATCAAAAACGGCACCAGCGGGAGCATCACCGCCAGCGCGTAGGCTGCCACCTGCCCGCGCTTGACCCGCTCCGGCGTACGCAGTCGCAGAAGCCACACACAAAGCACGATCGCCAACAACAACACTTCCGGCGCGTTGGCCGCCGCCAGCGCCAGCGCTACTCCGGCTGCAAGCGGATAAACCCACCGTCGCGATGTCTCGAACATGATCAGCGCCCACACCGCCGTCAGCGTCAGCACGATGGTCAAGGAAGTCGGTAACACTTCGGAGTCAAAGTAGATCAGCGGCCCGAACAGCGCGGCGCACAGTCCGGCAATCAGCCCGACCGGCCGCGAGTACACTCGCACCGCAATCAGGTAAATCAATCCGCAGGAGATCGCCCCGAAGACGTTCTGCAGCAGCAAGGGCAAGAGCAAATTGGCCCCGAGCAGCTTGTAGTTCGCCGCGATGAACAACCCGTACAGCGGCGCCTTGAATACCCCTTCATGCCCCAACTCCGATCCATGACTCAGATACTGTGCGATTGTGTGATAGTAAATCGAATCGAACGTCAGGTAGCTGAAAATCGGCGATGCCGCGGAGGCATAGAGATGCACCAACCGCGCCACCAGCGCGACCGCAACGACAATCGCCAAATCAATCCACGGAAACCGCGGCTTCACTGTCTCAGGTGCTGAAATTACGGGTTCGCTCATGCGTCGCCTGATAATATCCAATCCGGCCGCGGGGGGCAAGGCGAAACCGCCGCCGCCGGCTTCTCGATTTTACCCGCATCGGTGCGATCCGACGCGTGACTCCGGCCGCGTCGGATATTATCTTACCCTGATGTCGCTCGCCTGCTATCTCCATGTCCCCTTCTGCGCGAAGATCTGTACCTATTGCGATTTCTATCGCCTCGTCCACGACGCAGAATCTGAACGCCGCTATGCCGACGCCATCGTTACCGAAATCGCGCTCCGCTCTGAGCAATGGCAGGCTCAGGCCGCGCTCGCCTCTCACCGATCCGGTAATTCCGGCCGACCCGTGCTGCACACCATCTACTTCGGCGGCGGGACGCCTTCCGTCTTGTCACCCGAGACCTGGAAACGCATCGTCGCCGCCTTGCGCGACAACTTCGAGTTCGCACCCGATCTCGAATTCACTTCTGAAGCCAACCCCGAGTCTTCCACCGCGGAGAAACTCTCCTGCCTGCGCGCTCTCGGCGTCAACCGCATCTCCTATGGTGCGCAGTCCTTCGCTTCGGCCAACCTCAAACGTCTCGGTCGCCTGCATTCCGCGCAGCAGGTTGGAGTCGCTGTCGTTGCCGCCCGCGACGCCGGCTTCGATAACATCTCGATTGACCTGATGTACGGCCTCCCCGATGAAACTGACGCCACCTTCCAATTCGACCTCGAAGCGGCCGTCGCTCTCAGGCCCCAACACGTCTCTTTCTACTCGCTGATGCTGGAAGGCGCCGTCCCGCTGCGCTATCAGGTGCAACGTCGTGAGGTGACCTTACCTGACGACGACGTCATCGCCGAGCGCTACCTCCACGCCATCGCGTTCTTCGCCGCCGCCGGCTTGGAGCACTACGAAATATCGAACTTCGCGCAACCCGGTCGCCGCTGTCGCCACAATCTCGCCTATTGGGAGGCCCGCGACTACCTCGCCTTCGGACCCGCCGCCGTCGGAACCATCGGCGACCACCGCTACAAGAACGATCCCGACATCTTCCGCTATGTGCAGTCGCTGGCGCAGAAACGCTTGCCTCCCGCTGATGCCGAGGAGATCACTCGCGGCAAACGGCTGATCGAGACGATCATGCTTTCGCTGCGCACCCATCGCGGCCTCGATCATCGCGCCCTCGCCGCCAGGTTCGACTATGACATTCTCACTGAGCGCGCCGACCTGATCGCCGCCCTTCAGAAAGATGGTGACGCCGTCCTTGAGGCCGCTTTCCTCCGCCTTACTCCGCGCGGCCTCTTCCGCTCCGACCTGATTATGTCCCTCCTCCTCCCCGACACTGTCTAATCCACACTGCCGCCATCCCAATCGAAATCAGTGCCGACACCAGCCTTGGATTCCTGCCCGCCCGGGGAAGATGCATTCTCCCCTCTCCCTCTGGGAGAGGGGCCGGGGGAGAGGGTGCTTGTCCCCCCACCCCGACTAAAACCTTGTCCCCCCATTTCAACCGCGATATATTACCCCCGGTGCTTTCCCTCATCGACAAACAGAAGAGCGCTCGCCCCGAAGAGGAAATCGAGTCGGCCAATCGCTATGTCGCCGGCCAGCGTGATTACTACAAGCAGGTCGACACCTGGATCAATCAAGTCACCCGCCTCTCGGTCTGGCACTTCGTCGACCCGATCGAGGACATCAACTCGATCGTGCACCTCAAGCTGTTCTCCTCGCTCAAGGCCGGAAAATTCCGCGGCGAATCGACCTTTCGCACCTACGTCCAGCGCGTCGCCCGCTACACCTGCATCGACCAGGTCCGCAGCCAACGCGTCCAGCGCGCCGCCGATCCGGACGACTTGCCCGCACCCGCCGGCGACGACGCCCCCGATGTCATCCACGAGCGCTCCGTCGAGTACAAGATTTTCCTGAAAATCTTCCGCTCCATCGGTGCCGAATGCCAGAAACTGTGGCGGATGGTTTTCTCGGAGTCGTTGAATTACAAGGAGATAGGCGAAAAACTCGGCCTGCCGGAGGGTACCGTCAAGCGTAAGGTGCACGAGTGCAAGAAGATGGCTATGGAACTGAAGGAAAAACTGATTTAGTCTGAACCACAACCCCCGCCTTCCGACAATTGCTCTGGAAGGAGATATTGGCGATGAGTGTCAACGACGAGATTACAGCCCTGATTCCGCTTCTGGTACAGGGAAAGCTCAGCCCGCAGGACGCCGAACGCGTCCAGGCCGCGATTGCCGCTTCCCCCGAATTGGCCGCCGAACGCGCCTTCTGGCAGGGAATTCACTCCATCCGCCGCGATCTGCCGAAGTACGAGTTTTCGTCTCATCCGATGCCCGAACTCCTCGATCGTTTCGCCCAGGGCCGCCTGAATCAACTCTCCGCCGAGTATTCCGAAATCACCACCCATCTCCAGCAATGTCCGGCCTGCACCGAGGATGTCGAACTTCTGCGCCAGGTCGTGAAATACATCCCGGAAGAACGCGTTGAGCCGAACCCGTCCGCTGCCCCGGCCAAGATCTGGTCGATCTTCGCCGCCAAAACGGTCTCGCGCATCATCGTGCCAATCGCCGCGGTGCTCGTGCTCGTGTTTGCTTCGGTTGTGATCTTCAACCGCCCCAGCGGCGACATCGCCCGCATCGAGCTGTTGCCGCAGTTCGAGAAGCGCTCGGTCTTTGATGCCGGCAATCTCCCCGAGATGCAGGTCTCGCTCAAGAAATCCACTCGCGAACTCGTCTTCACGTTCCCGACCGACCGCGTCGACGTGCCCGACTACCATTACGACATCGATCTGCTCCGCCGCGGTGGCGAGGCTGCGACTCTGGCGCTCGACAATCAGCCGCTCGAATGCACCCCCACCGAACTGACCAACCAGTGCGAGCTCAAAGTCACCGACACCAAGGTACTCGACGCTCTCAAGCAGGGCGGCAGCTTCTCACTCTCCATCAAGGAAGAATTCCCCGAAGGCACCAATCTTCTCCCCGCCGAGTACGAATTCTACTTCAAAGTCACCGTGCAGGAATAGCAACCGTACCGCTCCTTTCCGATGACGTCGCTCTGCGCCGGCCACGATACAACACGTAATTCCTCCAGTTATCAAGATTTCTCTTGACAATCGTCACTTGAGTATTTTAGCGTAGCACCATGTGGCTGGGAATGACAAAGGGACCAGGTTGTCAAGACAACTTCAGGTTAAACAACATAGTGAGATTAAAGGAACTCTCCCGACTTGGGTTTACCTTCGTAGCAGCTTTCGCCACGACTTTGTCGACTATCAGCTGCGGAGTCACCAGTACCGGGTCAGCTCCTCAAGACCCACAGAATCCGAACATCTTGTACGCGAGTGCACCGCGCTTCTTGTGTGCTGGGGAGAAGAAAAGCTTCCAGCTTTCTGTAAAGGTAGATGTGCCGAGTGGCTTTAGTGAGACTCATTACGTATGGTACGAAATGATCCGAAGTTCCGACCAGATACCGGTAGAGTGTGACTGGCGCCAGTTCGATACTTCACGAATCATCGTGTTCAACGACATAGAGCCAGCCTTGGGGAGTTATCGAGTGCGAACGGGTCTCAGTCAATACGCCGGCTGCGATTTCTATACGTACAAGTATCTATCTTACGAACTCTATGTGAGCGTTGACTCGGGTCAGTGTACCTATAGAGAATTCCCTTTTGATGTCTACCAGCAGGCATTCTACGATCCCATGCCGTACGGTGTAACAATGGTGCAGTTTAGTTATGACCCGGTGAAGATAACCTTGAATCCAACCGTTGTGAGCGCTTCGCTCCCTGCTGAGACTCTCTATTTCTTTGACTCCGACCTTATGCAATATCTCTTCGCTAACAAGGATCAATCTACTGGGATGTCCGATCATCTATTCGGTATCTGCGGTTTCAAAGGATTGTTTGGACAGACCTTCCTACCTCACATCTATGGCTATGCTTTGTCCGAGATCCCGTATGTCGATCGTGCGGTGTTCGTCTGCGGTGGGGCAATCTCCGCTCAATTCTCAGCACAGAATTACCACAATGCCGTGAGCAGTACGACCGGCCACGAATTTGGGCACTTGATCGGTGGACTTTCAGATGCGTGTGTACGCCCCGATTCTCACGTGGCTGGTGTCTGTATGATGTCCGATATAGGCCAGGTGCCACCAGATTCCCTCGTCCTCTTGTGCAACTATCAACCCCCGGTGCAGACTTGGCCTTTTTCAACAAGATTCTGCGACAGCTGCTATAAGGCACTTACAAGTCTCTCTTGGTGAGGAGGTATTCTGGCTGTGATACTTGCAGCTCTTAAATCCGATTTCGAACCGCTTGCAGCGATACTCATTGGACTGCTCTGCGTCTCTGCCAACGCGGTGCAGCGTGCTGAAACTATTTCACAGTCGGCCGACTCACTTTTGTTACGCTGCACCTTGGCTGGAAATCACTTCGTCTACGGCCAGGAGATCTACGCCGAAGTGTCAATCACGAACTTGACGAACCGGGAATTGTCGCTGCTGGCGCCTTGGATGCAAGGTCAGCTTCGCTTCTTGGTCGACGACTCAGCCGACCTGCCGCCGCTGTTCGGCAGAATTCACATGCCGCAGCCGGTTACGCAGATTCTCAAACCACATGACTCGCTCTATTTCGCGCAATCTATTGATCCCTACTATCTGGCTGACACTTCGACCTTTGCCACCCGGCCCCATGTCCGCCTTGGTCGCCACCGACTCGTAGCGCGGCTTGGGCCGAGTACTTTTTCCAATACTTGTGAGTACGTGATAGAAGGGCCTAAGTCCGCTGACTCTGAAATTTTGCCCCAACTGGCGCGCTTGATTTCCGGGGCCATGGACCGCCCGACTCTGGAAAGCACGCCCTCAGGCGTCCACCGCATTTTGCAGAAAACCCCCGAGTCAGCGTATCGCCTTGACCTTCTCAAAGCGGCCTGGCAAAGTCGCCTGCAACTTCGCGATGTCGATAGCGCCCGGACGGCAGCTTTTGAACTATTTCGCGCCTATCCCGATCACCCCGCCGCCTTCGAAGTGCTCCACCGGATGTGCCGCTTCCTCGCCCCTGCCGCCCGAACCGAGTTTCTCAATCAGGTTATCCGCCAATTCCCCGCGCACCGCGTCAGCGACCATGCGCGCGACATTATCGTGACGAAGGCTTATGATTGATTTGTGCCAACCTTTCTCGGCGATCATCAGTAGCTCTGGCGGCACTGATTTCAGTCGTTTAGCGACCTTGGGAAGAATAGTTAGAGTCGAATATGTCTACGAATGATTCGCAGAATGTAGGGGAGAATCTATGAATCCTCAAAAGCTTCTTATGTCAGTGATCTGCCTGACCTTGTTAGTGGTTATGCAGGCCACCCCCGCCGCCGCCCAATTCTGGGCCCAACGCTCCGACGAAATCAATATCGGCCTGATGATCAGCCACCTGCGGCACGTGACCCAAACCAACAAGCCGGGCAATATCGGCTGGATTCACGCCTGGCCGATGACCGTCGACGGCGTCGTTATGGACGACTCCACCTTCCGCCGCCAACTCGGCGAAATCTACGCCGCCTGCGCCGAACGCAACCTCGGCTGTATCAACATGGCACCGCCCTATCACGGCGTCTTCGGCCAATTCTGTGACTTCCACATCACCGGCATCCTCGACAGCGTCCGCGCCGACTCCTGCGTCTTTACCGGCACTTACTTGCTCTACGATGAAGAAACCCGGTCAGCCCCCGCTTACCTGAAGTTCAAGCGCGTGGAAGGATTGATCTGGCGCCTCGACACCATCGACGGCTTCCTGCCTTTCCTCCGCACCGCCATCCCCCCCGACAAACGGTTGGCCCCGAATCAAACGCCATTTATCAAGCAGTAGCTGCCATGAAACCTCGTATCTGTGCCGCATTAGTCCTCTTGCTGCTCTTGCTGTCGTCAGGGAGCGCTTCGGCTGAGACTTTAGTCCAAAACCTCCTCTGGAGCCAACCACCCGACTCCGTGCTGGATCGGCAATTCGCCCGCCTGCATTGGGATGTCGATCTCTTCTGTCAGCCTTACGGCGGTGCTATCACTTACGTCGCCAACGGATACTCGACCACCGGCAAGTTCGCCGTCTTCGTCGACCCTTGTTGGAGCCGTGTTCTTTACGTTGAGGACAACAACGCTGCTATCCGCGAACACGGCTCTCCCGGGACAGGCACAAACCAGTACCGGATGCCCCAGGTCGCCAAGGCATACTCTCCGAACGACGCATACTTCAATCCCAACTATTACAACGTCTTCATTTGCGACAATGGCAATAATCGTATTCAATTTCTCCGGTACTACAAAGCTCAGCCGTCGAATGGCCTCGTCCACCAGCGTTATTACAGCAGTTCCTATCTGCCCAGCCCGGTCGATTTCGACTTCGATGTTCGCAACGATTTTTCAGTCGAAAGCGATGATCGCCTCTGGGTGATCAATGCCAACAACACCATTGTCGGCGTGAGCATTGCCACCGGGAATATACTCGCTGTCTATGGTTCCACCGGTTCCGGTATCGGTCAATTCGACAGTCTCACCGCGATCGCCTGCGGGCACAGCCCGTACGACGGGACGAATAGCGATGTCCTCTTTGTCGTCGATGCCGGTAACGCTCGCATCGTCAGGTTAAAAGTGAACGGGACCACGGTATCTTGGGACTTCGCCCTGCCGTACTATCACGCCACGTCAATCGCCGACCTTGAAACTGACGGCTATGGGTATCTCTGGGCGATCATGGGCAACGGCCTGGTCTCGAAATTCACCGATTCGCTGGTTGTCTTGGACGAGATCAGTATGCCCGGTACTGGGGTCGGCCAACTGAATCAACCGACGAGTGTGTCAATCGCCAACGGATTTCTTGGTGGCGGCGGCGTCATGTTTAGCGAATCCTGGACCGATCAAACTGGCATCAAGGGCTTCACTATCGGCACACACATTAGAGACCTCTTCGTTGACCCTTACGTCGTTGGTTCCGTGTGCAATGCGCGCGTGTCCATGACACTTACAGACGTTACTGCCTTACGAGTTAGAGTCCTCAGTTCCGCGGGAGTCTTATTGCGGACCCTCTACGACAGTTACTCCGGGACTGATGCATTAGTCTGGGCGGGTCCGCGGACCTACAATTGGAACGGCCGCAATTCCCAGAATCAGCTCATGCCCGCCGGTCAGTACAAAGTGGAAGTCGTCGCTGAGAGCAACTACCGGAACCCCAATACCGGACTCTACTCCTCACTCGAGGTTGACACTGTTGAGTTCACTCATTGCGGGTCTCCCTGTTCATGGTTGGTTGGCGATGCCGATGGCAGTGGCGCCCATTCCATATCTGATGCGGTCTATCTCATCAATTTCATATTCGCCGGTGAGCCCGAACCCAAACCTCACCCAGTGGGCTCCGGTGACGCTGACTGCGACGGTTCGGTTCAGATCAGTGACAACGTCTACCTGATCAACTTTATCTTCGCCGGCGGACCTCCGCCAGCATGCGATTGCACAGCCTATAGATAAACGGGCCAATCCCCCCAGCGAATTCTTGTTGCCCCGCCTGCGCCCTCATTTTATCCTCTCTCAACAATTTCCGTCTGTAACCGAGATTTGCCCATGCCCTTTTGGACCTGGTTCTTTCTGATCGTTCCGCCGCTGGTGTTGCTGACACTGGAAATCATCCACTATCGCCGCAAGGATGAGGATTCTTAGTCGTGGATCCGGCGTTAATCGGCTTCATCCTCTATCTGGTCGTCGTCCTCGTGGTCGGCTTCGTGACCGTCCGCCTGACCAAAACCCTTGCTGACTTCCTGATCGCCGGTCGCAAACTCGGCCCCTGGGTCGTCGCCATCTCCGAACGTGCCTCCGGCGAATCCGCCTGGCTGCTGATCGGCCTGCCCGGCCTCGCCTGGGCCTCCGGCTTCTCCGCCCTCTGGCCCGCCATCGGCTGCACCTTCGGCATTCTCTTCGCCTGGGTCTTCGTCGCCCGCCGCCTGCGCATCATGTCCGAGAAACTCGGCGCCATCACCTTGCCCGACTTTCTCGAAGCCATGCTCGGCGACCACTCCAAAATCATCCGCGTCGTCTCGACCTTGGTGATTCTCCTCTTCTTCACGATGTATGTCGCCGCGCAATTTATCGGCGCCGGCAAAGTCCTCAACGTCAGCTTCGGCATCTCCCAAACCTGGGGCATGATCATCGGCGGCGTCATCATCATCATCTACACCGTCATGGGCGGCTTCTTCGCCGTCGCCTGGACCGACCTCTTCCAGGGTCTGCTCATGGTCGCCACCCTCGTTATCCTGCCGGCGGTCGCGCTGATCGAAATCGGCGGCCCCGCCGCGATGGTCGACAAACTCCACGCCGTCAGCCCGACCTTGCTTACCGTCACCGAAGGCAAATCCGGCTGGGCGATGTGGTCGGTCGTCATCGGCGGCCTTGCCATCGGCCTCGGCTATATGGGCCAGCCGCATCTTGTCGTCCGCTTCATGGCGATCCGCAAAGTCTCCGAACTCAAACGCGGTTCCCTGATCGCCATCATCTGGGCGGTCCTCGCTTTCTGGGGCGCCGTGCTCGTCGGCATCTTCGGCCTGGCACTTTACTCCAGCGGCACTATTTCCGATCCCGAGCAGATCATGCCGCACATGGTGCGCAGCCTCCTGCCGGCGTGGCTGGCAGGCATATTTATCTCCGGCGCCATCGCCGCCATGATGTCCACCGCCGACAGCCAGCTCTTGGTCTCAACCTCCGCCGTTGCCGAGGATGTCTACCACCGCATGATCAACCACGACGCCTCCCAGAGTCGCCTGGTCTGGCTGTCACGCATTGCCACGATCGCTATCGGCGCCGTCGCCTATCTGCTCGCCTTCACCGCCGAGGATACCGTCTACCGCTTTGTCCTCTACGCCTGGGCTGGACTGGCAGCTTCCTTCGGACCCGCATTGATTCTGACGCTGTGGTGGAAACGCATCACCAAGTGGGGCGTCCTCGCCGGAATGATCTCCGGCACGCTCGTCGTGATCTTGTGGAAATCAATCTTTGATCTGTCGGGAGTTCTCTACGAACTCGTCCCCGGCTTCATAGTCGCGCTGGTATTGGTAGTTGTCGTCAGCCTTCTGACTCCCAACGCGCGCGCCCGGCGTTCTGCTTAGCTTCGATCCAACGCCTCACCCACAACGCTAATTCGCCGCCCCCGAACTCGTCAACACGAACGGCGACCAATAAAACGGATGCCGGTGCTTGCGCCGCGGCGATGACAACATCTCCAACTTCGCCGCCCGCAGCGCCGCAGCATACCCTTTGTCCAGATGGCGATAGAACGCGCGCATCAAAGTTGCCGTCGCAAAATCCTCAACCTCCCACAACGAAACGATCAAGTTGTGCGCCCCCGCCTCGAAGAACGCCCGCACAAACCCGTTCATTCCTTCGCCTAATTCAAACTCGCCCCCGCCCGACTCGCACGACGACAGCACCACCAGGTTGGCATGCAGCTTCAGTTTGCGGATGTCGGCGATCGTCAGGTAATCCCCGCCCGCCTCCAGTGTGTCCTGCGACAACCAGATCTTCGAACGCAGCGGATCGTCGTAGTGGATGCTCGAATGCGTGGCAAAATGCAGGTAATCGAAGCTCCCCAAATCCTGACGTTCCAGCGCCGCGCGCGTCGCCGCCGCTCCCGCCAAACTGCTCACCCGCTCCCGGCCCATCGCCTCCGCAATCCAGGCCACCTCATCATCGGCGTAGGGAAGTTGTCTCATCGCCGCCCCGCGCCGCGGATCGGCAATCGCCAGCAACCGCCCTCGCTCTCCCGACTCCGCGCGAACATTCGCCTTGAGCAGATGCAGCGACGGCACCATCACCACGTCACACGCCGCAATCAGGTAATCCCCGCTGACCCTCAGCGCCTCGAACGGCACCACGCTTAATGCCGCGTCGGCGCTGATGAACAAATGCTGGTAATGTTTGTCTTGCAGAAGCCCGACCGGCAGCACCATTTCGCCGAGCTGATCCGCGGCGAGGCTGACGCTGTCCAGCAGCGTCTCCTCAGTGATCGACTGCTGTACGACTCGGCTAAATCGCGCCACCGCGCGCGTGATCTCTGCCCGCCCCGGCAACTTCGTCACCCTTGCATTGGTCCGGTCGATGATTACCAAATACGACTGCTCCGGCGCCAGCAGATAACTGAATACGGCCGCATGCTCGTCACTCAACCCCCGGCGGATTTCGGCGACAGCAAGACTCTGCAACTCATAAGCCGCCGGATTGACAATCCCCGCGCGCGCCAGCCGCAGCCGCCGCAATTCACTTTCCGCCTGCTCTGCCTGCCGTCGCGCGGTGTTGGCTGACGATTTCGTCATGTCGCGACTCAATAACGTCTCCAGGCTATCCAGCATCGCCAGCAAACGCCCCTCGCGCGCGCCATAGCGGTCACCGGGCGCCGCCGGTGCCTCCAATGCATCCAGCAGACTCCGCGATTTGGCCTTCTCGCTGTAAAGCAGCATCGAGTCGACCCAACCGCCGTCGCCGCTGCTGCGGTACAGCTCAAAGTCGGCGGCAATCAACTTCTCGTACACAAATCGCGCTTGCGCCTGGTAGACGCTGCGCAACTGCAAATCCGGCAGCGCCGAACGCGTATGCTCGATCTCCGCCACCAATTGCGCCAGTTCGCCGCGCGCATCTGCCCACTGACCTGCATCAAACGCGCACAAGCTCTTCAGCAACGATATTTTCTGCGCATTGATCCTCGTAGCTCCGCTGATCGGCATTTGTTGGGCTTGTTCTTGGTACTGCCTCGCCTCGAACAGCCGCCGACCCTGGCGCGCCACATCTGCTTTGAGGCAGAGCAAATCAAATCGCCGCTGTATGCCGCCATCATCACCGCTGACCAATGCCGAATCAATCCACCCCATCGCCTCTTCCGTCTCGCCGCGCGCGCTGCCGAGCCGCGCCAGCGCGAGGAAAACCAATTCCCGGTCGCCTTGATCCAGCGCAGCCCCGGCCGCGTTCGCCGCCTGCTCGAGATACTCCGCCGCTGTCTCGAAATCCCCGGCCGTGGTGTAGATGTCGGCCAGATTTACCAGCGTTCCGAGCGACTGACTGTTCATCTGCAATTGCCGCCGCAGTGTTAAAGCCTGGCGGTACGACTCCACCGCACCCTCGAGATCGCCGAGCCGCTGTTGCAGCGCGCCGAGATTGTGTGCAATTGTCGCTAACGCCGGACGCTGGCGCAACGATTCCGCCAGCACCTGCGCCCGCAGATACGTTTGCAGCGCCGCGCGGTAATCGCCTACCGCCACATCCAGCGAAGCGAGATCCTGCAGCACCAGCAGTTGCAGACGACGATCGCTTTGGATCGCTGGATCGACCGCCGCCTGCTTCAGAAGCAAGAGCGCCGAATCGGTTGCTCCGCCGGCCCGCAACATCGCCGCCCGGCAATAGTCGAGTCGTCCCGCTGTGGCCATCTGCGGATTCGCCGCCGCCAGACTCTCGGCTTCCGTCAGAAGCCGGCTCATCGTATCGAGCGGCTGCACACCGGCAAATGTCGGAATGATATTGAACAGCGTCTGCAGCGTCGCCGCGTCGTCATTCGCCTCCCGCCGCAACCGCAGCGCTTCCGCCGCAAACTGATAGGCGCGCTCCCGGTCGTCGAACACCAGGTAAATCGCCGATATGTTGCCCAGAGTCTCGGCAACACCACGCCGATCCCCGATCTGCATCCGGATCACTCGCGCCGAATCAAAGTACTCTCCCGCTGCCAGATATTTTCCTGTCCGCTCAAGATGACTGCCGACCAGATTGAAGGTCCTCCCGGTGCCGTCCCAATCACCGAGCGCGTGCGCACACCCCAAGGCACCATCCAACTGGTGCACTGCCGTGTCGAAAGATCCCAACCGCGAGTAGAGATCACCACTGTGCTGCCGGCAAATGACTGCAGCGGCGGTGTCACCGAGACGTTCAAAGTCATCGCCGAGCGCAGCAAATCGGCCCGCCGCACCGGTATCAATGGTCGCAGTTCCAAGCAGCGCACTCAACTCCTGGAATCGCTGCTTCAGAAGCGAACGTTCAGTGTTCTGCGAACTGCGCCAGATCCGGTACTTTGAGCATTGCCGAAGATAGAAGCTGTCGGCAAACTCCTCGGCCAGCGCCGTGGCCATTTCTTCGGCTTCCCGTAGCGCAACGGCGTCCTCGAAATCGAAGTAACGCTCAAGCCGTTGTTGGATCGCGCGATACAACTGGAATCGCGAATAAGTCGCGCTGTCCGCCGGTTCCGATCGCGCAGCATCGACCCTATGTAGTCCGACTGCTGCAAACAGAAATAGAATGAGCAAAGCCAAACGTGATCGCATCATTCTCAATGTTAAGTCCATTCACCACCGTCGGCAAGTTCATTGCCGCCGTCGATCTTGTCCCAAAAAGTCTCCGTTCACGCAAAAATCCCTTTAATTGCCGCTGTAGTGCCGATATATTAACTCCGTCCGATTTGCTCGGTGGGCAGTGATTGCTATCACCGCCGGCCTTCCTTTTACCTTTGACGAGTACGATTATGACGAATCTTAATGATGAGAAAATGGCTCCGGCGCTGCTGCTGTTGAAAACCACGAACCCGGAACTGCGCACAGACCTAATCGCAAAACTCCTCAAGCTCGATCATGTAGTTACCTGCGAAGCCGTGGACGGCGACTTTGACATCATCGCCACCATCGAGCCCCTCTCCGGAGTTGGCCTGGACCATTTCGTCAGCTCGATGATCAAACCACTGCCGGCGGTTGCCAGGACTGAACTCTGCCGCGTCGACACTTTGGTAGACAACGATCATGTCCCGCCAACCGAAAATCCAATCGCCGAATCGTACCTGTTCGTCGAAGTCGACGACAGCCGCTTCCAAATCGTATTCCAGGCGGTAAGTCTCTTAAGCGCAACAGCTTCCTGCCAGGTTGCCGAACCGCCGTGCTCCCTCATCGTCCGCATGCGCGGCTCCAACTTCGATTTCCTCGATAAGGTAGTTAACGAAAAAATCCGCCCGCTGCCCGGTGTCCTCCGCGCCCGCCAGCACAGAATCATCAAGTTAGCCGGCTTCTAAGCCGATCTCCTTAATAGGATTAAAATAATCCAGATACAATGACAGACTCGATTGACAAATATATGACCAAAACCGGACGATTTCGCTTGCGATTTTTTTCACATGCTGTTAGCTTTCTGCCGCATGACTTTAGGGCATTTGCAGCCATAATCAAAGATACGCGACCGTTAACGTGCTGTCACCCGGAGACCGCAGTCTATGGACACTAAACAAGACGAATTCAAGCCTTTCAACGTCGACATCTGGAAATACGACGGTCACGCTGGCGCGCTGATTCCGCTCCTGCAGTCCGCCCAGGACACCTACGGCTACATCTCCGAACGCGCCATCGACTACATCAGCCACGTCACCGGAATCCCGCCGGCGGAGGTCTACGGTGTTGTCACCTTCTATGCGCAATTTCGCACCAAACCCCTTGGTGAAAAAGTTATCAAGGTCTGCAACGGCACGGCTTGTCACGTCAACGGCGTGAAGGAAATCGCCAACACGCTTTCCGACGAACTCGCCATCAGCTACGACGAAACCACCGACGATGGCAAGTTCAGCATGGTCTCGGTAGCTTGCCTCGGCTGCTGCTCACTGGCGCCCGTCGTCATGGTCAACAACGAAACCTTCGGCCGCCTCACGCCGATTCGAACCCGCAAACTCGTCAAAGATCTGCGGCGCAAGTAGGGAAAGGCTGAAGGAATATGCCATCGAAGACAGTCATGGTCGGTCTGGCCACCTGCGGAATCTCCGCCGGCGGCGAAAAAGTCTACGAAGCTTTTCAGAAAGAATTGCAGGATGGCGCTGATTTCGTCCTCCGCGAAACCGGCTGCGTCGGCATGTGCTATCGCGAAGTCCTGGTCTCGGTCTCCAACGGCAACGGCAGCGGCTATCTCTACGGCGAGGTCACTCCCGATCGCGTCAAACGTATTGTTCAGGAGCATATCCAGCAAGACAAGCCGATCGAGGAATGGCTGGTCTCGGGCCAAGGCCGCGAAGTTGGATTCTTCGACCGCCAGGAACGCATCGTCTTGCGCAATTGCGGTATCATCGATCCCGGCTCGATCAAGGATTACCTTGAGGCCGGCGGCTATCAGTCCCTCGCGAAATCCTTGAAAACAATGTCACCGGAGCAGGTGATCGAGCAAGTCAAGATCTCCGGACTGCGCGGGCGTGGTGGCGGCGGTTTCCCCACCGGCAAGAAATGGGAACTCACCCGCGCCAATCAGTCGGATAAGAAGTACATCATCTGCAACGCCGACGAGGGCGACCCCGGCGCGTTTATGGATCGCTCCGTCCTCGAAGGTGATCCCCACTCGGTTATCGAAGGCATGATGATCGCCGCCTACGCCATCGGCGCCGATGAGGCCTACATCTACTGCCGCGCCGAATATCCCAAAGCTATTGCGCGTCTGCGGCAGGCCATCGCCCAGGCCCGGAAACAAGGCTACCTCGGCGAGAAGATTCTCGGCAGCAATTTCAATTTCAATATCAGGATCAAGGAAGGCGCTGGCGCGTTTGTCTGCGGCGAAGAAACCGCGCTGATCGCCTCCATCGAAGGCCGTCGCGGCATGCCGCGCTTCCGCCCGCCGTTCCCGGCGCAGAAGGGCTTGTGGGGCAAACCGACCTCGATCAACAACGTCGAAACCTTCGCCAATATCCCGTGGATCATCACCAACGGCGGCGCGGCCTATGCCCGCCACGGCACCGAGAATAGCAAAGGCACCAAGGTCTTTGCTATGGCCGGCAAAGTTAAACGCACCGGCCTCGTCGAAGTCCCCATGGGAATCACCATCAACCAGATCATCTTCGAAGTCTGCGGTGGCATTAATCACGACAAGAAATTCAAAGCCGTGCAAATGGGCGGACCCTCCGGCGGCTGCATTCCCGCGACCATGGGCGACACCCGGATCGACTACGAGCAAATCAACAAGACCGGCGCCATCATGGGCTCCGGTGGTTTGGTCGTGATGGACGAAACCACCTGCATGGTCGATGTCGCCAAGTTCTTCCTCGCTTTCACTCAGTCCGAATCCTGCGGCAAATGCACCTTCTGTCGCATCGGTACCAAGCGGATGCTGGAAATTCTCGAACGCATCACCGAAGGCAAGGGGCGCGACGAAGACTTGGACACCCTCGATCAGCTCGGCGAGCAGATCAAAATCGCTTCGCTCTGCGGCCTCGGCCAGACCGCGCCCAATCCGGTGCTGACGACGTTGCGCTACTTCCGCGACGAATACGAAACGCATATTCGCCAGAAGAAATGTCCCGCGCACGTCTGCACACCCTTGTTAACCTACACGATCGATCCCGAAGCCTGCACCGGCTGCACGCTCTGCGCCCGCGCCTGTCCCACCAATGCCATCACCGGTGAGAAGAAGCTCGCGCACGTGATCAATCAGGAGCTCTGCATCAAATGCGGCAAGTGCTTCACGGTCTGCAACCCGCTTGCCGTGGTGAAGGACTGAGGTGACTATATGATTAACATCAAAATCAACGGACAGCCCGTCACCGCCGACCCGAATCGGACCATCCTCGAAACCGTCCATGACCTCAAGCTCGATTCGATTCCGACCCTCTGCTACGACCCCAAGCTCGAACCCTTCGGTTCCTGCTTCCTCTGCGTGGTCGAGGTCGCCGGCATGAGCAAACTTGTTCCCGCCTGCGCCACCAAACCCTGGGAGGGAATCGACATCCAGACCCGTTCGCCCAAAGTCGTCTCCGCGCGCAAGACCTGTCTGGAACTGCTGGTCTCGAATCATTTCGCCGAGTGCTTCGGCGCCTGCCGTCTCAATTGCCCGGCCGATATCGATATCCAGGGCTACATGTCGCTGACCTATCTCGGCAAGTACCATGATGCGGTCAGACTGATCAAAGAAAAGAACCCGTTCCCGTCGGTCTGCGGCCGCGTCTGCACCCGCAAGTGCGAACTCGCCTGTCGCCGCAAGCTGATCGACGATGCCGTCGGTATCGACTACCTCAAGCGCTTTACCGCCGACAAAGATCTGGACGACATGTGGACGCCTGTGCCCAAGCCGCGCAACGGTAAGAAAGTCGCCGTCATCGGCGGCGGTCCGGCTGGACTCACCTGCGCCTACTACCTCGTCCTCGAAGGCTACGAGCCGACCGTCTTCGAGGCTTTGCCCGAACTCGGCGGCATGCTGCGCTACGGCATTCCCGAATACCGCCTGCCGAAAGCGATCCTCGATAAGGAAATCAAGTGGATCACCGACCTTGGCGTTGAAGTCCACACCAATACCCGCCTCGGAACCGACATCACCATCGACAGCCTCATGAACAACGGCTACAAGTCGGTCTTTGTCGGCCTCGGCGCGCAACTGGCCAAGTCGATGGGCATCGCCAATGAGCAAGTCCAGCGCATCCTTGGTGGCGTCGATTTTCTCCGCGAAGTCACCATGAACCAGGCCCCGCCGATCAAGGGCCGCGTCGTGGTCGTCGGCGGCGGTAATACCGCCATCGATGCCGCCCGCACCAGCCTGCGTCTCGGCGCCGACGAGGTCATTATCCTCTATCGCCGCACTCGCAAAGAAATGCCGGCCAACGAACTGGAAATCGTCGCGGCGGAGCAGGAAGGCATCAAGATCAACTACCTCGCCGCACCGACCAAGATCAACTCCAGAGACGGCGTGCTCCAGTCGATGGAATGCATCGAAATGGAACTCGGCGAACCCGACTCCTCCGGTCGCCGCCGCCCGGTCGAGAAGAAGGGCTCAAATTACATCCTCGAATGCGACTGGGTAATCTCCGCGATCGGGCAAGAGGCCGATCTCGCCGGCGTCTCCAACGGCGACGGCGATGGCCACGACGTCGAGCTCTCTAAGTGGCACACAATCATCGCCGCCGAGGGCACCTTTAACACTTCGCGCGAAGGCGTTTTCGCCGGTGGTGATGTCGTCACCGGCCCGGCAGATGCCATCGATGCGATCGCCGCCGGTCGACTTGCCGCCTTCGCTATTATGAACTACATCGAGACCGGCAAGTACGAACGCCTGCGCCCGGTCTTCGCCAGCCGTAAGGACAACCTCAAGAAGTTCACTGCCGAAGACATCTGCGATCCGACTCCCAGTCAACGCGTGCACCTCGCTGAACTACCGGTGGAACAGCGCATCCGCAGCTTCCAGGAAGTCGAACTCGGACTGACCGAGGAGCAGGCGCGCTTCGAGGCCTGCCGCTGCGTCGAGTGCGGCTGCCAGGTTGCCATGAGCTGCAAATTGCAGGACTACTGCAGCGAGTATGGCGCCGATCAAACCAAGTACGCCGGCGCGTTCAATCGCTACAAAGTTGACACGCGCCACCCGTTCATCACGCTCGATTCCAATAAGTGCATTAACTGCGGGCGCTGCGTGCGCACCTGCGCCGATATCCTCGATGTCGCCGCGCTCGGCTTCGTCTATCGCGGCTTCAAGACCATGGTCAAACCGGCGCTCGAAAAACCGCTGGCCGAAACCAGCTGCATCTCTTGCGGCAATTGCGTCGACGTCTGCCCGACCGGCGCGATCGTCGACAAGATGCCCTTCGGCCGCAGCGGCCCGTGGCTGATGAGCAAGATCAAGAACGTCTGCAACTTCTGCTCGGTCGGCTGTAACGTCGAAATCAACGCCAAAGCCCCCGACCTGTTCTATGTCTCCGGCTCCTTCGCCGGCGAACCCAACTTCGGCGAACTCTGCGTCCGCGGTCGCTACGGCTATCAGCAATTGCTCGGCAACGAACGTCTCCGCCGGCCTCTCCTTCGCAAAGGCGGCGATTTGGTGCCCGCCACCTGGCCGGAGGTCTGGGAGCGGATCGAACAGGGCGTCAAGGATCTCCACCTCGAGTACGGCCGCAATTCTCTCATGGTCGCGGCCTCGCCGAAACTGACCGACGAAGAACTCTATCTCGCCGGCAAACTGGCACGCGTCACCCTCGAAACCAACGCTATCGGCAGCTTCCAGCAACTGGCCAGCGAAGGGGACTATCACGCCCTCGACAATATCTTGGGCACGACTTCGTCAACCTGCGGCAGCCGCGAACTCGAAGCGGCGGACTTGATTCTCCTGGTCAACTGCGATCCCTTCAAGGAAAATCCCGTGCTCGGCTTCCGTCTCAAGCGGATGCTCAAGAAGGGCAAGCAAGCGATCGTGATCAATTCCTCCGATGTCGGCATCAATCGCTTCGCCTCGATCTGGCTCGATCCGCGCCGCGGCACTTCCACGCTTCTGCTTAACGCGCTCGCCGCGGCCATCGTCCACCAGGATGGACAAGCTGATCGCTATCTGACCGACCGCACCGCCGGCTTCGATCGCTACCGTCGCTATGTCGAAGTGCTCGATCTCGACGAAGTCGAAGCGGTTACCGGCGTGCTCTCCGACAAAATCACCGCCTGCTCGCAACTGCTGATCGATCGCAACAAGAAGGTCGTGGCGATCTACAACCTCGATAGCCGCCGTGACCGTTCACCCAATGACCTGAAAGCCCTTGCATCGCTCATGCTGCTGACCGGCCGCATCGGTACGCCCGGCAACGGTCTGATCCTACTGTCCAACCAGGCGAATACCCGTGGCATGCAGTTGGCGGGCTTTGACCAGCACCTGCTCCCGGGCGGCGCGCCGCTCAGTCTTGAAGGTGTCCAGCAGTTGACCGGAGTCTGGAAGTCGGATCTGGCCTGCCTGCTCAAGGCACACCGGTCGTTCCGCGATGAGTTCGCCGGCGATTCGATCAAAGGCGCTTTCATCCTCGGCGAAAACCCCGCCATCGATCCCGAGTGGGCTAAAAGGATCGAGCAGTTGGAATTCCTCGTCGTCGCCGATCTCTATGTCACTGAGACCGCTAAGATGGCCGATGTCGTCCTGCCCCTCAACTCCTACGTCGAAGACGAAGGCACCATCACCAATTGGGAAGGGCGACGACAAACAATCAAGTCGCTCGGCAAACCCCTCACCGGCCACAGTAACCTCGAAGTCATCGCGCAGCTCATGCATGCCGCCGATGGCGGCGCCGCCGGCGTCGTCTACAGCCACGACTGGCTGCTCAAGGAGACGCACCAGCTCTTGCCGCCGCGCGAAACCGCGCCCGACAATCTCGCGCGCTTCGCCTCCGCGTTTCCGACTGCAACCGGTAAGGCGCACTTCGAGGTCTACCCGACCCAGATCAAGGCGACTGACGTCAAGTGCCCCAACGTGCTTGTGCTCGATGAACGCACCGACACCCGCCTGGCGCAGTTGTTTGGCCAGATGTAACCCGACTACCGTTCCATGATCCGCAAAACAAAACGCCGTCGGGGTCAGACTCCGGCGGCGTTTTGCCTCTTGGCTGAGCTCGTCAATTCCTACTCGGATTTCTTCTCGATCTTCGCCCACGTGTCCTTGAGACTGACCGTGCGGTTGAACACCAACCGGCCGCCCCGGGTGTCCAGATCGGTCGTGAAGTAACCCAATCGCAGGAACTGATAGTGCATCCCCGGCTTGGTCGCCTCCAGCGACGGCTCGACAATCGCATCAGTCAGCACCTGCAGGGAATTCGGGTTCAGCCCCGTCTTCCAATCCTGCCCCTCCGGCACATCGTCGGGGTTCTCTGACATAAACAGCCGGTCATAAAGCCGCACTTCGGCGCGCCGTCCGTGCGCCGCCGACACCCAGTGCAGCGTACCCTTGACCTTCTTGGTCTCCGCGAGTGCGCCGCCCGACTTGGTCTCCGGATCATAAGTACAATGCACCTCGACGATGTTCCCGCCAGCATCCTTCTTGACGTCGGTGCACTTGATGATGTAGGCGTGCTTCAACCGTACCTCAGCGCCGGGTGACAGCCGGAAATATTTCTTGGGTGGATCCTCGCGAAAGTCGTCCTGCTCGATGTAGATCTCGCGCGAAAACGGTATCTTCCGCCGGCCGGCACTCTCATCCTCCGGATTGTTGATCGCTTCGAGCTGCTCCACCTGACCTTCCGGATAATTCGTGATCACCAGCTTCAGCGGCCGCAATACCGCCATCACCCGCGGCGCGATTTTGTTCAAATGCTCCCGCAGACAGTGTTCGAGCAGGGCTATATCCACCGTCGAGTTCGCCTTGGCCACGCCGATCCGATCGCAGAAATCTCTGATCGCTTCCGGCGTATACCCGAGCCGCCGCATGCCGCGAATCGTTGGCAGCCGTGGATCGTCCCAGCCGCTGACCAATCCCTCTTTCACCAACTGCAGCAGCTTGCGCTTGCTCATGACCGTGTAGGTCAGATTCAGCCGCGCAAACTCGATTTGCCGCGGATGGTAAATCTCCAGCTCGTCGAGGAACCAGTTGTACAGCGGGCGGTGATCTTCGAATTCCAGCGTGCAGATCGAATGCGTAATCCGCTCGATCGAATCCGATTGCCCGTGCGCGAAATCGTACATCGGGTAGATACACCACTCGTCTCCCGTGCGATGATGCGTGCTCCGCAGGATGCGATATAACACTGGGTCGCGCAGGTTGATGTTCCCGCTCGCCATGTCGATCTTGGCGCGCAACGTCTTCGACCCGTCCGGAAATTCGCCCTTACGCATCCGCTCAAACAAATCGAGGTTCTCCTCGACCGAACGCCCGCGATAGGGGCTCTCCTTGCCCGGCGCCGTCAACGTGCCCCGATATTCTCGAATCTGGTCCGCATTGAGGTCGCAAACAAACGCCTTGCCCCTCTTAACCAGCTTGATCGCCCATTCGTAAAGCTGACCATAGTAGTCGGAGGCGTAGTATAGCCGGTCTTCCCAGTCGAATCCGAGCCAGCGAACATCCGCGATGATCGCCTTGACATACTCGTCTTCTTCCTTCTCCGGATTCGTGTCGTCCATCCGCAGGTTGGTCTTGCCGCCGTATTCCGCCGCTACCCCGAAATTCAGGCAGATCGACTTGGCGTGGCCGATATGAAGATAACCATTCGGCTCCGGCGGAAATCGCGTCTGCACCCGGCCTTCATGCTTGCCAGTTTTCAGGTCTTCTTCGATGATATCTTTAATGAAATTTCGAGGTCTATCGCTGGAAGTGTTTTCCATAGTCATAACCGCCAATCTGTTTTGAGGGCCTAATCTTCGTGATTGGCGGCTGATTGTCAAGGACGATCAACCGGCGCGGGCTCGGCAGCTCGCAACAGCAGATTCAAGCGTTGTCCGCTGCCTGCACTCGGCCGACGAAGCTCAGCTAATTTGAGACAACCGGCACGTTCGATTCCGAGTGGGTCCAAAAGGGCAGGAAACGCGACACGATATAGAGCAGCACAAATGGGAGGACCAGCATCACCAGCGCTACCAGCAGGCCTTCGATTCCCATGAGTTCCAACTTGTAGGTGGTGAGCCCGCGCAACGACTTGGAAAACAACTGCCCGCCGATCACAACGTTCCAGCGCGTGCTGAAGATTCCCACCTGCACGAGGATGGCGGCAATGAAGTAAATCATGCGCCGCATCTCATCCGGAAGGCGGCCGAATCGTGCCGCCGTTATCGCCACGAGCGGTAAAGCTGAGCCGATCAACAACTGCGTGATGATCAGGCTGATAAACAGACGGCTGCTGATCATCTGCGACAAGATGGTGATCGACTCCTCCGATTCGTACAGCCGGTGGACGAAATCCAGGAGTTCGAGCGACAAGTCGACCAGCAAGGCGTAAAGTAGCAACTCGCCCAATTTGTTAATGCAGGCCATGTCCAACGGCTTCCAGCGTATCAGCGCCGCGAATAGGTAGATGATGAGTACCAGCGCGATTCCCGACACGATCGCCGAGAACAAAAACACGATCGGCATCAGCACGCTGCTCCACCAGGGGTTGGCTTTGACCGAACCAAAGATGAACCCGACATAACCGTGCAGCAAAAAAGCCGACGGAATTCCGATGATCGTGATCAAGCGCCCGGCTTTCTCGTCAAATCGCACGGCCGACTCCGAGATGTCGGTGGCGCCAAGCGTCATCATTCGATAGATGATCCGCTTGATCCCCGTGGCTCGCTGTGACCACAGGACGATATCCTTGCGGTAATCGAACCAGATCTCAAGGAGCAACACCACCATCAGGTACCAGGCGTAGACAAATCCGAACATCGCCATGGCCGACTGCGTGTGGGGCGTCAAAAACATCTCCAGCGCGCGTTCCGGCCGGCCGAGATGGGCCAGCAAGGGCAACGGCGCGACGATGAGAAATGAGAGCGCCGATAGCAACGACAGTCGGTAGATCGGTCGCAACGCGCGCACGTTGAAAACGCGCTCCAGCGACGCGAGAATGAATGCTCCCGCTACCAACCCGGTCAGGTACGGATAAATCACGATCAAAATGCTCCAGTGGAGCTCGTACTCGTTCGGGTACATGTAACCCGTGGCGCCGTGAGCCTGCTGCAGGACGGCCGCAACTGTTGCTTCCATGCTCATATCACCTCACCGTCCGAACCACCGTAGAACACCCGCGGATCCGTGTTCAACCAGGGTTTGAGCGTCGTAATGTCGTTGAAGCGCAGAAAGCGCCGCAGCGGTGACGTCGCCGAATCGAGTTCGCCGAATACGCGCGCCTGCGTCGGACAAACCTCCACGCAGGCAGGCAACAGGCTCTTGGTGATCCGGTGGTAACAGAAGGTACACTTGTCGGCAACCTTCTTCTCCGGATGCAGGTAGCGCGCGCCATACGGACAAGCCTGGATGCAGTAACGGCAGCCCACGCAGTAGGACTCGTCGACCAGCACGACACCGTCGCGGTTGACAAACGTCGCTCCCACCGGGCAGACCTGAACGCACGGAGCCTGGGAGCAGTGATTGCACAATTTGGGCACAAAGAACGTCCGCAGCGCCTTCGTGTCTTCCGGTAAGTCCGGGAAACCGTCGATCCCGCCATTGGGGCTGTCCACTTGAGTCTCGCCCGCCACCGGGATCACGTAACGCTCGACCCAGGTGCGGAAGAATTTCGATTCCACCGGCACCTTGTTCTCCGCCTTGCACGCTGCAGCACAGCGCCCGCAGCCGATGCACTTGTGCACGTCGATGCCCATCGCATAACTGTGTGCTTCCGGATTGTAGGCGTGCGGCTCATCGGCTAACGCGGAAGTGAGACCGCAACCGGCGACGATGAACATCAGTCCCGGCAGCTTGGCACCGCAATTCGTTATGAATTCTCTGCGCGACATCTTCGGGTCGGATTCGTTCATAGCTCGGTCTCCGGTGAATGGGGGTAGTGGCAATCCCAGCAAAGGTAGCGGCCGCCGTGTGACTCGATGTCGACCGTCGGTACACCGGGCTGAGGCGATCCTCCGGCATCGTGGCACTGCCCGCAGGCGCTGCGGTCCACCGGTTTCCCTGCGATCGCGTTTCGTGGCTGCGTCGCATGCTCCACCGGGACGGTATGACACTGCGTACAGGGCAGGCCGGAATGGGACGAGACGGATTTCTGATTCACAATTGTCCGATGGCAGGCGCCGCATTCCTTGATCGCCTCCGGTGGCAACGGTGCGTGCGGATCATGGCAACTCATGCAAGTCTTGCCCGGATGATGACGCTCGGCGATCACTTGCGGGAATCCTGACGGCCGGGAGGCGTTGAAACCATGACACAACGGACAGAAACTCCGATCGCGGGGTGCCGTCGGCGTGAATTCATCCGGCGCCTCGACGTGCTGCAAAGCCGGACCGTGACAAGTCTCGCAGGCTACCGTGCGATGCTCGGAACCGGCCCGCTTCTCGCCGACGTCGCTGTGGCACTCGATACAGGCCTGATAGCCGGCATACGCCAGCGGCAGCGCCGCTACCTCGTCGACCGCGTTGGCCCGATAGTGGCCATACCGCCCAAATGATTCGGGCACCAGGAGTTGCCGGGCAATTACCAGCCCTATGATCAGGAGACCAAAGATGACAATCAGTGGACGGAGTTGCTGGGGGAGTTTGGCCATAGTTGCCTGCACCTAAAGCGTCGAATCGAACTTGTTATTTATTTCACAATTAACACGATTATGACCTCTTCTGTCAACTATTATTTTGGATAAAAATGGCATTTTTTATCTTGCTGGTAATCTCATATCCATTATATTCCGAATGAAATTTGGACAACTCTGACTAACTCCAGCATCAGGACCGATGCACTTTGGCTCGCCGGGGCGGGTCAAGGATCTTATCGCGTTGCGATTGAGCAATTGACCGATAACGGCTTACAATTATAGGAGGAGAGTGTATGTCAGCAGCCCTTTATGTTCTCGCGATCATTCTCGTAGTCGGTTCGCTGCTCGTCCTCGGAATGGCCGGAGCATCGCTGATCGTTTGGCTGCGGCGTCGCGGCACCCACGATCACCCCTGACCAGTTGATCGACCGTCCTAACTCGTCGTTTTAAGCTGACATCTGACAGGGGAAACTTGCTTAAGCCGCGACCTCATCCGGCATGTCCGGCATGGCGTCATAGGTTTTGCCGTCAAGGATTCGCCCCGCTTTCTTCTTGTTCGACCCGCCCCACTGCTTGAAAAAGAATTTAACGCCGGCTCGCTCGCACTGATCGCGAATATCGAGCACCCATTGTTCATCCATCGGCCGCGCCCCCGGACCTGATTCGCCGCCGACAATCACCCAGTCGATACCGGCCAGATTCAGATTCGGGAGCGGCCCCAGTAGCGGCTCCAGCGACAGGAACTTGACGTGCGCGTGCGTTTGCCGCAACTGATCGATCCGCCAGGTGACCTTGTCGTTCTCAACACTCACCCCCATCCAGATATTTGGCGTCCACTCCAGCTGCGCATCGAGTTTCGGCAGCCGTTTGGCGCGCTTGGTCAGAATCTGGAAGACGTGCCAGTGCGCCGCGCGCATCGTCGCAAACACCTGCTGAATGAACTCAGAGGGGACGTCCCAGTGAAACAAGTCGCTCATCGAATTGACGAAAATCATCTGCGGCGTTTTCCATTCCAGCGGCTTGCGCAGCACGTGCGGATGCATCGTCAGTTTGAAACCGTTGCGGTAATTTTCGACCCCCATCGCCTGCAAGCGCCGCGCCATCCGCTCGGCATAGCAATGCTTGCACCCGTCCGACACCTTGCTGCATCCCGTCAACGGATTCCACGTCGATTCAGTCCATTCGATACTCGATTTGGCCATAGAGGGCTACCCAAACTCCGGAAACACAATTAGTGAATTGTGAAACAATCTTCGCACAACTTTGCCGGTCTTCGGCGAAGCTTGGAATTCTACTGTAACCGCACCCTGATCTTTTAAATCTCGAATGGCAGTCATGTAGTTCCGAATTAAATACGGACTGGTGTTGCCATGGTCTTTGTAGATATCGCTCACAGTTAATTTCTTTCCGTGATACTGTTCAAGAAGCTCATCTTGAAGATCACTCATGGCAACTGAAAGATCTCCCAACTCCGGCTGAATCCTGTGAAAGGGATTGTAAACCATCGAAGGAAAGCCGTTGCGATCGCGGGAACTCGCTCGAGAAAACACTTCCTTTGCCTTCTCTAGGCCTTTCGGATGCTTTGTGACAAGAATGAGGTAGTGGCTTGTTCGAGTGCCATGTTCGTCCAGAAACTTGAAGCCAAGAGAATGCTGACTCCCTATCTCGCGTAGTGCGTTCGTTAGCTCATTGATGATGAGTTTCTCTCGATCCAACGGTGTTTTTCCTGCGAGCAAAGACCTTAGCTCTTCTACCCGTTCCTTTCCGAAAAGTGCCACCATCTCATCTTCAACCTTAGGGTTCTCAACCGCTGGGTTAATTCGATTGTAGTTGAAAAAGAAGAGGCAGTCGCACCCCCAGTTTTTCAGGGCACCATAGAGTAGATTAAGCGATATCCCCTTGTAACCCCACGGGTCGACAAAGACAAACGTTGGGATGTCCCTGAAGTCTGTAAGTTTGCCCTTGATCTCATTGCCGAGCACGTCGTTAGTGAATTTGGGTTCATGCGTCAGGTTGCCTATGTCAGGGAGCTTGGAGACTTCTTCCCGAAGAATATCGTAGCTCTCTTGATCCCCCTCGTTGAACAGCACAAGTAATCTGCTTCGAATATCGCTCTGCCCTAGGGCGGTCTGGAGGATTTGGAGAGGAGTCGAAGCTGTTCCATCTCGGTATCTACCTCTTCCTGCATATAGATCCATGTAGGCGATTCGCTCGTCCATCCCACGCCGTTTTCGAGCGTTGATCATGATCTTAGCCCAGCGCAGAAAATACTCCCTCGCAATCTGCATCTTTAGCAGCGATTGTTTCGTTGGATTTTTCCAATAATCTGTTTCGGACTTCATGTTCCACCTTTGGTCGCTAGAGCTGCGAATCTTCTTGAAGATCGCTGTGTCGCGACGGATTGACAAGGCCAAAACTTCGTGCCGGATTCAATTATGGACAAACTAGTCACAATGTTGGTAGCCTGATGCAGCCGCAAGGGGGCGCCCCCCCCAACATCCCCCTTGACTTTGCTCCCCCCGCCGGTATCATTCCGCCCAAGAGGGCTTGTGACGAAAGGATCTTCCGCCGTGAAAGGCTCGCTCGACTTTATCTTCCGCCCCAAATCGATCGCCGTCATCGGCGCCACCAACCGCCGCGGCTCCATCGGGCGCGAACTCCTCCACAACATCATCGACTACGAATTCGAAGGCAAAGTCTTCCCGGTCAACCCGACCAAATCCGTGATCCATTCGATCAAATGCTACTCGACCATCCTCGATGTGCCCGATTCGGTCGATTTGGCCGTGATTGTCGTCCCCAAAGAACTCGTCCTCGCCACCGTCGAGCAATGCGGCGAAAAGGGCGTCAAGGGCGTCCTCACCATCACCGCCGGCTTCAAAGAGCAGGGCAAGGCCGGCGCCGAACTCGAGGCGCAGGTCGCCGCCGCCGTCAAACGCTACGGCATGCGCATGATCGGCCCCAATTGCTTCGGCATCATCAACGCCGACCCGGCCGTCCATCTCGATGCCACCTTCTCGAAAATCCGTCCTTCCTTCGGCAAGATCGGCCTGATTTCCCAATCCGGCGCGCTCGGCGAAGCCATCCTGGCGCAGGCGCAGGAAATCAACCTTGGCCTCTCGATGTTCGCCTCCATCGGCAACAAGGCCGACATCGACGGCAATCACATCATCGAATATTGGCGTGACGACCCGACCGTCGAGATCATCCTGCTCTATCTGGAGAACTTCGGCGATCCGCGCACGTTCAGCAAAATCGCGCGCGAGGTTACCCGCACCAAACCGATCATCGTCGTCAAATCCGGCAAGACCACCCAGGGCGCCGCCGCTGCTTCCTCGCACACCGGCGCGCTCGCGGGTTTGGATGTCAGCGTCGACGCTCTCTTCGAGCAAACCGGCGTTATCCGCGCCAACACCATCGAGGAGATGTTCGACGTCGCCAACGCCATGGCCAAGATGCCGGTGCCGAAGGGCAACCGCGTCGCGATCGTCACTAACGCCGGCGGCCCCGGCATTCTGGCCACCGATGCGCTCGTCTCCAGCGGTTTGACACTGCCGCAGTTCAACGCCAGCACCGTCAAGGCGATTCAGCCGATTCTGCCAAAAGGCACTCCCGTCAACAATCCGCTCGATCTCGTGGCCGGTGCCACCGGCGTCGAATTCCGCAAATCGCTTTCGCACGTTACCAAAGATCCCAACATCGACTCGGTCATTGCCATCTGCGTCCCGCCCGTAACGATTGACCTCAACCTCGTCGCCGATGCCATCATCGAGACCGCGCGCGAATCGAAGCTGCCGACTTTCGCCTGCTTTATGGGCGTGACCTACGGCTCCGACGCCTTCGAACGTCTGCGTCACGCCGACATCCCGGCGATGATCTTCCCCGAATCGATCGCCACCATGCTCGCGCACATCGACAAGTACCGCCGCTACCTCGATCGGCCCGAGGGCAAGATCGTCAAAGTGAGAGGCGATAAGGAGCGCGTCGCTCAGATCATCGCGAAAAACCGCAAAGCGAAAAATCCCGCCGTCATCGGCGATGACGCTCTGCAGGTGCTCGATGCTTACAAAATTCCGGTCGCGGCCTATCAGTATGCCTACTCCCGCGAGGAGGCCGCCAAGATCGCGCAGAAGATCGGCTTCCCGGTCGTGATGAAAGTCAACACGCCCCACATCCTGCACAAAACCGAGTACAAAGCCGTCGCCGTCGACCTGCGCACGCCGCAGGAAGTCCTCGATGAGTATGCCGAGATGCAGAAGCGAATCAAGAAGGCGATGCCGAACGCCAAAGAGAAGTTCTCCGTCGTGATCCAGGAAATGATCACCGGCGGTGTCGAAACCGTCATCGGCATGACCACCGATCCCTCCTTCGGCCCTCTGGTTATGTTTGGACTGGGCGGTATCTACGTCGAAGTGATGAAGGATGTCTCCTTCCGCATCGCACCGCTGACCGATGTCGACGCTACCGAGATGATCCAGTCGCTCAAGGGCTACAAACTCCTCACCGGCTTCCGTGGCTCCAAGCCGGTGAGCATTTCTTCGATCGAGGATGCTATCGGCAAACTCTCGCAGCTCGTGCTCGATTTCCCCGACTTCGCCGAGATCGACATCAACCCCTTTATCGTGACCGCCGACACCGCCAACACCCGTGCCGTCGACGCTCGCTTCGTCCTGACAAAAGACTGACCGCATCACGCATCGAGCGAACTCGTAATCGTCGGGCATGCAACTCCGCCCATTCACTTCCTCTGAAGTCGATTCTCATTCTCGATTGTGACCCGTTTAGCCGCCAAAGAGTCATTCCCCTCTCCCTTCGAGGGAGAGGGGGCAGGGGTGAGGGTGCGCGGGGTCACCAACAGCCGCGAATCTTCGCTGCACCAAGAGCACCCTCCGATACTGATTCCCCCTTAGCAAAGGGGGTCAGGGGGTTGTATCCAATTCTCGCTCCAACCCTGCAGCTCGACGAAGCATTCTAACAGCTGTTCGATCTCGCCTTCCTGCAATCTCCCCTCTCCTCTTGGGAGAGGGGCCGGGGGTAAGGGTTCACTTTGCATCACGTCTTCCCGCGCCCCCAATCCCGACGCCGACAATTTCTCCCCGTAGCTTGAACCTCACTTTCGCCTGCCAGGGTTGTCCGCTCGCAATTGCTTTGTCAATCGCCTTGAGATCACTCAAAATGGGGAGGAGCACAATTATATCATGGAGGAACAGGTCATGAAAACACGCTCACTGATGACGGCCGTCACAATAATTTTGGCGGCCCTTCTGCTGGTCGGCTGCGGCACCCAGATCAATTCGGGCGAACGTGGCGTCAAATTCTTCAAGTTCGGCGAAGGCACCGAAATGGGCAAGATTTACCCCGAAGGCTTTGCCTGGCACATGCCGTGGAACGCGATGTACACCTACAAGGTGCAGGTGCAAGAAGCTAAGGAGAGTCTCAAGCTGCTCACCTCTGACGGCGCCATGGTCACCCTCGATGTCTCGGTCTGGTATCGTCCAGTCGTGGAAAAACTCGACAGTCTGCAGGTGACCATCGGCCCCGACTACTACGAGGTCGTCGTCGCGCCCGCACTGCGCGGTGAATCGCGCTCGATTGCGGGGCGGTTCACGCCGGAAGAACTCTATTCAACCAAGCGCGAAGAAATTGCCGGCTTGATGCTTGCCGCCGTTCAGGACAAGGTGAAAGACAAGTTCGTGTACTTCGAAAGCATCATGATTCGCGATGTCACGTTGCCGCAGCGCATCTCCGAGGCCATCAACGAGAAACTCGCCGCCCAGCAGGAAGCCCAGCGGATGGCGTTCATCCTTCAAAAAGAACAGCAGGAGGCCGAGCGCAAACGCATCGAGGCGCAGGGCATCGCCGACTTCCAGAAAATCGTCTCGCAGGGAATCAACGACAAACTGCTCGAATGGAAAGGCATCGAGACGACCGAAAAACTGGCGCAATCGCCCAACGCCAAGATCGTCATCATCGGCAGCTCCAAGAACGGCCTGCCGCTGATCCTGGGCCAATAGCGTCGCGCTGACCGCCGTCACACCAACAGCCATCACACCGGCTGTTGACACACCGGCCGCCGTCATTCCGAGGGTCCGGTGCCCCACCGCCCGCGCAGCGTCCCGAGGAACGAGAGATTGCGGTGGGATTTCCACGATTCGTCTTCGGTGCCCCACTGCTCGCGGTGGGATGTTGCAGCCTGTCGTCGTCCGGTGCCCCGCCGCTTGCGGTGGGTTATGCTACCCCATCGTCCCCCGTTGCGTCCGGTCTTCCCGCGAAGTGCTGTCGACTCTGTTCCGCGCAGTCAAGAATCTGTTTTCCGTACCGCCAGAATCCTTTTCCCGCGCCGTCAGGAATCCCTTCCTGACGGTCCCCCCACCTTCCCCGTTGCGGCAGACCTTCCCGCGATGCGCCCCACCACTGACCAGCTCTCAGCACAGGTGGGACGGACATTCCTGTCTGTCACCGGGCTTCTGATGACAGTTCACCCTGTAGGTCAGGATCCCTGCGATCCTGACACCGCTTGGAACCGCGAAGCGCAACTAGTTACCCCGCGCTGTCAGGAATCCCTTCCTGACGGTCCTCTCGTTGGCAGGATCCCTGCGATCCCGATGCCCGACCCGTCATTGCGAGGAGCGAACGCCCGCCCTCGCCTCTCACACCGCCCTTCGCCGCGACGAAGCAATCTCTCTCTGCGCCATCTTGCCCTCTCGCAATCTCCCCTCTCCCTCTGGGAGAGGGGCCGGGGGTGAGGGCTTGTTGCCTCCGGTCATTCCGCGCACCGCCCCCAACCTGGATTTGACAAAAATGGACAATCAGGTTATCTTAAGCGCGTACTTATTTAAGTTAGGGGCTCCTATGGGCTGGCAAAGGGCATTTGCCCATTTCGCATTTCTAGCTCTTGCCTCCATTGCGGCATTCAGCGAGTTCGCCAGTGGGCGCATTCTCTATGTCTCGTATGAGGGCAACAATACCCCCCCGTATTCGTCATGGGAGACCGCGACGTTTCGTGTCGGTTTAGCCACGCCTTATGCACTTCCGGGTGACACGATCAAGATTGCTGCCGGCGTCTACTACGATCCAGTAGAAGTCGACTTGAGTGGTGGCCTCTCGTTGATCGGAGCTGGAACTGATTCGACCGAGTTGCGGTACACCGCCGGCTTGGTTCGTCAATATGTCGTCAACTCCGGAGATCTTCACATCGAGAGCATTAAGTTCACCGCCACCCCGGGCCTACCGTACCCGGCATGCTTCTACTTTTTGAGCAATGAAGACACGCTTCGGGTCAAAGAGTGTATTTTCGAGGATTACGGAAGGGCAATCTTCAGCACACCCGGATACCTTGACGTCTTCAGTAGTGTTTTTATCAATTGCCCGACTTTTGATGCTGGGGTAACGATTCGGGTTGGCATCGGTTCTGGAAATGGTGTCATCTCGAACTGCAAATTCGTGAGCGATCGAAGCCGCTATTACCACGAGACTTCCATCGAACTGTTCTTCTTTGGGGCAGGTCTCGGCAATTTCGAGATATTGCGAAACGTATTCTCGGGGTACCAGAAGGGCATCGATTGCACACTCTCGCCGGGAATGATTACGATTGAAAATAATCTATTCCTGAACAACACACTGCCCTCGCAACAATCTCCCCCATTTTCGTTCGACTACGTGATTGTTGGCACACCTAATGCAGTTGTCCGCAACAACTATTTTGAAGGTTGTTATCAAGGGCCAACCTTGGGAAGTGGGAATACCTCCCTATACATAGGCGGAGGAATATCGAATCATATCTACAACAACCTCTTCGTTGGCAGCCAACAGGGGGTCAGAATCCGTTACGAAAGTTCGTATGCTGCCAAAGCCAACTACTTTTTCGATCACAACGCCTTTTGGATCGACTCCCCGCACCCGCACTTTGTGGTCATTAGTCCGCTTCTTGATCCGATTGACTCGGTGTTCTGTGCCGATTATCACTACGATTCTGACACACTCCTGATCGATATCGACTCCAATCTCTGCCGTGATCCGATGTTCGTTGACACCCTCGGCTACCTGTTGCAGGCCGGCTCACCCTGCATCGATGCCGGGCGCCCCGACATCTTCGACCTCGACGGCAGCCGCTCCGACATCGGGCCGTTCGGCGGTAGTGCCGGGCAGTTCTACGTCTATCAGGACCTTCCTCCGGCGACCCCCGCAGAGTTTACCGGTAGCGCCCGCTCGAATGGAGCGACGCTGCAGTGGCAGAAGAACAGCGAATCGGACTTGCGGCAGTATGTGCTGTTCAAATCGACAACCGACGCAATAAGTATCGATTCAGCGCATATCGCCTGCTATTTCCCTCTCGACAGCGACACGTTGCTGCGCCGGACGCCGGATGACCTCTCGGTCTTGGTCTGGAACGATTCCACCTTTGATCCGGGACTGGGCGCGCGCTACACGATCGTGGCGGTCGACAGCAACGGCCTGGTCTCCCAACCAGCCAACGAGGTTTATTTTGTCGGTACGGCCGTGGGCGACGAGCCTGAGTTGCCGTTACCTCAAACCATTGAACTCGACCAGAACTACCCCAACCCCTTCAATGCGGCGACTGCCATTATCTACAACCTGCCCAACATCGGCCCGCAACCTGCACGAGTTCGACTAACAATCTACAACATTCTCGGCCAGAAGGTTCGAGTACTCGTCGATGAACCGCGGTCACCCGGAAAGCACGTCGCGTATTGGGATGGCAAGGACCGCAGCGGCAAAGACGCACCTTCCGGCGTCTACCTCTACTCGCTGCAAGTCTCCGGCATTGACTATGTGAAGAACCGGCGGATGGTGCTGATCAAGTAACTCTCGATTCTTGCCGCGCCGTCAGGAATCCCTTCCTGACGGCCCTCCGGCTGTCGCACCAACCCTGCGCAAGCGCCGCAGTCCGTAATCTCCCCTCTCCCTCTGGGAGAGGGGCCGGGGGTGAGGGTTTGTTTTCCCGACACCGCCACCCTACCGAATGATCACCTTCAAATTCGCATACCGGGCCAGCAGCTTCTTCGTGCCCGCGTAATTGAATCGTACTTCCACTTCCGTCGCATCGCCGCTGCCCGAGCGCGTCACAATCGTACCCTCCCCCCAGCGCGCATGCGCTACCACCGCCCCAATCCGCAGCGCACCGAACTCGTCGGCGACAGAATTCGGCGCGTCCCACAAGTAATCGGCACTCACCCGACCGCTGGAATCCAGCATCGTGAAACGTTCCGTCTGCACGACCTCGTCAGGAATCTCGTCAACGAATCGACTGCGCAGCGTCTGCCGCTCCCCGAATCGCGACCGCATCAACGCATAACAAATCGTCAGATGCTTCTTCGCCCGCGTCATGCCGACATAGAACAGCCGCCGCTCTTCCTCCAGATCGTCCGGATTCTCCGATGCTCGCGCCAGCGGAAACAGCCCCTCCTCCAGCCCCGTGATAAACACCGCCTCGAACTCCAGCCCCTTCGCCGCATGCAACGTCATCAGCGTCACCGCATCCGCCTCGCGATCCCAGTTGTCGATGTCGGTGTACAGCGAGATCTCCTGCAAGAACTCCGCCAACCGTGCCTCCGGATTCTCCGCACCGTAGTCACCCGCCGAGGCCGCCAATTCCGCCACGTTGTCCGCGCGCCCCTCGACGCCGGCGGGATCCTGCTCCTTCAAATCCTGCGCGATCTCGGTCTTGTCGGCGATCAAGTTCACCAGCGGCTCCAGCGGCATCGTCCGGCTCATCTCCTTTAGGTAGGTTAGCAATTCGCCGAAGCGTGCCAGCTTCGCCCCCACCGCCTTGCTCAATTCCTGCAGTGCGCTCTTGTCCGCGAGCAACTCGAAAAGCGATACGTTGCGTTCGCGCGCCAGCGCCTCCAGCGTCGCCACCGTCGTGTCGCCCAGCCCGCGCTTCGGGTAATTGATGATGCGCTTGAAGCTGACATCGTCCTTCGGATTCTCGATCAGCCTCAAGTACGCGAGCATATCCTTAATTTCTTTGCGCTGGTAAAAACGCACTCCGCCGACGATTCGATAGGGAACAAACCGCCGCTTCAGCGATTCCTCCAGCACGCGCGATTGGGCGTTGGTGCGATACAGAATCGCAATCTCCTTGCGCGGCACGTTCGCCGTCACCAGCTCCTCGATCCGCTCGGCGACTTTTTCCCCCTCGTCGCGATCGCTGTCGACAATCAACAGCGTCAGCGGATCGCCCTTGTCGCCGACCGAAAACAACGTCTTGCCTTTGCGCCGCCGGTTGTTGGCCACAACATCGGAAGCCGCCTTCAAAATCGTCTGCGTCGAGCGGTAATTCTGCTCCAGCCGGATCACCTTGCAGTTAGGGAAGTCGTTCTCGAAATTCAGGATGTTGCTGATGTTCGCTCCGCGCCACCCGTAGATCGACTGGTCCTCGTCGCCGACCGCGAAGATATTGTGCTTCTCGTTGGTGAGCAGCTTGGCCATCACGTACTGTGCGTGATTCGTGTCCTGGTACTCGTCGATCAGCAGATAGCGGTACTTCTGTTGCAGCCGCGCGCGAATTTCCTGATCCTCCCGCAGCAGCTTCACCGTGTAGAAGAGCAAATCATCGAAATCGACCGCGTTGGCCGATAGCAGCTTGCGCTGGTACAGCTCGTAGACCTTGGCCACCCGCTCGGCGATGAAATTTCCCGCCATCGTCTGAAACTTCGCGGCATCGACCAACTGCGCCTTGGCGTCGCTGATCCGGTTGCGAATCATCGCCGGAGCGGAGGTCTTGGTGTCCAACCCCAGCTCCTGCACCGCCGCCTTGACAACGCTCATCGCATCTTCTTCATCGTAGATTGTAAAAGTGCGCCGGATACCGATCCGCTCCCCGTAGAAGCGCAGCATCAGCGACGAGAACGAGTGAAACGTCGAAACCTGCGTCCGCCGCTGGTCGACATTGGTCAGCTTCTCGATCCGCGCCTTCATCTCGCCCGCAGCCTTGTTCGTGAAAGTCACCGCCAGGATCTGTTCCGGCGCGGCGTGTCCGCCCGCCAACAGATTGGCCACCCGCGAGGTCAACACCCGCGTCTTGCCCGAACCGGCGCCCGCCAATACGAGCAGCGGGCCGTCGACGTGAAGCACCGCCTCGCGCTGCGGGGCATTTAATCCTTCCAGGATTCGATCTTGACCGCTCATGGGGTTGCCAATATACTGGGCGGGGCAGTGATCTCAAGCGAAACTTTGGATTGGAGCCGCAACCATCGTGTCGAAACGCCAGCCGCATGACCGCGAATCATTCTACGATGATCTCGCGCCGGTTTATCATCTCAAGGTCAATTGGCGGAGCCGTCTCGGCAAAGAACAGCCGCTGCTCGACCTCCTGATTCAAGACCCTCGCCCAGCCGCTGTCCTCGACCTCGGTTGCGGCGACGGCGGCCACAGCGATTTTTTCGCCGCCGCCGCTATCCGGTATGTCGGCATCGACAACTCCGCTGCCATGCTCGCCATGGCCAGGCGGCAGCACCGGCACCGGCTGATCAGCTTCCATCGCGCCGACCTGCGCCGACTCCCGAAATTCTCCCCAGCGCATTTCGACCTCTGCCTCCTGCTGGGAAACACTCTCCCGCATCTCCATACTCAGGGCGACCTGAATCGCTTATTTGCCGCCGTACGCCGACGACTCAACTCCGGCGGTCGTTTCGCGATCCAAACCGTCAATCCCGCTCTCCTGGCGCGAAAATCGGTGCATTTTCTCAGCCCCGCGCTGGCCGGAGGCACCACCCTCTTTGCGCCGTTCTACGTTCGCCGCGGTGATCTGTGGGATTTTCACATGATGATCCATACCCTCGATGCCGGCCGCCTTGTCGCTACCAAGATCACCACGACCCGGCTGCGCTTCTGGTCGAAAGCGGAAATCACTCGCACGGCCGCCGCCGCCGGTTTCCGTCTCGCAGCGTCTTTCGGAAACGCCGCTCTCGCGCCCTACCAATCGCGCCGGTCGGAAAACCTCATCCTCGTCTTCGAACGCACCTGAGCCATGCCCGAACTCCCCGAAGTCGAAACCGTCGTCCGCGGGCTCAACGAGCAGGTGCGGGGGCTCACGATCAGTCGTGTGCTCTATCTCGCTGCGCACCTGCGCCGACGGGAGCCGCGCCTCCGCGAACTTGCTGGCGACCGCTTTCTGGATTTCCACCGCCGCGGCAAGTATATCACCGCCCACCT
This sequence comes from uncultured Ignavibacteria bacterium, assembly GCA_964520555.1. GTDB lineage: Bacteria > Zixibacteria > MSB-5A5 > CAIYYT01 > CAIYYT01 > JADJGC01. The sequence continues at coordinate 69,159 of CAZFNN010000010.1, forward strand.
CCAGTCAGGCCGACGCTTGCTGATCCACCTGCGCATGACCGGGCGCATCCTCATCGAACCGCGCACCGCCCGCCGCAGCAAACACGATCATCTGGAACTGGAGTTCGTCGACATGCTGGAGCATCTGGTCTTCCACGATACGCGCAAATTTGGCGTCATCGAATTCCTCGACGAAAATCGTCACGACGGTTATTCCTCCCTCGGCATCGAGGCTACCGAAATCACCGGCAGGCAACTGCATGAACTCCTCCGCGGACGCGCCCGCCCGATCAAAGCGCTGCTGTTGGATCAGACCGTCGTCGCCGGAGTAGGAAATATCTATGCCGACGAGGCGCTCTACCGCTGCCGCATCCATCCGCTGCGCCCCGCCGGCCGGCTCTCCCGCCCGCAGGCCGACGCGCTGGCTGCTGCCATCCGCCGCCTCATGCGGCTCGCTATCAAGAAGATGGGCACGACGTTCGATAGCTATAGCGGCGTCAACGGCAATCCCGGGGAGTTCGCGCGCTACCTTCAGGTGTATAATCGGGAGGGCGGACGCTGCCGCCGTTGCCGCGGAATCATCAAGAAAATGCGTGCCGCCGGCCGCGGAACCCATTATTGTCCGAAGTGTCAGAAACGTTAAGGTCCCGAATTCGAGGAAAGATATCGCTTGTGAAGATCGTTAACTCCACCGCCGCCATCATTCTGCTGATTTGCGCCGCTCTCGCCGCGCAGTCGGTGATCCCGCAAGCCGTCAAGGAAACCGTTAACCTCGCCCCCCGCGCCAAAAAAGGCGATCTGCAGAAATACCTCTTAACCTATGAGATCGCCCGGCTCAAGAATGACGGATCCATCAATTCACTGACGACGGACTACTTGGCCTTCTCCCAGGTCTGTATGGCCAACTCTCCGGAAGCGGGAATTCGATACCAGATAACGATCGACTCCTTCGCGATCGGCACCAGCCGCAGGCTTGACGAGAAAGAACGCGAATGCCAGATCGCACCACAATTCGACGGGTATACTTTCCCCTGGAGTTTTGATCGCACCATTCGCACGAAAAACGGCGATCTCGACCTCGGTGTCTCGATCACTGAGCCGCAGGTCACTGTCGAGGGTCTCGAATTCCTGCTCCACTTCACCTACCTGAGGCTCTGGGAACAGGCCCGCTTCTCGCTGGCGCGACAACTTACCAAGATCGGCGACTCCGCGATCCTGACCATTCCCGCGCCCTTTCGGCGATCGTTGGAAAATGTGATTCGCGAATTCAAAATCGGCTTTTCACCTCAAACCTATGAACTTGGAAGCGTCTCGACCTACAAGGGACGTCCCTGTGCCGTCGTTAAGCTGCTCCCCTCGACCTCACCCATCCGCGCCAATCTCGCTGTTACCAAGACTGCCGCCGACTTGATCGGCGACGGCACGCTGTCGTTAGTGGGCGAACTCTGGATCTCCCTCGATTCGGGTCAGATCGTGCGCGCGCGCTGGCAGGGTCGAACCGTCTCCACGCTCACCACGGCCGACGGCAAAGCCGTCCCCAGCCATTCGATCGAAACCTATAACCTTGACCAGCTCAACTGAACCGGACCGATCTCCGATCCGACGGCGCAATAATTCTTGAACAATCGCCCCGTCCCCCCGTAATATTCGAGTGGAGAATTACGCCCGCTCGGATCTCAAGTTTCTTTTGACAAGCTGCCGTAATCTCGCTAACTTGATTTGTGTAAGCGCTTACTGAGTACTCATCGCGTGAACCATCGCTCACTCCTGTATTTTACGACATATCTTTGTCTTGATAAACCCCTAACACGTCCCAGAGGAGGACCCGCTATGCGCCGATCATCGACGCTGCTGGTGCTGCTGTCTCTGGTGCTGGCGACCCTGCTGGTCGCGAATAGCGCCGAAGCCCGGTACTGGCACACCAAAGCCGCTGCCAAGGAGAAGAAGAAACCCGACGCCGCCGAAGCTAAGAAACCAAAACTGAAACCCTTTGGCGAAGTCTCCAAGGGGTTCAACAAGATTCCTGGCCTGTTTGACTTCTATTTCGACAAGGATGAAAACAAGGTCCTGATGGCCGTCAAGAAAGACCAGCTCAACAAGCTGTTCCTCTGCAATATGACCCGCTCCGCCGGCGACGGCTCCTATTTTGATGCCGGTGCCCAGACCGGATACTTCCCGTTCGAACTGCGCCGCATTGGCGATCAACTGCAGTTCCTGGTGGCCAACCTGCGCATCCGCGCCGACTCCACCGCGCCCATGGCGCGCGCGATCGGACGCTCGATCTCCTACTCGATTTACGGCAGTACCAAGATCCTGTCCAACCCCGATACTGCCGGCGCTTTCCTGTTCGACCCGACCGAAATCTTCGTTCAGGACGTCCCCAATGTCGGCTACTTCCTCGGCCAGCAGGGTCGCACCGGCCATCGCTTCGACAAGGGCAACAGTTTCTTCGGAACAATCAAGTCGTTTCCGCAGAACTCCGAGCTCGATGTCGTCCTGCACTACACGACTAATCAGCCCAGCGATGCCGAAACTGCGGCGTCCCCCTACAGCATGCTGCTGACTTATCACTATTCGCTCTCGACAATCCCCGAAAGCGACTTCCGCCCGCGCGTCGCCGATGAACGCGTCGGCTATTTCATGACCCAGCACCAGGACTATACCTCGCTGGATCAGGATCAGTCCTACATCCGTTACATCAACCGCTGGCAACTGAAGAAGAAAGACCCCGCCGCGGCCGTCTCCGAGCCGGTCGAACCGATCGTCTTCTGGGTCGAAAACACCACGCCCGTCGAATACCGTGCCGCCGTCAAAGCCGGCATCGAGTTCTGGCAGGGTGCCTTCGAAAAGGCCGGCTTCAAGAACGCCATCATCGCTAAGGAAATGCCCGACACCGCTGACTGGGACCCGGCCGATGTCCGCTTCAGCACCGTCCGCTGGTTCGTCTCGCCGGGCGCCGGTTACGCCGTCGGCCCCTCGCGCGCCAACCCTTTTACCGGGCAGATTTATGATGCCGACGTCCGCATCAGCGCCGATTTCGTCCGCGGCATGTTCACCTACGCCGAGAAGTTCCTCGAACCGCTGGCCTTCGGCCAATCCGAGTCCGAGGATCTCCCCCGCAACCCGGGCGATGACGTTTGGAATCATAACCACTTCGGCGAAATCTGCGACTACGGTCCGAAATCAGCCAAGGTGGCCGCAGAAGGGATGGCCGTGCTCGCCCTGCGCAATACGCTGGACGGCAAGAGCGAGTTGACCAAGAAGTACGTCAACGAGTACATCACCGAATTGGTCGCGCATGAAGTCGGCCACTGCCTCGGCCTGCGTCATAACTTCAAAGCCTCGACGATCTTCCCGCGCGCGCAACAGACCGATGTCAACTTCGTCGAGCAAAACGGCGTGGTCAGCACGGTCATGGAATATGCGCCGCCGAACCTCGTGCCGGACGGCGTAACGCAGCCTGATTTCTACACCACCACTCCGGGTCCGTACGATCTGTGGGTGATCGAATACGGCTACAAGGATTTCGGTGGCATTTCGCCGGATCAGGAGGAAGCTGAACTGCGTAAGATGGCCTCTCAGGCGGGCGATCCGAAACTCGTCTATGCCACCGATGAGGACTGCTTCGGCAACTCGACGCGCGCTATTGATCCTTACGCCACCCAGTTTGACCTTGGCGCCGATCCGCTCGAATACTGGAAAATGCGCGTCGCGCTCGGCAAAGAAATCTGGTCGAAAATTGAGTCCGAGTTCGAAAAGCCGGGCAACAACTACCAGAAGCTACGCTCGGTCTTCGGGTACGGCTGGAGTGGATTCACGGGCGGTGCCGCCCAAATGGCCCGCTTCATCGGCGGGATCGAGAATAGCCGCGCCCGCGTCGGCGACCCGGGTGGCAAACTCCCCTTCACTCCGATTCCGGCCGCGCAACAGCGGGAGGCGATGAAGTTCATCATCGACAATGTCTGGAGCGCCGATGCCTTCCAGTTCAGCCCGCGCCTGCTGCAAAAACTGCAGCCGGAACGCCTGCCCGATTTCAACTGGTCGGTCTACGAGATGACCCGCATCGACTACCCGCTCCACCAGCAGGTTAAGGCCGTGCAGTCGTCGCCCTTGAACTACATCTACAACCCGATCACCCTCGCGCGCGTCGGCGACATGGAACGGCTGGTCGGAACCGGCGGCGACGTCTACTCCATGACCGACATTTTCCAGGATGTCCGCCGCGCGATTTGGTCGGAGGTCACCGCCAATCGTAGCATCAACAGCTACCGTCGCAACCTCCAGCGCTCGCACCTCGATCGCCTGGTCGCGATGGTCACTAATCAGAATATGGGCTTTCCGGATGACGCCGTCACCCTCGCTCGTGTCGATCTGCGCACGCTGCGTACCGCCATCGGCAATGCGCTCAATGCCGGATCGCTCGATACGATCTCGCGCGGACATCTGGAAGAATCCCTTGCGACGATCAACGCCGCGCTCGATGCCAGCCTCGATCTGAAGCTGTAAGCGATCGCAATTCTCGTCGCGACTGTGATCGCCTAAACTGCGGGCGGGTCAAACGACCCGCCCGTTCGTTTTTCGCCTGAGACAATTGCCGACAACGAACTGGCTGTCGCCGTCTCTATTTCGTGTTTTCGGGGATTAGTTTTAGCGAGTGGCTACAAAACAACAAGGGGAAGCAGTCCTCTCCTACTTCACTGATACACCCAATGGAATCAGTCAAGCGCTTCCCCTGTCGATACACAACTGAGGCGTACCTCGAAAGTATTATACACCCCATCCCTCGAATAAGCAAGATTTTTTCCGCCAAAAACTGCGTTTCCACCGCTGCCTGATCTTGCCCCCCAACCCCGCTTTTTGTTACATTGCGACAACGAATTTCGCCCTTAAGGAGCCCTTAAATGCCAACCTTTCTTGTCTGTGGCGCCGGAATTCAGGCGCAAGCCCTGGTTCACGACCTCCTCAGATTTGCGCGCCCGGAACGCGTTATCGTTCTTGATATTGACCCCGATCGACTGTCAAAAATCGAAGGCCGCAACGTCGAGAAACAGATCGGCGACATCAGTGATCCCGCCTTCATCCGGCCCTTCTTCCAAGCCGCCGATATCGCCTGCGGCGCCGCCAGCTACAAGCTGAATGCCGTCCTGACCGAAATGGCCGTCGCCACCAAGACCCACTTTGTCGACATGGGCGGCAACAACTCCGTCGTCGAGGCGCAATTCGCTCTCTCCGACAAAGCGTCCGCCGCCGGCGTCATCATTATCCCCGACTGCGGTCTCGCGCCCGGAATGGCCTCCATTCTCGCCGCCGATGCCGTCGCGAAATTCGACACGGTCGACACCCTCAAGCTCCGCGTCGGCGGTCTCCCGCAAAATCCGACGCCGCCCCTCAACTACGCGATCTTCTTCTCGCCCGAAGGACTCCTCAACGAATATCGCGAACCCACCGTCGCGTTGCGGCAGGGAAGACTCACCAAATTACAGAGTCTCACCGAAGGCGAAAGCCTCTCTTTTCCGCCGAACTTCCCGCTGCTCGAGGCCTACCACACTTCCGGCGGTGCCTCGACCTTGCCCTATACCTTCGAAGGCAAAATCCAGACCCTCGACTACAAGACGATCCGCTACGTCGGTCACTTCGAAAAGATCAATTTGCTGTTTGATCTGGGTCTGGCCGACGAGCACAAGTCTGACATCGACGGCGTCAAGATCAGCCCCGATCAGGTGCTGCGCCATTGCCTCTATCGCCGCCTGCCGAAAAACGCCCCCGACGTCGTGCTCGTCTATGTCGAGGCGATCGGCAAGAAGAACGGCCGCACGCAGAAGGCCTCGTACTACATCGAAGATTATCTCGACAAGGCCACCGGCCATTCGGCGATGCAGCGCACCACCGCCTATTCGGTCGGCATCGTCGCGCAGATGATCGCCGAGGGCGCCATCACCCAGCGCGGCACCCTCCGCTCCGAACTCGGCATCGACTCCCCGCGCTTCCTGCAGCTCCTCGATCAGCGCGGCATCGGCGTCAAGATTGATGTAAAGTAGCGGCCGACTCGACCATCCGGCACGACCTCTGCCCCAAGGCGGTAGTTCAGAAGACCTCCCGAGCCTACGAACAACCTGCGCACTTGAGGCTGTCATTGCGAGGAGCGAACGACCCTCCCGCATTTGCTCCTGCTCCACCGCGACGAAGCAATCTATCCACCCTTGCTGCAGATGAACGGACACCGCCTCGAATCGCTTGCACGGACAACGACCATCGTTCATCAACCCCCCAAGCACAAAGGGCACGCGAAAGCGTGCCCTTCAGCCATTCCCATTATTTCCGGCAAATCTATCGCCGTCCGCCCCCCGGCATTCCCGGCATCCCGCCCATTCTTGAGGCCATCCGGTCGCGCCACGCCTGCCGATCCTGCATCATCTGCGAGAATGGCGTCACATCCACCGAATCGCTCTCGGCCAGCCCTTCCAGAATCTGCGTGTAATCCAAATTGGCTGCGCCGACCACCACCCGCTTCGGTGTTACCTGGCCGTTGGTCACCACAAACACCAGCTTGGTGTCCTTGCCCGCGCGCTCGCCCTCCTGGAAGCGGTTTCCAAATCGCGCCGCCATCTGCGGATCAGCCCCCGCCGTCGGAGCCTGCTGGCCCGGCGGGCGTTGACCCTGTCCGCCGCCCGCCATTACTTCGCCACCGGCACCCGGCATCTTCTTCGGGTCCTTCACCGCCGCATTCGGTACCAGCAGCGCGTTCTCCGCAAACGCCGTGATGATTTCGATGCTGGCATTCATGCCGGTCTTCAGCTTGCGTTCAGCATTGTCAACCTTCGTCGTGACTTCGAACACCGTCACGTTCTGCTGCACCTGCGCCATCGGCGCGATCTTCAGCACTTCGCCGTGGAACTTCTTGTCAGGATACGCATCCGCCTCGACCTCAACCTTCTGTCCCAGTTCGACCTTCCCGATATCGGTTTCATCCACCGAGGCCACTATAAACACCGAATCCACCTGCGCAATCTGCATCAGCAGCGTACCACCGGAGACATTGGAAATCCCCGACGCGATGATATTGCCTTCCTCCACATTGCGCGCGATGATCAGCCCCGAAATCGGCGCGCGAATGACGGTGTCATCCAACTGCTTCTTGGCGTCGGAGGCGGCCGCCTTGGTGCGTACCAGAGTCGCTCGCGCCTGTTCGAGACTCATCTTGGCGGCGTCAATGTCGGCTTCCGAAATCATCCCCTTGTCGAATAGTTCCTTCTGCCGGTTGAACTCGCGCTCGTTGGTTTCCAGCGACACCTTGGCGACCTCAAGATCGGCCACTGCCTTGTCGTAACTGTACTGGACCTGCTCCTTGTCGATCGTGGCCAGCAAATCGCCGGCGTTGATGTACTCTCCCTCTTCAAAAGACAGCTTCGTGATCTCGCCGGAGGCCTTCGATTTGACGTCAACCGTCTTGACCGGTTCCACCTTGCCGGTCGAGGTGATCGATACCTTCAACTCACCGCGAATCGGCAGCACCGGCTTGGAGGCGACGACCGCGGCGGCGTTATCCTTCTTGCCGTAGCCGAAAACGAAGTAGGCGCCGCCGGCGACGACAGCCAGAATTATCGCAATCAGGAAAATCTTCTTCATACGTTGTTTATACGTCCCTCTACCGGCCCGGCCGAAAATAGTTGTCCGCCTCCCATTACTTAGACAATAACAAATTTCCGCCACTTGCGGTCGGCAATTTGTGAAGATTTTTTGCTTGGGTAAATTCCGTCAGCGCTTGCGGTTATTGTCCGGCATGATCTGATCGAGCACCTCCCGCATCCCTTCCGAGATCAGCCCTCGGCGCATCGGCAACTGTGGATACGCACTCCACCAAGCATTGCCTTCGATAATCATCGGCCCGGCGTTGGTGATCGCCGTGTCAAATCCCAGCGACCGCAACTGCGGCAGCCGCCGTTGCGCCGCCTTCGCCAATGCAATCGCTTCATGGTAGAATGGCAGCTTCTCCCCGACCATCTGCGCGCCGGTGTCCGGGTGCTTCTCCAACCACTCGATACGCCCCGGATGCTCAATCATCCCCGGTCCCAGCGTCCCATCCTCCGCGACATCAACCAGGAACGCCCCTTGTTTGACGTTGTCCACCATCGCCCGGCCGCGCCCGAATTTCATCAGCGTCATCAGGATTTCGATTTCCCCTTGATTGTTGACGAACGTCACGATCCGGATTGTATTCGTGCAATGCGGATTGATCCGACTGAGCATGTCGTGCTGATGCACGCGCTCCTGCAGGATGATCCCCTCGCGTTGCAGCGGCTGCCCCGCCTGAAACGCCTTCAGGCAGATGTCGCGAATACCGGAAATTTCATACTCGCGTCCGTCGCCGGCGATAAACGTATCGCCTCGCCGCGCAACAATCACCGTCACGTCGAACCCCTTTGCCCCCGACGCGGGTTTGATTACAAATTCCGTCAGATTGTTCCGATCGATCACCCGCCGAAAATCCTCCACGCTGCGCAGCGGCTCGCGCTCCGGCGTGTACCCGAACTCCGGGTCGAACAGCCCGAAGACCCGCGGCGTGGTGATGCCGTAGGAATTCATATAGACCCAGAACACCCATTTGTTCAGCACCCCGCGCGCCACCCGCGGATTCAACTCGCGGTGGAAGATGCAGGCCTGGTTGTAACTCATGAACCGCTTCTTCTCATCGAAGCTGAGTTTCGGGTCCGACAAATGTAGGTCGTTGTACTCGTACGGCTCCAGCTCGTTCAACTGGAACAGCTCCCACGCCTCGCGCAGTTGCTCGCCGTAGCTGACCTCGTACAAGCGCCGCGTCGGCGCCGCCGCCCGCCACAAATCGTAGCGAAACTTGAGTGGTGTAAATATGCTCATGGTCTAAAGTCAATCATTGCTATGCTCGCGGCAAGGATGCCTTTCCGCACCATGTTCCGCAAGTGCTTTCCCGCGCCGTTTCTTCCATTGCTTCGCGTCGGTCGTCCCTCTAAATTGGCTCTTTCGAAGAGGACCTTACAGCGCTCATCATGATCTGGCATTTCCCGATACCACTCGCCCTCTGGCTGATTGCCGCCGCTGCCGTTCTCGTCACTCTCATTCCCGGCCTCCTCAACCGCATCGCCGGCTCGAGTCTCAGTTGGCTCATTGTCGGCGGACTTGTCTGGGCCGGCTCGCTGCTGCTGCCGTCGCATAACCACCTCATGGGCGATGGCCTGACTCATCTCGGCGCCACCGAGCGCACCTTCTCCGCCACCGAACCGCTCGACATCTTCCTACATCACATCACCTACACTCTGGTTGGTTCTACCGAATTGAGTTACCGGATCATCGCCGCCGTTTCCTGCATGGCCTTTCTGGTCGCCCTCTATCTCATCACCCGGCTTTTCGCCGCCCCGCTGGAACGCGCACTTGTCGGCCTCTCGTTCCTCGCCACGGCAACGCTGCAATTCTACTTCGGCTACGTCGAGAGCTATACGCTGCTTCACGTCTTCACTCTGTTTTTCATCTATTTCGCCTGGCGCGATTTGGCGCGCGAATCAATCTCGATCCCGCCGTTGCTCTTCTTCCTGCTGGCCTTGATCTCTCACTTCAGCGCCATTACCCTCTTACCGGCGGTGATTTATCTCTACCGTCGCCGCCTCGGCGCCAACGTCTGGCTCATCGCCGCCATCGTCGCGGTCGCCGGACTGATCGTCGCCGTCAGCGCCAATATCACCAAGGTCATCCTGCCGCTTTGGCCTAACGACTACTCCGCCTACTCGCTCTTTTCCTCCGCCCATTTGCTTGACCTGCTCAACGTGCTCGTGCTGTCGACACCGGCGTTCTTCCTCGCCTTCTGGCCCGGCCGGCTCGATCGCCGGCAGCACTTCACCCTAATTGCTCTCGGCGGCGCACTGCTCTTTACAATCTTGGTCGATCCGAAGATCGGCGCTTTCCGCGATTGGGACCTTTTGTCAATCTTCGCCGTTCCGCTGGTCGCTCTCATCGCCCTGCGCGCGCCGCGCCGGCCCTGGACCGTCGCCATTCTGGCCGCCGTCATCTGCTTGCGCATCGTCCCCTGGCTGCTCTTCAACAATCAACTGCAGATTGAGGCCGTCAAGTCCCATGTCCTCGCCGACTTGCACTACAGCGAACATTACGACCAAGGTCAGCGTCTCGAAAGTTGGGGGCTCCTGCTCGAGCGGCTCGGCGACCAAGCGGGCGCGGCGCAAGCCTGGCAACGTCGCCTCGAAATCCTGCCCAACGACATCAGCACGATCTCGATGCTCGCACCATTGCAGTTCATCATGAAAGACTATCCCGCCGCCTACCGCAACTATGTCACCCTCATGGTCAACCGGCCGGAAGACGGCGAATACCTTTACAAAGCCGCCTACTCCGCCTTCCTCGCGAACCGGCCCGCCGATGCCATGGCACTGCTCAATCAGGTGCCGCCCGAACAGCGTGGCGATCCGAAATTGGTGACCCTCTACGCCGGGCTGGCCGCCAGGCAGGGCAATCATCAGATGGCCGTTGATCTCATTCGCCGGACTCCCTTGACCGTCTCCGATCCCACCTTGCCGTACTTGCTCGCCGTCAGCGCCCTCCAAGTCGGCGATTCCGTCTACGCCCGCGAAATCCTGAATGCCGCCCTCAGCATCGATTCCACCTTCGCCGCCGCCCGCACCCTGCGCGATTCTCTCTGAGGTAACGCCCTCATTGACCTGCCGTCCCCCTTGACGCCGCCCCAGACGCTCGTATCTTTACTTCAATGCCGGCCAATCTGACTCCGCCATATAAAGAAGCCGAGCGCCGCTATCGCGCAGCGTCCGACGATCAGGAACGCCTCGCCTGTTTGCAGGAGATGCTCAAGCTCATCCCCAAGCACAAAGGCACCGAAAAGCTACAGGCCGAGATCAAGGCCAAGATCGCCAAAGTCAAGAAGTCCTCGGAAGGGAAGGGCGGCGGCGGCAAGCACAAGGGGCTCGACAACATTCCTCGCGAAGGCGCCGCGCAAATCCCGCTGGTTGGTCCGCCCAACTCCGGCAAGTCGCAATTCCTCGCCGCCGTCTCGCACGCCCATCCCGAAATCGCCGATTACCCTTTCACCACCCGCGCTCCAGTGGCAGGCATGATGGTCTGGGAAAACGTCAAATTCCAACTCATCGACCTGCCCCCGATCGCCGCCGAATGCTACGACGGCTGGATCACCTCGATTCTCTTCCGGGCCGATGCCGTTTTTCTCTTCGCCGACCTCTCTTCCGACGACCTGATCGATGATCTCAACCGCTCGCTGGCTCTGCTTAAAGAGCACCGTATCACGCTGATCCCGCCGGACCATGAGATCGACGACGAGGATTACTCGCTCGACGCCGTCGCCAAGAAGACCTTTCTCCTTGCCGCCAAGAGCGACCTCGATGAGGACGACATCCGCCTCGGCTTTCTCCAGCAGGAATTCGGCGCGCGTTTTCCGATCTTCCCGATCGACTCGCTCACCCGTCGCGGCATCGACCAATTGGAGGCCGCCCTCTTTCGCTCGCTCAATCTCATGCGCGTTTACACCAAGACCCCCGGTCACGAGGCCGACCGCTCCGATCCGGTCGTGCTTACCGCCCCGGCCACGGTGGAAGACGCCGCCTACAAGATCCATAAAGACTTTGCCCAGAAATTGCAGTTTGCCAAGGTCTGGGGGGCAGGGAAGTTCGATGGCCAGCGCGTCCAGAAGGATTTCCAGCTTGCCGACGGCGATGTCGTCGAATTTCACCTCTGATTGTCAAGGCAGTGTCAAAAACGCACACCGTCTCGCACCGCGTGCCGATTGCATTTGACCAACCGGAAGATTTCCTCTATCATCGACTGCGACGGTCTATACATGGAGGTGCAATGAGAATCCGATTTCTGCTTTGGCCCGCCCTGGCAACCCTGGCGGCATATTCCTTCGTTTCCGGCGGTGAGATGAAGTCCCCCGCGCCGACACCGGCCGCCGATTCCACCACCTGGCGCGCGCAGGAGCGGCATCTGCAGAACATCAAACAGTTGACCTTTACCGGCGAAAATGCCGAAGCCTACTTCTCTTATGACGCCAAGCAGTTGATCTTCCAGTCGAACATTCCGCCCTACGGCTGCGACCAGATCTACCTGATGAACTCCGACGGCTCCAACCGCCGGCTGGTCTCGACGGGGCAGGGGCGTACCACCTGCGCGTTCATTCAGCCCGACGGTCAGCGCGTGATCTATGCCTCTACCCACGCCGCCGATTCCACTTGTCCGCCGCCGCCCGATTTCAGCCGCGGCTATGTCTGGGCGCTCTACCCCGGCTACGAAATCTACTCTGCCCAGCCCGACGGCAGCGTTCTGCAGAATCTCACAAATTCGCCGCGTTACGATGCCGAGGCCGTCTATTCTCCCGACGGCAAGAAGATCGTGTTCACCTCGCTGCGTTCCGGCGATCTGGAAATCTATACCATGAATCCCGACGGCTCCGACGTCCGCCAGCTCACGCATCAGCTCGGCTATGACGGTGGCCCCTTCTTCTCCTACGATGGCACCAAGATCATTTATCGCGCGTCGCGCCCCAAAACCGCCAAGGATTCCGCCGACTATCTGTCGTTGCTTAAGGATGACATGATCCGTCCCTCCGAACTCGAAATCTGGATCATGGACGTCGACGGTTCCAACCAGCGCCAGATCACCCACCTCGGCAAGGCCAACTTCGCGCCGTATCTGCATCCCGATGGCAAGCGCCTGGTCTTCTGTTCGAATCATCGCGGCAATCCCCGCGAATTCGACATCTTCATGATCAATCTTGACGGCACCGGTCTCGAGCAGATTACGTTCAATCCGACCTTCGACGGCTTCCCGATGTGGTCGCACGATGGTAAGAAATTCGTGTTCTGCTCCAACCGCGACAATCAGAAGGAAGGCGAGACCAACGTCTTTATCGCCGACTGGCTCGACTAACCAACCTCCCACTTTCGGTATCCCTGTAGTGCCGACTTCAGTCGGCAATCCTACTCGCGCCGTCAGGAATCCCTTCCTGACGGCGAACGCACCCAGTCCCCGTGCTACCCCACCCCCTGTGCAGAGTCCCGAAGTACGACGGATTACGGTGGGAAGTTGGAAGGTTAGGTCTCGGTGCCCCACCGCTTGCGGTGGGTCGGACATCACGCGTCGTTGCGGCAGGTCTTCCCGCGAAGCGCCATCGAATCTCACCATGCCACAAACCTTGCTCGCTTCGTGGGGCGACCTTCCGCTCTACCCAATTCGCTCCACCCAATTCGCCCCACTGAGCCACCGACGAACATAAATCTCCGACGCCCTCACCGCATTCGCCGATCAATTGGTAGGTCAGGATCCCCGCGATCCTGACGCTGATCCACGCGCCGTCAGGAATCCCTTCCTGACGGCGAACGCACCCAGTCCCCGTGCTACCCCACCCCCTGTGCAGAGTCCCCAAGTGCGACGGATTACGGTGGAAAGTTGGAAGGTTAGGTCTCGGTGCCCCACCGCTTGCGGTGGGACATTCACATCGTTGCGGCAGGTCTTGATCCCGCGCACCACGGCCGTCGCGATCCCAACTTCACTCCTCGCGCGGGATTGTGACCTGCCGCCTCTCTACTTGTTCTCAGAAGATACAGTCAACCTGGATTCCCGCCTCCACGGGAATGACACCCGCCCCTCTCCCTCTGGGAGAGGGGTTAGGGGTGAGGGCTTCTCGTCGCTCCGAGTCCTCTCTCGCGCGCCATCGACCGCCACACCCACCGCTCTCACCGATCCAAATTCAACCTTAGCAAAGGGGGTCAGGGGGTTGTATTGGCTCCCGCTCTCGCCAATCCGACCACTCTCTACCGACACCTCCATCGACTACGCGTGTCGTTGCGAGGAGCGCCCCTACCGTCAGCACCTCCTCGACCCTCTCCCGCGACGAAGCAATCTCTGCGCTATCAAAACAGGAACTGGGAGTGGGGGAAGGGGTGAGGGCTTCTCGTTGCGCCGGCCTTTCCCCCGCACAAATACAATCGCCCTCTCCCGCTGGGGAGAGGGCGACTAAACTCACCGTCAACTCAATTGCGCGCTACGACGTCTGACTCGCTGCCGCCCCATTCCCGTTACCGTTCAGCGATGACACGATCACTCCGTCCTTGATCAAGATCGTCCGCTTCGTCCGCTTGGCAATGTTGGGATCGTGCGTAATCATTAGGATTGTCGTGCCCGACTGCCACAGTTCCTCGAAGATCTTCATGATCTCACTCCCCGACTTGGAATCGAGATTACCCGTCGGCTCGTCCGCCAAAATCAGCTTCGGATTGTTCGCCAGCGACCGCGCAATCGCCACGCGCTGCATCTCGCCGCCCGATAACTCCGTCGGCTTGTGATCGAGGCGATTCCCCAGCCCGACCCGCTCCAACAATTTGGTCGCGCGCTCCTTGCGCTGGCGCGCGCCGATCCCCGCAAAAATCATCGGCAACTCGACATTCTCAAACGCCGTCGCATACGGCAGCAGGTTGAAATTCTGAAACACAAACCCGACCTTGCGGTTGCGAATGTCCGCCAGTTGGTTCGGGTTAAGCTGATCGATGCGCTCGCCGTCCAGGAAGAATTCCCCCGCGGTCGGCGTATCGAGACAACCGACAATGTTCATCAGCGTGGACTTGCCCGATCCCGACGGCCCCACGATACTGACAAATTCGCCGGCCGCCAGATCCAGATCGAGCCCCTTCAGCGCCTCGACCGCGACCTTGCCGGTGTTGTAAAGTTTGCGGATGCCTGACATCTTGATCATCTATTCTCACCTCGCATTATTCGTACCGCAAAGACTCGACCGGATTCACCGAGGCCGCCCGGCGTGCCGGGAAGAACCCCGCCGTCAGTCCGACGAACGCCAAAATCGCCACCGTCACCATCCCGATCGCCACGGAAATTGTCGGCTTACCCAGCCAACTCAACGCTTCATTCTGCAAATCCACTCGCGCAAACCCCGAACAAATCCCCTGCGCAAACACGATTCCGAGTAATCCGCCGATGCCGCAGATCAACAGCGCCTCCAAAATGAACTGCCCCATAATCTGCCGCGGCTTCGCCCCTAACGCCATCTTTACGCCGATCTCGACCGTCCGCTCCTTGATCGCGGCGTACATGATATTCGCCACCCCCAAACCCGCGATCGACAGCGAGAAGAAGCCCATCACGCCGAAGAAAATCTCCAGCCCCAGCATCATCTTCTCCATCACGTTCTGCATCTCAATCACGTCCCAGATCGACAGCGCCGCCTTGTCCTTCGGGTCAAATTTCTGCCGCTTACCGATCACCTCGTACATCCGCGTCTTGACGAACTCCGCCTGCTTCGGATCGCGCGGCTTGACTACGATATTGCTGTAGCGCAACTGCCCCCAGATCGCCGAAAATGTCGTCGCCGGAATCGATACTTTGTTGTTGTCCGGCCCGCTGTACGACCCCATCTGCTGCTTCTTGGTCTGCACCCCCACCACCGTGAAGGGAATATTGTTGATCGAGATAATCTTCCCGACCGCATCTTCTTGTCCGAACAAGCTCTCCTTCACTTTGTCGCCGAGGAATGCCACCCGCCGGCGCTTCTGCATATCGATCTCATTGATGAACCGCCCCCCCGGCTGCGGATAATGCGCCCGCATCACCTCGAACGATGGAAACACGCCGTTCGTCCGCACCGATACCGTGTTCTTGCCGTAGCTGATCGAGGTTCCCCAATCGAAATAGTCCGCGCCGACCTTCTCAATTTCCGGAATCTGCTTTTTGAGTTCCTCAAGGTCCTCCGGGTAGAACCGGATGCGCCGCCCCTTGCCCAGTCCCTCGTACGGAATCGTTGTCTGCCCGCCCCAGACGATGATAATCCCCTCGCCGAGCCCCTTCGAGTTATTCATCAACTGTGACTTCAGCCCGTTCGCAAACGCCAGCAGCAACACGATCGACAGCGTCCCCCACAGTACGGCAATCAGCGTCAGCGTCATCCGCTTCTTGTTGGCGCGCAAATCGCGCCAGAATAGCTTAACGAATAAGAACGATCGCGACATCTTACAGCTTCAGGGCCTGCACCGGGTTCATGTTGGCCGCGCGCCGCGCCGGGAAGAAACTTGCCAGCAGCGCGATAAATCCGAGAATTCCGATCACCGCCAGCTTGTCCTGCAGTGACAACGACGGAATCCCCACGTAATCTTCGATTCCCATCTTCGGCGCTACCGCGATGATGATCTGCGCGATGCCGTATCCGATCGCGCCGCCGATCGCGGTCAAAATGAACGTCTCGAAGATGAAACCCGTAAGCACGAATCCCTTCTTCGCGCCCAACGCCATCTTGATCCCAATTTCTTTCGTCCGCTCTTCCACCACCACGTACATGATGTTGGCCAGCCCGATGCCGCCCACCAGCAGCGTCATGAAGCCGACGAAACCGACGAACATCCGCAGCGCCACGAAGAAGATCAGGAATTCATTGTCCTCCACCGTATCCCACAGCGACAACGCCTCCTTGTCCGTCGGGTCGAACTTGTAGCGCTTGGCAAACACGTCATAGACGCGGTCGATGCACTGCGGGTGCACCTCCAGACTCGCTGCCTTGAACACGATGTTGTCCAGGTAGCGATCGCCGTAGGTCGTCTGCAGCGTCGTCGCCGGGATGATCGCCTTGTCCTGATCGCGCCCCGAATACGACGAGTCCTGCCGCTTTTTCTGCATCACGCCGATGATCGTGTACGGCACGCCGTCCACCATCACCACCTGGCCGACCGGATCGACGTTCTCCCCGAAAATCTCATCGCGCAGGGCGTTGCCGATGAACATCACCCGCCGCTTCTCGTCCAGATCAACCCGGTTGATGAACCGGCCGCCCGGCTCCGGAATGACATTGCGCAATTGCGCGTAGTCCGGCTCCACGCCCGAGCACTGCACCAGCTTCGACTTGCGCCCGTTCTTGATCGACATGTTCCAGCGAATGAACTCACCCGACACCGTGCCCAACTCGGGAATATTGTTGCGCATCATCTCGATGTCGGCCGGCACAAAGCCGAACCACCGCCCCTTGGGATAACCCGCGTACGGTTTGCTGGTGTTGCTCGCCCACATGATCACGATGTCGTCGCCCAGTCCCTTCATCGACTCCACCTGCTGTCGCTGCAGACCATAGCCGAACGCCAGCAGACAGATCACCGTGACCGTGCCCCACGCCAGCCCCAACAGCGTCAGAAATGTCCGCAGCCTCTGCGCGCGCAGATCGTGCAAGAACTGTTTGAGATAGAGCTTAAAGGAAGTTGGGCGCATGCGTTTCCACTGCCGGTTGCTTGTCCGTCAATTTCGCGCGTCAATCAATGACGCTCTTGACGATCTCCTTCTCCGCGACCAGATCGCCTTCGCCCAGACCGCTGACCACCTCGATCGTGATCCCGTCCGACAGGCCGGTGGTGATCACCCGCTCCTTCTTGGCGCCGAGCGAATCCACGACCTGCACGTACGCGCTGTCGCTGCGGAAATCCACCAGCCGTTCCGGAATCACCAGAATATCTTTGGCCTGCTTGATGATGATCTCGGCGTTGGCCGAATAGCCGGCGCGCAGCTTGGAAATGTCCGTCTCGTTGAAGCGCACCTCGACGTCAAACACCGTCGCCGATTGCTCCTTGCGCGCCTTCGGCGAAATCTTGTGCAACACGCCGGTGACCGTATCCTTCGGCAGCGCACCGACCTTCAGCGTCACCGTCATCCCTTCCGTCAGCTTGCCGACGTCGATCTCGTCCACCGTCCCGCGGAAAATCAAATCTTTCATGTCAGCGAGGGTGATCAGTGCGGTGCCGTCCTGATAGGAGGTCAACGGCACCACCGGATCACCCTCGTTGACGTTTTTCGAAAGCACGGAACCCGTGATGGGAGAACGGATCGTGCTCTCGACGTTGACATTCTTCGTGCGAATTGCGCCCTTTTCCAACAGCTGCAGGCGCTCGTTCGCCAGATTCAACTGCAGTTGTGCCTGCTCAAACGCCGCCTTACGATCGTCGTATTCCTGCTTGGAAATCAACATCTTGTCGAACAGCTCCGTCGAGCGGTCAAATGCCAGCTTGGCGTTGTCGAACTGAATCGTCGCGCGGTCGATCTCGCGTTGCGCCTCCGTGTATTCCAGCGGCGTCGGCTGCGGCGAAATCTCAATCATGACGTCACCCTCGCGCACCAGGTCGCCGACGTCGGCATACAGCCGCTTGACGATCCCCGAGATCTTCGACTTGACGACAACCTCTTTGTACGGCTGAATCGTCCCGATCGCCATCGCCTTCTCGATGATCTCGCCCTTCTCGACCTTCGTCCCTGGCGGCTGATTCCCCTTGCTCGAATCGCCACGATTGAAAAATATCAGAATTACCGCCGCGATCACCGCCACGCCGATAACTCCGAACACGACTTTTTTCATTGCTGGTTCCTTCTTTATGGCAGATAAGAGATTTATCCAAGCTTCAATAAAAGGGTACGACTATCGCGAGGAGAAGTTGCAGGCGATGTTGGGCCGTGCCAGCCTCACGGCAACGCCAGTATCAGCCGCTCCAGCTCGGCGCTGATAGCCGCCGCGCCGCGCGTGTTGTAGTGGATGAAGTCCCCTTTGGGATCATCGAAGTACTCCGGATGTTCCGCGAACAGCCGCGCTGCATCGACTAACCCGACCGCCAGATCGACCGCCGTCTGCCGCACCACCTCATTGTATCGCTCATGGTAGGCTTCCATCGGATTGACCACCCCCGGATCGGCGTCTCCCGCCGGGGAGGTGATCAAGATCGGCGTGGCGCCCTGCTCACGGCACAGCCTGATCATCGCCTCGAGATTGGCGCGATAGTCCTCCAGTCCCACCCGGTACTTCGGCGATTGCTTGTTGTAGGTGTACTCCCGCGCTTTTTCGCCGCGCGACAGCAGGGTGTACTTGACCGCGCGATAAACATAGCTCCGCGACAAGACATTCTGCGCATCGAGTATCCACTGCGGCGCCATCTCTTGCGCCTTGTCTTCGATATCGAATCCCGCCGCCCAGTGGTCGTTCCAGCCGAAACAAATCGTGACCACCTTCGGCTCCAGCCGTGGTAGCATTTCCTGCAGTAGCCGCAACCCCTGAAACGACGAATACCCCGGCACACCGCAATTGACCACGCGAAACTGCGCCCGGCTAATCGGTGCCAAAGCCGTCTGCAGTTCGCCCGGATAGGTCTGATCTTCCGCCAGCCGCCAGCCGAACGTGCACGAATTGCCGAAGCAGGCGACGGTGAAGGTCGATGGCGTCTCGGCCGCTGGCTCGCCGCCGCGAAACCCCAGCGTATTCGTGCGATACGACCCCGGCACCAAAAATTCCTCTGTGTCGCTGATATTCTTCCGCAGCCGCCAGAACAGATCATGATCCTTCTCGAAAAAGTCCGGATACTCAAACACGCGTACCAGCATGAAAAACGGATTGTCCACCCGCGCTTTGATGTTCAGCAGCCGCAGGACACCCTCGGCCCCGGCAACCAGGAGCAGGATTGCAATGAGACTGAAATGGAGATGCTTGAACCAGCGCGGCACGCCCGACCCCGCGCCTTACATGCGACCGCTGCCGTGCGGGACGAGGTAGAAGATGATCATCAGGATCAACCCGACGACCGCAATCGCCCGCGCCGTCGGCAGATTCAGCAGATCCCTGGCGCTCGCCCCCGACCACGCCGACCCTTTCAAGCCGACCATCGCCAATATCCAATACAGGCAAAGGACCAGCGAGAAGGTGTCGGTCAGATTCGTGCTCACCGGTATCCCGCTCCACCACGTGCCGTAGGTCTGCCGCTCGATCTGTGTCCCCAGCGCAAACACACCGATCACCAGCAGGAGCACGATCAGCAGCACGAATCTTCCGATCCGCTCCTGTCGCGCAATACCCGGCCGCGAATCATAACCGGCAAACACCGCGAGAAATGCTCCCAACAATGCCAGGTACATCAGCACAATGTGCGCAATCAAAAGCGCCTTGTTCGGCGCTCCTTCGAATCGCACCCTGAGCGTCTTGTTCGGGTCGAGCCGATGCTCGCCTGGAATCGTCGCCAACGTCGAGTCGACCGTCACCGAATCCAGCGTCGCCGACAGCCTCAGGTAGTACTCAAATTCTTTGCCGACCCCTTGGTTGACCAACTCGCGCCGATACAGCAAACCCTCGCCCGCCACCGTCAGAAGCGGCACCGACTTGTATTCGGCCCGATCACCGACCGCTCCGTGAAAGTACGGTCGCAAGTATACGGCAAGTACGGAGCTGTCGGGAAGTAGCCCGCCCTCAACCGTCACGTCAAACCGCGCCGGCGCCTCGCCGCCGCGCACGATTGCACGATGTTCGTGCCGCAGCGTCAACTCCTCCCAGCTCGCCTCGTAATGCGTCACCGGTATGTCCCGCCTCGACAAAAAGAGCGCCAGAAACAGGACGATCAAAGTCCCGCCTACCGCCATCGCAAATTCCGCTACTCTCATCCACCCATCCGCTAAAACAGCGAGTAAATAAACGGCGCAAACGCGCTGCTCTCTGTCAGCACGATAAACACCGACAACAATATGATCAGAATGAAAAACGGCAACAGCCAGTAGCGCTTGCGATACCGGACGAAACGCCAAAACTCCGCCAACAGCGACAGGTTGTCCCCGATATTCTCCTTGATGCCCATAGCTTCATGATACTCCTCTCCAATCATCGTCGGAAGCGAAAAATCTCGACGCCGCCGAATTCGCAACTTCGACCCCTTGCAGCCTCGCCACCTTTGCCGTATCATCTGTATTCCGGCTGGGTCCGGATCGTATGTTGACTGAAAATTCGTCGCAATAGAGGAGCAGATTTGATGAGTTCCACTCCCGTTCGTGTCGGCATCGTCATGGGCAGCGATTCCGATCTGGGCGTTATGAAGGGCGCCGCTGAAGCCCTCGACAAATTCGGCATCGGCTACGAAATGCGCGTTCTCTCCGCCCACCGCTGTCCCGATGAAGCCGCCCAGTTCGCCAAGGACGCCCGCCAGCGGGGCATCCGTGTCATCATCGCCGGCGCCGGCGCTGCCGCGCATCTGGCCGGCGCTATGGCCGCCAATTCCGAGCTTCCCGTCATCGGCATCCCAATCCCGACCGCGCCGCTGCAGGGCACCGATTCACTGTTGTCGACCGTCCAGATGCCCAAAGGCATCCCCGTCGCAACCGTGGCGATCGGTAATGCCTTCAACGCCGGCCTGCTGGCAGTGCAGATTCTCGCCGCCGGCGTCCCGGAGGGCGGAGAAGCCCTGCTCGATAAGTTTGCCACCTACAAGCGGGAAATGCGCGACGCCGTCCTGGCCAAAAAGATCTAAGTCGGTTCCGTTGCCCTCGGTTCATCGGTCCAATCGCTCCCGATTGTACAATGGTTTGAGACCGATTACCTTGTCCAAACTGTTACTGCGGATCACCGCAAATTCGGAACCGTCACGATCACGGAAGGTTTTACTGCTTAGATGGATAAATATGTAATCGAAGGCGGCCGGCAACTGCATGGCCGTTTGCGCGCCATGCGCTCCAAAAACGCCACACTGCCGATCATGGCCGCCGCCCTGTTGCCCGATTCCGGCAGCACTACTTTGCTCAATGTCCCCGAGCTGCGCGATATCGATATCATGCTGCAGGTGCTCAAGGAACTCGGCGCCGGCGTCGCCTGGGACAAGCCGAATCACAAGATTACCATCGGCGCGCAAACCCTGACCTCGACCGAGGCCCCGTACGACCTGGTCCGCAAGATGCGCGCTTCGTTTCTCGTGCTCGGCTCGCTCATCGCCCGCCAGGGGCATGCCCGCGTCTCGCTTCCCGGTGGTTGCTCGCTCGGCCAGCGCCCCGTCAACCTGCACCTCAAGGGCTTCGCCCAACTTGGTGTCGAGATTTCGGAAGAAGCCGGCTACGTCGTCGCCAACGGCCGCGTCAAGGGCGGGGAAGTCTATTTCGACCGCCCGTCACATACCGGCACCGAAAACATCATGATCGGTGCGGCGCTTTCCTCCGGTGTCACGCGTATAATCAATGCCGCCTGCGATCCGGAAGTTGTCGATGTCGCCAATTTCCTCAATCGCTTGGGCGCCGATATTCGCGGCGCCGGCTCGACAATCGTCACGATTCACGGCGTCGATAAGCTCAAGCCGGTTACGTACGAGCCGATGCCCGATCGTCTGGAAGTCGGCACCTTTCTCTGCATGGCCGCCGGCACCGGCGGGGAACTGACCGTCGAGGACGGCATCGCCCACGACCTCGAAGTCGTCCTGTTGAAATTGCGGGAAATGGGCTGCCAGGTCGACACGAGCGCCAACGCGATCACCGTGCGCTCCGATGGCAAACTGCAGGCCGCCGATTTCGTGACGTTTCCGTTCCCCGGTTTTCCAACCGACCTGCAGGCGTGTTTCGTCGCCCTGGCGGCGCAAGCGCAGGGAACTTCGCACATGCGTGAGACTGTATTTGAGGATCGATTTAGTCACTGTATGGAACTCGCCCGCCTCGGCGCCAAGGTCACCATCATCGGCGATGTCGCCACCATTGAAGGCGTGCCCCGATTAAACGGCGCCGGTGTTATGGCGTCTGATATACGGGCCGGCGCCGGCCTGGTCACGGCCTGTCTGGCCGCTGAAGGAACGAGCGAAGTTCGTCGAATATATCATATTGAGCGCGGTTATGACGCCCTCGACGCCAAGCTCCGCGCCGTCGGAGCATCGATCAGCAAGGTCCCGGATTAGCCCCCGGCTCCCGCATTAGGAAAGGTACTCACTATGCGCAAAGTCTTCCTGCCCCTGCTTGCCCTCGTCTTGCTCGTTTTCGCTAACGCCTCGGCTCAGGAAGAATACTTCGGCAAAAATAAGGTACAGTACAAATCGTTCAACTGGACCTATATCCAGTCGCCGAATTTCGACGTCTACTTTTACGACAACCAATACGATCTGGCCAAGTTCGCCATCGCCGAACTGGAGACCGCCTACGTCGAGGTCTCCCGCGAACTCGACTATCGCCTCAAAGGCCGCATCCCGGTCTTCATCTATAATTCCCCCAATGAATTCCAGCAGACCAACGTTGTCTCGGAAATTCTGCCCGAAGGCGTTGGCGGGTTCACCGAGTACTTTAAAAACCGCGTGGTCGTCCCGTACAACGGATCCTATGAGGATTTGCGCCACGTCCTCCACCACGAGCTGACCCATGCCGTTATCGTTGACCTGATCTACGGCAACGTCCTCGGCTCACTATTGTCGCGCCAGTATCTCTTCCAACTGCCGCTCTGGTTCGGCGAAGGCTACGCCGAGTATTCCTCGCGCGGCGGCTGGGACTACTTCGCCGACATGATCGTGCGCGACGCCACCATCCACGGCTACCTCGCGCCCGTCGATTACCTCGGCGGCTACCTCGCCTACAAGGAGGGGCAGGCCGCCATTAAGTTCCTCGCGGAAACGTATGGCGAAGAGAAGATCTCCGACATCATCAACAAGGGTCGCCGCAGCCTCTCGATCTCGCGCGCTATGAAGGCCTCCATCGGTCTCACCACGACCGAGTTCGACGAGAAATTCCAGCTTTACCTGAAGAAGGTCTATTGGCCCGAAATCGCTACCCGCGATGAACCCGCCAAATTCGCCAAGCGGCTGACCAACCACGAGAAAGATGGCTCCTACTTCAACGAGAAGCCGACCTTCTCGCCCAACGGCGAGTTGATCGCCTTTTACTCCGACCGCTCCGACTACACCGAAATCTATCTGATGAACGCCGGCGACGGCAAGGTTGTCCGCAGCCTCGTCAAGGGCGAACGCTCCGGCGATCTCGAATCGCTCCACTCCTTCGTCTCCGGCCTGGCCTGGTCGTTCGACGGCAAGTTCATCACCTTCGCCGCCAAGTCCGACGGCAAGGACGCCCTGATGATCTACAGCGTGGACAAGAAGAAAATCGTCAAGCGCATCAGCCCCGGCTTCGGCTCGATCTATAATCCGGTCTTCACTGCCGACAGCAATATCATCTTCACCGGCGTCACCAATGGCCGCTCCGATCTCTATCATGTCGATGTCAACTCCAAAGCCCTGCGCAAGCTGACCGATGACGAATTTGACGATAAGGACGCCGCCATCAATCACGACGGCACCAAATTGGCCTTTGCCTCCGACCGTCTGCTCTCCGCCGATGACTCCCCTCGCTTCAGATTTGGCAACTACAACATCTTCATTATGGATCTCGCCACCGGCGCCATCGTCGACACGGTTACGCGCGAGGCCGGCATATGCCGCTATCCGACCTGGTCACCCGACGGCAAAAAGCTCTGCTACGTCTCCAATCTCAATGGCATCGATAACCTCTACGTGAAAGATTTCGAATCCGGTGTGCCGGCGTTCCCGATCACCAACGTCCTCAGCGGCATCAGCTCGCCGTCGTGGTCGCCCAAGGGCGATCAGATCGTCTTTCAGGCGTTCTTCAAAGGCGGTTATGATGTCTACCTGATGAAGGATATCAAGCCGGTCACGGATAACGGCGCACCGCTCGTCGCCACCAAGTTTGCCAAGGGCGAACTCCGCGCCGAGTTCGCGGCGACCCTCGACAACGGTGTCGACTCCGCCACCGTCCGCGATTCGCTCTTCGAGAACGAGTTCCCGACCGAAAGCGAGAACACCGATTTCGTCTTTACCCCGCCAACCAAAAAAGAATCTGACATCCGTATCGAAGGCGATTCGGCGATTGTCGAAACCGCCCACGACGATGACGGCCGTGACACCGTCTATGCCGTTCGCCCCGACGGGGAATTCGAAGTTAAACGCTACAAAGCCAAATTCTCACCCGATATCGTGAGCGGCGGCCTGTCGTATGACACCTTCTACGGCCTCCGCGGTCAGTCTTTCGTACTCGTGACCGATTTCCTCGGTAACCACCAGTTCCTGATCGGCACCGACATCGTCAATTCAATCAACCAGTCGAATCTGCAGTTGTACTATATCAACTCGACCCACCGCACCGACTTCGGCTTCGGGGTCTTTCATAACAAGAACTACTTCCAGGACAACCGCGACCGGCTCTTCTCCGACCGCACCTATGGCCTGCTCGCCAGCGTCTCGCATCCGTTCAGTCTCTTCCGGCGCGTGCAACTCGATGTCTCGCACATCTACATCGATCGCACCTACTACGACCCGCGCTTCGAGGACGGCAAACTGATCTACGATGATGCCAACGAGGATGCCACCACCGCCGACCTGGCGGTGATTCACGATAATGTCCTCTGGGGTTACACCGGCCCGGTCAACGGCAGCCGCTGGAAACTCAGCCTTGAACGCACCTTGCCGCTCTCCAACAACTCGCAGGACTACTGGGCGGGTGAATTCGATTACCGCAAGTATTTCCATCTCGGCGGCCAGTATTCGTTCGCCTTCCGCATGGCCGGCGGCGCCTCCTTCGGCAGCAACAAGAAGGTCTACTATGTGGGTGGCAATACCAACTACATCGGCTCCACTACCGCCACCGACGATGTCTATAGCGTGCAGGGCTTCTACTTCTCCAAGATCATCACCCCTTTGCGCGGCTACGACTACTTTGAATTCCAGGGCACCAAGTACGGCGTCGTCAACCTCGAGTTTCGCTATCCGTTTGTCGAATACCTCGCGCTGCGCTTTCCGCTCCCGATCGTCCTGGCGCGGCTCTCCGGCGCGGCCTTCTTCGATGCCGGCGCCGCCTGGAACAGAAATGAGGAATTCCGTCTCGGCACCACCACCGGCGCCAATCGTCTTCTCGGCCTCAAGACCGGCTTCGGCACCGGTGCCCGCGTGAATCTCGGCATCTTCTTGCTGCGCTACGACCTGGCCTGGGGCTGGGATTTGGTCCAAGTCACCAACCCCAAACACTATTTCAGTTTCGGCGCCGAGTTCTAACGCACACCAAAGCTTGTCTGCCGCACAGTCGCCGTTGGCCCCGGTCCCCGCGATCCTGACTACCCCACCGTTGCGGCAGGTATTGATCCCGCGCGCCACTCAATCCGCCACGGTGACTCCATTCTCCCGCGCGGGATTGTGACCTGCCGCATTCCACTATCGAACCTTCACATCCCTGACATACCCACTCTACTAACCGTCCGGTATTCCCCCTTAGCAAAGGGGGCCAGAAGGTTGTACTCCCGTTCCTCAGACCGCGGGATTCGCATCCACCATTTCACTGTCTCGAATTTCTAACCCCTTTATCCCCCCAACAGCAGCTACCTACACTTCTACCACCCCAGCACAATCGCAAACATCAGCGGTGCCACAATCGACGCATCCGACTCGATGATATACTTCGGCGTGTCGATCCCGAGCTTGCCCCACGTGATCTTCTCGTTCGGCACTGCGCCCGAATACGACCCATAGCTCGTCGTCGAATCGCTGATTTGGCAAAAATATCCCCACACCGGCACATTTGTTCGCTGCAGGTCCTGATGCAACATCGGCACCACGCAGATCGGAAAATCCCCCGCGATCCCGCCGCCGATCTGGAAAAATCCGATCGTCGACTTCTTGGCCGTCGCCGTGTACCAGTCCGCCAGCCACGTCATATACTCGATGCCGGTGCGCACCGTGTGGACGTTCTTGATGTCGCCCTCGATGCAGTGCGCCGCGAAGATATTGCCCATCGTCGAATCTTCCCAGCCCGGCACGACGATCGGTAGATTCTTCTCTGCCGCCGCCACCATCCACGAGTCCTTCGGATCGATCTGATGATGCGCCTTCAGCGCGCCGGAGCGGATGATCTTGTACATGAATTCGTGCGGGAAATAGCGCTCACCCGCCCGGTCGGCCTTCAGCCACTCATCCAGAAGCACCTTCTCCAGCCGTCGCAGCGCCTCTTCCTCCGGAATACACGTATCGGTCACGCGATTCAGGTGACGGTTGAGGAGCGCCTCCTCATCCTGCGGCGTTAAGTCGCGGTAATGCGGCACCCGCTCATAGTGATCGTGCGCGACCAGATTGAACAAATCTTCTTCCAGATTTGCCCCCGTGCAGCTGATAATATGCACCTTGTCGCGCCGGATCATCTCCGCCAGCGACAAACCCAACTCCGCCGTGCTCATCGCGCCCGCCAACACGACCATCATCTTGCCGCCCTGATCCAGATGCCGCACATAACCGTCGGCGGCGTCAATCATCGCCGCCGCGTTGAAATGACGATAATGATGCTTGAGAAATCTCGTGATCTCGCCGTTGCTCATGAGCCCTTCCGTCCGCTGGGGTTAGTCGTCGTTCTCCAGAATCAGCATCGCCGCCGTAATCACCGTGGTCCACAAACCGTTCTTGTCCCCCTCGGCTGATTGCGTAATGTTACGCGAGTACACCACTTCGCCTTTGAGTTTCCACTGCTCTTTGTTCTGGTCCCACGACTTGTCCAGGTCGATCGTCAAGCCCATCGTCGTTCCCAGCATCTGCACCGCCAGATCCTCGGCATAATCGCCGGAGTACTTCTGCGTCTGCCCGAAACCGTGATGCTCCGACAGGTAACCGAATTTCGATTTGTCCTTCGGCATCGCAATCCCGATCGACGCCGACACCAGCCGGTTCGGCTCGTTGGTGGCGTCGCGACTCATCACGCAAAAAGCGATCTGCCCCGGCTCGAAATACTTCAGCCCCTCCCGGCGCGAGATCAACTTGCAGTACGGCGGAAAAATCGAAGAGACATTCACAAGGTTCAGATACGCGATTCCGGCGTCGCGCAAGGCCAACTCGAACGAGGCCAGCTTCTCTTTGTGCTTCCCCACACCTTTGGTCAGGAAGATTTTCTTTGGTACAAAGTTCAACTCTTTCTCCTTTGTGAAAGATCCTCGATTGAACGCGTAACAACGCGGGAAAATATATAAACCCTCAACGGATGCAACAGGAAATTAGGCCGCGCTACCCCGTGCCACCGCCTGCCTCCGGCACCCCTCGCCGCCCCCCCAGTTCTCTTGCTCGCGGCCGCGCCGGCAGACATTACGGCTTTACAGAATGATGGTTATGGCGTATATTGTCGACGTTGTATTTCAGGGCTGTTCTTTAACATGGAGTCGTCTTCTATGAGACGTGTTCTGCTTCCCGCATTGATCGTAGCTCTCCTCACTTTGTCCGTTCAAGCTGCTGATCTGTATAAGGTTATCGTTGCCGGCCCGACGGATGCCGCCTTGCTCCAGTCGCTCGGCGTTGATCCTGTCGTCCGCATTCGCGATGGCTACCTCGTCCTCGTCGCCGATGAATCCGCCGCCCGCTTCACGCAGTCGAAATTGAATTCAATCTTGATCCGCGCCGATGTCGCTCGCCTTGAGCTTGCCCTCGATTTGCGTCTTGATGACGCCAACCTCGCGCGCTTCGAACTCCTCTTTCAAGAGGGAAGTCTGCGGCTCTACTTCGTGCCCGGCGGCTATGATCCCGCCTCGGAATTGCAGCCCACGCTGATGGCGCTGCCGCCCTCCTTGCCCGTCGTCTATCGCGAACCGCGCGCCGCCGCGCCGCCGGTATTGACCAAGACTCCAGCTTTCGAGCAACTCCTCGGCACGATCTCGCAGGACTCGCTTTTCTCGTACGTCTCTCATCTCCAGTCCTATTTCCGCCGTCTTGCCGGCACACCCAACATTTATCTGGCACGCGACTGGATCAAGGCCAAGTTCGAGTCCTTCGGCTACGATTCCGTCTACCTCGACGGTTGGCAGCAATACTTCAATGGCAAGATGAACAACTGCTACAATGTCGTTTGCGTGAAAGTCGGCACTACCTATCCCGATCTGGAGATCATCGTCGGCGGCCACTATGACGGCGTCTTCAATTCGCCCGCTGCCGATGACAACGGCTCCGGAACCGCCGGCGTCCTCGAAATCGCCCGCGCTCTCGTCGACACGCCGACTGAGGTCACCTTCAAATTCATCACCTTCGACGCCGAGGAGTTCGGCCTCTTCGGTTCCTACCACTATGCCAATGCCGCCGCCGCCCGCGGCGACGAAATCCTCGTCATGCACAACATGGATATGATTGCCGCCATCCCAAATACCAACTCCGCTTCCGTCCATCACGGCACCGATCCCTTCTTCGCCCAGTGGTGGATCGATGTTGCCGCCGCCGGCTACGGCATCTACGGCTACCTCAGCGGCAACTCTTCCGGCTCCGACCACTATCCGTTCACGCAGGTCGGTTACGACGCCATCTTCATCATCGAGGATTATTTCTCCTACGTCTACCATAGCCCCCAGGACAGCACGACGTATATGAACTTCGAATACATGAAACGCATGGTGCAGGCTTCGCTCGCCCTTGTCTTCCAGGTCTCCAATTCCGGCGACTTCGATAACGATGGCGTGGCCAATACCGTCGACAACTGCATCTTCGTCCCGAATTCATCGCAGGCCGATCCCGACGGCGACTCCCTCGGCAGCGCCTGCGATAACTGCCCCGCGGTCTTCAACCCCGATCAGATCGACGAAAACGGCGACGGCGTTGGCGATGACTGCGACGGTAAGATGCACATCCAGGTGACGCGCTTGCCCGATGCCTACTTCGGCGAACCCTATGACTACCAGTTCACTTGTGTCGGCGGTGCCCCGCCGCTCTCGTGGGTCTTCCTCGGCGGTGATCTGCCGTATGGTTGCGATTTTCTCTCACCGCAGGGCCTCGTCACCGGCACGCCGACCTACAAAGCGACCTTCTATTTCACGATCGCAGCCTCGGATGCCGGCAATCCGGCGCAGGCGGACACTCAGAGCGTCTCGATCCTGGTCACCGATCCGCCGCCGCCGCCCTTTGTCTGCGGCGATGCCGACGGCAGTCAAGTCGTGAGCATCTCCGATGCGGTCTTCCTGATCAACTACATCTTTGCCGGCGGACCGGCGCCGAACCCGCTCTTGCGCGGAGATGTTGACTGCTCCGGCAGCACTTCGATTTCCGACGCAGTCTACTTGATCAATTATATCTTCGCCGGCGGCCCGGTCCCCTGCGCCGCCTGTCCGTAGCCTGCCACTAATCCAATTCGCAAGCCACCCCATCACCCCTCTCCCTTTGGGAGAGGGGACGGGGGTGAGGGTTCGTGCCGCCGCAACTGCTCCCAGACCCAAATCACTACTGATCATCACAACTGCGAAGCTGAAGTTGCTCCCCTCTCCCTCTGGGAGAGGGGCCGGGGGGGGGGGCGGGGGGCGGCGCCCCCCCCCCCCCCCCGCTGCGGCAGCTCTTCCCGCGCTCCTGATGCCAACACCGCTCCGGTGCCCCACCGCCTGTTCAGCGTCCCGAGGAACAATAGATCGCGGTGGGATCGAGGCCGTCATCTCCGCGCTGACAACTTCCTTCACCTGTAGCGCCGACTTCAGTCGGCTTTCTCCTTGCCGGTGCCCCGCCGCTTGCGGTGGGATTGGCGAACGCACAAACCTTTATCATTGCGAGGAGCGAACGCACTCCTGCTATCGATTCCACTGTCCACCGCGACGAAGCAATCTTGCTCTGGTTCTGTCCCGCTTTTCTCGCACTCGCCGTTTCCTCCCCTCTCCCTCTGGGAGTGGGGCCGGGGGTGAGGGCTCGTCGCGGCAAGTTCGCCCGTGCTCCAGATACCGCACCGCTCCCATTGACACCCCCGACTCCACCGCATATACTCCTTCGATGGAAACCCCCATTCCCGAGCTGTTCCGCGAGCGTTATGCCCGACTTGCCGACGACCCCGACGCATTCTTCTCGAGCCTTCTGCGACCCCTCCCGCGCACCGGCCGCGTCAATACCCTGAAAGCGTCCGTTGCCCACGTGCAGGAGCGGTTCGCCGGCTACGGTTTTCCGTTCGAGATCGCACCCTGGTACGCCGAAGCCTTCACCACTGCCGCCGCCAACGCCAGCCGCACTCTCGAGCACTTCATCGGCGCCATCTACATCCAGGACTTCACTTCGATGTTGCCGCCGCTGCTCGTCCGCGATGAACTGGCCTCCGCCACCCGCGTCCTCGATGCCTGTGCCGCGCCCGGTTCCAAGACCACTCAGATGGCCGCCCTCATGAACAATCGCGGCACGATCGTGGCCAACGACGTCGAGTACCAGCGCATCAAGGCACTCAAGTTCAACTGCGAGAAGACCGGCGTGTTCAATGCTGCGATCACCAACTACGACTTCCGCGAATTCCCAGACGCCGAGTTCGATGTCGTCCTGCTCGATGCACCCTGTACTTCCGAGGGCACCATCCGCAAGGACGGAAAGATTCTCAAGTGGTGGAGCATGAACTACGTTTACGGCACGGCCCAGCGCCAGAAACAGCTGATTCTGCGCGCCTTCGATCTCCTCGCATCCGGCGGCATCCTGGTTTATTCAACCTGCACTTTCGCCCCGGAAGAGAACGAGGAGGTCATCGACTACCTGTTGCGCCACCGGCCTGCCGAACTCGAACCGATCGCCATTCCCGGCTTTCGCACCGTCGCCGGTCTGACCGCCTGGCGCGACCGCGAACTCGATCCGCGCCTCAGTTGCACCGCCCGCGTTTTGCCGCAGCATAACGATACCGGCGGCTTCTTCCTCGCGAGGATACGCAAATGATCATGCCTTGCCCCGATGACATGCGCACCCGTACTCTCGCCTACCTCGAAGAACGCTTCGGCCTCGCGTCGACGCTCTTCGATGATTTCACCATGTATGCCGGCGCCAAGGGCCGCGTCATTCTCGGTCCCAGCGGTATCCCCGATTCGTTAAGTCCCGACACCGCCGGCCTCGTGATCGCTCGTGTCCATCGTAGCGTCAAGCCGACCACCAACCTCCTGCAAGTTTTCGGCCGGCTCATCCAGCGCAATACGATCGCACTCTCCCGCGCGAACACCCTGCGCTACCTGCAGGGAAGTGACATCACGCTCGGACCCGAAGACCGCGTTGAGGCCTACCCCGGCTATGTGCTCGTCAAGTACGACGACTATCCCCTCGGTTGTGGACTCTTTCAGGAGAATCACATCAAGAACATGCTGCCGCGCGCCAAGCGCCTCGATGTCGACTTCCTGTAACGGCTGACCAGGCCGCACCCGCACAAAAAGGGCTTGAAAATCTTGATATTCTACCTATATTGTCGATTAAACAAGGATTGAGAACTTTGGGGTGTAGCTCAGCCGGCAGAGCGGCTCCCTGTTAAGGAGA
Organism: uncultured Ignavibacteria bacterium; assembly: GCA_964520555.1. Classification (GTDB taxonomy): domain Bacteria; phylum Zixibacteria; class MSB-5A5; order CAIYYT01; family CAIYYT01; genus JADJGC01. The sequence continues at coordinate 101,216 of CAZFNN010000010.1, forward strand.
TGGTCGCAGGTTCGACCCCTGCCACCCCAGCTTTTTCTGCCTTCGCCGTTGCTCCGTCATCCGAATTTGCCCATATTCCGCAGATGCAGTTGCTCCATCGGATACTCTTGCTTCTACTTCTGGCCTTTGCGCTTCTGGTGCCGGCAGACCTGCCCGCCACCCAGCGCGTTCTCTCCTGGCGCGGCGCACCGCTGGCGGAAACCAAGTCGTTCCTCATCACCGAATTCGGCTACAATCTGCGCCTCTTCCGTAATACCGCCCCGTGTCCCGGCGGCGACAACAACTTCCATTTCGTCTGGGAACTCGGCTGGATGCGCAATACGTCCCCGCGTTGGGCCGTCGGCGGCAGCGCGTACTTCTCGATCGACGATGACGGCTCTCGTCTCGCCGCCAAAGCCCGCCTGCGCCGCTGGCTCGATCGCAACTGGTCGCTCGATCTCGGCGCCGGCCCCACCCTCAAGTCGTTCAGCAGCTACTTCGACAGATCTCCCGGCCTGGTCGCCGGCATCGCTCTGACGCGTTCCGACCTCGCCGCGATCACGCTCAACTACGAGTTGATTCCTTATACGGAGTATCTCTTCGGCGGCGACAACGCCGATCCCCTGCGTCACGATGGCGCTGAATCCACGCTTTACCTTGGTCTGCGCGCCGGCTCCTATCCCGGCACCGTCGCCATGGTCGCCGCCCCCATCGCCGTCCTCATCGCCGTCCTCATCCACTTCCTCGCCGTCTACGAGTCTTAGCCCACTCCCTGCGCTTCTGACTCTCGCCGGTGACCCCTGCGCCCCTTCACATCATTCCAACGTTACTCTAAATCTCGCCCCTTACGCCGCAACCTTCCGTCCGTCAATCGACAGCCAGCTCTTCCGCGCCCAGAATATCAACCCACACCCGATCAGCATCAAGATGTCGCGCACAATCAAACTCTGCACCGGTCCCTTCGCGCGCGACGTCGTCGAAAAACACCCGCACTCGATATTGACCCCCTTGATCAGCGCATTTCCCAGTGCAACGATGAACACTGCCAGAAGGCCGCCAATTACTACCGCCGCCGCTTTCTCCCAGAAGCCGGCGATCAAGAGCACTCCCGCAACCAACTCCACCCACGGCAACAACAAAGCGAACAGATTGATTGTCTGCCCCGGCAATAGGTGATAGTTGTAGACGATCCGCGCGAATTCGTCGGGATACAGGATCTTGTCCACCGCCGAATAAATGAACGTCCCGCCGATTACCAGACGCAGCAGGAACAGGAAGTATTGATTAGTTAGCAGTTTCTTCATGGCTCACCTCGATCGGCAGTTCGTGCTTGCTCCACTGCGTCCACCCCCCGAAAAAGATCTCGACGTTCTTGTAACCGAATTCCTGCGCCAACAGCCGCGCCAGGAACAATGACGACTCGCATTCCGATCCCGAGCAATAGGTCACGATCAACGTGTCCTTCGGCAGCTCCGCCAGAATCTTGTCCTTATAATCATCAAAATAGTCATAGGGAAAACTGATCGCCCCGGCAATGTGTCCTTCCTTGTACTCCTCCGGCTCGCGCGCATCGATAAACACATGGCGCTTTCCGGTCCAGCGGTCGAACGCCTCTGCCATCCGCAACGTCGGCGGATCCCCCGGCTCGTACGATGGGGAAGTCCAGGTCGAATCCGCGTCCGTCAGCGCTGTGGGCCAATTGCCGACCCAGGCGACCTTGTTCGGATTGACGAGATTGTTCAGCCCCCCGAGGATCGCTGCGAGTACGACGATGATGATGATTCTCTTAATCATTAACGACTTCTGTTGTATTCTCACCCGTTGCCAGACGTTTATTGCTTATACGGAATCAGTTATCGGCTGTTCCAACCCGAAATCGCTGGAAAAATCCCCCGCGGATCGAATTCCGCTTTGATCCGCCCGGCGATTTCCACTGATTTGTTTTCCGCCGGTTTCAGTTCTTCCACCGGCGCCAAACGGGGAATCTTCTGTGCCGCCGGCTGCAGATCCTTCCCGTATGGCCGCGCTCCGCGCGGATACAACCGTAGCGAGGCCTCCACAATCACGCCCAGCGTCCCAAAACTCCCGCAGAATAACTTCGGCAGATCATACCCGGCCACCGACTTGTACGTAATCGCACCGGTCTTGACCAGCGCCCCGTCCCCCATCACGACCGATAATGCCAGTACCCAGCGGGAAATATTGTGCCAATCTTTGCCGTTTGCGATCTGCCCCGAGGCTACCATCCCGCCGACCGTGCCCGTGGCACCCGTCTCCAGAAACGGGAAGAACAGCCCGTGCCGCGCCAACTCCGCGTACAACTCCGCCAATCTCATTCCTGCCCGGCAAGTCACATAGTAATCCGCCCGCTCCAGCCGCACGATTCCCGTCAAAGCCGACGTTGACAGCCGGACCGCTTGCCGATCCGCTACCGATGTCGGCAAGTTGTGCGAATTGGTTCCGGAGGTAATCAATAACGCGCCGTCCGGCGTCGCTCTGACTCCATCTGCAAGTTCATCCGTGCTGTGGGGGGCGAACATGGCGTCCGGACTGCTCATCGTTCGCCGAATTGGATGGCTCTCTGCGCTGCGGGCTTCACGTCGGCAATATAGGCGATCAGCGCCGTCCGGTCAATCGGTGGTGCAGCGAATCTCCGACTCGCGCACGTCGATATTGATCAGATTGGTCGACGTAACCCGATTCTGTTGGACAAACACCGACACATCGGGACACTGCTCCGGCAAGCCGCTGACATTGATCCGAATGCTGAGATAGAGGAACGTCGGCGACAGCTCTTCAAAAATCACCGATGCCGGCTGATGATTCTGCACCGTCACCGCCTCTGATTGCTGCATCAGCGTGTGTGCCGCATCGGCGTAGACGGTGAGTATCATCGGGATATTTGCGGTATCCGGCAGGATACCGAAGTCATCGTCAATCACAAACCGCGCTTCCAGATCGCCCGCCCGCGTCGGCAACTCATCATCGCCTTTACGACTGCACCCCGCAGCCGTCAGCAGCGCGAGTGTCAACATAAGCAAATATCTCAAAATCAATCTCCCTCGCTACAATCGCCAATCAATCTACCGACAGCTTAGACGTCTTACAAGTTCATTTGGTTTAATCGCGCGCAATAGTGCGTGGGCAGGAAGAATGTGCCGAATCTGCGACCGCCGTAGGTCAGGATCCCCGCGATCCTGACATTAATCCTGTAGTGCCGACTTCAGTCGGCTATCCGCCCGGTGCCCCACCGCGTGCGAATCGTCCCGACGAACGAGGGATTGCGGTGGGTCACCTTGTTGCGGCAGGTCATCCCGCGAAGCGCACTCGAATCTCGCCCAACCACAACCTGCTCGCGCTTCGGGGCGCGACCTGCCCCTCGCCTGATTCGCACACAAACCCGTGACCAACCTCACTCTTCGCAGTCTCGAAGGAGATGTCCACTCCCCTCTCCCTCTGGGAGAGGGGCAGGGGGTGAGGGTGCGCGCCTCCCGCATCTGCACTCACCATCGACCGTTATCCGTTTCACCGCTGAAGAGTCATTCCCCTCTATCAAGAGGGGTGGATCGAGCCCGCCTCACCAGCACCTCGACCATTTGCAATCCACCTCTCGCCGAACCACCACTCCTGTCTCCCAACCCGCGGGCTCGAGACGGGGTCTGTCCTTGAATGCTCCTCTACCCTCAACCGTGACAAGGCAATGTTGTCTAACTCGCTGTCTTAGCACGTGCCACCCCCCCTCTCCCCATGGGAGAGGGGTCGCGGGTGAGGGT
>CAZFNN010000010.1:104977-124026 GCA_964520555.1 uncultured Ignavibacteria bacterium
CTGGGTGTTTTCGCCGGGCCCCCCCCCCCCCCCCCGTGGGTTGTGGGGGGGGGGGTGGGGGTGCGCACGCTCTGCATCAAGTCTTGCTCCCGTGCGCGCTTGCGACCTGCCGCCTCTCTCCCAACTCATCCCCCCAAAAATGGTTCGGGAGGAGATGTTCACCGCATCTCCTCCCGACGAATTGCAACGTTACATCCCCGAATCTGAAAATTCGGAGCAGTATGGACGATTTAAGCTTCTACGTTCGTTTGCGAACTGGAGCCGGCACAGGTCTCGGCAACAACCCCAGCTTGATCCCAATCTCTATCAGCTTGTCGATCACACGTTCCATGATCATCATAGTCTCCATAGACATATATGTCGATTTGCCCAAAAGGTTCCGCCGCTATGCAGATTCTCTACAACAAACCCGGAACCGCGAAGTCGAAAAGAGGTCTTGATAAGTATTATTTTAGTGCTTCAGTAGCTTCATCGCCCCCGCGATCTTCTCGACAATATCCCCCGCAATCAACCCGAATGTCCCTCTTTCATCTTTACCGAGGTCCCCCGCTGATCCGTGAAGATATACGCCAGCCACTGCAGCAGGGAATACCGGCACTCCGGATGCCAACAGCGCCCCGATCACTCCGGTCAGGACATCCCCCGACCCTCCCGTCGCCATCCCCGCATTTCCAGTCGGATTTACGTACACCTGACCGTTGACATCAGCTATGACCGTCGGCGCTCCCTTCAAAACCACTATTTTCTGAATCTCCCTTGCGAGCAAGCTTACCGCGACAATCCTCTCTGCTGCCGCACTGCCCAATTCCTCTCCCGTCAGTCGCGTGAACTCGCCGGGATGCGGCGTCAACACCATCGGTGCCGTCGCCGCCTTCAGCAATTCCAGCTTGCCCGAGAACGCGTAAAGCCCATCCGCATCCAGTACCGCCGGACGGTCGAGTTTAGCCACCATCCGTCGCATCAAGTCCATCGTCTCGTGATTCCGCCCCACGCCCGGTCCGAGACACACCGCGTCAGAGGCGCGCATCCCCATTAGGATATCCCCCAGCGCCCGCACCGCCAGACACCGCTGCTTCTTCAACTCCGGCAGCGGTCGCGTCATCGCCTCCGTCAGCTTCGCCTCCAAAATGTCATTCAGACTCTTCGGGATACCGACTGTCACCAACCCTGCTCCCGCCCGCATCGCGGCACTCGCCGCCAAGGTCGCCGCCCCGGTCAACCCGACCGACCCGGCCACGATAAACAGTCGTCCGGCATCACCTTTGTGTGCCGTCGGACTTCTGTCCGGAATGACCTCCGACACATCTTCGCGCGTGGTGAGGGAGAGGCTGATGTCGAAGCTATCAACCACCTCATCCGGTATACCGATATCGATGACTTTGAGACGGCCGCAATGCGCCTTTCCGGGGAAGAAGCACTGTCCCAATTTTGGGAGTGCGAGTGTCGCTGTAAAGGAGGCTCTGATGCACTGGGTCGATACCTCGCCGGTATCCGAATTCAACCCCGAAGGCGCGTCAATTGCCAGAATCGGCCGCCGTGAGGCGTTCATCAGCGCAATTGCCTCCGCTGCCAAGCCCGAAACCTCGCCCTGAAAACCCGTCCCGAAGATCCCGTCTACGATCAGATCGACGCTCTTCAGATCGGGGATGTCTTGCGCCGTCCGCGCGAATATCACCGGCAGCCGCAGTTCCTCCAGATTCGCCCGCGCATCCCCCTTGATCTCGTCGCGCTGCGCAATTACGATCACCTGTACCTTGGATCCCCAGCCGCTCAGGTACCGCGCCACGACATACCCGTCGCCGCCGTTATTCCCCTTGCCTGATACCACCACCACCCGCTTGCCCGCGACTTCGCCGCCGAGAATCTCGCGCGCCCACTCGGCAACGCCGCGCCCCGCGTTCTCCATCAGCTTCAAACCGGGAATCCCGCGTTCCTGAATTGCGCGCTGATCGATCGCGCGCATCTGTTCCGCCGTCACCAGCTTCATCGGTAGTAGTATCGGGTGTTGTCGATCTCTGTTCAACACAAAATCAGCAGGGAAGAGGCACTCGCCCAATCAACGCCTCCACCCACGACCAACCTCGTTTACCGCAGTCTCGCATATGATGCTTCCTCCCCTCTCCCACTGGTAGCAAGGCCGGGGATGAGAATGCTCGGTGCCCCACCGCTCGCGTAGCGTCCCGAGGAACGAGGGATTGCGGTGGGTGTTACCGACCGTCCGTCACATCGCTTCGCCATCGGTGCCCCACCGCCTGCGTAGCGTCTCGAGGAACGTGGGACTGCGGTGGGTATTCGTTTTCGTTGCGGCAGGTCTTCCCGCGAAGCGCATTCGATTCTTGCCCAACCACGACTTGCCGCGCTTCGTGGGGCGACCTGCCGCCATCCCCGTAGGTTGGACATTCCTGTCTGACATTCTTCCAACCACACCCCATCCGACAGCCAAAAATGTCTATCCCACCGGCGTTCCCGACCATTTTCACCGCTGCCGCTGTCCAATCCCTCTCATCGAGACGGGGTGTATCCTTCGATGTTCTTCGCCCTCCACCGCGACGAGGCAATCCCGCCGATCTCGCTACTCCCCTCTCCTCTTGGGAGAGGGGTCGGGGGTGAGGGTCTTCCCATTCCCACAAACAAAACGGGGTGAAGACCATCGTCTCCACCCCGTCACGCTCATCTCTGTCCCAGCGCTACTATGTCCCCATCTCCCAGCTCGCCAGATACTTCTTCTGCTCCGCCGTCAACTTGTCGATCGCGGTTCCCATCGACCTGAGCTTCAGCGCCGCAACGTTTTGGTCCACCTTCTTCGGCAGCGCAAACACGCTCTTCGCCAGCTTCTTGTGGTTCTTCACGATGTACTCCGACGCCAGCGCTTGATTCGCAAACGACATATCCATCACCATCGCCGGATGACCTTCCGCCGCCGCCAGGTTGATCAGTCGACCCTCGCCGAGGATATTGACCTTGCGCCCCGATCGAAGCGTGAATTCTTCGACAAGATTCCTTACCATCCGCCGCTTCTTCGCCATCTTCGCCAGACCGACCAGATCCAGTTCGACGTTGAAATGCCCGCTGTTGCAGATGATCGCGCCCGATTTCATCTTCGCGAAATGCTCCGGCCGGATCACGTGGATATTGCCGGTGAGCGTTATGAAGACATCCCCCAGCGGCGCGGCCTGCGCCATCGGCATCACCCGATAACCGTCCATCACCGCCTCGATCGCCTTGACTTCGTCCACCTCGGTCACGATCACATCCGCCCCGAGCCCCTTGGCCCGCATCGCCACGCCGCGACCGCACCAGCCGTACCCGGCAATCACCACTGTCGCGCCCGCGATCAGGAAATTTGTCGCGCGAATAATCCCGTCAATCGTCGATTGACCCGTGCCGTAGCGGTTGTCGAACATGTGCTTGGTCATCGAATCGTTGACCGCGATGATCGGGTAGCGCAACACTTTGTTCTCGGCCATCGCGCGCAACCGGATCACACCGGTCGTGGTCTCTTCCGTCCCGCCGATAACATTCTTCAGCAGGTCCTTCCGTTCTGAGTGCAGCACACTCACTAAATCGGCGCCGTCATCCATCGTCATCTGCGGCTTGCTGTCAAGCGCCGACTTGATATGGCGATAGTAACCCTTGGTGTCGATTCCGCAAATCGCATACACGCTGATCCCCAGGTTCTTCACCAGCGCCGCCGCGACATCATCCTGCGTCGACAACGGATTGGAGGCGCACAATGCAATCTCCGCGCCGCCCGCCTTCAGCACTCGCATCAAATTGGCGGTCTCCGTCGTAACGTGCAGGCACGCCGCCAGCCGATACCCCTTCAGCGGCTTCTCCTTCTTGAACCGCTCTTCAATCAGCCGGCACACCGGCATGAAGTTCGCCGCCCACTCGATGCGGCGGCGGCCTTCGCCCGCCTGCTTCAGATCCTTGACATCGTATGACTTCAAACGAACACTCCTGTGATTAAAACTCGAATTCTTCCCAATCGCGGCCGCCTAAGCGTCCTTCTTCAAGTCGCCGGCCTTGTCGGTCATTTCCCAGGTGAACTCCGGCTCGCTGCGACCGAAATGCCCGTACGCCGCCGTCTTCCGATAAATCGGCCGCCGCAACTGCAACATCTCGATAATCCCCTTCGGCGTCAGCGCAAAGTGCTTCCGAATCAGCGCGATCAACCGCGCCTCGTCAACTTCCGAAGTCTTGTCGGTGTAGACCATGATCGACACCGGCTCCGCCACCCCGATCGCATATGCCAACTGCACCGTGCAGCGCCGCGCCAGCCCCGAGGCCACGATATTCTTCGCGATGTAGCGCGCCATGTACGCCGCCGAGCGGTCCACCTTGGTCGGATCCTTGCCCGAAAACGCGCCGCCGCCATGCGAGGCCATCCCGCCGTACGTATCGACGATGATCTTGCGCCCCGTCATGCCGGTGTCCGACTGCGGCCCGCCGATCACGAACTTGCCGGTCGGGTTCACATAAATCTTGGTTTTGTCGTCCAGCATCGCGGCCGGCACGATTGGCTTGATCACCGCATCGATCATCTCCTGCCGCGCCGCTTCCGTGATCTTCTTGCCGGTCTTGTCGAGAATTGTTTCGTCGTGCTGCGACGACAGCACGACCGCCTCGCAGCGCTGTGGCTTGCCGTCTGCATATTCGATCGTCACCTGCGATTTGCCGTCCGGCCCCAAGAAGCCAAGCGTCCCTTGTTTGCGTACTTCCGTCAACCGCCGGCACAGGCGATGCGCCAGCATGATCGGCATCGGCATCAACTCCGGCGTCTCATCACAGGCATAGCCCGTCATCAACCCCTGGTCACCCGCACCGCCGCTATCGACCCCCTGGGCGATATCGGGCGATTGCGAACCGATCGCATTCAAGATCGCGCACGAATCGTACGAGAATCCGTACGTCGGTTTGGTGTAGCCGATCTCCTTGACGATCTGCCGCACCAGCTTCTGGATATCCACAAACCCGTTGGTCGTGATCTCGCCGCCGACCACCACCAGCCCGACCGTCACAAATGTCTCGCAGGCGACACGGCTGAGCGGGTCTTGGCCTAGCAGGTCGTCCAGTACCCCGTCCGAGATCTGATCCGACAGCTTGTCCGGATGACCCTCCGTGACCGACTCCGAAGTGAACAGGTATCTTCTGTCTGTCATAAACAGTCCTTATCCATGAGTCGCCGCAGCGACACGCTTATTTTCCCGATTTGAGTTTGCCGCTGACCGTCGCCGAGTCGCCCAAATCAAAACTGCCGCTGGCATTCCTGATCGTCACATTGTTGCCCACGAGTGAATCGGTGAGCACCGACCAGTCCGCCGTCACGTTGTCCGCCAGGATCGAATCGGTAATCGTCGAATTGCTGATCTTGCCGCCGCGCCCGATCGAGACGTACGGCCCGATCGTCGATCTCGTCACCACCGCATCCTCGGCGATGTACACCGGCGGCTTGATCGTACAGCCGTTGCGCTCGGCCGTCGAATGATGCCGCTCCAGAATAAACCGGTTCGTCTCCAGCATATTCTCCTTGCGGCCGCAATCGTACCAGCCCAGGGTGGGGAATGTGTGCAATGTCGAGCCCTTTTTCAAGAGTAAATCGAAGGCGTCGGTCAATTGAATCTCGCCGTGCGTCGTCACCCCCCGTTCGATGATCTCGCTCGTACACTGGTGGAACGACTTCACGTCGCGAATATAGTACACGCCGACCACCGCCAGATTCGTCGGCGGATTCGCCGGCTTCTCGACCAGCCGCACAATCCGGTCGCCGTTGGTCTCGACCACTCCGAACGCCCGCGGATTCGCCACTTCCTTTACCGCCAGGCAGTTGTGCCCCGTCGCGATCATCCCCTTCCAGTCGATTTCCACGATCGTGTCCCCCAGGATAATCAGCAACTCCTCGTCGGTCGAAGTGATCCCCAAATGCACCGCATAGCCGAGCCCGTACAGCGTCCGCTGTTCGACGAAGGTGCTCTTGAGCGTGTAGTGCTCCCGCACAAAGCGTTCGATCTTATACCCCTGCGGACCCGTAACGAAAATCATTTCGCTGATCGGCAGGTCAATGATTTGATCGATGATATGACCCAGAATCGGTTTGCCGGCGATCTGCAACAGCGCCTTGGGGGTCGTGTACGTGTGCGGCCGCAGCCGGGTGCCCTCGCCGGCTACGGGGATGATGACTTTCACGGGCGGTCTTCCCTCAACTGAATAATCCGAGCAACGCCTGCTTGCAGTCGATAAACAAAAACTGGACGCGACCAATCAGCAGGCTGATGCGCGCCATGACAGTGTAGCCGAAATGTGCCCCGAAAGCAACCATGATGAACCAGATTCCCACCCGCGCGCCCGCCCCGAGCACCCCCACGTGCTCCTTGGAGAAGTAGAAGTAGATCAGGGTCGTCACGACCCCGACGAAGATGATAATGTTCAGCGGATTGAAGAGATCGATGAAGGTCGAACTTACCTGCGCCAAAAGCCGTCCGTGCAACTCCGAGGTCAAATAGATCCCCGCCGTTATCCCCATCACGAACGCCAGCGGATAGCGCGAAATCCACGACATGTTCGGGAAGAAGCGCGCAAACATCAGCACGCCCAGAATTCCCGCGATGACGAGCATGATTATCTGCCCGGCGTGCCCCGAGCCGCCGGCCCCCGTCTGCAACGCCGCCCAATGCTGGCTGATCGGATCGGCCAACTGCTGGATGATCACCGATTGCCATACCAGGCCGACATAATAGCCCGCCGACAGCCCGGCGAAAATGTGCTCCGCCAGCCGGTAAATCGGGTTGTCCTTGTACAGGAAGGAGAAGATCGCCAGTGTCAAAAACCCCGCCAGCAGAATACCGAACGTGCTCATCCCGTCGTTCTTCCCTTCGCCCGCTTCGCCGCGAAATACGCCGCATTCCCCAGCAGCACAAACCCGATGATCAGCAGATGCACCAGCGACTGCGCATTCATGCCGCTCACCGCCATCGCCGGATGATTCACCAGCATCTCGTATTCCGCCGCGCCCTTCATCCCGCCGAGCAATCCGACCATCTGATTCGCCTGTACGTAACTGTAAAACTTCGGCGCCATCACCGCCGTCACACCGGCCCCCAGCGGCCGGCCGAACTGCGCGTTCACGATCGATACCCAGTTGTCGACGATCCCATTGTCCGCCACGATGAAAATGAAGTCGATATCCGCGTAATTCTTCACTCGCTGCATCAGCGGTAACTGCGCCAGCGGCGTCCCATATTGATCCGACGGATAAATCGATTCGATGCTCGTTCCCATCCCCAGCAGCACCGCCGTGTAATTTGCCTTGTACCCCAGATTGACATAGTCGATTCCGTACGTCTTCCCGTATTGCGCCGCCATCTCGTGCGTCACCTGGCTGGCCATCGACGGTCCGCCCAGTGGAATCGTCGTCATCGTCACGACCCTGATATTCTTGCGGAACAAATGATGCAGCGCCGCCACCGATACCGGCCGCGTCTCCGGCGTCGCCGACGCATAGTAGTCAAACGTCAGCATCACCACCGAACTGTCCGGCAGTGCCTCGACCGCGTCATACAACTTCCGTGCTTCCGGCGTCACCGCCATCGGCAGCTCCACCGGGAAGATCACCGGAATCATGACCGTGATCGCCACCAGCAAGTACACCCAGCGCCGGTCGAGTCCGCCCAGTTTCTCCCAGAAGCTCACCGGCTGCCCCCCATGTACGTCCGCTCGATCCCGAGAATGATCCGCAACCCCATCGTCGCCGCGCCCATCGCTGCGCCGATGATAATCGCCCGCTGGACCGCGACGTTGATTCCCCCCATCACGTATTCGTTAATCCATTGCGGCAAATCCGGGTGAATCGCCCCGATCACATACTCGCCCATCGGCACGCGCCACAACATCACCAGAATCGCCGTGATCAGAAGCAGCGTCGCTTCGGCGTTGCGCGCCCGGAATGCCCGGAACGCTGCCGAGGCGATATAAAACGCCAACAGCGCGAACATCGTCGCCATCATCGGTGCATTCAGGTTGTTGAAAAACCAGTCGTAGATCGAGCCGTCCCCCGTCCCAAACTCAGTCGACCAGCTCACCGGCAGCATCGCCGGCACCGCCGTCACAAACACCGCCAGCAGCAGCGCCGCCTTGTTGTACCAGCCCGACTCCAGCCGCATCAGCGGCCGCCAGTTCACCCGTACCAGCGACACCACCCCCAATAGCAGCGTGAAGCCGCCGATGATCGATGTCCACTGCAGCAGCGTATCCTGGATATCGCCGAACTTGGCCGGATTGAGCAGGAATCCCGCCACCATCGCCATCCCCGCGAGGAACGCCACCGCCACCGGAATCATCGTCCGCATCAGCGCACCTCAAACAACTTCTGCAGCCACTCGCCGCCCAAATTCAGCGTTACGAGCACGGCGCCGACGAATATGGCAATCAGAATCAACACTTTCATCAGATCCTGCCCCTTAAGTCCCCCCAGCATCAGCGGCTCGTGCGACAAATACGCTCCCGCCGCGAACAACTCCTCGCCCATCAACGTGTAATCACACGCCGCAATGAAAAACGGCAACTGCTCCGGCTGCGCGGTCCCCGCGATCTGAATTGACCCCGCCGCGTTGCCGGTCTCGGCCAACAGCAGCGACTCAGCGTAGAACGCCCCCATGAAGATGTTCGCTGCCGGCCGCTCGCGCATCATGTAGCCGTTAACCGTCGCCGTGAATGCCATCTGCTCTCCCGCGACGTAGCGCACCGTGTCCTTGTTGTACGACTCGCCCCGGCCCTCGGCGATGTACGCCTGCTGGACCACTTCCTGCGCCGCCGCCATCACCATCGGATAGCGCACCGGAACCGCCAGCGGCGTCTCGTACCGCGCCGTGATCTTGGCGACGCGCCCCAGGATTGACAGCCCCGCGATCGTGTCCATCACGTCGATTTCGTTGATCCCCGGAATAAACAGCACCGGCCGCCCCATCTCGGTGGCGCGCCCGACCGCCTCTTCCACCGCGTCCAGCCCCGCCATTTTGCGGATGAATAGCTTCTCACCCCGCTTGGCGCGCTGCGTGTAATACATGATCGCCGCCGAGAACAAAACCATCAGCACGACCGCATTGATGCGATCGGCGCGAAACCACCCGCCGCTCGCCGCGGCCGGCGCCGCCTGCGCGCAGGCAATTGAGGCTGTTGTGAGGACGATCAGGAATGTGAAGAGTGCCGCCCGGGCCTGTCTCACTTCATTTTCTCCAGCGCCGTTTTCAGCTTGTTGATTACATGTACGGGCGAAGGATCGGTTTTGTTTACCAGCGCCAGATAGTAGCTCATCAAGTCACCGAATTGCACCAGCGAGAAGATTTCCGCCAGCCGGTTCGGACCTTTCGCCTTCAATGTCACCGTCGCGATCCGCTTGCCCTTGAGAAGCTTGTCCACCACCTTGACCCGGTTGGTCACGCCCTTCGAATCCGCCGGACCCGTCAGCCAGAACACGTACAGCTTCCGCACCAGCGCCTTCGGATAGTCGTATCCCACGAGTTCATTATGATTGAATTCGGGTGAAATATTGGCGTACGCCAGGTGCTTGCCGTTTTCGCAAATCTGCCCCTTGAAGCGCACCGCCGCCACGTCGTAATAATCCGCGCCCGCGTACACAATCCCGATCTTGTCCTTCAGCTTTTGCGCCAGTTTCTTCGCTTCGTTCCGCGCGGTCGGCACATTCATTGCCAGCTTCTTGCCGCTTGCCGTCAATGCCGCCACCGTGTCGGCGACGATCTGCTCCTGGCTGCCGACAAATCCGATTACCTGCATCAGCTTGAGGATCGGTCCGAACGAATACCCCAGCGCGGCCCGCGGCTCAAATCCGCCTGGCAGCACGATGTACGGGCAATTGTTCGCCTGCGCCATCGTCAGCAGCTTGCCGCCCGTCGTCACGACCACGATCTTGCAGCCGCGGCTCATCGCCTCCTCGAACGCCGCCAGCGATTCTTCCGTGTTGCCTGAATACGATGACGCAATCACCAGCGCTTCGGCGCCGACAAATCGCGGCAGCCCGTAATTGCGGTTGATGAACATCGGAATTGTCAATTCGTTCGCCAGATACGAGCGCGCGAAATCACCGCCGATCGCCGATCCGCCCATCCCGGCCACGATAATGTTGCGAAACTGCCCCGGATTGAATCCGGACAAATCACCATTCACCGGCAAATTGAAACCGGCCTGCAATTGCTGCGGGAATTCAGATACCCGCTGATACATGTTGGTCGGGTCCAGCCTGGCCACGACCTTGGGCGTCCAGTCCATCTATTCCTCCAGATTTTCCTTGCCGACGTGCTCTTCGAACCAACTGCGCAGCACCGCTTCGACCTTCTCCGTCGTGGGCAGCTTCAACACCCGCTCGGCCAGCTGCGCGCACTCGCTGTACTCCAACATCGCCACGATCTTCTTCACCTTGGCAATCCGGGGCGGGACCACCGAGAAGCAGGGAAGTCCGATGCCGACCAGCACCGGGATCGCTATCGCTCGCGCGGCCAATTCGCCGCACAACGTCACCGGGATGTTATGCCGCTGGCCCGCATCAACCGTCATCTTGATCAGCCGCAGTACCGCCGGATGCAGCTCGCGGTACAGCGCCGCCACCTTCTTATTTGTCCGGTCCGCCGCCAGCGTGTATTGCGTCAAGTCGTTTGTGCCGATCGAGAAGAAGCAGACATGCCGCGCCAGCTCGTCCGCCATCAGCGCCGCCGACGGCACCTCGATCATGATGCCCAGATCGATGTTCTCGTCGTAGGCGAGCCCTTCCGCCTTCAGCTCCTTCATCGCCGCGTGCAACACCCGCCGCGCCTTGACGATCTCCATCGTCGAAGCCACCATCGGCAGCATGATCTTGATATTCTTCAGCGTCGATGCCCGCAGCATCGCGCGCAATTGCGTCTTGAAAATCTCCGGCAAGTCCAGATCGAGCCGGATTCCTCGCCAACCCAGCGCCGGATTCGCCTCGTCCGGCTCCAGATAATCCCCCACCACCTTGTCCGAGCCGAGGTCATAGACCCGCAGCGTTACCTGGTTGGGGAAAAACGTCCGCGCAATATCAGTGTAGATCTTGGTCTGCTCGTCTTCGGTTGGGAAGCGCATCCGCGTCAGATAGAAGAATTCCGTGCGGTACAGCCCAACCCCGACCTTGTTGGCCGCCAGCACCTCGTCGGTCTCGGTCGGAATCTCCAAATTCGCCTGCACCTCGACGGCGTGGCCGTCCTTGGTCGCCCCGGCGATCTTGCCGATCCCGCGCAGCTCGCGCGCCAGCACCGTCCTGCGCTTCTTCTGCTCGCCGCGATATTCCTCCAGCGTCGCCTTCTCCGGATGGACGATCACCTGACCCGCCTCACCGTCGATGATTACCAGCGACTGGTCCGGCACGCGATCCATCAACTTGGAGATCCCGACCACCGCCGGAATCGACAGCGATTTGGCGATCAGCGCCATGTGCGAGGTCGCCCCGCCCAGCGAGGTCGCAAATCCGGGAATCTCGTACTTACCCATTAGCACTACCTCGCCCGGCGAAAAATCTTCCGCCAGTGCGATCTTCCCCTTGTTGTTGACCAGCTTGTTGACGTGATGCCCGATCAGGTAGCCGAACACCTTCGCCGCGGTGGCGTTGATGTCGTTGGCCATCTCCTTCAGATAATTGTCGTGCGACTTGCGCAGAGAAGCGAGTGTCTTCTGCAGATGCTTGTTGTAGACCCACTCGGCGTTCAGCTTCAACTTGGCGATATCATCGCAGACCGTCTGGAAGAACGCGGCGTCCTCCAGGATCAGCAACTGGGCCTCGAAAATCTTGGCCAGTTGCTCGCCGACGGCACTGCCCGCCTCGGCGTGAATCTGTTCGATCTCAAGCCGGGCGGCCCCAAGCGCGTTGTTCAGCCGCGAGATCTCGGCGTCTATTTGATCTTCCGCGATACTCCGCTTGGCAATCGTGTGCGGCCCGTTGACATGCTTGAAGCACTTGGCGATCGCTATCCCCGGGGAGGCGACCAGTCCGCGCAATCGCAGTTCTTTCACGGCTCCGGAATCTGTATGCTTGGTTCTTGTCGGCATTCGCAACCGCTGGCGCTGCCGGATCGGCAGGGAATCCGAGATTGAAGGTTAGTCGAATTTCGAAGCGAGCACCTCGCTGAGCACTCGCACCGCGTCTTCTGCATCCTCGCCCTGGGCCATGACCGTCACGTCGGATCCCATCTCCGCCGCCAACATCATCACACCCATGATCGACTTCCCGTTGACCTCCAGCCCCTCCTTCTCCAACGTGATTTCTGACTTGAACTTGGTCGCGGTCTGGACCACCTTGGCGGAAGGTCGCGCGTGAAGTCCGAGCTTGTTCGTAATCTTAACCGTTTTCCTGACCAACTTCAAATCCTTTTACACCGCGCGTAAAAAAAGTTTGCCGGGAAGTTGCCGCACCAGACCCGCCATCTCCAAACTCAACAGCAACGACAACACTTCCTGGACCGGCCGCTGCAAATCCTGCGACAAACTGTCGATCAACTGCGGCTGGTCCGAAAGCTGATCATATACCGCCTGCTCCCGCTCGGCCAGCTTCACCGCTGGCCGCGCAACCGCCACCCGCTTCTGCAACGGGTGTAACCCCAGCGCCAGCAGCACATCCGCCGCCTGAGTCACCGGTACGGCACCTTGCTTCAATAGCTCGTTTGCCCCATGCGATGCCGCCGAGGTGATATTCCCCGGCACCGCAAATACTTCGCGGTTCTGCTCCACCGCGTGCTGAGCAGTCAGAAGCGCCCCCGATCCCCGCCGTGCCTCCACCACAATCACCCCTCGCGACAACCCCGAAATGATCCGGTTTCGGCTCGGAAAATTATACTTGTCCGGCCGCAAACCGAACTCAAATTCCGTCACAACCGCCCCGTGCGTCGCTACCTCTTCGTACAATGTCTTGTTCTCCGGCGGGTAAACAACGTCCAGCCCGCACCCCAGCACCGCCAAAGTTCGCCCACCCGAGGCTATCGCGGCCTGGTGCGCCACCGAATCAATTCCGCGCGCCAACCCCGAGATGATGCATAATCCCGCCTTGCTCAACTCCGCGGCCAGCATTTCCGTCACCTGCCGCCCGTAGGTCGTGCAGACCCGGCTACCGACAATCCCCACCGCCTGCGTATCTTCCTTGCGCATTTCACCCCGAACAAACAGGAAGGGTGGAGGATCATAAATCCGCTTCAGCGGCTCCGGATAGTCGGCATCCAGAATCGTGAGCATCCGCGCCCCCGATTTCTCCAGCTTCTCCAACTGCACCTCGGCGCGCTGGAAGTCCACCTGATGGCGGATCGCCTCGATTACCTTCTCGCCGACATCCTCGACCCGCGCCAACTGCGCATCCGAGGCCTCCAGCACTGCCTGCGCCGATCTGAACTTCCGCACGAGCGCCACAAAGCGCACCGCGCCAATCAACGGCGCCGTGCTCAGCGCCAACCACCAAAACCGTTGATCATCGCGTGCCGGCACGGTTCGCCTCCTTAACCTCTGCCAACTTCTCCCACAGCCGTTTGACTGCCCGGTCGATATTCGTCTTCTCCTTCGCCGAAATCAGGAACATGTCCTCATTGCTGTGCTTCTCCAGCTTCCTCAGCGCCTTCGCATCCAAGGCATCGGCCTTGTTCAACAGCACGATCTCGGCGCGATTCAGAAGCGTCGGATCATACGCCCCCAGTTCCCCCTTCAGCGCCGTAAACTGCTCTTCATGCTCCGGGTCGCTGGCATCCAGAATGAAGCATAACACCCGCACCCGCTGAATGTGCCGCAGAAACTGATATCCCAACCCCTTGCCTATGCTCGCTCCCTCGATAATGCCGGGAATGTCCGCTACCGTGAAGGTCTTGTAATCGGGAAGTTGCACCACCCCTAAATTCGGCGTCAGTGTCGTAAACGGATACGAGGCGATCTTCGGCTTGGCATCCGACACCGCCGCTAGAAATGTCGATTTCCCGGCGTTCGGATACCCCACCAGTCCGACATCCGCCACCAATTTCAATTCGAGGATAACCCGCCGTTCTTCGCCCGGTATTCCCGAATCCGCACGGCGCGGCGTCTGATTCGTCGCCGACTTGAAATGGTTGTTTCCCCGTCCCCCCTTGCCGCCGTGACAGATGACAAACTCCTCGCCGTCGGCCTCCAGATCGCAGATGATCTCCTCCGTCTCCGCGTCCTTGACCAGAGTCCCCGGCGGCACCTTGATTCGCAAATCCTTGCCCGACTCCCCCGAGCGCAATCCGCCTTCTCCCGGCGCGCCGTCCGTGGCAATATATTTCATGCGATAAGTGAAATCCCGCAGCGTATTCAGATTCGCGTCCGCGACCAGCACCACATCGCCCCCCTTGCCGCCGTCACCGCCGTCCGGCCCTCCCTTCGGGATATATTTTTCCGTCCGGAAACTGATCTTCCCAGGCCCCCCATGACCGGCGCGGACATAGATTTCGCAGAGATCGACAAAGCGTAGCATACCGAAATTGAATAATACCCTTCGCTGACCCGATTTTCAATAGCTTTCCCGCGCTGTGCCGCCAATTTCGCCCTTTGCCGACCCGGCCAAAATGTATAAACTGTTGGCCGTGTCAATCGCTTTGGCCTGAGGGAGACTCGATGCGTGTTTCGGCGCTCTCCGCGCTGCTGATTCTGTCCATCCTCCAACTTCGCGCCGCCGCCGACCCATCCGCCGGACTTCGTTTTCTCGCGCAGGTGGTTGCCCGCCACGATAGTTGCTTGTTGGTGACGACTAACATCCGCCTCCCGCTTACCCCCGGCTTTCGTTTCGAAGCGGCTGCCGGCGACAATCAATTATCCGCGCCCGTAGTCGGGACACTCGGCTCGCTGGCGCTGATCGGCCCGCTATCTGATTCGGCCTCGGCCTGGCTGACGACCGCCCCCGATCTTGAGATGTTTCTGAGCCTCTACCCCGGTGACGTCACACCGCAGTTGACGATCGCGGTTCCCCCGTTCCTCTCCGCTCTCGACTCCTCCCGGCTGCCGCAACAATCTCTGCTCGGTGCGAGCCTCATCTATCGTCGCTTCGCCGACCTCCGCGACCTTGAAATTGAATCGCGCCTCGGCCGCATCGATGCCGTTCTTCTGCCCGTCACCGAACTGACGCCTCCCGACACCCAACCGACCTGTCGCGTTGACGCGCATTGCGAACTTCTTCTATTCGTCAAAGACAACTTTGATGATCTCGCTGCCGCTGCTCTGAACTACGCCCTCAAGGGCTATTTCAGCGACAACTCCGCGCTGTTTACGGCGACCGAGTTCGACTCCCTCTATCCCGCGAGCGACGACCATGCGCGCGAACTCTTCGCCGGCACCAAATCCTCGCGGCTGCCCAAATCGCTCGGCTTTGCCTACGGCGAACTATTGCCTCGTACTGCCGACACAATTCGTCGCCGCATCGCCGACCTCTCCGGCCGCCCGCTCGATGTCACGGCCAAATCAGGCGCCCCGATCGCACTCTATCTGTTCTGCCCAGCCGAGGATGACAGAGCCACAGCGCTGCTGTCGCAATCGATTCTGGCTGCCGCCGCCGACTTCGGCATCAACTGGCGCGCACTCCTGCCCGATTCCTGTCTGGTCGCCCGCTCCTGTACGCCCGAATGTCTGCCGCTCCTGCGCCGCAAACTCGCCGAAAGCTGTCGCATCATTTCGCTCGGCGCTGTCGAACTCGCGCCGCAGTTGGTAACCGCAGTGCACTGCCTGATGCTTCCCGGCGAACCGGCGGGACTGGAAAACCTCTATCGGTTGCGCCAACAATGAAACTCTCCTCCAAAATCGTATCCGCCTTCGCGCTCGTCGCCATCGTGCCGGTCGTCCTGACCGCCATCCTGTTATATCTCTACGTCGACTCCGGCATCAGCGAAACCTACGACCGCCGCTCGCAGGCTGCCGTCGGCGTTGCGCGCTACTTAGTCAGCGAAGAGTCCGCTCGCCTTGAAAACGCCGCTTCCTCTTTGATCGCCGAGACCGATCTGGTCGTCGCCATCATCGATTGGGAAAAGCGCAGCGGCGACCTCGACCGCTTTCTGCGCGAACGTCTCGCCCGCGGCCAATTCGACTTCGCCGTCGTCCGCGAATCCTCGCTCAACCGCAGACTCATTGCCGCCACCGAAGAATTTCCGCTGGCGCCCGCCGACATCAATGTCGTCGCTGCCGCTGCTGCCGCCGGCTACAACGGCATCATCCATCTTAGTGCCGACCACCGCTATCCCGCACTCGTCGCCATCACACCGATCATGTTTCGTGGCACGCTCATCGGCGAACTCGCCGTCGGTCGCCTGCTGGCTGAAGTCGTCCGCCCGCTGCCGCAAATCGGCGGCCTCGCCGGCGTCCTCGGCGTCTACGACCGTGCTCCGCTTTTTGCCTTTGCCGAAGACTCCGCCCTCGTCGCTGCCGCCGGCAGCATCGCCCGCATCGAAGCCGAACAGGAGATCTGGCAAGCCACTCTGGCCGATCGCCAGTTCATCGTCCGTACCGCGCCCCTTGTCGGGCTCGATGGCGCCCCCGCCGCTTCTCTCCTTTGCATCTTTGATGCCGCCGATATCACCGCCAGCCGCACACGTTTGCTGCAGACCTTTTCCGCCGTCGCCACCGCCGCAATTTTGCTTGCTCTCATCGTTGGCTACTTCGTTCAGCGCTCCCTGACGCGCCCCTTGCACGAGGTTGCCGCCTCTGCGAAAAGCATCGCCGCCGGCGCCGCGCCCGAACGCGTCCACTACTTTGCCGATGACGAACTCGGCGACCTCGTCGGCGCCATCAATCGCCTCGCCGCCGATCTGAAAGACACCGAGACCCGACTGCGCCAGACCGAGCAGGTCGCTGCCTGGCAATTGTTCGCGCGCCAAACCGCCCATGAACTCAAGAACTTCCTCATGCCCGTCGCCGCCAGTCTTGGACAACTCCAGCGCCGCGCTGAAGCCGGCATCGTCGGGCGCGCTGACGTCGACCACGCCGTTCGCGAGGTCTACGCCGAAATCGCCCGCATGAAGAACCTTCTCGGCGCCTTCTCCGACTTCGCCAAAATGCCCGCGCCCGATCTGCGCAGCGTCAATCTGCGCCATGTCGTTGAGCGCGTCGCCCAAAGTTTCGCCGATGACTGCGCCGCCGGCAAACTCCATTGCGACCTGCCGCCGGCCCTCGAACTCGTCAACTGCGACCCCGATCAAATCCAGCAGGTCCTCTGCAACCTCGTCAAGAACAGCTTCGAGGCCCACGCCAGCATGGTTATGATCCGCCTGACCCAGGACGACCGCCGCACCACCTGCGAAATCATCGACGACGGCGACGGTGTCGATCTTTCGCGCGGTATCGACCCCTTTACGCCGCTCTTCACCACCAAGGAACGCGGCTCCGGACTCGGCCTCGCCGTCTGTCGCCGCATCATCGTCGACCACGGCGGCGATATCGCCCATGCCCCCAACGTCCCGCGCGGGACTGTGTTTACCTTTTATCTGCCGCGGGAGGCCGCATGAAGAAAATTCGTCTGCTCCTGGTTGATGACGACGACCGCATCCGCGCCACTCTCGCCGACTATCTGCGCGACAGCGGCCTCGAAATCGTCACCGCCGCCTCCGTTGCGGAGGCCAAACGCGTCAACAACGCCGGCATCGATTTGGCTCTGCTCGATCTCGTCCTCCCCGACGGCACCGGGCTCGACATTCTCCGCGACCTGCGCCAACGTTTCCCCGCGCAGGCCGCCGTCATGATCTCCGGCGAGGCCGGTGTTGCCGATGCCGTTTCTGCCGTCAAGCTCGGCGCGTTTGATTTTCTCGAAAAGCCGCTCGGTCCCGAAAAAGTCGAACTCACGATCCGTAACGCCCTCCAGATGCGTTCGCTCCAGCGTCGAATCGAATCGGAAGCCGCTACCGCCGCCGAACGCTACCGCCTGGTCGGCGACTCGCCCGCCATCAAGGAAGTCCGCGCGCAGATCGCAGCCGTTGCCCGGACCGATTCCACCGTCCTCCTGCTCGGCGAATCGGGCACCGGCAAAGAGGTCGCTGCCAATCAGATTCATCTCCAAAGCAGCCGCAGTCGCGAACCCTTTGTCGCCGTCAATGCCGCCGCGATCCCGGCGGAATTGCTCGAATCGGAATTATTCGGCCACGAGAAGGGCGCTTTCACCGGTGCGACCCAGCGGCGCATCGGCAAATTCGAACAGGCCGCCGGCGGTACGCTCTTCCTTGATGAAATCGCCGAGATGCCCGCGGCACTGCAGGCCAAACTCCTCCGCGTCCTCGAAGAATTCCAGATTGAGCGCGTCGGCGGAGAACACCCGATCGAGGTCAACTTCCGCCTGATCTGCGCCACCAATCGCAATCTCGCCGAGGAAATCCGCCGCGGCCGTTTCCGCCAGGATCTATTCTTTCGCATCAACGTCTTCACCATCGAGTTGCCGCCGTTGCGCGCCGTGCCCGGCGACATCGAGGCGATCGCGCAACATCACATCCGCCGCCTCTGCGCACGCATGGGCAAACCCCAGGCCGCACCCAACCGTGACCTGATCGCCGCCTTCAAACAGTATCAGTTTCCCGGCAACATCCGTGAACTGCGCAATATCCTCGAACATCTGCTGATCCTTCACCGTGACGGCGACCTCGGCGCCGCGGGCTTCGAGCGCCTGCTCCCCGTAGCCGCGCGCAGCGTATCCAGTGCCGCGCCCGCAACACTCTCAGCCATCTCGCTTAAGAACACCGTTGCGCTTCCGGCTCTCTCCCTCAAAGACGCCGTCGCCCGCTTCGAGGAGGAGTACATCGGCAAAGTTCTCAAGGATTGCGGCGGCAACATGACCAAGGCCGCCGAACTCCTCGGCCTCGACCGCAGCTACCTCTACCGCAAACTCAAATCCCTCGGCCTCGATCCCGAGGAGTAACTGAGACAGCCAGGCGAGTCGTCCTCTGTATCGTTGCGGCAGGTCTTGATCCCGCGCACCTCTGCCGCTGCGATTTCCTCGTCACCCTCCCGCGCTGGATTGTGACCTGCCGCGTCTCTACTTGTTCGCAGAAACTACAGCCAACCTGGAT
>CAZFNN010000011.1:0-81750 GCA_964520555.1 uncultured Ignavibacteria bacterium
TAAAACCGCGACTGGCGTTGTTTCCTTTTATGGCCGCTTACGTCCTGTTCGGCGTCGCGCGGGAAGCAGTTCGAATCATGAATAACACTCGTCGAAACCATCGGGAAAAAAGAGATGTCCAAGAATAAGAAGGTTGTGTGCCGGGTTCGGCTCAAAGACGGTGTCCTCGACCCACAGGGCGTCACGATCAAACACGCCCTGGAACAACTGGGATTTGCCGACGTTCTTGATGTTCGTTCGGGTAAGGTCTTTGAACTCACCTTCAAGGACGCAGCCGACGGCAATCTCAAGGCGATGACCGAGGAGATTTGCCGCAAAGTCCTGGCCAATCCGGTCATCGAAGAATTCGAAGTCGGAGAAGCGTAAGTGCGTTTCGGAGTTGTCACCTTTCCCGGTTCCAACTGCGATTATGACTCCTTTATGGTCGTCCGTGAGCAACTGGGCGAGCAGGCGGAGTTCATCTGGCATAAAGATCACAACTTGGCCGGCTTGGACTGCATCATCCTTCCCGGCGGCTTCTCGTACGGAGATTATCTCCGCTCCGGCGCCATCGCGCGCTACTCGCCCGTGATGAAATCGGTCATCACATACGCCAACGACGGCGGTCTTGTGATCGGCATCTGCAACGGTTTCCAGGTGTTGCTCGAATCCGGGCTGCTGCCGGGTGCGATGCTGCGCAACAAGACTCTCCGCTTTATCTGCAAGCACGTCTATTTGCGCTGTGAGACAACCGACTCGCCGTTCTCGAATTGCCTCACCGTCGGAGAGGTCTTGAAAGTCCCGATCGCCCACACCGACGGCAATTACTACTGGTACACGGGTGACGTCGCGGAATTAGAACGCAACAATCAGGTGGTTTTCCGGTATAGTACGCCGGAAGGCGAAATCACGGCACCGGCCAACCCCAATGGCAGCGTCAACAATATCGCCGGCCTGTGCAATCGTCGGCGCAATGTGTTTGGCATGATGCCGCACCCCGAACGCGCCAGCGAGGCGCTGCTGGGTTCCGCCGACGGCCTTAAAATCTTTCAGTCGATCGTCGCCTATGCGCGATCGGGAGTGACCGTTTGAAAAAGAGCGAGATCGTCTTTCTGATAGTCTCACTCCTGCTGGCGGCGATTGTCGGGGGACTCCTGGGCGACATCATCGGTGAGTTCTTGCCCCAGGGCGCCGCCAAAACGTTGTTTCAGAAGCATCTGTCGATCGGATTCAGCCCCGTTTCCCTCGACCTGTTTTCCATCGCCCTGACGCTCGGTTTGATGATTAAAATCAATTTTGTCAGCGTACTCTTTGTGGTGATGGTAATCATCTATTTTCGCTGGTGGTATATTTAGAGGAACCAGGAGTCAAGCATGCCGAATCTCGGTTTTCAGGAACTCATCATTATCTTCTTGATCGTGCTGCTGTTGTTCGGCGCCAAGAAGATACCGGATATCGCTGCCGGCCTCGGCCGCGGCATCCGCGATTTCAAGCGGGCCATGAAGGATACCGGAGACGAAATCCAAAAGTCGACAACAACCGATCCATCCGCCCCGAACTCGACTGCGGCGTCCGACAAGAAGGAATAAATGTTCAGCCAGGAAGACATTCGGCGCATCCAGGTTACGCTCGGCGCCTCGGAAGCCGTCTGGGAAAACGATCACTACCGCCTCAAGATCGTGCAGGCGGAAGAAAAACGGTCCTTGGTGCTGGAAATCTACCCCGATACCCAGCTCGGCAAGGATCGCGGCGCTTTGATTGTCGTCTATACCGGCGGCGCTCATCTGCAATTGCACAATTGCTCCGGCTTCGTCGCCAGCGAGGAACTGGGCGAGGTCACCTTCGTCGCCGAAACCACCGACCGCATCTCCGGCCTGGTGGTCGAGCGCGAGGCCGCCTGCTCGCTCTACTCCGACATCAACCGCGACCTGATTTCTTCCGACTTCTCGCGTTTCGGCGTCGAAGTCATGCTCTCCGGCGTCGCCCTCTCCCTCGCCGAAGACCTCTTCAACAAATGAAAAGGGCGCGGTAACCGCGCCCTGATAGCGAATTTCCCCCGCTCCAAGTCTGATTCTCTACGCCATTGCCGGCTTCTTGGCGAACGACACCGTGAAGTCCTCCAACGCCGCCGCGAATTCCTTCGCCGACCGGTAGCGCTCCACCGGATCCTTGGCCAGCGCCTTCTTCATGATCAAGTCAAACAACGGCGGAATCTTCGGATCGATCGCGGTCGCGGCCACCGGCTCCTCGTTGAGAATCTTGTAAACCAGTTGCGAAATATTCTCTCCGACAAACGGCCGCCGGTGCGTCAACATCTCGTACAGCACCACCCCGAGGCTGAAAATGTCCGAACTCGGCGTGACGTCCTTGCCCCGCAACTGCTCCGGCGAAATGTAATTCGGCGTCCCCATCGCAATCCCCGTCTGCGTCATGCTCGACGATTCGAAGTGCGCGATGCCGAAATCCATCACCTTCACCCGGAAACCGTCCATCACCATGATATTGGCCGGCTTGATGTCGCGATGGATGATGCCCATCTTGTGCGCGTATTCGAGCGCCGAACACGTCTGAATGATGATCGACGCCAGAATTCGGTAGTTCAACTGCAGATTCCGCTTCAGCACCGCTTCCAGCGTGTAACCTTCGATGTACTCCATGGCGATGTACTGCAGGTTGCCCTGCATGCCGACGTCGTAGATCGTCACGATGCTCGGATGCGAAAGATTGCCCGCCGCCTTGGCCTCGCGATTGAGCCGTTCCTTCAGTTCATTCAGCTCCGACGGATCGGCAATCGAGTCCAGCCGGATCGTCTTGAGCGCCACCAGGCGGTCGATGGCCGGGTCCTTGCCCTTGTAAACCGTGCCCATTGCTCCCTTACCCAACGGCTCGATCACTTGATAACGGCCGAACGACATGGGTTGTCCTTCGTTCGAGAAACGCACCCCGTAGATCTTCTTCTCTTCGTCGGTCAAAATCAACTCGTCGTCAACGCTCTTGCGCTTGGCCGGAACCGGCGGCGGCGGTGGCGGTTGCGAACCGGGAATCTTCGACATGTCGACATCGAGCAAGTCGGGAATGAAGGTCTTGGTCTCGTTCGCCTCGGTCGCGGCCACGTCCTGTTGCACCTCCTGCATCGTCCGATCCAGCGCCTTCATCTTGCCCGTCTCGTGCCGGCGAATCGTCTCTTCCGAAACTAACTCGCCGCCCCGTTTAACCGCCTCGAAGTCGAGGCGGATTGTCTCGCTGAAGACCTCCGGCGAACTCGCCTCGTCGAGCATCAGCCGCTTCGGAATATCCTCAAATGTGATCTCCTGCCCGGTATCGCGGCGCGTGGCGATCGGCTCGCCGTTGAGCAGTTTCTTCAGATCAAGTCCGCGGCTAATCGACGATGTCAACTCGCGCTCGCGGCTCGGCCGCACCACGATGGAAGCGCCCAGGAACAACAACACCGTGATGATCGGGTACAGCACGTTCATCACCGTGTTCAGCGAATCAAACAAAACAAAATTGATGTTGACCAGGATAAAGGCCAGAATGAAGAGGGCAATGAGGCGGTAGATCTGCCCCATGCGCGGCAGGATCAAGCCGCCGAACGCGCCCAGGCCGAGAATCAACAGCAGATCGATCGGAATCGGGAAGTCAAACCGCTTCGGCGCCGTCCCGTCGATCAAATTCTGCGCCGTTGCCGCGCAGAATTGGTACGACGGCAGATTGCCGGCCAGCGCAGTTTCCACGAACTGGAAATCGCCAAGTCCGGTAGCCGCTACAATCACCGCCTTGTCGCGCACCGTGCTCGGATCGGCATCGCCGGTCAGCACGTCGATGGCCGACACCAACTGGTAAGCCTTGCCTGCCGCCGGTAAAGTCACCAACAGCCGACCCTGGTCGTCAGTCGGCAACTCGCGGCCGCTCATCGTCAGCCGGCCGCGCCCCGAGAAACCGAAGCTGGTGCTGTTGCCGCCCAGATACAGGTTCGCCAACTGCACCGGCGCCGAGACAAAAACCTTATCCTCAAAATTGACGACAGTATTGAGCGAGCGGACCTGATCGTCGAAGTCGGGCTCAAAATAACGGAAGCCGACTCCGGCGACATTCTCCGCAAAAATGCGCGGCGGCACAAACGCCGCCACCACCCGCGGCAGCTCTTCGATGTCGACATCCTTGGTCGGCATCAGCGAAGAAAAATGGAAATAGTCGGGGGCGGGGCGCGACGAGCCGCCCTCGCGTGAGACCACGATGTCAAACGGCAGGACGATGTTGCTGCAATCGCGCATCGACTCCGCCAGCTGGTTGGAGTTGCCGGAGGCAAATTCCTCGGCACGCTCGCCGAGCGGGAAGTCGAGCATCACCGCCTTCGGCCGGTAATCGCAAATCGTAATCAACAGGTCGCTGATCCGCCCGTGATCCCATGGCCAGGTGCCGACCGCACCGACCGACTTGGCGTCGATCGCCACGACTGTCACCTTGCTCTTGTCCGGTTCCAGCGGCCGCGAAGAGCGAATCTGATCCTCGATCATCAGTTCGAGACTCTGCAACGGCTGCACGTTCTGCAGGTAGAGAATGATGACAAACAGCGTCAACAGCCAGTAGAGGATCCCGCCCTTCAGCCGCGCCGACAACGTGTCCCATCGAGACATGTACTTCTTCATATCGTTTACTTTCCGCTCGCCAGCCGTTCGATCAGAAACTCCGGCAACTTGACCGCCGCCATCTTGGCTTGGGCGGAGGCCAGATCATACTCAACGCGACGGTAAGAAATCTGGCCGGCATCGGTGTCGAAGATCACGTAACACGCGCGGGGGTCGCCGTCGCGCGGCTGCCCAACCGATCCGGTATTGATGATATAGCGATATTCCTTCTCCAGGTCGATCTCACGCCCGCCGATGCTGTATGCCTCTCCGGCAAAATTGCGCGCATAGACGATCGGCTTGTGCGAATGGCCGAGGAAACAAATCCGTTCCTCAAAATGGCGAAACTGCCGGTCTGCTTCCCCCAGCGACAGACAATAGTTCCAGGCTTCTGGCTGCTCCGGTGTTGCGTGCACCAATAACATTTCGCCGTCCGCGTGCTTCAGCTTGAAGGAGGACAACACTCCGACCGACTCGCTGTCCAGCACCGATGCCGTGAAGGTGATCGCGGACCGCGCGTATGCGTTGAAATCGCTGGTATCCAGCAATCCTAACGCGCTGTAGTCGTGGTTGCCCATGATCTTTACGCGACACTCCGCCTTGATCAGCCGCAATACCTCGTTGGGGTTGGCGCCGTAGCCGACCGCATCGCCGAGAAAAAGAATCTCGCCGATCCGGCTCTGTTTGTGAATATCGTCCAGGACTGCCGTGAGCGCTTCCAAATTGCCGTGCACGTCCGAAATCAGCGCTACCTTCATCGATGTCAGCCTTCAATAAACCGAAACACTGACTTTCCGACTTCGACAATGTCCCCATTCTTCAAGGTCGCAGAACTGATTGACTCGCCGTTCACCTTCGTCTTGCCGCCGTGACCGACGTTGACAATCGTGAATGAATCGCCTTCGCGAACGACCTTGGCCTGCAGCTTCGAAACCCAGAACCCGTGCACCGGTACGTTGACAAACTCCGACTTGCCCAGTGTCGTGGTCTCCTCGGCCAACCGGAACTTCTTCTTGTCGCCCGCCATCGCCACCAGTACCGAACCGCCCAGTTCCGCCGCCACTTCCTTGTCCTGTTGATCGCGCACTACCAGTTCCTTCTGCCGGCGCGTGCTCAACACCATCGTGCCTTCCATGTCCGACATCTTCTTCGTCGGCTGGGCTTCACGGTTGTAGACCAGGTCGAACTTACCAATCGTAATCGTATCCTGATCCTGCAAGTAGTGCTCGTTGACCTTGCGGTGATTGACGAAGGTGCCGTTCAGGCTGTCATTATCAATGATGAGCGCGCCCTGCTCGGAAAATTCGATTTGCGCGTGCTTGCGGGAGACACCACGGTTGTCCAGCACGATGTCGTTATCCGACGTGCGCCCGATCGAGATGCGCTCCTTCTCGGTCACCACGCGCTCGATCACCTTCTCCCCGAACTTGACGATGATTTCCGGCATTTAACGATGCTCCTTTCTATCGCTTTTGGCATCGCTCTGCGGGGGCGTGGGAATCGGCCGGGTCTCCATGAATGATTCCAGCGGATTGGCTTTCCCCGACTGGCTCAGCTCTTTCTGTTTCTTCGTATCCAAAACCATGGTCGGATCGAGATCGGACATCTTGCCCGCCGCTTGTGACTCGCTGTGGTACACCAGGTCGAACTTGCCAATCGTCACCACGTCGCAGTCCTTCAGAAACTGGCGGTTAACGCGCATCTGGTTCACGAATGTCCCGTTCAGACTATCCAGATCGAGTACTTCCACCCCCTCACGGCCGAATTCGATCCGTGCATGACGGCGCGACACGCCGCGATTGTCCAGCACAATGTCATTGTCGGAGGTGCGGCCGATGCTCAGGTGTTCCTTTTCCGTCACGAAACGTTCGATCACCCGATCGGCAAACTTTACGACGATCTCCGGCATTTCGTATGCTCCTTTCCGCCATGTCTCTACGCCCGATACACTGCGGCAATGCCCGAATCCGGTGCTCCGGTTGGCTTTCTGCTTAATTGCAAACGACTTGCCGCTGTTGGCGTATTCAGTTATATTTTCGACATGCTACCGGTAAACTTGAGAAATCGACCCGCAGTTTTCGCAGCCCCGCTTGCCGGAGTCTCGGATATCGCTTATCGCATCATCGCCAAACGCATGGGTGCCGATTACACGTTTCCGGAAATGATTGCCTCGGAAGGACTTATTCGCGATAACGGCCGCACGATGGACATGATGCGACGTTACGATGGTGAATCCAGCATCGGCTGCCAATTGTTCGGCACCAAGCCCGAGTCAATCGCTATCGCTGCGGCTACCGTCGAGCAAGCCGGATTCAACTCCGTCGATCTCAACTGCGGTTGTCCGGTCCACAAAGTCGTCGACAAAAACGGCGGTGCGGCTCTACTCAAGACTCCCAAACTTCTCGGCGAAATCATTGATGCTGCAGTGAAGAGAATTTCAATCCCGTTTTCCATTAAGATTAGGTCGGGTTGGGACAAACGTTCGCTCAACTACGTCGAGATCGGCAAGATCGCCGAGGACAACGGCGCCGCCTATATCACTCTGCATGCGCGGACCCAATCCGAGCTATTCGCCCCGGAAGCCCACTGGGATCATATCGCCGAGCTCAAGCAGGCGCTTACGATTCCCGTGCTCGGCAACGGCAACATCTGGACGGCCGAAGATGCCATCCGCATGCTGCGCGAAACCGGTTGCGATGGCGTGATGATCGCCTCCGGATCGCTGGGAAATCCATTCATCTATCGGGAAATCAGACACTTGCTCGAGACCGGCAAACCCGCTGAACCGCCCACCGTGGAAGAACGCGTTCAGGTTTGCCTCGAACATGTTCGCCGCTTGGCCGACCAGTTCGGTGAGCCGGCGGGCATTCGCCGTGGTCGCAAGCTGATCGGCTGGTACTATCGCCACATCTCCGGCCGGCGCAAAATCGATCAGAATCTCTTTCTGGTCGAGTCCTACGCCGAGGTCGAGCAGTATCTCAACGATTTCCTTCAGAAATTGCAGGATCGGGCGGCATGAACGACGGCCGCGAACTCGAATCGCTTCTCAAGCAGTTCAAGGCAGGGAAGCTGACCCTCGAACAGATTCGCAAACACCTCGAATCCTCCCAATTCGACGATCTCGGCTTTGCCAAGGTCGACCACAGCCGCGCCGCGCGCATCGGCGTGCCGGAGGTTATCTTCGCCGAGGGCAAATCAGCGGCGCAAATCGCCGCAATCGCCCGCAAAATGATCCAGCGCGGCTCCGGACTGCTCATCACGCGCTTTGACCAGGCCAAGTACAATACTGTCAAGCGCTCCCTGCCGCGCCTGAGGTACTACACCGACGCTCGCTGCGCCACTTTAGGCAAGGTGGGCAAACTGCGCCCTAGCGGAATCCTCGTTGTCACTGCCGGGACCTCCGACATTTCTGTCGCCGAGGAAGCTGCCGTCACCTGCGAAGCCCTGGGCTACGCCGTCGATCGCGTCTATGACGCCGGTGTCGCCGGCATCCACCGCCTGCTGGCGCATTCACGTCAACTCCGGGCAGCGCGCGTTGTTATCGTTGTTGCCGGTATGGAGGGCGCATTGCCTTCGGTCGTTGGCGGTTTGGTGAAAGTACCGGTTATCGCCGTGCCGACCTCGATCGGCTACGGCGCCTCATTCGGCGGTGTCGCAGCGCTCTTGGCAATGCTAAATTCCTGCGCCTCCGGCGTCACCGTCGTCAACATCGACAACGGCTTCGGCGCAGCCATCGCCGCGATTCGCATCATCTCTGCTTCCCAGTCGCCGACGTGATCTATACCGATGTCTACTTCGAACAACACCCGCGAGTCAAGAATATGAAAATCGGCTATCTCGATTGCTTCTCCGGTGCTGCGGGCGATATGATCGTCGGCGCCATCATCGATGCCGGTTGTCCAGCCGAACATCTTCAATCGCAACTCGACCTGCTGGGCTTGCCGAGCGTCAAACTCGTTAGTGAATCGGTCAAGAAGCACGGCCTGCACGGCATTAAAGTGCGCTTCGAATCCAGCGAAACCGATCCCCCGCATCGACACCTCTCGGAGATCGAGAAAATCTTACGGAACTCGCGTCTTGATTCCACCGTAGTCGAAAGGTCGCTCGCCGTGTTCCGCCGCATCGGCGAAGCCGAGGCGCGCATGCACGCGGTGCCGATCGAGAAGATCCACTTCCATGAAGTCGGCGCCGTTGATGCCATCTGCGACATCGTCGCCACCGTAGTCGGCCTGCAGCGACTCCAAATCGACAAGCTCTATTCTTCCGAAATCCTGCTCGGCAGTGGCCTGATTCAGTCGGCGCACGGGATGATCCCGCTGCCGGCGCCGGCCACGCTTGAGATCATCAAGAAATTCCCGGCCCGGCGCATCAACAACGACCGCGAAATGACTACCCCGACCGGCGCAGCCCTGATTCTGGAATTGGCTGAGTACGCTCCCGGCTTCAACATGACCGTCGAGGCTACCGGTTACGGCGCCGGCACCATCGAACTGCCCGACCGCCCCAATCTGATCCGCCTGATCGTCGGGCAACGCCGAACTCCGCTCGATACCGACTCCGTCACCATCCTCGAAACCAATATCGATGACGCCACACCCGAGAACATCGGCCATCTCCAACAGCGTCTCCTGGAAAGCGGTGCCCTCGATGTCTTTGTAACTTCGATTCTGATGAAGAAGAGCCGCCCGGCGCACAAAATCACCGTCATTGCCGAGAGTACCGCCGCGGAAAATCTCGCGCGGATCATCCTGCGCGAGTCGTCGACGGCGGGCGTCCGCTTCCGCACCGAGTCGCGCTGGAAATTGCAGTACGAATTCAAGACCGTCTCAACCGAGTACGGCCCGATAAAAATCAAGTTCTACTTCGGCGGCGATATTCGTAAATTCAGCCCCGAGTACGAAGATGTGGTGAGCGCAGCTATGAGAGCCCAGACCCCGTTTCTCAAGGTCTACAACGCGGCAGTCATGGCGGCCAATGCGATCAAGGAGAATCAAGGTGAGTGATCTGAAAGTTCTGATTTTTGCCCAAAAGAAGGGAAGTGCGCCGGCAGGCGCGACACTCGAGGCCGTTACCGTCGGTCGCCAACTCGCTGACAAACTCGGCGGCAAACTCGGCGCTGTCGTTATCGGCAGCGGCACGGAAACCGTCGCCAAAGCGCTCAATGCAGCCGGCGTCGACATCTGCTACACGGTTGAAAACGCCCAATTCGACCGTTTCCATGATGACGCCTACGCGGATGTTCTGGTTGATCTGGTCAAATCGAAGTCGCCGCAAATCGTGCTCGGCACCGCCAATTTCTACGGCCGCGCGCTCTTTGGTCGCGTTGCCGGTATGCTCGGCGTCGGTCTGGCCGCCGACTGCAATCAGGTCGAAATCGATGGCACTGGTCGCCTCTGCGTCACTCGTCCCGCTTACGGCGGCAAGGTTAACCTGACCGTGCAGTTCAAGACCGCGCCCCAGATTGCCACGTTGCGTCCCAAAGTCTTTGCCGAGGCCAATCTCGACACCGCTCGCAGCGGGGCAATCGAGCCGCTTGCGACCTCGGCTTCGTCCAAGCTTCAGGTCGAAACCGGTGCAGCCGGCGGTGGCGGGGAAATCACTCTCGCCGAGGCTGACATCATTGTTGCCGGCGGTCGCGGCTTGCGCGAACCGGCCAACTTCCAGCTGATCCGCGAACTGGCGGATGCCGTCGGCGGCGCCGTCGGCGCCTCCCGCGCAGTCGTCGATGCCGGCTGGATTCAGTACAAATATCAGGTCGGTCAGACCGGCCGCACCGTCAATCCCAAACTCTACTTCGCCATCGGCGTCTCCGGCGCCATCCAGCATCTCGTCGGTATGCAATCCTCCGGGACCATCGTCGCCGTCAATCGCGACGCCGATGCGCCGATCTTTAACGTCGCCACTTACGGAATCGTCGGCGACCTCTTCGAGATCGTCCCGGCTCTGACCGAGAAATTCAAGAAAGAACTGCGCAAGTAGCAGACGGAAAGGTTCCCGTTCATTGCTTCGTCTGGCTGCGGTCGATATCGGCTCCAATTCCTCGCTCCTGCTCATCGTTGAGCGCGACGATAGCGGGCAACTGCGCGTTCTGGTCGATACCAAATCCTCGACTCGACTGTCCGCCGGTGCCGCGGCCGGCGGCGTCATAACACCGGAAGCCCTCGCGCGACAAATTGCCGTCCTCGACAAATTCGCCGCAATCATCAAAGACTTTGAAGTCCCCGAAGTTCATGCCTGCGGCACTCAGGTCTTCCGCTCCGCAGCCAACGGCCCGGTGCTGGCCGCCTTGATCGCCAAACAATATGACTGGAGAATGGAAATCATCAGCGGCCCCCGCGAAGCAGAGCTCTCGTACCGCGCCGCGGCGACCGGACTGACCAACGTGCCCGAACGCCGCATCGTTCTCGACGTCGGCGGCGGCTCCAGCGAGGTGATCTTCGGCGCGCGCGACCGCATCGAACGCAGCAAGAGTTTCGCGATCGGCGCCGTAAACCTCACCGAATCATGCGGACTTGACACTCTGCTGACCGAAGCCAAGCGCGCCTCGGCACTGGAACACATGGTCGATGCTTTCACCGGCCTGGACCGCATGGGCCGGCCGGCGTTCAACGCCCAAGTCATCGCTGTCGGCGGCACCGCTACGACGTTAGGCGCGATCAGCTTGAGTCTGACCGAATTCGATGCCGACCGCGTCCACGGCACGATGCTCAGCCGTGTCTGGATCGAAGAGCAGATCGCCCACCTTGGCGCCATCAGCAGCCTCGGACGATCCAAGTATATGCCCTTCGACCCCGACCGCGCCGAAATCATCGTCGGTGGGACGCTGATTCTCCACTACCTCTTGCGGCAGTTCGCCTTCGAGAAACTCACGGTCTCCAATCGCGGACTGCGCTGGGGGCTGATTCTGGCCGCCTTGGCTGCCCGTATTGGTTGAGGATTAAACAGGCGCATACCTCGGTTCGTCTGTAAAACAGCTTGACGGCACTTCCCAAATTGCTACCTTCCCGCAGGAGGAATCGCTATCGAAAGATCGTCATCGAAAAGAACTTAGCCGATTCGGATCTATCAGTTTGAAGTTGACTTACACCAGACCGAAACTCCTGCACTTAAGCACGGCTTCGGTTTTTTCGTTTTTGGGAAGGTAGGCTAATGATCAAAGGACTTTGCGTAAGCTGCCTCAGTCTCGCGCTGCTGCTGGCAGTGAGCCTCTCGGCCGCCACCGGGGCGTTACCGACGTTCTCCAAGGCGCACGACGGCACGCCCACGCTGCTCGATAATTCCGTCGTCGACATCATCACGGTGGGAAATGCGATCTGGATCGCCACCGGCAACGGCATTGCCCGAACCACCGACGGCGGCGTCACCTGGATGACCTTCAACGCCCCCGAGTCGTTCGAAGATGATGCGATTGGGGCCATCGGCGCTTCCGGATCACGTGTGCTCGCCGCCACCGCCAGCACCACACTCAACCAAACCGGTGCCGGGCTCTACTTCACCGACAACGGCGGCGACTCCTGGCAATACGTCGAAAACCGACTTTTCGGCCTCCCCAACCGTTTGGCCTATGACCTCGCCGTCTACGATAGCGTCATTTACGCCCCCGTTTTCGGCGCCGGACTTCTGCGGAGTCTGGACGGAGGAAGCAGTTGGTCGCCGGTCTTTCCGTCCACCGAGATTGCCGACGACTTCGAAGGCGACAGTCTGATCAACGAAGCAGGTCATCTTCGCGGCCTGATGTTCTCCGCGCTGGTCGATCCGACCCATGAAAATGCCAAGATCGTCTGGACGGGCAGCGCCGAAGGCGTTCAGCTTTTCTACTACGTCAGCAAGCACGTCAAGCTGATCTCGAAAAACATCATCGACATCGCCAACTCCGGCTCCGAATGGTGGTATGCCACCGATCGCGGCATCACTAGCGTCAACGATACCGTCCTCGCCATGCGCTCCTGGGACATCGACAACGGCCTACCGGGCTATCTGTTCAGCGCGATTGCTGCGAGAGGCGACACCGTGATCGCCGGTGTTTTCGATACGCTCAGCCACTCCGGCCAGGGCTTCGTCGTAACCACCGATCGCGGCGCCACCTGGGAATCCAAATCGACCCCGCAGGCCGCCGGAACAAACCGCCGGGTGGAAGAGCTCGGCTTCTGGGGCGACGAAATCTGGGCCGCCTGCGATCACGGCGGGCTAATCCGATCCACCGATCTCGGCGACACCTGGTCCAACGTCTACTTCGACAACGGCAACCAGAGCGAAGACAACCTGCGGAATCGCTTCCATTGTCTCGATATCTCCCAGCGTGAGGACTTCGTCCGCATCTCCGCCGGCACCGACTCCGGGGTGGTGGCCTTCTATTTCAATCCGGGCGGCGATCTCGATTCCACTGCCTATCTCAACCTGTTCGACAATACGACCTGGGGACAGAAGGTCATCACACTGTCGACGATGAAGACCCGGCATGGCGAAGAATTCTGGGCGGGCGTCGAATCGTTCAAAGACCAATTCGGCAGCCACCCGGCAACCCTTCGAACCACCAATAACGGCTTCACCTGGGAGCACTTCCTCGTCGGTCCGCCCGCCGTTACCTGCTATCATATCGAAGTTGGCGAGTACTACGGCGATACGGTCATCTTCGCTGCCACCTCCGGTGGCATGCGACGCTCGCAGGACTACGGCGCGCACTTCGACGTTCTCACCGTCGCCGACTTCTTCTCACCGACGAGTATCCCTGTCGGCACTCAGTTCAACGCCGTTGAAATGAGTCAGTACGAAGTTCATGTTGGCTCCGCCGGTTCCGGGCTCGGACAGATGTACCTCGCGCAAATTGGCTCTCAGTTCGTCTTCAATTTCCGCGTCTATCAGCCGAATCTCGACCCGGACCAATTTGACTTCATCTGGCGGTCATACAACGGCGTCGGTGCGGTTCCCAAAGAAGATAGTCTTCCCGGCAACTTTGTTGTGGCATTGGCCCTCCAACAGAGCGGGGACAGTAGTCTGGTCTGGGCGGCTACACGACGGGGCGAGGACCTTGGTCACCCCTCCGTGTGCTATTCGACCGATGAAGGCACAACCTGGGTTGAGACGATC
This sequence comes from uncultured Ignavibacteria bacterium, assembly GCA_964520555.1. GTDB lineage: Bacteria > Zixibacteria > MSB-5A5 > CAIYYT01 > CAIYYT01 > JADJGC01. Next base: position 13,695 of record CAZFNN010000011.1, read on the forward strand.
GCCGACGTCATGGCCTGGAACATCGAATTCAACGGCGATACCGTCTTCTTCGCCGCCGATCAGGGGCTCTACATGTCGACCGACTTCGGCGCCAACTGGACGCTGCCGATTATCTACGACCCCACCACCGGCCGCAGCATCGCCGACGACGTGCCGGTCTACGCCGTGCGCATGATCGGCGACCGCCTCTGGGTCGGCACCGAGGACGGCCTCGCACACACCCAGGACTTCGAGAACTGGACGATCATCCGCACCTTCGTTGATATTCCTGCAACGGCCGGCGACGATGCCCGCACCTTCGTCACGCCGAATCCGTTCTCGCCCTACCTCGGTATCGGCGATCTGAAGTTCCACTACAAATTGAAGCAAAATGGCAAGGTGACCATCACCGTCTACGACTTCGCCAACAACATCGTGAAGAAAGTCGTGGACGGCGTGGAGCGGCTGGCCAATGTGCAGTACGACGATATCGATACCTGGGACGGCACCAACGGCAACGGCGAGAAAGTTGCCGCCGGCGTCTACTTCTACTTACTCGAAACCACCAGTGGCGAAGAATACTGGGGCAAGGTGATGGTGATACCATGATGCTAAGACGATTTTTCCTGGCGCTCCTTGCGTCGCTGCTGCTGGCGGCGACCGCCGCTGCCGGCGATGATTACGGCGGCCACGGCGGCGCCTTTCTCCAAATGTCGGTAACTCCCCGCGCGGTCGGCATGGGCAACGCCTACACCGCGGTCTCGGATGATATCGCCGGCATCTTCATCAACCCCGGTGCTGTCGCCCAGGTGCAACGCCTCACGTTAGGCGGTGCCTACCGCGACATGTCGCTGCAACGCTCGCTTCAACAGTTCGCCGTGCTCTTTCCGGTGCGCGGCGAGGCCGCCATCGCCTTCTCCGGAGAAATGGCCTCCACCGGCGACGTCATCGGCCGTGACGAACGCGGCGTCGATACCGGCGAGCTCGACAACCTCGACGGTGTCATTGCCATCGCCTTCTCCCGCCGCTTCTCCCGTTATCTGACCCTCGGCGGCGACATCCGCTACTACTACCAGAAATTGGAATCCGTCTCGGCCTACTCGGCCGGGTTCGATATCGGCGGCATGATCCATCTTGACCGTGAGAGCATCTTGCCGCTCGACGGGCCGATCGATCTCGTGCGCTTCGGCGCGGTCGTGCGCAATTTGGCCGCCAAGTATCCGTGGAACACCGGCGAATATTGGAGCCAGCGCGGGGAACTGGGAACCGATGTCACCAACAAGGTGCCGTTTATCGTTAAGGCCGGCGCTTCCGTGCTGCTGCTGAAAGAACGGCTGCTGTTGGCGGTTGACGGCGAAAAGCACGAAGAGTTTTCGCCCAAACTCTACGCCGGGGGCGAGTTCAAGATTGTCCCGCAACTGGCCCTGCGCGCCGGCGTCGCTGCCGGCGAACCGGCCTTCGGCGTCGGCTTCACTTTGCCGATAAAAACGGTGTTGGCCAAGGTTGACATCGCTGTCGAACAGGCCCGCAATATCGGCGGCTGGGAGTCGATCTTTGGTTTTTCGGTTGGTCTCTAATCTCGAGGCGGTGCGTGCGCTATAATATCCTTCTGCTGGTTCTGCTGATCGTCGCGGCCGGACAACTGTCGGCTGCCGACCCCGGTTCGGTCGGTTTCAACTTCCTCAAAGTCTCCCCCGGCGCGCGCAATGCCGCCATGGGTGAGATCGGGACGTCCCTGCCGGCCGATCTCTACGGCGTCTATTTCAACCCGGCCGGCATCGTCGGAATCCCCCAGTCCAGCGTCAGCTTCATGCACCACGAAGGCATCTTCGATACGCGGCGGGAATTCCTCGGCGCGACGACCAACGCCTTCGGCGGCGCGTTAGCCCTGGGCTTTGACTATTTCAAAGTTGGCGACCTCGAAGCCCGCGATGGTCCAACCGAAGACCCGATCGGTCTGTTCGACGCTCAAGATTGGCTGGTCGCTCTCAGTTATGCCCGACCGGTTGGCGCCAAGTTTTCGGCCGGTCTGACCGGCAAGTACGCTGCCGAGAAAATCGAAGCGCGCACTGCGGATGCCGTCCTCTTTGACGCCGGCCTCCAGTTTCATCCGACGCCTGCCGCAACTGTCGGCCTGGCCCTGCGCAATGTGGGCAGCAAACCCAAATTCAGCGCTGAGGAAATCGACATACCCATTACCGTCGCTGGCGGTGTTAGCTACGCGGTCCGCGGTTTGACCGCCGCGCTCGAAGTCGCCGCGCCCAAAGAATCCGACCTGCGCGTCAACCTCGGCGCCGAAAAGGTCCTCGCCGAAATCTTCGCCCTCCGCGCCGGTTACAAAATCGGCTATGACGAAGAGAACTTCTCCGCCGGCGCCGGCTTTCGCAAGTCGATCTGGCAGGTCGACTATGCCTTCGTCCCCTTCAAGTCGGGTCTCGGCTCGACCCATCGTTTTGCACTCACAATCAATTTCAAATCATAGGAATTCGTAATGGCAAAGTATCGGATCGCGTGGTTACCCGGTGATGGCGTGGGTGTGGATGTTATGGAAGCAACGCGCATCGTCCTGGACAAAATGAAACTGGATGCGGATTACGTGCACGGCGACATCGGCTGGGAATTCTGGCGCCGGGAGGGCAATCCGCTGCCCGACCGCACCATCAAGCTTCTCAACGAGACCGACTGCGCCTTGTTCGGCGCTATCACCTCCAAGCCCAAGGAAGAAGCCGAAGCGGAACTGGTGCCGGAACTGCGCGGCAAGAAGCTCGTCTATTCCTCGCCGATCGTCCGCCTGCGTCAGGAATTTAACCTGCGTACGAACAAGCGCCCCTGCAAGGCTTACGAAGGCAACCCGCTCAACTACAAAGAGGGCGTCGACATCACGGTCTTTCGCGAAAATACCGAAGACCTGTACGCCGGCGTGGAATTCTACCCGCTGCCCAAGGAACTCTCCGCCCAGATGACGACCCTGAACAAGAAGATGAAGCGCTTCGCCGAACTGCCGCCGGAAGATGTTGCGATGTCGTGCCGCCTCATCACGCGCCTCGGCTCCCGCAACATCGTTAAGGACGCCTTTGAAGAGGCAAAGAAGACCGGCAAGAAATCGGTGACGATCGTCGAGAAACCCAATGTCCTGCGCGAAACGTCCGGCTTGTTTACCCGCGTCGGCCGGGAAGTCGCCAAGGACTACCCCGGCATCGAGTGCTGGGAAACCAATATCGACGCCATGTGTATGTGGCTGATCAAGAACCCGCTCGACTATTCGATTCTCGTTACCAGCAACATGTTCGGCGATATCATCTCCGACCTCTGTGCCCAACTTGTCGGCGGTCTCGGCTTCGCTTCCTCCGGCAACATCGGCGACAAGTACGCCGTCTTTGAACCGACGCACGGATCAGCGCCTAAATATGCCGGCCAGCACAAGGTCAACCCGATGGCGACCTTCTTGGCCGCCAAATTGATGCTCGAATGGCTGGGCGAAACCAAGGCAGCGGATCGCCTCGAAAGCGCCATCGCTGCCGTCATTAAAGAGGGTAAGGTCCGCACCTACGACATGGGCGGCAAGTCCTCGACCATCGACATGGCCAATGCCGTCGCGGCCAAACTCTAATCTATCGTATTTGTTGATTACTGCGGGCGCGCTCGTCGCGCCCGTTTTTTTTGCCCGCCCTATTGGTGGTGCCGCTCTTTCAGCAGTTGAATCATCGAGCCAAACTCCGCGCCCAGCAGGACCACCGTCGCCGAATAGTATACCCAAAGAAAGAGGAGGGCCAGCGAAGTAAACGAACCGTAAATCGTGAAACCGCCGCCGAAACTGCGGACATAGTAGTCAAAGACGAGCTTGGCGAGTTCCCACAACACCCCCGCCAACAGCGCGCCGATAAAGGCGCTCTTCAGGTGATGCCACCGGCTCGGCAGCAGGTAATAAATCCATGTAAATAACATCACCGAGATCATCAGCGGCACGCCGTAGGACACGATGCTGCCCAATACCGGGATGTCGATGATCGAAATCTGCAGCAGCGGCAGTTGGTTATCTTTCAGCGCCTGCAAAATCGTCGTCAGCGCCATCGATACCGTCACAAACAACATCATGATCGGGACGCAGGTGTACGCCACCAGCCGCGACTCCCAGAATCGGCGCCGGCCGCGCGTCCGCCAGATGCGGCTCATCGCTTCCTCCAGTACGGCAAAGACGCGCGTGCTGCCCCACAGCATGCCGATCAAGCCTAACAGCCCGTATAACGTCTTGTTCTGGACCGTCTCGGAAAACAGCTTTAACGCCCCGGTCGCCGCGCCGGGGAAGTTGCCCGACACGAAATTCACGATGTCATGCAGCGCCTGGTCGGAGGATGCCAGAAAGAACCCCATCACTGAAGCCGCCAGCAGCAGGAAGGGCACAAATGAGAGCAGGGCATAGAAAGAAATCGCGGCCGCCAAGGTCGAGATGTTGTCGATGACAAAAGTGCGTCGTAGCAGCAAAACGAAAATGCGCCACAACTGCTGCTTCACGAATCATCTCCCGACAGCATGACGCCGATCGGCCGCAACGACTCGACGCTGTCGCAGAAAACCTTAAGCGCAGCCGTGATCGGAACGGCCAGAATAATCCCGATCGCTCCCCATAACCAGCCCCAATACAGCGTCGACACCAACTGCGCCAACAAGCTGATATTCAGCGAACCCTGCAACATCCTCGGCGTGATGATGTTCGACTCGACGAACTGCACGGCCATGAAAAAAGCGACCACCAGTACTACTGCCACGATCGAATTGAATTGAAGATAGGCCATAATCGCCGGCGGCACCGCGCCGACATACGCGCCGACGTACGGCACCAGATTCAGAAGCGCCGCCAGCGGTCCCCAAATGTAGGCGTAGTCCACGCCGCCAATGAGCAGACCCACCGTAAACACGATCGCCAGCGCCACCGTGATCACGAACCGTTGCCAGATATAGCCCGCGATCCGGTTCGAAACGTCGCCGACGATCGCCGCTGTTGCCTCGGTCTGCTCCTGCCCGAACAGCGACTTGAGTCGTCGATTGTAAGCCGGCTGCTCGATAAGAACAAACAGCGTCAACAGAAAGACCAGTACCGCCTGACCAAGAAAGCTGAACACCGAGCCGACACCTTTGAAAATGAACTTCGGGATCGTTGAAAGACTCCCCAAATCGATTTTGCTGAGTACTTCATCCAGCTTGGTGTTGACCAAATCGCTCAACCACGGCGGCAGATTGGTGAACTTGGCTGCCCGCATCTGCTGAAACTGCTCCCAGTAACCTGGTACATTACTGGCGAACTGCATCGCCTGCCCGTATATCAGCAGCCCGATTAACGCCAGCACAATCATCGACAGCAACAGCACCAACAGCACCGCTACCAGATGCGGTACCTTCCACTTCTTGAGCTGGCTGATCATCGGCCATAGCACATAGGCCAATGTGATTGCGGTCACCAACGGGACCAGGATTCCCGCCGCGAAATAGCAGAATGCGGTCAAGCCCGCCAACGCCAGTATCGGCACCGTGATTTGGCTCAGCGGCAGCGTCCGCGCCTGTTCGGCCATCCTACCCTCCAATCAATTTCTCGAATTCGGGCTCGGTCAGAATCGTGATGCCGAGCTTGAGCGCGTCTTGGTATTTGGAACCGGGATCAGCGCCGACGATAACATAATCAGTTTTTTTCGAGACGCTCGATGCGACTTTCGCGCCCAAATCGATTAACAGCTTCTTAGCTTGATCACGGGAATAGTTCTCCAGCCCGCCCGTGATCACGAACGTCTTCCCCGCGAGCGGTTTGGGTCCGGCGCTGATCTGGTAGGTCGGGAAGGCCTTCCATGCCTTCTCCAGCTTCTCGAGTACATGCCGGTTGCTGCGGTTGGCGAAGAAATCAACGATGCTCTCCGCTACGATCGGCCCGATCCCCTCCACGCTGCTCAACTCCTCGGCCGTCGCTTTTCCCACTCGCTCGACACTTCCGAAATTCACCGCCAGCAGCCGCGCGACGTGCTCGCCGACATTGCTGATCCCCAGCGCCGCAATAAGATGCGCCAGGTCCGCGCCCTTGCTCTTCTCGACCGCCGCCAGCAGATTCGTCGCCGACTTCTCTGCCATCCGCTCCAGGCCGGAAGCCTGCTCCAGCTTCAGATAATACAAGTCCGCAAAATCGTGAATCAGTTTGTTCTGCAGCAACCCCTCGATCAGCTTCGGCCCCAACCCTTCAATGTCCACGCCGCTCTTGGAGGCAAAATGAATAATCCGCTCCGCCACCTGCGCCGGGCAGGAGAGATTTGGGCACCGGTACGCCGCCTCCCCCTCGATTCGAACTACCTCACTCGCGCATTCGGGGCACTTCTTCGGCATCGCGAACTGCTTTTCTTTGCCCGTGCGCTTGGCCGTCAGCGGCTTCACCACTTCCGGGATAACATCACCCGCCCGCTGAATGATTACCCGGTCCCCGATTCGAATATCCTTCCGCATCACCTCGTCATAGTTGTGCAGCGTGGCGCGCCTGACCTCCACGCCGCCGACACGTACTGGCTTCAACTGTGCCACCGGCGTCAACGTGCCGGTGCGGCCGACTTGGACGATGATATCCTCAACGAGTGTCTCCTCTTGCTGCGGCGGGAACTTCATCGCAATCGCCCAGCGCGGTGAGCGCGACAATTCTCCCAGCTTCTGCTGTTGCCGGAAGGAATTGACCTTGACGACCATCCCGTCAATATCGTATTCCAGCGCTGGACGCTTCTCGTTGAGAAGTTTGTACCGCTCGATGACCTGTTCGGAGAAATAGCACAATTGCGCCTCCGGCGTCACCTCGAACCCCAAATGCGTCAATTGCCGCAACAACTCCCACTGCGTCCCGAGTTCGGCGCCCTCGATGCGACCGACGCCGTGCGCGTAGAACCGCAATGGTCGGGAAGCTGTAATCGTCGGATCCAACTGCCGCACCGAGCCCGCTGCCGTATTGCGCGGGTTGGCGTACAGTTCTTCACCTTTCTGCTCGCGCTCCCGATTCAACCGGGCAAAATCCGACTTGCCCAAGATAATCTCGCCCCGCACCTCCAGCCGTCCGATCTTTTTGTCGCGCAGGCTCAACGGGATGTTCTTCACCGTGCGCAAATTCGCCGTGACATCCTCGCCAGTCGTCCCATCTCCCCGCGTCAATCCCAGCGCCAGGATACCCTTCTCATAGACCAGTTCCACCGCCAGGCCGTCCAGCTTCGGCTCGGTCAAATACTCGATCGTCTGTGGGTCGCCCGCCAGAATCTCTTCGACCCGCCGCTGGAAATCGAAGAACTCCTCCGGCGTGATCGCCTTGTTCAGCGACAGCATCGGCACCGCCCGCCGCACCGAGCGAAACGCCGTCGCCGGCGGCGCGCCCACCCGCTGCGTCGGCGAGTCGGGCCGCTTCAGTTCGGGGAACTTTGATTCCAACTGCGTCAATTCGTCGAATAACCGGTCGTACTCGGCGTCGGTGACTTCCGGGTCATCCAATACGTAATAGCGATAGTTGTGATGGTTGATCAATTCCACCAGATCGTCGATCCGGCGGCGCGCTTCATTCTTGGTCATGCGGGTGAATCTACCATGATGCAAGCGTGCTGTCAATCACCGACCCAGGCCCCGAAAACGCCTGCAGAGAATGCACAATGACGACATCAAGCTCGTCTTTCTGATTGACAGAGCAGGGCAGAGTGAATTTCATTTCTTGCACGATCGTCAAAGTGAGGGATAAACCATGAAAGAACTAACGACCGCCGCCGAGTCCCAAAGGCTTGCCGTTGCGCGCCGCCTCTGCCCGTTGCTTACAATCTTGACCGTTGTACTTCTCGCCTGGCCGTCATTTGCACAATCGAAGGTCGGCACCCTGCCTGACCCGGTCACCGACTACGCCTTTGCGTTCTATTCACTGAACTTCATTGACGGCGCCGCCGCGGCTCGGGGCGGTTCCGGTGTCGCGCTTTCTCTGGGAGCCCGTTCTGCGCTCGCCAATCCCGCCGGTCTGCTTGGCGGCGACCGCCTCCAGATACATCTCTGCGGCGCCGGCTTTCGCAATGATCTCGACCCCGCACTCCTCTGGCTCCCTGCAACACCGTACCAGCAGCCCAACCCGCGCGCTACCGCCGCCGCATCAGTGCGTCTTGCAGATCGCATCGCCCTCGCCGCCGGCTTCAGCAATGTTCGCTACTACGAGTCACACTTGCGCTGGGAGTTCGAAGAAACAACCTACGATTTCCCCGACGGCACCGGGCGCTTCTTCGTCTACACCATTGACCGCAACCTCCGCGTGTTGCAGTATTCGCTCGCCCTCGCCGTCGCGGCAACCGGCGACTTCTCCGCGGGTGTCGCCATTGACTATCAGCACTTCACCCTCGGTTTCGACGAGGCCAGTACCGACAGCACGTTTCCATTCCGCAACGACGCCCACGACACGCATGATGCCGTCTTGCTCCGTCTCGGTGCATTGCAGCGGATCAACGATGTCACTTTGGGCCTGACCGTGCGCACCGGCGATCGCTTCACCTTCGCCGTCAACGATGACAGCCGAAACTGGGGTGAGTCCTCGCAGATCCCCTGGGAGTTCTCCCTCGGCGCGTCTTACCGCGACTTGTTGAGCTGCGAAGGGAAGTGGTACTACTTCCGCGACGACTACAATCCGACCGACCTGTACGACCTCGGCGCCGGCGCGCATATCCCCCTCGTAACCCGCGGCGACCGTGCAGCGTTGTACTTCAATCTCGGCCTGATCTATCGCCACCTCCTGGAAGTCTACGATCGGCGCGATGCCCAAGCCTTCATCAATTCGGGACTCGAAGCCGAATTCGGCAATTTCCATCTTGCCGCGACCGTCCTCAACGGCCACTGGCTCAACAATGAACGGGTCGGCGTTTCCGAACTGCAGTTAGCGGTAGGGTATGGCGCCGACTGACCGGTGAAAGTCAGCGTTTGTTGTTGACTCACTCGTCCGATTTCCCTCTTTTCCTGCCATGCCGGATCAACCGCATGGCCTGACCAAGATCATCTGCACGCTCGGCCCCGCCAGCGCCGACGAAGCCACCATCGAACAACTGGTGCGCAACGGCATGGCCGTGGCGCGTCTCAACTTCTCCCACGGCGACCACGCCTTCCACAAACGGATGATCCAGCGCCTTCGCCGCGTGTCGCGGCGCGTCGGGCGGCCGGTTGGAATTCTTCAAGACCTCTCCGGGCCCAAGATCCGCGTCGGCCGCATCAAAGACGGAGCCGTCGAAATCGTTGACGGCGCCCATCTCAAGATTGTCCCCCATGACATTCTCGGCGATGCCTCGACCATCTCCGCCAGCCCGCCCGAACTGATTCCCGAACTGCGCAAGGGCGACCAGATCTTCATCGATGACGGCATGCTGCGCCTTGAGGTCACCCGCGCCGGTCGCCACGAAATCGAGGCCGTCGTCGTCAAAGGCGGCACGCTACGCGAACGCAAGGGCATCAATCTGCCGACATCCAATCTCTCGTTGCCGTCCCTGACGCCCAAGGATATCGCCGATCTTGAATTCGGCATCGCCCTCGGCATTGACTTCGTCGCTCTCTCTTTCGTCCGCTCCGCCAATGACATTGCCGTCCTGCGCGGCGAAATGCGCCGCCGCGAAGCGGATATCCCCATCATCGCCAAACTGGAAAAACCGCAGGCGATCAAGAAATTGGGCGACATCCTCCAGGCGGCGGATGCCGTCATGGTTGCCCGCGGCGACCTCGGCGTCGAAACACCAATCGATCAGGTGCCGACGCTCCAGAAGAATATCATCACCACCGCCGCGGAGATGCTCAAACCGGTGATCACCGCCACGCAGATGCTCGAATCCATGACCCAACATCCGATTCCGACCCGAGCGGAGGTCTCCGATGTCGCCAACGCCATCATCGACGGCACCGACGCCGTCATGCTTTCCGCCGAAACCGCTTCCGGCAAGTACCCCGTCGAAGCCGTCGCCATGATGTCGCGTATCATCTGTTCCACCGAGGCCAGTGTGCGCGAACACTTGCAACCGAAATTCGAACTGGTCGGCCGTCCCGCAGTGGAATTCGCCAATGCTATCGCTGAGTCCGCCGTCGATATGGCGCGCGAAATCGATGCCACCCTGATCGCCTGCTTCACCCAGACCGGACTCTCGGCGCGATTGGTTTCCAAGCAGAACTCCCCGGTGCCGGTCTATGCGTTTACGCCGCATCCCGAAATCCTGAATCGCATGACCCTTCTGCGCGGAGTTCGACCCGTTGCCGTACCACACTTCCGCTCGGTCGATCAGATGATTATTGATGTCGAAAAGATTCTCAAGAAACTTGGTCTGGTTTCAACCGGTAACCGCGTCGTTATCGTCGCCTCGGCGCCGGTACATGTCCACGGCGACACCAACATGCTCAAGCTCCATACCATCGCTTGACCTCCCGCGCCACTTGCCCCTTGCCGCCGCAACACAATCCGCTATATTTGCGCCATGGCGACATTGCGCAGAAGACTTCGGCTCAAAATTCGACTCGACATTGATCCGCTCAAGATCTGGGACGCTGTCATCAATCCGCTCAAGCTGGCGATCTGGTTCTGCAACAAGGGCGAGATCAACCCCAAACTCCGCGGCAGCGTCAAACTGGCCGGCGACAACTGCGTCGCCACCAGTTTTCCCGAGAAAGAAATCAACGGCTCGATTCTTGAACTCGAACCCAATCGCCTCCTCAAATTCTCCTGGCCGATGGCCGGCTCCGCTTCCGAGGTCACCTGGATCATTGACGACAAGACTCGCTACTGCGACTTCCTCGTCACCCACGACAAACTGCCGGCAAACTCGCTGATGATGGACGCCTGGATCATCTACCTGTACAATCTCCGCTCATTCCTGACCGAAAACCGCCCGGTCTACCGGCTCGACTATTCGCGGCTCGAGAAGGGCACCATTCGCCGCGAACTCTTCATGGACGTGATGCCCGCCGTCGTCTTTCGCGCCCTGACCGACCAACGCTCGGTGCGCGGCTGGTTCTCCACCGCTGCCGAGGTCGAACCGCAGGTCGACGGCAAGTATGTCGCCGGCTGGAAGGCTCCCGATGGGTCACCAATCGGCCCGCAGAAGATCATCGAGATCGTCGAAAACAAGAAGCTGGTGTACGATTGGAGCGAAGTCGGCGCCAAAGCCGGCGATCTCGTTACCTGGGAACTGCTCCGGATCGGTGAACGCACCCGTGTGACTCTCCGCCACTCCGGCTTTCCGCCCGACCAACTCAACCGCAGCCATACCCAGGGCTGGCATTCGTATCTTCTCGTCCTGAAGGATTACTGCGAATCGAATGGCCGCGTCGGCTATACCGTCATCGATGGCGACTGGACCGTCTGATCTACTCCCCCCTTCTTAGCCAATTTTGGAATTCTCCTGCGCCGATTGGAATTTGCGACGACGCTTTCCGAGGCGATCATCGACAGGCTTCGTCGTAATTGTCATTGCGAGGAGCGCCTTCACTCTCACCGATCCTCCGCCCTTCACCGCGACGGAGCAATCTCAGTTCACCTCGCATTCCCGCCCATACCGCCTCCCCTCTCTTCCTGGGAGAGGGGTCGGGGGTGAGGGCTTGTTGCGGTAGGCCTTCCCGCGAGTCGTACTCGACCATCACCGGTGCCCCACCGCTTGCGGTGGGATGAATGCTCCCTGGGCGACCAGCCGCCCTGATTCTTGGCCTATGACCCACACGACCATCGCTGCTGCCTTCCATCTCGCACTTCCACCGCCACAGAGTCATTCCCCTCTCATCAAGAGGGGTGGCTCGAGCCCGCCGTACCAACACCAGAGCCATCTGCGCACCATCACTCGTCCCGACTCCATTCCTGTCTCTTATCCCGCGGGCTCGAGACGGGGTGTGTCTTCTCCTTACGATCTGCACCTCGCTCTTCCTAAGATCGACGGTGCCACCCCCCTCTCCTCCTGGGAGAGGGGTCGGGGGTGAGGGTGCGACACCATCGCACCGAATCATTTTCGCGCTCTTGTCCTGGAATTGCGAACTACACCGCCGTTCGCCGGCGCTGCGCCTATCGCCCGGTGGCGTGGATCACGGCGGGAATCGTTCGCAGCAGAATCTTCGCGTCGAGCATTAGCGACCAGTTGTCGATGTACTCCAAATCCTGCTTCATCCACTGCTCGAACGATGAGTCATTCCGATCACCGACCTGCCACAGGCACGTGATGCCCGGCTTCATCGAGAGCTTGCGGCGTTGCCAGAAATCGTAATCATGCACTTCATCCGGCAACGGCGGCCGCGGCCCGACCAGCGACATCTCCCCTGTGAGAACGTTGATCAACTGCGGCAATTCATCCAACGACAGCTTGCGCAAAATCTTGCCCATCCGCGTAATCCGTGGATCATTCGCGATCTTGAACACCGGCCCGTCCATCTCATTGAGGTGCGCCAATTCCTGCCTGACCGCCTCGGCATTGGCGACCATCGTCCGAAACTTCATCATCCGAAACCGCCGTCCGTGCAAGCCACAGCGCTCCTGGCTGAAAAACACCGGCCCGCGCGAGGTCGCCTTGATCAACAAAGCAATCATCGTCATCAACGGCAGCAGCACCAGTAATCCCGCGGCCGCCGCCAGCCGGTCCGACAGCGCCTTCAAGATCAATCCAAAGTTGTGCTCTGGTTCACGGGTAAACAGCAATGCCGGTTTACCGGCCAGATCGACGGCATATTGACGCGAGGCGCTCAACCCGATGAAGTCCGCGCTCAGGCAACTGGCCACCCCCATCTCTTCGCACAGCACCATCGCACCGCGCACACGCTCAACCAGATGCGCCGGCACCGTAAAAAACACGAAATCAACGTGGTTCGTCTTGATCACCTCCGCCAGTCGTTCAATCGGACCGATCAGCGGTATGTCGCGGTAGCGATACAGTGATTTGTGATCGTCGAGAAACAGCAACCCCGCGGCGCGCAGACCCCACTTGGGATTGTCCAGGATCAGGTCAACCGTCTTACGCACGCGTTCGCGCGTTCCGACAACCAGGGTCGTCTGCACATTTCGGCCCCGCGCTCGCGCATGTTGCAAAGCCTTGAGCAGGATCAACCGCAAGAAAAAAAGCGTCAAAAACTGCAGCAGCACGAATGCCGCAAACTGGAGTCGCGGCAGACTCGGCAAGTGCAGCAAGTAGGCGGCCACCAGAAATACTCCGGCCGCTCCCAACGTCAGTACCAACGCCTCCCGCAGAAAATCGGAAGCGCTCTTTAGTCGATAGACGTATCGCTCACCGAGGAAGTAGATGCACGCCGCCAGCGCCAGCAGCGCTACCGCCAGCATCTCCGCCTCGCTGCGCGTCGGCAGAATCCAGGCGCCGGTCGAACGCCGAATCCGTAGATACAGCCAGTGCGCCGCGACGAACGCCAGAGCTGACAACAGCAAATCCAGCAGAAAATGCGCTTTCCGCAGTATGCTGACATGTCCGCGCATCATCGCCTCGATTACTCCTTCTTCACCAACGGCTGCAAGACCGCCAGGTAATCCCGCGCCCGGATCCGAAAGTCGCAACAGCGCTCCGCAAACATGCGACCGTTATCCCCCAGCCGCCGCGATTCGGCGCGGTGCTCGGCCAGATACACAATCTTGGCCGCCAGATCGTCTGCATCCTCCGGCGCTACCGCGACTCCCGCTTCCGCGCTCTCCACCAGCCGGCGCGATTCACCGTTGGTGCCGATCACGATCGGCTTGCCCGCCGCCATCACCTCGTAAATCTTCGAGGGAATATTCTTCGTAAACAACTCCGTCTTCCGCAGCGGGACCAGACAGACGTCGGATACCGCATAATACTGCGCCACCCGATTGCGGCTCTGCTGCGGAACAAACGTAACATTGTCCAATGCCTGGGCGCGGCTGTATGCGACCAGATTCTCCCGTTCGGCGCCGTCGCCCACGATCAGGAATCGGATGTCGTCATGACGCCGCAGTCGCGCCGCCGAGTCCAGCACCGTGTGCAGATTGTGGGCCATCCCCAGCGTCCCGATGTAGGTCACCAAAAAATGCCCGTTCAACTCGTGTGCGTTCCGTATCTCATGATCGTCTTGCGCCTGGGCGAAACGCTCAAAATCCACCGCGTTTGGAATCAGCGCCAGCCTCTCGCGCGGTATGCCGCGTGCCGTCAACACCGCGATCGTCCCCTCCGCGACCGCGACAATCAGTGCGGCTTTCCGATAGAGAAAGGCCTCGATCCGCTCCAGCATGCGGATGACCGTGCCGCGCTTCATCGCGCCCACGGCGACGATCTCCTCCGGCCACAAATCGCGCACCTCGAACACAAATGGAATGCGCTTGATGCGGCTCACGACGTATCCGGCGATCGCGACGAAGAACTGCGGGGAAGTCGCGATCACCAGGTCTTGCTTGCCGCTGCGCAGCACGCCGATGATGATCGCGCTCACCATGAACGACAGGTAATTCAGAATCCGCCGCGCGAAGCCCCGGTTCGGCGCGGCGTAGATGTATCCGCGCAATACCTGGGCGCCTGCCGCCTCCTCGCGCTGGAAGACCTTCCCGCGATACTCCGGCGGAATAATGCCGGAGGGGTGATTCGGAAATCCAGTGACGACCGTCACTTGGTGGCCGCCCTCGCTCCACGCCTGCGCAAACTGCGATACCCGCACCGCCGGCGCATTCACCTCGGGCGGGAAATAGTGCGTCAGGTAGAGGATTCGAAGTTGTCGTTGCGCACTGTTCGTCATGGTTTCTTCAGTCTACTGCAATCGCGCTCCCCAAACTCAGGGCCCGGCGGGCCTGCAGTGTCGCCCGCATAGCGTGGTAGAAACTTTCCAAATTTTCTTGTGACTGCCCGTCGCGGATTACCGTGAAAAATGCTGTTAGCTCGCTGTCAAAACCCTTGTCCATCGAGCCTTTGTAAAGCCGTCGCGTGCCGCCCTCGCGGAAATGCTCTACCAGCTTGAAATCGGTCAGCCGCAACGCCGTACCGTCGCAAATGATCTGGAGTGTCTCCTTGGAAAAACTGGGTGCGCCCATCGCCGTATAGGTGATGGCCGCAATTGACCCGTCCGACATTTCCAGTTGCAGTTGCACGTTATCGTCCGCCTGATACCTGCCCTTTGTTGCCGCGATCGCGACTGCCCGCACCGTGCGGACGCGCGCCTGCAGCAGGTGGCAAATCAAGTCGATGAAGTGACATCCTTCGCCGATGATTCGCCCGCCTCCAATAGTATCGTCATGCACCCAGTTGTCTTTATCGATGAATCCGGCATTGACCGTGTAGTTCACGATCGCCGGCGCCGCGCGCCCGCTCAGTGCGGCAGCAAGAGCCTTACTTGCAGCCGCATAGCGCCGGTTGAACCCGACCATCACAGCGCAACCGCTGGCTGCCTGTGCCGCCTTGATCGCCTCCAGTTCATCGAGCGTCAGACACATCGGCTTCTCGACCAGCACATGCTTGCCCGCCTCCAGCGCGCGCATCGTCTGCCGGGCATGGCAGTTGTGCGGCGTGGCGATGATGACCGCGTCTATCGTCGAGTCCGTCAGCAGTTCCTCTTCCGAGTCGGCAGTTGCGGCAAACTTGAACTGCTCGGCAGCGGCACGCGCCCGGTACGGCGTCGCTGAATACAGCAAACTCCGTTCGCACTGCGCATTTCGCATCAGCGCCGGCAGCAACACTCCGCTTGCGAAAATCCCCGCGCCCAGAAATCCGACTCGTATCTTACCGCTTGTAGGCGCGAAGGCGCGCTTCTCCCGCGCGGTGCTCTCGGCCTCCTCCTCCGGAGCATAGCGCAGCAACAGCCCCAGGACTTTCTCCGCCTCCATACGCTCAAATGCCGTCGCTGCCTCGTCAATTCTGTATTCCGCCGTCACCAGCGACTTGACATCAACCTTGCCCGCAGCTACCAGATCGAGGAAGGCGCGCATATTGCGATTCTCCGTCCAGCGCACCTGGCCGATCGGATAGTCGACGCCGCGCTCCTCGTACGTCGGGTCATATCGCCCCGGCCCGTACGACCGCGACATCGTCAGCGTCAGTTCCTTCTCATAAAACGGCTTGCGCGGGATCTCCATCTTGACGTCGCCGACAATCACCACGCGCCCCCGGTCGCGGGCAATTGTCGCGGCCAGCAGGATCGGCTCATTCGACTTTGTCGCCGCCGTGATGATCACGGCATCCACGCCGCTGCCCCCGGTGAATTGCTTTACCGCTTCCGCGGCCGTAGGGTCGGCGGCATTGACCAGCAGTGCCGGAGCAAATCGTGCGGCTTCATCCAGCCTCTGTTGGTCAAGATCGATGACGATTACCTGGCAACCCGCTGCGCTCAGAATCTGCTGCGTCAACTGACCCAACAACCCCAATCCGATCACGGCTACCCGCTCGCCGACGCTCACCTGCGCCTGCCGTACCCCCCACAATGCGATCGCGCCCAGCGTGACAAACGCCCCTTCGTCAAAGCCCAGTTTCGGCGGCAACATCACCGCCAGATTGTGCGGTACAAAGACCCGCTCTGCATGGCACGCGTAGCCAAAGCCGGCGCACGCCACACGGTCGCCGACGGAGAACTCGTGTACATCCGGCGCCACCTCGACGACGCGGCCCGCCGCGCTGTAACCCAGCGGGATCGGTGCCTTGAGCCGCGACTGCACCTTCGCCAGGGTACTGGCAAGGCCCTCGCGTCTTGCCTTGTCGATCACTTGTCGCACCAGGTCGGGTCGCGATCGAGCTTTGTTGACCAGACTCTTCTCGGCCAGATCGATAATGGCGCGCTCGGTGCCCGGCGAGATGAGCGAACAATGATTTTCGACGACGATGCCGCCCGGCTTCAGACCCGGATGCGGGCAATCGGCAACTGTCAACCCGCCGCGCTTCGGATATTGCAGGACTTGTCTCACGCCCAGCTCCCTTCCTGTATTGTCTTGCTCTGATGACTCGTGCTTGTTGCTGCCGCTCCATTAAACAGGTCAATCGCCCGCACCGCCGTTTCGTCCCAGCTGAACTGCCGCGCTCGTGTTTTTCCCAGTTCGCGCAGCGTCGCTGCCAGATCACGATCCGCCAGAACTTGTCGCAGGCGTTCGGCCAGGTGGTCGACGTCTCCTGCGCGACAAAGCATCGCCGCGCCGCCAGCGATCTCCGGCAGCGCCGACGAATCCGATATGATGACCGGCACGCCGGCCGCCATCGCCTCCAGCACCGGTAAGCCGAATGACTCCACGCTCGAGAACAGCACGAACAACTGCGCCCCGCTGAGCAGCTCTGGAATACGCGTGTGCTCGACACCGCCCAGAAAACGCACTCGCTCCGCGATCCCAAGTTCCCGCGCCACTAACTCCAGCTCACGTTGATGCCCGTGCCAGTCGTTCCCGATGACCAGCGCCTCGTGCGGAAATCCTTGCGCGACGAGCTGCGCAAACGCCCGGATCAGCTTTTCAATATTCTTGTTCGGATACAACGTTGCGACCGTCGCAATGTACGGCGCGCTTGGCGTGACACTCATGGCCCGCTCACGGCGGTCGGGACTGAAGGCTCCATAGTCGACACCCTCGTAAACGACGGTGATCTTCCGCCGATCAACCCCCAGCCGCCCCTGCAACACCTTCGCCGTCGTCCGCGACACTGCCCAAATCCGGTCCGCCTGCCGCAGCGTCCACCGCTGCGCGATCGAGTTGTATTGGTATTGCAGCCAGATGCGCAGCCGTGCGCGCCAGCCGCGTCCTTGCTGCGGCACATGCTTGCGGAAATCGATGTAGATCAGATTCTGAAACGTCACGACTGATCGGCACGGAACCAGCGGCGGCAAAACCCCGAACGGCGCATAGAACAGATCAACACCCCAGCTCCAGAGCAGGCAGGGAAGTGCCAGCCATTCATACGCCACTCGCCGCCACTGCGGACAAGCGCTCTTCAGCACAACTCGTGTCTCAAACTTCGGATTGTTCGTCTTGAACAGCGCCCGATTCGCGGTTGTAACCAAGATGAGATACTCATTGTTCTGGTCGAATCGCGCCAGCCGGCGCACCAGGTTCACCAAAAACGTCTCGCCGCCGCCGGTGCGATTCGGTTCTACCAACAATGCGTTGATGCAGATCTTCACGATGCGAACGTCTCCTCGATGAGTCGTTGCGTTTGCTCGAACCGATTCTGCCAGGTGTCGTCGCGTACCAGCTCGCGCAGCGTCTGCTGCAGGCGCCGGCGCTCCTCCGGCGGCAGGGCCAAAAGCTCGTCAATCGCGCGGACAAAACCGACATAGTGCTCGGCAATCCGCACGTGCGGCGTAAACCGCTGAATCTCCGGCATCGGCACACTGACCACCGGCCTTCCGCTCGCCAGGTATTCGAAAACTTTCAGCGGCGAACACGACTCCGCGATATCGTCGCGTTTGTACGGGTTGATGAATACATCGATCCCCGCCATCAGCTCCGGCAGTTCTTCGTAAGCGCGCCGGCCAAGAAAGTGCACGTTGCCGTGCTTGCGTAGTCGCGCTACATCGACTCCCACTGGCCCGATGAACACCAACTGCCACTGCGGCCGGTGTGCGGCGATGTAATCGATCAAATCCAGGTCAATCCAATACGCTAGCATCCCCACAAATCCGATTCGCGGCATCGGAATCGCCGCCAGCGCCGTCGGCGCCACGCGACGCTCGTTTGCCCCTTGGAAATGCTGCACGTCGCAGGCATTCGGGATGACATGTACGTTCGGATGAAGATCGCGCAGCTTCTCTTTCAGCCTTCCGGCGGTGACAATCACCAACTTGCAGACGCCCAGAAATCGCTTCTCCATCCGCTCGACCGTCTCGCGGCGCACCAGTCCCTTGGCCGCCGCCAGATCATCAACCTTCTCGTACAGCACCTTGCGCGCCCCCACAATTCTGATCGCCACTTGCGAGTAGGGAACATAGGAATAGATGATCGGATCTTTGATTCTCATCCGCGCCGCAATCCAGCGCAGCCACAACCCCAGGACCATGTTGTTCACGATCGCAATCGGCAGCAGCATCTGATGGAACGGCAGCAACACCGGCGGCGTCGCGATCCACAGATTCGGTCGGACGTCTCGCGGGCGGTGCAAAAACTGCGTCAGCCGTCGGCGGTTGCCCCGATTGCGCTTCAGCCACGTCAACCAGTGCCACTGCGTCTCGACGTAAATAACCTTGTGACCGCGCTCCGCAAACCAATTCATGAATCGCTGCTTGCGCGTCCACAGGTCGCTGTAATCTTGGGTGGAGAGACAGATGATCGGTGAGCGCGGCGGCGCGCCCCCCGGGGTTTGTATTTCCGTTTTCTTTCGCTGTCGTGCTTTTGTTGTCTTGCTCATGGCCTGTCTTGACGCCTACAGTCGGTCAACCACGAAAATCGTTGTGGCGATACTGGCCGCCACCGAGGCTGTCGTCGAAAAAATCTTCAGCCAATCGCGCTCCTTCGAAACTCGCGTCGGCACAAAAATCGCATCGCCGAGGCGCACCTGTTTCGACAGCGCGCCGCGGCCCGACACGATCGTCCCGTCCGCGCGCACGAGCTGGAGGTGCTTCTTATCGGCATTGGGCATGAACCCGCCCGCGCGCTTGACATAAAATTCCGCCTTCTTGCCGTCCTGATAGGCAATCGTGCTGATCGAGGGCACCGCGCCCAGTACCTGTATCCCCGCCGGCTTGGCCGGAATATAAATTTGGTCGCCGTCAACCAGCTTGACGTCGTGCCGGCTGCCGCTCGACTGCAGCAACTCGTCCATGTAGACGACAATCCGGTTCGACATGCTGTTGTCGCGCAGAACTGCCGACGAGTCGATGCGAATCTGTCCCGAATCCTCCTCGACCCGCTCCATCGAACGATTGATCAACTCGTCTACCCCGCGCCGTTTCAGATCGCTGATGATCGAGGCGCGTGTAAACACCGTGCCGGTGGCAAACGCATCTTCCGTCAGACCACCGGCACGTTGGATCAAGGAGTAGAGGGTATTCATTTCATGCGTGATGACATATTTGCCCGGGAAGCGGACTTCGCCCTCAATGGTGATGATGTCGCGATCTTCCCAACCGGGAATCTGCCGAACAAAAATCTTGTCGCTCCGCTGCAGCGGCAGGTCGCCCTCGGGATCGTCCAGCGAGGCATACAGCACCTCGCGCCGGCCGTCGATGAACGTCCGCGCCAGCTCAATCCGCAGCGGGTACGCCGACGGTCGCAGGTTACCCGCCCGGAATACCAGGTCGGAAACCTTCATCCCTTCGTAATAGGCGTAATCCCCCGGTCGCGCCACCAATCCGAAAATCGACACCGACTTCGGCGCGATCACTTCTTCCTGCGAGTACGATATCAGCCGGTCATGCGAACGCAGCGTAATATCCGTCGTTCCGGCCAATACTTCTTCCGGATTAACCGTTATCAAGGTCGTGTCGTAGCCGTTATCACAGCGCAAAATATCAATCCGCCCGCGGTAGGCCCGCTCCTCCAGCTCGCAGCCTTCCTGAAACAGCGTCGCCAGCGACAGGCCTTCGCGATACTGGTACAGCCCCGGATGGCGGAATCGCCCTTCGAGATAAACCACGTCGAGCTTGTGATCGTAAATCGACTCAATCGCCACCGCGTCGCCGTCTTCCATGACAAACGCCCGCGCTGTCGCCGTCGAGTCTTTGAGATTCAAGTCGATAACCTGGTACGCATCCTCGGTCGTGACGCGATCGACGCTCACCTTCTCCAGGTAGGCGCTCGGCAGCGTTCCACCGGCCAGCTCGATCACGTCGGTGATCGTCTCCGCGCCCAGAATTTCGTAAACCGCCGGCCGCTTGATTGCCCCCGTCACCGTCACCCGCTTGCCGACCACGTCGACAAACACGACGTCCCCCGACTGCAACGACACGCCCGCGACGTTCTTGCCAAAGAGAAGAAATTGATATAGGTCGATCGTCGCGACATCGCTGCCCGCTCGGATTAAACGAATTTTGCGCAAACTGCCGCGATCACTCGGCCCCCCCGCCAGATACAGCGCCGAAAACAACGTCGACAGCGAGTTCACGCTGTAACTGCCCGGATACTTGACTTCGCCGAAAACAAACACCTGGATCGACTTGAGCTTGCCGATGCTGACGCTCAGTTCAAACTCGCTGAATCCAGCGGCCAATCGCTCGCGCAGTCGCCGCTCTGCTTGCTGCAGCGTCAGTCCCCACAACGGCACTTCGCCGATCTTCGGGATGAACGCTGTCCCTTGCCGGTCAATTGTCAGATTGTATTCTTGCTCGACCCGCCCCCACAAATTGACGATCAGATTGTCCCCCGGCCCGAGTCGGTAATCCTCCGGCAGCGCCAAATTCTGCGGGATTTCGTTCGTCGTTCCGCCCCGCGCAAATAGATTGTAGCCGAACAATTCCAACTTGCTCGAATCGCCTACGGCTGCTCCGTACTGCGGCTGTAATGGCTGCTCCAGCCGTTTGATCGAATCGGGAAGCGATAGCGATGACTGGTAACGATCGGGATCGGCAACCTCGCGTGCGGGTAGCTGCCGCATCAACTCGTCATAGTTGAAAGCATCGCGCTGCGGATAGTTCTGCGCGCAAAGGGAAACGGCCAGCCCGATGACAATGGCCGAGGCTAACTTGAGCTTCATTCTCTGACTCCTTGGGTCCGCTGGTGGACCTTCGCAGTCAGCTATTGCAAGAGCTATGCCGGATTGAAACGGTCTCTTAAGTGGTATGGAGTCACTAACTTACCGACGATGCCCTCGACGTTGCCGCGCTGCGACTGGAATTGTCTTCCGACGACATCCGAAAATCTTTCCGGTGCCTCAAACTTTGATCGGAATAGACCGGGCTGATCAGCCTTGGGGAAACGACGGCAGATCATGGCCGCGAAGCGCGGCCGCCTGCCTTGAGATCAGCCCCGCGCGGCGCGGGCGCACCGCCTTCAATTTCAGTTCGTCGGTTGTCGCCCCCAGGACGTGGGCGCTGTCATAACCGGCGTGACGCGCAACGCGGCAGGCAAACTCATGTCGCGACAAATGCTCACGGCCCGCCAAGTGCATCACCGGCGGCGTTGCCCTCAGCGCCAGTAGGTCGGCGAATGCATCCGCAACGTCCGCGACATTCGTCGGATTCGACCACAGATCCGTCGCCGCCACGTACTGCTGCCCCTGAGCCAATGCCGCTACTACTGAATTATAGAGATTTGACCGCACTCCCAGGTCCAGCGAATACAGCGAACAGACCCGCACAATCGTCGCCGGCTGTCCGCTGGCCGCGATCACTTGCTCCCCTTGCCACTTCGTCGCGCCGTAATAATTGATCGGCCGCGCCTGCGCCGTCTCGTCATATGGCCCGGCTTCACCGTCAAACACGTAATCGGTCGAAATGTGATAAAGGTGGGTCTTGCTCTCAGCCAACGCCCACACCAGCGATTGCGGAATCGCGATGTTGCCGACTTCGGCATGTTGATGATCTTGTTCGCATCGGTCGACCGCGGCCGCCCCCGCGGCATTGATCACCACGTCAAACTTCTGACCGCCAAACAGCGACTGAACTTCAGCGCTGTTGCTCAAGTCGACCCTGATGGCACTCACGCCCGCCGGTGGCGGCTGAATATGATAGGTAGCGATGACTTCGTGGATCCCCCCCAGACGGCGTACCAATTCACTTCCCAGAAGTCCCGCACCCCCGGCGATCAGGATCTTCATACGCCTCAGCGCGCCTGGTAGTGCCGCGATTCGAATCCGGCGGCGTCCGACTTGCGCAAACGTGCAAAAATCGCCGGATTCTCACGATACCACGCGACCGTCGCCGCCAGCCCGCTCTCCAGACTCCGCTGCTTGAGCGCGCCGTAACGACGCTGGAATTTGCCTGAATCAATCCGATAACCGCGATCGTGCGCTGGTCGGTCGGTGACATGCTTGATCGCGCTGTCGGCGCCCGCGATCTTCTGCAGCAATTGTATCGTCTCCAAATTAGTGCAATCGGTGTCGGCGCCGATGTTGACTACTTCGCCGGCAGGGAAGTCCCGCACCAACCGCAGCAGGCCCGCGCAGAAATCCTCCACATACAACCAACACCGTCGTTGCTGACCGTCACCATAAACCGGCAGCGGCTGACCCTCGCGGATCAGATTCAGAAAGTAGGGAATCAGCTTCTCTGGAAATTGCCGCGGCCCGTAATTGTTAGTCGTGCGCACAATCGCCACGCGCTGGCCGAACGTCTTGATTGCCGCCAGCACCAGCAAGTCCGCCGCCGCCTTGCTCGCCGCATACGGACTGCTCGGATTCAGCGGCGCCGTTTCATCAAATGACTCGCCTGCGGCCGCCGCTCCGTAAACCTCGTCCGTCGAAATCTGCAGCAGCGGAATCTCCCGCTCGCGGCACGCCGACAGCAGCACCTCCACCCCCCAAATATTCGTGCGCACAAACTGCTGCGTGTAATACAGCGACCGATCAACGTGCGTCTCCGCCGCGAAGTTGACAACCAGATCGTACCCCTTGCCCATCACCGCCGCCACCGCTTCGGGGTCGGCGATGTTGCCCCGTACAAACTCCATGAACCGGTGCTGCTGCAATCCGCCAAGATTCTCCAGCGCGCCGGCATACGTCAACGCGTCGTACACCGTGATCTGCGCCTCCGGCTCCGACTCCGTCAGCAACCGGACAAAATTCGACCCGATGAACCCGCAGCCCCCACACACCAGGTAGCGTTTAGCCATCGTGGCGCGACCAATCGTACGGAATCTTGGCATCGAGCGGGTCAACGCGAAACTCGTCCGGCTCGGCGGCATTGTACGTGTGCGTCGGTACGTTCATCACGTAACACTCTTCCGTGCCGATGTTCTTGAACCCGTGATAAATCCCCGGCGGAATCTGGATCAGCAATCGATGGAAATCCCCCGCAAAGAACTCATTGATCTCACCATAGGTCGGCGAATGTTCCCGCCCGTCGTACAACACGAACTTCGCGCGCCCCTTGACCACGCACATCTGGTCGGTCTGCTTCTTGTGCATGTGCCACGCCTTGACTACGCCCGGATAGCCCGTCGTGACATAGACCTGCCCGAACTGCTTGAACAGTGGATCGTCCGCCCGCAGGACCTCGAACAGATTGCCCCGCTCATCGCAGTGAACTTTCAATTCCTTCGTCTTGACTCCGTCAATCATTCTCGCCTGCCTTGATTCCCGCGTTCAACCGTAGCGACCGCACGTAGCCCTGCGCCCGGTGCAGCGACTCAAAGGTGCCCGCGTCGGTCCACCAGCCCTCCAAAATGTGAAACCCGCAGCGCCCCGACCGCAGGAAATGATTCGAAACGTCCGTGATCTCCAACTCACCGCGCGCCGACGGCCGCAATGTCTCGATCACCGTGAACGCCTCCGCCTCATACAAGTATACGCCCGTCACCGCATATTTGCTCTTCGGTTGCGCTGGCTTTTCCTCCACCGCCACCAGCCGCCGCTCCTGATCAAATACCGCCACTCCGAAACGGTGCGCATCTTCCACTTCCTTCAAGAACAATTCCGCCCCGTTGCTGCCCGAATCAAATCTCCGCACCGCCGCGCCGATGTCGTCCATGATTATGTTGTCGCCCAAGATCGCGCAAAACTTGTCGTCCCCCACGAAGTGCCGCGCCAGCGCCAACGCCGCCGCAATTCCGCCCTCGCCCTCCTGGTAGGCATACCGCAGCCCGTTTAATCCGAACTCCTTCCCATTGCCGAGCAACTGCAGAAAATCTCCGGCATGGTTACCCCCGGTGACGATCATGATGTCCGAGATCCCCGCTTTGACCAACGTCTGAATCGGGTAGTAGATCATCGGCTGATCGTAAACCGGCAGCAAATGCTTGTTGGTGATCTTGGTCAGCGGAAACAGCCGGGTTCCCAGCCCGCCGGCAAGCACAACGCCTTTCACCTGCTATCCTTCCTCTTCTCGCCGTGCCGACTGGTCGGAGCCGCCACAACGGGGTATAAGTACTGTGACCGGTGTGCGGTCGGATTCGTCAATATCTTTTGTTGAAATGACGTTGTCAAACACCTATCGTCCTAATCCATGACTCGCATCATCGCCCACCGCGGTTCGTCGAAGCTCTTCCCCGAGAATAGCTTGGCCGCCTTTCGCTACGCCAGTGAGCGGGGCGCCGATGCGCTCGAAGTTGACCTACGCTGCTCGCGTGACGGAGTGATCTACTGTTTCCATGATTACCACCTCGCCCGTATGACCGGCTATTCCGGATATCTCAGCCGCACCTCCTCCAAGGTCGTCGACAAGCTTCGTGTCGAATCGCGACAACACGTCCTCCACTTCGAGCGTTTCGTCGAGGAGTTCGCCGGACAAATCGATGTCGTGCTCGACATCAAATCACCCGGGATCGAAAGCAAAATCATTGCGATTTTGGGCCGCCATGCCTCCAATCACAAGTTGATCTATTCGAGCTTCAATGCCAAGATATTGATGCGTGTCAAAACGTTGCTGCCCGGCGCCGAAACCGCACTCATCGTTGGGCCGATTCGTAACATGAAGGTAAAATTGGACTTATCCGCATATCTCATCGAGCGCCTCCAGCACCTCCGCTGCTCCGCTGTCCATCTCTCCAAGCTTATTGCCAAACCTGCGCTCGTCCGACGACTAAAGCAGGCCGGTTTCCACGTCGCCGTCTGGACTGTCGATGACGTCGCCGTTGCCGGCAAGTTGGCGGCGTCCGGCGTCGACGGTATAATCTCCAATCTTCCCGAAGCTCTCGGGAATCCGGCTAATCGAAAGCTCATCGTCAATAGCTGACCGTAGTTGTCATGTTTGGACTTTGCCCCCCTCTCTCTCGTCTCTTGTCGTCCGATATTATCCAACGGGCGGCTTGCGGAAGTCGTTTTGATTTCCTAAGCCGGAAAGGAACGGCTGAATCATGAGCAAGATAATTTTCGCATTCCTGATCGTCTTCGCGGCGGCAGCATCTCAGGCCCAGGTGCTGAATGAAATCCTGGCCAAGCATACCGAAGCGATGGGCGGTTTGGACAAGCTGCGCCAGATCACGACAGCGGAATTCGATTTCAGCTACCAGATGGGCGGGATGACCGGCACAGCGAAAATGTACTATAAATCCCCTGACCGCGTCCGCTACGAGCTTGACCTGCCGCTCGCCGCCTATACCCAGGCCTGCTCCGGCAACGATTGTTGGATGAGCGACAAATCGGGACTCACTCATTCCCTTGGCGCCGAGTACAAAGCCCTCCTCATCACCCAACTGGCGCTGACCACCGGCAGCTATCTCGACCCGGCGGC
Source organism: uncultured Ignavibacteria bacterium (assembly GCA_964520555.1). Lineage (GTDB taxonomy): Bacteria > Zixibacteria > MSB-5A5 > CAIYYT01 > CAIYYT01 > JADJGC01. Next base: position 39,894 of record CAZFNN010000011.1, read on the forward strand.
CTTTGCGGGGCAAGTCTCACTCGTGGCGCCCGATCGACTCGTCGATTCCGTCCGCTGCTGTGTTGTCGAAATCGCTCCCGTCGGCGGCCTCGCCGCGCAGCTCGCCATCAACAAGCAAACCTATCTGATCTATCAGACTGTCGTCGACATGGATCTGGCCACGATCATCTCCACCTATTTCGACTACCGCGCCGTCGACGGCGTGATGGTGCCGTTTCGGACCATCGAACGCACCGAGGCCGGCCTGGTCGCAGGCTCCAACGAAGTGCTCTCTGCTAAATTCAACCAGCCCATCGACAATGCGCTCTTCCGCGATCCGCGCGCTGGTACCGAAGCGCTCACGACCATCAAGAGTGACTCAATCATTGTACCGTTTGAGTTCTGGAATAATCACGCCTATGTCGAGGTCAAAATCGATGACCGTCGCAAACACTACTTCATCTTCGACAGTGGTGCCGGGGGCTCGGCCATCAACGCGCGGCTCGTCGATTCGCTGGCGGTAACCAAGTTGGCGGATATCGAAGCGCATGGTGTCGGCGGTGCTCAGCAAACACCCGCCTACAAACTCGACCGCCTTGTCATCGGCACTCTGGAGTTTGTCGATCTGCCCGTCTTTGCCGTTGATCTCTCCGCCATCGAGCAGGCGAGCAACCGCACCATCGACGGCATCGTCGGCTACGATGTGCTCAGCCGCTGCATCGTCAGCGTCGACTACGAACAGAAGCTCCTGACCTTCTACAACAACGCGACCCCGCCGCGCGCGTCGTGGGGCGAGTATTGCGACCTCACCATCGATTTTCATCTGCCCTATGTCGCCGGGAAGGTTAATGACTCGATCCCCGGTCTTTTTCGCATCGATACCGGCTCCGGCTCCACCATCGACTTCAACTCTCCTTTTGTCCAACGAAACGGACTGATCGGCAAAGACCGCAGTCAATATCAAGAGATCCGCGCCGTCGGCATTGGCGGCGGCTCGACCGGATTGATGGGTGTCCTGCCCGCGATCGAACTCTGCGGCCGGCGCATTGACTCCATCCTGGCCAACTTCTCGACGAGCTCCGAGGGGATCTTCTCCGGCGAACACACGGCCGGCAACATCGGCGCCGGCCTGCTCAAACGCTTCCGCGTCACCTTCGATTACGCCAACGAAAAGCTCTACCTCGCGCCGTTAGCCGGCCCTGCACCCGCGCTGTCCGGCTTTGAGCGCACCGGTCTCACCCTGCGATCACAAAATGATACCGTTTTCGTCGACGCCGTCCGGACCGGCTCGGCCGCCGATGGCCTGATCGAGACGGGGGACCAATTGCTGTCTGTCAACGCGACCAGCGCGGTCGGGATGCCGCTGGCAGAAGTTGAGCAGCAGTTGATCGTCGCGCCGGGCGATTCTGTAAATTTGAAAATCCGTCGCGGCGAACGTATTATCAAAGTGAGGTTGATTCTGGACAGCGCGTACTAAATTAGGCGCGCCTGCCGATAATGGATGTGACATGGAAATAACATGGAGGTAATAAGTTGCGTGTAGGAATCGTGACCGGCGGCGGTGATTGCCCCGGCCTCAACGCCGTCATCAGGGCCGTCGTCCGCAAAGGCATCAACAAGAACGGCTGGGAAATCGTCGGAATTCGCGAAGGCTGGAAAGGCCTGATGGGCGACACCAACGTCCAGCCGCTCGGCATCAATGATGTCTCCGGTATCCTCCACCGCGGCGGCACAATTCTGAAGACCTCCCGAACCAACCCGTTCAAGAACGGCGACGGTATCGAGGAAGTCTTGCGAAACATCAAAGACCTCGAACTGGATTGCATCGTCGCCGTCGGTGGGGAAGATACCCTGGGTGTCGCCCAAAAGATGTCCGCTCTCGGCATCAACGTCGTCGGTATCCCCAAGACCATCGACAACGACCTCTCCGGCACCGATACCACCTTCGGTTTCGACACCGCGATCAATATCGCGATGGAGGCCATCGACCGCCTGCACACCACTGCCGAGTCGCACAACCGCGTCCTTGTCATCGAAGTGATGGGTCGCCATACCGGTTGGATCGCGCTTTATGCCGGCGTCGCGGGCGGCGCGGATGTTATCTTGATCCCCGAGCGTCCTGTCCTGGTCGACAAGGTCTGCGAACTCATTCGCAAACGCCACAAGCGCGGCAAAGACTTCTCAATCGTGGTTGTCGCCGAAGGCGCCAAGGTCTCGTTTGACAACAAGGTCGATGCCAACGGTTCGCTCATCGTCAAGGACATGGGCGTTGACCAGTTCGGCCATGTCCGCCTCGGCGGTATCGGCACTTTGCTGGCCGACGAAATCGAGAAGCGCACCAAATTCGAGGCGCGCGCCGTCATCCTCGGGCATATCCAGCGCGGCGGCGCACCCACCGCCTTCGATCGTGTGCTGGCGACACGCTACGGCTCCGCCGCTGTTGACTACATCCGCGACGGCAAATTCGGTCAAATGGTCGCCTTGCGCGGCAATGAAATTGTTGGTGCCGAACTCACGGAAGCGGTATATTCCTTGAAGAAAGTCGATGAGCGGCTTATCGAAATGGCAGAGGAATATATTGGCTAAGTCGATTGTCTCGGCGTACATCCTGACCCTGTTCCTGACGGCGGCCGCGGCTGCTTCGCAACCCTCCGGGACTACTGCGCTGGGGTTGCGCCTCGGACTGTTCACCAACAAATCCAACGAGCTCAATCAGCCCAATGACGAAGTCAAGCTCTTTGGCAACCGCACCAACTTCTACGTCGAAGCCTACGCCAATTACTATCTGACCCGCTGGCTCGCCGGTGTATTGAATCTCGGCTCTTATTCCAAGGGCGACATCACCTTCGATGTCTACGTTAACGGCGTCTTCGACGGGCAATTTCTCGGGCAGGCCTCTATCTTTCCGATGCAGCTTGGCCTGAAAATTTCCCCCTTCAGCACCCAGTTTCCCGGCAAAACCCGGCCTTACATCGAGGGCGGTGGCGCATTTATCATCGGCCGCGAAACTGCCACGCTCGGACCCTATGACTCCTATTGGGCCCGTTACACCGACGGCTCGGTCTCGAGTGAATCCGACTGGGGCTGGTGGCTCGGCGGCGGCGCCGAAATCCCGCTCACGGAATCACTCTCATTCGATACCATGGTCAAGTACCTCGACAACGAATTCAATGGCGATATCGCGGGAATTAGCAACTACTCCGGTTGGCAATTCTCGGTAGGGATAGTGTACGTCTTTTTGCGTAAATAGCACGGAAGGTGGAGGATCTCATGGCGACTAAAGTAGCGATTAATGGATTTGGACGCATCGGCCGTCTGATCGTTCGGAAAGCGATCACCGAAGGCAAACTCGACTTCGTGAGCGTCAATGACATCACCGATGCCGCTACGCTGGCCCATCTCTTCAAGTACGACTCAATTCACAAGAAATTCAACGGCGAGGTCCGCACTGAAGGCGACAACCTCGTGATCAACGGCAAAACCATCAAGGTCACCAAAGAACTCGATCCGGCCAAGCTCCCGCATGCCGCCAACGGCGTGCAGGTGGTTGTCGAATCCACCGGAAAATTCACCGACCGCGACGGCGCCGCGAAACACATCACCGCCGGCGCTAAAAAAGTCCTGATCTCCGCCCCGGCCAAGGGCCACGACGGCAGCTTCGTGCTCGGCGTCAATTGGGACCAGTACGACAAGTCCAAACACCATGTCATTTCCATCGGCTCCTGCACGACCAATTGCCTGGCCCCGGTGGTCAAAGTCCTCCACGACAAATTCGGTATCGAGAAGGGCCTGATGACGACCATCCACGCCTTCACCAACGACCAGAAAATTCTCGATCTGCCGCATAAGGACCTACGCCGCGCCCGCGCCGCTTCGATGTCGATGATTCCGACCACGACCGGCGCCGCCAAGGCAATCGCCGAAGTCATCCCGGAAATGAAGGGCAAACTCGACGGCCTGGCCGTCCGCGTCCCCACTTCCGACGGATCACTGGTCGATCTCGCGGCGATCCTGAACAAGGAAGTGACCGTCGACGAACTCAACGCCGCCTTCAAGGAATACGCCCACGGCAAGATGAAAGGCATCCTTGAATACTGCGAGGAGCCCATCGTTTCCATCGATATCGTCGGCAACAACCACTCGTCAATTCTCGACTCCAAGCTGACTCAGGCCAAAGGAAGCATGATCAAGGTGTTCTCGTGGTACGACAACGAGTGGGGCTTCTCGTGTCGCATGGTCGAGGCGCTCGAGAAGATGATGTAGGGGTGCGCCATGAACAAACTCTCAATTGATGATCTGCAATTGAGCGGGCGCAAGGTCCTGATGCGGGTCGACTTCAACGTCCCGCTCAAGGATGGTCGGGTCACCGACGATCTGCGTATCCGCGAATCCCTGCCGTCGATCAACAAAGTCGTGAACGGCAGCGGCAAACTCATCCTGATGTCGCACCTCGGCCGCCCCAAGGGCGGTCCCAGTCCCGAATTCAGCCTCAAACCGGTCGTGCCGGTGTTGGAGAAGCTCACCGGGAAGAAAGTGCATTTCGGCGCGGATTGCGTCGGCGCCGCTGCGGAGCAAGCCGTCGCCGAACTGAAATCCGGCGAGATCCTCTTGCTGGAAAATCTGCGTTTCCATAAGGAAGAGGAAGCCAACGATCCTGACTTCGCCCAGAAACTCGCCTTCCTCGGCGACGTCTACGTCAACGACGCCTTCGGCTCCGCTCACCGCGCCCATGCCTCAACCGAAGGGGTGACCAAATACTTCGATCAGTCGGCCGCCGGCTATCTGATGAAAAAAGAACTGGAGTTTCTCGGCGGCGCGCTGAATAACCCCAAACGTCCGTTTGCGGCTCTCCTTGGCGGCGCCAAAATCTCCGGCAAGATCGACGTCATCACCAACCTCCTCGGCAAGGTTGAGAAAGTCCTCGTCGGCGGCGGTATGGCATTCACTTTCTTGAAAGCTCAGGGAAAAGAAATCGGCGGATCGCTTCTCGAAGCCGACAAGCTCGACCTCGCCGCGGACTTGCTCAAGCAGGCCGCAGCCAAAAACGTCAAGCTGATCCTGCCGGTCGATTTCGCCTGCGCTGCGGAAATCTCCAACGAGGCCACTGTGAGCTACCACGCCGCCGGTTCGATCCCCGCCAACCTCAAGGGACTTGACATCGGACCGGAGAGCGTCAAGCTCTTCTCGAAAGAGCTTTCTGATTGCCGCACCGTCGTCTGGAACGGCCCGATGGGCGTTTTCGAAACCGACAAATTCGCCGTCGGGACGATGGAGATGGCCAAGGTCCTTGCCCAACTCACCAGCGGCGGAACCATCACCGTTGTTGGTGGCGGTGACTCAGCCGCGGCGGTCGCCAAGAGTGGTCTCGAGAAAAAATTCTCGCATATCTCAACCGGCGGTGGCGCCTCACTGGAATTCCTTGAAGGCAAGCTGCTGCCGGGCGTCGCGGCCCTGACGGACAGGTGAGGGCAGTATGGCACGAATCAAAATTGCCGCCGGCAATTGGAAGATGTACACCACGCCGGCGGAGGCCAAATCTCTTGCCGGTGCGATCGCCCAACATCTTGGCCCTGCGACGTCTCCCCAAGTCGTTCTCTGCCCACCGTTTACGTCAATTGTGACGGCGCTGGAAGCGGTTCGCGGTTCGGCGGTCAAGGTCGGGGGCCAGAATATGTACTGGGAAGACGAAGGCGCCTATACCGGCGAGGTCTCCGGCAGAATGCTGTTGACGCTCGGTTGTTCGCACGTTATCTTGGGACACTCTGAACGACGGCAGTACTTCTTCGAGACTGACCTCACTGTCAACTCTAAACTCAAGAAGGCGTTGTCGATCGGATTGACTCCTATCGTCTGTGTCGGTGAAACCCTTGAACAACGGGAAGCCGACCTGACGGAGCAGGTAGTCCGGACGCAGATCAGCGGGTGCTTCAACGGTATTGCGCGGGAGGACCTGACCAAGACCGTTGTCGCTTACGAACCGGTCTGGGCCATCGGAACCGGCAAGACTGCGACACCGGAGCAGGCGCAAGCCGTCCACCGACTGATCCGCGACTTGCTGACCGCATCTCACGGTAACGCCGCAAATGACCTGCGGATTCTTTACGGCGGATCGGTCAAGCCGGACAATGCGCGCGAGCTCTTCAGCCGGCCGGATATCGACGGCGGATTGGTCGGCGGCGCAAGCCTGAAGGCGGAGTCCTTTAGCAAGATAATTGATGCGGCTCGTTAAGAGCAGGAGGAATAAAGAGTGTTCACAGTCCTGGTTGTTCTCCACCTCATGGTCTGCCTCGGTCTGATCATCGTCGTATTGATGCAGTCGTCCAAGGGCGACGGCCTCGCTTCTGCCTTCGGCGGCGGCGCTTTCGCCGGTGCGGTCTTCGGCGGGCGCGGCGCTTCGACGTTCTTGTCCAAGGCCAGTTGGGTGCTGGCGGTGCTGTTTATGGTGACCTGCATCGGCCTGACGCTGTCTTCACGCGGCGGCGTGACCACTACGACTCCTGAATCGGCAGTCGAACGTGTCGTCGGTGAAGAGCGCCAGCAGATGCCGACCACAACCCCGGCGCAGCAACCAACGCAGCAGCCTACCCAAACTCCTCCGGCAGGTGGCGGCCAGTAGTCCTGTCCCAATTTTGAATTTTCGACGGCAGGTTCTTATCGGAACCTGCCGTTTTCTTTGCCGTTCACCGTCGCTGCCGCAAAAGAGGACTTGACAGATTCGTAAACGGGATTATATTCAGCTACACATGATGAAAGTTACTCTGATCACGGCACTCTTTGGCGTCTTCACGCTTGGCTACTATTGGTGGTGGTATGCCCGCACCGCGGATAGTGGCGCCGTACCGGTGTAACCTCAGTCTGACGGAAAATTCACTGAGCCCACTGTCCGCAAGGATGGTGGGCTTTTTTCATGTCTGGTGAAAAAATGAACATCTTGGACTCACTCGTCAACGCTCGCGCCGCTGCCCAACTCGACCTGGGTTGTGACGAAATCAATCTGCCCGGCGACCTCGAGACTCCGGTCTCTGCCTTCTTGAAACTCCGTCCCCTTGGGGCTCGGTTTCTACTCGAATCGGCGGAGGACCCATCCGCGCTTGGTCGCTACACTTTCATCGGCATCAATCCGCTTCTCACCCTCGAACTGACGGCCGAGGCTACCTTGATCAAATCGGCCGCGCAGACGATGACAATCCCGCATGGCGCCGCAGCTCCATTCGACGGTGTCCGGCAGTTGCTAAGCCGCTTCACCGTCGGCTCGGGGCGCACCGACCTGCCGCTGCTCGGCGGCCTCGTTGGCTTTGCCTCCTACGAAATCGTGCAATTCTTTGAGCCGCGCCTGCGCGGACTGTTGGCTCCGACCGCTGCTCCGCTTGGGCGTTTCTTCTTCGTCGATACCCTGCTGGTCTTTGATCACTTCCTGCGGCGAATGACTCTGCTGCGCCTGCGTCATGCGCGCGAGCAGCTCGCCGCCGGTTCCGAGCCGCTCTCGCTCGAACAGATTCGCGCGGCTCTGCAAGCACCGATTCCCCGGCCGTCGCAAATCTCCCCGCCGCCGCCAGAGGACTACCGCTCCAACGTCTCCCCTGCACAATTCGAGCAGATGGTCGGCGTTGCACAGAAGCATATCTTCCGGGGTGACATCTTTCAGACCGTCATTTCCCGCCAGGAAGAACGCGCTTCCGCCGCCGACGGTTTTCACATCTATCGCGCTCTGCGCATGCTGAATCCGTCGCCGTACATGTTCTATCTCGACTTTGACGATATCGAGCTGATCGGTTCCTCCCCCGAGGCGATGGTCAAATTGCAGGGACGCCAGGCAATGGTCCGCCCGATCGCCGGCACGCGTCGTCGCGGTCGTACCATCGACGACGACCGCCGCTTGGCCGACGAACTCCTCCACAACGACAAGGAACGCGCCGAGCATGTGATGCTCGTCGATCTCGGTCGCAACGACCTCGGCCGCGTCTGCGACTTCGGCTCAATCCGCGTAACCGGCATGATGCACCTCGAACGGTACTCCCATGTCATGCATCTAACCTCGACCGTCTCCGGTACGCTCCGTTCCGATTCCACCGCCTTCGATTTGTTCCGCTCCGCCTTTCCCGCCGGAACTGTCTCCGGCGCCCCAAAACTGCGCGCCATGGAGATTATCGCGGAATTGGAGCGCAACACCCGCGGCCCCTACGCCGGCGCCGTCGGCTATTTCTCGCTCTCCGGCGAGCTCGATATGTGCATCACCATCCGCACCATCATCAAACAAGCTGGTCGCGTGTGCCTGCAGGCCGGCGCCGGCATCGTGGCCGACTCGATTCCCGAGCAGGAATACCTCGAAACCGCCAACAAAATCGCCGCCCTGCGCGAGGCCGTCCGTATCGCCGAGGAGGAACTCGCATGATCCTCTTCATCGATAACTATGATTCTTTCACCTACAACCTCGTGCAGTACATCGGCGAACGCGACCGCAACATCACCGTCGTGCGCCCCGATGCGGCCACCCTCGCCGTCATCGCCGATCTCCGGCCCACGCGGATCGTCATCTCACCGGGGCCCGGTCATCCGCGCGATGCCGTCTTGTCGCTGGAAGTCATTCGCCGCTTCCACACTGCCATTCCGATCCTCGGCGTCTGTCTCGGTCACCAGTGCATCGCCGAGGCTTTCGGCGGGGAAGTGCGCGCTGCCGATCGCCTCGTGCACGGCAAAACCTCCGAAATCTACCACCGCGGCAAGGGCGTCTTTGCCGGCTTGCCCAATCCGTTCAAAGCAACGCGCTACCATTCCCTCGTCGTAGCCGAGGAAAACCTGCCCACCCAGCTCGAAGTCGTGGCCTACACCTCCGACGGCGAGATCATGGGCGTTATGCACAAGTCCGCACCGCTCTTCGGCGTCCAATTCCACCCCGAGTCGATCCTGACCGTCGACGGCATGAAGATCATCAACAACTTCCTGGACGTAGCCGCATGATCAAAGACGTCCTCGCCAAATTGGCCGAGAGGGAATCGCTCGCCTTCGCCGAAACCGCGCAATTCATCGACGCAGTCGCGGACGGCCAGGTAACCGAGGCGCAGATCGCCGCCTTTCTCATCGGCTTGCGCGCCAAGGGTGAAACCGTCGCGGAAATCGCCGGCTGCGTCGCGGCCCTGCGCCGTCGCGCTCTCGCCGTTCCTCATCACCAGTCGTTGGTCTTCGATTGCTGCGGTACCGGTGGCGACGGCACCTGCACCTTCAACATCTCGACCGCCGCTTCGCTGGTCGTAGCCGCCTGCGGCGTGCCGACCGCCAAGCACGGCAACCGTGCCGTTAGTTCATCCTGCGGATCGGCTGACCTGCTCGAAGCCGCCGGCGTGCGCATCGAACTGCCTCCTGAGCGCGCTGCGCAATTGCTTGATGACCTCGGCTACGTCTTCCTCTTCGCGCCCGCTTATCATCCGGCTGCTAAACGCGTTGCCGGCGTTCGGCGCGAACTCGGCATTCGTACCGTCTTCAACCTGATCGGCCCGCTGCTCAACCCCGCGCGCGCCACGCATCAGATGATCGGCGCTGCCACCCGTCCGGCTGCCGCTATGCTCGCCGCCGTCGGCGAATATCTCCCCGATCTGAACGTTACGACCTTGCACAATTCGCACGGCTACGACGAATTGATACCCCTCGGCGTCAACCATCGCTACCGCTGGCTCGACGGCGCGCTCCTCAATGACGAAATTGAGCTGCCCACCAATATCCACAACGGCTTTCCCACTGCGGCCCTGCGCGGCGGTGAAAAAGATGACAACGTGCGCCTGCTCCGCGATATCCTCTCCGGCGCCGACTCGCCCCTCGCGTCAGCCACCGATCTTAACGCCGCCTTTGGTCTGCTCGTCGCTGGCCGTGTCGAGGATTTGGCCGTCGGCGTGGAAATGGCGCTTGATGCCCGCCGTTCCGGCCGCGCGTTGCGCCTTCTCGATGACTACATCCGCGCCAGCCGGGAGGAACAGTAAATGCTCGATGCAATTGTTGCCTCCGTTCGTCGCGACCTCGTCGCCCGCTCGCGGGATGATTGGCGCCGCCAGGTGGAGCAGCAACTGCGCGAACGCAACGGCCGCCCGACACCCTCCTTCCGCGCCGCGCTTTCTGGCCTTGGTGAGCAATTCATCTTCGAAATCAAACGCACCTCGCCCAGCTCGGCCGGCACTAAGGTCGATCTCGACCCGGCTGAGTTGGCGCGCCGGTACTGGCGCGAAGGTGCCGCAGCCGTCAGCGTCCTGACCGAATCCACGCATTTCGCCGGATCGCTGGATGACCTTCGGCAGGTTGCCGAGCGCATTCCGCTGCCGATTCTGCGCAAAGACTTCATCGTCGATGAACTGCAAATCCTCGAAGCCAAAGCTGCCGGCGCTGCGGCTGTCCTGCTGATCGTCGCCGCGCTCGACGAGAGACTTCTGGCAGACCTGTTCGCCACGGCCCGCGCTTGCAGCCTCGACGCGCTGGTCGAAGTCCACACGCCGCGCGAACTCGAAGTTGCCCTCGGTATCGGCACCGACATCATCGGCGTCAACAATCGCAATCTCCAAACTCTGGCAATCGACTTGACCGTCGGCGAACGCCTTCTGCCACTGATCCCCGCCGGCGTTGTCCGTGTCGCTGAAAGCGGCATCAACAACCGCGCCCACGTCGACCGCCTCCGCGCCGCCGGTGCGCACGCCTTTCTCATCGGCACCGCCGTCACCCGCGCCGCGGATGTGAGCGCAAAAATCAAGGAGCTCCGCGGCCTATGACTTTGATCAAGATTTGCGGCGTCACCAACCTCGAAGACGCCCGGCTCTGTATCGACGCCGGCGTTGACTTCATCGGTTTGGTCCTCTGTGACTCGCCCCGGCGCGCGGGCTACGACGCCGTCGGCAGGATTCTCGCCGCAGCGGCAGGGAAGTGCCATGTCGTCGGCGTTTTCGCCAAACCGGACGACCTGCTGCGCTTCGACCACATGACCGATTTCGTCCTCGACTACTGCCAGATCTATTTCGCGCCACCCGACAATCTGCGCCGCGTCCCGACGCGCGGTTGGATTTACTCGACGCTGGTCACCGAAACGATTGCCGCCGCCGCTCTCTGCAACGGTGATCTGCACCTGCTTGACTTCAAGAACCTGCACGTCGCGGACATGCATCGCTGCCTCGCCGATCAGAGCGTTCCGCTTTCGCCCCGCGCCTTGCTGGGTGGCAATCTCACCGCCGCCAATGTTGCCGACGTTGTCACAGCTCATCGCCCCTTCGGCGTCGATGTTGCCCGCGGCACCGAACGCCTCCCGGGCATCAAGGATCACGACCTCGTCATCAGATTCGTGGAGGCGGTGCGCTATGCCGACAACCGCGCGTAAAGGCTACTTCGGACCCTACGGCGGCCGCTTCGTGCCCGAGACGCTCGTGGCCGCGCTCGATGAACTGGAGCGTGCCTTCGCCGCATCCCGCCGCGACCGCGCTTTCCGCAACGAACTGGCCGAATTGCTGCGCGACTTCGGCGGCCGCCCGATCCCGCTCTATTATGCGACCAATCTCACCCGGCGTTGGGGCGGCGCGCGCATCTTTCTCAAACGCGAAGACCTCAACCACACCGGCGCGCACAAGATCAATAACTGCCTCGGGCAAGCGCTCCTCGCTGCCCGGCTCGGCAAACGCCGCATCGTTGCCGAAACCGGCGCCGGCCAGCACGGCACCGCTACCGCCGCCGTTTGCGCCAAGCTCGGACTCGAATGCGTCATCTACATGGGCAAGCACGATATACAACGTCAGTCCCCCAACGTCCAGCGTATGCGTTTACTCGGCGCGGAGGTCCGCGAAGTTGCCGCCGGTCGGGCTACGCTCAAGGAGGCCACCTCCGAGGCCATCCGCGACTGGGTGACCAACGTCCGCACAACTCATTACATCATCGGCTCCACGGTCGGGCCGCATCCTTATCCGCTGATCGTGCGCGAATTTCAGTCGGTGATCGGTCGCGAAGCGCGTCGCCAAATGCTCACCACTGCCAAACGCCTGCCCGACTACGTCGTCGCCTGCGTCGGCGGCGGCTCCAACTCGCTGGGCATCTTCTCCGCGTTTCGCCGCGACTCGCGCGTTAAACTCGTCGGCGTCGAATCCGCCGGCAGTGCGCTACGTCGCGGCTGCCACGCGGCCACGCTGACCAAAGGTTCCCCCGGCGTGCTGCACGGCGCCCACAGTTACATTCTGCAAAATGGTGACGGACAGATCGAACTGACGCACACCATTTCCGCCGGCCTCGACTATCCCGGCGTCGGTCCCGAGCATGCCGCGTTGAAGGACTCCGGTCGCGTCACCTACGTCGCGATCCCCGATCGCGCCGCCGTCGCAGCCTTCAAAGAACTCAGCCGCCACGAGGGCATTATCCCGGCGCTCGAATCCAGCTTCGCCCTTGCGCAGGCGCGCCGCATGGCGTCCCGATGCAAACCTGACGTGATCATCCTGGTCAATCTCTCCGGCCGTGGCGACAAAGACCTGCAAAGCGTGATGGACTATGACCCGGTCAATTCGTGAAGCTATCCAAAATAGGCGTGCGCGCGGTGAACGAGCCATGATTCCGTTCTTCACCGCCGATTTTCCCGATCGCAAGCGCTTCCGTGACGCGGTCACCACCGCCGCCGCATCCGGTGCCGATGTCATCGAAATCGGCTTCCCGCATTCCGACCCGCTCGCCGACGGTCCGGTCATTCAACATGCGTCGCACGTCGCCCTCGCGAACGGCTTTACGACCACCTCCGGCCTCGCGCTGATTCGCGAACTGGCCGCGTCAATCTCTCAACCCCTCGTCGTCATGGGCTATCTCAATCCGCTGCTCAAATTCGGTCTGGCTCGCTTTGTCCGCGCGGCTTCTAAGTCCGGCGTGAGTGGATTGATTGTTCCCGATCTCATCGCCGAGGAAAGTGATGGCTTGCGGCGTCTCTGCCGCGAGCACGGACTTGACCTGATCCCGCTCGTCACTCCCGCGACGCCGCCGGCGCGCATCGCCCGCATCGCCGCCGTCGCTTCCGGCTTCGTCTACTACGTCAGCATCACCGGCGTCACCGGAACCGCCGCGCACCTTAACGGCCACATCCCTCGCGCCGTCGGCACCATCCGCCGATCAACCGATCTGCCCGTCTGCGTCGGCTTCGGCATCAATTCGCCCGAATCAGCGGGGGCGGCCGCGCGCCACTCCGACGGCGTCATCATCGGCAGCCGCCTGCTGCAACTCATCGACTCTGACCACTCCGATACGAATTCCAACCTGCGTCAATTTTTGCTGGAGGTTCGCATGCAACTACGAGGCCCCCGATGACCCGCGGTGTGCGCGGCGCCATCTGCGCATCCGCCAATTCGCGCGAGGCGATCTTCGAAGCCACCCGCCAATTGCTGATCCACATGTTCGCCAAAAACGACATCGAAATCGCCGACATCGCGGCCGTTTTCATCACCGCCACCCGCGATCTCAACGCCGACTATCCCGCCTACGCCGTGCGCGAAATGGGGCTTAAGCTCGTGCCCCTCATGTGCGCCACCGAAATCGATGTCCCCGGCGCGCTCCAGCGCGTCATCCGCATCTTGATTCTCGTCAACACCGATAAGCCGCAGGACCAAATTGAACATCTGTATCTCGGTGACGCCGCCCGCCTGCGTCCCGACCTGGCCGGAGAGGAAGCATGATGATTGTCGTTATGAAAAAGACCGCCACCGTCAAAGAAACGGCCGGCGTGATCAGGCACATTGAAGAACTCGGCCTCAAGCCGCATATCTCGCAGGGCGACGAAAAGACCGTCATCGGCGCCATCGGCGATGAACGCTCGATCGACAAAGAGCGCCTGCTCGGTCTCGAGGGCGTCGAAGCCGTTATCCCGATCCTGAAACCGTACAAACTCGCCTCGCGCGAATTCAAGCCTGATCCCACCGTCGTCAGCCTCAACGGCACCAAGATCGGCGCCAACACCGTCACCGTCATGGCTGGACCTTGCGCGGTCGAAAGCTACGACCAGGTGCGCGAAGCCGCGATCGCCGCCAAAGCCGCCGGCGCCCGCATCCTCCGCGGCGGCGCCTTCAAACCGCGCACCTCGCCCTACGCCTTCCAGGGACTTGGCCGCAAGGGACTGGAAATCCTCGCCCGCGTCCGCGACGAGGTCGGCATTCCTATCGTCACCGAATGCCTCTCGCAGGACGACGTCGAACTGGTCTCGGACTACGCCGACATCATTCAAATCGGCGCGCGCAACATGCAGAATTTCTCCATGCTTGAAAAAATCGGCCGGCAATCGCGACCGGTCCTGCTCAAACGCGGCCTGATGTCGACGATCGAAGAACTGCTCATGTCCGCCGAGTACCTGCTCGCCAATGGCAACTACAACGTCATCCTCTGCGAACGTGGCATTCGCACCTTTGAAAAGCTGACCCGCAATACCGCCGACATTGCGGCGATCCCTGCGCTCAAGACACTGACCCATCTGCCGGTCATTCTCGACCCATCTCACGCTACCGGCGAACGCCACCTGATTCCCCCCGTCTCCCTGGCCGGGATCGCCGCTGGCGCCGACGGACTGATCGTTGAAATTCACCCGTATCCCGATAAGGCCCTCTGCGACGGCTATCAATCGTTGACGCTGGAGCAATTCGACGCGATGATGAAACAGGTCAAGAACATCTCGGCTGCCGTCGGCAAGACGGTGTGAGCACGCTCGCCCAATGAAAATCGCCGTCATCGGTCTCGGTCAAATCGGCGGCTCGCTCGCAGCCCGACTGGCCGCGTCACACCACATCGTGACGGGCTTTGATCTGAACGATGCGCTTTGTGCCGAGGCCCTCCACCACAACGTCGTCTCCGGTATCGCGGGAAGCGGCGGGGAAGCCATCGCCGCTTCCGACGTCATCATCTTTGCCACCCCGATCCGCCAGATCATCGAGTTGTTACAGTCGCACGCCGACGCGCTCGTAACCAAGTCTCTTGTCACTGATACCGGCTCGCTGAAGGAAGCGATTATCGCGGCAGCCGCCTCCGCCGGCTTGACGAATTTCGTCGGCGGCCATCCCCTCGCCGGCACTGAGAAACATGGCCCCGACTCCTGGAATCCGCAGCTCTTCGCAGGACAGCCCTATTTCTCGTGTCCGATCGCTCCGACCAATGATCATGCGCTCGCGCACTTTCGCGACTTGGTCACCTCACTCGGCTCTCTGGAAGTCCCTGTCGATCCGAGCATCCACGACCGCATCTTTGCCACTTCCAGCAATCTCCCGCACCTGTTGGCGTTCTTGCTCAAGTCCCAAATCACCGAGCACCGCCGCGACTTCGCTGCGCTCAATTATTTCTCCTGTCCCAGCTTTCGCGGTGCCACGCGCGTGGCCGCGTCTGATCCGGAAATGGTCTTCCAGATGCTCTGGCACAACGCTCCCCACCTGCGCCGCAGCCTCCAGCGTCTCCGCCACTCTCTCGATCAGGCACAAAAAGCGCTTGACGCCGGCGATGAAGATGCCTTTCGTCGCTTGCTGACAACTCAATCGGAGCCGATCCCGGAATGAATCGACCATTGCGAGGAGAAATCACTCTGCGCGGCGACAAATCCCTGTCCCACCGCGCTCTCATGTTTGCCGCGCTCGCGCAGGGCAAATCGCGCATCCGCAACCTCTCGCTCGGCGCCGATGTCGCCGCCACAGCCGCGGTCCTCGGCAAATTGGGCGTCCCGATCACGATTCGCGACGGACTTGCGGAAATCGACGGCCGCGGACTCAGTGCCTTCCGCCAGCCTGCCGCTGAATTGTATTGCGCCAACTCCGGCACGACTCTACGCCTCATGATTGGCATCCTTGCCGGCTCCCAGTTGAATTGCGAGTTGACCGGCGACAATTCCCTCAGTCGCCGCCCGGTGCGCCGCGTCACGGCGCCCCTGCTGCTCATGGGCGCCGATATCCAAACGCGCTCCGATGACGACCGTCCGCCCGTGCGCGTCGCTGGCCGCAACCTGCACGGCATCGACTACACCTCGCCGATCGCCTCGGCGCAGGTCAAGTCCGCCGTCTTGCTCGCCGCGCTGGCCGCCGAGGGATCGACGACCTACACCGAGCCCGAACTCTCCCGCGACCACACCGAGCGCTGGCTTGAGCACGCCGGCGCCGCCATTATTCGAAGCGACATGAGAACTGCATTGGTTCCTCCCGTCACGCTGGGGGCCTTCGAGTACGACGTGCCCGGCGATATTTCCACCGCCGCCTTTTTCTGCGTCGCTGCCTCCGTCATCGGCAGCAGCCGCGTTGTCATCAGGGACGTTCTGGTCAATCCCACTCGCCTTGGCGCTCTCGAACTGCTCCGGCGCATGGGCGCCCGCATTCAAGTCGGCCACAGCCGACTCTGCGCCAACGAACCGGTCGGCTCGCTCACGATCGAGTCCTCCCAACTCCGCGGCGCTGACTCGGACGGCATCGCCACCGCTTCCTTCATCGACGAGGTTCCGGCTCTGGCCGTCGCCGCCATGTTCGCTTCCGGCACGACGCGCTTCCGCAAGGTCGGAGAATTGCGCGTCAAGGAGTCCGACCGCGCGCAGGGAATCGTCGATTTGGCCCGCGCCTTCAACTGCGACGCCGCGATCGACGGTGAGGATCTCATTGTCCACGGCGGCGCACCGCAACCGTCGACCTCGGCCGACCCCCGGGGCGACCATCGTCTCGCCATGGCCATCGAAATCGCCACTCTCGCGCTCGGCGGTGAACTCAGCGGCAAGTATCAGGAAATGATCGCGATCTCTGCGCCCGAATTCTATACCACTCTGCGGAGCCTTTGTTGATGCCCAAGCCTCTTCAGCTCTCCGGCATCGTCGGCGCGAGCATCTCCTACACGCTTTCTCCGTTGATCTACAATTCGCTTTTCCTCGACGCCGGCATCAATGCGCTCTATGTCACGTTCGATCTTCCACCCAATCGCGTCAAACGGTTCATCACACTGGCCGAGGAGATCCGCATGAGCGGCTTCAATGTCACCGTGCCGCATAAAGAGCTCGTTGCCCGTCACCTGCGCCATCTCGACCCGATCGCCACAGCTACCGGCTCTGTCAATCTCGTACTGCGCCGCCGCGGCATATTCCGCGGCTTCAATACCGACTATGCTGGGATCAAGGCAACCGTCGAGAATCGGCTGCGCCTCAATCTGCGCGGGAAGCATGTCGTCATCCTCGGCACCGGCGGCGCTGCTCGCACGGTCGTCTATTACCTCGCCGAGACTTCCTGTTCTTCAATCTCTATCATCAGCCGCCATTGGCGCAAGCGCCGCTCGTGGCAGAGCTATTTGAATCAACTGAAGTGCGCCGCGCGTGCTCGAATGTCTACCTATGACGGATTGTCTCAACTGGAGTCACCGATCGACTTGCTCATCAATTGTACTCCGCTCGCCGCTTCTGCTTTGCTGTCGAAGCGACTGCTGGCGCGTTGCCGAGCGCTCTTCGAATTGCGTTATTCTCCTTCGTTCAAGGACTCGCGCCGCCACGTCGACGGCAAGTACATGCTCGCCGTGCAGGCGGCCGACAATTGGCACCTGATGACCGGTCGCGCCGTCGCGCCGGCCCGAATCTTGCAAATCATCTCCGGAGCGCGCGCATGATCCGCTTCGTCACCGCCGGCGAATCGCACGGCATCGGGCTGACCGCTGTCCTCGAGGGCATCCCCGCCGGCCTCAAGCTCGACCTGCAGGCCATCAACTTCGACCTGCGCCGCCGCCAACTCGGTTACGGCCGTGGTCTGCGGATGCGTATCGAGCAGGACACCGCTCTTATCACCGCCGGTATTTGGGATGGCGTCACCATCGGGGCACCGATCAGCATCTTCATTCAAAATCGTGACTGGAAAAATTGGAAGGATCAGGCACGCCCCAAGAAGACCGTGCCGCGCCCCGGCCATGCCGATCTGCCCGCCGTACTCAAGTATGACTTCGACGACATCCAGAAAGCGATCGAACGCTCCTCGGCCCGCGAAACCGCTGCCCGCACCGCCATCGGCGCCGTCGCCAAACAGTATCTGCATGCATTCGGAATTGTCGTCTACTCGCACACCCGCCGCATCGGCAACATCGTCAGCGACCAGCCGGTGAAATTCACTCCAGCCAAGTTTCGCCAAATCGAAAAATCCCCCGTGCGTTGTGCCAGTCCCGCCGCCGCCAAACTGATGATCCGCGAAATCGACCGCGCCGTTACCCGTCAGGACACCCTCGGCGGCGTCAGCGAGATCGTCGTCACCGGCGCGCCCGTTGGTCTTGGCAGCTACGTCCAATGGGATCGCCGCGCCGATGTCCGTCTCGCCGCCGCCGTCATGGGCGTGCAGTCCGTCAAAGCCATCGAAATCGGCACCGGCATCCTCGCCAGCACCCAATTCGGCTCGCAGGTGCACGACCCCATTCTTTACAGCAAGGCGCGTGGCTACCATCATCGCTCCAACAACGCCGGCGGCATCACGGCTGGCATCACCACCGGCGAGGAAATCATCCTCCGCGCCTACTTCAAACCGATCTCGACCTTGGGCAAGCCGCTGCCGTCAACCGATCTCAAATCGCGCCGCCCGACCGACGCACCCTACGTCCGTTCCGATATCTGCGTCGTTCCCGCCGGCGGCGTCGTCTGCGAGGCCGTCGTCGCTCTCGCTCTCGCCGACATGCTCTCCGAGAAATTCGGTGGCGACTCGATGCGCGAAGCCCTTGCCAACTACCGCTCCTATCTTCGTCATGTCAATCAACGTTAACGCTCGGAACATCTTTCTGACCGGCATGCCCGGCGTCGGCAAGAGCACCGCCGGCCATATCGCCGCGCGGACACTTGGCTGCGCATTCGTTGATACCGACCAGACCATCGAGAAGAATGAAAGGCTGTCGATCGCGCGCATCTTCTCGGAGAAGGGAGAATCGCACTTCCGCCAACGCGAACGCGAGCTTCTGGAAAAACTCTGCCGACGGGATCATCAACTCATCGCCACCGGCGGCGGGATGCTGATTCCCCCAGCCAATCTCGCGCTCGCGCAGCAACACGGCCTCGTGATTCTGCTCGCCGCCGACGTTGATGAACTCGCCCGGCGTCTGGTGTCCGCTGCTGATCGGCCGCTCCTCGCCGCCGGCGACGTCACCCGCCGCCTCGATGAACTCAGCAGCGAACGCGCCGCAGCCTACGCCTGCATCACCACTCGTGTTGATACCAAGGGCCAAACTGCCGCCTCTGTCGCGGCTCAGATCGTTGAACTCTATCAGCGCTGGACTTCCGCCCATGCTCACTAAATTCTCTCTCCATTCCGGTACCGCGCCGACGCGTGTCGTCTCCGGCTCCGGAATTCTGTCCGCCGAATTGGCACGCCTTCTTGTCGGAAGCGACAAGCCGACCGCCGTCTTCGTCGTTTGCGATGATCGGGTCTATCGTCTCCATCAACGCGCTCTCCGAACCGCCGTGCCCAAGACCGCTCGGTGGTTCTTGTTCAGGAGCGCCGAGTCCTCCAAATCCGAAACCTCATTGTATCGGATCCTGGCCTGGCTGCATCGTCACCACGCTGACCGCCGCTCGCTGCTCCTCGCCATCGGCGGCGGTGTCGTCACCGACTTGGCCGGTCTCGCGGCCTCGCTCTATATGCGCGGAATTCCTTGTGTCGCCGTGCCCACGACCTTGGTCAGTCAGGTGGATGCGGCCATTGGCGGCAAAACGGCCATCAATTTTCTCGGCATCAAGAATATCGTCGGCGCCTTCTTCACCCCCCGCGTCGTTGTCTGCGACCACGACTTCCTGACCACTCTCACCGAATCGCAAGTGCGCGACGGCTTGGTCGAGGCCTTCAAGATTTTCTGCGTCTACGACTCCCGTCTCTGGCGCCGTTTCACGCAGACTCCCGCTTCCCGTGCGTCCATAACCGACTTCCACCGCCTGATCGACGCTGCCGGTCGCCTGAAAGCCGACATCGTCA
The DNA here is from genome assembly GCA_964520555.1 of uncultured Ignavibacteria bacterium. GTDB lineage: Bacteria > Zixibacteria > MSB-5A5 > CAIYYT01 > CAIYYT01 > JADJGC01. The sequence continues at coordinate 59,792 of CAZFNN010000011.1, forward strand.
ACCGCGATCCCTTCGAACGCGACCTGCGCCGCATCCTCAACTTCGGTCACACCGCCGGCCACGCCTACGAAGCTCTGACCGGCCAATCGCACGGCCATTCCGTCGCCTTCGGCATCCAGATCGCCCTCGAATTGTCGGCTCGCCACGCCGGTTTGAGCGAAGAAGATCGCGAGCAGTGCGAAGCCGCCTTCCTTGCGCTCTACTCCCACTTTGACTTTGCCGGCGCGACACCCCGCCGCCTCTGGAACAAGATCCAACACGACAAAAAGCGGCAGGGCGACTGCATCCAATTTGTCCTCCTAAAAAGCTGTGGCAATCATCGGATTCGTAGTGTAGACTATCGGGAGTTTGCCGCCGCCGTCGCGGCTGTGAAACGGAGGATTGCCTGAATCGAACAATCGTTGTGATCAACGGCCCCAATCTGAATCTGCTCGCCGAGCGCCAGCCCGAAATCTACGGCTCGCTCGCCCTCGGTGAGATCGAACAGCGCCTGCGTGCCCAAGCGTCCGCCCGCGGCTTCGCCCTGGAGTTTCACCAGAGCAATCACGAGGGCGAAATCGTTGAATGGCTCCAGCGCTATCGTCGCGACGTCGCTGGGATCATCATCAATCCCGCCGCCTACTCGCACACCTCCGTCGCAATCCTTGATGCACTTCTGACAGTGACCGTCCCGGTCGTCGAAGTCCATCTCTCGAACATCTACCGTCGCGAGGAATTTCGCCGCCAGACCCTGACCGCCCGCGCCTGCGTCGGCGTCATCAGCGGGCTCGGCCCCGCCGGCTATGACTTGGCATTGACTTACCTTATCGACTCTTTCCGAGGTTGATCCGTGAAATACATGTACACCAACGGCAAGTACCATGCGCCGTCCGTCAACAACGTCTCCACGATGATGCAGGCGATGAACTACGGCACCGCCGCCTTCGAAGGTATGAAGGCTTTCTGCGTCGAAGACCGCAAAGGCTGGTTCCTGTTTCGTCCGGAGAAGTACTACCAGCGCCTCTGCCGCAGCGCCGGCATGATCGGGCTCGACTTCAAACTTACGCTCGATGAATTTGTCGGCATCATCAGCACGCTGATTCGCAAGAACAACGTCCGCGCCGATACCTACATCCGCCCGCTCGTCTATCGCGAAGAAAAAGGCGTTGGCCTGATGCGCCCCTCCACTTACGGCGTCTCCATCTTCATCCAGTCGATTCCGTTTTCTTCTGCCAACCAGTTCCGCTGTTGTTTCGTCTCCCAGAAACGTCCGACCGACGGCACCTATTCCGGAAAACTCACCGGCAACTACCTGTTGTCGTTCTTCTCGGCGCAGGAAGCCAAAAACAAGGGCTACGAGGTTGGTATCTTGTCTTCCACCGAAGGCCACGTGGCCGAGGCCTCGATCATGAATCTGTTCTTCGTCAAAGACGGCAAGCTTTTCACGCCGTCTCTCGACTGTGGCCCGCTTGCCGGAATCACGCGCTTGTCGGCTGTCCAGCTCGCTAAGGAGATGCTGAAGATGAAGGTGACGGAAGGGAAGTATCGCCGCGAGAAACTGCTCGAAGCTGACGAAATCTTCTTCACCGGCACTGGCTCCGGCGTCAACTACGTCAAGCAGCTCGAACGCCGCAAATTTAATCTCGAGCGCAAAGGCCAGATCGCGCCGCAATTGGCTGCCATCTATGAGGACGTCGTCCGTTTGCGCAACGACAAGTACCGGGACTGGCTCGTCAAGATCTGATCCGCCGCCCCGCGCGCTGTTCATAAAAACAAAGCCCCGCCTTGCGGCGGGGCTTTTCTATGTACATGGCCGTCAAGCGCGACGGCCCCAAAAGGGGCTGCCCTTACTTCACCAGCAACATCTTCTTCGTCGCCGTGAAGCCCGACGTTTCGAGCTTGTAGAAGTATACGCCCGAGGAGACCCGGTTGCCGCCGGAATCTTCCGCATTCCACCGTACCTGATGGCGGCCCGCCGGCAACATTCCGTTCAGCACCGTCGCCACCTTCTGGCCCGCGGCATTGAACACCGAAATCGTCACATCCGCCGCCGTCGGCAGGGCAAATTCGATCACCGTCTCCGGATTGAACGGGTTCGGGTAATTCTGCCCGAGCGAAAACGCCGTCGGCATGATGCTCTTGGCCAAAGTGCTCGTCAGCATATTGCCGCTGTAGTCGGCCGCCTCAGCACTCACCAGCCGAATATCGCCCTCCACGCGCGCGATCCGGTTGACACCGGCTTCGAGCGCGGCGGTCGAGATGTCGTAAATCAGCGCCTTCAGCATTCCCTTGTCCGCCGCCTGCAGCAGCGTCAGGTTCGTCAAGTTCTCCAGCCGGTACGAATCGCCGACCGCAAACGTCAGCAACATCGCGCCCACCCGGCTGCTGGACTCGGTTACGAGCAACTCGCCGTCCTGATGCACCGTCACCGTGCTGGCGAACGGCGTCAGCTTGCTCAGCGGCAGCGCGTCACCGACGATCACCCGCACCAGGTAGACCACATCGCCCACTGACAACGGCGTGCCGTCGCGATTGACGTCGGACGCCGCAATCTGCGCCTCGCGCCGCTGCGGATTCGGATCGAGGGCGTCGATGCCGTACAAGAAGTAATTCGTGAACAGCACCGCGTCCGCGATTTCGTAAGCTATCCCGTTCAGGTTGATGTCGCCCGGAGCGTCGATCGAGTCGGCGCACACCACGTCGATGCCGCCTTCCCAGAACTCGATGCAGCGGATCGGCTCGTACTTCTCGCCGAGCATGCAGATGTCCTGCGCGCCGAATCCGAACGGCCGCGCCGAATTCGGATAGCCGACATCATCGAACTCGTCCCACAAGATGTTGCCTTCGAAGGACAGGATGCGCTTCTCGATCCACAGCGTGTCGCCCGTCACCGAGGACACCGCGTTGTCGCCGCAATCCAGCCAGAAGAACTTGATCGGCAAATACTGGCATTCAAACGTCCGGTCGTTCGACACGAAGAACTTCAGCCGGAACAACTCCACCGGCGACGGTAACGCCGGCCCGAAGCAGCTCGGATGATTCGCGCCGTTGCTGACGTCCGCAATCGCCACCACCCGCACCATGCCCGACGGGCATGGTCCGGAGCAATTGCTGGGAACGCCGTAACGGTAGGTGAAGTACTCCCAACCGCAATTGGTCAGCATCACGCCCGGCTCCGCCTGCATGAAGCTCAATCCGGTGTTGTCGTAACTCATCAGGAAGTCGTAACCGCCGAAGTCCTGCCCGCTGCCTTCGATCGTCACCGACACGTACTCGTAATGCCCCTGCAACGTGTTGTGCGTCTTCTCAGCTTTGACGATGAAGCACGTCGCCGTGTCGCAATCGATGAACCCCACCCAGCGCGTATGGCTCGTCTGCGCGCTCTGGCCGCAGCTATCGGTCACCGTCACCGTAAACGCATACTGCGCGTCGCTGCCGCCCGGCGTGAAGCAGAACGACCCGCTGCCGTTGGCCCAGTTCAGGCTCGCCGGGGCCGGCGCTACGCTGACGCTCTGAACGTTCCCCTCCGCATCCGAGTAACTGAACGGTACGCACAATTGCGCGGCGCCCGTCTGCGTGCAGAACAGCGTCGTGTCGGTTGGATCAACGCTCGCCGTCGGCGCCGTATTCAACCGCACCGTCACCACCGCCGTGTCGAAATCGGTCGCGCCGCAGGCATCCGTCGCCTTGAGCACGAACGTGAATGTCCCGCTTGCCGCCGGCGTGAAGCAGATATTGGTGCCGTTGTAGGTTCCCGGCCCGCTCAGTAACTGACAGTCGGACAAATTGCCATTCGGGTCGCTGCCCGAAGCCGGCCAGCAGATCTGCTGGCTCGGACTCTGGCAACTCAGATTCTGATCGGAACCGGCGTTTGCCACCGGCGCCGCGTTCAGTACTATCGTCACGACCGTCTGACAGGTATCCGCCAGACCGCAGGCATCCGTCGCGATCAGCCGAATCATGTTGGGACCCGCCACCGGCGTGAAGCAAACCTGGCTGCCGTTCAGTGTCCCACCCGTCACCGTCGTGCCGCTCAAATTGCCGTTCGGATCGGTCGCCCCGAATCCGCCCAAGCAAATCTGATTGAGATTGCAGGCAAAGATCGTGGTATCGCCGTGACAACTTGCCACCGGCGCTGCATTCGCCGTCACCGTCACGACCGCCGTATCCAGGTCGATCGCACCACAGGCATCCGTCGCCTGCAGGACAAATGTGAATACACCCGCGCCTGCCGGCGTGAAGCAGATATTCGTTCCGTTATAAGTTCCCGGTCCGCTCACCAATTGGCAGGTCGACAAGTTGCTGTTCGGGTCGCTGCACGAGGCTGGCCAACAAATCTGCGTCGGCACACACTGGAACAGCGTCGAATCGCGTCCCGCATCCGCCACCGGTGCCACGTTCAGGGTTACACTGATGACCGCTGTATCCAGATCGGTCGCGCCGCAGGCATCCGTCGCCTCCAGAACGAACGTGTACACTCCGCTCGCCGCCGGTGTGAAGCAGATATCCGTCCCGTTGTAGGTCCCCGGTCCGCTGATCAACTGGCAGCTCGACAAATTGCCGTTCGGATCGCTGCACGACGCCGGCCAGCAAATCTGTGCCGGTGTGCACTGGAACAGCGTCGAATCTCGACCCGCATCCGCCACCGGCGCCACGTTCAGCGTTACATTGACCACCGAAGTGTCATAGTCGGTTGCGCCGCACGCATCCGTCGCCTTCACGATGAACGTGTAGGTCCCCGATGCCGCCGGCGTGAAGCAGATTGCGCCCCAGATCAACGCTCCGGGGCCGGAAATCAATTCGCAGTTGGTCAGGTTACCGTCCGCATCACTGCAGCCGGCCGAATAACAAATCTGCTCCGGTGTGCACTGGAATAGCGTCGAATCGCGCCCGGCGTCCGCCACCGGCGGATTATTCACTGCCACCGTCACCACCGCCGTGTCGTAATCGACCGCGCCGCAAGCGTCCGTGGCCTGCACCACGAACGTGTAGATGCCCGCGCCTGCCGGCGTGAAGCAGATATTCGTCCCGTTGTATGTTCCCGGTCCGCTCACCAACTGGCACGTCGACAGATTCCCGTCGGGATCGGAGCACGATGCCGGAATGCAGATTTGCTCGCTGGCACACTGGAACGCCGTTGTGTCGTTGCCCAACGTCGCCACTGGCGGCTGATTCAGCGTCACGGTTACCACGGCCGTGTCATAATCCGTCGCCCCGCAAGCGTCGGTCGCGAGCAACACAAACGTGTACACACCCGCACCCGCCGGCGTGAAGCAGATATTCGTCCCGTTGTACGTCCCCGGTCCGCTCACCAACTGGCACGTCGACAGGTTACCATCCGGATCGTTGCACGACGCCGGCCAGCAGATTTGTGCCGGTGCGCACTGGAACAGCGTCGAATCGCGCCCGGCATCCGCAACCGGAGCTTGGTTGAGAGTGACATTGATCACCGCCGTATCTAGGTCGGTCGCGCCACAAGCATCGGTCGCCTGCAGGATGAATGTGTAAGTCCCGCTCGCGGCCGGAGTAAAGCAGATGTTCGTGCCATTGTAGGTCCCCGGCCCGCTGATTAACTGGCAGGTCGAGAGATTGCCGTTCGGATCGCTGCACGCTGCCGGCCAGCAAATCTGTGCCGGTGCGCATTGGAACAGCGCCGAATCGCGTCCCGCGTCCGCTACCGGTGCAAGGTTCATTGTCACATTGACGACCGCCGTATCCAGGTCGGTCGCGCCACAAGCATCCGTCGCCTGCAGGACAAACGTGTACGTCCCAGAGGAAACCGGCGTGAAGCAGATATCGGTTCCGTTGTACGTCCCCGGCCCGCTCACTAACTGGCAGGTCGACAGGTTACCGTTCGCATCCGTGCATGATGCCGGCCAACAAATCTGCGCCGGTGCGCACTGGAACAGCGTCGAGTCGCGACCCGCATCCGCCACCGGTGCCACATTCAGCGTCACATTGATCACCGCCGTATCCAGGTCGGTCGCTCCGCAGGCATCCGTCGCCTGCAGGATGAACGTATACGTCCCTGACGACGCCGGTGTGAAGCAGATGTCAGTTCCATTATAAGTCCCCGGCCCGCTGATTAATTGACAGGTCGAGAGGTTGCCGTTCGGGTCGCTGCACGAGGCCGGCCAACAGATCTGTGCCGGTGAACACTGCGTCACCGTCGAGTCACTCCCCGCATCCGCAACCGGAGCCACGTTCAGCGTCACATTGATCACCGCCGTATCCAAATCAGTTGCGCCACAGGCATCGGTCGCCTGCAGTATGAACGTGTACGTCCCAGACGCGGCCGGAGTAAAGCAGATGTTCGTGCCATTGTATGTCCCCGGCCCGCTGATCAACTGACAGGTCGAGAGATTGCTGTTCGCATCCGTACACGCTGCCGGCCAGCAAATCTGCGCCGGTGTGCACTGGAAGAGAGTCGAATCGCGTCCCGCGTCCGCCACTGGCGCCACGTTCAGGGTCACATTGACAACCGCCGTATCTAGGTCGGTCGCGCCACAGGCATCCGTCGCTTGCAGGACAAACGTGTAGGTTCCTGACGCCGCTGGCGTGAAACAGATATCGGTTCCGTTGTACGTCCCCGGCCCGCTCACTAACTGGCAGGTCGACAGGTTACCGTTCGCATCCGTGCATGATGCCGGCCAACAAATCTGCGCCGGTGCGCACTGGAACAGCGTCGAGTCGCGACCCGCATCCGCCACCGGTGCCACATTCAGCGTCACATTGATCACCGCCGTATCCAGGTCGGTCGCTCCGCAGGCATCCGTCGCCTGCAGGATGAACGTATACGTCCCTGACGACGCCGGTGTGAAGCAGATGTCAGTTCCATTATAAGTCCCCGGCCCGCTGATTAATTGACAGGTCGAGAGGTTGCCGTTCGGGTCGCTGCACGAGGCCGGCCAACAGATCTGTGCCGGTGAACACTGCGTCACCGTCGAGTCACTCCCCGCATCCGCAACCGGAGCCACGTTCAGCGTCACATTGATCACCGCCGTATCCAAATCAGTTGCGCCACAGGCATCGGTCGCCTGCAGTATGAACGTGTACGTCCCAGACGCGGCCGGAGTAAAGCAGATGTTCGTGCCATTGTATGTCCCCGGCCCGCTGATCAACTGACAGGTCGAGAGATTGCCGTTCGGATCGCTGCACGCTGCCGGCCAGCAAATCTGTGCCGGTGTGCACTGGGACAATGTCGAATCGCGCCCCGCATCCGCTACCGGCGGCTGATTCTGCGTCACCGTTACAACAGCGGTATCTAGGTCCGTCGCACCGCACGCGTCGGTCGCCTGCAACACAAACGTGTAGGAACCGCTTGAAGGCGGCGTGAAACAGATATCGGTTCCATTATAGGTCCCCGGTCCGCTGATCAACTGGCAGGTCGACAGATTGCCGTCCGGGTCGCTGCACGAGGCCGGGAAACATACCGGCGCCGCGCCGCACTGGTAGACCGTCGAATCGGCTCCGGCATTTGCCACCGGTGCCTGATTCAGCGTCACCGTCACCACCGAAGTGTCATAGTCGGTCGCGCCGCAGGCATCGGTTGCCTTCAGAACCAGAGTGTACGCTCCACTCGTGACCGGCGTGAAACAGATCGCCGAGCCGTTGTACGTCCCCGGCCCGCTCACCAGTTGGCAAGTCGACAGGTTGCCGTCCGGGTCGCTGCAGGCCGCCGTGATGCAAATCGGCGCCGGCGAACACTGGAACAACACCGAGTCGCGCCCCGCGTCCGCCACCGGCGGCAGGTTCGGACAAATCTGAATCACGTACGGATTCCCCTGCGGATTCACCGCCGGATCCGACACTGTCGTCTGCCCGTCCGAGGCCGTTGTGTAGTACTGCAGCGTCGTCTTGCACTGCAAGAGACTTGGTGGCAATGTCGCGCAGAACAGGCTGTCATTGGGATTGTAAGTCATCGCCGTGGACGAGTAGCTGGCATCGCCGTTGATCTTGTAGAACAACGTCACCACCAGGCTCCCCGGCGGCGTGTCGTCGTCATAGACGTAGGTGCAAATCGTCAGATTGTTCGTCGGAATCTGGCAGGTGTCGCTCAAGTCGATTGTCGGCGGATTCCGCTGCGGATCGGGCGGATCAGTCTCGGTGCAATAGGCCGTATCGCACGGCGTGCAGTTCGCCCCGTCCTTCTTGCAGATAATCGTTGCATGCGTCTCGCCGTTCTGCACCGTGTCGGGATTGTCGTAGCAGATATAGTAGCGGCTGCATAGGCGCTGCTTGATCAGCGTGTACACCGAATCGACACTCGCGCTGTTCGGAGCGTGGCTCCAGAACCCGCCCGTCGCGTTGGCGAATTTTTGCAGCGCAATCGGGTTGTACCACGTGTAGTCAATTGGGCCGAGATTGAAAGTGTAAATCGGCACCCCGCCCGTACTCGCCAGGTTGCAGATCAAGGTCGAATCGTCCGCATACGTCCCGTCCGAAACGCCGTCCGGCGGCTGACTGCAATACTGACTGCGATTCTCCAGGCCGTCCGTAAAGGCGATCACCGCCTTGCTACCCAACTCAAACCGGGTCAGATCGACGCCCTTGTATATGCCGTCGTAACAGGCCGTAAACCCGGTCGCCGCCAGCGCATTGATCGCATTGTGCAGCGTCGTCTTGTTGGAGGTGAAATTCGTCACCGTCCCGATGCAGTTGGAGTAAGGAACGATCGCCGCCCGGTCGAAAGCGTCCATGTTGTTGACGTAGCGGTGCATCGCCGCCTTCGCCGAATCGAGCCGATTGTCGTCCAACATGCTCAAACTCAGGTCGACGACAAAACACACCGACGTAATGCAGGAGTCGGCCGTCAACTGCTGAACCGTAAACGACGGAATCGTCACCCCGTCTTGCTTGACACAGAAACTGTCGGCGTTCAATCCGCCGACCGTGAATCCGTTCGATCCGATCACGTCCACGTACGCGCACACCACCGGCCCGCAGATCAACTGCGAAATCGTCAACGACGGCGTGCTGCGCGAGCCGTCAGTTGTCGCCAACCGCAAATCTTCCAGCGGCGGCACCAAATAGCCCGACGGCGGTTGATAACTCGTGTCGATCACCGTCGAGTCCCCCGGCGCGTCTATCACGATATACTGTGCCTGTGCCGTGCTGCCCATGGTCAGCGCCAGCACTCCCATCGCAAACATGACCGTTAAGCGCTTTAACAGTCGCTCCATAACCCACTCCTGCCAATGTCAAAGGTTCTGACGAGGCTCGTATTGAAATTTCTCATTCTACATGCCAAAAGTCGCGCCACGACCCCCGACAACCTTGCGGCGGTCGCGCACAGCGACGACTTCACCATTGCTCCTGGGCGCGCTGCCGAGACGGCGTTACGCCTATAATTGTCCGTGATGTGAGAAAAACTCAGGGCGGGTAAACGTGCACGATGGAGAGATGAGTAGTGTATCGATTCGTTGCGCTTTACCTATTGCCCAAGCTCTCCTCCATATTAGTAACTTTGGTGCAAGAACAATTCAAACAGCCAGATCGCCCACCACCCGCGTCGACGTCAGTGATCCTGCTTCACTTCGACACAATCGTCGCTGCCTGAATTACCTCCTGCCCGGCAACAAATTAGTTCTGTTCTATACTTTATGAAATAGTACCTGCGAAGTACTCGTAATGCTGCTCTGTCAATCAACCCAAATCTCAAGCCTTTGTCAAGGCAATTCTGGCCGAAAATACAAACTCTGACTTCCGCAATCCTAAATCACACAAGCAGATACGGAGCTTGCCCTGAGCTTGTCATGTTATCTTATCAGATTTTATCCTGATTCTTTGCCGCTGCAACTCATCCGCAAACGCGGACTCCCCTCTTAATTAATTGTCACGCAGTATGTTGCAAAATTACAGACTCGGAGCCGCTCCGCCCCTCGTGATTATCTTCACTTGCCGCGAATTCATCGTGCCGTTCGCAGCTGCTGTCGCTTAATTTGCGGCGAATAATTATTTTTGGAGATCGCGGTTTGCGGATCAAAGTCTGCCCGGAAAGTCAACTCGCGGAGGGCGGCGTCAAAGCCGTCAAAGTTCTGGCACGCAACATCGCCGTCTTCAAAATCGACGGCGTCCTCTACGGTCTGGAGGCCGACTGCAAACACATGCGCGCCTCCATCGCCCACGGCAAAATCGACGGCACCATCATCACTTGCCCCGCCCACGGCTGGCGCTACGACCTCACCACCGGCGAGTGCCTCAACGAACCCTGGGCGAAATTGAAGCGATATCCGATCGAAGTTGACGCCGGCAACATCTACGTCACGATCGGCTGAATCGAACTTCGCGATTTGCCGTTGCGGCAGGTCTTGTCCCGCACGACGTGACTCTTGGAAGTACTTCGACACTTAATCGTGCGAGGTGTGACCTGCCGCCTTTGCACTACCCGGATCAACCCTGAGGCGCTCGCCCCGCCTACCACCCCAGCAACTGCTCCAAATTCGCGTTGATCTTCTCGACGATCTCCTCGTACTCGCGCTTCTTCGCCTGCTGCTGCTCCACCACCGGCTTCGGTGCCTGCTCGACAAAATCGCGATTCGCCAGCTTCAGCCGCGTCTTTTCCAACAGCCCGGTGACGTTCTCCAGTTCCTTCTGCAGCCGCTTGCGCTCCGTCTCGATGTCGATCAATCCCGCCAATGGCACGAAAATCTCCACGCCCGGGATCACCGCCGAGGCCGACAACGGCGGCTTCTTCAGATCGGCCCCGATGATCAGATTCTCGATCCGCCCCAGATTCAGAATGTAGTTGCGGTTGTCGTCCAGAATCTTCGTCAATTCCGGATCGCTGATCCTCAGATGCACCTCCGCGCGCTTGGACGGCGGGATATTCATCGTCGCCCGGATGTTGCGCACCGCGTTCACCACCCGCTGCAGCTTGAGCATCATCTCTTCCAGTTGCTCGTCGATCAAGCGTTCGTCCGCGACCGGAAACGCCTCCAGCAGGATTGACCGCTCGCCCTGCGGCAGCTTGTGCAAAAGATGCCAGATCTCTTCCGTGATGAACGGCGCCAGCGGATGCAACAGCTTCAGAATATTGTTGAGACAATAGCCCGTCACCCGCTTCGCCAGCAGCTTGTCCTCCGGATCGGTGTCGCCGTAGAGCCGCGGCTTGACCAGCTCGATATACCAGTCGCAGTAGTCGTGCCAGACGTAATCATACAGCAGCTTCGCCGCCGCATTGAACCGGAAATCCTGCAGTTGCTCGGTGGTCTTCTTGACCGTCTCGTTCAACCGCGACAGGATCCACCGGTCCATCATCGGCATCTGTGGCGCCTGCGGCATCTGCGCCAATTCGCCCTCGCCGATCTCGTCGCCGAGATTCATCATGATGAAGCGCGAGGCGTTCCACAGCTTGTTGCCGAAATTGCGCCCCAGCTCGAACGTGTTCATCGCAATGTTCGGATCCTGCCCCTCCGGCGTCGACAGGATCAGCGACAACCGCATGGAATCCGCGCCGTACTGGTCGATCACCTCGATCGGATCGATCCCGTTCCCCAGCGACTTCGACATCTTCCGACCCTGCGCATCGCGCACCGTGCCGTGGATATAGACGTCGTTGAACACCAGCTTGCCGGTAAACTCATATCCCGCCATCACCATCCGCGCCACCCACAGGAAGATGATCTCGCTGGCGGTGAACAGGGAATTGGTCGGATAGAATTTCCGCAAATCCTCCGTATCCTGCGGCCAGCCGAAGCTCGAAAACGGCCATAGCCACGAGGAAAACCACGTGTCGAGCACATCCTCTTCTTGATAAATGTCCGTCGACCCGCACTTGCGACACTTCGCCGGCGCCTGCTTCAGCACCATCTCTTCGTTGCAGTCGCGGCAGTAGTACACCGGTATCCGATGTCCCCACCATAACTGGCGCGAAATGCACCAGTCGCGGATATTCTCCATCCAGTACAGGTAAGTCTTCGACCAGTGCTCCGGATGGAACCGCAGTTGGCCGTTCTTCAACGCCTCGATCGCCGGTTTCGTCAGTGGCTTCATCCGCACGAACCACTGCTCCGATAGGTACGGCTCCACCACCGTTGCGCAGCGCGAACAGATCCCGACGGCGTGCGAGTAATCGTCGAGCTTTGCCAGCAACCCCTTCTTCTCCAGCTCGTCCAACACCTCGCGCCGTGCCGTCTTCACATCCAGACCCTTGAACTTGCCCGCGTTCTCATTGAGCGTGCCGTCCGGATTCAGGATGTTGATCTTCTCCAGATCGTGCCGCAGGCTGATCTCGAAGTCGTTCGGATCGTGCGCCGGCGTGATCTTGACCACACCTGTGCCGAATTCCATGTCGACGTAGTCATCCGCGATAATCGCCAGCTCGCGGTCGAGAATCGGCAGAATCGCCGTCTTGCCGATGTATTGCTGATAGCGCTCGTCCTTGGGATTGACCGCCAGCGCCGTGTCGCCCAGCATCGTCTCCGGCCGCGTCGTCGCCGCCGTCAGATAGATGTCCTGCCCCTTCAACTTGTAGCGCACGTAATACAGCTTCGAGACCCGATCCGCATGCTCGACCTCGTCGTCCGATAGGGAAGTCTGACAGCGCGGACACCAGTTGACGATGTATTTGCCTTTGTAGATCAGTCCCTTGTCGTAGAGCCGGACGAAAACTTCCTTCACGACCTCCGACAACTGCTCGTCCAGAGTAAATCGCTCGCGCGACCAGTCGCAGGCACACCCCATCTTCTTCAACTGCTCGATAATCCGCGCCTTCGTGCCGGTGACGTGCTCCCACGTCCGCTTGACGAACGCCTCCCGCCCGATCTCCCGCCGCGACTTGTGCTCCTTCACCAGCAGCTTCTCGACGACTACCTGCGTGGCAATCCCGGCATGATCCGTCCCCGGCAGCCAGCACACTTCCTTCCCCTGCATCCGCTGCCAGCGGATCATGATATCCTGCAAGGTATTGTTCAGCGCGTGGCCCAGATGCAGCACGCCCGTCGCGTTCGGCGGCGGTATCACGATCGTGTATTTCGGCTTCGGCGAGCTCGCCTCCGCATGGAAGTACCCCTTGCTCTGCCAATCGGCATAGAGCCGTTCTTCCACGCCAAACGGGCTGTATTGCTTCGGAATTTCCTGTTCGTTCATAGCTTCTTTCCGCAAAATGTCCACTGAGTATAGGCGATGCCTACCTCATGTCAAGATCATAATAACCCTTGGCCGGCGCCGCAGTTCGCGCCTATATTGCCTTTTGTTCATCGGTCGTTTCACAGGAGATTTCAATGCGCGAATCCGGCGCCGCGTTCAATCAACTGGTGCAAATCCTCCAGACCCTGCGCTCGCCGCAAGGCTGCCCTTGGGATCGCGAGCAAACCACTCGCTCGCTCCTTCCTTATCTGATCGAGGAAACCTACGAGGCCGTTGAAGCCGGTGAACAGCTCGACTACGACAAACTCAAAGAGGAACTCGGCGACATCCTCCTTCACATCATTTTCCAGGCCGAAATCGCCGAAGAACTCGGCCAGTTCGACATCCGCGACGTGATCGAAGTGATCACGCAGAAAATGATCGACCGCCATCCGCACGTCTTCAGCGACACGACCGTCTCCGACTCCGATCAGGTCAAACGCAACTGGGAAGCGCTGAAACTCAAGCAGCGCGAGAATGAACCGCCCAAGACCGTTCTCGCTGGTGTCCCCAAGACCATGCCCGCTCTGCTCAAGGCCTACCGCGTTCAGGAAAAAGCCGCTCAATTCGGCTTCGACTGGGAACGCGCCGAAGATATCTTCGCCAAGATCGATGAGGAAATGACCGAGTTCAAGGAAGCTCTGGCGCACAACAATGTCGCCGCCATCCGCGACGAGCTCGGCGATCTGATCTTCTCGCTCGTCAACTTTGCCCGCCATATCCAGGCCGAACCGGAAACCTGCCTCAATGCCACCATCCGCAAATTCACCAATCGCTTCGACTGTATGGAGCGCGCTCTTCACCGGCGTGGGCTCTCCCTCAAGGAAGCCACCCTGGCGCAGATGGAAGAGGAGTGGCAGCGCGCCAAATCTCACGACTCCCCCTGACACTCTGGCTCTCTTCTTCAGTCTCTCGTTCGCGCATCTCACCACAATCCCGCACCACTCCAATACTGCCGCCGTCGCCGACTATTCGTTGCGGCAGGTCTTCCCGCGAAGCGCCATCAACTGTTGCCCAACCACGACATGCGCGCGCTTCGTGGGGCGACCTGCCGCTGCCATTCACTTCACTCGCTCCGGCTCTCACGAATTCTTCCTCCCCCTCTCCTCCTGGGAGAGGGGCAGGGGTGAGGGCTTCTGCACCGCCGCCTCGGCTTCATTTGATTCAACACGAAACGCCCACTCCGGCTCGCTGAAGAACACGCTGAATTGAGCTTCACGTCCTTAACGCTTTCCGCCTGAGAGCCGATAAATCCACTATGAATTAGCCGTTGGCAGAACTGGGGCTGCTCTTCCGATCATTCACCTCCGCTTGCCCTTCGCCAACAGACTGACAACTGTCTATATCCAGCGGGTGTTGCGATTAGCCAGATTCTTGATGTCCTCCGGGAGGGTTGCCTGGTCTTCGATGCCGCCGGGCTGGCGCTGCAATACGCCAATCCTGCGGCCGTGAGCATCCTGCGCCTCTCGCGCGAGCAGCTCCAGTCCGAGCCCCATCTGCGCTTCGCCCGCATCCATCCCGATGATCGCGCCCGAATCAGCGCCGACTTCGACAACCTCTGCCGCCATCAACGTGAATACTCCGTCGACTACCGTCTGCTTACCACCGACGGCGCTTACCAAATCGTCATCGAATGCGGCCGCATCATCCCCGGCGACGCTGCCGGCGGATTGCTGATTACCATTGACGCCGAACGCGCCGTGGAAGACTCCCGCCGAGCGCGCCGCATCCAGGCTCAGAATGAAGTTGTCCGCGCCCTCGCCGCCATCGTTCGCGGCGATTCTTCCGTCGTCGCCGTGCTGGAGGCGCTCGCCCGCAATCTGGACTGGGACGTCGCCGAGTTCTGGCAACTCGATGACGCCGGCCGAAACTTTGCGCTCTCCTCACTTTGGCTGGCGCCCGATCTGCCGTGCCGCGATGAGTATGAGCGCACCTCCTTCACGTTGCACATTACGGAAGACCAAGCCCCGCTGGGCAAGGTCTGGCTGGGCGGCGCACCGCAATGGACCTCCGACGTTCGCTCGACCGCACTCCCGGGCCGCGGCCACCTGGTCGAACACATGGCGCTCCGAACCGCCCTCTGGTTCCCGATCGCGGCTAACGACCGCCGCGTCGGCATCGTCGCGCTCTATGCGCGCGCTGCCCTCGCCATCGACACCGAGCTGCTCCAGGTCATTGACAACTTCAGCACCGAACTCGCCGGATTCCTGCAGCAACAACGCGCCATCGAACTGCTCACCGCCGGCGAACAACGCTTTCGGCAGATGTTCGAACGCAACGAGGCTGTCAAACTCGTCATTGATCCGGTTACCGCCGACATCGTCGATGCCAATCAGGCGGCTGTCGCCTTCTATGGCTACCCGCGCGAGCGCCTGCTGCGACTGAAGATCACCGCAATCAATACGCTGCCGCTCGAAAAGGTGCGCGAGTGCATCCGCCTGGTCGATACCGAACACAAGAACCACTTCGAATTCTCGCATCGCCTGGCTTCCGGCGAAGAGCGCCAGGTCGAGGTCTACAGCTCTCCGTTCGAATACAACGGTCGGCGGCTGCTGTATTCCACTATCTTCGACATCACCGACACCGTCCGCGCCCGGCAGGCGCTGCACGAAACCGAAGAGCACCTGCGCCTCATCTTCCAGCACACCCCCGCGGCCATCGCCATCTTCGACCGCCAGATGCGTTATCTCTTCACCACCAAAATGTGGCTGGAAAACGAACACAGTGTCTCGCAATCCCCGATCGGCCGCCTGCACTATGACGTCGATCCGTGGGTGCCGGAACGCTGGCGCGAAGCCCATCGTCGCGCCCTCGCCGGCGAAATCGTCAGTTGCGACGAAGACTGCCTGACCGGCGCCGATGGCAAACCGGTCTGGTGCCGCTGGCTCGTCACTCCTTGGCGCAACTCGCAGGGCGAAATCGGCGGTATCATCGTCTTCGGCGAATTCTTGAACGAGAAAAAACAGGCCGCGGCTCGCATCCGCGAAAGCGAAGCCAAGTATCGCCTCCTTTTCGAAAACTCCCTCGACGCCTTCGCTTATCACCAAATCATCGTGGATGACCGCGGCAAGCCGATCGACTATCTCTTCCTCGAGGTCAACGCGGCCTTCGAAAGCATGACCGGCTTGCGTCGCGATCAGGTAATCAATCGCCGCGCCTGCGACGTCCTCCCCACGATGGCGCAGGAACCCGATCGCTGGATCGCCACGTACGGAAAAATCGCCCTCCATGGCGGCACGCTGCGCCTCGAACAATTCTCGCCCGAACTGAATCGCTGGTACGCTGTCTCCGCCTACTCGCCCGAACGCAACTTCTTTGTCACCGTCTTCGAAGAAATCACGGAACGCAAGCAGGCCGAAGCCGCCGCCCGCGAAGCCCAGCGCGCCACCACCGCTCTCCTCAGCAACCTGCCCGGCATGGCCTACCGCTGTCGCAACGACCGCGATTGGACCATGGAGTACGTCAGCGAAGGCTGCCTCGAATTAACCGGGTATGCCGCCGTCGACTTGCTCAACTCCCAACTGGTCAGCTACAATGATCTGATCCATGTCGACGACCGCGACTTCGTCTGGGGCGAAGTGCAGAAGGCCGTCGCCGCCGACCGGCGCTACCGCCTGACCTACCGCATCATCAGCAAAACCGGGGAGTGTAAATCAGTCTGGGAACAGGGCGCCGCGCTGCGTAACGACCAGGGGGAAATCGTCGCCCTCGAAGGCTTCATCGCCGACATCACCGACCGCGTCCGCGCCGAGGAAGCCTTGCAGCACCGCGAGGAACGCTTCCGCGCGCTGATCGAAAGCTCGACCGACATCATCATGCTCTTCGATGCCCGTGGCTGCGTCACCTACACCAGTCCGTCCATGCAGCGCATTCTCGGCTACGCGCCGCAGGAGATGGTCGGCCGAACGGTGCTCGACAAAATCCATCGCGGTGATCTGCGCAAATTCCTGCGCGCCGCTGCCGAAGTCTTTTCCCGGCCGCGTGCCGAATTCTCCCTCGAACTTCGCGTCCGTCACCGCGATGGTTCCACCCGCATCCTCGAAGCCGTTGGCCGCAACCTGCTCGATTGGCCCGCCGTCGGCGCCATCGTCGTCAATTCCCGCGACATCACCGACCGCCGTCTGATCGAAATCGAGCGGGCCCAGTTGGCCACCGCCGTCGATCAAGCCGTCGAAGGCATGATCATTACCGACCCCGACGGCAAGATCTCTTACGTCAACGCCGCCTTCGAGCGCATCACCGGCTTCAGTCGCGATCAGGCCGTCGAACAGCCGGTCCGCGGTTTCTTCACGACTTTCGAAGGCACCAAGTACTTCGCCGAATTCTGGCCGCACATCCAGGCCGGCCGCGCCTGGAGCGGCCGCTTCCGCAATCAGCGCGCCAACGGCGAATCCTATGACGAAGAGCTCGCCGTCTCGCCGATCCGCGACGCCTCCGGTCGCATCGTCAACTTCGTCTTCGCCAAACGTGACATCTCGCGCGAAGTCGACCTCGAAGGCCGCTTACGCCAGGCGCACAAGCTGGAGGCCGTCGGCCGCCTCGCCAGCGGCATCGCCCACGATTTCAACAATCTCCTCGCCGGTATTCGCGGCTTCGCCGAACTCATTGTCGTCGAAACCGCCGCCGACCAACGCAGCAAGGATTACGCCGACGAAATCGTCCGCGCCGCCACCCGCGCCGCCGACCTCACCGGCCAACTCCTCGCCTTTGCTCGCAAGGGCAATTACCTCTCCGTGCCGGTCGACCTCCATAATACCATCGACGAAGTCACACGCATCCTGCGTCACACGATCGATAAACGCATCATTCTCGAGACCGACCTGCAGGCAACGGTCCGCACCGTCAAGGGCGATCCGTCACAGATCCAGAGCGCGATCCTCAACCTCAGCGTTAATGCCCGCGATGCGATGCCCGAAGGCGGCCGCCTGATCTTCCGCACGGCCAACGTCCAGCTCGATCAAGAGTTCTGCCGCCGCAATAGCCTCGACCTCGGCCCCGGCCAATATATCGCCATCTCCGTCTTGGATACCGGCATCGGCATTGAAGAAGCCCTGCTCGCACACATCTTCGACCCGTTCTTCACCACCAAGGAACAAGGGCAGGGGACCGGTCTCGGACTGGCCGGCGTCTACGGCTGCGCTCGCAACCACCGCGGCTGCGTCGAAGTCCACAGCGAGGTCGGCAAGGGCTCGGTCTTCACCATGTACTTGCCCGCGTTTGAAACCACCGAAACGCCGCGACCGCCGCAGGTGCTCGAGCGTGCTACCGACGGCCGCGAACGCGTGCTCATCGTGGACGACGAAACCGTCGTCCGCAACCTCGCCGAACGCATCCTCACGCGCGCCGGCTACAAAGTCTTCGCCTGCGAAAACGGGGAAGAAGCGGTAACTTTCTATCGCGCCGCCTTCAGCTCGATCGACTTGGTGCTCCTCGATATGGTGATGCCGCGCCTGAACGGTCTCGATACGCTGGTCGAACTGCGCAAAATCAATCCCGGCGTCAAGGCGGTCATTCTCTCCGGCTTCTCCGATCACGACAGCAACGCGCTCGCGCAGCTCGGTGCGGCCGGCTTCATTCAAAAGCCTTTCCAGTTGCACGAGCTCCTGCGCGGCGTTCGCGAAGCCCTCGATCGCGAATCGTTGCCGCAGCCCGAATCGCGACCACAACCGCCCCGTTAACCCCCTCGTCCCCATCAGCATCCGCTGCCGCCACTCTCCGGGAATAACTTGCCCCCGGTATTTGTAATTCCTATCAGTACGGATACGACTCCGCTGCTCCCGGGCCGTGGAGTGAAAGGAAATTGAATAGTTGTCTGGTGCTCAGGTGTACAAATAGGAGGAAACGCAATGTCTCGGCTGTTTCTTACATCTCTCTTGATTCTCGGCCTCGTCGTCGCGGCGCTGGCCGACGATGTCGCTATTACCGTCTATAATCAGAACCTGGCCTTGGTGAAAGAAGGCCGCACGCTCGATCTGCAGAAAGGCGTCAACCGCCTGAACATGACCGACGTCGCCGCCTTTCTCGATCCAACCTCCGTCCATTTCCGCCTCCGTTCCAACGATCGCGTCGATCTGCTCGAACAGAATTTCCAGTATGACCTCGTCTCCGCCGACAAGGTCCTCCAGAAGTACCTCGGGCAGACCATCGACGTCGTGCTCAAGAACGGCGACGTTGTCACTGGCACCTATCTTTCGTCATCCTCTGGCTACCTCGTGCTCCAGTTGAACGATGGTGCCGTGCGCCTGATCAACCAGCAGGAAATGCTCTCGGTGACCGCTCCCAAACTGCCCGAGGGCCTCATCGTCGTCCCGACCCTGCAATGGCTTCTCTCCAGCGATGTCGCCGGCAAGCGCGAAGCCGAAGTCAGCTACCTGACCAGTAATATCTCCTGGCACGCCGAGTACATTGCGCTGCTGGACAAGGACGACAAGAATCTCCGCCTTTCCGGCTGGGTCTCACTCGACAATCGTTCCGGCAAAACCTACAACGACGCCAAACTCAAACTCGTCGCCGGCGATATCAACCGCGTCCAACAGCGCCCGATGGCCAAGGGAATCGGCGATGACCGCGTCATGATGGCGGAGGCCGCTCCCGGCTTCGCTGAAAAAGCCTTTTTTGAATACCATCTCTACACGCTTGGCCGCCCGACCACGATCGCTAACAACGAAACCAAGCAGGTCAGCCTCTTCGATCCGGCCTCTACGCCGATCGCCAAGATCTATCGCTACGACGCCTTCCAGGGCGGCAACGACGTCAAGGTGCTGGTCACCTTCAAGAATAGCGAAGCCGGCGACCTCGGTATGCCGCTTCCCGCCGGCAAGGTGCGCCTGACCAAGCTCGACAGCGATGGCTCCGAGGAGTTTCTCGGTGAGGATCAGATCGATCATAAGCCTCGCAACGAAGACGTCGAACTGCGCGTCGGCAATGCCTTCGACATCGTCGCCGAAACCGCCGTCGTCGACTCCCGCCGCATCAGCGACCGCGTTCGCGAAGAGACCATCGAGATCAAGCTGCGGAACCGCAAGACCGAAGCGGTCACGATCAACGTTCGCTATAATCTCTGGGGCGACTGGCAGATCCTCGAGACGAATTTCGAAGCCGTCAAGAAGAATGCCCAGTTGATTGAGTTCAACGTTCCCGCAAAAGCCGACACCGAAACCGTTCTGCGTTTCCGCGTCCGCTTTAACGGCTGATAATTGTTTTGACACGCCCCATCGGAGGCATTAGCTTCCGACGAAAGATTGTGACTTTCGTCACGAAGAGGAGGATCTGAATGAAACGAGTCCTGTCAATAAGTCTGATCTTAGTCCTGTTGGGCGGTACCAACCTCTGGGCTCAGTCCAAGGAAGTGTTGCCGTACGATGCTCTCGTGCGCTCCGCCAAGATCTACCTCGGCCAGAAGAACAAAGATTTCGACAAAGCCGAAGAAATGCTCAAAACCGCGATCGCCAATTATCCCGATCCGGTCGAGGCCCATTTCTATCTCGGCCTGATCGATGCCGAGCGCGCCCGTTATGCCGACATGATGGCCGAATTCAAGAAGTTCGAGGAAATCTGCGCCCGCGCCGCTGAAACCGGCGACAAAAAACTGCAGAAGCGTTGTGAAAAAGACAAAATGCAGAAGCAGATTCAGGATACGAGAATGGCGGAACTCACGCGGAATTTCGAACAGGGCGTCAGCCAATTGCGACTGGCCGATTCACTCAAGGAAAACCTGATTACCGTGACCGACACCGCCGTGGCTGCCAAGGACTCGTCCTTGCTCGCGCAGTTGCTGGCCAAAGCCAAGGGCATCTTCAGCGACTGCGTCATTATCGACGACACCGTCGCCGGTATCTGGACCAACCTTGCTCTCGTCGAGGAACGCCTCGGCAACCCGCAAGAGGCCGTCAAGCACTATGAGCGTAGCTACCAGCTCAATCCCAAAGACGCCCGGATGGTGTACGATCTGGCCAACGTTTGCTTCGAACTCAAGGAGTATGAGAAAGCTGCTCGTTTCTACGGCGAATTCGGCGACCTGGACGAAGCCAATGCCGAAGCCGCGTACACCAACCAGGCCATGTGCTACCAGGCGCTCGGCGACTACGATCGCCTGCAGGCCTCGCTCGATAAGATCCTCGAGCGCAACCCCAACAACACCGACATCCGCTATCAGCGCGGTGTCCTTCACGTTCGCAACGCCACCTCGGCCATGATTCGCGACTCCGCCGCCGTCCTGGACAGCCTCCTCGCGCTCCGCCCCAATGATAAGGCGCTCAAAGCCGCTCAGGACGAGCTGATGCAACACCGCCAGCGCTTCAACGAGAAGGCCTATGAGGACTTCAAGTTCGCGGCTGAAACTACCAAGGACGACCCGACCTATTGGTACTGGTACGGCAACATTTCGTTCTTCCTGCAGAAGCAGGAAGAGGCGTTGGAAGCCTACAAAAAGTGCGTCGAATTCGACGATACCAACAAGGATTGCTGGGGCCAATTGGCAATCATCTATGCCCGGCTCGGTATGCGCGCCGAAGCTGAAAAGGCTGAAGCCAAGGCTCAATAACTCCAACCTGCACCCACTCTGACTCCGCGGCCGCAGTGATTCTGCGGCCGCATTATTTTTGCGCCCTCACTGCTTCTGCGCCGCCTTGATTCTGCGCCCACCTTGATTCTTGTCGCGCGGACACCCCGGTGCCCCACCCCTTGCGGTGGGACTTCACGCGTCGCCCCGGTGCCCCACCGCTTGCGGTGGGTCCCGAGGAACGAGAGATTCGTTGGTGCCCCACCCCTTGCGGTGGGACTTCACGCGTCACCCCGGTGCCCCACCCCTTGCGGTGGGTTCCGAGGAACGAGAGATTCGTTGGTGCCCCACC
>CAZFNN010000011.1:81850-113620 GCA_964520555.1 uncultured Ignavibacteria bacterium
CTTGCGGTGGGTTCCGAGGAACGAGAGATTCGTTGGTGCCCCACCGCTTGCGGTGGGTCCCGAGGAAGGAAGCGGGAGTAGGGCAGGTCTCGGTTGCGACCTCTAACATCCCAAACCCTCCGCCCCAGAGACCTGCCACGTTTCTGCCGCTGTTCTTTCCGCTAACTGCCACGAATCTTCCAAGTACCAAAGTCACCGACCCGAATTCCCCCTTAGCAAAGGGGGCCACGTGATCGTGTTCGATCTCGCCTCCCGCTGCCCCCTCCCACATTTGATTGCCGTCCGCCCTCCACCTCCTCTATATTGCGCCCATGACCCCAACCCTGCGATTGGTAGAAGTCTGCGTCTTCGATGCCGTCAAAAAACCGCTCACTTATCGCGCTCCCGATGCCCTCTCGCCTGCCGAACTTCTCGGCCGCCGCGTGATTGTTCCCTTGGGGCGTCGCAAAATGCTCGGCGTCGTCACAGCCCTCGATGCTGACTATACCGGTCCCGTCCGCGACATCGACTCCTTTCCCGATCTCGAACCGGTGCTTTCCGCGGCCGAACTTGAGTTCTGCCGTTTCATCGCCGATTACTACCTGACTCCGCTCGCGGATGTGCTCCAGTCGTGTCTCCCGCAGCCCTTGTCTGCGCGACTCAATCAGCGCGTGACGATTCCCTCACACCCCGCGCTCACCGCCGCTGCCGCCGCCGGCGATCCCGCCGCCGGCGCGCTCGTGAAAATGCTCGGCTCACGCAAGCAACTCTCCACCGCGCGGTTCAGCGAACTCAAACCCGCTCTGCGTACACGCCTGCGCGACGCCGGTCTGATCACTCTTGACTGGCAAGTCAAGCGCGGTCGCCTCGATGCCGAGATGTTGCAGGTTACAACCACTCTGCAAGAAGTACCGCCCGATCTCAAATCGTCCGTCACCCGTCGGCTGCTGGAATACCTGATCGCCCACGGCCCCGCCGACCTGGCCGCCCTGCGCCGCCTGACCAGAACTTCAGTCCAGCAGGTCTTTGCCGCCGAAGTTGCCGGCCTGCTTTGCGTCGCCGAGATTCCGCCTTTCTTCAACCCACCCGCGGCGCCGCGCGCTCTGAACTTCGTGCTCAATGCCGAGCAAACTGCCGCGACCGCCACTGTCACAGCTACCATCTCAGAGTCAGCCTTCGCGGCTTTTCTCCTCTACGGCGTCACCGGCTCCGGCAAGACTGAGGTCTACATCGAGTGCATCAAATCCGCGATCGCCGCCGGCCGCCGCGCCATCGTGATCGTTCCCGAAATCGGCTTGTCGCAGGCGATCTACTACCGCCTCGCCGCCATCTTCGGCGAGCGCCTCGCGCAGATTCATTCGCGCATGTCCGCCAAATCGCGGTTCGAAATCTGGCAGCGCGCCCGCTCCGGAAAGCTCGACATCGTCCTCGGCCCGCGCTCGGCGCTCTTCAGCCCGCTCCCCGATCTCGGCCTGATCATTGTTGATGAAGAACACGACGCCTCCCTCAAGCAGGAGTCGCCGCCGCCGCGCTACCACGCCCGCGATCTCGCTGTCGTGCGCGCTCAACGGCAGAACTGCGCCGTCATCCTCGGCTCCGCCACGCCCTCAGTCGAATCATATCACAACGCGCTGGCAGGGAAATACCGCCTGCTCGAACTGACCCAACGCGTCGATGCCCGCCCCTTACCGCTCGTGCGCCGCGTCGATTTGCGCCGCAGCTTCGAAAAACGCGGCCACGGCTACCTCTCCGCCGAACTGCGCGAACAGATTGAAGCCACGCTCGCCTTCAACGGCCAGGCCATGCTCCTGCTCAACCGCCGCGGCTTCGCTCCTTCAGTGCACTGCTTCGCCTGTGGCTACAAGCTGACCTGCCGCGACTGCGATGTCGCCCTTGTCTACCACAAGATTCGCCACAGTATGCTGTGCCATCTTTGCGGCTACACCGAGCCCTATCCCGACCTTTGTCCGCGCTGTCGCAGCAACCTCTTTCTGTATCGCGGCATCGGTACCGAAAAGATGGAAGAAGAATTGCGCCGCGCTTTTCCAGACGTCCCGCTCTTGCGGATGGATCTTGATTCCACCCGCAAAGAGGGAAGTTTTCGCGAGATCTTTGAGAAGTTCCGCTCCGGGCAGGCCAAGATTCTCCTCGGCACGCAGATGATCGCCAAGGGGTTCGATTTCCCCGATGTCGCGCTCGTCGGCATTATCACCGCCGACACCAGCCTCGAACTCCCCGATTTCCGCGCCCGCGAACGCACCTTCCAGCTTCTCACCCAGGCCTCCGGTCGCGCCGGTCGTCACAACTTCGCCGGGCAGGTTATCGTGCAAACGCTCTACCCCGATGACAAGACCGTCCTGTTGGCGCAGGAGCATGACTACAAGAGTTTTTACGATTCCGAAATCGCCGAACGTCTCGAACTCGCCTTTCCCCCCTTCGTCCGCTTGATTCTGGTTGCCGTCGAATCCACTGACGCCGCCCATGCCCAGAGAACCGGCAAGGAACTCAAAGATGCCCTCCACGGACGTCTGACCAACCTCGCCCGCGTCCATGGCCCGATCGCTGCGCCCATTCACAAGCGCCGCAGCTTCTTTCGCTTTCAAATTCTGATCAAGACCAAGCGTATCAAGACCGTGCTCAAGCTCATTGCCGAAATCCTGAACGTCCCGGAACGCCAAACAAACCGCCAACAACGGGTAATTGTTGACGTCGATCCGGTCGATATGATGTAAGTACAATGAACCTTGACAACGCCTTTGTTGTCGCTAACTTCCAACACCTATGCATGGAACCACTCCTATGGACAAGACTGCGACCAACGGTCGGCTGGTGACGATCGACCAAGTGATGCACAACGACGAAATCACCGCCTGGATCGTGAAAGCCGATTACTACCTTGGCCGCCAGGGTTACACCGAGCACGGCCTGCGCCACTGCAAGCTCGTCTCCAAGATCGCTTACAACGTCCTCGAGCGCCTCGGCAAACCCGACCGCGTCTGCCAGTTGGCCGCCATCGCGGCCTACATTCACGACATCGGCAACGCCATCAACCGTGAGTATCACGCCCAGACCGGCGCCATGGCCGCCTACACGCTTCTGCACAAGATGGGTATGGCCACCGAAGAGGCTGTCGATGTCGCGGCCGCTATCGGCAACCACGACGACAAGGAAATTCCTCCGGTCTCCGACATCGCCGCCGCCGTGATTCTTGCCGACAAATCGGATGTGCACTCCTCGCGCGTGCGCAACCTCGAACAACTTAACGTCGACATCCACGACCGCGTCAACTATGCCGCCAAAGCGTCTTTCCTGCGCGTCGATCCCGACAAGCAGAACATCACGCTCGAAATCAAGATCGATGACTCGATCGCATCCGTGATGGAGTACTTCGAGATCTTCCTCACTCGTATGGTGATGTGTCGTAACGCGGCCATCTTCCTCGGCATGAAATTCGAATTGGATATCAACGGAAACAAATTACTGTGAGTGGACAGGGACTGTCGTACAAGGACTCCGGCGTCGACATCGCCTCCGGAGATGAGGCCACTGAACGCATCAAACAGCTCGTCAAGAAAACTTACAACCCGGCCGTCCTCAACGGCATCGGCGGATTTGGCGGCCTCTTTGACGGCAAATTCAAGGGCCTCAAACAGCCCGTCCTCGTCTCTTCTGCCGATGGCGTCGGCACTAAGCTCAAACTCGCATTTCTGACCGGCAAACACGATACCGTCGGCCAGGACCTCGTCAACCACTGCACCAACGACATCCTCGTCATGGGCGCGCGACCGCTCTTTTTCCTCGACTATTTCGCCACCGGCAAACTCGTTCCCGCCGTCGTCGCGGACGTCGTTGCCGGCATGGCCCGCGCCTGCAAGGAAAACGGCTGCGCCCTTATCGGCGGTGAAACCGCCGAGATGCCCGGCTTCTACCAGGAAAACGAATACGACCTCGCCGGATTCATCGTCGGCGTCGTCGAACGCTCCCATATCGTCGACGGCTCCAAAATCAAACCTGGCGATCTGGTGCTCGGCCTCGAATCCTCCGGCCTCCACACCAACGGCTACTCGCTGGCGCGCAAACTCTTCTTCGACAAGCTCAACCTTGCGCCCGACTCGCCGATTCCCGGCCTCGGTCTAACCGTCGCCGAAGCGCTCATGGCCGTCCATCGCAGCTACCTTAGGCCGATCACCAAACTGCGCGAGCAAGTCGCTGTCCATGGCATGGCCCATATCACTGGCGGCGGCATCCCCGGCAACCTCGTCCGCGTCTTGCCGAAAAATTGCTGTGCCGTTATCACCAAATCCGCCTGGACCGTACCGCCTCTCTTTCGCTTCATGCAAGAGCAGGGCGACATCGCCGAGTCCGATATGTACTCCGCCTTCAACATGGGCATCGGCCTGATGCTGGTCATCTCCGCCAAGGACCGCGACGCCGCACTGCGCAGTTTCAAACGCCAGAAAGTTGTCTGCCATGTCGTCGGCGAAATTGCTCGCGGCAAGCGTGAGGTCTTCCTCCAGTGACCGCGTCACGAATTGTCGATCCGGATTGAAGCCCCGTCAATGCGCTTTCGCTTTCCCCAACGCCTGATCCTGCTCCTCTTGGCGGCTGTATTCTTCAGCCTCGCCTTCGAACCGTCACCGTTGTGGTTTCTGATCTATTTCTTTGTTCCGCTCTTTATCGCCGCCATCCGCGGACTCGGCTTCCGCGAGGGTTTCCGTAGCGGCTGGGGTTTCGGCGTCATCACTGCCGTGCTTACCCTCTATTGGGTCGTCTACGTCAATGTCGTCGGCGTCATCCTTCTGGTTCTCGTGCACTCGATCTACTACGGCTTCGTCGGCGGCATTCTCGGCAGCGCCACGCGCCGTTTTGGCCGCGCCGCCATCGCGCTCATGCCTTTCCTTTGGGTCGGTCTGGAATACCTACGCGCGCAAACGCAGGTCTCGTTTCCGTGGCAAAATCTCGCCTATACTCAGGCCTCCAACACCGTCATCGTTCAACTGGCCGAAATCAGCGGCGATGCCACCATCACCTTTTTCATCGCGCTCGTCGGCGTTCTGCTCTACCTGGCCTACACTAACCTGCGCCGCATGACTCTCTCGATCAGCCTCTTTGTCGCGGCGATCGTCCTCTACACCGGCGCCTATTTCTGGGGCGCCGCGCGCTTCCAGCCCCTCGAACCCGATTTCACCGTCGCCGCCCTTCAGGGCAACATCCCGGTCCAGCAGAAGTGGCAAAACGGCCGCGCCGATCACAATTTCCAGACCTATGAGGCTCTCAGCGCCGAGGCCGCTGCTGCCGGCGCCAAATTGCTCGTCTGGCCCGAGAGCGCCGCGCCCATGTACCTCAATCTCGAACCGCCTTACATGGACTGGATCGCGTCCATGGCCCGCCGCAACAGCGTCGATATTATGACCGGCGGCCTCCACATGACGCGCCTCCCCGACGGCACCCGCCGCTACTTCAACTCGACCTACTACTTCACCCCGGTCGGCCGCGATCCGCGCATCTACGATAAACACTGGCTCGTGCCCTTCGGCGAGCATATGCCCTACGCCGAGAAAATTACCGCCATCGCCAAGTTCCGCGAGTTCGTCAAGGAACGTCTCGCGCTCGACATTTCCGACTTCCATCCCGGCGACAGCCTCGTGCTGTTCGAATCCAACGGCCGCAAGTTCGGCACGCTGATCTGTTTCGAAATCGCCTACAACGAATTCGTCCGCGACCTGGTCAATCGCGGCGCCGACTTCCTCACCGTCATTACCAATGACGACTGGTTCGGCGAGACCGCCGGTCCCTACCAGCACGCCGCCATCCCGATCTTCCGCGCCGTCGAAAATCGCGTCTGGATCGTCCGCGCCGCCAACACCGGCATCAGCGCTATCTTCGATCCCTATGGTCGCGTCGTCGCCAAAACCAAACTCGGCGAAAAAACCTTCCTCGCCGGCAAAATCGGCCACCGCGGCCCCGTCACGCTCTTCCAAAAACATGGCGCCGTTCTCGGCAAGATTTGCCTTGCTGTCAGCCTGCTTGCAGGTATAATTCTTGCCGTTGCGAAGAAACGTCATGATACCTGGCAAGCTGATCACATTCATTCTCGCGCTTAGCTTTTTCTCCGTCCCGCTGGTCGCCCAGCAGTTAGACTGGGAAAACTACACCAACAAGGAGACCGTTGCTTCGCTCGCCTCGTTCGCCGGCTACGTCTGGGCTGCCACCACCGGCGGTGTCGTGCGCCTCGACCCCGACAACGACTCCGTCTTCACCTATATGAACTCCGACGGCCTCGGCAGCACGTCGATCAAGTTTGCCGCACCGCTGGGTGACTCCGTCGCCTTCTTCGGCTCTACCGACGGCGTCCTCAGCCGCCTGCGCATCAAGACCGGCGAATTCACGTTCGAAAAATTGCAGGGGCGGGAAGGCACTGCCATCTCCCTCAACTCAGCCGTCGTCTCGGGTGACTTTCTCTGGATCGCCTCCAGCGTCGGTATCATCAAGTACGACCTGATCCGCCACGGCGGGGAGGTGAAAGAAACATATCGCAATCTCGGCGACTTTCCCGCGGAAACCGCCGTCCGTGACCTCGTCGTCTCCGATGGCCAGATTATCGCCGTCACCGCCACCGGACTCGCCGTCGCCGATGCCGCCAACGAATTTCTCCTCGATCCCAACGAGTGGACCACGATCAGCACCGTCGCTGCACTCAATTGCCTGGTCATTTACGACGGCGTCTACGTTGGCGCCAACACTGGTCTCTACCAGCTCCTGCCCGGCCCGATCTTGCAGTCGGTCGGTCTTTCCGATGCGAACGTTCTCGATCTTGCCACCGCCACTGGCAACACCGAACTTTTTGCGCTCTTCAATCGCAGCGGCACTCGCGGCATCCTCGCCTACACCGCCGATCAGGAATTGCCCCTCGCTGGCGATGCCGACGCTCTCAAAAGCATGGTCGCTTTGACCTCAAATCGTGGCCTCGTTGTCGGCACCTCCGGCCTCGGCATCTATGGAGTCACCAACAACGAATTGCAGTCGATCGAAGTGCCCGGCCCGGCCTCCAACGACCTTGTCGGTGGTGGCTATACGGCAACCGGCCTGCTGCGTGTTATCGCCCGCAATGGCACTCTCTCCACACTCAGCGACGGCGACTGGAAACGCCAGACGATCACTTCGGAAGAACAACTCGCCGGCTTGGTCGATCGCGACGACAACGTCTGGATTTGTACCTTCGGAAGCGGCGTCTTCCGCCTCAACCCCGTGAATGAGTTGACGAATTTCACCTACTCCAACTCGCCCCTGATCGGTATCCAGCAGGATGCCACCGCCAGCGTCGTCAACGGATTATATCAGGACCCCGCCGGCCGTATCTGGTTCTCCCTCTTTCAGGGCAACCCGCATCGCCCCATGGTCGTCTTCGATCCCTCCGACTCCGCCTGGACCTGGTTCGACGCTGCCGATGGCTTCGTCGTCGGCAACAATCAAGTCATCGCCGCCGGCGTCGGCACCGCCGCTGTCGGGGTCGATGATCAGGGCATCGCCTTCCTGCGCTTTGGCAGCGATCTCTTCAATCACGCCGACGACCAACTCGGCTATTTCAGCCGCAGCCGTCGCTTGCCTTCCGCCATCGTCACGGCGCTCACCTACGATCGCGACAACCGCCTCTGGGTCGGCACCAATCAGGGTCTTGCCCGCTTCGACGATGACATCGAGTTCTTTATTCCCGCGTCTCTACCGGCCGAGGTCAACTCCGAAATCACCGCTCTCGCTGTCGACAGCCGCAACAACCTTTGGGTCGGCACCACCGGCGGCCTGGCGCTTATGCCCGAGGGCGGCGGCGATACCCTCGCCTTCACGACCGCCAACTCCGAATTGGTCGCCGACCAAATCGAAAGCCTCGTGTACGACGAACCCTCTGGTCGCTTGCTGATCTTCACTCGTAACGGCCTCTCAATACTGGATTACAGCCTCGTCGACGGGGATGCCTCCTCCGGCGTGGTCGCCTATCCGAATCCATTCCGTATCGGCGACGGCGCCCTCGCGCAACTGCAATTCCGCCTCGATCAGCGCGGCGATGTCCGCATCTTCACCGTCGCCGGCGATCTCGTCCGCCTCACCGATGTCAATACCGGTTGGGATGGCCGCAATGCTGCCGGTGAATTCGTTGCCTCCGGCGTCTACATCTGGGAAATCAAGGCGGAAGACGGCAGCCGTCACCTCGGCAAGGTCTTCGTCGTGCGGCGATGAACGATGATCGCCTCGCCATCGTACCGCTCGCTGACCTGACCGCTACCGAACTGCAACACCTCCAGAGCCGCCCGCTCTCGGGCCCGTTCTTCCTTCCCGAACTCTTTGCGCTTTGGCGTGACTGCTTCCGCTGGCAGGGAATCGGCCTTCGTCGCGGCGAGGCGCTGCTCGTCGGCTTTGTCAAAAGATCGCTCCTCGGCCGCCACTTCTATTCTATGCCCTTCGGCATGTATGCCGGCCTCAACCGCGAAGCCGACCCCGCGCCATTTGCTGCCTGGATCACTTCTCAGCGTTTCGCCGAAGTCCGTATTATCCAACCTGACTCCGCATCGCCTTGCTTCGGGGCTCTCGTCGCCCGTGAACTGAGCGCGCACCTGATCAACCTGGCCGCGCCAGGCAATTACTCCGAAAACACCGCACGCAACATTCGCAAAGCCGCCTCCTCCGGCTTCGATGTTCGCTTGCTGGACGCCTCCGCAAAAATCCCCGCCCTCGCTATGCTCGCCCGCCACGAAAAACGCACCGGCGAGACCCGCCGGCTGCCCGTCGCCGCCTACGAGCATCTCCTCGCCAATCTCAGACCTGAAACACCCGGCATCATCGCCGGTGGTCTCTATCAGGGCGATCAGCTCGTCGCGCTGCAAATCTTCCTCGTCAGCAGCCTCGACGCCTTCTATCTCGACGGCTTCGCGTTGCCGGAGGCCTTGCAGTCGGGCGGAAATTTCTATTTGTTGGATTCGATGATTTCACATTTCCGCGGCGCGGGACTACAACGGCTCAATCTCGGTGCCTCACCGCCCGGCGATACCGGCCTGGTGCGTTTCAAAACCGGTTTCGGCGCCGCTGAATTCGTCTACCGCGAACACTCTGCGGTCTCCGGTCTCAAGCATTTCGTCGACCGACTGCGGGGTCGCGCATGAAAATCCTCTTCCTCGGTGAGGCCCTCTCCCCGCACCTGCAGCGTTGGCACAAGGCCTTTGACAAGCTCGGCTGGGATGTCCTCTCCGCATCCTGTGACCACGGCCCCGATTTCTCCGGCCATCGCCTCGTACCGCACGCCGATCACGGTCCGGCGCGCTATCTTTCGCTTGTCGACCAAACCACCGCGCTGATCCGCGATTATCAGCCCCACCTGGTCAACGCCCACTTTCTGCCGACCTATGGCCTCGTCGCTGCCACGGTCAACGCCCACCCATGGGTACTCACGCTCTGGGGCTCCGATATTCTCGTCACCGGCAAACGCGGCCTTTTCCGCCGCCTCCGCAGCCGCCACATTCTCAAACGCGCCGACATGGTCGTTGCCGATTCGCACCATGCCCTTGGCGTCGCTGAGTCGATTGCGCCCCTCCGGCGCCGTCTCGTCGTCAGCTTTGGCGTGCGCCAATCCTGGTTCGAAAGCGGTTCGATCCGCGAGATCAAAGCGACGCCGATCCTGCGCGTCCTCTCCACCCGTCGCCTTGAACCGCTTTACGATGTCGCCACTCTGATCAAGTCCGCCGCGATTCTCAGGGACTCCGGCTTCCAATTTCATCTGACCGTCGCCGGCGATGGTTCGCAAGCCGCAACTCTGCACGCTCTGGCCGCCCAACTTCGTCTCGACGACCGCGTCACCTTTACCGGCGATCAGACCGACGAACAGCTCTTCAACCTCTATCGCACGCACGATGTCTACGTCTCGACCGCCGTCTCCGACTCCAGCTCGGTCTCGCTGCTCGAGGCGATGTCTCAGCGGCTCTACCCGATCGTCACCGATATCCCCGGCAATCAGGAGTGGCTCAGCGAAGCGCCGTATCTTTTTCCCGTCGGTGATGCCGCCGCGCTCGCCGACAAAATCCGCGCCGCCGCCGACCCAGCGTGTCGCGTCGCGGCGTGGAAGTCCTATTGGCCGACACTCGAGCAGAAGGGTATTCGCGAAGACCAGATGCTCATTGCCGATAAAGCCTTTCGCAAATTGATTGACGAATATGACCGCACCGGCTCACGTCATCATCGTTAGCTATTACTTCCCGCCGCTCGGACTGGCAGGAACCGCGCGCCCCGTCATGCTCGCCAACCTGCTTGCCGGGCGCGGCCACCGTGTCGTCGTCGTGACCGTCAAACCGATCAACTATCCGATCTACGATGACTCGCTCCTGGCGCGGCTCGATGGGCGCGTTGCCGTGCAGCGCGTGGAGTCGCTTGACCCCGCGCGGCTCTCCCGCTATCTGCCCATGATCCCCAAATCGTGGCTCGCGCGCTGGAAATCCCGCGCCGTCGGTGCCTCAAAGTTGTTTCCCGACTCCAAAACCGGTTTCGTCCCCTTCGCCGTCCGCGCCGTCGAGCAGGCCATGCCGTTTCCGGCCAATACCGTCGTCATCACCACCTCGCCGCCGATCTCGTCGCACCTGGTCGGGCTCTACGTGCGCAAGTCCGCGCCGGTCAAATGGATCGCCGACTTCCGCGATATCTGGACCTCGCTGCCGGCCGAAGCGGATTCCCTCGAAACCGGCCGCCGCGCCGCCGAATTGACCCGCGAAATCGCCGGCCTCGCCGATGCCGTCACCAGCACCTCGCCTGAAACCCGTCAATTCTTGCTGTCGCTGCTTCTCGGCGAAAAAAAACCCGTGCAGTTCGTCCCTAACGGCTACGATGAGCGCGACTTCACCGATGCGATCACGCGCCAACCCCTCTCGCTCGGCCTCTACGGCACGCTCAACCACCTGATCGGTTTCGACCGCCTCGCCCGCTTTGTCGCGCAACTGCGCCGCTCCACTGACGCCGACTGGCGCATCCGCCATGTCGGCCACGTCGATCTGCCCGAGCTGCCGTCAATCCTCGCCGCACACCACCTCGACAACGCCTTCGAGTCCACCGGCTATGCCCCCCACCCGCGCTCGCTCGCCCTGATCCGCCGCTCCACCGTCAATCTGATTGCGCTCTCCGATCAGTACGACACGCGTTACATCGTCCCATCCAAGCTATTCGAGCTCTTGCGCGCCGAACCGCCGCTGCTTGCCATGCTCCCGCGCAACAATGCCGCTCGCCATTTCCTCGCCGAGCGCGACTTTCCTCGCGTCGCCTTTGCTGACGGGTCCGGGCAATTT
Source organism: uncultured Ignavibacteria bacterium (assembly GCA_964520555.1). GTDB lineage: Bacteria > Zixibacteria > MSB-5A5 > CAIYYT01 > CAIYYT01 > JADJGC01. The sequence continues at coordinate 93,148 of CAZFNN010000011.1, forward strand.
GTGGAAGCGATCGAGGATTTCGTCGCCGCCGAAGCGAAAGATCCCAAACCGTTTTTGCGAGCCGGCATCGAGCAATTCGAATGGCAGCGCACTCTCGCGCCGATAGCCGATCTCGTCGAAGGACTCCTTGCATGAAGGTCTCCTTCGTCGTCATTGCCTACAAATCCAACGATGTGCTCCCCGCTCTGCTCCAGTCCATCAGCGTGCAAACCGGCAATCTGGAGAAGCAGATCATCATCATCGACAACTTCTCCGCCGACAATTGCGCCCGGCTCGTTCAGGAAAGTGGTCTTCACGCCTCACTGACCATCAACCGAGAGAATCGCGGTTACACCGCCGCCGTCAATCAGGCTCTCGCCGATGCCACTGGCGATTTCGTCTTCCTCCTCAATCCCGACATCCGCCTTCATCCCGATTGCACACCGAAATTGACCGCCGTACTCACTGCTGACCCCGCTGTCGCCGCCGCCGCGCCGCAGTTGCTTTCACCCGACGGCAAGATACAATCCAGCGTCCGCAATTTTCCCACGTTCTCGACCTTGATCTGGGAACACACCGGCCTGGCTCGGCTCTTCCCGCGCAGCCGTATCCTCGGCCGCTGGAAGAACCGCTATTTCGATCACAACACCCGCGCTCAGGTCGCCCAGCCGATGGCCTCGGCGCTCATGTTCCGCCGCCAGACCCTCGAGCGCATCGGCCCCTGGGACGAGCAGTTCTTCATCTTCTTCTCCGATGTCGATTACTGCAAGCGTGTTGCCGATGCCGGTTTGGCGATCATCTTTGAGCCCGCCGCTCATGCCGAACATCGTCTCGGCGGCTCCACCCGCAACGAAGGCCTCTGGATCATCCGCGACTCTCACCGCGGCTTCTACCGCTATCTCTGCAAGCACGAACTGCTCGGCCGCAGACGGATCTTCCGCCCTTTTGTCTGGCTCCTGCTCTGGATTAGTGCTCAGATCAGAGTCTATGTGCGCATTATTTTAGAAGCGACATCTTGATTGCCGCGCGAAAGTCTTCCGAACGCAACACCGCGAAATATACCCCCGAACTCACCGCCGCGCCGCCGTCGTCCCGCCCGTCCCACTCAATTTCGTGCCGCCCCGCCGACCACTCCGCCGCGACCGCCGTCCGCACGATTTGCCCCAAGACATTCACGATCGTCAGCGTCACCCGCGCCGATCGCGGCAGGTCCATCGCTATCGTCGTCGACGGATTGAACGGATTCGGGAAGTTCTGATGCAGCCGGAACTGCTGCGGCAGGGAAGTCCCCCCTTCGTCATCCGCATCCAGCACGATCTCCGGCGACAAGGTCTTCGTCCGCGTCACTACCCCCGCTTTGTACGCCGTCAGCACAAATTCATCCGTTACGTTGAAGTCTATCGTCACCGCCGCCAACCCCAAACCATCCGTCATCGTCTGTTCGATGACCTCGCCGTTCTTCGTCAACGTTACCAGCGCGCCCGCGATCGCATTGTCGCCATCTTTGAACGACACGAGCACTTGATTTAATCCGATCGAATCAACATCGGAAACGAATAGCTCACTCGTGCGCGGCGCTTCCGTCCAGTACCGCAACTCCGGATCGCCGAGATAATTCAAACCGTAGCAAAGATCGCGATAGCTCGGATACATTGCCTTCGAGTACGCCAGCGCCCCCGCCGGCGAATTGGCCTGGTTGTATAGGTAGTCGATGAACGCGCTTTCCAGCTTCCAGGAGGTCGCCACCCAGCCCCAGCGCGAATAGCCCACAAACGCCACCGCGCCCCCGTTTGGCTTCGCCAAAAACATCTCCGCCACACACGGATTCGTCGAGGCAAACGGCGGCGCATCCATGTCAAATCCCGCATTATCACAGCCGATCGAGTAGATCAACCCCGGCTTCCCGTTAGCCGCGATATTCGGCAGGTATCCATGCGTGTTGTCCACCCCCGTCGCCGTAAACAAGAACGACTTCGGCCATAGATTGTATTCGTTCGAGCGCAGCACCCAGCCGTCGCTGACACCGTGAATCAGCAGCGTCGTAAATCCCCAGCCCGCGCCCATCGCGGCAATCGCGCTCGGCGCCTGCGGGTACTGCGGATTCACCGCCTCGCCTGTCGGCGCTTCCACCAGCACCGACGTATCACTCTCGACCGTGGCGGGGAATGCCTGCACTAACAACTGATGCTGTCCCACCCCCTGATAGTCGCGCATCTGATCCGCCGCAATAAACAGCGACTTGCTCAAGTATTCATAATCGCCGTCCCCCGGATTCTGCTCGTAGGCGATCAGCTTTTCGACATAGGCCGCGAAGTCTTCCGCGCGGTGGAAGGGAAGTCGCCCCACCAGCAGCTCGCCGTACAAATCGGGCTGGTCCTGCGCCGGCTCGCCGTAAACTCCGTCGCCGTCCGCATCCCAATTCCCGTCAACGTCGGCGAAATACAGATCGCAGATATTCTGAAGACTCACATCCGGCGTCATCGCCGTGTTGGCGTGATAGGCATACCGGATCGGCAGCACCGTCTCGTCACCTGCCAGAAGCACGTATTGCGTTCCGGCATCGTGGGCCGCTATCAGGAAATTCCGCAGCTTCTCCGCATCGTCGATCCCACCGTATTGGGCCGTGATTTCATCGATCGTGTACAGTGCCGTCGTCAGCCCCTTGGCCTGCTTCCACTCCAGCAATGGCTGCAGCTCTTCCGCAAATTCGCTCCCGGTAACCGCCACGTACTGGGCTCCCAAGTCGCTCGCCTTTATTGATCCTTTGCGGTAGGGAAGTGCACCCGCCGCGAACACCGACTCGCCCATCTCCGAATCGCCGACAACCCGATACTCCAGATCCGCCGAGCCAAAGACTCGCAATTCAGCCTGCTCGTAACATCGCAACCGCGACTCGTCAATCTCGTCATACGGCGACACCGCCACCGTCACGATCTCCTGCCCGTTCCAACGACCGCGATCAACGATCCACGCCACCGCCGACTGTTCAGCGGCGCCCTCAAGTCGTTTCAGCTCATTCTGATAGAAGTCTTCAGCCCGCAGGTCGTCCCCCGCGAAGGTCGCAGCCTTGTCCCACTTCTGGGCCGATTCTGACTTCAAAATCTCAGCGACTCCCCACCGGTCCGCCGTTACCGAATCAATCTCCCCACCTTTCACCACCAGCCGCAGCAACAAGACCGGTAACCCGCGCTCACCGATAACATATTTATTATCAATATCTTGTGTCTCATTCTCCGACATCGAATTCGTCGGATCCGCCAACAGCTCCAGATCCGAGAAACTCAATATGACGCTATTGGCCGCGTCGCCGTTGAAAGCCACTAACATCATGGCCAACAACGCGATAATTGAAATTATGCTCCGAATACTCATTTCGATGCGCCTGTTAACTTCGTTTTGCCGCTCCTTATTCACGCAACCGACATGCCGAAGCCCGACTAAGACACCATCTTTGCAAGTCATTGTAATAAATAATCTTAAGTGGATTCTCGCTGTATCAGTCTGAGACACTCCCGTTTTCGTCCGTTTCATGCCTCTCCGGCCATTGGCATAGCCCTATACTTATGGGGAGCTTACAATTTCGTGTTTTTTTCCTGTTTTTTGCCTTGACTTATGCCTCAAAAGTGTTGAACTTGGGGGAAGAGTGGGGAATTTAGGGTAACCCCGGTTTTGGTAGGTCGTAAGTGTCTAATTTTACAGGGCGTTATACCGTTTCGGTAGACGGCAAGGGCAGAATCGCCATCCCGGCGAAACTTCGAGCCATCGCCGCCCAGCAAGGGTCGGAAAAGCTCATCGTCCGCATCGGCTTCGATGGCTGCCTCGACCTCTACTCCGAGGCCGAATACAAGCGCGTCTCGGAGCAAATGACCTCCAAGCAACCGATCGATGCCCGGAAAGCGCGTTTCCTGAAGCGCTATATCCACCCCAACTCGGCAGAAGGCGTACCGGATAGTCAAGGTCGGATCGCGATTCCGCGGCATCTGCTCGAAGGCGCCGGAATCACCGACAAAGTTCTGATCCTCGGCGTCGGAGAAAAAATCGAACTCTGGAACGAGGATCGATTCAACGAATACCAGAAGTCGTTCGATCTGAGCGCGGAAGAGGTCGTCGAGAATCTGTTCGGACTCGGCTCATAGCGCGGCGCACACGCCGGTACTCCTTCACGAAGTCCTGAACCTAGTTCCTGCCGACGCGCGCCTGGTGATCGACCTCACCGTCGGCGCCGCCGGGCACGCGGAAGCTATACTTGCTCGTTTGCGAAAGGACGCACGTTTGATCGGTTATGACAGGGACATCGACGCGGTGAACATCGCCCGCACTCGCCTCCAGATGTATAATCAACAGGTCACGCTGGTGCACGACTCGTACGCCAATTTCGATCTGCACCTGCCGCCGACCGCGAAGGGGACCGTGGATTTCGCCTTGCTCGATTTAGGCCTCTCGTCACTGCAGTTGGAACAATCCGGCCGCGGCTTCGCGCATCAGGCGCTCACCGATCCACTCGATCTGCGCTTCGATGCCTCTGCCGGCATTCCGGCCCATCAGCGTCTGCGCCAGACCGATCCGCACGAACTGGCCCGCCTCCTCGCCGACTATGGCGAAATCGCGCAACCGCGCCGCGTCGCCGCCGCCATCAGCCAGGCCGCCAGAGCCGGCGGCCTGCACACCGTCGCCGATCTCGTCGCTGCGGTACAGCCGCTGGCCCGTCGCGAGAAAACCAAGCAGTTCCTCTCGCAGATCTGGCAGGCGCTGCGCATCTGGATCAACGACGAACTCGCCCAGCTCGATACGGTGCTGCCGAAGATCGTCGACTATCTCCGCCCGCAGGGCGTACTCGCGGTGATCAGCTTCCATTCGTTGGAAGACCGCGCCGTCAAACAGTTCTTCGCGACGCAGGAAAATCCCTGCGTCTGCCCGCCCGCGCTGCCGGTCTGCGCCTGCGGGCGCCAACCCACGTTGCAACGGATTACGCGCAAGGCTGTCAAGCCGGGCGCGGCTGAAATACAGTCGAATCCGCGTTCGCGTAGTGCCCGCCTTCGGGCTGCGATGAAGTTAGTTACCTCTTGAGGACGTGAGGCGGTCCGCCACGGATGGGTGGACCGCCTCACACTGGTTGCAGGGATGCGTAAGTCAGTTTGGTCGGAACAGAAAGCTCTCCAGAAAAAACAGAAGCGCCGCCGCGTCGTCGCCTTCTTCGGCCTGCTCGCGCTCATCCTCGTCTTCGCTTACCTCTTTGTCTGGCAGCGCGTCCGCACTCTCGAACTCGCCGAAGAACACTCCGCGCGCAAAGCGACTGTCCGACTGCTCAAAGAAAAATGCCAGTCCTTGCAGTACGAAGTCGAGTATCTCTCGTCCCTCGAAAACATCGAGCGCATCGCGCGCCACGACCTCGCCATGTTCTCGCAGCAGGAAGCGCAGCTTGTCAAGTTTACGCTGCCCCAGGCCGCCAAGCCGACGGCGGTTGCACCGAAACCCGATTCCGCCAAGTCCACTACCGGCAAATCGTCCGTCCACAAATCTCCGGTCAACAAATCCACAGCTAAGAAGAAGGGAAACTCGAAGGGCAGAGTATGACGGGGAGCGGCTTCTTTATCTCGCGCGGTCGCGTTTACACTCTCATCATTGTTGTTTCGTTCGTCTGGTTGGCGATCATCGGTCGGTTGATTAATATCCAATTGGTTCGCGGCGACCAGTACCGCCGCATCGCCGACTCCCAGAGCAAGGGCGAAATCGAAGTCCCCGCCGACCGCGGCCGCATCCTCGATGCCCAGGGCCGCACCCTCGCCGGCAACGTCGCCCGCCGCTCCTTCTTCGCCTATCCGCAGTCCGAACACGATGCCGTCGAAATTGCCAATTTCATCGCCCCCTATATGGGCGTCTCCCGCTCGACGCTGCGCGACAAGCTGAAGAGCCGCACCGAGCAATTCACCTGGCTTTGTCGTCAGGTCGATGCCGAAAAGGCCGATGCCATCGCCGAACGCAACCTCCCCGGCCTCTTCAGCCAGCGCGAGATGCAGCGCTCCTATCCCCGTGAAGCACTCGGCCGCGACCTCCTCGGCGCCGTCGATACCGATAACCGCGGCATCTCCGGCCTTGAACTCGCTCTCAACGACGTCCTCGTCGGTACCCCCGGCAAATCCCGCGTCGAACGCGACGCCGTCGGCAACATCTACCGCGTCGCCGGCAAAGATCTCGTCGATCCCAGCAACGGTAACGACGTCCAACTCACCATCGATCTCGATTGGCAGGCCATTGTCGAGGAAGAACTCAAGCGCGGCGTCGACACCTTCTCCGCGCAGTCCGGCATGGCCGTCTTTATCAAGCCGAACGACGGCGCCGTCCTCGCCATGGCGTCCTATTATCCCTATTCCAAGTCCGGTGCCTCGCAGAAGAACGAAGTGATCGCCGACGTCTTCGAACCCGGCTCGGTCTACAAATTGGTCGCCATCGCCGGCGCGCTCGAAGAGGGCGCCGTCCATCCGACCGACATCTTCAACTGCGGCGGCGGCAAGGCGCTCTTCGGCAGCAGGTGGCTCCACGACGACAAGAAATGGGGCGCCCTGCCGGTGCACGACGTCTTCGTCTTCTCCTCGAACATCGGCACGGCCCGCGTTGCCTGCAAACTCGGCCCGCAGATGCTCTATAAGTACGCCAAGTACTTCGGCTTCGGCATGCGCACCGGTATCGATGTCCCCGGGGAAATGCCCGGTATGCTGCGCGAGCCGCGCAAATGGTCCGAATTCTGGACTGCCCAGCTCGCTATGGGTCATGGCCTTGGCACGACCGCCCTGCAGCTCGCCGCCGCCTTTAGCGTCGTTGCTTCCGACGGCAGCCTCTATCAGCCTTATCTGATTCAGCAGGTCACTGGCCCCGACGGTACAATCGTCGATAAACGATCCCCCACGCGCGTCCGTACGCTGCTGTCGCCCGAAACCAGCGCCACCATGCGCCGGTTCATGCGCGACGTCGTCGACACCGGCACGGCCAAGTACAGCAAATCCAAAATCGTTACCTTTGCCGGCAAAACCGGCACCGCCCAGAAGGTCAACTTCGAGACCGGCGGCTATTTCAACAATCGTTACATCTCTACCTTCGCCGGCTTTTTCCCGGCAGACAACCCCGTCGCCGTCGGCGTCATCGTCCTCGACGATCCCCAGCCGTTGCACTACGCCGGCATGACTTCCGGCCGCATCTTCCGCCGCATCGCCGAGCGCATCTCCACCAAGGAGAAGATCGCACCCTCCGCGCTTTTCGCGCAACAACAGGAAAAGTTCGCGCCGCGCAAAATTCGCGTCCCCGATCTGCAGGGACACACCCTTTCGACCGTTAAAGAGCTCCTCGATACCATCGCGCTCGATGTCTCCTTCATCTCCACCGGCGACATCATCGCCCGGCAGGTGCCCGAAGGCGGCGCGGTTCTGCTCGAAGGCGAACGCCTCATCATCCACCTGACCGGCGCCGAACCCGACTCGACCGGCGAATTCGCCGGCCTCGTCGGCCTCTCCGTGCGTCATGCCATCGCGCGCGTCAAGGACTGGGGCTATAGCTTCTCGGTCGAAGGCTCAGGCTTCGTCAAGCAGGTCGTGGAGATTGTCCCCGAAACCCCGGCTGCCACCCGCAGCCTCAAACTCATTTGCAGCGTGGATTAGGGCAGGTACGCATGGTCACTTTTGGCGAACTCGTCGAACGCGTGGAGGACATCGAGATTTCCGGCGACCCGACTGTGACTATCAATAAGGTCGAAGTCGACAGCCGCTTGGTCACCGCCGACGATCTCTTCGTCGCCATTCCCGGTTTCGCCGATGACGGCCTCAAGTACGTCGCCGATGCCGCCCATCGCGGTGCTGTCGCTGTCGTCGCGCCCGTCGCCGTCGCAACGCCGCTGCGCGCCGTCGGTATCGTCGGCGATATCCGCCGCGCCGTCGCCCGCATCGCCGCCCGTTACTACGACTATCCTAGCCGTAAACTCAAGCTGGTCGTCGTCACCGGCACCAACGGCAAAACCACCATCACCTGGCTGCTCAAGTCGATCCTCGAACAGCGCGGTAAACCGGTCGGCGTCATCGGCACCCTCGGCTACTTCACCGCCGAACACGTCTTTGACCCGGTCAATACCACCCCCGGCCCGCTGGATATCGAGCGCCTGCTGACGATCATGCACAACGAGGGCGTTCGCTACGTCGCCATGGAAGTCTCCTCCCACGCGCTCTCGATGAACCGCGTCGACGAACTCGAATTCCAGGTCGCCGCGATCTGCAACATCACGCAGGACCATTTTGACTACCACATAACCTTCGAGAATTATCGCGATGCCAAGGCGCGCTTGCTCGACCTCGTCAAGGGCGCTGCCAAGTGGGCCGTGCTCAACCGCGACGATCCCAGCTTCGATTATCTGGAGAAACGCGTCCGCTCTTCATACCTCAGCTTCTCCTTCGAGAATCCCCGAGCCGACGTGCGCCTCGAAGACCTGATTATGTCCACCTCCGGCTCGAGCTTCACGCTCGTCACGCCGCTGGGCAAGGAACGCGTCAATCTCAAGCTGCTTGGACGCTTCAATGTCGAGAACGCCCTTTGCGCCTCTGCCTGCGCCCTGGCGCTCGGCCTCGATCCCCTGACCATTGCCCGCGGACTCGAGGAGCGCGAGTTCGTCAACGGCCGCGCGCACAAAGTCGATGTCGGCCAACCGTTCACCGTTCTGATCGACTATGCCCATACGCCCGATGCGCTCACCAAGATTCTCGATACCGCGCGCCAGATCTGCAAAGGCCGTCTGCTCGTCCTCTTCGGCTGTGGCGGCGACCGCGACCGCACCAAACGCCCGCTGATGGCACAGGCCGCCTCCACGCGCGCCGACATCGTTATCGTCACTTCCGACAATCCGCGCACCGAGGACCCGCTGGCCATCATCGAAGAAATCAAGCCGGGTCTCGATCGCTCGAAAGAAACCGTGATCCAGCCCGATCGTCGCGCCGCCATTGCCGAAGCCCTCGCGCTCTGTCGTCCCGACGATCTGCTCGTGATCGCCGGCAAAGGCCACGAGAACTACCAGATTCTCGGTACCCACAAGATCCACTTCGATGACCGCGAAATCGTCGAAGAAATCCTGCGCGGGAGGACCGCATGATCTCCGGCACCTTGCGCGAATTCGCCGCTGCTTTCGGCCAACCGCTCTTACAGTCGGAGGCCGTGCTCGATACCTCCTTCACCGGCGTCACCATCGACAGCCGCCAGCCGCTGCCGGGCTCCATCTTCGTCGCCATCATCGGCGAAAATCAGGACGGCCACAACTTTGTCAAGGCCGCCGTCGCCGCCGGCTCGCGGATCGTCATCGTCCACAAGTCCCGCTTCGCCGAATTTTCGGCATCGCCCGAAGCCGTCGTCGTCGGCGTCGATGACACCCTCGCCGCGTTGCAGCAGTTGGCGCAGATTTATCTCCGGATCTTGAAGCCGCGCAAAGTCGCCGTCACCGGCACCAACGGCAAAACCACCTGCAAGAACCTGATCGCCGGCGTGCTGGGCGCGAAGTACCGGGTTTGCGCCTCCAAAGGCAACCTCAACAACCAGTTCGGCGTGCCGCTCTCGATCCTCGAGTTCGATCGCAATTGCGAAATCGCCGTCTTCGAATTCGGCATGTCCACCCCCGGCGAAATCAAAAATCTCGTCGAGCTGTACGATCCCGATGTTCGTGTCATCCTTAATATCGGTCCGGCTCATCTGGAAACGATGAAAACGATCGACGCCATCGCCGAAGCCAAATTCGAATTGCTCCACGACAGCAATGAATCCGACTGGGCGGTGCTGAACTTCGATGACCCCAACGTCCGCTCGCGCTCCTATCGCTACCGCGTCCAGAAACTCACCTTCGCCGCAACTGCTGAGGGCGATGTTCGCGCCGAGCGCGTCTTCATGAACGGCTCCGGCCACGGCCATCTCATCTACGCCGGCCAGGAGATCATCCTGCCCGTGCTCGGCGTCCATCACGTCACCAACTGTCTGGCCGCCATCGCCGTGGCGCGCATCTTCGACGTACCCTTTGCCGCCGTCAAAGAGCGCATCGAGAAGTTCGTCCCGGCCGGCAATCGCATGACCGCCGAGGACTTTCACGGCCTGACGATTATCAATGACGCATACAATTCCAATCCCGTCTCCGCCAAGGGCGCTCTCGACACCATCGCCGCCATGCAGGTCCGCGGCCGTCGCGTCGTCGTCTTCGGCGATATGCTCGAACTGGGCGAACAAGCGCCGGAATTCCACGCCGACCTCGGCCGCAAACTCGCCGAGTCGCGCGTCGACCGCCTGATCCTGCTTGGTGAATTTGCCCAGCTCGTCCGCGACGCCGCCGTCCGCCGCGGCATGGACGCCGATGCCATTGCGATCGCGGCCACCCACGATGATGCCGTGCAAATGCTGACCGCTTACCTGCGCTCCGGCGATCTGTTGCTGCTAAAAGCCTCGCGCGGACTCAAACTCGAAATCGTTGAACAAGGTCTGAAAGCGACCTGGGGACGGAGCAACTGATGTTCTATTTGCTACTGTACCCGCTTGTCGACCATATCAACTTCTTCAACATCTTTCGCTATATCACCTTCCGCTCGGCGATGGCGACCGTCACCGCGCTCTTCATCAGCCTGATCCTCGGCCCCGCGCTGATTCGCCTGCTCAAGCGCAATCAGGTCAAAGAGAGTATCCGCACCGATGGCCCGAAGTCACACCTCTCCAAGGAGGGCACCCCGACCATGGGCGGTCTGATCATCCTTGCTGCCATCGTGATCCCGACCTTGCTCTGGGCCGACCTGACCAACCGCTTCGTGCTCTACATGCTGCTGGTCACCGTCTGGGTCGGCGCGATTGGCTTCATGGACGACTACCTCAAGGCGATCAAGCATCAGAAGAAGGGTCTCGTCGGCCGCAAGAAACTTGTCGGCCAGATTTCCATCGGCGTCCTCCTGGCGTGCCTGCTCTACTATCTGCCGCCGACACCGACCTTCGACATGACCACCGATATTCCGTTCTTCAAGAATTACCATCTCGTCTTCCCGTTTGTGCTCTTCATCCCGTTCGTCGTCATCGTCATCACCGGCTCGTCCAACGCCGTGAATCTGACTGACGGCCTCGACGGCCTCGCCATCGGCCTGACGACCATCTGTTTCGTCGCCTTCGCCGGCATGGCCTATATCACCGGCCGTACCGACTTTTCCGATTATCTCGATATCGTCTACCTGCCCGGCGCCGGCGAATTGACCGTCTTCTGCGCTGCCGCGATCGGTGCCGGCCTCGGCTTCCTGTGGTACAACACCCATCCGGCGCAGGTCTTCATGGGCGATACCGGCGCGCTGGCGCTCGGCGGCATTCTCGGCGCCCTCGCCATTCTTCTGAAAAAAGAAATTCTGTTGGTGATCGTAGGGGGAGTCTTTGTGGCTGAGGCACTCTCAGTCATCTTGCAAGTGTCCTCTTTCAAATTGCGGGGAAAGCGGATCTTCAAAATGGCTCCCCTCCATCATCACTTCGAACTAATCGGCTGGCACGAAAGCAAGGTGGTCGTGCGCTTCTGGATCGTCGGCGTCCTGCTGGCCCTCCTGACGCTTTCCACCTTCAAGATCAGGTAGCGATGAGGATCGATCTGGTGCAGGGCAAGCGGATTTCAATTCTCGGTATGGCGCGGTCAGGAACCGCTGTCGCCTCGCTGGTCAAACATTATGGCGGCATCCCCTTCGTCTCCGAAATGAAACCGCGCGAACAGGTCGCCGCTCAGGCGCAACGGCTCGAGCTGGAGGGCATCGCCTTCGAAACCGGCGGCCACACCGACCGCGCCCTCGCCGATGTCGACTTCTTCGTGATCTCCCCCGGTATCCCGGCGACCGCGCCGTTCCTGCTCGACATCGAGCGCCGTCACCTGCCGGTCTTCTCCGAAATCGAGGTCACCTCCTGGCTGTGTCCGGCCACCATCGCCGCTGTCAGCGGGACCAACGGCAAATCGACCACCACCGCCCTGGCCGCGCATCTGCTCACCACCGCCGGCAAACGCGCCGTCGCCACCGGCAATATCGGTTCGCCCTTCGCTCAGGATGTTCTCGCTTTGACCGCCGCGGATTATGCTGTCGTCGAGGTCTCCAGCTTCCAGTTGGAACGTATCGAGACCTTCCGCCCCAAAGTCGCGGCTCTGCTCAACATCACGCCCGATCATCTCGACCGCTACAAGGTGATGCCTTCTTATATCGAAGCCAAATTGCGCATCGCCGATGCCATGGAGCCCGATGATTTCCTCGTGCTGAATGCCGATGATGACATTCTCCGCGATGCCAAATTCTTTGGCCGTCCCACGATTCTGCAGTTCTCGACCCGTCGGTCGATCGCCGCTGGCGTCTTTGTCAAGGATGACGCGCTTGTGTTCTCGCTCGGGGGCAGATCAGGGATGATCTGCCCCACGCGCGATCTCGGCATCCCCGGCCCCCACAATGTCGCCAATGCCGCCGCCGCCAGCACCATGATGCTTTCCCTCGGACTCCCCCCCGAGCAGATCGCCGCCGGCTTGCGCAGCTTTAAAGGCATCGCCCATCGCATCGAATTCGTCGCCGAGATCAACGGCGTCCGCTACGTCAACGATTCCAAGGCCACCAACGTCGACTCCGTCACCGTCGCATTGCAGTCGTTTACCCGCCCCCTCATCGTCATCATGGGTGGTCGCGACAAGGGCGGCGATTTCACCACTCTCGCGCCGCTACTGCGCGCTCACGTCAAGACGGTCATCCTGATCGGCGAGGCGACTCCGATTATCGAATCCCAACTGCAGGGTGTCGTGCCTATGCGCCGGGCTGCCGACATCAATGCTGCCGTCGATCAAGCCGCTGCCATGGCCGTTGCCGGCGACGTCGTTATGCTCTCGCCCGGCTGCGCTTCCTTCGATCAATTCCGCGACTTCGAAGATCGCGGCGACAAATTCAAACTCGCCATCGCCCAATTGGCGGCAGGGAAGTCGCGATGAACAAACCGCGTGAAATCGACAAGACGTTAATTGTCGTCGTCGGCTTGCTGCTCCTGATCGGCACCGTGATCGTCTACTCCGCCTCGGCCATGTTCGCCGGCACCCGCTACGGCAACGACACCTTCTTCTTCCAGCGCCAACTGATCTGGCTCGGACTTTCGGCGACGGCACTCTTTGTCGCCGCCCGCCTCAATTACCGCGCCCTCTGCAATCTCGCCTGGCCGCTGCTGGCCGTCGCGCTCGCGCTGCTCATCGTCGTGCTCTTTACCCGCGATGTCAACGGCGCCCGGCGCTGGATCGACCTCGGTTTCTTCAAATTTCAACCCTCCGAGGTCTTCAAATACGTCGTCATCATCTTCATGGCCGCGCTGCTGACCGTGAAACGCGACAAGATTCAACAGTTCTCCTCGATGTTCTTCCCGCTCTTCCCGGTGCTCGCCGTCGGCTTCGGGCTGATTCTGCTCCAGCCGAACCTCGGTACCGTGCTCGTCCTCGCTGCCGTTACATTCATACTGCTCTTTGTCGCCGGCATTCGCCAACGCCTGCTGGCGCTCTTTCTCGGCAGCATGGCCGGCGTCGCCTTTTTCATGGTCTACATCATCGGTTACAAACGCGCCCGCGTCGATACCTACCTCGACTCGGTCTCCGATCCGCTGCTCGCCAGTTATCAGGTCAAACAGTCGATCCTCGCCATCGGGTCGGGCGGACTTTTCGGCAAGGGCCTCGGCCGTGGCAGTGCCAAGCTGTTCTATCTGCCCGCGCCTCATACCGACTTCATCTTCGCGACTCTCGCCGAAGAGGGCGGCTTTATCGTCGCCACCGTCGTGCTGATTCTCTTTGGCATCCTGGTCTGGCGCGGTATTCGCATCGCGATTCACTCCGCCGATCTCACCGGCTTCTACCTGGCGCTCGGCATCACGCTGGTGATCTTCTGCCAGGCCGCGACCAACCTGCTGGTGGCTACCGCGATGATCCCCGCCACCGGCCTGCCGCTGCCGTTCTTGAGCTACGGCGGTTCCTCGATGCTCTTTTCATGCATCGCCGTCGGCATCCTGCTCAACGTCAGCCGCTACACCGTCGCCACCCCGCAACTGTTTCGCTCGGGGGTCAATTGAGGAAGATCATGTTTGCTGGTGGTGGCACAGGCGGGCATTTGTTTCCCGCCTTCGCAATTGCTGATGAATTCCAGCGCCGCCTCGGCAGCAACTGCCAGATTCGCTTTTTCATCACCGGCCGCGACCTCGAAAAGAAACTCATCGGCGGCCGCGGCTACGGTATGACCAAAATCAACGTCCGCGGCCTCAAGCGCGGCTCGCTCGTCGGCAACGCCCTCTTCTTCCCGATCCTCTCGCTTGGCATCGTGCAGGCCATCGCCAAGATCATCGCCTTCAACCCCGACCTCGTTGTCGGTACCGGCGGTTACCTGTCGTTCCCCGCCGTCCTTGGCGCCAAGATCACCCGCCGCCCGGCCTTTATTCAGGAACAGAATTCCTTCGCCGGCGTCGCCACGCGCCAGCTCTCCCGCTTCGCCGACTTGATCTTCCTGGCATATGAACAAGCCGCCGCCCGCCTGGCCTTCCGCGAAAAGTGCATCCTCTCCGGCAACCCGGTCAACACCGCGATCGGCACCGTCGAGCGCGAGCCGGCGCTGGCGCGCTTCAATCTCGACCCGGCCAGACAGACCTTGCTGATTCTCGGCGGCAGTCAGGGCGCCGCTTCGATCAACTCAAAAATCACTTCGTCGCTGCCCGACTTCCAGCGCCTGGCGAACTTGCAGCTCCTCTGGCAGTGCGGCAATCATCCCGCCAGCATCGCGAGCTTCAACTCCAGCGGCGTCGCCGGGAAGGCCTTGGTTTTTATCGAAGATATGCCCGCCGCTTACGCCTGCGCCGACGTGATCGTCTGCCGCGCCGGCGCGCTCACCCTCGCCGAAGTCACCGCCGCCGCCAAACCGTCGATCGTCGTGCCGTATCCGCACGCCACCGACGACCACCAGACCAAGAACGCCGAGACTCTCGTCGAGGCCGGCGGCGCGATTCTGGTCAAGGACGACCAGCTCGCCGCCCTCAATCTGGGCAGCCTTGTGCAGCAACTCCTTAGCGACGAAGCAAAACTGTTCGCCATGAGCAGCGCCGCCGGCTCGCTCGGTCGCAAAGGCGCGGCCGAGGCCATCGTGCAGCGCATCTTTGAATACATGGGGTGGAGATGAAATTCGGGAAAATCAAAAAATTGCATTTCGTCGGTATCGGCGGCATCGGTATGTGCGGCATCGCCGAAGTCCTGCACAACCAGGGCTACGTCGTCACCGGCTCCGATATGTCGTTGACCGAGGTCACCGAGCACCTGCAACAACTTGGCATCAAAGTCTATGAGGGCCACCGCACCGAAAACGTCAACAACGCCGACTGCGTCGTGATCTCCTCCGCCGTCCACGAGGACAACCCGGAGATCATCGAGGCCCGCCGCCGCAAAATCCCGGTCATCCGCCGCGCCGAAATGCTCGGCGAGCTGATGCGCCTCAAATTCGGCATCGGCGTCGCTGGCACCCATGGCAAAACCACGACCACCTCGATGCTCGGCCACATCTTCGTCGAGGCCGGTCTCGATCCGACCGTCATGGTCGGCGGCCGCGTCATCTCGTTCCAAACTACGGTCAAACTCGGCCAGGGCGACCTGTTGATCGCCGAGGCCGACGAATACGATCGCTCGTTCTTGTCGCTGACCCCCTCGGTCGCGGTGCTGACTACGCTCGAGGCTGACCATCTCGACTACTACAAGGACCTCGACGAGATCAAAGTCGCCTTTACGCAATTCGCCAATAAAGTGCCCTTCTATGGCACGATTCATCTCAATCTCGACGAGTCCAATCTCGTCAGCCTGATCCCGCATCTGATTCGCCCGATCCGCACCTTCGGCCTCAAGTCGCAGGCCGACCTGCGCGCTGACAACGTGCATCAGGAGGGCACCACGATTCGCTTCAGCGTCTACCATCACAATCAGCACCTCGGCGATATCGCGCTGCCGCGTCCCGGCGTCTTCAACGTCAAGAACGCCCTCGCTGCCATCTCCGTCGCGCTCGAATCCGACATTCCGTTCGCGACCATCAAGAAAGCCCTCGAGAATTTCCGCGGCGTCAACCGCCGCTTTGACCTCATCGGCGAGAAAAACGGCATCAAGGTCTACGACGACTATGCCCACCATCCGACCGAGATCGAAGTCACCTTGCAGGCCGCGCGCATCGCGTTCAAGCACCGCCTGATTGTCATCTTCCAGCCGCACCTGTTCAGCCGCACTCGCGACTTCTACGAAGAGTTCGCCAAGTCGCTGCTGACCTGCGATATGCTGATTCTGGCTAAAATCTACCCGGCGCGCGAGCAGCCGATCGCGGGCGTCACCGCGCACATGATCAGCGATGCCTCCGCCAGCTTTGGCCACAAGAACGTGCAGTACGTCGAAGACGTCGCCCAGATCCCCAACATCGTCGCCAAATATGCCCAGCCCGGCGATGTCGTCTTCACCATCGGCGCGGGCGATATCTATCGCACCGCGCCCAAAATCCTGGAGGCGATCGGACGATGAGACGCTTCGCCACCTACTTCTTCTTCTTTTCGCTGTTGCTGCTCGGCGCCGGTTACGGCCTCAAGTCGTATCCGTTGCTCAAGGTCAGCTACGTCCAGGTGCTCGGCTCCGATAAACTCACCGCCGCCGAATTGCCGGTTGTCGTCGGCCAGAATCTCCTCGCGGTCGACTTCCATGCAGTCGTGTCCGCCGCAATGAAACACCAATACATCGCGAGCGCCGCCGCCAAAGCCGATCACTACGGCAAGGTCACCGTTGCCGTCACCGAGAAAGTGCCGGTCAGCTACATCTACATTGACGATCTCTACGGCCTGACCCACCGCGGGGAGTTGATTCCGTCGAATCTCAACGACTCCGGCCGCCACCTGCCGATCGTTCGCGGCATCAAACTCGAACGCCCGTACCCGTTCTCGCAGACCGACCACGCCGACCTGCGCGCCGTTATCGAAGTGATTCAGTCCATGCAGGCGCAGAAGCCGAAGCTATTTGAAGCGCTCTCGGAGGTCGTCGCGGCCAACGGCGAACTTAAACTCATCTTCGAACCCGGCTCGATCGTCGTCAACTTCGGCTGGGGACACATCGAAGACAAACTCGTTCGACTCGAAGACATCCTTTTGACCAATAAAAACCCCGGAATCGATATCGATCTCCGGTTGGCGGATATCGCTGTGATGAAATCAAGAATGACGAATAGAGAGGTGAACCATGGGATCTGAAAGAGTGGTATGCGGACTCGATATCGGCACCACCAAGATTTGCGCCCTCATCTGCCGGCCCGTGTCGGAAGGCGATGACGAAATCATCGGTGTCGGTACGGCTCCGTCCGAAGGACTCAAGAAAGGCGTCGTCGTCAATCTCGAGAAAACGATCGGCTCCATCCAGCGTGCCGTCAGCTCCGCCGAGGAAATGGCCGGCGTCAATATCGAGTCGGTCTATGCCGGAATCGCCGGCGACCATATCAAAAGCATCAATTCCAAGGGCGTGATTGCCGTCAGCCGCTCCGACAACGAAATCTCCGAGTACGACGTCCACCGCGTGATCGAGGCCGCCAAATCGTTTGCAATTCCGGCGGACCGCGAGGTGATCCACGTCTTGCCGCAGGAATACATCGTCGACGATCAGGGCGGCATCAAAGACCCGACCGGCATGTCCGGCGTGCGTCTCGAAGCTGAAGTCCATATCGTCACCGGTGCGACCACCTCGGCGCAGAACATCTACAAGTCGATCAAGCGCGCCGGCTACGACGTCCGCGACCTCGTGCTCCAGCCGCTGGCCTCGGCCATGTGCGTCCTGCACGAAGACGAAAAGGATCTCGGCACCGTACTGATCGACCTCGGCGGCGGCACCACCGATATCGCCCTCTTCACCGACTCCTCGGTACGCCACACCGCGATCATCGGCCTCGGCGGCCGCAATATCACCAACGACCTCGCTATCGGCCTGCGCACCCCGATCGACACCGCCGAGCAGATCAAGCTCGACTTCGGTGCCGCCATGGCCAATCTCGTCAACGCCGATGAGGTCATCAGCATCCCGTCCGTCGGCGAGCGCCCGCCCCGCGATGTCTCCCTTGGCGTCGTAGCCAGCATCATCCAGCCCCGCGTCGAGGAAATCTTCAAGATGGTGCTGCTGGAAATCAAGCGCACCAACTGCTACCAGTCGGTCGCCGGCGGCGTCGTCCTGACCGGCGGCGGCTCCATGCTGCGCGGCATCGACCTGCTCGCCGAACAGATCTTCGATCTGCCGGTGCGCGTCGGCACTCCGCGCGGTTTCGGCGGCATGTCGCACATCGTCACCAATCCGATGTACTCGACCGCCTTCGGCCTCGTGCGCTATGGCCTCGACCACCCCGACAAGGGCAAGAAGGAAACCGGTGTCTTTAATCGCGCCTTTGGGCGCCTGGAGAAGGCTTTCAATTCGTTGTTCAACTTCTAAGGTCTGAAAACAACAACCCAAGGATAAGGTAGGATATATGACGTTTGAACTTGTGGACTTTACCGACCGCGCCAAGATCAAGGTGGTCGGCGTCGGGGGCGCCGGCGGCAACGCCGTCAATCGTATGATTGATCAGAAACTCAACGGCGTCGAATTCGTCTCGATCAACACCGACGCCCAGGCCCTCGAATTCTCCCGCGCCGAACAGCGCTTCCAGATCGGCAAATCGCTCACCCGCGGCCTCGGCGCCGGCGCCCGCCCCGAGATCGGCAAGCAGGCCATCGAGGAAGACCGCGCGGAAGTCGCCAAGCTGTTGGACGGTGCCGATCTGGTCTTCGTCACCGCCGGCATGGGTGGTGGCACCGGCACCGGCGCCGCGCCCGCCATCGCCGAAATCGCCCGCGAACTCGGCGCGCTCACCGTTGCCATCGTCACCAAACCGTTCGAATTCGAAGGCCGTAAGCGCATGAACCGCGCCCTCGGCGGCATTGACGATCTCAAAACCCGCGTCGATACCCTCATCGTCATCCCCAATCAGCGCCTCCTGCAGGTCGTCGACCCCTCGACCCGCCTGACCGAGGCTTTCCTGATGGCCGACGATGTCCTCCTGCGCGCCACCCGCGGCATCTCCGATCTGATCACCGTTCCCGGCCTGATCAATTGCGACTTCGCCGATGTCCGCACCGTCATGCTCGAAATGGGCGACGCCATGATGGGCTCCGGCTGGGGCCGCGGCGAAAACAAAGCCGCCAACGCCGCCCGCATGGCCATCAATTCGCCGTTGCTCGAAGACGTCAACATTTCCGGCGCCAAAGGCCTGTTGATGAATATCACCGGCGGTCCCGATATGACCCTCTACGAGGTCAACGAAGCCACGACCGTGATCTATGATGCCGCCGGCGCCGATGCCAACATCATCTTCGGCGCAGTGATCGACCCGACTCTCGATGACGAAATCCGCGTCACCGTGATTGCCACCGGCTTCGGCACCGCCAAGCGCGAACTGACTGAGAAGCTCGAACGCCTCGAGCGCCTCGAACGCACCAATGTCGAAACCGTCGACCTCTTCGAGAAAGCTGTCGAGCGTCAAACCCGCCCGATGGTTGTCGGCATCGATGGCGACATCAAGTCCGATGACTTTGTCGCTGCTACGGCCAGCGAGGAAGTTGACATGGAGGACCTGGAAATCCCGGCCTTCCTCCGCAACCGCGTGAAGTAGGGAAGTGGCGTCGTGCGACCGGAAATATCACAGTGCGAACGCCACCGCCTCGCGCAACTGCTGCGGGCGCAAAGTCGTGCCAATTCACGACGCCGGCTGACCACATTCATAGTTGTGGGTTCGACTTCAGTCGAACAACCGATGGGACAATTCGCCATGATTGCCCGTGATTCCCGTGCGTTGATTTCTCGTCATCCCGGCGCATCAGCTTTGCGTCCTTCTCGCGAATTCGCATTTCGTCCTTCTCGCGCATCAGTCGCTTGTCATTCCCGCGCAGCAACTTCTCGTCATTCCGGCGTAGGCGGCTGCCGAAGGCTTCCGGGTTTCTCATGCGCCGACCGCAAGATTGTTTCTGCCGCCGACTCACTCAGGTCGCGTCGGCTCGAAGATAAACTTAAGGCTGGGCTAATGTCGTAAACCGACCTACCACGACAACTTGGGTTACGTACGTTCCGCCCCGACTGCCATCAGTCGGGGCGCCCTCTTTTCGGACAACCCCTTGTCATTACGAGGAACCTATCTGTACTGAGCATCATCAGCGCGGTGCCCCACCGCTTGCGGTGGGTTTGCTCTCATCTCTGTTGCAGCAGGTCTTCCCGCGAAGCGCCGTCAGGAATCCTTTCCTGACGGCTCTGGTGTTCGGATACTCCGAGGTTCTCTTGCACCCACGCAATCGGTGCTGCAACTCTCCCCTCTCCCCCTGAGAGCGGGGCAGGGGCGAGGGTCTGTTGCAGCAGGTCTTCCCGCGAAGCGCCGTCAGGAATCCTTTCCTGACGGCT
>CAZFNN010000011.1:113720-115332 GCA_964520555.1 uncultured Ignavibacteria bacterium
CGTCAGGAATCCTTTCCTGACGGCTCTGGTGTTCGGATACTCCGAGGTTCTCTTGAATCCACGCAATCGGTGCCGCAAATTTCCCCTCTCCCCCTGGGAGAGGGGGCAGGGGTGAGGGTTTCCGGTCGCACCACAGCAGAAGGTGGTCAAGGGCCTCATTCCCCTTGCCATCCCCGCTCCACGATTGTTATATTCGCACTACGAGGATCATTATGTCCACCAAACCGATCACCGCCGAAGTGGCGCTGGTGCCCAACTACCTTTTTCATCTGCCCGCGGTCGCCCGTGCCGGCTACGATTCCGACTATGCCGACCGCTACGCCGCCACCGTCAACGACGACGACCGCCGCTTCATCTCAGACCACCGCGAACTCTTCCGATTTGGCGCCGGTCAGGGTGGTCCCATGTGCAACTTCGCGCTCTTCATGCCGATCATGCTCGACCTCGACTGTCGCGGCGCCGTCGACGAACTCCTGCGTTTGGTCATCGACTCTTTGCGCACCGGGGACACCGAACCCCTCTTCCAGCGCTACCACCGTCGCTGCCAGCACCTGCGCAACACCTGGTTTGCCCCCGATCCGGAGCAGATCATCGCCTGCCGCCGGCAACTCCCCGTCGTCGAGCGCTACGCCGACATCGTCTATCACAACTGGAATCGCTACCAGTCCGAGGTCTGGCCGCTCGAATGCCGCCTGATTCAGGTTGTCGCCACGCAAATCAACGCCCATTTCGTCGGCTGCGATACCGTCGGCGAGTGGGAGCGCCTGACCGGCCGCGAATTCCGCACCTCCGGCTGCAAAATCATCCTCTGCAGCGCCCTCAAGAACGGCCCCAATGCCAATTCGATGGGCTACGATCGCATCGTCTTCTGGTCGGGTCAGGAACTGAATTGGACGCTTGATTTCATCTCACACGAAATCGGCACCCACTTGATGATCGATGTCGTCCGCACCTTGCAAGCCGACGCCACGGTCGACTGGCAGGAGATGTACGCCGCTTACGAAAGCCTCTGCCGCTATCTCAACGCCCGTGTGCTCGGACGGGAACCGCTGTACGACCTCAAGCAGTTCCACGCCGCCGAATATGCCTCCCTCTACGAAGAGCTGATTCCCGATCCGCTGATGTGCGACTATCCCCGGGCGGTCAAGGAAGCCGTCGCGTGGCGAAAACGGACAAACGAAAAGCCGTCATAGTTGCCTATGACGGCTGCAATTCAGTCTAATCGCTTACAGTCGGATTAGTGGACTTTGGTGACCTTGCCGGCTTTGATGCAGCGCGTGCACACGCGCACCGTCTTGACCCGGCCGTCGACGCGCGCGCGCACCGACTTGAGGTTGGCGTTGAAGCGGCGGTTGGTCAGGTTGTGGGCGTGCGAAACGTTGTGTCCGAACACCGGACCCTTGCCGCAAATATCACAAGCTCTCGACAATTCTCATACCTCCAGCAGAACCTAGACTACCATTATACGCATTCCGACTTCCAAAGCAAGTCTCTCGTAACTTTATTTTCTTCCCCGTAAAAAACCCTTTACGGATCGCAAAGTCGACCGTATTATAGATGCGACCGGGAGACCCAGATAATTAGACCGGATATCCCCGGCCTGGTCGGCTCC
>CAZFNN010000012.1:0-114806 GCA_964520555.1 uncultured Ignavibacteria bacterium
TCGCGAGGGTGGTCGCACCGTGGGCGCCGGCGTCGTCGCCGAGATCATCGCGTAAGGAGCAGGGAGTAATTCATGGCGATCCCCGGACAGAAAATCAGAATTCGTTTAAAAGCGTTCGACCACTACTCGCTCGACCGCTCGACCAAAGAAATCGCCCGTACCGTCCTGCGCACCGGCGCGCGGATTGCCGGGCCGATTCCGTTGCCGACCAAGCGCACCGTCTATACCGTGCTGCGCTCGCCCCACGTCGACAAAAAATCGCGCGAGCAGTTCGAAACCCGCGTGCACAAGCGCCTGATCGACATCTATGAGTCGACGCCGCAAACCGTCGATGCCCTCATGAAGCTCGACCTGCCGGCCGGAGTTCACGTGGAGATCAAGGTTTAAGAGAGGAGCGCCATGAAGGCATTGCTTGCAAAGAAAATCGGCATGACGCGCCTGTTCCAGGAAAACGGTACCGCCCTCCCGGTGACCCTCCTGCACACCGGCCCCAATGTCGTCGTGCAGATCAAGACCAAAGCCAATGACGGCTACGACGCCGTCCAGGTCGGCCTCGGCGCGCGCCGCGAAAAATCGCTGACCAAGCCGGTGCTCGGTCATCTCAAGAAGGCCGGCGTCAAGCCGGTCGCCCGGCTCGGCGAAATCCAACTGGAAAGCATGGACGGCATCGCCGTCGGCCAGGAAATCAAGCCTGACCTTTTCCAGGTCGGCGAAATCGTCGACGTTATCGGCACCAGCAAGGGACTCGGCTTCCAGGGAACCGTCCGCCGCCACAAGTTCGCCGGCGGTCCGGTCACGCACGGTCAATCCGACCGCCTGCGCGCTCCCGGCTCGGTCGGCGCGTCTTCCTATCCGTCGCGCACCTTCAAAGGCCAGCGCATGGCGGGACGCATGGGCGGCGAACGCGTCACCGTCCGCAATATTAAGGTCGTGCTCGTCGACACCGAGACCAACGTCATCGGCGTCATGGGCGCGGTTCCGGGCAAGAATAACACTTGGGTGAAGATCAGAAAGAGATAGTATGGCAACCGCGAAGAAATATTCCGCTGACGGCAAGGCTGCCGGCGAACAGGCGCTCTCCGATGCGCTCTTTGCCGCCGAAGGCAAGCCTTATAGTCTTCACCAGAACGTGAAAGTCTACCTGGCCAACCAGCGCCAGGGCACGCACGATACACTCGGCCGTGCCGAAGTCTCGGGCGGCGGCGCCAAGCCGTGGAAGCAAAAAGGCACCGGTCGCGCCCGCTCCGGCAGCAACACCTCGCCGCTCTGGCCGGGTGGCGGCGTCACCTTCGGTCCGCAGCCGCGTGATTACACGCTCAAGCTGCCCAAGAAGGTACGTCGGCAAGCGATCAAAACCGCGCTTTCGGCCAAAGCCGCCGATGGCCGCGTCATGGTCGTCGATGCTCCCAGCCTCGACAAACCGCAGACCAAGGCGGTGGCGCAGATGCTTGCCGGCATGAACGTCGCCGGCTCGCGCGTCCTCTTCCTGGTCTCGGGCGTCGACAAAAATCTCGAAATGTCGTGCCGCAATATCCCGGGTCTGACCTACAAGCGCGCGGCCCTCGCCAGCGCCTACGATCTGGTTCACTCCGATTATCTGGTCTTGACGCCGGCGGGTCTGAAAGAGTGCGAGGAGGTCTGGACAAAATGAAAGAACCGCGTAAGGTCGTCAAGACGCTCCTGATCAGCGAAAAGTCGCTGGTGACGCGCGACAAGTACAATGGCTACGTCTTTGAAGTTGCCGGCGATGCCAACAAGATCGACATCAAGCACGCCATCGAGAAGCTTTACGACGTCAAGGTCGTCAAGGTGACGACACAGAATAATCCCGGCAAGCAGCGCCGTCTCGGCCGCAACCGTCCGGGCTACACCAAAGACTGGAAGAAGGCCGTCGTCAAGTTGGCGAAGGACCAGAAGATCCAGGAATTCGAAAGTATCTAAGCGACTGCGGTAGAGAAGAGGATAACACGGAACTATGGGACTGAAATCATTCAAACCGCATACTAACGGCCGGCGCCACATGACGGTGCTCACCTTCGATGAGATCACCACCACCGTGCCGCAGAAGTCGCTGCTCGAGCCGTTGCGCAAGACCGGCGGTCGGAACAACCTCGGCCGCGTCACCGCTTTCCAACGCGGCGGCGGCCACAAGCGGATGTACCGCATCATCGACTTCAAGCGCGACAAGCGCGATATTCCCGCGGTCGTCGCTACCATCGAATACGACCCCAATCGCTCGGCCCGCATCGCGCTGCTCAAATACGCCGACGGCGAAAAGCGTTATATCATCGCGCCCGACGGGCTCAAGGTCGGTGAAACGATCGTCGCCAGCGAAAACGCCGAAATCAAAGTCGGCAACTGTCTTCCGATCGAAAAAATACCGCCCGGCACCTTCATCCATAACGTCGAGCTGCAGGCCGGTCGCGGTGCCCAGTTGGGCCGCGCCGCCGGCACCATGATTCAGCTCATGGTGAAGGAAGGCCACATCGCGCATCTCAAACTGCCCTCCGGCGAAGTTCGCTTGGTCAAGCTGAACTGCTACGCCACCATCGGGCAGGTAGGCAACATCGAGCACGACTCGGTCTCGCTCGGCAAGGCCGGTCGCAGCCGCTGGCTCGGCATTCGCCCCTCGGTGCGCGGCGTGGCTATGAACCCGGTCGACCACCCGATGGGCGGCGGCGAAGGCAAATCGTCCGGCGGTCGTCACCCTTGTTCGCCCTGGGGTCTAAAGTCCAAGGGACTCAAGACGCGCAAAAGCAAAAACTCTGATAAGCTGATCATCAAGCGGAGGAAGTAGGAGTAGGATAGAACCATGGCACGTTCTTTGAAGAAGGGTCCATTTATTGACCAGAGTCTCATGAACAAGATTTTGGCGATGAACGCCGCCGGCGACAAGAAAGTCGTCAAGACATGGTCGCGTCGCTCCACGATCTCCCCGGAATTCGTCGGGCACACGCTCGCGATTCATAATGGCAATAAATTCATCCCGGTTTACGTCACCGAAAATATGGTCGGTCACAAGCTGGGTGAATTCGCCCCGACCCGCACTTTCCGCGGCCATTCGGGACAGAAGTTAACTGAGAAGACGACCAAGGTCGCGCCGGCGCCCCCCGCTCCGGCTCCGCCGAGCAAGTGAGGAAGTAACCGCCCATGTACACCGAAGCAACAGCCCGAGCGCGCTTTCTCCGCATGTCCGCCCGCAAGGTGCGCCTGGTCGCGGACCTCGTCCGCGGGATGCGCGTTGACAAGGCGCTGGCGACTCTCAACTTTGTCCAGAAGGGTGCCGCGGATCCGGTGAAGAAAGTCGTCAAATCCGCCGCCGCCAATGCCATGAGCAGCGTCGGCACCGCCCGGCTCAAACCGGAAGACCTGACCGTCTCGACCATCTTCGTCGACGGCGGCCCGGGATACAAACGCTATCGCGCTGCCTCGATGGGTCGCGCCGCACCAATCAAGCACCGCCTCTGCCACATCACCGTGGTCGTCAGCGGTGAAGCTCGGGAAGAGCGCCGCGCGCGCAAAGCCAAAGCCGCCGGCAAAGAAACGAAAGACGTGAAAGAAACAAAGACTGCCAAGTCTGAAAGCTGATAGAGGAGAGCGCATTGGGTCAGAAGACACACCCGGTAGGTATCCGACTGGGGATTATCCGCAGCTGGAATTCGAAATGGTTTGCCGAACGTAACGTCGGCGACCTCGTTGCCCAGGACATCAAAATCCGCCGCTACATCGATCAGCGGCTGGAAAACGCCGGCCTCGCCAACATCGAAATTCTCCGTGACCCCAAAAAGGTCACCGTGGACATCCATACCTCGCGTCCGGGCATCGTCATCGGCCGCAAGGGGATCGAGGTCGACAAGTTGCGCGAAGAACTGCGCCTGCTCGCCAACAGCGACGTGACCCTCAATATCATCGAAGTCAAGCGGCCGGAACTCTCCGCCCGTCTGGTGGCCGACTCCATCGCCCGCCAGTTGGAAGGCCGCATCAGCTTCCGTCGGGCCATGAAGAAGTCCCTGGGTGCCACCATGAAAATGGGCGCCGAAGGCATCAAGATCATGTGCGGTGGGCGCCTCGGCGGCGCCGAAATCGCCCGCTCGGAGAAGTACATGGAAGGCCGGGTGCCGTTGCACACCCTCCGCGCCGATATCGATTACTCCACCTCGACCGCCCATACCGCCTACGGCTGCATTGGCGTCAAGGTCTGGATTTGTCGCGGCGAAATCCTGGATCGCATGGGTGCGTCAACTGAACGCAAGGGCGACGATCAATCGCAGCAGCAGGGACCCCAACGGGACGACCGCCGGCGGTTTGACCGTCAGGATCGGGGCCGCGGTGATCGCGGCGATCGCGGTGGCCGGCGGGGTGGTCCGCAACAGCCGCAGGCGCGCGGACGCATCCGCAAAACCCGCCATCAGGATGATCAGTCGGGCGACCGGGGGCCGGCCAAGCAATAGATTTGGTGACAAATCACTTGCGGGCCCAGGGTTGGGCCAGTATATTGCAAGTCTGTCACTTTTGGGAAATTGGAGTAGACAACTATGTTAATGCCAAAAAGAATCAAGTATCGCCGGCATCAGCGCGGCCGTCGCCGGGGTCTGGCCTATCGCGGCAGCAACATCGATTTCGGCGAATTTGGTCTCAAGGCATTAGAGCCGGCCTGGATCACGAATCGCCAGATCGAAGCCGCCCGCGTGGCCCTGACCCGCCACATCAAACGCGGCGGCAAAATCTGGATTCGCATCTTCCCCGATAAGCCGGTCTCGAAAAAACCGCTCGAAACCCGTATGGGCAAGGGCAAAGGCGCCCCGGAATTCTGGGTCGCCGTCGTGAAACCGGGCCGCGTCCTCTTCGAAATTGAGGGCGTCCCCCAGAAACTGGCGGAAGAAGGAATGCGCCTCGCCGCATCCAAGCTTCCCATCAAGACTAAATTCGTGAAACGCGAAGCTGCGGCGGCGTAAGGATTATGAGAGTCGAAGTTATACGCGACCTGACGCGCGAAGAAGTCCTGCAAAAGAAGCGTGAGCTCGAAGAAGAACTCTTCAACCTCCGCCTTAAAAAGAAAACCAAGCAGGCACAAAACCCGGTACGTATGCGCTACCTGCGCCGCGACCTGGCCCGCATTATGACGGTCCTGCGCGAAGAAGACCTGGGAATCAAAAAGCTCGCCGAGAGTGCGAAGCTTTCGTTGGATAAGAAGGAGTAAGGGTTGAGAAACTCTCGCAAGACCAGAGTCGGCATCGTCGTGTCCAACAAGATGCAGAAAACCATCACCGTCCAGATGGAACGGACCATGAAACACCCGCTGTACTCGCGCGTGATCAAGAGTCGCTCCAAACTGTACGCCCACGACGAAAACAATGAAGCCGGCATCGGTGATAAAGTGCTGGTCATGGAAACCCGACCGCTGTCCAAACTCAAACGCTGGCGGCTGGTCCAGGTCCTTGAGAAGGCGGTATAGGGAATGATTCAGGAATACACGCGGCTGAATGTGGCCGACAACTCCGGCGCCAAGCGCGTGATGTGCTTCCGCATCCTCGGCGGCTCCAAGCGCCGCTATGCCCGCATCGGCGATATTATCGTCTGCACGGTCAAGGATGCCATTCCGGGCGGTACCGTGAAAAAATCGGAAGTCTGCCGCGCCGTCGTCGTGCGGACGCGGGAAGCCACCCGCCGCAAAGACGGTTCGACGGTGCGCTTCTCCGAAAACGCGGCCGTCATCATCAACGATCAAAAAGAACCGCGCGGCACCCGTATTTTCGGGCCCGTTGCGCGCGAACTCCGTGAAAAGCAATTTATGAAGATCGTTTCGCTGGCTCCGGAGGTTGTGTAACGTCATGAGAATTCGCAAAGGCGATACGGTGAAAGTCCTCAGCGGCAAGTACCGCGGCAAAACCGGCCGCGTCCTGATGATCAACCCGGAGAAGATGCGGGTCTGGGTCGAAGGCGTTAATCTGGTCAAGCGCCATAGCCGCCCGACGCAGAAGAACCCCAAGGGCGGGATTGTCGAGAAGGAAGGCTCCTTGCATTTGTCCAACGTCATGCTGATGGACAGCAAGGCCGGCCAAGCGACCCGCGTCGGTTTCGAATACCATCGCGACGACAACGGCCGCGTCACCGCGAAAGTCCGCGTGAGCAAGAAGACGGGAGAAGTGATCTGAAGGCGTTATGGCACGGCTGAAAGATTTTTACAGGAACGAAGTTGTACCGCGTTTGCTGAAAGAAGGCGGATACAAGAACGTTATGGAAGTTCCGAAGATCGAGAAGATCGTCGTGAACATCGGGCTCGGGGAAGCGATTCAAAACGCCAAGGCGATGGAAGCCGCCACCGGCGATTTGACCACCGTCACCGGCCAGAAACCGCTGGTGCGGCGCGCCAAAAAGGCGATCTCGAATTTCAAGCTGCGCGAAGGCATGCCGATCGGCGTCGCCGTCACGCTGCGCCGCGAACGTATGTTCGAGTTTCTCGATCGCCTGGTCACCGTCGCGTTTCCGCGCGTCCGCGACTTCCGTGGGATTTCGCCCAAGTCGTTTGACGGCCGCGGCAACTACACCATCGGCCTGAAAGAGCAAATTATTTTCCCGGAGATTGATTACGATAAGATCGACAAGATCCGGGGTATGAATATCACAATTGTCACTTCGGCGAAAACGGACGAAGAGGCCCTGCGTCTCTTAACGTTCATGAAATTGCCGTTCCGAAAGTCGTAAGAGGAGCACGCTTGGCCAAGACCTGTCTGATTAAGAAGCAGGAGCGCAAACCGAAGTTTGCGTCGCGCGCCTACAACCGCTGCCGCCGCTGCGGCCGCCCGCGCGCCTTTATTCGCCGCTTCGGCGTCTGCCGCATCTGCTTCCGCGAACTGGCGCTCGCCGGCGACCTGCCGGGCGTCGTCAAGGCGAGTTGGTAGAGAGGGAAGAGGACGAATGACTACCACCGATCCCATTGCGGATATGTTGACCCGCATCCGAAACGGATGCAAAGCCAAAATGAAGAAGGTCGATGTCCCCGCGTCGCGCGTCAAACGCGAGATCGCTCGCTTGCTCGAAGAGCATCGCTTTGTCAAAAAGACCGTCGAAGTCAAGGATGACAAACAGGGCATCCTGCGCATCTACCTGCGCTATACCAAAAACGACGAACCCGTCATTCGCGGCATCCGCCGCGTCTCGCGCCCCGGCTTGCGCCAATACCATGGCAAAGACAAGCTCCACCGCATGCGCTTCCAGATGGGCGTCACCATCGTCTCCACCTCGCGTGGACTCATGACCAACGACGAGGCGGTCCGCGAAGGCGTCGGCGGCGAAGCGCTGTGCTACGTCTGGTAGGAAGAGGAACGAACCGATGTCGAGAATAGGCAAAGCACCGGTCTCCGTGCCGGACAAGGTCAAGATCGAGATCAAGGGCAGCGACGTCAAAGTCACCGGCCCCAAGGGAACGCTGGAACGGACCCTGCACCCCTCGATGAAGCTCACGCTGGACAAGAACGTCCTCACCGTCGAGCGGCCCGGCGACAGCAAATTCCACCGTGCCCTCCACGGCCTCACCCGCCAGTTGATCTTCAACATGGTCAAGGGTGTGACCGACGGCTTCCAACGCGAACTGGAAATCCAGGGCGTCGGTTACCGCGCCGAGCAGGTGGGTAAGAGTCTGAAAATTCTGGTCGGGTATTCGCATCCGATCCTGGTGCGTCCCGTTCCCGGCATTACGCTGGCGCTGGACGACCCGACCCACATCCGCGTGTCGGGCATCGATAAAGAACTGGTCGGCTTGACCGCCGCCAAAATTCGCGGCTTCCGTCCGCCCGAGCCGTACAAGGGCAAAGGCATTCGCTATAAGAACGAGGTCGTTCGCAAGAAGGCCGGAAAGACCGCAGCATAATAGGGTATCGTTATGGCAGATAAGATTGCAAACAAACAGTGGATGCAGCACCGGCGCCAGTTGCGCGTGCGCAAGAAAGTCCTCGGCACGCCGGCCCGGCCGCGCTTGACCGTCTTTCGCTCGACGCGCAATGTCTACGCCCAATTGATCGACGATATCGCCGGCGTCACGCTTGTCTCCTGTTCGAGTATCGACAAGGACATGCTCGAGGCGGTCAAAGCCGCTAAGAAGAAATCCGAACTGTCGGTCATTGTCGGCGAAGCTGTCGCCAAAAAAGCGCTCGCGAAAGGGATCGAAAACGTCGTCTTCGATCGCAATCGCTATGAATACCACGGCCGCATCAAGGCCGTCGCGGACGGCGCCCGCAAAGCTGGTTTGAAGTTTTAGGCAATTTGCAGAGGGATAAAGCTTGGCTCGCTACGAAACAGACGAAGTCCAACTTCAGGAAAAAGTCATCCATATCAACCGCGTCGCGAAAGTGATCAAGGGTGGACGGCGTTTCTCCTTTACGGCTATCGTCTCGGTCGGCGACCGGCAGGGTAATGTCGGCGTCGGACTGGGCAAGGCCTCCGAAGTTGTGGATGCGATACGCAAAGGCACCGAGGCGGCTCGCAAAGGCATGGTGAAGGTCTCGATTCTCAAGGGCACAATTCCGCACGAAATCATCGGCCGCTACGGCGCCGCGCGCGTGCTTCTCAAACCGGCTTCCCCCGGCACCGGCGTCATCGCCGGTGGCACCGTCCGCGCCATCCTCGACGCCGCCGGCGTCCAGGATATCCTCACCAAGTCGCTCGGTTCCACCAGCCCGCATAACGTCGTCAAGGCGACCATGGACGGACTGCTGCGCCTGCGTACCCGTGAGGAACAGCGCAGCTACCGCGAGGTGGAGGGGTAGTCGCCCATGGCCAAGCAACTCAAGATCACGCTGGTCAAAGGACTGTCCGGCCATATCCAGGCGCATCGCGACACCGTCGCTGCCCTCGGCCTGCGCAAACTGCATCACACCGTGATCAAGCAGGACACGCCGCAGATCCGGGGAATGGTCAAGTCGATTTCGTATCTGCTCAAGGTGGAGGAACTGTAGGATGAAACTCAACGAACTCAAGAAGCCCGCCGGTTCCACTACCAGTCGCAAACGCGTCGGCCGCGGCCCCGGCTCCGGTTTGGGCGAGCAGTCCACCCGCGGCGGCAAGGGCGCTCGGGCCCGCGCCGGCTTCAAGTATAAAGCCTGGCACGAAGGCGGCCAGATGCCGCTCGTTCGGCGTCTCCCCAAGCGCGGCTTCCGGAACTACACGCGCGTCGAATACCAGGTTGTCAACGTCGCTGATATCGACCGCAAGTTTGCGGCCGGCGGCGAGATCACCCTCGCGGCGCTCCATCAGGCCAAGCTGATCAAGTCCCTGAACCTGCCGGTCAAGGTTCTCGGTAACGGTGAATTAAACAAGAACGTGACGATTAAGGTGCACGCTGCGTCCCAGTCGGCGATCGACAAGGTGACCGCCGCTGGAGGGAAGGTAGAAATCGTCAAGTGATCGAAAAAATACAGAACATCTTCAAAGTCAAGGAGCTGAGGGAGAGGATTCTGTTCACCCTCGGCATTTTGATTGTATACCGCATCGGCAGCCACGTCCCTACGCCCGGCATCGATGCGGCGTTGTTGCAGCAGTTCTTCACCGCTCAGGCCGGCACGCTCTTCGGCATGTTCGACATGTTCGTCGGCGGTGCCTTCCAGCGCGCGACGATCTTCTCGCTCGGCATCATGCCCTATATCTCGGCGTCGATTATCATCCAGTTGCTCACGCCGATTTTCCCGTATTTCCAGCGCCTGGCCAAGGAAGGTGAAGAGGGTCGCCGCAAGATCACCCAGTACACCCGTTACGGCACGGTGCTCATCGCCATGCTGCAGGCCTTCGGCGTCGCCGTCTGGTTGCAGTCGCTGCAACCCGAACCCGGCATCTCCGTGGTCATCAACCCCGGCCCCGGTTTCGTCGCGCTGTGTATGATCACCTTCACCGCCGGCACGATCTTTATCATGTGGCTCGGCGAGCGCATCACCGAACGCGGTATCGGCAACGGTATTTCGTTGATCATCTTTATCGGTATTATCGCCGCTTTCCCGCGCGCCGTCATCGACTCGTTTACCGATTTGCAGACCGGCACCCGCAGCGTCTTTTCGGAATTGGTGGTGCTGGCGATCATCGTCGTCGTCATCGGCGCGATCGTGCTCGTGACGCGTGCCCAGCGCCGCATCCCGGTGCAGCATGCCAAACGCATCGTCGGCCGCAAGGTCATGGGCGGTGTCACCACCCACCTGCCGCTTTCGGTCAACACCGCCGGCGTCATTCCGATTATCTTCGCCCAGTCGATTATGTTCGCCCCGGCGACGCTGCTGACGCTCTTCCCGCAGTCGATTCTCATCCAGGATTTCGTCAGCTACTTCACCCCGGGTCACGTCGTCTATAGTTTGGTCTACGGCCTGATCATCGTCTTCTTCGCTTACTTCTATACGGCGATCGTCGTCAATCCGATCGACATGGCCGACAACATGAAGAAGCAGGGCGCCTTTATTCCCGGGATTCGACCGGGTCGCAGCACCGCCGAGTACATCGACAAGGTGCTCACGCGCATCACGCTGCCCGGCGCGATTTTCTTCGCCTTGATCGCCATTCTGCCGTACATCATGATCAACCTGTTTGACGTCAAGTACTACTTTGGCGGCACGGGAATTCTGATCGTCGTCGGCGTGGCGTTGGATACGCTGCAACAGGTCGAATCGCACCTGATTATGCGGCATTACGAGGGCTTTATGAAACACGGGCGCATCAAGGGGCGGTCGACGCTTTGAAGCGCCTGATTCTTCTCGGCGCCCCCGGTTCCGGCAAAGGAACTCAGGCAAAGGTGCTGGCCGAGCGGTTGGGTGTGGCTCACCTCTCCACCGGCGACATCTTGCGCGCCGAAGTCCGCGACGGTACGACCCTGGGTAGCAAAGCCCGGGAGTTTATGGATAACGGGCAACTGGTGCCCGATTCGCTGATCCTTGACATGATCGCCGAGCGACTCAATGCCGACGACGTTCGCACCGGCTTTATCTTCGACGGTTTTCCGCGCACGCTCGCGCAAGCCCAGGGGCTCGACCAACTGGCCGCCGCCCGCGGTATCGCGATCGATGCCGTCATCAACCTCGAAGTCGCCGACGAGGCCATTGTCACGCGCCTGAGCGCGCGCTCGACCTGCTCGACCTGCGGCACGATCTACAACGATCTGTCGAAGCCGCCGCAGCATCCCGGCCTCTGCGATCTCGACCAGGGTCTCCTGCACCGCCGGCCCGACGACAATCCGATGGTCATCCGCCATCGGCTCAGCGTGTACCACCAGCAGACCAAACCGCTGGAACAATACTACACGCAGAGAGGTTTGATGATCAGCATCAAGGGTGATGACCCGGTCGATGCGGTCACGCAGAATATCCTTGCGCAATTGGAGAGCGCGAAAAAAAAAAGACAAATGATCGAGTTGAAGTCGAAAGCTGATGTCGCCAAAATTGCCGAAGCCGGCCGCATTGTCGCCCAGGCGCACAAGCTGGTGGAGAAGATCCTGGCTCCCGGCATCGAAACCGCGGAAATCGACCGCCAGGTGCGCAGCCTGATCGAGTCGGAGGGCGGCGTGCCGTCGTTTCTCGGCTACCGCGGCTATCCGGCGTCGGTCTGTATCTCGATCAATGAGGTGATCGTCCACGGCATCCCCGGCAGACGGAAGATCAAGGACGGCGATCTGGTGTCGGTCGATGTCGGCGTCTACAAAGACGGCTTCCATGCCGACGCCGCGCGCACTTTCGTGGTCGGCCGGGCCAGCGAAGAGAAACAAAGGATTACCCGCGTCGTGCGCGAGTCGCTCGAAGCCGGTATCCGCGTCGGCCGTGCCGGTAAGCGCCTTGGTGAAATCTCGGCTGCGATTCAGGAGCACGCCGAAGTCAACGGCTTCTCGGTCGTCCGCGACCTCGTCGGCCACGGCGTCGGCCGCATGCTGCACGAGGATCCGCAGGTGCCCAATTTCGGCGCCCCGACCTCCGGCCCGGTGCTGAAAACCGGCATGGTCCTGGCCATCGAGCCGATGATCAACGCCGGTACTTATGAAATTGAAACCCTGGAAGACGGCTGGACCATCGTCACCGCCGACCGCAAAGTGTCCGCTCACTGGGAGAACACTTATGCGGTCACCGACGACGGCCTGATTCCCTTGACGGTAAACTGAAGGCATGAGCAAAGAAGCGACAATCAAGGTCGAAGGCAAAGTGATCGAGCCGCTGCCCAACGCGATGTTTCGCGTCGAACTCGACAACGGCCACAAGGTCCTCGCCCACGTCTCCGGCAAGATGCGGATGCACTTCATCAAAATCCTGCCGGGCGACAAGGTTACGCTCGAGCTGTCGCCCTACGACCTCAGCAAGGGCCGCATCGTTTATCGGTACAAATAGGCAGATTGGGAGATTGTGATATGAAAGTTCGTTCATCGGTCAAGCCGCGCTGTGAGCACTGTAAGGTGATCCGCCGCCACGGCGTGATTCGCGTCATTTGCAAAAAGAACCCGCGCCACAAACAGCGCCAGGGTTGATTGTAGGAGGAGAGAGTGGCTCGTATAGCAGGTGTCGATCTGCCGCGTGACAAACGTCTGGAAGTCGCCTTAACTTATATCTTTGGTCTCGGCCGGTCCTCGGCCCGCCAGATTCTTAAAAAGACCGGCATCAGCCCCGACCTTCGCGTCCACAAAATGACCGAAGACGACGTCGCCCGGCTGCGCCAGGTGATCGAAAACGAATACCGCGTCGAAGGCGTGTTGCGCAGCGAAGTCGCCATGAATATCAAGCGCTTGATCGATATCGGCAGCTATCGCGGCCTGCGCCACCGCCGCGGCCTCCCCGTGCGCGGCCAGCGCACCCGCACCAACGCCCGGACCCGCAAGGGACCGAAGCGGACCGTGGCCGGCAAGAAGAAAACGCCGACCAAGTAAAACGAATGCGATTTGTTGATTGGAGATAGAGGAGTAATCTTTGGCTAATCCTAAACCCAAAGGCAAGAAGAAGAAAGCGCGCCGCATCGATTCCGTCGGCGTCGCTCATATTCAGTCGACGTTCAATAACACGATCATCTCGATCACCGACTCGACCGGTGGCGTGATCGCGTGGTCGTCGGCCGGACGTTCCGGTTTCAAAGGCTCGAAAAAGTCGACGCCGTTCGCCGCCCAGTTGGCGGCCGCAACCAGCGCCAAGGAAGCAATCGATCAGGGATTGCGCAAAATCGAAGTCTGGGTCAAGGGCCCCGGATCCGGCCGCGAAGCCGCCATCCGCTCGCTCCAGGCCGCCGGCCTCGAAATCATGGCGATCAAAGACGTCACGCCAATCCCGCATAACGGCTGCCGCGCCCCGAAACGGCGCCGCGTGTAAGGATGTTGAGGTAGAATTATGGCAAGATATACTGGTCCGAAACACCGTATGTGTCGCCGTCTTGGCGAAAAAGTCTGCGATGCCCTCAAGTGTCCCGTGGACCGTCGTCCCTATGCCCCTGGCCAGCACGGCCAGAACATGCGCCGCAAGGTCTCCGAATACGGTATCCAGCTGCGCGAAAAACAAAAAGTCCGCGCTATCTACGGCGTGCTCGAGAAGCAGTTCCATAACTACTTCGAACACGCCAACGCCATGAAGGGCATCACCGGCGAAAACCTGCTCCAGCTGCTCGAACGCCGCCTCGACAACGTCGTCTTCCGGCTCGGCTTCGCCCCGACTCGCCGCGCTGCCCGTCAGCTGGTCCGCCATCGCCATTTCCTGGTCAACGGCGATATCGTCGACATTCCGTCGTTTCAGGTGAAACCCCACGACGTGATTCGCGTTAAAGAAAAGTCGCGCAAGCTGGACATTATCCATATGGCGCTCAAAGACGCTGATCGCTCCGCAGACCTCCCGTGGCTGCGCGTCAATAAGGCCGCGCTCGAAGGCGAATTGCTCGAAATTCCCAAGCGCGCCGATATCCCGACGCCGGTCTCCGAGCAGTTGATCGTGGAATTGTACAGCAAGTAGTCTATCAAGGAGAGTAGGACTGATGAGGTGGAAAAACCTGGTGCTGCCCAAAGAGGTGGTCACCGAAGAACTGTCGGAAAACCAGCGCTACGCCCGCTTCGTGCTCGAACCGCTGGAACGCGGCTTCGGCGTTACGATCGGCAATGCGCTCCGGAGAATTCTGCTCTCGGCGATTCAGGGCGCAGCCGTTACGTCGCTGCGCATCGAAGGGGTGCAGCACGAATTCTCGACGATCCCCGGCGTCTATGAGGACGTCACGCAGATCGTCCTGAATCTCAAAAAACTGCGTCTGAAAATGCACTCGGATGACCCCAAAATCCTGACCCTGCCAATTACCGGCAAGGGCAAGTACACGGCCGGGATGATCGAAGTCGGGCCCGACATCGAAATCCTTAACCCCGACCTGCACATTATCGAATTGACCGAGGACAAGAAGTTCAAAATCGAAATCGACGTCGATCTCGGGCGCGGCTACGTCCTGGCCGACCAGAACAAACGCCCCGACAAGCCGGTCGGCAGCATCTTCGTCGATTCGCTCTTCAGCCCGGTAATCAAAGTCAACTACACGGTCGAGAACACCCGCGTCGGTCAGCGGACCGATTACGACCGCCTGACCCTCGAAGTCACCACCGACGGCTCCCTCACGCCGGAGGAATCGATCGGCTACAGCGCCAAGCTGCTCGCCGACCACCTCCGTTACTTCATCCATATCGACGAGGATATCGTCCCCGTCGAAGAGAAGAAGGAAGACGAGGAGACCGTCAAAGTTCGCAATTTGCTCAATACCCGCGTCGACGAGCTCGAACTCTCGGTGCGTTCCTCCAATTGCCTGCGCGCCGCCAATATCCAGACCCTGCGTGATCTCGTCCAACGCAGCGAGTCGGATATGCTCAAGTACCGCAACTTCGGCCGCAAGTCACTCACCGAGTTGACCGCGATTCTGGAAGAACTGGGTCTGAGCTGGGGCATGGACCTGAGCCGCTATCAATCAGCGGATCAAAATTAGGAGCTGATCGATCATGCTGCATCACGGTAGAAAAACCCCCAAGCTCAGCCGCACGGCGACGCACCGGCATGCGCTGCTGGCCAACATGGCCGCCGCGCTCTTCTTGAACTCCAAGATCACCACCACGTCGCCCAAAGCCAAAGCCCTGCGTCCGTTCGTGGATCGGCTGATCGTCAAGGCCAAAGACGGCTCGCTCCACAGCCGCCGCCAGGTCGCGGTCTATATGCCGCATAAGGAGGCGCTCAAGAAACTCTTCAAGGAGATCGCTCCCAAAATGACCGAGCGCTCGTCCGGCTTTAGCCGCGTCGTCAAGGCCGGTTTCCGCCGCGGCGATATGGCCGAACTCTCGGTCGTGGAACTGCTGATGGATAAGCCGGCGGAAGCGGTTGAGAAGACCGAAGGCGGTGCCAAGAA
Organism: uncultured Ignavibacteria bacterium; assembly: GCA_964520555.1. Classification (GTDB taxonomy): domain Bacteria; phylum Zixibacteria; class MSB-5A5; order CAIYYT01; family CAIYYT01; genus JADJGC01. Next base: position 15,361 of record CAZFNN010000012.1, read on the forward strand.
GAAAGCCGCTAAGTCGTCCGGCAAGTCCGGCGGCAGGTCGGCGGGGAAGTCTAAAGCCGCTAAGCCGAAAGCCAAAGCGAAAGCCGCTAAGGCCGCTAAAGAATAGACAGATCTTTCCTGTCGCCAGTCTCCGGCGGACGATCCTTCGTCCGCCGTTTTCATTTCCCGCATTTCTTGCTTGTTCCGTTTCTCTGAGCGCAGTAGCTTGCGCGCGGATAAACCTGATATCCATCTCGGGAGGAGACAAGAGTTATGGGCAAGGGCTGCAAGATCGTAATGATCGTCGGTATCATCCTGCTGGCGATCTTAGTGGGCGGACTGGTGCTGAGCTATTTCTACTGCTCGGAAATCATGACCAGCCTGATCAAGAAGTCGGTGGATTCGCTCGAAACTGAAGTATTAAACAATCTGCCGGAAGGCTTTACCGTCGATGACGTCAAGGCTCGCTTCGCCGAGTTCAAAGACGTCGTCCTGAAACAAACCCAGGCAGGGAAGATCACACCGGAAGTGCAAGCATGGGCGCAAGATGTTCAGAAAGCGCTCGCGGACAAGAAAATCAGCAAAGAGGAACTCGAGCAGTTGTTTGATCAGATGAAGAAGATCGTCTCTCAAGCATCATCCTCCGGCTCGTAGTCGTCCTGACCAGACTCAACACACTTGGGGCGGGTAACTGGCCTGCCCCAACTCATGCCACCTATGATTTCAGCAGCTCTTGTCATCGTCGCCGCCTACCTGCTGGGCTCAATCCCGTTCTCCGTCATCACCGGCTATCTCTTTGCCGGAGTTGATGTTCGCAAGCACGGTTCGGGTAATGCCGGAGCCACCAATGTCTACCGCGTTGCCGGCTTGCCCGCCGCAATCATCGCCGGGGTCCTCGATGTCCTCAAAGGCGCATTGCCCGTTTTCGCCGCCAAGTTACTCGTGCCTGATCTTCACTGGCTCCCCTTGGTCACCGGTGTCGCCGCTGTCGTCGGTCACATTCTCCCACTCTTCGCTGGATTTCGCGGGGGCAAGGGCGTCAACACTTTGCTCGGGATGTTCCTCGTGCTGCTTCCGCTCGAAATCGCCCTGAGCTTCGGCGTCTTTGCCGGCGTCTTCGCGGTCACCCGCATCGTCTCGCTTGGCTCGATCTGCGCTGGAGTATCACTTTCATTGATCGTGCTAATCGAAAAGTACATAATGGCGAAAAATATCCCGACCCTCTTACTTTCCGCTTGCTTCGGCGTCACTCTGCTCATATTATTCACGCACCGAGCGAACATCAGACGACTGTTGCGGGGTCAAGAGCGTAAGCTCTCTCGTTAAGTTTGTCTGTTCCAGTTTGTCCCGTTGGTGCGGAGTGCTATGGCCAGAGTTTCGGTTCTTGGAGCAGGTGGATGGGGAATTGCCGTCGCCAATCTTCTGGCCGGCTGCGATCACCATGTCACGCTCTGGAAGCATGACCCGACCTCCGTCCGCAACCTGATCCTCACCCGGCGCGACAACACCAAATTGCGGGGCGTCGAGATCCACCAGGACATTCATATCACCCACGACGTCGATGAAGTGATGAACGACCGCGACGCCGTGATCATCGCAATCCCGGCTCAGCACGTGCGTCATATCTGCGAGCGCATCCTTGCCACCGGCCGACCGGTACCGCTGCTGGTCTCGCTGGCCAAGGGCATCGAAGTAATCTCGCTCAAGCGCATGTCGCAGGTCGTCGCCGAGGTGTTCGGCGATGACATCCTCGATCGTCTCGTCGTTGTCTCCGGCCCGTCCCACGCTGAGGAGGTCGCCCGCGCGATCCCCACCTCCGTGGTCGCTGCCGGCCAGAACCACGCCAACCGCACTGAAGTCCAGCACTTGCTCTCGACCTCGTCGTTCCGCGTCTACACCTCCGAGGATGTCACCGGCGTCGAGTTGGGCGGAGCTCTCAAGAATGTCATCGCGCTGGCCGCCGGCATCACCTACGGCCTGCGTCTTGGCGACAACACCACCGGCGCCGTACTGACTCGTGGTCTGGCGGAAATGACCCGCCTCGGCGTCAAGATGGGCGCAGACGCCGAAACCTTCGCCGGACTCTCGGGCCTTGGCGATCTCGTCACCACCTGTATCTCGTCCTTTAGCCGCAACCGCTCGGTCGGTGAGCGCATCGGCCTCGGCGAACGTCTGCCCGAAATCTTAAGCTCGATGACCCAGGTTGCGGAAGGCGTCCCGACCACGCGGGCAACCGTCCGACTGGCCGAACGCTTCCAGGTTGATATGCCCATTACCCGTCAGGTTTACGCCGTCTTGTTTGACTCCAAGTCTCCCGCTCAGGCGGTAAGCGAACTGATGAACCGTGAACTCAAGAGCGAGGTCTATTGTTAGCGTCAGATTGCGAGCGTGAGTCCGTGAAGAACGAAGAAGATAAACTCTACTACTCCATCTCCGAAGTCGCCGAAATGACCGACGTCAAAGCGTACGTCTTGCGCTTTTGGGAGAAGGAATTCCCCCAATTGCGGCCCAAGAAGAACCGCGGCGGCAATCGCGTCTACCAGAAGCGTGAAATCGTCCTCGTGAATCGCATCAAGACTCTTCTCTACGACGAGGGCTACACCATCGAAGGTGCGCGCCAGAAGCTCTCCGATACCGCACCCGAAATTCGCCGCGAAGACAAAATCATCGACTTGCTGGGGCAGGTCAAACGCGAGCTGATGGAACTGGAGCGCTTCCTCCATCTGAACAAGCCCAACGGCGACGGTCCCCATTCGTCTTGAGCGCCGGCGCTCATCTTTTCCGTTGTTCCCGCCGCCGCTTCCGCTTATTATATCCGCGCATTTCGCAATCGGGGTGTGGCGCAGTTGGTAGCGCACTCGCTTGGGGTGCGAGAGGTCGGCAGTTCAAGTCTGCTCGCCCCGATGTGATTTTCCGCGAATTCCCCTCATTTCGCTTGCTCATCAACGCGGTTTTGGCCTGATTTCTCTTGGTGACGCTCTAACTTTGACTTCCGCGAGGTGTTCATGAGTACTGCAACCGTCAACTCGTTTATCGCACATTGGCGCCGCTTCTTCGCCGCATCCGAACTGCCCATCGCCTTCTATTACTCCGATTCCGCTGACGGCTGCGCAACACCCACCGGCCGCGTGCACTGCATGATTGCCGAGTTTGGCGCCGTCCGCAACGGTCGCGCCGTCGCCTTTTCCGCCGATTCAATCCACTGCGGCGGCGGCAAGTACTACTCCGGCTTCTCCACCCACTTGCGCGACGAGTTCGAGTACTTCCTCTCTTGCGGCATCCCCGGCAAACTCGAAGGCGAACGCTACAAGAAATCCCCCGAATTGGTGCGGGAACACCTCAAGTCGCAGCAACCCTTCTCCGCGCCCGCGAAGTTCCTGATCTTCAAACGTCTCGACCAGTTGGCCGCTTCCGATCAACCGCTGGCCGTCGTCTTCTTTGCCACCCCCGACGTTCTCGCCGGACTCTTCACGCTCGCCAATTTCGACGCGCCCAATCCCAATGGCGTGATTGCCCCCTTCTGCTCCGGCTGCTCATCGATTATCTATTACCCGATAAGTGAAGGGAAGTCCGCCGCTCCGCGCGCGACTATCGGCATGTTCGACGTCTCCGCGCGTCCCCATGTTCCGGCCACCATGTTGACCTTTGCCGTACCCTGGGCGAAATTCGCCAATATGACCGCGAATATGCCCGAGAGCTTCTTGATTACGGAATCCTGGGAGGCCGTGCGCAGTCGTCTGGAAAGCGCACACTCGTAGACGTTGCGACCGCGTCTTAGGGGAACAGCGGATCGCCGCTGTTGAGATCGATCGGCGGCGGGGGAGGGGGAGGCGGCGGATTCGGAGTCAGCGCCCGGCGCGCGCCGCGGTGGAAGCACTGTCCCGCCACCGGCACACCCAATTGATAGAATGCCACCGGACACAGCATGTGCCGTCCCATCGTTTGACGGTCGGCCGCCGTCATCGCGGTATTGTGCTGAATTGTCGCCCCCGCAATTCCAACGCCGGATATCGCATGAATATCTGCCACCGTCGCCTGCCAGCGCGCATTCGTCGCCCGATTCTCGCACTCCGCCTTGCCGTGGCAGATTTCGTGCCACGCCGCCTTCGCCAACATTTGCGCGTACTTCTCGTTGTACTGCGCATCCTGCAGGTCGATCGTGATCCGGTCGACGAACACCTCCGACACTAGCGGAAAATCGTCGCTGAAAATCACCGTGCGCCCCGAGTTGTCGCCGGCCTCGTCCGCATCGGCCGTGTCGAAATATGTGTCAATATCGTCCTGCGTCACGTTCTGGAATCCCGGCGGCTGTTGCAGTTCCTGCGCCAGGATGATTCCGGCACGTCGCTCGGTCGGATCAGAGGGCGCGCGCCGTGCTCGCGATCCGGTCAGATAGACGATCGGCTCCTTGATGTCGACCGTCAGCCCCGACCAGTTGGGATTGCTGCTGGCATCCGCCGGCACTTCGATCACCGCCACCGTCTGATCGCGTGAGCCCGCGTGAGGAATACTGGGCGCGCTGTCCTGCATCAACTGCAGCAGGATTTCCTTGAAGCGCGTGATAATCGTCGCCTGCGCTGCCGCGACGCTGGGATGCGTCGAAGTCAACTGCATGATGCTGCCGGATGCCCCAATCGCCATCGGCACCATCGGTTTCTTGATGATGAAATAGTAGACGTTATACGCCGGCATCTGTTCCTTCCGCCGGCGCCGGCGGCTCCTTCTGACATCCCGAACAACTGCTCGACTTCGTCCCCTGATTTGCCGCCTTCAAGAAAAACTTGAACGGGCCCGGCGGCACATCCTCGACTCGAACATGCCCTTGCTCGTCCAACGATCCGGTCTTCTGCGTCCCATCCGCTAGTACGATCACGTATTCTTGTCCCGCCGCCGGATGGCCCTCGTCATCGAGATACGTCACCTCGATCCAATCTTTGAAAAGCAGCAACCCCGATTCTTGATTCCGGCCGTACTCCTGCTCCTCCACCGTGATCGTGAAGAAATACTCCGGCGGATTGTAGTGATTGCCGTACTCGGCCAGCTCCGCTTCGGTCGCGATTTCGTCTGTATCCTCGAAGTATTGATACTCCCACTGCAATTCAATCCGCTCGTTGAACACCTGTGTCTGGATCTCGGCGATCTTGTCATGCGCGCCGTCGCGGTCGTGCTCGTAAATCGTTATCTTAGCCGGGATACTGTCCGCGACGTTCTTCACCTTCGCCTTCAACGTCAATTGATCGCCGCGCCGCGCCTCCGACGCGCCCCACTGCAGCTCGCTGACGATGATCGGCGGCACCACCGCGATCCGGTTCGATTCCATTTCCAGCCCGTGGCGGGGAAGTTTGACCTTGAAATACACCAGATCGCCGACCTTGAGCGTGTCCGGGATCGCGATCTTCCCGACGAACTTGTTGTTGCGAATCTTGTCGCTCACGCTGCCGACCGCCTTGCCGGCGTTGGTCTTGGCCGTGATCTCGATCGGGGCGTCGAAGCCGACGAAGCTGGTGCCGACCTCCAGGAATGCCTCGCCCCCCAGCGGAGCTACGCCCGACTTCCAGACCGCGAAAATGATCGACGAATCCAGCGTGATGCGATTGTCGGTGTCAGTGCCGATATTGTAGTTGGTTTCCATCTCTAATCAGCGACGAATTTGATCCACGTCAGCCCGGCGGTATAATAGCGATCGCCGCCGCGCTTGACAACGTTAAACTCTTGCTCGGGAGTACTGTCGGACAGGAAGCGCCCCGGTTCAAATGAAATCGCGCGGAGTCTCGACGCGAATCTTCAGAATTCCCAAGATTTCCACCGCGATCTCCTCGATCGCCCGCCGTGTCACATCCACCATCTCCCAGCCCTGCTCGCTGTACATCATCCGGCAAAACCGCAGCTCGTTGCGAATCTGGTTGATGTCGTGGTAGGGCAGGATCTGCCCCTTCTTCGAGTCGTCCCCCATCAACAGCTCCGCCCGTTCCTCCCGCACTCGCATCAGTTCGTTGCCACTGATCATCAGCCCGACGACGATCTGCGGCCGCGCATAACTCACCCGCTGAATCAGCGCCCGCTTGAAATGCTCGTCGGGGATGATCGGGATATTGACCACCTTCAACCCGAAATTGCACGCCAGATACATGCTGATCGGCGTCTTGCACGTCCGCGATAATCCCACCAGGACGGCGTCCGCCTCTTCGATCCGGTGCCCCCGGCCGTCATCGTGCTCGACGGTATAGCCGATCGCATCAAGCTTGCGGTAGTAGTTGTCGTCGACGATCTGCAACAAGCCCGGCTTGAACTCCGGGTGCACCCCCAGGAACTTCGACAGCGTCTTGACCATTGGCCGCAGTACGTTGATATGCAGGATACCGCGCGCCTCCAGCTCTTCATGAAAATACTCCGCCAATTCCGCCGAAATAATCGAGTACACCAGCAGACTCTCACTGTCAATGTCCTTAACGATTTGATCGACCTGCTCCTTGGACTGCACCCCTTGATAGGTCTTCTTGATCGCAAACGCCACCTCCTGGTTGGCATACTGCGCCAATACGGCATCCAACAGGCGCTTGGCCGTGCGGCCGGTGCCGTCCGAGATGATGACGATTTGCTTGACCTTGGCCACTGACTGATTTTCCGATTCCATGGCACGATAACAGGGCTAAATTCTTTTTTCAATACTGTTATCGACATGATCGCGTAGATTCAGCAATCGCAAATCGCAGAGGAGTCTTCTATGAACACTGGATTTATCGGCCTCGGCAACCTCGGTTCCGCTATCGCCCGCCGCTTGCTGGCCTGTGATGTCCCGCTTACGGTCTGGAATCGCACCGTCTCGCGTACCGAAACCCTCAAAGTCGCCGTCGCCGAATCGCCGCGCGCCTTGATTGAATCCTGCGACCCCGTCTGCCTCTGTCTCTTTGATAGCATTTCCGTCCGGGCCGTCCTTGAAGGGGATCGCGGTCTCCTCGCCGCCGCGCGCGGCCGCACCATCATCGACCTCTCGACCAACCACCACGAGGAAGCCGTCCGCTTCCACGATCTCGTCCGCGCCGCCGGTGCCTCATATCTTGAAGCGCCGGTCTTGGGCAGCGTCATTCCCGCTTCGCAGGGCGCCCTGACCATCCTCATCAGCGGCGACAGCAACGTCTTTCAGCAGCATCGGCCGCTGCTGGATCTCGTCGGCAAGCTCATCTTCTTCCTCGGCGCGCCGGGTCTTGCTTCGCGCATGAAGCTGATCAATAACTTCCTTCTTGGGACCTTAATGGCAAGCATCGCCGAAGCCGCCGCCCTTTCCGAGGCCTCCGGCATTCCGACCACAACCGCGCTCGACATCCTCGCTGCCGGCGCCGGCAATTCCGCTATTCTCAACGCCAAACGCGACAAACTCCTGCAGCGCGACTTCGCACCGCACTTTTCTGCGGCTTTGATTCACAAGGATCTGGCTTACCTAAATGATCTGGCGCGGAGTGGGGAAGTCGACAATACTCTGGGTGAGACCGTCCGCGCTCTCTATGCGCGAACCCTCGATCACGACCCGCACCATCGCGACTTAAGTTGCGTTTACGAAGTCTTTGCGAATCGGAAGAAGCTCAGTTGATCTGCGCGCTGTCGTCCTTGTGCGGCGCCAGCATCAGCATCGCCACCGCCAGGATCGGCAGCAGCAGCATGATTCCGGTCAAAAGCCCTGCGCTCGATTGCATTACCCGACCCTCTAAAAAATTGGTCAGACCGCAGATCGAGGTGAGCACCAGAAACCAGTACAGCCCCGCAATCGTCAGCACGCCTTTGGCTATCGTAGAAAAATTGATTCGTCGCAGCATTTCCGCCTCAAAACACTCTATTTATCGGAGCCCGATATAAGAGTTTCACGTGCGGCGGGCAAATAAAATCCAAATTCAGCGGGCAAATTTCTTACAGGTGCCGCAGATAGCGGTAGTACGCGAGACTCGAAACGAGCAGCCCGAAACCGACCGCAAAATAGAACGGCGACAGATAGACCTTGGGAATCCCCGAGTGCCGCAGCCCGTAGCCCATCGCCATCATCACCACGGCAATCAGGTACGACCTTACGTTTTGGAACGCAAAGACGCACACCTTCTCCTGCCCCGGCGCCTGTGCCATAATCCGATCTAAGTTCTTGTCTATCAATCTGATAAACATCGAACGAAAGTACAGCCACCCCGCCGTCAGCGCAATCAGGCCGAGAACGACCACCAGCCACAACTCCGCCCGGATCAGCCATACCGTCGCCAGTGACATCAAGAATAACCCCACCGCCGACCACAGTATCCCGGCAATCAGTATCAGTGTGGAACGCCTGGCGGCCGGCTTGCGCAGGTTCATCGGCAGTTTCGCTCCGTCGAAATCGGGTTGACACCCTGAGCGGAATTGTCAATTCTATCCCGCCCGTGATTTGCGGTGTGCAAACTAAAGAACTCGTCAGGAATCGGCAATAGACCTTTATGGAGGATCGCTCAACGTGACCAGCATTCGTTTTTCACTCAACCGCCTCACTCTCGCAGCCCTGGTGATTCTAAGCACTCTCGCGGCGTCGGTCGCGCCGCTTCGCGCTGCCGATCCGCCAAAGGCGCCGCTCTTCTACCTGACTGAACTCCATGGCAAGCGCCCCGGCTGGCCCGGCGATATGACCGAGGCCGAAGCTGTCATTATGTCCGAGCACTTCGAATACCTGAAAGCGCTCACGGCCAAAGGCACCGTCCTCTGCGGCGGCCCGGTCGACGAGAAATGGGGACTGCTGATCCTGAAAGTTGGCTCCGAAGCCGAAGCCCGCGCCATTATGGACAGCGAACCCTCTGTGGCGAAAGGGCTGCACACCTACAAACTCTCACCCATGGTGGTGGCACTCATGGCCGATTACATCCGTCCCGGACGGTATCCCGATCCGATCTCCGATCGCGAAATCATCAAAGAAGTCACGGTCAAAGCCCCCCTCGCCGATGTCTGGCGCGCTTGGACGACCGACGTCGGCGCCCGGAAGTTTTTCGCGCCCGCTACCAAGATCGAATTGCATCCGGGCGGTTCTTACGAAATCTATTTCAATCTCAGTGCGCCCCCCGGGGAGCAGGGCGGGGAAGGCAACCGCGTGCTCAGTTTTTTGCCCCAGCGCATGCTTTCCTTCGAGTGGAACGCGCCCCCGTCGTTCGGCCCCCTGCGTGATATCCGCACCCGCGTCGTGATACTCTTCGAGCCCGTCGGCGCCGATTCCGTTCGCGTCGAATTTCACCATGGTGGCTGGGGTGTTGGTAATGACTGGAGCAAGGTGTACGACTACTTCGACCGCGCGTGGAGCCATGTCCTCGGCAACTTCGAGCGCCGTTTTCGGGAAGGCCCCCTCAAGTTCGAGTAGGCGATCGCTTCAAGTCTCGTCCGGCATAGCGCGTCGCTCGCTCGCCGATCAACTTGCCGTTGGCCAGCACTTGCAGCCGATAGGTCCCCGGTAACTTCGGCACCGAATTGCGGTGCGTAAACCACACCGATTTCAACACGCCCTTGGACTCGAATGCCTTAACCGTGACCGTCCCCAGCAGATACTTGGCGATGCGCGGTTTGTTCTTCTTGCCCGGCCCGATCATCACCAACTGCAGGCGCACCTTCACCTCGCGCTCGCTCCCGTTGTCGACCATCAGCCCAAATTCAATCGTGTTGTCGATCTCGATCTCCTTCGGCGCGAATGCGGTCCACGATACTTCCACCGGATGCTGATCATACAGCCCCAGTAGCCTCATCGCCGCCGGATGATTCTCACGTACCAGCGTCCGCAGCCCGCGCTGGATAATCCACTGCCGCTCCTTGACGACCTTCCCCTTGCTCCACTCGGTTACCCACCGGCAGAGCACTTCCGGGTTATCCTTCGAGATATCGTTTAAGCTGTTCGCCACCGCTTTACGCACATAGTCCGATGGATCATCCAGCAGTCGCTCCAACAGCCGCTTGATCGGCGTCGGATCAGCCTTCAGCTCTGCAATCTGCTTGCACCATACCCCGCGTGGCCTTAGCGCCTCCGCCACCATCCGTCGTACCGCCGGATCGGAATCTCCCGCCCACTTCTCCACGCGCGGCAGAATCTTCGCCAGTCCATGGTGATGCACCATATTCTTCAGCACCGTCTGGCTTGTTTCCTGTGTCCAGGTGCCAAGCATCGCTCCTGTCCGCTTCAGCGACTTCAACTCGCACTCGATGTCATCCGCAAAGTGCTGAAAATGCACGCTCACACCCAGCGAGCGTATCTTATCCCTTGTCGAATTGAAGAGCGCTTCCGCAATCTTCTCGCCATGCTCCAGCTCCGCCAGCAGCCCAATCAGCAAATTCGCCTGATCCATCAACCCCAATTCGAAATAACCCCGCCGCTTCGCTTTCTCCACCAGCCGTCTGGCCGCCGCTGCGCCAATTGCCGACTTCAAATCGGACTTCAACTGCTCAAAACAGTTCGCATCCGGCGTCTCGCGCGGCACACCCTCCGACTTCAGCGGCGCCGCGTTTTTGTTGGCTCGTTTCGACTTCATCTCTTGCTGCCGTCACTCCATCCGGTTGACCAAAAAGTTGTTTTTCTGCTCCCGACATTTCGGTATATTTTCGCGGCGGACGCATCGTCCCGCCAGTTAGGAGTACGCCATGTCATACCTGAAACAGGTTGATCCGGAAATATATGCCGCCATGCAGGGGGAAACCAATCGCCAAAACAAGAAACTCGAATTGATCGCCTCCGAAAACTTCGTCTCCGAGGCCGTTATGGAAGCTGCCGGCGGCGTGATGACCAACAAATACGCCGAAGGCTATCCCAAGAAGCGCTACTACGGCGGTTGCGAATTCGTCGATGTCGCCGAATCCCTCGCCCGCCAGCGCGCCGTCGAGTTGTTCGGCGCCGACCACGCCAATGTCCAGCCCCACTCCGGCTCGCAAGCCAACATGGCGGTCTATTTCACTGTCTGCAAACCGGGCGATACGATCATGGGCTTGCATCTCGCCCACGGCGGCCATCTCACCCATGGCCACCCGCTGAACTTCTCCGGTTTCCTGTACAAGGTCGAAGCTTACGAGGTCGACAAAGCCACCGAGACGATCAACTACGACGAGGTCTACCGCAAAGCCATGGCCGTCCGCCCGAAAATGATCATCACCGGCGCTTCCGCTTACCCGCGCATCATCGACTTCAAACGCTTCGGCGAAATCGCCGCCGCCTGCGGCGCCAAGCTGCTCGTCGACATGGCCCATATCGCCGGACTGGTCGCCACCGGTTTGCACCCCTCGCCGGTTCCGTACGCCGACTTCGTCACCACCACGACCCACAAGACTCTGCGGGGTCCGCGTGGCGGTATGATCCTCTGCAAGAAGGAATACAGGAAGGAACTCGACAAGATCGTCATGCCCGGCATCCAGGGCGGCCCGCTTATGCACATCATCGCCGCTAAGGCCGTTGCCCTCAAGGAAGCCCTCCAGCCCGAATTCAAGGTGTACCAGAAGCAGATTCTCGCCAACGCCAAGACCCTTGCCGACGAATTCATGCGCCTCGGCTACCATGTCGTCTCCAAAGGCACCGACACGCATCTTCTGCTGCTCTCCTTCGTCGATCGCGGCCTGACCGGCAAGCAGGTGGAGGAAGCCCTCGACCTGGCCGGCATCACGACCAACAAGAACACCGTGCCCTTCGATCCGCAGCCGCCGTTGGTCACCTCCGGCATTCGTATCGGCGCGCCCGCCGTTACGACGCGTGGTATGAAGGAAGCCGAGATGAAGCAGATCGCGGCGCTGATCGACCGCGCCATCAAGAACCTCGGCAATCAGGAGGAACTTGCGCGCGTTCGCCGCGATGTCGAGACGCTCTGCGACCGCTTCCCGCTCTATCTCGAACGTTTTGACGGGGAAGTCGTCCCGCAGGTCTTACATTAGGAGTCGCGATGCTGGTTGAATTCTCGATCGTACCGATGGGTGTCGGCGAATCAGTGTCCAAAGAGGTCGCTAAAGTCATCGACATCATCGACCGCTCCGGCCTCAACTACCGTACCCACGCTATGGGCACCATCATTGAAGGCGACTGGGAGCAGTGCCTGACGCTGATCAAACAATGCCACGATGCCGTCCGCGCTGCGGCCCCGCGCGTCTACACCCGCATCGCCATCGATGACCGCGCCGGCGGCAAGAGCACCATGAACCGCAAGCTCAAGTCGGTGCGCGAAAAATTGGGCCGCGAATTCAAGGAGTAAGCATGAGTCAGCCCGTGATTGTGCATTCGACCTGCGCCGATGAGACCAAGGCGCGCCAGATCGCCCAGACCTTGGTCGAGCAACGCATCGCCGCCTGCGTCAATATCGTTCCCGGCGTCACCTCGATCTATCGCTGGGAGGACAAGATCAACACCGATTCCGAGTTTCTGCTGATCATCAAGTCGCAAAAGGACCACGTCCCCTCGATCCGGCAGGTCTTGCAGGAACTCTCCGGCTACGATGTCCCCGAGGTGATCGCGATGGACATCATCGACGGCTCGGCGCACTACCTCGACTGGCTGATCGCCGAGACGCGCCAGCAGACCCCGGAAAACACCTCGGAATGAGGCCGCGGCCGTGGGCACGATCGCGCTCCTGACCGACTACGGTCTCAACGACGGCTTCGTCGGTATGCTCAAGGGCGCCATCAAGACCGTTGCACCCGCGACCGACATCATCGACATCACCCATCACATCAACTCCTTCGACATCCGTTCGGCGGCCTTTCTGCTCGAGAAGTCGTATCGTCACTTTCCGCCCGCGACCGTCTTCCTGGTCGTCGTCGATCCCGGTGTCGGTACCGATCGCCGCATCCTTGCCGCCGCCGCCGGCGGCTACACTTTCATCGCCCCCGACAACGGCGTCCTCAGTTACCTGCTTGCGCAGTTTGATAAAAAAACCGTTCATTCTGTCGGCAATGAAGGTCTATCTCCCCATTCCGCGGGCGCCACGTTTCAGGGCCGCGACATCATGGCGCCGATTGCCGCGCAATTGGCGCTGGGAACACCGCTCTCTGGAGTCGGCCCGATGACCGCGTCGTATGCCATTCTCCCGCAGCCCAACCTGCTGCGCAGTGACCGCGCTGTTATCGGCGAAATTGTCTACGTCGACAAGTTCGGCAATCTGATCAGCAACATCGCCCGCCGCGATCTGCCCGCCGGTGTCGCGCCCGAAGAGCTGCGCTGCACGATCGGTCCGGCGCGTAATATCCCGTTTGCGGCCAGCTATGCCGCCGCTGTCGACCTTGCCGCGATTATCTCCGGTTTTGACACCGTGGAAATATTCGTCAACCAGGGCAGCGCCGCCGCGCGCTTTGCCCGTCCCATCGGAATGACTCTTGCAGTTGAGGCTGTTGCATGAAGTGCCCGTTTTGCGGTGAGGAGTCCGACAAAGTCATCGACTCGCGCTCGGTGCAGGACGGTATTGCCGTGCGCCGCCGCCGTGAATGCCAGTCCTGCGGCGAACGCTATACCACCTACGAGTATGTCGAGCGCGTCTCCTTGACCGTCATCAAGTCCGACGAGCGGCGCGAACCGTACGACCGCACCAAGCTCCTGCGCGGGATCCAGATCTCGCTCGCCAAACGCCCCGTCTCCGAGAAGCACATCCTCGCGCTCGTTGAAGACGTCGAAAACGAACTCTTCAAAATGAATAAGACCGAGGTCTCCTCCAAAATCATCGGTGAGCTGGTTATGGAACGCCTGCGCAATCTCGATGAGGTCGCCTACGTTCGTTTCGCCTCGGTCTACCGCAAATTTCAGGACAAAACCGAGTTTGTCGACGAACTCAAGAATCTCTTGAAGTAGCCGCGCCGCATGGTTGATGTTCGCCAGACCGAGCAGGAAGGGCAAAGCGGGGAACTCCCGTTTCTCGGCCACATCGAGGAACTGCGCCAACGCCTGATCAAGGTCATCGTTGCTATCCTCATCTTTGCCGTTGCCGCCTACTTCTTCTCAGACCACCTCGTCAACTACCTGATCAAACCGGTCGGCACCGTCTACTTCCGCCAGCCCACCGGCGCGTTTATGATCCGCCTCAAGGTCGCCGGCTTTGCCGGACTCGTACTCGCCATCCCGGTCGTGCTCTATCAATTCTGGATGTTCGTCATTCCCGGTCTTTACAGACGCGAAATCAAGTACCTGATTCCGGTGACGATCCTCGGCACCTTCTTCTTCTTCGGCGGCTGGGCGTTCTGCTTCTTTCTCGTCATTCCGCAAGCGATGGATTTTCTGCGTTCCTTCGCCACGCCGAATCTGTTGCCGCTGATCGACGTCTCCGAGTATTTCTCCTTCGTCTTCTGGATGTGTGTCGCCTTCGGTGCCGTCTTTCAGCTCCCGATCATCGCCTATTTCCTCGGCAAGATCGGCCTGATCGCGCCCTCGACGCTGCGCAAGGGTCGCCGCATCGCTATCGTCGTTATCCTCGTCGTCGCCGCCTTGATCACGCCGACACCCGATGCCTTCAGCATGCTCCTGCTGGCCGTCCCGCTCTACGTTCTCTACGAGGTCTCGATCTTCGTCGTCCGTCTCACCGGCGTCCGCCGCGACGAATAGCCGCCGATCATTCCGGTCTGCCCCCCCACAACGACCCCACTCCGGTGGGTCGGACACTCCCGTCTGACATTCTTCGCAAGCACGGTGCCCCACCGCTTGCGGTGGGTCCCGAGGAACGAGAGATCGTGGTGGGTTGAAATCGACGCATCTCACCGTGGCGGCAGGTCTTCCCGCGAAGCGCCATCGAATCTTGCCTTACCACAGCTCCCACGCGTTTCGTGGGGCGACCTGCCGCCATCACCTACACTCGGACTTCTTGCCCCAAGGCACCATGGACTGCCGCGGGGTGAATCACGAGTAGGGCAGGTCCCGATTGCGACCTCTAACATGCCAAACTCTCCGTACCAGAGATCTGCCACGTTTCTGCCGCTGCTCTTTTCACCTACCGCCTTCGACAATCTCCCTTCGCCGGCGAGGGGGACCCGTGTGAGGGTTCCAAATACCCCTTGTCGCCCCTTGAAATGCCCCTATATTGCCAAGCCTATGACGCTCGCATCGCGTGCATTCGCCGCAATTTTGCTTCTCGCTCTCGCGACAACCGTCCTTGCCCAGCCGCGCCCGCTGCGTCTGGAAGACCGATACAAGGCGGGCGACGTCGTCGAATTCCGCATCGACAAGCGCGGCAAGACTATCGGTAACCAGCGCGCCGAATGCCTCGGCTGGCGACAAACCGATGACGATTCATTGGTCTACTTCGCCATGACGACCAAGTCGATCTTCGAGCGTTCCGGCCGTACCCTCGATCTCGACGTCACTTCCGAAATCGGCTATCGCCCCAACGGTCTCCCGCGCCGTTACGACTTCGAGCTCAAACTGCTCAACGCCACCGTGACTCACACCGGCACGTTCACCGGCAAGGAGTACTTCGGCAAATCGGTCCGCCTCGGCGTCGATCAACCATTCTCGATCCCGACCCAACGCTGGCCAATCCTGCTCGACAACAATTTCGCCCTGCAATGGGAAATCGCCATGTACTTCGTCAATCGCGAGCCCGGCGACTCCGTCTTTGTCGATGCCATGATTCCGCAGTTGAATCAACTGCTGCCGCTGCGCATCACCGTCATGCCCAACGAACGACTCAGCTTCGGCGGGGAAGACCTGCGCGTCAAAGTCCTCCGTCTCGATCCCGTCAATCAGGTCTTCTACGTTGACGACGCCGGCCGGCTACTCAAAGCCATCGACAGGGCCAACGAAATCACCGTCACCCGCCTGGGCGCCGGCGAATCCGCCGAAATCGAACGCAAATCGTTCTTCGCCCTGCTCTTTAACCGCTTTCCGAACTATCTGATTCTGGCGGCCCTGGCGGCAGCCTGGGCGGTCTTTTACTGCCGCAAGGAATGGCGCGCCCCGGCCATGGCCATCGTCTTCCTTGCTGGCATTGGCCTATACTGGCTCTCAATTCAAATTCTTCCCGCCATCCAGAGCGCCTACTTTGGCTTCGCGATCAACCCGCGCTCGCCTTCCGCCAGCGTGTATCTGACCTTGCTCGGCTCCGCGCTAATCTTCGCCCTCGTCGAGCTGATCGCCATCGTCATCCCGGTCGCGGCCGTGTATACGCTTCGCTCCTTCAAGAACGCGACCGCCGCCATTGCCATCGGCGCAGCGTGTGGTATCGGCTTCGGCATGATGCAGGCCATGAATCTGACTGCCTTCCTGCCGGACGGCTCTCTGCAATACAAGGTCGACCTGATTCACAAGTTCGCCTCAATCGGCATTTGCGGTATCTGCGGCGCGATGTTCGGAATCATTCTCGGCGGACGACTGCAAGCCGTTTATTATCTAATTCCGATCGGATTCAAGACTCTGTTCAACTGGGAAGCAGCATTCTTACAGAAAGGCGCCCTCACAATTCCCCAGCATAGCGTTATCGGACTTCTGGTTGCGATCGCCGCTGCAGTGGTGTTGTGGCTGCTCTCCCGACGCTTAGGCAACTTCAGGATTTCGGCAGTGCAAAACAGGACTAAATGAGCATTTTTACGCTTGCGTGCCGATACCTTGTGTGTATATTCACAAGCGATGCGGCAGAGAACTGACGCATCGACTTCACGCTGTCGCAGGAGGTTTTGATAGTATGGCGATGAAAATCACTGATGAATGCACGGCCTGTGGACTCTGTCTGCCGGAGTGCCCCAACGACGCCATTGCTGAAGGGGATATCTACGTGATTGATGCTGCCAAGTGTGACGAGTGTGCGGGTGTGGACGGCGGAAGCCGCTGCGTCGCCATTTGTCCGGTTGATTGTATCATAAAGGCGTAACGAATTCGCATCGTTTTATTCGTGCCGGCCTTTCGCAAGGCCGGCTCTTCTTTTATCTTGAAGCATGTTCACCGGTAAGCAAGCCTTCATCATCATCCTGATCCTGCTGACGGTCGTCCTCCTGGTCCAGAACTCCGGCCACGTCCGTATCCAGTTCACGTTCTTCCACTTCACCATGCCGTTAACCGTCCTGATCCTGATCGCCGTCGGCATCGGCATCGTGCTCGGCTTCTGGCTCGACCGTCCCAAGGGCAGTGGCAAAAAGTAGATACCGGTATCTGGAGGACGTCGCCACCGCCGACGCCGCCTTCGAGGCCTACGGCGCTACGATGAGCGAGCTCTTTGCCAATGCCGCCGCTGCCATGTTCAACGTCATGGCGCCGCTGGAGTCAATTCAACCGCTGCAATCGCGCGACCTGACCGTCATGGCCGACAACGCCGAGGAACTCCTCTTCGCCTGGCTGGCCGAACTCGTCTATCTGAAAGACATTCACAGCGAACTGTACTCCGATTTCGAAGTCGCCGTCGATCCCACCGCCTTCACCGTCAGCGCCACCGTCCGCGGTGACTCGCTCGAAAACCTCCGCAGCCACACGCACACGGATGTCAAGGCTGTCACGTACCACCGTTTGGCAATCACGCAAACCGCTGAAGGATTCACCGCGACCGTAGTGCTCGACCTATGAAGTATCCGGTTACCAAAATTCGCGACGGTGTCTGGGAAATCGATCCCCGCTGCAAACCCGGCATGCGCGTACCGGCGCGGCTGTATTCCAGCGAAAAGCTGCTGGCCCAACTCGATGACGGCGTCTTCGAGCAGGTCACCAATGTCGCCATGCTTCCCGGCATCGTCGGCCACGCCCTCTGCATGCCCGACGGCCACTGGGGCTACGGCTTTCCGATCGGCGGCGTCGCCGCCTTCTCGCTGGACGACGGCGTCATCTCCCCCGGCGGCATCGGCTTCGACATCAACTGCGGCATGCGCCTGATCCGCACCAATCTCACCAGCGAAGAAATCCAGCCCCGACTGCCGCAACTGCTCGACCGCCTTTTTCAACTCGTTCCGGCCGGCGTCGGCGTCAAGGGTTCAGTGCATTTATCCAGAAAGGAATTCGCCAATGTCCTCGTGGATGGCGTCGACTGGTGCGTCAAAAACGGCTACGGCTACAACGCCGACCGCGAGTCAATCGAGCAGCGTGGTCGGATTCCCAACGCCGATCCCGATCAAGTCTCCGAAAAGGCCTTCGAGCGCGGCCGCTCGCAACTCGGCACGCTCGGCTCCGGCAACCACTATCTCGAAATCGAAGTCATCAAACCGGAAAACATCTTTGACGAGGCAATCGCCCGCCGCTTCGGCATCGACCGCCCCAACCAGATTGTCGTCCTGATCCACTGCGGCTCGCGCGGCTGCGGACATCAGGTCGCCACCGACCATCTGCAGGTCTTCGCCAAAGCGATGCAGAAATACGGCATCCGCACCAATGATCGCGAACTCGCCTGCGCACCGTTCAATTCGCCGGAAGGGCAGTCCTATTTCAAAGCCATGGCCTGCGCCGCCAACAACGCCTTCGCCAACCGCCAGATCATCGTCCACCACGTCCGCCAGGCCTTTGTTGAGGTCCTCGGCATTCCGGAGCACCAGCTCGGACTGGAGACGATCTACGATGTCGCCCACAACATCGCCAAGATCGAGACCTACGATATCGCCGGGAAGAAGCAGAAGGTCATCGTGCACCGCAAAGGTGCCACCCGCGCCTTTGGTCCCGACAATCCCGATGTCCCCGAGAAGTATCGCGATATCGGCCAGCCGGTGCTGGTCGGCGGTTCGATGCAGACCGGCTCTTACTTGCTCGTCGGCACCGCCCGCGCAATGGACGAAACCTACGGCTCAACTTTGCACGGCTCGGGCCGCACGATGTCGCGCATGCAGGCCAAGAAGATGGTGCGCGGCTCGGAGTTGATTCAGAAGATGGCGGAGGACGGCATCATGGTGCGTGCCGCCTCGTTGAGCGGCCTCGCCGAGGAGGTCGGCTTCGCCTACAAACAGATCGACGACGTCATCAGCGCCGTCGACGATATCGGCATCTCCCGCAAAGTCGCCAAGCTCGTCCCCATCGGTAACATCAAGGGCTAACCACGAGAGCCAACCACTCACATTCATTTTTCCCCCGGTGCCCCACCGCTTGCGGTGGGAATCTTTTCTGTGACAGATACTCCGGTGCCCCACCGCTTGCGGTGGGTCTGGTGGCACGAGGGATTGCGCTGGGCTGAAGAGCATCCGTAGGGCAGGTCTCCCCATCGGAACCATCTCATTTCTTGGGAGCATCTCCCCGGAGACCTGCCGCACACGCTGACTTGGATTCCCGCCTCCGCGGGAATGACCCCAACTCCCCTCTCCCTCTGGGAGAGGGGCAGGGGTGAGGGCGAATTACACCCATGCCAACTCGGCAAACGTAGACTCTCGCAGTTTACGATTCCCCCTTAGCAAAGGGGGCAAGGGAGTTGTATTCCTCCCTGTCCCCGTCTCTCTAAATCTCCTACCGCGGCGCCCCACACCCCGCCGTCCACTCCAGACAATTCGGCGGCGCCTCCGTGAAGGTAAAGATATAACTGATCAGAAACACCGCGTCCGAAATCGACACCAGGCAATTGCCATCCGGATCGCCCGAGCACAACGGATAAGGCTGCGGCGCCGGTCCGCCGGCAAACACATAGTTGATCAAGTAGACCGCATCCGAGATGTTGATCGCCTCCGAACCGTCGGCATCACCCGGCATGCAATCGCACCCGTTCTCCCGATACGGCTCAGCGCAGGTGCATTGATAGTATGGCTGCCACGGCTCCCACGGCGGCAAGCAGACCTGAAAAGTGCACATGATCTGCTGAACTTCGGCAAACGTGACAATACAGTCCGCATTCAGATCGAGCGCGTGCCACTGCGGACAATAGCCACTCGAGTACCAGCAATTGATCGCGCTCACGGCATCGCCAATGCTGAAGAATCCGCTCCCGTCGACGTCACCGGTCAAGAAACACGTCCCGCTGCACGTCGCCGTGTCCACCGGCGTCACTTCCACGCCGATCATCGGATAGCCCGGCAGCGGATCGGGCCAATAGTACGTCCATTCCTTCCACTCGCCCGAGGCGATATCAAACTGCCACGCTGCGCACAATGCCGGTGCCTGATCATCAACCGCCAGTGCCGGCAGCACTTCCGGAGTCTGATCGGTGAATTCCACTCCCGCGTACGCCGGCCCATTCAAGCAGCACTCGCCGGGGAAGTAGACCGTCCCGATAGCCGGATACTCGAAATCGACGCGTTCGCAGACAACCGTCTGTCGGCACAATTCGGCGCCCGGACCGTAGCAGGCGTGCCCGTTCGGCTGCCGGTCGTAGACTACGACGTCGACCGTTACCGGCCACTGTGCGCCCGGTACATCGACCAGCGAGAAGTTGATCGAGTGCAGACTATAGGGATATCCCGAACTCGTCGGCGGCTTGCAGTCGCGAACATCAAAATAGACGACCGTCCCGCTTCCCGTCGAGTTAGCGGCTGCAAATGTTCCTAACGCGCTGCCATACCCGACAATGGGGCACGGTTGCGCGCTCAGCGTTGATGCCGAAATAAGAACCGCCCCGATTGCCGCTGCGATCTGCCACGCAGTCCTTTGACTCATAACCCACCTACCCGGCGGCCTTACCGCCGCCAATTCAGAGTTGATTTGGTGCTCTGGTACCGCACAAAATATACTACGATGTCCGCATTGTAGCAACAGCAGAACTGCTGCTGCGTCAATCCCCCTGCAGCGCCGACTTCAGTCGACTCATGTTGCCGAGGCAATCCCCACCACCCCACCCTCGGTGCCCCACCGCCGGTGCCCCACCGCTTGCGGTGGGACTGGTGGCACGAGGGATTGCGGAGGGTTACTTCTCCTTCATCGTTGCGTCAGGTCTTCTCGCGCGCCGTAGCTTCGGAATCACCACTGCCCCCACCAGCGCGAGGCGACCTGACGCCTTCCTCAGATCCGGAACAACTGCAGGGCAGGTCCCGTCACCGGTGTCTCTCGAAATCTGCGAACACTCTCCCCGAAGACCCGCTGCGATTCTGACTGAGAAATCAATTGCCCCTCCGTCGTAAAGTCCGATATTCCTAAATCAGAAAAGAGTATGGTCAGGAGTCGAACTTTTATTCTGTGCTGGGCGGGCATCCTCGCGACAATCGTCGTCTATGCTGTCATTGACGTTGCGATTTCGGACACTTTCTGGGGGCTTGTGCCTCCGGCAGCCACCGCGACCTGGCTCTACTCAGCCGGCTTCCTTTTGCTGTCGGCCTCGGTACTGCTCTTGCCTCCGCTGCGTTCTCTGCAAGCGGTAGAAGCTCTTGACGAAGACAAGCGGAGCCGATCCGGGATTCTGATCTCAATCGCCATCATACTCTTCGCGATAACTGCGACGATAACCTGCTCACACCAGAATCTGCTTCTGGGCGATGCCTACTCGATTCTGGATCGACTTGTTGCCGGCGTCGATTACTCGAACTTCAGTGCCGTCAATGTCTCGCTGCACAATCTGGTCTACTCCGTGCTTCCGGGATTTTCGGTCGATGCTGAAAGAGCCCTCTGGACTTACAAGGGAGTCTCCATTGTCAGTGGCATCATATTTGTGGTGGCGATGTTCTGGCTCCTGCGATCGGCCGGGAACTTCGTCTTGACGATTGCCGGTCTCGCAACGTCCGGTGTAGTGCTGGTGTTCTTTGGATATGTCGAGAGATACCCGCTGTTGGTCTTGACCATGTTCTTGTTTGGCCTGGCCGGCGCACTTACTTTCGGCCATCAGGAACGTCGACCTTGGTTTGCCATAGTGATGCTGTTGGCGGCCTGCCTCATGCATCTGGGAGCCCTACTGTGTTTGCCGTCGGCGCTCTTTCTGGCGACGCCGAAGCTGCGATCGACGACAGGGAGACGACTCCTGCTGCTCTTGCCGCCGGTCGCAACCGTGCTCGTTCTTCTTTTGGGTGGCAGTCTGCCGGTTGCGTCGGAAGCTCTGGTTGCTCTGACTCCGACTCCAACAGATTCATACACATTGTTCTGCTCTCAACACATCTTAGATGTCGTCAGTGCAATACTCCTCGGTTGTCCGCTGTTCGCCTTGATTTTCCTGGGCGCAAAGGTCTTGCCAAAGGATGAGTGGTGGTTTCATGTGCTCTGTGTCGTGCCCGGGCTGGTTTTCACAAGCGTGGTTGATCCGAAATTGGGAGCGCTTCGGGACTGGGACCTCTTGACGATTGGACTGATTCCGTCGCTGGTCTGCGTGATCAGGATCATGGTAAGTTGTGGTGCCGGAAGTTTGCGGCGGACCATCGCCTTGGTTACCGTCCTCGGATCATTGGCAGCATTGCACACGCAGCCATGGTTGGCACTCAACAGCGACAAAACTTCCGCTTATGAGGCGATGAAGACCTGGATCCGCGGCGATCTGCATTATTCGCCGTCCTACGAGCAGGGAATCCTGAATGTCGCGTATGCCAAACTGGTTCAGGGGACCTACGAGGATGGGCTGGAGGGTGTGCTGGCACAGGAACGCCGGCTGGCTGGCGACGCTGCGGATGCGCTGAATCGCTACAATCTCGCCGTGAACTCCGCGCGGTTAGGACGATTGGCGGAGGCCGAGCAGATTCTGATCGGCCAGTGGTCCGGGTTTGAACTCAATCCCCGCGTGGTCTCGAATGTTGCCAGAATCTTCCGCGAGCGTGGTAATCGCGAGGAATTGATCAAGTTACTGCAGGAAGCGGTACGAAGGAATCCGGCCAACAACGTTTTCCAACCCGAATTGGATGCATTGACGCAGGGTCCGTAGGGCAGGTCTCGGTTGCTGCCTCTGATATTCCCAACCCTCCGCCGCAGATACCTGCCACTTCCACTGGGAGAGGGAGCGGGAGTGAGGGGACGCCCGCCTCAGGACACCACCGTCACGCTCTGCAACGCCTGCTCCAGCAATAGCGCCGCATTCCGCTTCCCCTCGCGCCCGACTTCAATCTCCGGCCCGACGCACGACGGACACCCCGTCTGACAGGGGCAATCTTTGATCAACTGGATGGCGGCCGAGAAGATCTCCGGCGCCACGCGGAAGATCTTCTGCGCATACCCGACCCCACCCGGCACCGACTCGTAGATGTAGATAGTCGGCTTCTCCGTGAATGCGGATTTCACTTGCGAGATCGACCGCAAATCGCGCGAGTCGCACATCAGATACAGCGGCGCGACAATACCGAGCACATTGGCAACCCCGCGCAATGCTGCGCCGAGATTGGCGCGGCCAAATCCCAGTTGCTCGCCGATCTCCTCATCGTATTCGTGCCAGAAAGAGGTCGTGTGCATCTCAATCTCCGGCAGCGCGAGCTTGCCCGACCCGACGTTTTCGTGCGTCTCAAACTTGATCTTCTTGAACAGCACCGTCACGTTCGTGATCGAAACCTCGCCCCAGTTCGTGGCGCCGGCAGTGTCATTGACTTCGATGACCTTCAGATCGGCCTTGGTCTCGGCATCAGTGTAGTAGTCGACCTTGTCTTCCTTGACATAGGCCTTCTTGCCCTCCCAATCGAGCCGCTCGACTTGATACTGATTGCCGAGATGGATATAGATCGCCTCGGGATGCAACAGCATCGGCGCCGAAAAGTAATCGACCTCACCGATCACCCGGTTGTTGTCGGAAGTGTTCAGGATCACGAAATTGTCCGGCGAGGCCGACCGCAGCGAAACCTCGGTCGCCGGATAAATCTCCGACGACCAGTGCCACCGATTGGCCGAGAAACGCAGAACGCCGCGGCTCTGGAGATAATCGAGAATTTCCGTCGTCGTCTGCACTCCCATGACTTCCTCCTGATGAAACGGCAGTTCAAACGCGCCGCATTTCAGGTGCGAAGTCAAAATGACGAAATTGTTCGGGTCGATGACACCCATCTCCGGCGGCGCTTCGAAGAAATATTCTGGATGCGAAACGACATACTGGTTCAGCGCCGAACTGGAGGCGATCATGATCGAGACGCTGACCGTGTTCTTGCGGCCGGCGCGACCAGACTGCTGGCGGGTCGAGGCAATCGTGCCGGGATAGCCGCAAATAATCGACACATCGAGCGAGCCGATATCGATGCCCAGTTCGAGAGCGTTGGTCGAGACGACCGCCGTGATCTCGCCCTGGCGCAGCGCGCGTTCGATCTCGCGGCGTTCGTTCGGCAAGTAGCCGCCGCGGTAGCCTTCGATCCGCACTCCGGGGCAGTCGCGCCGCAGGTACGTCAACAGCAACTCAACATTCAGTCGGTAGGGAACAAAGACAATGCTCTGGACGCGATTGCCGATAAATCGCTGTGCCACGCGCCCGGCCTCCAGTAGCGACGACTTGCGAATCCCCAGTTGCTGATTGATCACCGGCGGGTTATAAAAGATGAAGTGCTTCTCGCCGGCGGGTGCGCCATTCTTTTCGATCAATTCCATCGGCCGGCCGGTGAGTTGTTCAGCCAGTTCCTTGGGATTGCGGATCGTCGCGGAACAGCAAATGAACTGCGGACTGGAGCCATAGAACTTGCAGATACGATCGAGCCGGCGCAGGACATTGGCCAGATGCGAACCGAACACCCCGCGGTAAGTGTGCACCTCGTCGATGACAATGTATTTGAGATTCTCGAACAGCTTGATCCACTTGGTGTGGTGCGGCAGCACACCGGAATGAAGCATATCCGGGTTGGTGACGACGATATGTCCGGCCTTGCGCACCTTGCGCCGCACCTCGGACGGTGTGTCGCCGTCAAACGTGTACGTATTGATCTCGATGCCGAGCGCGTCGATCACCTGCTGCAATTCGACCATCTGATCTTGCGACAACGCCTTGGTCGGGAACAGGTACAGCGCGCGCGCTTCCGGCTCGGCGATCATCCGCGATAGGATCGGCAGATTGTAGGAGAGTGTCTTGCCCGAGGCGGTCGGCGTGACGACCGTAACGTGTTTCCCGTCCCGCACGTGCTCGTAGACCTGCGCCTGATGCGAATAAAGCCGATGAATCCCACGCTTCTCCAGCACGGCGCGCAGGTTCGCCGGTACCGAAGCGGGGAAGTCGACAAATTCGCCGGCGCGCGGCGGAACGACCTGCCACTGCGTGACGTTGTCCATGAAGCTGCGGTCGGAACGCAGTTGGTCGAGAACCTGGGCGACCGACAGCATACTACATCACCTTCATGTAGGTGCGCTTACAGATGTCGCAGAATTTTTCGCTCTTCTGGTCAATGTCGAACATTTCGTTCGAGTTGAACATGACGCACTTGGGATTGCGGCACTGCGGAATCGAAAACAAAATGCCGACCACCCGGGTGGCCTCCTTGACCAGGCGGTGATAGATCAGTTTCTCGTCATCCGGCAAGCCGTAAAACTGCTGCTTGAGCTGATAGAGCGAGACCAGGCCGGTGCCGCCGATGTCGTCGGCTTCCGACACAAGGACGTGATGGCGGGTGTTATAGATGTCGTCTTCGATAACACCGAGTATCTTCTCTTTGTCGCTGGCTTTGAGCAATTCGAGCTTCTGCAAAATCATCGTGGAAAAATACTGCCCCTTGATCACGTCATACGCTTCGTTGGGAATCTTGATCCCCTGCAAAATATCGACGCTGTGGCCGAAGCGGCTCGACAGCGCCGTCGATAGCTTGTTAATCTGGAAATAGTCGACGTCCCCCAACGGGACGATGACGATTTTGGCGCGATACCGTTTCATGACTTCTCAAAGAAGCGCGAGGTAGTTCCGTCGGGCGAAATCTTAATGCGCATCGGTGCAGCACAGCGCGGGCACCAGCCGACGAAGGCCGTGCCTTGCTTGTTCATGTAAATGCGACTGTAGACTTTGCAGCACTTGAACATCACGCCCAGGTAGGGTCGTTCTTCGCGTTTCTCGTACATTGTTCTCACAACCGTGCCAACACCAAACGGGGCTTTTCCGGCGGCGTCGGCGTAATCCGGATGCAGGTCAGAAATTCCGCTTCAAAACCGGCCAGTTTCGCCGACCGGGACGCATAACCCGTCGCCAGTGGCTGACCGGCGGAAACCTGGTCTCCGATCTTGGCATGAAGTTCCAGTCCGGCCAGATAATCGATCTTGTCGGTTACCGCCCGGCGACCGGCGCCGAGTCTGACCGCCAAAAATCCCAGGCGACCGGCATCCAACGCGCTAATATACCCGCTTTCGGGGCTATCAACAACGACCTTGTGCGCGCGCTGCTGCCGCTGTTCCGGCCGCTCCAACAGCTTCGTATCTCCGCCGCAGGCTTTGACATAGCGGCCGAAGGTCTCGAACGATTCGCCGGACCGCAACTGCTCACTCATGCCGCCCTGAATCGAGCAAGCCGAGTCGCTCAGACCGGCAACCTTGAGCATCTGCGATCCCAGCTCCAACGTCAGCGCTACCGTGTCGGTGGGTCCGCCCCCCTTCAGCACCTCGACGGTCTCGATCACTTCCAGCCAGTTGCCGATCATCCGCCCGGTGGGTTGATCCATATTGGTGATGACCGCGCGTGCCGGTAGGGAGTGGGCGCGGGCGACTTCCACCAACGCCTTCGCCAACGCCAGCGCGTCTTCCTGCTTCTTCATGAATGCACCGGCACCCGACTTGACGTCGAATACGATTCCATCCGACTTCAGCGCGAGCTTCTTCGACATGATACTGGCGACAATCAGCGGAATCGATTCCACCGTACCGGTGGCGTCACGGAGGGCATAGATCTTCTTGTCGGCCGGCGCAATCCTCGCCGTCTGACCGGTGATGGCGAAGCGATGCTTCTTTAGGAGCCGGCCGAAGGTGGCGGGGGAGTGAAATACTCTCATTCCCGGAATCGCTTCAAGTTTGTCCAGCGTGCCACCGGTGTGACCGAGACCGCGGCCTGAGAACATGCCGACAGAAATCCCGCAATCAGCCAGCAGCGGCGACAGCGTCAGCGAAAGTTTGTCACCGACCCCGCCGGTCGAATGTTTGTCGATCAATGGCCGATCGAGACCCTTGACCGCTACCGTCGTGCCCGACTTCAGCATCGCAGCGGTAAGCGCCGAGGTCTCGGTCGGCGTGAGACCGCGAATGAAGGCCGCCATTAGAAATGCCGACATCTGATAGTCCGTTACCTTCGCGCGCGTGTACTGCTCGACCAGCCACTGGACTTCAGAGGCTTCAAGTTCGCCGCCGTCACGTTTGGCAGCGATCAATTCGTACAGCGTCTTCATTTGCGGTTGCGCAATTCCTTCAGAATGGCGACACCGGAAGATGTGCCGATACGTGAGGCGCCCGCTTCGATCATGCTCAATGCTTGCTGCAGGGTGCGGATGCCGCCCGATGCCTTCACGCCGACTCGGCCGCCGACTGACTCGAAGAGCAGGGCGACATCCTCGACGGTCGCTTGCCCGAACATCCCGGTCGACGTCTTGACAAAATCGACGCCGCAGTCCGCAGCGATCGTGGCAGCCGTGGTCTTTTCGTCGTGATCGAGTAAGGAACACTCAAGGATCACTTTGAGTATCGTGTTGCGTGACAAAGCCTTACGAACGCCGGCAATGTCCTTTTCGAACAGCGCCCAATTGCCCGACTTGATGGCACCAACATTAGCGACTATGTCGATTTCATCGGCGCCGTGGTTCTCACCTTCCTGCGCTTCGAAAACTTTGACCTCGGTGGTCGTCGCGCCGAGCGGAAATCCCGCTACCGAACCGACGTGCACTCCGGAGCCCTTCAGCAGGCGGGAGCAGAGCGCTGTGTAAGCGGGATTAACGAAAACTGCCTTGTAATGCAAATCGGCTGCCTCACGGCAAAGATTTTCGATGTCGCCAACCGTC
The DNA here is from genome assembly GCA_964520555.1 of uncultured Ignavibacteria bacterium. GTDB lineage: Bacteria > Zixibacteria > MSB-5A5 > CAIYYT01 > CAIYYT01 > JADJGC01. Next base: position 42,997 of record CAZFNN010000012.1, read on the forward strand.
ACCTCGGTTTTGAGCAAGGCGGCATCGATGCACCCGGCCAGGTCAATGTCGCTGCGAATGCGGCCGCGATATTCATCGCGATGATTCGATTCACCCATCGCTTGGGAGTCCTCCAGTTTCGCTTCAATGTTATCTTTTCTTTGCGGCGAGAGTATCACTTTTTTGCGCGCCGGGACGCGAAAACAAAGGGGGCCGGATAGAGCTTTTTCAGCGAGGTCTGCCTGATCTTGCCGGCCCCGTTGACCAGGAGGATCGGGAGGTCGTCGCAGAACTCCGATAACACCTGGAGGCAGGCACCGCAGGGTGTGACGAAGTGGTCGGTGTCGGCGGCGATCGCCAAACGCTTGAACTTGCGTTCGCGGTTGGCCACGGCGGACACCACGGCCGTGCGTTCGGCGCAAATTGTCAGACCGTAGGAGCGGTTTTCGATATTGGCCCCGGTGTAGAGGAACTTGCTTGTCTCCAGCGCAGCGCCGACACGAAATCGGGAGTAGGGAGAATAGGAATTCCGGAGCATCGCGCGCGCGGCGGCAGCCAACTCCGCTTCTGTTAAAGACAACTTGGCCATAATTCTCTCCTCTACTTCTTGAATGCGGTATAGAACACCCGGTGCGCATTGCGCAACGTGCGTTCGGGGTTTTGTGGCTGCGCGATGATCGTTCCAAATCCGGCGCGGCGCAGCATCGTCATGATCTCCTTGTGGGGATATCCGCGCTCATGAAACGTCTCCTTGAACTTGTCAACCTGGCCGTCCGGCGTGCGCACGAAACCGTGAATCGTGATCGCAGCCAGCCGCGTGCTGCGGTCATATTCGCCTTTCATCATCACGGCGTGCTGGCCCTGGCGCGTGAAGAGCAGAGCGTCCCAGCAGTTCAGTCCGATCGCCGTGTTGACGTCGAACATGAAGAACCCCCCGGAACGAACGTGAGCGGCCGCCCGGGCGATAAAGGCCGCAAAACGCCGGGGGTCGACAATATGATTGGCCGCGTCGAAGAAGCATCCGACCGCGTCAAACTGCCGGCGCAAGTTGAAATGGGTCATGTCGCCCTGCACGATGGTCGGCTTGCGCGCTCCGCGGTAAAGCCGCAACCGGTGCGCCGCCATCTTCAGCATTTCTTGCGATTTATCGAGCCCGACAACTTCGAGCCCCAAATCCGCAACGCTGCACGCGAGCATCGCCGTACCGCAAGCCAAATCAAGGTAGTTTTTCGAATTGTGTTCGACCAGCAGCGGCTTCAAACGGGGATAGGCAACGTCGTGAAATTCGTCCCAGCCCAGCAGGTCGTAGTACTTCGCAATCGACTTGTACATAATGCGGAATGTAGGAATTTGCGGCTGAAGAGCAATAAAATCGAACTGAACGCCTGAATGGGTTTGTGATCACAGCTCGAATTGACGAGTCGATAGTGCCGTGAAATGAAGGAGTTGCTGGAGAATGTCCGGCACTCTATATTGCGCACGAGCAAGTCCGGAATTGGAGAATGTTGATGAATTCGAGATTAGGCAAGAGGATCAGGCAGGTCGTAGCAGTGCTCAGGCATCCATCCGCGATCATGAGTCGATACGATACGCCCTGGGACAATGCGCTGTTCTCCGATGTCCGCCGCCTCTACGAGAGGAACGAGATTTCCAGCTGCCTTTTTGATGACCTTGCGCAAACCCTCTGGCCCGGCGAGACAATCACAAGACCTCGGCTGCGCTACTTGTACGACGCCCATCGAACGTCCGGTTCGGTTTCGCCATTGGAATTGAGGATCATCGGCGATATCTGCCGGCACGTCAAACCCCGCCATGTGCTCGAAATCGGGACGTTCGAGGGACGCACGACGTTGAACCTGGCCATCGCCGCGCCGGAAGCGCGCGTGTACACCCTCAACCTCCCGCCGGCGCAATGTCAATTCGAGGTTGGGAGGCTTTTCAAGGACACCGACGAGGCAAAACGAATCACGCAGATTTTCGGCAACAGCCGCCACTATGATTTTTCTGCGCTCCCCCAAATGGACTTGATCCTTGTCGACGGTGACCACAGCTTCGAAGGTGCAGCCGCTGATAGCGATTCGGCATTTTCGTCCCTGTCGGAAAACGGGTTCATCCTCTGGCACGACTTTGACACCTGTCACCTCGGCACCACCAAGGCGGTTCTGGATGCTGTGCGGAGGCACGGCTGCGCATATCGAGCCATTGAAGGCACTAGCCTGGCGATCTCGTTCGCCCATCAGGCGCAGAAACCGACGTGATGGTGGTCTTCTGAATTTCATCGCCTTGCGTCAGTTCTTCCCGCGATGCGCCATCGACACTCGCATAATCATAATCGCCCACGCGCTTCGTGGGGCGACCTGCCGCGCACTTCATCAATCACGTTGCGTGCAATCTCGCACCAGCAAAACCACCAAGGGCTAATCTCCCCTCTCCTCTTGGGAGAGGGGCCGGGGGTGAGGGTTCTTGTCGTTCCGAATCTCTTGGTCCGCGCCAGCGATTCCCCGTCTGCAGAGGATGCCGGCCTTGAAGGCGCACTTTCTGTGTTCGTCTCGATTCTACTTCAGCAACGACCGATACCGACCGCGGTCCTTGATCAGCTCGACGGCCTGCAAGACGACGGGATCTTCCCTCGTGATAATCTGTTCGTAAACCCCCGTTTCACCGAATTTGGCGTGAAGGATCTCGCGGCGCAAAGTGCTACGGATGTAGTCGCGCGCACTATCGAAGTCGTGCTGCTTTTCGCGTTCGATCGCCTTCTGCAGCGACAGCAGATCCTTGGCGAGCGCCGCCGACTTGCGCTCAGCTTCCGCAGTCGACTCCAGCTCCGCCACCAAGTGTTCGAGATTTGTCTGATAGCGGAAATTCCGGGAATCGACAAAACGGCGGAATTCTTCGATTAGTTGATCGCTCACGGCAAAGTCACGCGGTGTTTGCGGATGGTCGGCGACATATTGGACGGCGAATTGGAAGAAGAGATTTTCGCGCGTCAGGTTGAATTCGATCGGATTGAGTTGCTCGCCTGCCGATTCGACGTCGGGCGAAATGCCGCCGCCGCCGTACACCTTGCGACCATTTTCCGTCTTGTACAGCTTGCGGTCGCCCTTGCCGGCGGCTGCATTACCATTGGTGTTGCCGTTCTTGTAGGCCCGCTCCGGCTTTTGAATCGAGCGACCGGACGGGATGAAGTATTTCGAGGTCGTGAGTTTAAGCGCGTGGTCGCTGTTGGGCCATTCGATTACATTCTGTACCAGCCCCTTGCCGAAAGTGGTGTGGCCCAAGATCACGCCGCGGTCCCAGTCCTGTAGGGCGCCGGCCACGATCTCCGATGCCGAAGCCGTGCCGGAGTCGACCAGCACAACCAGATCGCCGGTCGGAAACAGCGGCTCAGCCGTCGTTTCATAGCGTCGCATCGTCGCGACCGATTTCCCCTGGGTGTAGACAACCAGCCGACTCTTCGGCAGGAAGACATTCACGGTGGCGATGGCCTGATCGAGCAAGCCGCCGCCATTGGCCCGCAAGTCAAGAATCAGCGACTTGCAGCCCTGGCTCTGCAATGATGACACCGCGGTACGCATCTCCCCCTCGGTGCCTTCGCCGAACTTGGCGATGCGCACATAACCGATGGCACGATCGATCATGCCGGCGTAGCGTACCGGGTGCACCTCGATCACGGCTCGTTCAACCCAGTAGTCCATCGGGAACTCGAATCCGGGACGCCGGATCGTCAGCTTGACCTTGGAACCGGCCTTGCCGCGCACCAGTCGGTTGATCTCGGCGTTGTTAAGATTGGCCGTCGGCGTATCGTCGATCCGAATAATCTTGTCGCCGGGGCGAAAGCCGAGGCGGGCGGCGGGAGTGCCGTCGAGCGGCGCAATAACCGTAACCTCGCCGTCCCGGACGTCGATATCGATGCCGATGCCTTCATACTTGCCGGAAGTGCTTTCCTTGAGCGATTCGTAATCCTCGGCCATCAGCAGGATGCTGTACGGATCGAGATTGTTGAGCATGCCGTCGGCGGCGTCGGTGAAGATCTGATCGATGTTGATTTCTTCCATGTAGCCGTCGCGGAGCGCCAGCGCCATGTCGGAGAGCAGCTTGCTCCAATACGCGATCGAGCGCTCACCGCGCGGTTTGGTCTTGACGGCACTCTGGCCCAACAGCAGGGCGGGAGCGGCGAGCAGCAGCGTCAGCGTTGCCAATAATCCAATTGGTCGACCCAAGTAATTCACCTCCATGTGTATTACTGTCGAACTTATGAGTTAAAGGTTCAGTGTCAATCGCGAGTATTTGTCGGCGGCAAAAAGAAAACGGACGGTCGTGGTTACGACCGTCCGTCCGAAATCTTGTTCAAATCGCGTTGCTGCGGCTTAACCCTGGTCCTTCTTGACCACCGGCTTCAGCAGCGTACCGTATTTGGCCTTGTCCTTCAGCAGCTCCAGCGCCTGCTTGACGTGCGGGTCTTCCTTGAGGGTGATTTCCTCGTAGATGCCCTTTTCGCCATACTCTTTGCGCAGGATTTCGCGCTTGATCGACTGCTTGATATAGGGTAGCGATTCATCGAAGTCCTTGCCCTTTTCCTGTTCGATCAACCGCTTCATTTCGTTGACGTCGGCGGCAAAGAGGTCTTCTTTCTTCATCTCGCGCGCCGTCTCCTCGAACTTCTCCAGGTCAAGCTCGAGCGCCGTCTTGTAGTCGAAACCCTCATCCTTGATGTATTTGCGGAACGCTTCAACCATGTCGCTGCTGACTTCGAAGTTCTTCGGCAGATTCTTATGCGTCGTCGTGTAGTCGATCGCGAATTCGAAGAACATGTTCTTGCGGACGAGATTGTACTCGATCGGCTTCCAGGTTTCGTCGTCCACGACCACATCCGGCACCACGCCGCCGCCGCCAAAGACCTTGCGGCCGCCGGCAGTCTGGAAAACTTCACGACCGGCTTCATCCTCCGCGTTCTTCTCCTCAAGCGTGATGTCCTCTTCCGCCTGCGGATGCCAGTTCTTCTTGGCGCGTTCCGGCTTCTGGATACAGCGCCCGGAGGGGATGTAATACTTGGCCGTCGTCAGCTTCAAAGCCGCTTCGCCGTCCTGCCCGCCGAAAATCTGCTGCACCAAGCCCTTGCCGAAGGTGGTGTTACCGACGATCACGCCGCGATCCCAATCCTGCAAAGCACCCGAAACGATCTCGGACGCGGACGCAGTGCCGCCATTGACCAGCACGACCAAATCGCCGTCCGGGAAAATGGGGTCAGTCTGCGAGAAGTATTTGCGCTGCGAGGTCGGGTATTTGCCCTGCGTATAAACCACCAGCTTGTCCTTCGGCAGGAACAGATTGGCGACACTGATCGCCTGATCGAGCAAGCCGCCGCCGTTCGAGCGCAGGTCGAACACCAGCGAAGTCATACCCATGTTATTCTTCATGTCGTTAATGGCGCTGACCAGCTCGTCGGTGGTCGATTCCGAGAACTTGTCGATGCGGACGTAACCGATTCCGGGCTGGATCATGCCATAGTAGCGCACCGAGTGCAATTCGATGACGGCGCGCTCGACGTCGAATTCAAGCGGATACTCGATGCCGGGGCGTTGGATTGTCAATTTCACTTTCGAACCGGCCGGGCCACGCATCAAATTGGCGGCTTCGTCGGTCTTCATCCCCTCCGTCGACACCGTGTCGATCTTGAGGATTTGGTCGCCGGCACGGAAGCCCATCCGCCAGGCCGGCGTGCCCTCCATCGGCGCTACGATGGTGACACGATCGTCCCGGAGGTCGATCTGCATTCCGACACCCTCGTACTTGCCGTGGGTATTCTCCATCAGCGATTCATACGACTTCGGCTTGAGCACCACGCTGTAAGGGTCAAGATTCGAAAGCATCCCTTCGATACCGGCATCAATCAGACTTTCCGGATCGACATCTTCCATGTAACGCGAATGAATCTTGTAAGCGATGTCCGCCATCATCTTGGTGTAATAGGCGATGGAATGCCGCTGCGATGGAGCTGCTTCCGAAGGCGGCGCCGTGCCGGGATTGGCCTGGGCGTACATGCTGTTGCCGTAGACGACGTTCTGCAAGGTCGACTGGGCGGCATCGCCCGATCCGACAATCCAGATGACGCTGATGGCCACAATCGCGAGCATGAGGGCATAAATCCTAATGCGCAACTCAGTCTTCATGGGCTGATCCTCCGGGGTGTAATCGCATTACATATCTCCAGTGCGGTAATAACCTTTGTTGTGAAGCTCCGTGCATACTCTGCACACAGTTTGCTATCCTCTTCAACTACAACGCTTATACACGACTTTTTGTTTCATGGTTCGGACGGAATCCGAATCGCGACAAAAAGCAGCATCGCGGCCAGGTTTTCAACCTCGGCCACTATTCCGGACCATTAGTGTGTCAAAATCGTGCCGAATGCTCCTGAATCTAATTCTGAGCACTAAGTTCCTGAAACTGCACAGCTTAAATCCCGTACGCAACTATAACGAATTACCGGAGCATCCGACATCGGCAGGATAGATGACATGACTTGCAGGTTTAATCCAATATATTGCACGGTTTCGGACTACACGAACGGTTATGGCGCTCTGCCGTCCTAAGGCTTATCGACCGGATCGCGAGCACCGCTCACAAGGAAAATACAGAATCCTATCATACGAGGTACGTTATGGATCCACGAACAGTCAAGCTGGCACAGGTGATGGTCGATTACTCGCTGACGATTCGCCCCGGGGATTACTTCATGATTCGCGGGCCGTTTGCGGCAATGCCCCTGATCAAGGAGGTCTATCGCCTGGCCCTCAAGCGCGGCGCACGACCGGTCGTCCGGTTCACCAGCGAGACGCTGTCGGAAGTCTTCCTCAAGGAAGCCAGCGACGAGCAACTGGTCTACCAGCATCCGCTCGATCTGGAAGAGGTGCGGCAGATCAATGCCTATCTGCACGTCTGGTGCTCGGAAAACACGAAGTTTCTGACTGGCGTCGATCCGCAACGGCAAGCCAAGGCGCAATCTGCACGCAAGGAATACCAGCAGATCTTCTTCAACCGCGTGGCCGACGGCTCGCTGCGCTGGTGCGGCACGCTCTTTCCGGCACCCGCGGATGCCCAGGAGGCTTCCAAATCACTGGCCGACTTCGAGGACTTCGTCTACTCGGCCGGCTACTGCGATACCGATGATCCCATCAGCCACTGGCAAGGCGTATCGGTCAAGCAGGCCAAGCTCTGTGAGCGGCTGAACCGGCTGTCGGAAATCCACGTCAAAAGCGCGGACACCGATCTGAAGATGAAAGTAGCCGGCCGCAAGTGGATCAACTGCGATGGCAAAGAGAATTTCCCCGACGGGGAAGTCTTCACCTCACCGCTCGAGGACTCGACGAACGGCGTGATCACTTACACCTATCCGGCGTGCTACGCCGGCCGTGAAGTCGAAAACGTCCGCCTTCACTTCAAGGACGGCGTGGTGACGCAGTTTAGCGCCGACAAAAACCTCGAGTACCTGCAACGGATGCTGGAAATGGATGAGGGCGCCAAGCGGGTCGGCGAGTTCGCCATCGGCACCAACTACCATATCCAAACCTTCTCCAAGAACATCCTGTTCGACGAGAAGATCGGCGGCACTTGCCACCTGGCGGTCGGCAACGCCATTTACGAAGCGGGAGGAGTCAACAAATCGGCGCTCCACTGGGACATGGTCTGTAATCTCCGCAATGGCGGCGAAATCTACGGCGACGGGGAAGTCATCTACCGCGACGGCAAATTCGTCCCTGGCTTCGGGGATTAGAGCTTCGTAGGTCGAAACCACCAATACCGCGGCTCTAATCGAACCACCCTCGCTCGAATGGTTTCGACATGGCGCTGAAATTTGCTCCCGTCGAAAACAGTTGCCATTCCTGTACAGACTTCATTAACTCTCTCGCGGACTATGGCGAAGATTCAACTGACCCGCCCGATCGTGGTGACCTTTCAGCCGCTCAAGCGACTGGCGCCGGAAAAAATCGTCGTGCTCAGCTTCGCAGCGTTCATTCTTGTGACAACGTTTGTGCTCATGCTGCCTCAATGCTCGACGAAAGGGCCGATCGGCTTCATCGACGCGCTCTTTATGATCACCTCGGCAACCTGCGTGACCGGGCTGGCGCCAATCGATCCGGGTACGCATCTGACCACGTTCGGCCAGGCGGTACTGCTGATCGCGATCCAGTTGGGCGGAATCGGCATCATGACGTTTTCAACGTTTCTGCTTTACATCTTCGGCGGACGTTTGTCCCTGCGCGACTCGAGCCTGCTCTCGCAGACGTTCGGCTCGACGCGCAGTACCAGCGGGCGCGGCCTCCTCTGGACGGTAATCGGGATCAGCTTGATGATCGAAACGATCGGCGCGTTGCTCTTGTATTCGCGATTTGAGGGCGACATGCCCATGAACGAGGCGATCTGGTCGTCGGTGTTTCACAGCATCTCCGCCTTCTGCAACGCCGGCTTTTCGCTCTTCCCCGACAATCTTGAACGCTACCTCGGCAACGGCACCGTGAATTTCACCATCATGGGACTGATCGTCCTCGGCGGCATCGGCTTCATCGCATTCTTGGAGCTGTTTCAGTTCCTGCGCTCGCGGAGTCGGCTGTTCCTGGAAAGAATGAAACTGGTCCGCGGTTCGAGCTACTGGCGCGAAGCGCCGTATCGTTTCTCGGTGCATTCACGCATAGTGATTCGCACTTCGCTGATCCTAATTGTAGCCGGGGCAATTCTGATCGGGCTGCTCGAGTATAACAACGTCCAGGCCGGCATGAGCTGGGTCGAGCGGATCTACAGCTCGCTCTTCCAATCCGTGACGCCGCGTACCGCCGGCTTCAACACTCTCAGCGTCGGCGCGATGTCGGGCGCGACACTGTTCCTGATCATGATCCTGATGTTTATCGGCGCCTCCCCCGGCTCCTGCGGCGGCGGCATCAAGACCTCAACCTTTGCCGTGTTGATGGGAATCGTTCGTAGCCGGCTGCGGCGGCAGGAACACGTAATCTTCTTCGAGCGGCGGGTCAGCCCGTTTGTGCAGTCCGAGGCCGTAACCTTCACGATCCTGGCAACAATCATCGTCATCCTCGGCGCACTGCTGCTGCAAATCTTCGAAACCGGCGGTGTCGGGCATCGCGCTTCCGGAGAAAAATTCGTCGAGTTGTTGTTTGAAGCGATTTCCGCCTTCGGCACGGTCGGGCTCTCCACCGGTATAACGCCGAAACTGGCGCCGCTGAGCAAGCTGACGCTCGTGCTCCTGATGTTTGTCGGGCGGGTCGGTCCGTTGACCTTGGCACTCGCGATCAGCCGCGGCCGGCCGGCCAGCCGGATTACCTACCCGGAAGGGCGAGTTGTCATCGGCTGACGGCAGCGAGATTGTGGTTGCGCAGTTCCCGAGAAGATACTTGGTTATAAGATGGTGATGGTATGGCAAAACGCTCGTTTGCAGTAATCGGACTCTCCAGCTTCGGCTACTATCTGGCGCTGGATCTGGCCAAAAACGGCCACGATGTGATTGTGATTGACAACGATCCGGAGAAGATCGAGGATGTCAAAGACTACGTCACCAAAGCAGTGGTGGGAGACGCTTCCGACCGCAAGACTCTGCAGGAACTGGAAGTCACGCATTGCGACGTGGTCGTAGTCAGCCTGGGTACCTCTGTCGACGTCTCCATTCTCGCGACGCTGTACCTGAAGGAGATGGGGGTCAAACACATTATGGTCAAGTCGATTTCTGAGGATCAAGGCAAGATCGTCGACTTGATCGGCGCCGACTCCGTGGTGTTTCCGGAACGCGACACGGCGCTGCGGGTATCGAATCAACTGCGTTTCCCGAACGTGATCGAGCAGATCGAAATCGGCGAGGGTCTGCAACTGGTAGAACTCGCGGTACCTGACCGCTTCGTCGGCAAAACGCTGGCCGATCTCAACATCCGCCATAACTACAACGTTCTGGTGGTTCTGATCCGGCAGACGATGCCCGCGCGCACGACGCTGCTGCCCGATGGCAGCCGTGTGTTCCAACCCGACGAAGTCCTGGTGCTTCTCGGCGAAGCCGGCGCCCTCGAAAAGCTGCAGCAGGAACTTCGATAGTATCCGCTAATCCCGAGAACACTCCGACCGCGCGAAGTCAAGCGAAATCCGCCGCCTCTGCATTTGTGCTTTCGTCGCGCAAATGCTCGACTTACCTTGGCGCTGGTAGATTGGAATTACCATGGAGGTGAAATGATGCGCAAGTTCTGGATTCTACTGTTGATGGTGGCTGTAATGGCCTCGGCCGCAGTTGCAGGCGTCAATGTCGACTCGTTAATCGCACTGCGTTGGCAAAAGGCGATGGTATTTGATCTGCAGTTGGCGCAGACGGCCTATTCCGATTCCTGGACCGGCGGCGAAGCCGGAACCTTCGCCTGGGTGAGCAATCTGAACGCGAAAGCCGAACGACGCTTCAGCCAGAAGTTCAATCTCAAGTCAACGCTGAAGCTGGCGTTCGGCCAGACTACAACCCAGGACGAAGAAACCAAGCAGTGGAGCAAGCCGAAAAAATCAACCGATCTGATCGACTGGGAAAACGTGGCAACGTTCCCACTGAATCTGGCCGTTGACCCGTATCTGGCCGTGCGCCTGGAAAGCCAGTTCCTCGATGCCTCGTATCAGCCGAAAAAGCGCTACGTCAACCCGCTCAAACTGACCTACTCCGCCGGCGTGGCGCGGACAATGTACAAGCAGGACAAGGATGAGGTCGGCAGTCGCGTCGGTCTGGCGTTGCGCCAGTTGTTCAAGAAAGTGATAACCGACACCGCAAGTTTGGCGACGACCGATTCGACGCTCACCGACGGCGGCTTGGAGTGGGTGACCGATGCCCAGTTGACGTTGAGCCAACGCATCAAATATGTTGGCAAGCTGAGCCTCTACAAGGCGCTCTTCTCTTCGAATTCAGACGAGGTTGAAGGCACCGAATTCGAGGACTATTGGAAGGCGATTGACGCCAATTTCGAAAACACGGTCAAAATCAGCGTCAGTAAGCTGATTTCGGTCTTTCTGTACAATCAGTTCTTGTACGACAAGGAGATCAGCAAGAAGGGTCGCATAAAGCAGACACTTGGTGTCGGCTTTACCTATACCTTGTGGTGATGCCACGAAAAATCGTTGCATCGTTTGTCGTGTTTGACGATCCAATGAAAGGAAAGGACGATGTGACCTCATGCTGATCATTACCGACACCGCGCGCGATTCGCTCAACCGAATTCTGGCTTCCGAACACGCCTCCGGAAAATCCCTGGTTCTCTACCTGCAAGGCGCCGGCTGAAGTGGTCCCCAGATGGGGATGGCTCTGGAAGAGTCAACGGACGGCCTTGAGCGGCTGGAATCAAACGGAATCGGAGCGTTCATCGACTCCGGGTTGTATGAGATGCTTAGTCAGCGGGGCAACATTTACGTCGACTTCATCACCGATCGCTACGGCGGCGAGGGCTTCTCGATCGCCGTCAAACGCACGCCCGACGAAAAAAGCGCCTGCTGTTAAGGTAGCGGGCGCTCTCTTCTATGCTTTCTGCTGATCCATCTCGCTGATCCGCTTGGCGCCTTCCATTATCGGCGGAATCCCCCGCGCAATGCAAACGACCGCGGTCACAATCGCGGCAATATAGCCGACGAGATAGCTGGTACTGATGAAATGCTCGGTGAGAAAAGGAAGTTCGTGCCACAGTCGGTCACAGGCAGAGATCAATAGCAGCCAACTGAAGGTGAAGGCTTTCAAGATCGCATAGCCGGTGCGCATGATCGGTGAGCCGGTCAGAAAACGGCCGAGCGCGGAGCGCATCATCGTTGTTTCACCGAAGGCGGTAAATCCGAACTTGAGCAGGTAATTGCGAATCGAGTCGGTCAGGATCGCCCGCGACGTCACCGCAATCGGTATCCAAACCGGCACCAGTTCGAGATCGGCAAGCACAATCCAGAGCACCGTTTCGATTATGCGGTCGCCGGCGATATCGAGAACGCTGCCCAACTGAGATGACTCGTGCAATCGCCGCGCCAAATAGCCGTCCAGCCAGTCGCCGACGATGACGACGATCGCCAGCAGCGCCGCCAACAGGCGTGCCCAGAGATTGCTGTCGTAAACGAGAAACACGAGCCAGAAGACCAATCCAATGCGCGCGATCGTCACGCGGTTGGCCCAGGACGAGAGAGTTGACATGCTGTCCGCTCCTTTCAGTATGAGCGAGTGTGGAAAAGCCAGCATACATCCTGCAATATCACGCGGCAACCGGTTCTCAGGAAGAGAACTTGTCAGACTGCGGCTCGTATGCTATTCTCAGCGCCATGAGATTGACAACGGCGAACGTCATCAAGCTGCTCTTCCTGATCCTGGGCTTCTACGCGCTTTGGTCGCGCCTGTGGGCGTGTGAGGACGCCTACATCACCTTTCGCTACATCGAAAACTGGGTAAACGGCTATGGGCTGGTCTACAACGTCGGCGACAAGGTCGAGGGCTTCACGCATCCGCTTTGGCTGTTCCTGGTCGCACTCCCGACGTTTCTGGGCGCCAATGTCCGCGCGAGCGCGTTAATCCTGAGCCTGCTGATCTCCATCGTCGCGCTGGCGATGATCTTGTGGCGCGATCGAAGTGACGACAACGCGCCACTGACATTTCCTCTGGCGGCCGTGCTGCTCTTGTCCCACACCGGCTATCGCGACTTTTCCGTAAGTGGGCTGGAATTTCCACTGGTCGTCCTGCTGATGGCCTGGTTCTTCATCTCCTACAAGAACTGCGACCTGTTGACGAAGCCGTACCTTCATGGATCGTTGCTGGCGCTCCTGTATCTGACCCGACCGGAACTGGCGCTCATGATTCCGGTATTCTTCGCGGTCTACATCGGCAAAGCGCTCTGGACGCAGTTCAAGCTTGGTGTGGAACCGGCCCGCGGGCAGTGGCTGGGGCTGGGAAAACTGGCCGCGCCGATCATCGGCATCGCCGGCGCCTACCATCTCTTTCGCTGGGCCTACTACGGCGAGTTTTTCCCTAACACCTATTACGCCAAACAAGGATTGGGCACATACTGGTCGCACGGGTGGATCTACTTCGAGCACTTCTGGCGCTACTCGCCCGTGCTTCTCGCCGTCTGCGTAGTCGGCGCAGCGCTGATCCTGCTTACGAAGAATCTGCGCCGGCTCTATTTCACGAGCCTGCCCCGGTTGGTGATGCTCCTGCAGATTGCCGTGCTCTCGATCTATGTTGTGCGGCTGGGCGGCGACTTCATGGCCTATCGCTTCCTCTTGCCGCCGATGCTGATCGGCGTGATTCTCGTAAATGACCTCCCCGATCGACTCTTCCGCGGGCGCATCACGCTGCTTTCCCTCGCCGGAGCCGCTCTGGCGACGGCCGCCTTGCTGGTGATCTACCCCTTGGAGGCGGAGAAACGACTCGGGTATATCGCCGACGAGCGACAATACTACGACCTGTACCATCCCCCGTACCGGGCGCTTTTTGAAGATCCCGTCGATCACGTGTGGTACAAGATGGGCAGCGAGCTGCGCAAACTGCATGAAGTCACCAAGTACCGCATCGTGCACGTGGCCGGCAACATCGGCTACATGGGCTACGCCGCCGGACCGGGCGTCTACATCCTGGATGCTTTTGGATTGGTCGATCGCCAAACGGCGCGGGCATGGGATCCACTGCGTAAGCGCGACCGCCCCGGTCACGAGGACAAGCTGACGCTCGATATGGCGATTGACCGTGGCGCTACATTCTGCGGGACCCCGTTCGGGGAGTACGAAAAGGTATTGTCGACCTCATTTGGCTCGGTTATCACGCTCGATCCCAAGTTCCTGCGCCATGTGCCGGATAAGGTAGAGGCCTTCAAGGAGTTGAAGCGCCGATGTCTGGCCGGGGAGATCAACGACGGGACCTGCGAATTCCTGCAGGAACTGGAAAAACGCTACGGCGTGAATGTCGACAACTTGTAGCCAAAAATCGACAGAATCGGCTTGACTCTCTGCGTATAATGGTTAGAATTAATTGCCTTCGGGGTGAGGTGAAATTCCTCGATCGGCGGTACAGCCCGCGAGTCCCGAAAACCAGGACAGAGCCGGTGAAATTCCGGCGCCGACGGTACAGTCCGGATGGAAGAAGGCCCGGATCGCATCAAAACATCAAGCGGTGCGATCGGTTACTTGTATGCCGCGCGGGGAGAGACTTCGTGTGTGGCATCAGTGACCTGCTTCAGACCCCGAAGGCAACTTCGGGATTTTTTTTATGTCATCGGTCGAGTACATGCAACGGGCACTGGCGCTGGCGGAAAAAGGGCGGGGCGAGACGCGCACCAATCCTTTGGTGGGTGCGGTGATCGTCAAGGACGGCCGTATCATCGCCGAGGGGTTCCACCGTGCGTTTGGCGCCGATCACGCCGAAGTTGACGCGCTGCAGCGGGCCATCGAACCGGCGCAGGGCGCGGCGTTGTATGTCAATCTCGAGCCATGCGCCCACTTCGGCAAAACGCCGCCGTGCGTGGAGGCCATTCGGCAAGCGGGAATTGCGCGCGTGATCGCGGCGATGACCGACCCTAATCCGCAGGTAAACGGCGCCGGAGTGCAGAAGCTGCGGGAAGCGGGTATCGAAGTTACGCTTGGCGTTTGCGAAGAAGAAGCCCGCAAGCTGAACGCGCCTTATCTGAAATATGTCCGCACCGGGCTGCCGCACGTCACCCTCAAGATAGCGCAAACCTTGGACGGCAAAATCGCCGACGGCGGCGGCAATTCGAAATGGATCAGTTCGGAAGCCTCGCGGCGCCGTGTACATGAGCTGCGCGCCCATCACGACGCCGTACTCGTCGGCGCCAACACGGTGCGCCTTGACAATCCAAAACTGACGTCCCACGGGCTCGGTCGCGATCCGATCCGGCTCGTAATGGCAGGGCACGACGGCATCGGCGCGAACGCAAAGATTGTCGCAGGCGCTCTTGCCGAGCGAACGATGCTGTGCTTTCCGAAATCTGGTAATTCGGAACGAGGCCAGACGAAGAATACCTGGCAAATCTGCGGCGCCGACGGGCAGATTGATCTTCGCGAACTTCTGCGACAGGCAGCTACAAATGGCGTGGCCAGCATTCTGGTTGAAGGCGGTCAGAGCATCTTCAGCCAGTTTATCGAAGCGAAGTTAGTAGACAAATTCCTGATTGTTGTGGCGCCGAAACTGCTGGGCGACGGGCTCAACTCCGTCCAGTTTGTGGCTGAGCGCAGCATTGCCGCAGCCCTAAATCTGGACATTCGCGACATCTCGCTGGTTGACGGCGATGTATGGATCGAGGCATATCCCCAGGATTAATATGTTTACCGGAATCATCCTTGATGTCGGCACGATCCGGCACAGTACGCAGCAGGGCGACAATCGCCACTTGACGATCGCGACCAGACTGGTCGATCAAATCGCGATCGGCGATTCGGTGGCGATATCCGGCGTGTGCCTGACGGCCGAGTCGGTGTCGGCTCGGTCGGGCGAGTTCACTGTGACGGCAGTCGCCGAGACTTTGAACAAGAGCAAGCTGGGTCAATCGACGGTCAACGACCGCGTCAATCTGGAACTCGCGCTGCGGCCAAACGACCGTCTGGGTGGGCACATCGTGCAGGGGCACGTCGATGCCCTCGGGCGCTGCCTTGCGATTACACCGGCCGCCGGCAGTTGGGTCGCCGAGTTCGGCTTTCCGCCGGAATTCGCGGAGCTTGTGGTTGAGAAAGGCTCGATCGCGATAGACGGCGTTAGCCTGACCGTCTACGAGGTAACTCGCACCGACTTCAAAGTGAGCATCATCCCGCACACCGGGGATGCGACAACCTTGAGCGAGCTGCGACCCGGGAGCGCGGTCAATCTGGAATTCGATTTGATCGGGAAATTCATCCAGCGGCGGCGCGAACTCGGCGAGAGCGCGCTCACCGCAGAAAGGATGCGGCAATATGGCTATTGATCATCACTCTGATACAGGAGAATCTTGCATGCCCGACTTAACTTTGAAACAGGGCGAGCAACATCTGTTTGATTCGGTTGCGGAAGCGATCAATGAAATTCGCGCCGGCAAGATCATCATCGTGGTTGACGACGAAGATCGCGAGAACGAAGGTGACTTCGTCATGGCTGCGGATCGGGCGACACCGGAGGCGATTAACTTCATGGTCACCCACGGGCGCGGGCTGCTGTGCGTCACGTTGACGCGGCCCACGATCGATCGGCTCAAACTGGCGCCGATGACCCACGAAAACACCGCGCTCCTCGGGACGCGCTTCACGGTGAGCGTCGACGCCCGGCGCGGCACTACGACGGGAATTTCGGCCTTCGACCGTGCCGAAACAATCCGCCAAATCATGGATGACCACTGTCAGGCGGAAGACCTGGCGCGGCCGGGGCACGTGTTTCCGATCGAAGCTCTACCCGGCGGCGTGCTGGCGCGAGCCGGCCACTCCGAGGCGTCCGTCGATCTGGCCCGGCTGGCGGGATTAAAACCGGCCGGAGTCCTTTGCGAGATTATGGCCGCCGACGGCTCGATGGCGCGCGTCGACGAACTCCGCGCGCTTGCGGACAAGTTCAGCCTCAAGCTGATCACGATCAAAGACCTGATCGCCTACCGCCACATGCACGAAAATCTGGTGCACCGGGTCGTCGACGTCGATTTTCCGACGGAGCACGGCGAATTTCGGCTACATCTCTACCGTTCCGACATCGACGACCACCACCATCTGGCGTTGGTCAAGGGGGATATTCGCGGCAAAGAGAACGTGCTCGTGCGCGTCCACTCGCAGTGCCTCACCGGCGATGTCTTCGGCTCCTGCCGCTGCGACTGCGGCGGGCAATTGCACAGCGCGATGGAAATGATCAACCGCGAAGGCCAGGGCGTCCTGCTTTACATGCGCCAGGAGGGTCGCGGGATCGGCCTGGCCAACAAGATCCTCGCCTACAGCCTGCAAGACCAGGGGCGCGATACCGTCGAGGCGAACAACGATCTGGGGTTCAAGGATGACCTGCGCGACTATGGGATCGGCGCGCAGATCCTGGCGGATTTGGGGCTGACGACGATCCGGCTCGTTACCAACAATCCGCGCAAGATCATCGGATTGGAGGGCTACGGGCTGAAAGTGACCGAGCGGATTTCCTCGGAAGTACCGCCCACCAAGCACAACCAGCGTTATCTCGAAACCAAGCGCGATAAGCTGGGACACCTGTTGGGACTAATCAAGTGAGTGAGGTTATGGGAAAAGTCTACAAAGCGGAACTGAATGCCGGCGGACGCAAGTTCGCACTCTGCATTGCGCGCTTCAACTCGCTCTTGACCGAGCGGCTGTTGGAAGGCGCAAAGGATTGTCTCGTGCGCCACGGCGCGGATGTCAAGGCGATCGACGAGTACTGGGTGCCGGGATCGTTTGAACTGCCATATCTGGCGGCCAAACTGACGGCCGGGAAGAAGTACGACGCCGTGATCTGTCTCGGCGCCGTGATTCGCGGCGACACCCCGCATTTTGAGTATATCGCCGCCGAGGTGACCAAGGGCATCGCGAGCCTGTCGCTCCACACCGGAGTGCCGGTGATCTACGGCGTCATCACTTGCGATACCTTGGAGCAGGCGATCGAACGGGCTGGTACCAAGGGTGGTAACAAGGGCTGGGACGCGGCCTTGTCGGCCATTGAGATGGCGAATTTGTACGGGATGATCAAATAGCGATGGGACAGCGCAAGAAAGCTCGGGAGCTGGTGCTGAAGTGTCTCTACGCGTTCGAATCGACCGGCGAACCGATCGACTCCGTCGTGGCCGGACTGATCGCCGATTCGGATCTCGGCGACGAAAGCCGCCTCTACGCCGACCGGTTGTTCCGCATGGTGGTGGAGATGACGCCGCAACTGGATCAACGGATTGAACGATTCTCCGAGAACTGGCGCCTCGAGCGCATCGCCATGGTCGACAAAAATATCCTGCGGTTGTCCATTTGCGAAATGGTCAGCTTCCCGGATATCCCGGCCCGCGTCGCCGTCAATGAGGGAGTGGAACTGGCCAAGAAATACTCGTCGCGCGAGTCCTCCAAGTTTGTCAACGGCATCCTCGATGCCGTCCTCAAACATCTGGAGGAAGTGGAGTGGAGCAAGGAGAAGTAGCTCGCTGGCGACTGATCCTGGGCGTGTCCGTGGACGGTAATCGCAGTCCACTTTTCGGTTGGAAGCGGGGGGCGTTCTTCGTATATTCCGCGCCAAATTCCGTCAACCGTCGCAGCCCGATGCTGGTATACCAGATGTTGTTGTGACACTGCGAATTATTGAGGAGGACCGATTGGCTGATACGGAGCAGAAACCGGGGTTAGACAAATATCAAAAGCTCAATCTTGGGCTGGGGCTGTTCGTCTTCTTCTTTACATTCCTGATCTACCTGATGACGGTGCAGCGGACGGTTTCGTTCTGGGACTGCGGCGAGTTCATCGCCTGTTCCTATATCCTGGGCGTGCCGCATCCGCCGGGTGCGCCGCTGTTCGTCCTGATCGGTCGCCTCTTCTCACTGCTGCCGACGGCCGCCGATATCGGTTTTCGTATCAACCTGGTTTCGGTGATCAGCAGCGCCTTCGCCGCGATGTTCGGCTACTTCGTCATCGTCAAGCTGGTCAAGGATTGGTTCGGCGATACCATCGACACGCTCCGCCGGGTCGGGATGCATGCCGGCGCTGTCATCGGTGCGCTGCTGATGGCCTTCTCGACTACCAACTGGAGTTCGTCGGTCGAAGCAGAAGTGTACGGCATTTCAATGCTGATGATTACGCTCTTGATCTGGCTGACCTTGGTCTGGGCGGAAAAGCGGACGACGCCGGAAGCGCCGAAGTATCTCGTGCTGATCTTCTTCATCGCGATCCTCTCGACGGCCGTGCACCTGACCACCTACCTGATCGTGCCGTTCTTGATATTAATGCTGCTGCTGCTTGACGAACGACTGCGCAAGAACTGGATGATCTGGGTCACCTTTGCGGTGCTGATGATCCCTGTGTCGTCTCTGGTCAAATTCATTTATGTCGGCGGCGTCTGGGCGGCCATCTGCCTGATTACCTGGTCGGTGAAAAAAGATCGCAGTCTGGTCAATCTGCCGTTCGCGATCATGGTGGCGGCAGGAGTGGCGTTTAGTTGCCAGCTTTTCATCATGGTGCGCGCCGCCGAAAAACCGGCGATCAACGAAAACGCGCCCGATACCTGGAAAAAGTTTGAAGACTTCCTCGAGCGCAAACAATACGGGCAAATGTCGATGGTGGAACGAATGTTTACCCGCCGCGGCAGTTGGACGAATCAGTTCGGCACCCACCCGCGCATGGGATTCTGGGGATTCTTCCAGGACCAATATGGCGTCAGCGGCGCCAAATTCGTCTTCACGCTGTTCCCGCTGGGACTGCTCGGAATGTTCGAAGTGGTGCTGCGGCGCTGGCGGAAGGGGGTGCCCGTCTTCCTGATGATCCTGGCCGCAACGGTCGGACTCGTCATCTACATGAATTTTGCCGACGGCACTCGACCTTTTGTTATCCCCGGGGATGAGGCCAATCTCGAAGTGCGCGATCGAGATTACTTCTGGCAACCCGGCTTCATTCTCTTTGGCCTGGCGATCGGCATTGGCGTGATCACCATCTGGGAGATCGTCTCGAACTGGACGCGGAAGAAGGGTATGGCCAAGGTGACTTACGCCTTGTTGCTCTTCCTGTTGCTTCCCGTTGTCGCCCTCAAGGCGAGCTACTTCGAAAACGACCGCTCAAGAAATCACATCCCCTATGACTACGCCTACAACCTGCTGATCTCGGCGGACTCGAATGCGGTCGTATTCACCAACGGCGACAACGACACCTTCCCCGTCTGGTGTTTGCAGGAAGTCTATGGCGTGCGCAAGGACGTCAAGATCGCCAACCTGTCGCTGCTCAATACCGACTGGTATATCAAACAACTCAAGAACGAGATGGGCGTGCCCATCAGCTTGACCGACGCGCAAATCGAAGCGCTCTATCCGGAACGCACCGCTGATGGCAAAGTGCGCCGGATTCAGGACAAGATGATCGATAACATCATCCAGGCCAATGGCTGGCGCGTGCCGATCCACTTTGCGGTGACCGTGTCGGAGGACAACCGCCTCTTTCGCGGCCAGTCGCTCGAAGAAAATCTCGAGTTGAAGGGAATGATGTATCGGCTCAAGCGCGAGAAGCAGCCCAACATGATCGACTTGGCCGCTACGACCGACCTGTACATCAACCAGTTCAAGTACCGCGGCGTCGCGGATTCCACGATCTTCAAAGACGATAACTCGGCGCGCTTGACCAACAACTACGCCGCCGGCTTCCTGTACGCCTCCGATGAGCTGCGCAAACGCGGCGATCTGCCCGGCGCCGTCAAACTGGTGGAGAAGTCGATCGAAGTCGTGCCCGGCGAGTGGCGCAGTCACGTCTATCTGATGACCTTGTACGCTGACATGGATTCGCTCGACAAGGTCAACGAATTGATGGCGCGCGCGCCCAAAGATATTCAGGCGAACGAGGTCTGGCTGCAGGTGGCGGCCGACTACCACCGTACCGGCAAAAAAGCGCAGGCCTATGCGCTGCTGAAACAAAAACTGGCGGAGCAACCGGATGACGATCGCTTTCATCGGCAGTTGTTGAACCTGTATTTCCGCGATTCGTTGTTCGACAGCATGGAGACTTCGTTGCTGATTTGGATTTCTACCCATCCGAGCGATAGTGAAGCGCAGCAAGCCTTGCGCGACGTGCGCGATATGCAGGCGGAACGCACCGGCGTGCGCTTGCGCGGAGTCGAAACGCCGGACGGATCGAAGTAGCCGAACGTTTGAACCTTGCGAATTCTGGCTGTTAACTGGCAGGACCTGAGCAACCCGCTCGCGGGGGGCGCCGAGGTCCATCTCGAGGAAATCCTCCAGCGTGTCGTGCAATGGGGGCATCAGGTGACGCTGGCTTGCTCCGCTTACGCCCATGCCGCCCCGGAGGAATTGATCAACGGGATTCGCGTCGTCCGCGCCGGCAACCGCTACAACTTCAATTTCGTCGCGCCGCGTCTGGTCAGGCGACTGCTCCAGCAGGAGCGCTACGACGTTATCGTCGAAGACATCAATAAGATTCCGTTCTATCTTCCGCTATACCACCGGCTGCCGCATCTGGCAATCATCCCGCATCTGTTCGGCAAGAACATCTATCAGGAGGCCAACGCCGTCATCGCCAGCTATGTCTACCTCGCGGAGAAGCCGATTCCGCGCGTGTATCGACGCTCGCGCTTCCTTGCGATCAGTCAATCAACGCGCGAAGACTTGATCGCGCGGGGGATCGCGGCGGACAATGTGGCGGTTGCCGAGTGCGGTGTCGACCACAGCGTCTACAAGCCTGATCCGTCTTCAAGACGATTTGATCAGCCGACGCTAATCTATCTCGGCCGGTTGAAGAAATACAAATCGGTTCAACACCTCGTGGCGGCCTTGCCGCTGGTGCGCACGCGGGTGCCGCATGCGCGTTTGGTGATCGTCGGCAGCGGCGATTATCATGCCCTGTTGCAGAAACAGGCGCAGGAGTTGAAGCTGGGTAATGCCGTAGAGTTCACCGGCTACGTCTCACTGGAACAAAAATTGGAGTACTTGCGCCGCGCCCATATTTCCACGTATCCTTCTCCCAAGGAGGGATGGGGAATTACGAATATCGAAGCTAATGCCTGCGGCACGCCCGTCGTGGCCGCCAATGTCCCGGGACTGAAAGACTCCGTCAGTGACGGTAAGTCAGGGCTCCTCTACGAATACGGCAACATCGAACAACTGGCCGAGTGCCTGACCCGTCTGCTGCTGGATCAACCGCTGCATGAGCGCATGAGCAAGGGCGGGATCGAATGGGCGGCGAAATTCACCTGGGAGCGCTGCGCGCGCGATTCCTTTGCCGAAATCGAGCGGGCGGCCGGAGCGCAACGTGGGTAAGAAATTACTGATTGTCTTCGGCATTCTCGTCGCGGCGTTCTTCCTCTACCTGTTTGTCCAGAAGATTGAGTGGGCCAAGGTGGTGGCGGCGATCCGGCAGGCCAATTACTGGTGGCTGCTGCCCAATATCGTGATGATCTTCGCCTCCATGGCACTGCGGGCGTGGCGCTGGGGCGTGATGGTGAATCCGCTCAAGCGCTGCTCCTTTCGCGGGCTCTACGCGGCGACCATGATCGGCTTCATGGCTTCCAACATCCTGCCCGCGCGGCTGGGAGAATTGGCGCGGCCGCTCTCACTCGGCAAGATCGAGGATGTCTCGCGCTCCGCGGCCATGGCCACCACTTTGGTCGAACGCGTCTTCGACTTGCTGACACTGCTGGCCTTGTTTACGGTCATCATCCTTTTCAAAGAATTTCCGGCCTCGGTTGCGGAGGATCTGCGGCACCTCGAAGCCGCCGGTTGGGCCTTCCTCGCCGTGACGCTGGTCGCCGTCTTCGTCCTGACGATGCTGAAACTGCGTACCGATTTCACGCTGCGCATTCTCAATAAGCCCCTGAAGATTTTTCCGCCGCGGATTCAGGAAGTCGGCAGCGATATTCTCGCGAAATTCGCCTCCGGCCTGCAGGTGCTCTCCGATCCAAAATCCGTAGCAATCATCTCGGCGCAGTCAGCCCTGCTTTGGGTGATTATGGCGCTGTCGAATTACTTCATCTTTCTGGCCTTCGACATGAGCTATCTGCCGATCGACGCTTCCTTCGTGGTGCTGGCCGTCGTCTCGGTCGGAATCATGTTGCCGAATGCGCCCGGTTTCATCGGACCTTACCAGTATCTCACTGTGCTGAGCCTGAGCCTTTACAACGTCCCCGCCGACAACGCCGCCGCCTGCAGTATTGTGATGTGGGCCACCCAGTATTTCACGATCACCCTGGCCGGGCTGTACCACCTCAAAAAAGAGCATCTCTCGCTGCGCGAAGTCGAAAACCAGCCGGTGACCGACTGACAAAAAGCTGTCCCATTTGTCCCTCTCAACCCGTTGCGTCGGTTCTTGATTTCGCGCGCAGTATTTGGAATCTCAAGGCCAATAGCAGTATCCAGCGCGATTTTATGAACCGACGCTTCCCGAATTCTGAGCAATCACAGATGATGCGACAGCCCCAACGACGTCGATCTCCAAAACAAGAACGGCCGGATCGACTCCGGCCGCTTCGCAATACACTGTCCGGGTGACTAACCCGTAGCTCCAAGGATTACAAACAAGTAATACATGAGGAATACGGCATCGCCGATAGTGACGCGATCGTCGCCGTCATAGTTGCCGTGCAGATAATCTTTGGGGGCACTGCCGCCGAGGAAGATGTAGTTGATCATGTAGCTGATGTCGGCGATGTTGAAGCGTCCATCACCATTCACGTCTCCGTAAACACCCCATGACGTGCTGATCTGAATGCCGCCGTTCGTGGTATTGGTAGCGCGAATCTGCACCGGGTCTCCCGGCACGATGCATCCGTCCAACGTGCCGCCGAGCGCCGGGTCGGTGCCGGTGATGTTGTTTCCGTCGGGGTCGTAAGCGAATCGGCCGTGAAATACCGTGTCTTGGACCATCGAAGTTAAAGTATTACTTGAACAATCCAGCCAATAAAACGCGACGTCGGCAAAGAACCCGGCCTCGTTCGTATCTGTGGTTACGGCGAAGCGCAGCTTGGCCAGTTCGCCGATCGGCGAATAGCAGTCAGGGGCTCCGGCGATGGCCGGATCGTCAGCCGTGCCAAAGATGTCGATCAACTGGTAGTCGCAGTTGTTGCACGGCTGGACATTGTAGCTGAAGCTGTCCCAACCGCAAAGGCCGGGAACGGCACCTTGCGTAACGCTGAGCAGTGACAGCCGGTGGACGTCAAAACCAACAAGCAGGTGGAACTTACCGAAGATCTCGCTGCCGGTGTTATTGACCAGCGAAATCTCGACGTGATCGCCTAAACGAGCGGAGGTGATCTTCTCAATGCCAAGTTCAAACGGCGCGAGCGGTGCGGCTTTCAGGGGAAGAGCGGCGACAAACAGGACCACGAGCGCCTGAGTCGCAATACGACGGATGACATCTGTCCGCATAATTCTCCGTGAAGTAGCAGTGTTCGGCTCGGGTAAGTATTTACCCCGCGGAAATATACCTTGTTTACCTATGCTGTAAAGCGCTTTTTTGCCGCTGCGCAAAGTTTAACCCACTCTACTGCGATAATACATCTCTTGAAGAAATATCGGTAAATGCTTTGAATTGTTTATGTTATGAAGCGGTGCCGCAAGCGGTCAGATCATCCCTCCGGTCTCGCCGTGCGGCGCCAACTCGCTGACGACGTAGGGCATCTTGCCGGCCGTTGTAAACGGGGGTTTGTCGAGCATTTCCAGCTCAATTTCGAAGTAGCTACTCAGCCCTTCGTGTGCCAGCTGTCTGAGTCGCTCCCGATCTCGATTGGGCTGAAAGAGTGAATTCGGGAGAAACCGGACTATAACCCTGTCGATTTCGCGCTGGTAGATCTGAATGAAATCAGCCGAACGAAAACCGTTTCGCGCCAGATAGGTCTCAAGATGACAATTGACGAATCCGTCGCGCGTCACCAGAACATCCTTGCCGCGACCGCCGACGATTTCCATCGTCGGGTGAGCGAGGTTGCATTGCGGGCACTTGCCCAGCGACCGGCCGATGTCGCCGGTGTCGTAGCGGATGAGCGGTACGGAATAATTCGCCAGCGCGGTGGTGATGATGGCGCCGGCGGTGCCCTCAGGTGCCGGCTTGTCGTCGGCGACGAATTCCGCGTAGCCAAATTCGGAATTGATGTGATAGCTGCGACAGGGAAGCTGCGTTACCGCGAGCGTGTTCTCGCGGTTGCCATAGTAATCGAAAACCTCACCGCCGAAGTACTCCCGAAATTTCTGCAGATGGTGGGGATATAGCTTTTCCGAATAGCTGTAGATGATCGGCACCTTTATCGCCGGCAGCCCCGACTTCTCTGATTGCAGGCAGAATGAATACAACGCCGACGGATGGCCGACGATCATGCGCGGCTTGTACGCCGCCGCCGCCTCATAAATATGCCGGAAATCCTGCGGATTCAGATGAAATGTGTTCAGCCAGAGATTTGCCTCTAACAAGTCCAGGTGCGTGTAATGATGTTTCTGCGGGAAATCGAGCGGGCGACCCAACGTGACGCGCCGGTCTTTGAAGCGATAGCCGAGGGCGTTGTAGTGTCGCCAGACCACCGCCTTGCGCAGCGACTCGTGCCGGGCGCTGCGATAGAGCGTCAGCGGAAAACCGGTGGTTCCGGAGGTGACGGTCAAAATCGGGCGCGTCTGTCCAAAGCTGCGCGGCTTCATCTCCTCAAGGAATTCGCGCACGACGGCGCGATTGGTAGTCGGCAACTTGGAGAAGTCGGCAGGTGTCTTGATATCGCCCGGCTCACAGCCGACGGCCGTGAACGTGCGTCGATAGTACGCGGTCTCATTGTAGGCGAACGCGATCACCGCCGACAGGCGCTCCCAGACGTACGCCTGGAGTTGTTCGTCGCCGTACAACTGCGATTGTCTGAGGAATCCGAATTGGCGCCGGAAGTCGCGGCCGTAGGCAAACGGAATCGGCGTCACTTGGTATCGCCAGCGCACTGAACGCTTGGCCAATTCGATTAGGTTCATGGGCTCTCGGTGATCGCCGCCTCGCCCAGCCGCGAAACGACCTTTGATTTCTTGAAGCCAGATGTCGGCAGGATGCGATCGACATACTCGACGCGGATCGCAAACCAGTCCTTGGTCGCTTCCCGCAACTGCTCCACCAGGATCGACTCGTCACGCTCGCGGTCGTACCGTGCACCGGGCACCATGCGGAGTATGAGCGTATCGAGGTCTATCTGCTCGACCTGAATATCCTCCGGCATCGCAATGCCGCGCTTGTAGAGAATATCGTCGTACTGACAATGCACGAGGCCGTGCCGCGAGATCAGGAAGTTCTTGTCGCGACCGCCGATAAATTCGATCGTCGGATGTGCAATTCGACAGCGGTCGCAGGGACGAATCTCAATCGCCAGATCGCGGCAGTCATAGCGCAGCAGCGGCATGGCGTAATTGACAAGATTGGTGCCCAGGACCCGGCCCAGCGACCGGCCGGCAAACCGCTCCGAACTGGGCACCAGTTCATTGTACACAAACTCGGAATTGATGTGGTAGCGGCCGCATGCCAGTTGCGACGCGCTGACCGAATTCTCGCGATTGCCGTAGTGGTCATAGACGTTGGGGCCAATCCATCGCCGCAGCAGTTCAAGTTGTGCGGCGCTGATCACCTCAGAATAGACATAGACCACCGGGATGTTCAACGGCGGCACGTTGGCCTTGCGCATCGCCGTCGCCAGCGCTGCCAGCGCCGACGGGTGAGCATAAAACATCCGCGGCCGAAAACGTCTGATCACCGCACCGATGGCCTCCACGCTCTCTTCGTGCAGGAAGCGGCCGTTGAAAGCGACCAGATTGTCGATCGCATCGTAACGATAGAGCAGGTCGGAGTCGTCGCCAATGAAAGGCACGTTGAGCGAGACGCGGCGCTGCTTGAATTCATAGCCGATTTGATTGAAATGCCGCCATTGCACCGCCCGCCGCATACTCTCCGTGTTCCAGGAGCGATAGAACTTGAGCAGCCGCCCCGACGATCCCGACGTCTGCGCCGGCGCGCCCCGATACCGGGCATACTCCGACGAGGTGAAGTCGGGCAGGTTCTCGTCAAGGTGTGTACGGTTGATGATCGGTAGTCTCTGGAAATCGCCCCAACTACGGAAGTCCTCCGCAGCTGCCTGATGTTCGGCGCTCCAACGCTGATAAAATGGCACCGTTCGGAATGCGTGCGCAATTAGCGACTTTACCTGCTGCCATTGATACTGCTCAATTCGCTCCGCCGGCCAGTGCAGCGATTGGCCGAGCATCAAATAGTAGTCGGCGAATTCGGGACCATAGTGCGCCGGAATCGTACGCAGGCTCCAGCGCAATTTCCACGGGCGGCGCAGAAAGTGGTGCCATTCGAAACTGAAATCAGGAAGTCGGTAAGAAGTCATGCCTGCTATCTCGCTCAATCGCCTGCGCGCGTCGATCGCGGTCGTGGTTGCGCGCTGAAAACGTTAGCAGAATCTCGGGGGCATTCAAGAAAAAACTCGCTCAACAACGCCGGGGAGTTCCGACCAGTCGCTGATCACGTAATCGGGCGGATTGCCGTCGACCGCCTCGGCGTGGAAGCCGGTATAGAGCACCGCAGTCAGGCCCAGCGCCTTGGCGCCGCGCACATCGTGCGTCGGCAGATCGCCGCAGTGAACAGCGTTCGCCGGCTCGACCTGAAGACGTTGCAGCACATTCTGGAACTGCACGGCATGCGGCTTGGCGCGACCGGTTTCATCCGAAAACGAAAACGCGGAAAAATGCTCCAGGACACCGTGCTTGGCCATGTGCCGCCGCAAGATTCGTCCCGGCGTATAGCCGGTGTCGGAGACGATGCCGAGCTTGAACTCGCGCGCCAGCTCGGCCAACACCGGTGCGGCATTTGGCGCCAGGGCCGGATCGAGCATCAAACCCATCTCGGCGAAATCGTGCGCCAGAGTCTCCAGCTCGGCGGGGCTGAGTCCAATATTACAGTGGTTCAATACCCACGCCAGCCGCTCATCAACCAAAGGGGTGCGTTGCTCGTTGAGGTAAATATTGGTGAACCACGGGCGGGAGGCCTCAAAAGCTGCATCCAGCGCTATTTCGCCGTTGTAACCACGCTCGGCCAGGAACCGAAGCATGAACTGCTTGCGGGCGGCAAAAGTCTCGCGCTCTTTCCAGTCGGCGAAGAGCGTTTGCCAGAAGTCGAACAAGATCGCGCGTTGAGCCACAGCTTCTCCCGTTGATGCGCCCGCAGTGGGCGGATTCGTACTGTGTGATACGAAGAATCGCGGGCGGCCGCAAGGGAATCTCCAGGCCGCCGTAGAAACGCCACTAAGTAGATAATCATTATTGCTCAACTGCGCTGTTGCGCGCCCGGCCGCGTCGATTATCATCTCCCAATGCAAAAAATCGCCGTCGTGATTCCGGCCTTCAATGCGGCCGGCACCCTCTCGCCGCTGATCGAGGCGATTCACACCTCGTACCCGCATCTCTCCGTGGTCGTCGTTGATGATGGCTCCACCGACAATTCCGGCGACGTCGCGCGTTGGCACGGGGCTACTGTGCTTGGCCACGAGACCAATCGCGGCAAGGGGGCGGCGCTGAGAACCGGCTTCACCTATGCCCTCGAGCACGACTTCGACGCGGTCGTGACGCTCGATGCCGACTTGCAGCATGCGCCGGAGGAAATCCAGCGCTTCCTGGACGAGTACTTCTGGGATGACCTGATCCTGATCGGCGTGCGCCAATTAGGGAGCGGCATGCCGCTGGAGCGCAAGATCTCCAACTCCCTCTCCAGCTTCGTCGCCTCCGTCGTATCCGGCGCCCGGATCAGCGACAGCCAGTGCGGTTTCCGGCTGATTCCCGCGCGCGTGCTCCGCAGCATCAACCTGCAGTCGACCCACTACGACCTCGAACCGGAACTCCTGATCCGCGCCGTCCGCGCCGGCTTCCGCGTCCGGGGCATTCCCATCAGCACCATCTACAACGACAGCCACAGCTCGATCCACCCGGCACGCGACACACTTCGGTTCTTGCAAATGCTGGTGCGATCGCTATTTTGGTAAGCTCATGTTGGCGTTACTGACAAACGATGACGGTTACGACGCCGAGGGACTGCGCCGCCTCGCCAAAGAGGTTGCGAAGATCTGCTCGGTGCTGGTGGTCGCCCCACACATCAATCAGTCGGCTGCCGGCCACTCGCTGACGCTGCAGCGGCCGTTGCGCATCAACCGCATCGGCCCTGATTACTATTCCGTCGACGGCACACCCACCGACGCGGTGATGGTGGCGATGTACGGCATTCTCAATAACCGCCGCCCCGACATCATCCTCTCCGGCATCAATCGCGGACCGAATATGGGTGATGATGTCACCTACTCCGGCACGGTATCGGCAGCCTTTGAGGGCGCGATCCTCGGTATTCCGTCCATCGCGTTTTCATCGGTTGAATTTGAGAATATCAATTATGCCGCCATGGCACGCTTTGCGCGCAAGTTGACGGCCAAGGTGCTGGAACGTGGGTTGCCCGATTTCACGCTGCTGAACGTCAATCTGCCGAACCCGCCGGCCGACGGCTTTAAGGGAGTCATGGCGACCCGGCTGGGCAAACGCGTCTACCGCGACATTGTCGTGGAGAAAATCGACCCGCGCGGCGAGAAGTACTACTGGATTGCCGGCGAGCCGGAATGGAGCGATGCCGAGTTGTCGGATTACTCCGCCACGAAAGAGGGCTACATCTCGATCACGCCGCTCAAGATGGACATGACCGATTTTTCCTTCCGCGAAGAATTGGCCCAATGGGGTTTGAAGCCCTAAGCCGCTGAGCACTTGATATGCGCGGCGAGCCAGTCGCGGGCGGCGGCAATCTCCTGCGAAATCAAGCCGTGACCGGCTTCGGCCCAGTGGATACTGACCGTGGCGCCGCTCTCGTGCAGCACTTCCGCCAGGCGAACGGCCTCGGCCGGAGCCACGATCTCATCCTGACGTCCGCCGGAAATGAAGACCTGGACCCCATCGAGGTTGGGCAGCTTCTGGGGAACCAACGGCACCATCGGCCGCAGCAATACCGCGCAGCGCAGCACGGCGGGTGCCAACAACAGGAGACTGGCGGCAATGTTGGCGCCGTTGGAATAACCGGCTGCGACGACGCGGTGCGGGTTCAGCTTGTGCGCCTCCACCGCGCGCCGCACAAATTCAGCCAACTCATCGGTGCGGAAACGCAAATCATCCAAATCAAAGACCCCGGGAGAAAGCCTCCGGAAAAAACGCGCCATCCCGTTTTCTGAGACCTTGCCCAGCGGGCTGAGAATGGCCGCGGCCGGATACAGCCGTTCGCCTAAAGGAATCAGATCGTATTGCGTTCCGCCGGTGCCGTGCAGCACCAGCAGGGTGACGTCGTTGTCAGGGCTGCGTGCCGGAAGAAATTCGTACTGAAATCCGAGATCGTTGGCTTGCAGCATCGTCTTAGGTCAACGCTGGGAGTTTCACCGGTGGCAAATTTGATTCGATCTGCGCGCGCCGACCTTCGAGCCAGTCGGGTAGCGTCAGGTTGGAGCCGAGCGCGTCTTCGGTTTGATCCACAGTGAAGCCCGGTTCGTCAGTGGCGATCTCGAAAAGCACGCCACCCGGTTCGCGAAAATAGATCGAATGGAAATACTTGCGATCAACAATCGGCGTTACTTGATAGCCGAGTTCGGCAATGCGCGCACGCCACCCCGGCTGATCCGTCTCGTAGCAGCGCCAGGCGATATGGTGCACGGTGCCGGATCCGCCGCGTCCACTGGCGCCGGCGGGTGGTTTGAGCAGATCAACGTATTGCGCATTGTCACCCTCACCGACACGGAAGCTGGCGCGATCCGCCGATGCGCCAAGTTCCTTCAGACCGAGATGTCGCGTCAATAACTCCGCGGTCTCGCCCCGATCGGTGATCGCCATGGTCACGCCGTGGAAGCGGCGAATGGCATGCTCGGCGAGAATTCTTCCGGGCGCCCAGAACTTGCCGGCACGGGAGTCATCAGCGACTAACTCCAGCGGCAGGCCGTCCGGGTCGGCAAACGCGATCACGGCGCGGCCATTGCGCTCGATCGGACCAATCGCGCTGATGCCCGCGCGGGCCAGGCGCAACGCCCAGAACTCCACCGACGACGAGGCAATGCTGAACGAGATCGCCGAGACCTGACCGTCGCCAACCTTGCCGGGTCGAGCACCGGAGTAGGGAAAAAACGTCAAGATCGACCCGGGGCTGCCGTGGGCATCGCCGAAATACAAATGGTACGTACCGGGGTCGTCGAAGTTGACGGTTAGCTTGACCAACCTCAGCCCTAATAGGCCGGAATAAAAATCGATCCCGGCTTGCGGGTCGGCGGAGATTGCAGTGATGTGGTGAATACCGTGAATTTGTCTTGTCATCCGTCTCTTTCTGAATGTACCGAATTCTATACGGAGGAGCGGGGCGGCAAATTAGCGCAGGTCGAACGGAAAAATCTGATTTCTTATCCGGTCAGATTGTGACGCCCTGATCGGCGGCCTCGCCAGAAGTGCGGGCTGGGGACTGCGATTTACGAAGCTGAGTGGCGATCTTCTTGAGGCGCGGAAACCGATGGCGCGTCAGCACGATACAGTGATAGCGCACGCCGCCGAGTCGCTCCTTGAACCCCTCGAGGTTGAACCGGCCGAGGCTCATCCCCAGGCTATATTCCTGAATTCCGCGCTCAGTCAGACGTTTGATGATCATGGCATGGACGTAGTTCGTGGCGCGCAACTGCTGGTATTCATACTTGAAACCGCCAAAGAGATACGCGCCGGTCCGCCGGTAGCCGCCGAAAATGACGCTCGAGATCGCCTCACCCTGATAATAGCCGACGGCGATTTCCGCTCTCGATCCAGGGAATCTGAAGAGCCGCTCGATGCGGTCGAACCGATGATATGAAGCGGATGGGTCGCGACCTCGCCACCGTCGTACCGAATGCTCATAGATTCCGTAAAATTGCTCCAGCAGTTCGCGGCCGCCGAATTCCACCTCAATGCCGACATTGGCGGCGCGACGCAGCACATTGCGCTGGACCAGCTTCTGGTTAAACCAGTCCTCATAGGTCGGACCCAGCACCGCCTTGTGGAAATCGTAAGCGCCGGACTGATAATAGTTGAGCTTGGCAAAAATCGCGCGGTTGGGTTCATATTCCGCGCTCGGGACGTGGAGTGTGATTACGCAATTGCGCGGCAGCTCCGTTAATCGGTCCAGCCACTCGGCCGTGACTTTCGGAACACCAAGAAAGCTGTTGTATTGCACGCCGACCCAATGGTCGGATGTGAGCAAACCCATGTGTGTGGTCTTGCGCCGTGAAAACGGCAGGAACAGATCGCCGGCGGCGTAGATGAACGTGTTACTCCAGGCGACATCCATGCTGGCGGCATACTCCGGGCCGCCGGTCGGACAGGGAGAAATGCCGGTGCGGTCAACGGCTTCGCGCCACGCGGCGATGTGGGAGTCGGTCAAAGGAACCAGTATCATCAGTCAACTCGACCACGGCAGGGTAAGCATTGGCAGCCAATAGCACAACTAATACCGACTCAAAATCGACACTCACCTCCATGAGGTCGCCGACGCTCAACCATCGCCGCGGGAACTTTGTGCGTAAATTGTTGTAGATGACGTTATAACCAGCTATTGGTTATGGAGATGTGAGCAATCACCGCGTTGTGCCGGCCACGTCCGGAAGGAGGGAAACTTGAAATACCGCACCACACTGATCGCCGCCTCGATTCTTCTGAGTTGTGGCCTGTCTGCGGCGTTTGCCGGCGCCAAACTCGATATTAGCTCCACGACCTTCGACTTCGGCATCATTCCGCAGGTTGGAAAGGTCAGCCACACCTACTACATGAAATCCACCGGTACCGACTCGCTGAGAATCCTGGGTATCAAACCGGGTTGCGGCTGTACCAAGGCGCCACTCGAGAAGGAAGTCGTTGCACCCGGCGACTCAACCGGCGTGGAGCTGATCTTCACCTCCAGCGAAGCCTATCGCGGCAAGACGCAAAAGTCCGCGACCGTAACCTGCAACGACGACGAGCGGGGCAGTTTCCTCCTCCGCTTCTCCGCGCAATTCAACACCTATCCCGACAGTGCCCGGCCCTTGCAGTTGGCGCCGTGGAGTCTCAGTTTCGCGGAAGCGGAAAAGGTCAAAGAGCAGGCGGTCGTGGTCACGAACGTCTCCGACCAACCCTTGACGCTCAAACTGGTCGGCCTGCCGCTGGGATTCCTCAAGGTGACCCTGCCCGCCGCGCCGATCGCTCCGAACGGCACGGCGACGATCAAGGCGCAGATCGATCCCGCGTGCAAATCCGCCGCCTTTGAAAAGTCCTTTACTATCGAGTGCAGTGATCTCCAGACAACTCGCTTCACCGTGCCGGTTGTCTTCGGTAAACCGACCACGGCCAGCTCCGGCCATTAGATTTCCAGTCCTTCGCTTCAGAAATCGAACGGGCGGTCAATTGACCGCCCGTTCGCATTACCGTCTCGATGTCGGATTACTTTCCGGTGGAGAGGATGCGGGCGAGCCGAACCAGCGTCTTGACGCCAAATCCTTTCGCGCCCTTACCGAGATGGTCAAGCGCAGCTTCTTTGCAGCCGGGACCGGCCATGTCGATGTGTACCCACTTGGCGTTGTCGGCCACCCATTGCTTCAAAAAGACGGCCGCCGTCACCGCGCCGCCCCAGGCGTCACCGCGATTCTTCACGTCGGCGATCGTGGTCTTGATCTTTTCACTGTGTGGCAGATGCAGCGGCAGCTCCCAGTACAGTTCGCCCTCGGCCTGACCGGCCGCGATCAACGACTGCGTGAACTTCGCGTCGGTTCCGAAAACGCCGGCGATTTCTTCGCCGAGCGCGACCACGCAAGCGCCGGTAAGCGTGGCGGCATCGATAATCCAGTCGGGCTTGCGCTCGCCCGCCAGCGTGAGGGCGTCGGCAAGAATTATCCGTCCCTCAGCGTCGGTGTGCTCCACCTCGATCGTCTTGCCGGAACGCGTCGTCAGCACGGCGGTCGTGTGGATTGCCTCACCCGAGATGTCGTTCTCCGCTAAGGGCGTGATAACTGTCACTCTGAGCGGCAGACGCAACCGCGCAATCGCCGTCGCCGCTCCGAACATCGTCGCTGAACCGCCCATGTCGTACTTCATGCCGATCTGTGACGCCGCCGGTTTCAGCCCATACCCGCCGGTGTCGTAGGTCACCCCTTTGCCGACCAAACAGAGATGTTTACGCGCGCCCCGCGGTCTGTACTCGGCGATCACCATTCGCGGCTTCGACTTGGCGCCCATACCGACGCCCAACAGCCCGCCGCAGCCTTCGCGTGCCAGCCGCCGGTCGTCCCAGACCGTGACCCGCAGACCCGACTTGCGCGCCCAGCGCTCATATTCCTTTGCCAGCGTAACCGGATTCTTGATGTTTGACGGCTCATTCATCAAGTCGCGTGCGATGTTCGTAGCCTCGAAGACCACCTCGCGCTCACGCAGCAAACGACCGAGCGCACCCGTGGCGTTCAGTCCGGCGGCGACGACGGGAATCGGCTTGGCCTTCTGGGAAAGGTAACGGTCAAACGAGTAAGCGCCAAGCCACGCGGCTTCATGCACATCCAGCAGCCAGTCGCTGTGGCGCGGACTGAGCAGAACCACCAGCCGCTTGCAGCCTTCTTTCGGAGCGGTTGGCACTATCGCCGCAACGGCCCTTTTCAATTCGCGGTGCGAGTCCGAATACTTGGCGTCGAGCCGCACGCTGCGCACCAGCAGGTCACGGCCGCCGGTTTTTCCGCGCCAGACGGTGAGATTGCCGCCGGCGTCCTTGTGCGAACGCACCGCCTTCTGGATTTCTGCCGGCAACGCGGTCTTGACAAACATCGCCTTCTCGCCATCAAGGTACGGCAGCAGCAGGCAATCGCCGTCCTGCAGCCGCAACTTCGGCATCAGTGAAAATTTCGAGAACGGCATGAGAATCTCCTTTCCGGGCGCTACTTCTTGGCCTTGCCTTGTGCTAACACGGCCTCCAGGGCCGCCTGCACCTTCTCCGGGTCGGCCAGATAATAGTGCTGGATCGGCTTCAGGTTGGCATCCAACTCGTATACCAGCGGCATCGCCGTGGGAATATTGAGTTCGATGATCTCCTTCTCGGAGACGTTATCCAGATACTTGATCAGCGCCCGCAGGCTGTTACCGTGGGCGGCAATGAGGACCCGCTGGCCCGACTTGATCGCCGGGGCAATCTGCTCCTGCCAGAACGGCAGCACCCGGGCGACGGCGTCCTTGAGGCACTCGGTGCGCGGCAATTGCTCCGGAGTCAGCCCCCGATAGCGCGGATCGCACCCGGGATGTCGTTCGTCGCTTTCTTCCAGCGCCGGCGGCGGCACATCATACGACCGCCGCCAGATCAACACCTGCGCATCGCCGTACTTGGCGGCAATCTCGGCCTTGTCGAGTCCCTGCAACGCACCGTAGTGCCGTTCGTTCAATCGCCAACTGCGAATCACCGGAATCCACATCAGATCCATCCCGTCCATCACATACCAAAGTGTGCGAATGGCGCGCTTCAACACCGAAGTGTACGCCAGATCAAACGTGTAACCGCGTTCGAGCAGCGTCACCGCCGCTTCCTGCGCCTCCTTGCGGCCTTGCTCGGAAAGATCGACGTCGGTCCATCCGGTAAAGCGATTATCCTTGTTCCAGACCGACTCGCCGTGGCGAAGCAAAACGAGCTTATACAAGCTAACAATTCCTCCACAAAATTCACTTCAATCGACTGGCAAGATGACTTGCACAATACTCACCGCCAAGCCCTTTTTGACGCCGACGCGACTAGGCTTGCGGGTTTTTCCCGAGCCAGTCGGCGAGGAACGCCTGATGCCGGCCGGGAACGAACTCGATCGACTGAAAGTCTGCCATGCCGTTAATCCGATACGGGTCGGCGGCAAGAAAGCGGTCCAAGGCCGCGGGCGACTCGGCACGGGCGATGATCACGCCGCCGGTGCGCGGATTCTGCGGACCGGACAACAACACGATACCGGCGTCGACGCCCCGCTGCAGGTGCTGACGATGGGTCGGCAGCAGCGACTCAAACTCGGCGAAGGGTTTCCGGTAGGTAATAAGGACGACAAAGTGCGGCATCTGGATCTCCTTTCGCGTACCCCAAGATAGTGATTGCCTCGGTGGGGTCACGCAATTTATATTGGAGTACCACACTCGATCTTTATGGTGCCGTAAGCCCGATGAACCAGCGCGTACCGATTCTGAGCAAGTATCTAAACAGGGGACCTGCGGGGGAAGAAGTGTCGCTCCTGGGCATAATCGAAGTGCAGGTGCGTCTGGATAAGGCGCGGCGGCATATCGACGAGCACTATGCCGAGCCGCTCGACCTGCATCAACTGGCCCGCATCGCCTGCTTTTCGCGCTACCATTTCCTCCGGCTGTTTCGCACCGTGTACGGGATTACGCCCCACCGCTATCTGATGCAGCGGCGCGTCGCGGTCGCCAAGGAAATGCTCATCATCAATAAGTTCAATGTCACCGAGGTGTGCTACGAGGTCGGGTTTGAAAGCCTGGGATCATTCAGCTTGCTGTTTAAGCGGCTTACGGGCAAGCCGCCGCTGGCTTACCGGGCCGGGTTGTTTCGTCCGGTGCCGCCGGCGCTCATCTGGCCGCGAATCCTGGTACCTTTCTGTCTGATCGAGAAACTGATGGCGCGTGAACAGAATCGCAATTTTCGAGAAGCGGCGACTGCGGGGGAAGATTATGTTCCCGGCGCAAATTCAGGAGGAACCTCGAATGATCAGTAGAATGTCACATGTCGTCATCTATGTCACCAACCAGGAAGAAGCGCTCAAATTCTATCGCGACAAACTCGGAATGGAAGTCCGCACCGACAATTCAAGCCAGGGTTTTCGCTGGCTGACTGTCGGTCCCAAAGACCAACCCAATTTCGAGATGGTGCTGATGGAACCGATGCCGGGCATGATGTACGATGCCGAAACGGCCGCGCAACTGCGCAAGTTGATCGAGAAAGGCGCGTTGGGTTCGGGAGTGTTCGAAACGACCGATTGCCACAAGAGCTACGAGGAATTGAAAAGCCGGGGCGTGGAATTCATCGCGCCGCCGACCGACCGGTTCTATGGTATCGAGGCCGTATTCCGGGACAACTCCGGCAATTGGTTTAGCATGACGCAGCAGAAGTCGTGAAAGGAAATTGACTATGTCTCCCGCAAAGTCAGTACGAGAGTCGGGTCCCGGCGAAAAACTCGGCGGCATTTCGACCGCAGCCGTAACCACGGCCACCGGCCGCGGCTGGGCTGAGTGGGCTCGAATCCTTGACCGGGCCGGCGCTCGCAAGCTTTCTCACAAAGACATTGCCAAGTGGCTGCGGGCAAATTACGGTGATGCACTCAGCGCCTGGTGGTGCCAGATGATCACCGTCGGCTACGAGCAGAAGCGGGGTTTGCGGGCGGTCGGCCAGAAAACGGACGGCTTCGCCGCAAATGCGAGCAAGACCTTTTGCCTGCCGTTGGCCTCGGTGTATCGTGCCTTTGTTGATTCTCGCCTCCGATGCCGCTGGCTCGGACAGCATGAGCTGCGCATCAGCACAGCATCAAAAGACAAGACCATCCGGATCGCCTGGCTCCGACCAGACAGCCGGGTCGCGGTCGATTTCTATGGGAAGGGGGAGAATAAATGCCTCGTTCAGATCGAACACAGCCGATTGCCGAACGCCTCAACCCGCACGCGCACCAAACGATTCTGGACTGAGCGCCTCCTGGCTCTGCACACGCTGCTGAGCAAAAGTTAGATTCCGGCGCCGCGCTACTTCCGCCACAGCGCCAACTTGAAACCATCGACGCGCGCGCTGAAAACGCCGGCCTGCACGACCGGATCACCCTTCATGATCTCTTCAGCCGCGCTCAGATCGGCACACTCGATGATGGCGATACCGTACTCGGCGTCGTCGCGACGCCCTGCCATCAGCAGGATGCCGCGATTCATCAACTCCGTGAGATAGCCGAAGTGCCGGGAAACCGCGGCACCTTCTTCGGCGGTGGCATCAGTGGGAAAACTCTCCCGCGGCGGACGGTACATAATGACATAATGGGGCATGAGACTGCTCTCTCATTCGCAAAGAGGTTCACGCTTTTCCTTGCACTCAAACGGACAAATACTGTACGTATGTAATTAGGTAATCGTCAAGCGCCGCGAGCGAAATCCCGGCGCCGGTCTCAACTGCGACAGGATGGAAACCGTGACTGAAGCTCTGCATTATCACCAGTGTCCCTACTGCAAGAAGACTTATTCCTGCACCGGCAATTGCTATACCAGCCGCGTCAACAATCTGATTTGCGCAGAGTGCCGGCGGAAATGGGAGCGGGAACTAACGGAAATCAAAAAGCACGGCACCAATTGGCACAAAGATATTCATTTCTGAGCAGTGCCGCCTAAACGGCAAAACTCTTCGGCCGCAGGGCGCCGGTGACCGGCTTGAGCTGGGACGCCTTGCCGCCTTTCGCGGCGATCATCTGGTGCATGAAGCGACGGAACGGGTCGAAGTAGCACTCCTGGTGGCATGCCGCCAAATCGCTCAGGTTGACGCAGTGCTGCTCGCAGCAATCCCGATTGGTCAGCTTATGAGTTGGAAGCGGCTCGCCGATGTAATCGACGAAAAACTCGGCCTTGACC
Source organism: uncultured Ignavibacteria bacterium (assembly GCA_964520555.1). Taxonomy (GTDB): domain Bacteria; phylum Zixibacteria; class MSB-5A5; order CAIYYT01; family CAIYYT01; genus JADJGC01. Next base: position 81,306 of record CAZFNN010000012.1, read on the forward strand.
ACGAAACTCGTGCCGCAGTCGGCCAAATCGTGCTGGAAAAAATAGTAAACACATTCGATCGAGTCGTCGGCAAAAGTCATGCCGATCAAACGTATCTGCGGGTCATTGACTAGTTGATCGAGATTGATCCAGGTCTTGCAGTACGGGCACTCTTTGTGATAAATCGCCGGCAGCATGCGGGTCATTTCCTCTCCATCTTTATCCTCTTATCGGCGCGGCGACGCCCTCGGCTTAGTCGTCGCGGATAAATGTGGCGATCTTTGGCTGACTGCCGGGCGCAAAGAGCACGGCGCACTGATTCGTATCTGTTGTGTCATGAGTGTGATTCAGTTAGTTTGCGCTGCGAGAAGTGAGAATCAACGATGATGCCTGCTGCCTATAGCACCACCCCGGAAGATTATCGCGCCATGAGCGATGAGGAACTTCGCCGGCGCATCGCCGCCAAAAAGGCTGAATACGGTAAGCGCCTGGTGATCATGACCCATCACTACCAGCGCCGTGCGGTGGTGGAGTTCGGCGACCATCAGGGCGATTCCTACGGCCTGTGCAAAATCGGCGCCGCCGTCGAAGCCGAGTTCATCGTGTTCTGCGGCGTTCACTTCATGGCGGAAGCCGCTGTCATTCTCTCCCGGCCGGAGCAGAAGGTCTTTCTGCCGAATCCGCTCGCCGGTTGCCCGATGGCTGACATGGCGGCGATCGACTCGGTCTACGCCGCCTGGGACGAACTGCAGACGCTCTTGCCGGGTGCAAAGATCATCCCGATCTCCTACATGAACTCCGCCGCCGATCTCAAAGCGTTCTGCGGCAAAAATGACGGCGTCATCTGCACTTCGTCCAACGCGCATAAGGCGTTCGAATGGGCCTTCCAGCGCGGCGACAAGATTTTCTTCTTCCCCGATGAACACCTTGGCCGTAATACCGCCAATCGCTACGGCATTCCCAAAGACCAGTTTTTCGTCTGGGACTTCAACGCCGCGGCAGGGAAGCGCGATGCCGCCGCCGTCCGGCGCGCCAAAGTGATCGCCTGGAAAGGCTACTGCCACGTGCATTCCGTCTTCCAGCCCCATCATATCAACGAAATGCGCGCTCAGTACCCGGGCATCAAAATCGTCGTGCATCCAGAATGCACCGAAGAACTGGTTGCGCTAGCCGATTCCGTCGGGTCGACCAGCCACATCGTCAAGTATGTCGCCGAGCAACCGGCAGGAAGCGTGATTGCCATCGGCACCGAATTGAATCTGGTCGACCGCTTGGCGCATCTGCACCCCGATAAGAAAATTCTCGAATTGGCCGGGCAAACCTGCGCCATGTGCGTGAATATGTACCGCACCACGCTCAATGATCTGGCTTATACGCTCGATCACTTGGAGACTCTGAAGCCGATGACGGTCTATGATGACGTCAAGCACAACGCGCGCATAGCTTTGGAAAGAATGCTTGCCATCGCCGGATGATCCTGTTATCATCTTAAGCTGTTTATGGGGCGGTAAATCGGGCGGGACGCTCGAGTTGATTCTGAATGTAGTTATTTGCGATAAGGAGTTGCGATAATGGCTTATGTCTTGAAGGTCCCGCAAATGGGCGAATCTGTGGTGGAAGGGACTATCAATCAATGGTTTGTCGAAGTCGGCCAGCCGATCAAGAAAGATCAGCCGATCGTTGAACTGCTCACCGACAAGGTCAATGTCTCGGTGCCGGCGGAATCGGACGGCGTCCTCCTCGAAATCAAGGCCAAAGTCGGCGACGTCGTTCCGGTTGGAAAAGAAATCGCCATTATCGGTGCTCCCGGCGAGAAACTCGGTGCCGCTCCGGCGAGCGCCCCGGCTCCGGCAGCCGCTGCGCCCAAAGCGGCAGCCAAAGCTGCGCCCGCAGCGCCGGTGGCGGTTCACGCCCCGGCTGCGTCTGCTTCGGCCGGACCGATGCGCCTCTCGCCCGTTGTGCGCCGGCTGATCAAAGAACACGGCATCGACGTCACCCAACTGCGCGGCACCGGCACCGATGGCCGCGTCACGCAGAAAGACGTCGAGGACTACATCGCCCAGCGCGGTGGCGGTGCTCCTGCCGCTGCGGCTCCGGCAACGACCTATACTCCGGCGCCCGCGCACAAACAGGTCTTCGACACCAGCAAGCGCGTGGAAGAAATCCCGCTGCCCCGTGTGCGCAAGCTGATCGCCGGCCACATGGTCAAATCGAAACAAACCTCGCCGCACGTTACGACCTTCGACGAGTGCGATTTCACCCGTCTTGTCGAGTTCCGCGCTCGCAACGTCGACCGCCTCGAAAAAGAGCACGGCATCCGCATCACCTACATGCCGTTTATCGTGGCCGCCGCCTGCAAATCCCTGAAGGAATTTCCGCTGATGAACGCCTCGATGACCGAGGACAAGATCATCGTCAAGCACTACTACAACATCGGCATCGCCGTCGCCCGCGAGTCGGGCCTGATCGTGCCGGTGATCAAGGCCGCCGACCAGAAGGGCGTGGTTCAGATCATGAAAGAGCTGAAAGACCTCGGTGATCGCGCCCGCGCCGAACGCCTCCTGCCGCAGGATATCGAGGACGGCACCTTCTCGCTCACCAACGCCGGCGGTTATGGCGCTCTCAACTCGACGCCGATCATCAGCCAGCCGCAGGTGGCGATTCTCGGCATCCACGCGATCCAAAAACGCCCGGTCGTGCGCGACAACCAGATCGTCATCCGCGACATGATGAATTTCGGTCTCTCCTTCGACCATCGCCTGATCGACGGCCACTACGCCGTGCAGTTCCTGCGCAAACTGATCGGCTACATCGAAGAACCGGAGCTGATGCTGCTGTAGTCCATCGCGCTATAGTTCTTCGTTGATGCCGCTGTAGCCGGTGCCCCACCGCTTGCGGTGGGCGTTGCGGGGACTACTCCAGCGGCGGTGCCCAGCGCCGAAGCATCCCGAAGAACCCCCCAATGCGACTGGTCTTCCCGCGAAGCGCCATCGATCCCTACCGATCCACGACGCTCGCGCGCTTCGTGGGGCGACCTGCCGCTCCAACCGGCCAACACGACCAACCCGCACTTTCTGACAACCCACCGCGCTCGCCGATCATGATTCCCCCTTAACAAAGGGGGCCAGGGGGTTGTATTGACTTGGCCCCATCTTCTAACGCCGTAGCTCCGCAATTGACGCCTGTCATTGCGAGGAGCGATCGTACTTTTGGCCCATCCTCCGCCCTCGACCGCGACGAAGCAATCTCGATTCGTAGGCCACATCCATCCTTCGCCACAACCACCACCATCTCCAGCGAATCGAACGTATCACCAGTGCCTATGACCGACACGACTCATACTACAACCACCAAATCCCAAGCCCGCATCTTCGATCTCGGCCTTTCCGACTACGACAAAGCCCGCCAACTGCAACTGCAGATGGTCGACAAGGTGATTGCCGGCGAGGCCCCCGACACCTTCATCTTCACCAGCCACCCGCCGACCATTACCATCGGCCGCGGCAGCGATGTCGCCAACGTCCTGGCCTCCGAGGAGGAACTGCAACGGCGCGGCGTCGCCAAGTACGAAGTCGAACGCGGCGGCGATGTCACCTTCCACGGCCCGGGACAACAGATCATCTACCCGATCGTCAACCTCGAGCTGCGCGGTCGCGATTTGCACAAGTTCCTCCGCGACCTCGAAGAGGTCGTTATCGGCTTTCTCAAGAACTACGACGTGCAGGGTGAGCGCATCGCCGGCAAGACCGGCGTCTGGGTCGGCGGCAAGAAGATCTGCGCCATCGGTATCGCAGTGAAACGCTGGGTCAGCTATCACGGGCTGGCTCTCAATCTCGGCACCGACCTCTCATATTTTCAACTGATCAACCCCTGCGGCTTCGCCCCCGACTCTGTAACCAGCCTCGCCGAAGTAACCGGTTCTGCTGCCGATCGCAACCGCGTCTTCTACCAGTTGTCAAATTCCATCGAGCAAGTGTTTGGGGTCACGTTGGTGCTCTAAGTCTTGTCGACTGAACCACTTAGAAACAGGACTTCGTTGATTGCCACGCTCTGAATGCGCACTGTCCTCACCTGAGAACAACAAAACCGCTGACAATCTGAAGACTAATCACCGCCGGTAGTGCTGTTCAATTTTCTCCCATTTTCTCTTTCCACCCCCTAAAGCCCCAAGCTGAAACGCCGATCACTTAAGCAAAGCGCTGATCTCTCTTGTAGTTAGCGAAAAGTTTTATGTTGACAGTTTCGCGTTTTTCAACGCACTTTTCGAAAGTAGCATAAGCTCGTGATGTTTCATGGTCTCCGGCAAGGAGTGGCGGAGAAGATCACGTTTGTCGTAGTGCCGCAAGGATTCGTCGGCACGCTCACGCCCCCGCCTTCTCCAATCGCACTCTGTCGCGGCAGATCAAAAGGACTTCAGGATACACATTGAGGACTTTCGCGCGTTGATTCTAATTGGAGGTAAGTGAATTTTGGAAGTGAAACCCATCATCAGCACAGAGGAGGAATCCTATTGAACCCGTTTGTTAACTCTGCACTTTTGAATGCGAATTCAAATCTATAACAGGAGGTTTTGGTTTTGAAACTCAAACCAAAAGTAGCACTGGTTCTGTTTCTGATCCTCGCGCTTTGTAGCCTCTCAATGGCTGCAACGGTCGGCAAAATCGCCGGCAAGGTGACGGATAAGGAAACAGGCGCTCCGCTGCCGGGTGTCGCAGTGACAATCAACGGCACGACCATGGGAGCGCTCACGGATGTGGAGGGGAAATACTTCATCCTCAACGTTCCAGTCGGAACATATTCTGTCAAGGCCGAAATTATCGGCTATGCCCCGGTCGAACTGCAGGGGTTGGCCGTTTCCGTCGATTTGACGGCCTCAGCGGATTTCCAACTGTCGTCCAAGGTGCTCGACATCGGTCAGACGCAAATCGTGATTGCCGAGCGTCCGCTGGTGATTCTGGATCAGACCAAGTCGCTGAAAATCGTCAGCGGCGATGAAATCCAGCAGCTGCCGACGCGCGGTTACACTGATGTCGTCGGCCTGTCTGCGGGCGTTGTGGCCTACACGGAAAACGTGGAAGCGTCCGCCGTCGGCACACGCGGCGGCCGTGAGGCCTCTAACCAGCCGGCGCTGAACATCCGCGGTGGCCGCCAGGGCGACGTCGCCTACTTCGTCGACGGTTTCTCGCAGCAGGACCCGCTGACGAACATGTCGACGACCGCGATCAATAACAACGCCATCGAAGAGATCTCGATCTCCAACGGCGGTTTCAACGCCGAATATGGCTGGATCTCCTCGGGCGCGATCAACGTCACGACCAAGGAAGGCGCAAAGCAATATTCCGGCGCGATTGAAGCCGTCACCGACGAGTTCATGGGTTCGGACAATCGCTTCAACTACAATGTCCTGGCCTTTAACCTCGACGGCCCAATCATGCCGAATAACGACAAGGCGAGCTTCTTCGCTTCGATGGAACGCCGCCGGCTCGGCGACCGCGCCCCGCGCGCAACCGCAGATGGCCGACTGCCGCACAACGACCTGTCGGGCTGGACCTGGCAGGGCAAGCTGCGCTATGACCTCAACCAGAAGAACATCCTGCGCATCGGAACCCTCGGTTCCTACGAAGAGTGGAATGAGTTCCGCATGAACTACTATTTCAACGGCACTCACGCTCCGCGCTACCAGGATGAGAACTATTCGTACTACGCCAAGTGGACGAACAACCTCTCGCAGAAGACGTTCTTCGAACTCGGTGGTACCTACTACATCACCAAGCGCTTCCGCGGCGATGCCACGCATTGGACCGACATCTATGCGTACCAGCGTCCCGACGGCAATCCGACTTTCGATGATACCCGGCTGTACTGGGCCGGCGATGATCTGAGCACGGCGCAAGATGAGGGTCACGTGTGGGAAGACGTGCTGAAACGGCACTCCTCCTACATCGGCCTCAACTTCGATATGACCAGCCAGGTCAACGAATTCAACGAAGTGCAGTTCGGCGTCGATTTTGAACGCCACCAACTGCGCTACTACAACCATCTCGATCCGACGCGCATCGACACGACCATTGCCGATCCCACGGATCGCGACCGCATCTCCTGGCAGGACGCCAATTTCTACGGCTATGACAAAACCGGCCAGGAAAACGTCGACGATGGTCCCGACGGCGCGAAGAAACCGTACAACTTCGCCGTCTACCTTCAGGACAAATTCGAGTGGGAAGGCCTGGTCGTTAACGCCGGTCTGCGCTACGACTACCTGAACGTCAACACCGACCGCCTGCGCAACGAAGAGCGCCCGCTCGATCCGGACAACATCCTGGCCGATCCGGCCGCGCATACTCCGGAGGAAATCCAGGGCGCCACGCAGTTGACTGATGCCGACTTCGAGAAGGCCAAGGCGGAGCAGAAGCTGTCGCCGCGTCTCGGTATCGGCTTCCCGGTCTCCGATCGCACCGTCCTGCACGTCAACTACGGCAAGTTCTTCCAGCGTCCGGAACTGCAGTACCTCTATGTCGGCAACGAGTATCTGGAGCGCATGGTGAAGGACGCCCCGTACTACGCGGCCATCGGCAACCCGAACCTGCAGCCGGAAGAGACCACGGCGTATGAAGTTGGTATGGCGCACCAGTTGGGCGATTTCACCAGCTTCAATATCACCGCCTACTTCAAGGACCTTAAGGGTCTGACCCAGGTGATCAACCAGCCGTCGTCGCCGAACGCGTTTGCGACCTATCGCAACACCGACTTCGGCACGGTCAAGGGTCTGGAAGTTGCGCTCAAGATGCGCCGGACCCGCTCGATCCAGGGCGAGTTGAACTACTCGTTGTCCTACGCTGCCGGCACCGGCTCGTACGCGACTTCTCAGGGCAACATCGCCTGGACCAACACCGAGCGCCCGATCCGCATCTCGCCGCTCGACTTCGACCAGCGCCACAAGATCACCGCGATCCTGGATGTGCGCGCCGGCAACAACCAGGGCCCGCTGATGGGCACGATTCACCCGTTTGAAAACGCCGGGTTGAACTTCGTGTTCCGCGCCGCTTCCGGTACGCCCTACACGCCAATGGCGGTCTACAACGAAGTCTCCCTGGCGTCGGTCACGCCGACTCCGGTGGGCAAGATCAACTCGCGCTCAGGCCCGTGGACTTATCGCCTCGACATCAAGGCGAACAAGGGCTTCCAGATCGCTCGCCTGGACTGGGATGTCTATCTCTGGGTGATCAATGTGTTTGACACCGACAATCCAATCGACGTTTACGAAGGCACTGGACGCGCTGACAACACCGGTTGGCTGGCGACGGCCGAGGGCCGGACTTACGCCGAGACCTACGGCCAGGAAGGAGTTGACAAATACAACTTCAAACAGGCCAATCCCGGCAACTATGACACGCCGCGTCAGGTCCGCTTGGGCTTGCGGCTGAACTTCTAAGGCGAGTTATCATAGGAAGGCTTCAGGAGGAAGCAGATGAAAAAAACCAAGATCTTAATTTCCTTGATGATGTTCCTGATGATGACCACGCTCGCGTGGGGCGTCAGTAACGTCACCGGGAAGTGGCAGTCCCCGTCGACGGCGTTGTTCAAGGACACCGATACCCGCTTGGACATGAACAATCTGGAAATGTTCGTGTACAACGACGGTAACTTTGCCTACGACAACGCCAACGTACTGGGCAAAACCGACGGTCTCTACTTCCCACGCGGAACGAAAAAGACCGTGATCTATTCGGCCGGTATCTGGATCGGCGCCAAGGTGGGTGGTGATATTCGCCTCGCCATCGCCGAGTACTCCTCGGAGTTCGTGCCGGGTCCCATGTTGGACGGCACCTACCAGCCGGATAACGCTAATTTCAAAGTCTACAAGGTGGAACGCGGCGACACCCCCGAATCCAACTCCGACTACGCGAATTGGCCCGTTGCCGATGGCGCCCCCGTGGACGAAGAGGGCAACCCCAAGATTCTCGGCGACCAGATGTGCTGGTCGGTGTTTAACGACGCCGATCCCGCCGGGCATATCAATGACGCGGCCGGCACTCAGCCGCTCGGCATCGAAGTCCAGCAGTCGGCCTTCGGCTTTGCCCGTGGCGGCGCGCTGGGCAATACCCTGTTCTTGAAGTACAAAATCATCAACAAGGGCACGAACACACTCGACTCCACCTTCGTGGCGCTCTGGGCCGACCCCGACTTGGGCGACGCCTCCGACGACCTCGTCGGTTGCGACACCACCGTCTCACTCGGCTACTGCTACAATGAAGGCGGCGACACCGATTACGGCTCCAAGCCGCCGGCTGTCGGCTTCGACTTCTTCGAAGGCCCGATCGTCCCGTCCGAGGGCGACTCGGCCCTCGTTGACGGCAAGTGGCGTCAGGGCTTTCGTAACCTGCCGATGTACTCGTTCAATAAGTACATCAACGGTACTGACCCCGCCAGCCGCGTCGAAACCTATGGGTACATGCGCGGTCTGACCAAAGACCCGAATTCGCAAGCGATGATCCCGACCGTGAATCCGGAGACCGGCGAGGTCACGACTTTCGCCCATTCCGGCGATCCGGTCACCCAGACCGGCTGGCGCGACGAGTCGGCCGCCGACCGCCGCTTCATGATGTCGGCCGGACCGTTTACCATGGCCCCGGGCGACACGCAGGAAGTGGTCGCCGCGGTGATCGTGGCGCAGGGTGCCGATCCGCTCAATTCAATCATCGCGTTGAAAGAAGTGGACCGCCAGGCCCAGATCGTGTTCGACCTGAACTTCGACATTCCGTCGCCGCCGCCGCCGCCGAATGTTTACGCACGGCCGATGGACGGCGCGGTGGAACTGATCTGGGACGACTTGCCGGTCGGCGACGTTGATTCAAATGCGACGCTGAATCAGGAATTCCATTTTGAGGGATTCAATCTCTATCAGGGTGAAGGACCGCAGGGACCGTGGAAGAAATTCGCGACCTACGATCTGTCGTCCGAGGCTTGGTGCGGAATCGACACCACTGGCGAGGAACCGGAAGATCTCATGTGTCCGGTGGCCTTGATCTATAACGATCAGGTCAACCCTGAGGCCGGCGGTATCCAGCGCGTCATCGTCCAGCAAGGTTCGGAGTCCGGCTTGGACTTCCAGATTCGGCTGACGAACAGTCAGATTGACGGTGTGCCGTTGCTGAATAATCGTCCCTATTACTTCGGGATCACGTCCTATTCGTACGATGTGCGCAACATCACGCCGTTTTTTGACCCGAACGATAACTTCCTCGGCTTCATCACGGAGTCGCTGGAAAGCCCCATCCGACCGATTGAGGTCCGGCCGCTGACTTGGCCCGGTACCTACGCGGACACCGCGACGCATCTTGGCTCCTCCGATGGCTCGGTTGTCATCGAATACATCTATCCCGATTCGATTACCGGCCATGAGTACGAGGTGACGTTCAACGAGGATGACACCTGGAACCTCACCGACAAGACCACCGGGGAGGTGCTGCTGGAGAACCAGGACAATCAGGTGCCGGGTTACGAATTCCCGATTGTCGATGGTTTCATGATTCGCGTCATGGGACCGCAATTGGGTGTTAAGCGGGTGCAGGAAGTCGCCAATGGTGAAGGTCCACTGCCCGCCCCCGATAATGTCAATTACTCGCTCAATTCGACCGGTGACTGGTACATCGATCCGGGTTCATCCGGTAATCTGTCGCGCTATACCTGGAATGGCGCGACGATGAACGACTACGAGATTCGCTGGACGGCCAATGCTGATAGTTACTGCCTCGACTTTTTCGGAGCCGATGACGGGAACTACTCCGGTATCGCGCCATTCCTGGTGCCGATCGAATTCTGGGATATCGGTGTGGGCACGCCCGATGATGCCTCCGATGATCGTCGCATCGCAGTGATTGTGATTGACGATGATGCCTCCAATAGCTTCACCTGGGGCGATGGCCTGTACATCTGGGATATCGACTATGATGACGTGCCCTGGACGCAGCCCGGCTGGCATACCGGGATGATTGACCCCGATTACGCCGGCTTGCATTACGGACGGATCTGGTTCTACAACGTTACCAATGATCTCGAACGCCCCGATCCGGGAACGATCATTAGAATCACGACAAACAAGCCGAACACTACTGAGGATGTGTTTGCGTTCGAAACAACCGCTCCCAGTGATGTCAACGGCACCTTCGTCCGCCAGAGTCTCGATGACATCAAGGTGTGGCCGAATCCGTACTACGCCTTTAATCCGGAAGAACTGGATCAGTTCGATCGCATCATGTACTTCGAAAACGTGCCGCCGGGCAAGGAGATGACCTTCCGCATCTACAACATCGCCGGTGACCTCGTACGCACGATTGTGAAGCCCGCGAATAACACCACCAGATTCAGTTGGGATCTTAAGACTGAATCGGGTCTGTGGGTGGCCTCGGGTATCTACATTTGGGTCGTCGAAGCGGACGGCTTGGGAACCAAGTTCGGCAAGATGGCGGTCTTCCCCGAAGTCGAACAATTGGATACTTACTAAGAGGAGAGGAGTGATAACGATGAAGAAGATATTCTTGCTTTCGTTGGCGCTGCTTCTGGTTATGAGCGCTGTGCTCCTCGCCGGTAATGAGCAGCGAATCGGAACTGCCGGCGCACAAGAGCTGCGCATTCCGATCGGATCGCGCGGTTCGGCCCTGGGGGGATCTTTGATCGCCAATGCCAACGGCGCGGAAGCGTTGTACTGGAACCCGGCCGGGGTCGCCACCATGAGCGGTACCGAGGCGATGTTCTCGCATCTGGAGTACTTCGCCGATATGAACCTCGAATACGTCGCCATGGCGACCACCATCGAGGGCTTCGGCACGCTCGGAGCCTCCGTTAAGGTGCTTTCGATCGGTGATATTCTGAAAACCACGGCAAGCGATCCCCAGGGAACCTCGGGCGAAACCTTCGGCCCCACTTTCACCGTGATCGGCTTGACCTATGCTCGCCAGTTCACCGACCGCGTCTCCTTCGGCGCGACCGGGTACTTCATCAGCGAGAAAATCGATCTCGTTGAGGCGCGCGGCGTGGCCTTCGATTTCGGCTTTACCTACGTGCCCAACTGGCGCGCCCTGAAATTCGGTGTGGTTCTGAAAAACTTCGGACCGCAGATGCAATTCCAGGGCTCGGGTTTTGACATCAAAACCCAGCCGCCGGGAACCGATCCCAATTCGTCCAATAAGACCCTGCGCAGCGAGAGCGAGGGGTTTGACCTGCCGTCGTCGATTCAGTTCGGCGTGGCATGGAACGCCCTGGAAACCAACGAGATGAACAATCTCGAAGTCTCTGGCACTTTCCAGGCGAACAATTTCTCGCAGGATGAGTTCAAGGGCGGTGCCGAATACAGCTATAACGACATGTTCTTCCTGCGCGGCGGATTCGTCGGATCCAGCCAGGATGACTACACGTTTGGCGGCTCATTCGGCGCAGGCGTGAAATTAAACTGGAGCGGATCGCATATCTCGTTGGATTACTCCTGGCAACAGGTGGATGTCAACGGATTCGACGACAACCAGTATTTCACGGTCAAATTCGCGTTCTAAGACGCGGTTCAAATCGCACGTTCTTCCGGCGGAGACACCAGTCTCCGCCGGTTCTGTTTGGCCGCCAACGACTCGCGACTTTTAGTTGAAGCCGCCCGCGCGATTTGACAAATTCCCTTCGATGGAGAAATTGGTCGTCCAGGTCCCGGTGGCGGATATGCGCGCCGCGCCCCAACATCGCGCCGAGCGAATATCGCAGGCACTCTATGGGCACGCAGTTGACGTCCTCGCACACCAGGATGAATTCGTGCGGACGCGCTCCGACGACGGCTACTCCGGCTGGATAGCTTCGGCCTATCTGCAACATGAAACTACCTTGGCCGGGAATATGACGGTCGTCACTTCACAAGTTGCCGTCTTCAGCAGCGATGACGGCAAACGCCGACTGAGTCTGCCGTATGGTGCCGTTCTCCGTTCGGGCGGCGGCGAGCTGTTCTATGACGTTAATGGCCGTGATTTGCACCTCGTCTTTGGCCGCTTAAGCCTGGCCGACAAAGTGGATCTGCCGGAAGCCCTTCACGAGGCGCAATCGCTAATCTCCGTGCCGTACCTGTGGGGCGGATCCTCGTCGTATGGCTACGATTGCAGCGGACTGGTGCAGGCCCTCTATCGACGCTACGGTATCGTGTTGCCACGCGACAGCAAGGATCAGGCTGCGACTGGCACCGAGGTCAATCTGACACAGGCGGTCTCCGGTGATCTGGTTTGCTTTCCGGGACATGTTGCGCTCTATCTTGGCGAAGGAAAGATCCTGCATTCCTCCCGCTTGCGGGCTGGCGTGCAGATCGAATCGCTGCTGGCCGGCAGCGAAGATTTCCGCGCCGATCTCGCTGACAAAATCACCACCATACGGCGGGTGATACCATGATCCTGCCGCAACGACTGACACCGGGCAGCCGCCTGAAAATCATCTTCCCGGCCGGTGCGCTCAAGGGCAGCCGCAATCGCGTTCGCTATTACAACGACGGCATCTCGCTCCTCGAGGAGCACTTCACGATCGAAGGTTCGCGACTATTGGAGCGCGAGACGGACGGGTTCGCCGGCAGCGATGATCAGCGGGCCGATGAACTAAACCAGGCGTGGCGGTCGGACAGGATCGACGGTTTGATCGCCGGTCGCGGCGGCTATGGCTGCCTGCGAATTCTTAATGCCCTCGACTTCGACGCTGCCGCGCGCTCCCCCAAGACACTCATCGGGTTCTCGGATATCACGATCCTCCACGCCGCCCTGTACCAGAAACTGCAACTGATTTCTTTCTCCGGACCGATGCCGATCAACCTTGACCCAGCGGCGCTCAGCCGTTTGCTGCCGCTTATGACGCAACCAACAACCGGGATCGACCTGATCCCGGAGAAGAGCAAGGCCCGGATCGAGGTGCTGAGCGACGGCGAGGCCGAGGGCGTTTTGCTCGGCGGCAATTTGTTCTCGCTGGTACAATTAATCGGTACCGGTTTCTTGCCGCGCCTGAATGACGCGATCTTCTTCTTCGAGGATATCAACGAGACGGTGGATCATATCGACAGCTTCCTGCATCACCTCAAACTGGCCGGGCTCCTCTATGGGGTCAAGGGCGTCATTGTCGGCGACATCAGTTGGCGGCAAACCGAGCCCAAGCTCTCGGCCCGCAGAGCCAACGCGCTGATCTGCGATCGCCTGCGAACAACCTTCCGTAAAGAGATACCGATCTTGTTCGGCGTGCCGTTCGGGCACATCGACAAGTCGATCACGATTCCCTACGGCGCGCGCGCCCGCCTCGATACGAACTCGAAGTCGCTGACATTACTGCAGGAGGTCACGGCTGGCTGATCCCCGGTTGGAATTGCGTCTCGTACAGTTGCGATTGAAGAAGGCGTTCAATCTGTCGCAGGCCAGCGCGGAGACCAAGCATACTCTGATCGCGCGCTATGGCAGCGGCCTCGGCGAGGGTTCCTCGTCGATTCATTACGGCGTTCCCAGCGCGGAGTGTCTGCAACTGACGAACGACCTGCTCGGGCAACTTGGTGACAGCCCTGCACGTGCCACGCTTGAAAGCACGGTCGCAGTTCTCCCGCCGTCTCTGAACGTCAGCCGCTGCGCGATTGAGATGGCGCTGCTCGATCACGACGCGCGCCGCCGCGAACTCCCCCTCTACCGCTTCCTCGAACTGGATCCGCCCGGCGAAATCGCCAGTTCGGCCACAGTGACGCCCGGCTCGGCTGATGAATTGAAGCGACAGATGGATGAATTTCGAGAGTTTCGCGCCCTCAAGCTGAAAGTCGGATTCAAGGATGATCTGCGCTTTGTCGATGAAGTGCTCAAACTGCGCGAAGCACGGTTGCGGCTCGATGCCAACGGCGGCTGGACGAAATCGGAAGCCATCGAGCGAATCAAGGCGCTGAATGGCTATCCGATCGACTTCTATGAACAGCCCCTGCCACAACCGGCACTGCGCGATCTCGACGAGATCAAAACCCGGGCGGAGTGTACAGTGATTCTGGATGAATCCATCAAGACCATCGCCGACATCGAGGCCTTCCGCTCCGTCTGCGACGGCGTCAATCTCAAGCTGTCCAAGTGCGGCGGCATCACCAGAATCGTGGAAATGGCACGGCTCGCGCGCCAATTTGGACTGAAGTTGCTTCTGGGCTGCATGATCGAATCAGCGGTCGGTATCACTGTGGCCCTGCACCTGGCGTCGCTATTTGACTACTTCGACCTCGATGCCATCCTGTTGACCGAAAACGACCCTTTCTGGGGCGCGCACTTTCAAGGCGACCGGCTGCTGCTTCCGGGCGGCAGCGGAATCGGCATCGCCAGCGAGGAGACCATTCTTGCCTAAGGCGATCGCAACACATCCTTCGTACCGACGCATCGCCGGGTTTGCACTGCTGATCGCGCTGCACTGGCTGGCAACGATATCGGCGCAAACGCAGCCTACCCTTAAGATCGAGGTCATCTATCCCAATCAAAACCAGCGCATCGCCGCAGTCGATTCGCAGTTCATCTTCGGCAACGTCACGCCCGGCGCCACGCTGACCATCAACGGCACTGCGGTTCCCGTCTATTCCAACGGCGCATTCCTGGCGTTCCTGCCGATTTCCTCGGGGCGCTTCACCTTTCGACTCGAAGCCGTCTTAGGCGGCCACAAGAAAACACATGAAGTCACTATCGTGGTGCCTGAGCCCTACATCGTGCCGCCGCCTGAATCGACCTTAATCGTGCCCGGATATCTCTCGCCGGCCGGCCGCCAGACTTGGATGGAAGGCGACCTGCTGAATTGCGGTTTTCGCGGTACGCCGGGATTGAAAGGCTATCTCCGCCTCTCGCACGATGAAAGACTGAGTGAGATGACCGAATCTCCCCCGGCGCCGCAAAGCTACTGGGCGCAGGCGCTCTTCGGCGAGGGCGAAGTTCCGGATTCTCTGCTTGTCAAGGGCAGCTACACCGGAGGCATCGTGCTGCAAAGCCGACACATCAGCGACTCGCTCACCGTGACTTACTACCTCTGCCGTAAGCCGCTCAAAGACCTCGACAGCAAAGAGCGAGGTTTCAAAAAGCAGCTTCAGAATTGCGATTGCGTGACCCGCGAAGGCGACGCCGTCCTTACCGTCTGGCCGCAGAGCAAGATCGTCGTCGGCGAACTGAAGGACTCGCTGCAAACCCTGCGCGTGGGTCCGCGTAAAGGCTACTTCGCCGTATTTCAACCGCGTGGACTGCGCTTCCGCGTCACCGGCTTCGCCAATAACTCGTATCGCGCGCGCCTGGTCGAAGGGCAGGACGTCTGGATTGCCGACACCAGCCTGAAACTGCTTCCGGAGGGAAGCCGCATCCCCAGCGGCGAATTCAGCCTGATCCGCACGCGCAAAACCGACGGCGGCGTGGTCGTCACCGTCAATCCGGGTGCGAAACTGCCGTTTGATGTCGAGTACGACCGCCTCGCCAATCGGCTGTATTGGCGGATCTACAACTGCACCTCCAATATCGATTGGGTGCGTTACGACACGAACGACAGCCTGATCGTCGCTATCCGCTTCGAACAACCGCAATCCGGTGTCGTCGAACTGGCACTTGATCTTTCGCGCACGCTCTGGGGTTTTGACTGCTCTTACGACCAAACCCAACTTAATCTGAAACTTGACGACCGCCCGCATCTGGACAGCGCTCTCAGCGGGTTGCGGATCGCGGTCGATCCCGGCCATTCGCCCGATCCCGGCGCGATCGGGCCGACCGGATTCAAGGAGAAGGACGCCAATCTCCAGATCGCGCTGGAACTGCGCAATCTCCTTATTGAAAAGGGCGCCGAGGTATTGATGACGCGCGAAGGCGACACGCCTCTGGCCTTGCACGACCGCGCGCCGCGCGCCTACGCCTTCAATGCCGATATCTTCGTGTCGGTGCACAACAACGCCCTGCCGGACGGCGTCAATCCCTACACCAACAACGGCACCTCGTGCTTCTACTATCACCCGCAGTCAATGGAACTGGCCGAATCCGTGCATCGCCGCATGGTCGCCGCCACCGGCTACAACGATTACGGCCTCTGGCACGGCAACTTCGCCGTCATTCGTCCCACCGGCTACCTGTCCATTCTGGTGGAGTGCGCCTTCATGATGCTGCCCGAGCATGAGATCGACCTGCAGACGACGGCGTTTCGCCACCGCATCGCGCAGGCCATCGCCGACGGCATTTGCGATTTCGTTGAACGCGAGCGTGAGCGCGCCGCGATCGGGAAGTGATCAGCCCTTCAGCGCGCCGGTAATGATCCCCTCGGTGATCCGGCGCGAAAACAGCACGAACAGTACCATCGTTGGCAACGCCGAGATCGTCGCGGCGGCAAACAACTGCGGCAGATTGATACTTTGATAACCCTGCAATAGCGCCAGCGCAACCGGCAGGGTGCGCATCGACTCTGATGAAGTCAGAATGAAAGGGTAGATGAAAGAGTTCCAGTTGACCAGAAAGACCTGCACGCCCAGCACCGCCAACGCCGGTCGGCACAGTGGCATCACCACCCGCCAGATGATCGTCCACTCGCTCGCGCCCTCGATCCGCGCCGCTTCTTCCATATCGGCCGGGATTGCGGAAATGTACTGCCGCATCATGAACACGCCCAGCGGCAACACGAGGAACGGCAGGATCAACGCCAGGTACGTGTCGAAAATCCCCAGCCAGTTTGCAAGCAGATACATCGGAATAATCACCACGTGCGCCGGGATCATCAGCACCAGGATTACCGACAACAACACCAGCTTCTGGCCGCGAAATTCTCGCCGCGCCAATACGTAGCCGGCCAGCGTGCAAAACAGCAAATTGCCCAGCGTCACCACGGCCGCCACCAGCAGCGAATTCAGCAGCGGGACGTACAATTGCGACTGCGAGAAGAGAAACGCGTAGTTGGCCAGCGTCCACGTAATTGCGCTCCAGTCGAGAGTCCCCGTTAACGTGAACGCGGTGGAGAATGAGCCGATCAGCATGTAAACGAACGGCGCCACGAAGACCGCCGCAATCACGAGCGCGATCAGGATTCGCAGGGTTGACTTCAGGGGCTGAGGCTTCACGTTACACCGTCCGCTCCCGGATCAACTTCAACTCCAGCCAGGCGATCAGCGCGATCAGCGCGAAGAGCAGATTGGCTGCCGCGGCTCCGTAACCGATGTTAAACTTGTGCAGCCCCTCCTCGTACACGAAATAGACAATCGTCATCGTCGAATTCAATGGCCCGCCTTTGGTCATCACGAAGACCTCGACGAAGATCTGAAACGACTTGATCGTGTTGAGAATCACGACGAACAACAGCATCGGCTTGAGGTGAGGCAGCGTCACAATCCGAAATCGCTGCCACCACGAAGCGCCCTCCAGCGCGGCCGCGTCGTACAGCTCGCGCGGAATCGACTGCAGTGCCGCCAGAAACAACAGCATGTAGTAACCGGTCGACATCCAGATATCCATCGCCATGATCGCCGGCAGCGCCGTCGCTTGTGAGAAGAGAAAACCGTGCTCCGGCGCGCTCAGACCGGCCAGTTCGCCCAGCATCTGGATGTACCCGCCGCGCGCATACAGCGAACTGAAAATCAGTGCCACCACGACCAGCGAAACGACCGACGGGAAGAAATAAATCGATTGAAAGAAGCGCCGCGCCGGCAGGTGGGCATTGAGAAACAATGCCAGCAGGATCGCGCACGCTGTCGTCACCGGCAGCGTGCCCACCGTGAAGACCACAGTATTCAGGATCGCGCGCAGGAAGACTTCGTCGGCGAACAGCCGGCGGAAATTCTCAAAGCCGACAAACGCGAAGTTCCCCGATAGGAGTTGGTAGTCCGTCAGCGAAACGGCAAGCGAGGCGATGATCGGGAAGAGCCAAAACAGCAGCAGCGTCGCCAGCCACGGCGTGAGAAACAGCAGATCGGTGCGGCGAAAACTCCGTGAGTTACCGGCCATAGCGACGCTGCAACACCTCGCCGCATTCGCGGTCGATCATCGCGAGCGCCTCGGCGGCGGAGAGTTTCTTGAAAATCGCTTGCTCAAGCCCCCGTTCCAGAATCTCCTCGACCGCTACCCAGTCCGGATGCACCGGCGTCGCCCGCGACAACTTCAGCTGCTGCTGAAACACCGCCGCAACCGGCGCCAGCGCCGAGTCCAACGGCAATGTCGAATGGAGATTCACTGGCGTGAAACTCCCCGTCGCCGCCGCAAACTTGGCGTCATTTTCCGGGAGTGTCACGTGGCGCAGCAGTGCCATCGCCAATGCGGGATTCGCACTCTGCTTATTTACGACCAGGTATTCACCGCCGACAAACGAGACGCCGACTCCGGTCACGGTGTCGGCCGGCATCGCTGCCACTTCCCACTGGAGAGCCGGGCGATCCTGCCGCAGGCGGCGCACCAGCCACTCACCCGAGATAACGAAGCCGACCTTGCCGGCCACGAAATATTCCTCCAGCCGCGCTTGCGTCTCAATCAAGCCGGCATCGGACAACTGCAAGTAGAATTCCAGACTGCGCAGACCGGCCGGGCTGCTGAACTGAGTCGATGCTTGGTCGGCGCCATAAACCTCGCCGCCGGCGCTCCAGAAGAAGGGAAGGAATTTCTTGTAAAGCCGATGCCGCTCCGCCGAATTGCTGGCGAAGCCAAAAATGTCGTCACCGAGCGCATCCACCTTGCGCGCCGCATCCACCAGCTCCGCCCACGTCCTCGGCACAAATTCCGGCGCGTATCCCGCTTGCGCGAGCAATGACTTGTTGCAGAACAAGACGCGCGTCCCCAACATCCACGGCACGGCATAAGTCCCCCCCGCAAATTCTGCCGGCTCCCACATCAGCAGACTATCGCGCAAGCCCCCAAGGTACGGCGTCAAATCCAGCAGTCGCCCGCCCGCCGCAAATTCGGCCACCCAGTCGGAGCCAAGTTCGATTACGTCGGGTCCGCCGCTGGCGGCTAGTCCGATCGCGATCTTCTCGTGGCCGTCCGCCCAGGTGAGATCACCCAATTGGACTCTGGTGGTCGCCTTGGCTCCGAAATCCGCCGCCATCCCCGCGACCACCGGCCGCACATCAGGGCTGGTCCAAAACTGCCACCACGTCAACTGTTGCGGACCGCCGGCTTGCCGCGAACACCCCGCCCCCATGAGGCCGATCATGACCAGCACTAAGAGTCGAGACTTCATCACGCCACAACTGAACGAGTCGAGGCGCGAAAATCAACCAAAACACTGTAACGTGGGCAGCAAGTTTTTGTTGACCGCCCCGGCCGCCGCAGCCATGATACTCACTGCTTTTGGCAACGACCGAATTCTGAGCCATTAATCATTCCGCCCGGGCGCCGGCAAGCGGCCTTGCGTCGCGATTGCCCTTGTCCGCGGCCAACGGAGCGCATTTGCCGCAGTCAACTCTGTTACTCCTGATCTGGGTGCTGCTCGTCGCCGCTGTCGTCGTGTTCTTCACGTTGCGACCGCGCGCCCTCCGGCGCGAACTGCGGATGATCCCCGGCCTCAAAGCCGTTGACGAGGCGATCGGTCGCTCGACGGAGCAGGGCCGCCCGATCGTCTTCACGACCGGCTGGGGCGGCGATATCCAGCGCGCCACGACGATCGCCGCGCTCAATATGCTGCGCCCCGTCGCCGCTAAGGCCGCCAGTTACGGCACCCGTCTGATCTTTCCGACCCACGACCCGGTTATCGCCGAGGCCGCCCGCGAAATCATCAAGGCCGCCTACGCCGAGCAAGGCCATGCCGACCTGTTTCGCGAGGACGACATCGTCTTCGTGTCACCCTCGCAATTCGGCTATGCCGCCGGCGTCGACGGCATCGTCTCCCGCGAAAAACCGGGCGCGCTCTTTCTCCTCGGCAGTTTCGAAGGCGAAGCCCTGATTCTCGCCGAAACCGGCAATATCAACGGCGCCCTGCAAATTGCCGGCACCGACTCGACGATTCAACTATCGTTCTTTATCATCGCCTGTGACTACACCCTCATCGGCGAGGAGCTGTTCACCGCCTCGGCCTATCTGACCGCTGACGAGAAAGTGCGCGCCTCGATGATCGCGCAGGATGCTCTCCGGCTTCTGCTCGTAGCGCTCCTCCTCCTGTTGCCCGTTCTGGCGCTGTTCGGCGTCAATTGGCACCGGAGTCTGTTGCCATGAGTGCGCGCTTGGCTGCCATCGTTGCCACCATCGTCGGACTGTTTATGGTCGCGCAGTACTTTGTGCAGACCGGCGTCACCGCGACCCTCTATCGCACCTTACTCGACTACTACCAGATCATCTTTGCCGCGACGATGGTCGTCGGCGGCATTAGCGTGCTCAAGCATCACGCCCTGAAAGCCCGGTCCGGCCGCTCCGCCGCGATCTATAGCGGCTGCACGATCGCTTCGTTGGTGTTTATGGTCATCGCCGCCGCCATCTTCGGCATCGATACCAATTCGCCGTATCAGTGGGCCTTCAATAATCTGCAAGCCCCGCTGCAGGCCACCACCTTCTCATTGCTGGCATTCTTTGTGGCCTCGGCAGCCTATCGCGGCTTCCGTGTGCGCTCCCGGCCGGCGCTGGTGTTGGCGCTAACGGCGGTGATCGTCCTGCTCGGTCGGAATGTCATCGGCGAAACCGTGAGCCAGGTACTCCCCGACGTCGCTGCCTGGATCTTCAACAACCCCTCCTCGGCCGCCAAGCGCGGGCTTTTGATCGGCGTCGGACTCGGCTCGGTCGCCACCGCCCTGCGCGTAATCCTCGGCGTCGAACGGAGCTACAGCTGAGGCAATCATGACCAAACCGAGCGCCCGCCAGATCGTCTTTCTCGTCGTCGCCCTCGCCGTCACGTTGCCGGTCATGCTGCAATTGCATCCTGCCAATGAACCGTCGGACGAAACCCGCGCGTTCTATGCCGCGATTGACTCGTTGCCGGCTGGCGCGACGATTCTGATCTCCTTCGATTTCGAGGCCTCCGCTTACGCCGAAGTCAAACCGCTTGGCGATGCGCTGGTGCGACACGCCTTTGCGCGCAATGTCCGGATCATCGGGCTGTCGCTCTTTGCCGAAGGCACCGCTCTTGGCGCGCAGTCGCTGCATTCGGCCGCGGACGAGGCGGGCAAGCACTACGGCGCCGACTACGTCTTCCTCGGCTTTCGCCCGCAATTCCGTTCGGCTATCCTCGCCCTGGCGGATACCATCACCAAGGAGTTTCCCAGCGATTACTACGGCCGTTTCTCTGCCGAACTGCCGTTAATGCAGCAGATCACCAATTACGACGACCTGGCTTTTGTCGTCTCGCTCGCTGATGGCTCGATGCCGACCTATTGGGTTGAGCACGCCGTACTGCCGTACAAGGTGCGTCTCCTGACGATGTTGACCGCAACTATGGCGACCTCGTTCTCACCCTACATCTCTTCGGGCCAAATTGTGGCGCTGGCCTCAGGACTCAAAGGCGCCGCTGAATACGAAACCCTCTTGAAACAACCGGCCGCAGGCGCGCGCGGCATGTTCGCGCTCTCCGTCGCCCAAATTGTGATCGTCCTGATTATCGTCGCCGGCAACGTTGCCGATCGTCGACGTCGAAGCACACCGCCGGGGGCAGGGAACTGATGGACTGGGCTACTTTCGCAGCCGCCGCGGCAACGATCGCGATTCTCTCTTTCCTGTACCGCGACAACCCCCTCTACCGTGCTGCCGAGCACATCCTGATCGGCCTTTCCGTCGGCTTCACGGTCGTGTTGTTATGGACTTCCGTGCTGAGACCGAAACTGCTGCTGCCACTATTCGGGCAGGGAAATCTCTGGTCGTTGATTCCCCTGGCCCTAAGCCTTCTGATGCTGCTCCGCCTGCGCTCCGCCTGGGTCGGCTGGAGCAAGCCAGTGATCGCGCTGGTCATCGGCGCTGGCGCTGGACTTTCGATCCCCGCCATGCTCGATGCACGCATCCTCAAGCAGATGTCGGCAACAATTGCCCCCTTTGCCGCCATTGGCGCAGCCCCAAAAACCGACTGGTGGTTGCTGATTGATGCCTTGGTCGGTTTGGTCGGCTGTTTGAGTGTGATGGTGTATTTCTTCTACACCCGCAGTAACCGCGGTCTCGCTCGCTGGGGCAGCAATGTCGGCGTATATTTCCTGATGATCTTCTTTGGCGCAACTTTTGGCTACACGGTGACCTCGCGCATCACTTTGCTGATCGGCCGGATCGAATTCCTGCTGGGGGACTTCCTGGGACTGCTATGACCTGTCCGCGCTGCAAGGTCCGCATGAAGGAAGAAAAACGCTCCTTCCATAAACAGCGTAAATGGGTGTGTCCGCGCTGCGGGAGGGTACGCTTTCAGCAGCCGAAAGGGAAGAGCGAATGACGACGAAGGGCACTGTCAAAATCGGCACCTCCGGCTACTCGTTCGCCGACTGGCAAACCGTGTTCTATCCGCCGCGGCTGCCAAATACCAAAATGCTCGATTACTACGCTACCCAGTTCGATACCGTCGAAATCAACGCCACCTACTACCGCATTCCGCCGCCGACGACATTCGCAAGCATGGTCAAGCGCACCAAGCCCCACTTCGAGTTCATGGTCAAAGCGCACGAGTCGCTGACCCACAAGCGCCTTCAGGCCCACGAGTTGACGCCGGTGTTCCGCGACGCTATCGCTCCCCTGGCTGAATCGGGGCGGCTCAAGGGAATTCTGGCGCAGTTCCCGTGGTCGTTCATGCGCAGTCCACAAAATCTGGATCACATTAGGGCTTGCCGCGAACTTTTAATCGATTATAATTTGTTCGTCGAATTCCGGCACGCCAGCTGGATTCGGACGGAGGTCTTTGATTTATTGCGGGCCCTGGAGATCGGCTTCGTTTCGGTAGACGAACCCCAACTGGCACAAATGGTTCCGCCGGTCGCCGTGGCCACGATTCCCGTCGGCTATGTCAGATTCCACGGCCGAAATGCCGATAAATGGTATAGCGGTGAGGGGTCCGATCGCTACGACTATCTCTACAGCGAATCGGAATTGCGAGAGTGGATTACTAAGATCGAGGCACTGCGGTTAGAGACGAAGACCGTGTACCTGTTTTTCAACAACTGCCATGAAGGGCAAGCCGTTACCAACGCCCGGCAGATTCTGGAGATGCTTGATGTCTCTTAAGGCACTAAAGCGAATCTTGCTGCTCTTGGGAGCCACGGCGTTCACGCTGGTGGTCGCCTTGGTGTCGCCCGCCAACCTCGCCATAACCAGTGGCCTCGTCGGACCACTTCCGCCCAAAGTGGATATTACCCGCCCGGCGCCCTATGTAAACTGCGAGTCCGCCTGCCTCTTCGATAATTACAATTCCGTTAAACTGTACGGCAAGGACGAGCATATCGTCCGTCCGATCGCCAGCATTACCAAGCTCCTTACAGCGCTGACGTTTCTGGACTACAAGGTCGATTGGGATAAAGAAGTCCCGATGATCATGTCCGACGTCGAGAACTCCAGCCGCTCGGTGCTGCGTGCCGGACACATCTATCGCGTTCGCGACCTCATCCATGCCAGCCTGATGGGCTCCGACAACCGCGCTACCCGGGCCCTCGCGCGCTCGACCGGCGTCAGCCCCGATAGCTTCGTTATCGCCATGAACGCCAAGGCGCGTGAGCTGGGATTCTTGTCAATGCACGTCGAGGAACCGACCGGCTTGTCGGAAAACAATGTCGGCAACGCTGAAGATGTCGCCCGCCTGCTCAATACCGCCGCCAACAACGAGACGATCTCGCGTATTCTGCAGGAAAAACAGTACACCTTCTTCTCCGTCAATAAGCACCGGCAATACATCTTCGGCAATACCAACCGCCTGTTGCACGGCCGCTACGAGGTTGAGGGCGGCAAAACCGGCTACATCGAGGAAGCCGGTTGGTGCTTCACTGCTCGCGCGACCGACCGCTACGGCCACGACCTGACCGCCGTGGTGCTGGGTGCTCACTCCAACGGCCAGCGCTTCACGCAGGCGCAGAAGCTCTTCGACTGGGCGTTTAGTCAACTGAATTAGCTGCGACGCCTTTCCTTGTCCCCCTCGTTTAGTTCGCGCTCGATTACACTTCCTGCTGAGCTTCTGCAACTACCGCGACACTGAATTCGGAACCGATCACCTTCCTCTCGTTGACGGAATTCAGCTCTCTGCGGCCGCGGTCGGAAAGTGCTTGTTGACAGGTCTGCAGGTCACAACCCATCATGCCGTATCATTAAACCGGAATCTTGTCGAAGGAGACAATCCATGACGGAACTGACTGCGCTATGGCTGCCGATCTTGTTATCCGCAGTCGCGGTGTTTATCGTGAGTTCAATCATTCACATGGTGCTACCGTGGCACAAGAGTGACTTTCGGAAAGTGCCCAATGAAGACAAGCTGATGGATGCTATGCGTCCATTTAACATCCCTCCGGGCGACTACATGATGCCGCGGTGTACGTCATCACGAGAGATGAACTCCCCCGAGTTCACGGAGCGCCTCAATAAGGGGCCGGTGATGGTCGCCACTATACTGCCCAGCGGTGTCGGGAGCATGGGCCCGGCCCTGATTCAGTGGTTCATCTACTGCCTGATTGTCGCATTATTCGCCGGCTATATTGCCGGCCGCGCGCTGCCGCCCGGCGCCGACTATCTCGCGGTCTTCCGTTTTGTAGGAACGGTCGCCTTCATGGGCTTTGCCTTCGCTTACTGGCAGAACTCGATTTGGTACAAACGCTCGTGGTGGGTGACCTTCAAGATCACCATCGACGGATTGATCTATGGGCTGGTAGCGGCCGGTGTATTTGGCTGGCTTTGGCCGGCCTGAGCCCCACGCCCGCCCTGTCGCACTCCAGATTTGCGCCGGCATTCAATTCAGACGCCGGCGCAACGCATTCTGTGATCAAGCGGACACTTCGGCAGTTTGGAGCAGAAAACAAGTCTTCAGTTTACCGGACCTCTGACCGCCAGGATCCGCCGCTGGCCGCCGACAAGGGCGTCAGCCGTCACGTACGCCACCCAGAATGGCCCGCCCGGACGCACCGATGACCACACATCGTCGGTATCAGAGTAGACCAGATGTTTGCTGCCCGCGACATAGCCATTTGGGCCCGCCGTGTTGGGGTTCTGCTTGTACAGCGCGACGTAGTCGTAAAGTCCTTCATCGCTCACCTTCCAGGTGACTTCAAGAAATCCCAGCGGCCGGCGCGTCAGCGTTAGCTTGGATGGAGTCTTCGCGGTGTACGGCGCGGAGCGGGCAATGACGCGGCCGAAACCGTCAACATAGGCTGCCCGAAGGCCTTCGCTCTTGGCCTGCGGAGTCTGCTTGGAACTGGCTTTGACAACCCATTCCCAGTCGTTTGCCAGCGGGTTGAAAAAGTCAATCACCGAAGGGCAATTGTCGCAGAGAATCACGCGATCGCAGGGCCCTTGCACGGTACCGCTCCAAGCGAGTTTCATGCGGCCGTTGTCGACGCTGATCGCGACAGTCGGCAAGCCGGGCGTTTCGACCTCCTCCAACCGCGTGATGTACTTTTCGCGATCGTGACCGACCATTGCTTCATAACTCCACGGCACCAACTGTGTGACCGGCCCGCAGTCGCTTATATCTTCGCCCCCCGCAAACTCGAGGCGTGTTGCCGTGATCGCGCCGGTGCCCGAGACGCGGGAATTGATGACGGCGACACGCCAAATGTGCTCGTACGTCGGAAGCAGATAGGGCACGGGATCGGTTTTTTCCATTACGGCACAGCTGTTTGGAACTCGCGCCGCAAAAGATCCCTGCAAAGATGGCTTAAACGCCCGTGGCGCCGCAACCGAATACATCACGATGTGATCGCGTTGAAACCCCTTCGTGTCGACCAGCCAGTCGACCAGGTCAAGCGCTGCAATCGTGGTCAAAGCCCCACCTAGGCTATGCCCGGTGAAGTAAACGCGTACATCCGTAACGTCCTCAAGTTCGTCTATGGCAGTTTCGAGTTCAGTCTTCAGCTCAGCCTCCACGCTTTGGTAAGCGCAGAGGAATCCCTTGTGCACCGAATTGGGGACGATCGTTCCGTCGTCAAACTGCCAATTAACCGCGTCGGCGAACTGCGCATTGCTGATCCAGTCCTCAAGCGTGCCGGAGCCGCGAAACGAGACGACAATGTCTCCCGTCCAGGGATCGCGCGCCAGAAACAACTGCGTGTCCTCAAAGCTGGGAATTTGCGGAACATCACAGTCGAAATTCGGGTTGGACTGGAGAAACGCGATTCCTTCCCAGCAACTCGTGATGATGTCTGCCGACGACAGTCCTGGCCCGGCCTTGTAAGCGTGATTGGCGAGTCTGGCCATCTGCAATGCCGTCTCCAGATCAAACCCGGTGGTCATCGCACGCGGGCAGTAGTCGGCCGCAGTCGGACAGCACGGTGGTGGGCCGCCGAGATCATAGAGGTAGGAGACAAGGTAGACGCAGTCGGCAATATCAATGGCGCCACTGCAGTCCTGGTCTCCCAGCTCGAACGGATCGGGCGCCGGACCGCCGCTGAACAAATAGTTCACCGTGAAGTTCACATCCGCGAGATTAACCGTACCGGAGCCGTCGGCATCACCGCAGACAATCTCGGACAGATTGAAAATCTCGGCGCGGGCAGGTTCAATTGGAACGAAGAGCACCAGGTACGTCACGGCCGAAGCTATCATCTTTAGAAATACACGCATAGTCACGCCTCCAGGAAGAAATTTATGAGAATTCCCGATCCGGGATTGAGTCGTGGCTCGCGTGAGGACGGAGTCACCTCAGGTGCTTCGGCAGCCGCCTGTGATACTCGAAGTATGCGGAGCACACCGCTGTGTCCCTTGCCGTCCTGGAGTATATGGTATATCATGGATCGAATTTGTCAAGTAATTAGATCGCCATTCTCCCTCATCTCTCGAGGTCGCTGTGGTTAACGGGGGACTGCGACGCTCGATGCTGAGTCTATCATTACGGGATCGATGTTGCACACCAGTGCGACTGCGAACAACTTCTAAAATCGTTGACATTTTGAATTCAATCAATAGATTACCCGCCTTGCAAACTGGCGCCCTAGCTCAGTTGGTAGAGCAGCAGACTGAAAATCTGCGTGTCCCCAGTTCGATTCTGGGGGGCGCCATTTTGACTGATCGAGACCATTGCCGTTTCGATCGCTTTTTGCGCCGCCTGTTCATCGGCCACCCTAGCTCAGCTGGTAGAGCAGCTGATTCGTAATCAGCAGGTCATCGGTTCGAATCCGATGGGTGGCTGCTTGATCCGCAACAGCCCACGACGATTCCACAACGCCTTCGTTTGCTCTCACTCCACAACACCTTCGTTTACGCTTATGCCACGAAAACGTCGTTTGCGATCATGCCACAACAGTATCGCCGTCGCGGCAGCCCTTACCGCCCGCGTCGAGTAACGCTCTTGCCCCCTCTCCCCCTGGGAGAGGGGCAGGGGTGAGGGCCTTCCTCCACCCGGACCCGCAAACTTTCCTGTAAGATTATTGTTGACTAAACAGCCCCATTTAGGCTAACTTACTTCCGAATATCGACGAAAGTCGCTTCACAATTTCATAAATCCATACCTGCAACGACTACTGAGCGGCCCTGTCAGGGTGACAGGGCAAGTCGGAAGAACTATATCTACTGCCTCTGGAGGGAACATGGCACGTTGGCGTGATCGGTGGCGAGTCTTGAGCTCGCGCCTGATCCTCGTCTGCCTGATGGTCACAGCACCGGTATCGGCCGGGGCGGCTACCATTTCAGGCCTCGTCTTCGTCGACCGCGACTGCGATGGCAGTCCAAGCGCATTTGATCCGGCCTTGCCGAGCTGGACTGTCTATCTGCGTGCAATCGGCGGCGGCCTGCCGCCCAGCCTCGACTCGGCGACCACCACAGCCGATGGGCTCTTCGCCTTTGCCGGTCTGCCTGCCGGTGACTATGCGGTCGCGATCCAACAGCAACCTGGTTACCTGCAGTCAACGCCGCACTCGGTTGATTATCGCCTGACGCTCGGCTCCGGGGATGTCGTCACCGACCGCGATTTCGCTTTCAAGGCGATCGCCACTTGCGACACGACCCTGACCTTCTCCTGTCTGGGCGGCGTAAACGACAACTTCGATGGCGGCAACGGTCCGGAACCGGCCTCGCCCAGCGCCGGACTGCTGGCTCAACTGAATTCCTGCGGCAGTGCATTGACGTTTTTCGATCAGCCGGCGGGTGCCGATGCCTGCTTCGGGCATACCTTCACTAATTGCTGGGGAGCGTGTGGACCGATCCAGGCGACAATTCAAATGCGTCTGCGCGCCTCGACCGCCGGCAGCCAGGATGATGAACTCCACTTCGGCGCTTGGCCGAGTCCGGGAAGCATCTGGCACACAAGTTTGAGTAGTCTGCTGGAACTGGCGACGGGTGGTGCCGATGTCAGTTGGGATCCGGGCGACACAATGACGGTTACCCTCGATCTGGCCAATTTGCCCCTTGCCGACCGCGGCATCACGAACATCATGGCCGCCCTTCAGGACGGCGACCTCGATATCTATTTGCGTAACAATACCGAGGTCGACTACTCCGGCGGCGGCATGAGTGGTGGCTGACCTTCGCCGCAAGGCGAACTTCACGGTGTGAAGTATGAGGACTTGGACTGCGATGGCGTGCACGATCCGGGTGAACCGGGGCTCGCTAACTGGATCATCTGCACGACCGACTACTACGGAACGTTCTGCGACACGACCGATGCCACTGGCGCTTACGCGATCTACGGTCTGGCCTCCACCTATCTCCACTTTGTTTACGAGACACAGCAACCGGGCTGGATTCAGACCGCGCCGTCGACAATCCAACACAACGTTTACCAGCCGCTTTACAACTCGATCATGACCGGTTATGACTTCGGTAATCTCGACACGTCCAAGTGTGCCGCACTCGTGTACGATACCTGCGTCGCCGGAAAGGACGACCAGTTCCAGCCGGACGCACCCGAACTGCCGACGCCCTCACCGGCGTTGCAGACCTTTTTGAACGAGCTGTGCCAGAGTGCACCGACGTTGACCTTTGACCAGCCCGCCTTCGATCAGTGTTTTGGCCACACCTTCAGCGACTGTTTCGACACCACCTGCTGCGTCGTCTCCGCGACCCTCTGTCTGCGTGTCATGGGAATCAACGCCGGCTGCGAAGATGATGATCTTCAGTTAGGCGACTATCCCGGTACGGCCAGCATCTATCATCTCAGCTTGAGCCAGTTGTTGGGGATCCACACCGCCGGCGCCGATACGATCTGGAATCCGGGCGACACCATGACCGTCTGCCTCGATCTGGCCAATCTTCCGCCGTACGGCTTCATCACCAGCGTCATGCCGCTCCTGCAGGACGGCAAGATCGACTTCCTTCTGCACGACGACACCATGATCGACTACCTGCGTCTCGATGTCGGACGCTGCTGCCCCGGTGCCGCCAACGATTGCAGCATCAGCGGCCGCAAGTGGAACGACTACGATCGCGACGGCGTGCACGATCCCGGTGAGCCGGGCCTGGGCGGCTGGACGATCGAGCTCTACTATCAGGGCGGTCCGCTCTACGCCGGCACTACCACCGCTGCTAACGGCACCTATTCTTTCACCAATTTACCCTGCACGACCTTCACGGTCGTCGAGGTCAACCAGCCCAACTGGGTGCAGACCTATCCGTCGCCGAGCGTCCACAATCTCTCGCTCGGCTCCGGTACGGGTCAGACCGACATCAACTTCGGCAACTTCATGTGCTCCGACAATCCGGCGGACACCTGCTGCGCCCGCGTTCCGGGGCAGATGATTGCCTGGTACTCGTTTGACGAAACCGCCCCGGCCACGGCCTACGATCTGGCCGGCGGCGACAATCCCGGAACCCATCTGGGGACATTTATGTTTGGTTCCGGACAGGTGAACGGCGCCTATCGTTTCGGTCCGACTCTGGCGAATCAAGACGTGGTTCGCGTCTACAACGATCCCTTTGTCACCGTTGCGAGCGGCGATTTCTCCGCCGATGCCTGGATTCATCCCACCAGCTTCAGCGCCAACTGCAGTGTCTTCCTGACCAACCCCGGCAATGCGCCGTGCGTTGATCCGATCTTCGACAACCGTCAGTGGTTCTTCGGCGGCTCTGGTCTCGATGGCGTCTGTTTCTTCGTCAAGGATGATGGCCAGGGCACCAACACGGGTAACCTCGGCCTGGTGATGAGCAGCTTCCCGACACCGCAGACAACCTTCATGACCCCCCCCGGTGTGGTCGCTCTCAATCAGTGGCAGCACGTGGCTGTGACGGTCTCGCGCAGCACCGGCGTCGGCACGTTCTACCTGAACGGTGCCGTCGTCGGCACCTTCACGCCGATCACCGGACCGCTCTTCAGCACCAATGCCGGCCCGATCCTCGACATCGGCCACGGTACTTTCTTGAACACCGGCAGCTGCTACCTGACCAACCGCTATTTCGACGGCTGGATCGACGAGTTGGAACTGTTCAACCGCGCTCTTGCCCAGAGCGAAGTCCAATCGCTTTACGCCGCCGGCAGCTCCGGCAAATGCCGCGTACACTGCAAGATTCCGCCGATGCTGATCTTCTGTAAGGGACAGAACACCAAAATTCTGTACTTGACGATCTGCAACGACGGCGCTTCGCCGGCCACTATCAACTACTCGCTGGCCGGCATGGCTTCCGGAAGTGGCTGCAACGTTTCCGGTATCGGCTTCACATTTGCTCCCGCCAACGGCACCACGCCGCTTTTGGCGCCCGGGCAGTGCATCACCATCCCGATCACCGTGACCAAGCCGGTCTCGTTCGTAGCCGGCAACGTCGCCTGTTTCTCGGTTTCGATTATCGATCCCGTCACCGGTGCCGGCTCGACCTGTTCCGGCAAGTTCGTGGCGCCAGGGAAGTGGTGCTTCATCGCCGTCGAGCCGAACTTCCCGAGTCCCCTGCGCGTTGGGCAGCCGCAGGCAATGCTGTTTAACCTCCTTAACGACGAGGACTCCTCGGGAATACTGCGCTATCGCATCGACGCGCTCGATGACCATGGCGAGTCACCGTCCGGCATCGTCAGCCTCAACGGCCTGCCCCCTGGCGAACCGGTTCTCGGCCAGCATTCGATCGGTCTCGGTTCAACCGACAATATCCAGGTCGAGCTGAATCTTACCGAGTTCGAAGCACTCACGATGCCGACGATCCTCTTGTCCGTCGATGACGACAACGATGGCGTCTACGATCCGATTGGCGCCGGCGCCGTGCAGCCGTTGTCGATCGTCGACTGCAACGGCAACGGTGTCGACGATCTGGTTGATATCGGCGCGGGCACCTCGCTGGATACCAACGGCAACAGCGTGCCGGACGACTGCGAGGCTGTCTGCAACGCCGGCTATTGCGCCCGCTGCTACATCTGCGGCGATGCCGACGCCAGCGGTGCCGTCACGATCTCGGATGCCGTCTACCTGATCAACTACATCTTCGCCGGCGGTGCGCCTCCGAATCCGGTTCTGGCCGGAGATGCCGACTGCAGCAATCAGGTGACGATCTCCGATGCCGTCTTCTTGATCAATTATATCTTCGCTGGCGGCGCGCGTCCGTGCGCCGGCTGTCCGTAGCGAGGCGAAGCGTCCAACGCAAGCCGGGAGCCCGATTTGGGCTCCCGGGCCGCTTGACTCATGCGGGTATCCCGCGAGATTCTCGCCGGCAGCCTGCAATGAGCGGGAGCAATGTTGCGTATAACGGTCAATACGGCTCAAGCATTGACACTGGCCCGAAGGCGCGTCAGCTGTTGACGAGTGCCGCAGTTTTGCCGATACTTGGCCAAGGTAATGAAAGAGGCGTAATGCAGGTCCCGATTCTGAGAAGCACTTACAAAACCCTGACAGATCGTATTGCCGCCCTGAAAAAGGATATCGACCAGAATTCCAAAGATATCGGCGCTGCCGCCGCGCTGGGCGACCTCAAGGAGAATTCCGCTTACCATAGCGCCCGCGAACGACAAGTGCTCCTGCTCGAACGGATGCAGCGCTTCAACGGCTACCTCCGCGGCCGCATCATCGACCTCAACGGCGACCGCCCCGAGAAGATCACCTTCGGATGCTCCGTCACAGTTGTCGATGATAAAACCGGCGCCAGTCACACCTTCAACATCGTCGGTCCCGTCGAATACGAACTCGATCTGGTCTCCGATATGGTCACGATCTCGGCTCCGATGGCGCGTTTGCTGATGGGCAAGCAGGTGGGCGACAAGATCGAGATTAGCTTCGGTTCCAATCCCTGGACCGGCACCGTCACCGCTATCAAGGCCATTGCATAGGAAGGTATTATGGGCGACCCACCTCCGACAAAGGTATTTATCGATTTTGCCTGCTCGACGCTGTCCGACGAGAATACTCTGGCGCTGGCGCGCTACCTCACCATGGACCCCGGCGGCAATGCTCAGGCGCATCTCGATGCCTACCTCAAAGGCACCGGCATCGACATGAAAGTCAATCTGAGCAAGGTCCTGGTTGACGACGAGGGCGTGCGCGAAGAAGTCACCCGCGAAATCATGCTCGCTGTCCAGAAAGGCCGTACTTCCGGTTCGGTCGCGATCCCGCAAAGCAAGTATTCCAATCACGACTGGCAGTTTGCCATCGGCAGCATGAACATCAATTGGAGTGCGACCTCGGGGACCTCCAAGTATCGTCTAACCTTTCGCAACAAATACCGCTGGCATCCCAACGAAGCTCGCCAGACTCAATGCGTCCACAAGGCCGCCGAGAACCTGAAGCTCAAAGGCGCCAAAGATTACTGGATGTATGGCGACGCCGTCGTCGAAATCTCCAGCGACGACAACGTCTCCAAAGGCTGGAGCAATCTCAAAAACCCCATCCTCAAAGTCCTCTCCAGCCCGTTATAGTTCAGCTCCCGCCGGTACCAACCAGGCGGTGCGGAAGATGGTGCTCTTGAAGTAGAGAAGACTAACTATTGCGGGGCACTGCACAATCGGCCGGGCCGGGAAGTTCTCGCCCGGCCGATCTTGTTGATCTACCCCACCGGAAATGTACCCCACCGGAACGGTGGGAAACTCTGAACTTCCTGCGACCTCTCCCCGCTACCACTAACTCCACGTAATCAACGGATTTGACACCGAAATGGCCCCCACCCCCCCAAACCGGACACTTTCACCCCTCCTAAAATATTTCCGCAATTTCTCAATCAATCCCCTTGACATCGCCCTTGCCATACGTATATTGGTCGTCCGCTGATCGGGCAGTTGTTCCTTCACAAAGGATTTGCGACTGTGACTGGTAGCGTTCCGAGGCTCCCGGTTCGGGAGACTTATCGCTCTTTGACAAGAAAATAGTGTGCCAGCTAATAGAAAGCTTGTGATACGGGCAAGGTAGAAACTGCCGCAAGGCAGTCAATACCCTTGTCTTTCCTAAACACAGCTAATCTGAACATCCAGTGGCTTCAGGGTCTCCTTGAAGTCACGGAACTTCGTGATAGCGAATTGATAGGACAAATTTTTCTTCGGAGAGTTTGATCCTGGCTCAGAACGAACGCTGGCGGCGTGCCTCAT